>NZ_LPNP01000072.1:0-1308 GCF_019266045.1 Rhodococcus sp. MH15
GATTCGGACGCGGAGAGCGTTGTAGTACATCGACCAGCGTCCGGTTCCCTTTGCGGATTCGTCGGCGCGTACACCCCAGATCTCGCCCGATCCGTGAGCCTGGTGGGCCGCGCGTGAGGGTGCTCCGATGAGAATGTCGCGGAGTGCACGCGTTGTCGCCCGCGTGGGCAGGCGGTGATCCCATTCGCCGGAGTCCGCGAGAACGGTCAGCAGGGGTGGGTCGGCTCGGTGCACTTCGAGATTGAGGTTCCATGCGTCGGCGAGGTCGGCGATGTAGTCGTAGGTCTGTGGGTATTCGAGCCCCGAATCGAAGAAGACGACAGGAATGTTCGGCTCGACCGCTGTGGTCAGGTGCAGGGCGACGAGTGAATCTTTGCCGCCGGAGAAGGCGAGATATCCGTCGTGGTTGTCGAGGTGTTCCTCGATGCGCTCTTTGATCGCGGTCAGGTTCGGGCGTGGGCGCCGCAGTGCGCGCAGTGTGGTCAGGTCGAGGCCGTCCGCGCGAGGGGTGCCACTCATATCTCTGCCGCTTCCCTCGGTGCTCGATGAGTATTTCTGGCGTTGTTGTCACACGCGGCCCTTCGGGCGGATCTTCCTGTGTATGTACGGCCTCGAAGCCGATCCGACTNAGCGTGATGAAAGAAAAACTACAGGAGGTGACCTCGTGCGTGGAGGTCGTAGAGGCGGCGTTCGCATCGACGAATCGTTCATCTGAGAAGGACTCACTGCAGAGGGGGCGGTGTGCGCGCTGCGCGAAGGCCGACACACCGATCGAGCCCGCGCGGTCGGCGATCTCGCGAACCTTCACCGCATTCGACTTGTGGAAGGCTCCGACCGAGAAAGGTCTCTGCGCACCGTGCCGGTGGGCGTATCAGACGCCGGAGCTGCGAACCCGAATGCATCTGATCACCACCGCGCCGGCGATGACCGAACTGACGCAGCCGCGCCTGGCCCGGACCTTGTCGGCACCGTTGACGTCGGAGATCGCGCTGGTGGTGCCGTTGCGTCGCCCGGCCCGCAAACACATCCTGCCGCACGCCCGGTGGGGCGGCGTTGCTGTCGAAGACACCTGCTTGCTGTGGTCGGATCGGGATGTCGCAGCAGCTGCCGCGATGCGCCGACTGCGCTCTCACGGCTTCGGTGAACGCATGCTCGGCGAGAGCGCAGCCCCGTATGCAGTGCTTCGCACAGTGCCGGCGCGTCGGTGGCCGGCGATCTTCGAGGACTGGGATCGCCTGTCCCCGTACCGCCACGTCGACCGATGGTGGGCATTGGCGCTGTTGGCCACCAAACCGCTTCGCAGCAAGG
>NZ_LPNP01000073.1:0-15614 GCF_019266045.1 Rhodococcus sp. MH15
GTTGCCGGGACCGAATCTGACTCACAGCAGGTGGGGAACTATCTGGCCGTACGCGGGGAGAAACCATGGCCACAAAATGCGCCATAAATGGCCGCCAGTGGGGAGCTTACGATGGCCGTCGACAGCCGAGATGCCGAACGTAGCCGATCACGACCTCGACCCCAATCTGCCACGCGCGAAGCATCTCGTCGACAGGCACCCCTTCCTTCGCCCACGCTTCGCCGGCATCCGCGAGGTCGGCAACGTCGTCGCCTCTCAGCGATGCGCGCCCGCCACGCACGGCCGACAGGATCCGCACGACATCGCGGGCCATCTCATTGTGAAGCGCTTCGGTTCGGAGAGCACGATTCTCGGAATCCTCGACTCGCAGCGCAGCGCGAACTCGTTCGACCAGCTCGTCATGTTCTCCGATCAACGAATCAGTCAGAACGTTTCTAGCAGCGGTCATCGGCCCGCGTTCTCCCGCCGGCAGCAGTGAAAGAGGTGTAGACATTGTCGACTTCCTTGTTTGGGGCTCGAATCAACGCAACCGTGCGACGAGATCGATGAACTCGCCTGCATCTGAATGGGTTTCGTTGTGTGAGCGCGTCTTCGGCATTTCACCTACCCCGAGCTGGCGGGTAGCCGGTGGTCAGAGATACAGTTTCGAGATCTGAACAGGCCATGCTGTCGCGGACCGTGATGCGGTGCACCGCCTCGGCCTCATGTTGAGTCGTGCCGCTCAGCTCGGGTGTGACGCACGCTCGGCACAGACCGCGTCGGCAATCCGTAGCACGCGTATTCCGACCTGGCCGACGGCTTGGAGCAATCTGGCCGAATCTGTTGATCTCGACTGATAGATCGCTGCGCTTGAACGTGACGGCGTAGCGTCGGCAATCGTCGACCGGTCGGGTGAGTTCGGACGGCGTGAACGACTCGGAAACCCGACGATCTTTCCGTCCACAAGGTAGCGGCCACCCCACTCACAACTACGGCACGACATCATCTGCGTCGTCAGTTCACTGCGCACGGTGGAGAACCACAAGTCCGGGATTGGGGACTGGCAGGGAAGCGGCGCCTCCGAACGCACGGTCGTGGCCGTCACCCGCTCGATCACCGGAACCTGACTGCTCAGCAAACATGTTCTTTCCTTCGTGTCGAAGACTGTAAGCAGTGGTGGGTGGTTCTCGCTCCACCACCCATCTGCTTGAAATGACGTCAATTCCGTTCCCGACCTGCCCCAGACCGAAGACACCGTGGGCCAAGGGATCCGCCGTGTGCAGCGGATCTGGATGCCCGATCAACGCGTGACCAGATATCGGCGCACCGACAATGGACAGAGCGCCGCGATGAAATGCGATACCTGAGATCGAAGCAACCAATACAACCCTTCGGTCGAAGACAACCAAGGCGATCGACGACGCCGCGACGTGATCAGCGCGCAGCTTCCACACCCCACGTGCCCGCTCCCACAGCTCCTCCGGCGCCAGTTCCTGCGAATACCCGACGTAATCGCGTCCTAGCGGATCGTCCGCATCGGCGGGCGCCGAACTACCCAGCGTTAGCCGTACCGCCTTGGTCACCTTGCTGAATTTCATCTGCCGAAGTTGCTGCAGTGTCGATGTACCCTTCTGACGGTCGACGAAATCGTGATCAAAAGCGGGGTAGTGCCTGCCCGTGAGATCGACTGGGGGCATGTCTGAGTGCGTAGAAACGCGTTGTCGCTCAAGGAATTGCATCCGTTTCCCGACGTCGCCATCCAAAGGGGCGTCGAGAATGTCGAACCCCGCCTTCTTCAACGCCCACTTGATCTCGTGCGGATGGACGTCCGGCATGTAGTCCTGACGGAAATTCCCAGCATCTGCCGGTATGGCCGAGTACATCTGCGGGTGACAGCTGTGCGGTAGTGCTGTAAGGATTCGAAGCATGCACGCTCCGAGTATCTGCACTTCCGTCCATTTCCGCTGCCCATGAAACTGCACCCTGTCAATCACGATGTACAGGCAGAGCATCCGAACAAAGTATGCTTCCACCAGGGGAAATATCTGCTGCCACCATTCAACAACCTCGGATCCACGGCTGCAGAACAGCGCGTACAACGCGCTGACTTCGAGAAACTCGAGCGCAGCCAGAACATCACCAGCCTGTGGGTCGAGGATCCGGCGGGCACGTTCAGTGATTTCACACTTGTCACAGGGATTCGCGAGCACTCGAAAAAGGGAGTCTTTTCCAGACTGAAACCGGCGATGCCCACAACTGTTCACGGTGCACCCAGGAGCAATGCAGTGCAGACACGCGTAGATGTCGCCCTGCTTCCACATCATGTCGGACCGGCGTTGCCGCGGTGTCTCCTTCCATTCGTGGCCCTCCGGGCACAGCCACCACATCATGTCGTCCGACGAGTTCGTCACCGAACCAGGATCGATCCCCACGTTGCGCGTTGGATGCAACTGACGAAACAACGTCGGATGCCCATCCTCAAGACGCATACTCTCGAATCCTTCTCTTGTACAATCACTATGAGCACGACCAGGCTTTCAGTACCGTGTTGTCAAACGGCGGTTTGCGAGCCGCGTTGGTCGGTCGACGAGAGCGTTTTCTTGAGTACTGTCGGAGTGTGGTGTGATCTCGCGGGCAATGAACTCGCGCACAGTCTCTCGGTAGGCCTCGTGGTCGGCTGTGAACAGTGTTCGACGCATGGGTTGCTCTCCTGTCCTAGACGGAAACGCGTTCGGTCATCGAACGCAAGCGTGCCCCGATGATGACCTCTGCTTCGGACACCATGCGCTGGACCAACTCGTCGACGGTGGGGATGTCGTGGATCAGCCCCTGTGATGTGCCGACCGTCCAGATGCCGGCGTCGGGATCACCGGTTTCGTAGACGCTTCGCCCACGCGCTCCTGCTACCAGGTCGCGCACATCCTCGAATTGTCCGCCGCGGGAGAGTATGTCGACAACCTCTCGGCTGACGATGTTGCTTGCCACGCGTGCAGTATTGCGCAGTGGTCGGAAGATCAGTTCGGTCTGTGTTTCGTCTGCAGCGACGATGGCTTCTTTGATGTTCTGGTGGATCGGAGACTCGGTGGTGCACATGAATCGCGTACCCATGTTGATGCCGTCTGCTCCGAGCGCCAGCGCGGCGACCAGACCACGTGCATCAGCGAAGCCGCCGGAAGCGATCATGGGTATCGAAATCTTGTCTGCGGCCGCTGGAATCAAGACCAAGCCTGCGACATCGTCTTCCCCTGGATGGCCGGCGCACTCGAATCCGTCGATACTGATTCCGTCGACACCGAGATCCTGTGCCTTGACCGCATGCCGGACTGTTGTGCACTTGTGGAGCACTTTGATTCCGGCGTCATGGAAGATCGGCAGGTGAGGACCGGGATTGGAACCTGCGGTCTCGACGATCTTCACGCCTGAGTCGACGATCACCTGGCGGTACTCGTCGTACGGCGGTGGCGTGATCGACGGCAGAATCGTGAGGTTGACGCCGAACGGTTGATCGGTCAGGTCGCGGCATCGGGCGATTTCGTTCGCCAGGTCGGCCGGTGTCGGCTGCGTGAGCGTAGTGATGAATCCCAATGCGCCGGCATTGGCAACGGCTGCGACGAGTTCTGCTCTGCCGACCCACTGCATTCCACCTTGGACGATGGGGTGGCGAACGCCGAACGTTTCCGAGAAAGCTGTCGAGATCATGAAAATCCTTGTTGTTCTCTCGGGGACGAAAGGGTCATAGGTGGGATATTCCGGCGAGGTCACTAGGAATCGCAATAAGTCGAGCCGTATTCTGTGACTCACTCCCTGTTTTGAGGCGGGCATAGGTGACGATGTGCCCGCAGGGCCGCCGCACACCCGGCGCAGTTCCGCGTGAATGATGCCGTGGGGCGGCCGAAGACGAGATGTAGGTGACCGGCCATGCCCGTCTGTCTTGCAGGGCCACAACCAGAACGGTGATTCGGACGCGGATTTCGGGTCGGCTTCTGAATGAAACGGCAGAAGGGAGTTCATGGCGAAATCCTCTGCCCGAAGACAGAAGTGGTGCGGTTCGCATACGTGGTAGATCTATGAGGTGTTCTTTTAACCTGTCCATTCGTCAGGTTTCCTGCGGGAGTACGAGGTGGCTCACAGCTGCACTCGACGACCTCCGCCCCGCCCGCGTGGTTTCCTCCATCCTGTTCACCCCGTTCCCTGCCCACGTGCTCCGCCCGAAGCGCGAGACACGAAACGACGGGGTGCGAAGAACTACTTTCGACCAGCTTCATTTATCGACTCTGAGATGAGTGTTTCTTGGGTCGAACGGGTTGTTGGGAACGGAAGAAGGAGTTGGCCGGGCGCACCTGCAGGCACGGCGGGGGCGATGGGGGCGACAGGAGTTAGCCTCTTGTATGGCGACCCTTGCGCGGGTCGAGGATCGTTCTCGCCCTTGTTGGGCCAGAGCGCTGCGGCGCGTTCGGCTTGCGCTGCAATGGACAGCGCGGGGTTAACCCCGAGGTTCGCTGAGATCGCGGCACCGTCGACGACGAACAGCGAAGGGTAACCGTGGATTCGGTGGTACGGATCGATCACGCCTGTCTCACGCGTCTCGGAAATCGCCGCTCCGCCGAGGAAATGCGCTGTCATCGGAACATTGAAGATGTCGCCCCAAGTACCGCCGGCCACGCCACCTAGCTTCTCGGCGCCGATCCGCGCGGCATCATTGCCGCTAGGGATCCAAGTTGGGCTCGGCGCCCCATGACCCTGCTTTGAAGCCATACGCCGCTTCTTCGACCCTGGAATCTTCTTGGTGTAAGTGGTGATCGAGTTGTCCGTACTTTGCATCACCAACAGAATCAGGACACGCTGCCCCCAGTTCTTTTGGTTCAGAAGCAGTTTGAGACTGGATGGACTCTTCGTGATCCCTTTGAGGAGGGCGCCCAGCCGGGTGCGCTTCTCGCTGCCGTCGACGAGCAGTGTTTGCAGCAGGCCCATCACATTGCTGCCAGGGCCGTATCGGACGGGTTCGACGTGGGTGTCCGGGGTCGGGTAGATGGAACTTGTGATCGCGATGCCGTGGGAGAGGTCTTCGCGCGGATCGGCATGCGTCCGCACTGAACTGAGAATCGATTCCGAATTGGTGCGAGTGAGCACCCCGAGGCGGTCGGACAATCCCGCCAGCGCTCCAGTGTCCTTCAGATGATGCAGCAGGGTCTGGGTGCCCCAGGTGCCGGCCGCGAACACCACGTTGTCGGCGGTGTACACGACACTACGCTTGCGGACGAGTGCGCCAGTCCGCTCCGTGTGGACCTCCCAGACACCGTCGCGAGACTGCATCACTCGTGTAGCCGTCGTCATCGGAACGAACCGGGCGCCGCCGCGCTCGGCGAGGTGGATGTAGTTCTTCACCAGGGTGTTTTTGGCCCCCACCCGACACCCAGTCATGCACTGGCCACACTCAGTACATCCCGTGCGATCGGGTCCCACGCCGCCGAAGAACGGATCGTCGTCAACGCGTCCGGGCCGGTTGAAATACACGCCAACCGGAGTTGAGGTATAGCTGTCCGCCACACCCATCTCCGCGGCGATCTGCTGAATCACTCGATCAGACGGGGTTTCGTGTGGGTTCTTCACCACACCGAGCATCCGCCGCGCTTGGTCATAGAAGGGGCTAAGTTCGGCATCCCAGTTCGTGATGTCCTTCCATTGCGGATCATTGAAGAACGGGGCCGGCGGTTTGTAAAGAGTGTTCGCGTAGTTCAGTGACCCGCCACCTACGCCCGCGCCGGCTAGCACTACAGCGTCGTTGAGTAGATGAATTCGTTGGATGCCGAAGTAGCCGAGTTTGGGTGCCCACAGGAACTTCTTGAGATTCCAGGTGGACTCTGCGAAATCCTCGTCGGCGAACCGCCGACCCGCCTCGAGGACGCCGACTCGGTATCCCTTCTCTGTCAGGCGCAGCGCCGTAACACTGCCCCCGAATCCCGATCCGATCACGAGCACATCGAAATGGGTACCAGTTGTTTGCTCGGTCATGTTTCTATTGCCGTCCAGTTTGGTCCAAGGGGCTGATGGATGTACCTGCCCTAGAGCGTCTTCGCGATCAGGGCGCCTAGCGGGGGCCAAGTCTCACTCGCAATTCAGTAAAGTGAATAGGGAATCTTTGTGCGTACTGCGCATCAGGGAGGACCACTGAAGTTAATGGCCTGCCGGGTGCGGAAGCAGGTCCGCGGGGCGCGCGTAGCCGCGCTCTAGTTCGACGGGGGTGAGACGTGGACGGAACACGCCCAGCGCTCTCAGTAGAGCCAGATCGACCATGAGTGATTGCCTTCCAGCCCTGGGATCGGTCAAGCTACGAAGGGAAGATTTGTCTCGCACGCAGGTCCTATGCGCGCGCCCGCGATCCAAACTGCGCAACCTATCCCGGCAGGCTCGTCCGTACGTAACGAGCGCGCGTTCTCGTGTGAGCTTCTCGGTGGTCGCCGCACCGATAACCATCGACGCGCCAGTCACGATCGTGACCCTGTCCTCACGTGTTCGCATCTCGCTCTATCCTTGGTAATCCACGGTGACTGACGGCGTGGTCGGGCGCGACTGACAGGTGAGTACGTAACCATCCTTGACATCGGCCTTCGACAGAACGAAGTTCTGATCCATAACAACCGATCCGAGCGTTACTTTCGCTTTGCAGGTTCCACAGGCCCCGCCGAGACATGCATATGGCGCCTCGATCCCGGATTTGAGTGCGGACTCCAGGACAGTGTCGCCGGCGGCGAGTTTGACTTCGTGTTGCCGCCCTGACAGGCCCACCACGACGGTGGCCGCGTCGAAACCGTCAGTGTTCCTGAGGGTTTGATGTCCCTGAAAAATCTCGACGTGAACATGGTCCGTATTGGCGCCGCGCTCGATGAGGAGCTCGCGAACGTCGGTTAGCATCTCGACAGGTCCGCATAGGAACCACTCGTCCACCAGACTCGGTGTGAGTTCGGAGTCGAACCAGTGGTCGAGCTTGGTTCTGTCGATGCGTCCGCTCAGAAGTGGTGGGTGCCGGGGGTCCCGGGAGTGCACGTGCACGATCCGGAGTCGGTCGGCGTAGCGGGCCTCAAGGTCGTCGAGTTCGCGGCGAAACATTGTGCTCTCGGCATCTCGATTGCCGTAGATCAATGTGAAGTTGCTTTGCGGCTCAACGACGAGTGTCGTGCGCAGAATCGAGAGCACCGGCGTAATGCCACTACCCACAGCGATCGCCGCATATCGCTTCACTGCGAGGGGGTTTAGTGGCGCGCCGAACGAACCGGTCGGCGTCATCAGATCGAGTGTGTCACCTGGTCGTAGATGTTCCATCGCGAAAGTGGAGAATGTTCCGCCGGGGATGTGCTTGACCGCAATCGCCAAAGTGCCGGAGTCGGCCGATGAGCAGATGGAGTAATTGCGACGTACTTCCGTGGTCCCAATCTTGGTGCGAACTGTGAGATGTTGTCCTGGTTCGAACGAAAACTGGTCCTCCAGTCCCTCTGGCACGGCGAACTTGATCAGCACGCTCTCCTTGGTCAACTTGTCCACGCTGGAGACCGGAATCGTATGGAAACCGAGCGTCCCCGAGGATCGAGCAGCCTTCCGGAGCGGGAGGAGCCGCCTCATCCTGCCGTTCAAACGCTTCCAGTCGCGGTACTCGTCCGGGGTGAGTTGCTGGCCGAAAGCCGTGCCGATAGCAGCGCCACGCTCTAGATACTCTTCCTCGTTTCGCTGCCATGCTGCCACGTAGCGGTAGAAGGGAACAGACGGATGCAAGTGGTGGACGAGATGATAGTTCTGAGACAAAAGCAACGGGGTCAGGAACCATTCCGCGCCGACACGGTTGCGGGTTGCGCGGTATCGGTTCTCCTGTTGCGTGTCTTTCAGGTCGTGATGCGGCAGCCAGTCGAACCACCATGCGAGCACAAACATGGCGACTCGCTCGGGGATCAAATAAACCAGGGCAAGCGTCCAGAAATGCCCGGTCAGCGCGCATGCGAGGATCACAACGGTACTCGTAACCAGTAGTAGCGACGTCTCCACCACCTCTACTCTCGGGCGACGTCTGACATTGCGGACGATGAAGCTCAGGTACGGAAAGTCCATGAGACCGAACCGAAGCGGTGCCTGCCATAGCGGAGAGCCGCTGATGAAGTGGTCGGGATCGTTGTCGTCGTCATTGGTGTTCCGATGATGTTCGATGTGGATGAATGCGAACGATCTGAAGGAAATCAGCGGCGAGACGAAGAACATCGCAATTCGTCCGAACGCAGCGTTGACCCAGCCGTGGGTGCTGATCGAGTAGTGAGAAGCGTCGTGCAGCACAGTGAACAATACAAAGATCGCGATTGCGCTGAGCCCGATAGTCACCGGCGCAGGAAGTGCATCAGCCAGTGCAGCCCATGTGGAAGCCGCGAAGAGCGCGATGGCGCCGGAAAAGATACCTACAATCGGCCACGATATCCGTGGGACCCGTTCACCGGGATCCGGAAGGACCTGGTGAGGGCCTCGGCGCGCAGGAAGCTCGGTAGATGTTGCCATGATTGAGACAGTACGAATGAACGACTAGCCGGGCTAGTGACCTAGCGCACATTGAAATGTGCGTGCCGCACATTTTGTCAAATCGGCCGGGTCTTTGAGCTCAGCAATGGATCGAGCCGGCCGACCATAACTTTTCAACGCTTGACCAGAAACGATCTACGGGTATGATCCAGTGGAGTCCGGTTTCTGCGGGACAACGCCCAATGCGGCCCAACCCGCCGGTTCTCGTTTCGCATGATGCTGCTTTCCCGGTGACCGGCGCGCTCTGCGCGATCGCTGCAGTCATGTCGTTGTTGATCGCAAAACGTCCGAAAGAGGCAGTATTGGTTGACTCTGTCTGATTCGGCACTGTGATCGGTACCACCGACGGGGTAAGTTGTGTGTAACTCCAAGAACTACTCACCAGTAGGGGTACTGAAATGCCTGCTCCGTCCGCTGCGACCTTCTCGCGGCTCGCCGATCTGATCGCCATCGACAATGTTGCCGATCGCCCGACGAAGTCCATCACCGAGGTGTTCACCGGCAAGGAGCTGGCGACCATCCCCGTCGGCACCGCCGACGACGCACTTGCGGCCATCGCCCGTGCGCGCGTCGCCCAGAAGGAATGGGCCAAGCGTTCCGTCCTCGACCGCGCTGCCGTCTTCCACCGCTACCGCGATCTCATCCTGGAGAACCGCGACGCCCTCATGGACATGGCTCAGGCCGAGACCGGAAAGTCGCGTACCGCAGCTCAGGAAGAAGTCCTCGACATCTCGATGACGTCGCGTCACTACGCACGTGTGGCGCCGAAGCTGCTGCGTCCGCGTCGCGTCTCCGGCATGCTTCCGGGTCTGACGAAGACCGTCGTCCGCTACCAGCCGAAGGGTGTCGTCGGCGTCATCTCGCCGTGGAACTACCCGATGACGCTGGCCGTGTCCGACGCCATCGCCGCGCTGCTCGCGGGCAATGCCGTTGTCCTCAAGCCGGACAGCCAGACGCCGTACTGCGCGCTCGCCTGCGTCGAACTGCTCTACAAGGCGGGACTGCCCCGCGACCTCTTCGCCGTGGTTCCCGGACCGGGCTCCGTCGTCGGCACCGCCCTGGTCGAGAACACCGACTACCTCATGTTCACCGGTTCCACCGCGACCGGTCAGCTCCTCGCCGAGCAGGCCGGCCGTCGACTGATCGGCTTCTCCGCCGAACTCGGTGGCAAGAACCCGATGATCGTCGCGGCCGGCGCAGACCTGCGCGAGGTCACCGATGCCGCTGTGCGTGCGTGCTTCTCCAACTCCGGTCAGCTGTGCATCTCCATCGAGCGCATCTACGTCGAAGAGTCCATCGCACCCGAGTTCATCCGTATGTTCGGTGACCGCGTCAAGAAGATGAACCTCGCCGCTGGTTACGAATTCGGAATCGAGATGGGCAGCCTCGTCTCCGAGGCCCAGGTCAAGGCAATCTCCGCGCATGTCGACGACGCAGTGGTCAAGGGCGCCACCGTCATTGCCGGCGGCAAGGCCCGCCCGGACATCGGACCGCTGTTCTACGAGCCCACCCTGCTCACCGGGGTTCCCGAAGACGCCGAGTGCTACCGCGACGAGACCTTCGGGCCGCTCGTCTCGATCTACCCCGTCAAGGACGTCGAAGAGGCCATCGCTGCGGCCAACGACACCGAGTACGGCCTCAACGCCAGTGTGTGGGCGGGAAGCAAGGCTGCCGGCGAAGCCATCGCAGCGCGCATCCACGCCGGCACCGTCAACGTCGACGAGGGTTACGCACCCACCTGGGGCAGCACCGCAGCACCGATGGGCGGCATGGGTGTCTCGGGCGTCGGTCGTCGTCACGGCGCCGAGGGGCTGATCAAGTACACCGAGCCGCAGACCGTTGCCACCACCCGCGTCATGAATCTCGGCGGACCGCGCGGACTTCCGGCCAAGGTGTGGGCAAAGCTCATGCCTCACGCCATCAAGATCATGTCCTGGGTTCCGGGCCGGTAACGGGTGGAAACCGCCAGCGCGTACATCGAGGCAACTCCCGTATCGACGTGGATCGTCTTCGCTGACTTGTAGGGCGGTAACGGCACTTGGGCGCGCCAACCAATGATCGTGGATACACCGAGACGGCTGAAGGAACGGGGTGCAGACATACGGCCTTCCCCAATTCAGCGAAACCGCCACGCCGTGCCGCTCTGCCAGTGACGGTTATACGGACTCTTCGGCGCTACCCACACCGCAACCGAGCCGGTGAACCAACTCCGCAAGATCATCAAAAATCGTAGACACGTCCCAATACTCGTGCCGAAGTGAAACTTCTGCGACGGCGATCTGAAACATCAATGCAAACGTATCCGCAAACGAGATCGCTTACGCACGGACGGACTACCTCCCAGCGGCAACGAAACAGCGCATCCGACTTGGCGAAGTCGCCCACTCCAACGGCTGAAACAAGGCCGCGGCGGACTCGTCATCGCGTACCCAAACCGACTTTGATCCCTACATCACGTATCTGAACATCGAATCTGACTACAAAACCTTTACAAGCAAAACCAGTCCAAGAACACGCAAACGCGAAAACATCTCAACCGCACCACACTTCCGCAACAGTACAGTCGCCCGCGAACAGGCCAGATTATACCAACGAAGATCGCCGATCATGTTGCGCTGCTTTGCGCCTCAGCCCACACATCGCCAGAAACCACCTTCGCTGCGCTGACACAATCCGCCCGCAGGAAGCTGTCACTCCCCGCGTCTCTGGCCAAGGCGCGTCACGACCGAACCCACCCTTCTCGACTACGAGTTATCACCGAACCCCTGAAGAATGCCTCATCCGACTCGAATGCGAATCCCAGGTCCCCCTTGCTAGATGCCCGTCAACACGCCGACCGGGATCATCGGTCAGCATGTCCATCACCAGCACGATTCCCTTCTAAAGCAGTCGGCTCGCCCGACCGGAAAGGAAAGATCGAACACGCAGACTCTCGCCACGGCGTCCTCGAAGCCGCATTCGGACATACTTCCACGAAAGGACATCTGGCGGTTGCACGCGTGCCCTAGTCGGAGAGCGCTTGCGCGGGTGGACGGCGCCAATCCCGCAACCTGCGGTGGTAAAGCGATCACGAAGGCGACTAGCCTGTAATCTCTGTGACCTGAGCTTGACTGGAATGGGCGTGGCATGAGGAGCTGGACAGATCTTCCGGACTCGGTGGTGATAGCGCAACGCCGCGCTGCCGCCGAATTGTTGCGCCGGTTACCGTTCTACGCTGACGACATGCTCGACTACATCGTCAAACGGATTCCCGAGGTCGATAGAGACGACAGGCTTCGCGGTCTGACGCTCGGGTCGTGCTCATCAAATCTCGAGGCGGCGCTGTCGATGTTTCGAAACGGCATCGACGCTACCGCCGCGTCTGCTCCCGTCACCGCCCTTGAACACGCACGCGCGATGGCTGCCCGCGGCTACAGCGTCGATGTGATGCTGCGCTACTACCGGCTCGGTCATGCATACATGAGTGCACTCATCCTTGACCGTCTCAGGGAACTCGTCCCAGATCCGGCCATTGCGGTTGTAGTGCTGGCCGAACTACAGAATTACGCCTTCGCCTACGTTGACCGTATCTCCAGCGAGGTCGCCGCAGAGTACGTTGCCGAACTCGATCGCATCCAGAACCGCGTCCGCGCGGCCCGCGCCGACGCAGTTCGTCGGTTGCTAGCCGGCGATCAGGTAGACCTGGGTCGAGCCGAAGGTGCACTGTCCCATCGGCTTACAGGATGGCAGACAGCCTTCGTGTGCTGGACCGAGCGCGAAGACACCGACTTATCGAGGGTCGGAAAATTGGTCGGCGCCCACCTAGGATCCGACCATCCCCTTCTCGTTCCCGACGGCGCCCAAACCCTCTGGGGATGGGTTTCGACTTCCGGCGTTCCCGAAGCAACTCAAAGTGATCTCGGGCCGTTGGTGGACCAGATCCCCAAGGGGGTGCGCGTCTCCGTGGGGATACCGGCACAAGGCCCAGCCGGGTTCCGAAAGTCGCACACCCAGGCACAGCGCGGTCGGCGCATCGTCGAACTCGCCGGCCGAGACTCCCCCGTCACCGCCTACGCTGAGATGGCACTCGTAGACACGATGAGTGAAGACCTGGATCTGGCTCGGGCATTCGTCGCCGCCGAACTTGGCCCCCTGGCAATCGCAGGAGCCCGTGAAGCAGAGGAACGTCAGGCATTGTTAGCGGTGCTCAATGCCCAAGGAGGACTGACGGCAGCGGGTGAAGAGCTCGGGATACACCGCAACACGGTGCTCCAGCGTCTACGCCGGGCGGAGGAGCGGCGCGGCCGCCCGGCTAGCACCCGCATCGCCGAAGTCCATGCGGCCTTGCGGCTGGTCGACGTGCTCGGTCCCGTTGTACTCACGCAGGACTCCGGCCTTACCTAGCAAAAGGTGCGGCGCGCACATCTTGATGTGCGGTATGTCACTAGCGTGGTTGGCCTCTCATTTCGTACTGTCCCAATCATGGCAACATCGACCGAATTCCCGACGCACCGAGGCCAATGTCAGGTCCCAGACAAGGCGTATCGGCGTGTCCGCGTATCGACGACGAGGACTTCTCAGAGCCTACTGGAATCCATACCACCACTGGGCAACCGGATTTCCGCCAACAGCATTCACACCAAACGTGGCCCAATGCTGTTGATCACCAGGTGCGTTCAGTAAGTTGAAAGTCGGGCACGGGGCGATTATCACATCGCGCCCACATCTGAATTCCCGATTGACTGAAGCCGTAGCGACACACACTCTCCCCCGCCGACGCCGCCACCGCCGCCGCCACGAGAGTTCCGAGTCCAAAACTACCCACTCGACGGAACTCGGCTCATTCACCAATAGCCCAAATCTCAAAGCTCCCGAACGACGGAAAGCACATGACCACCAAACGACATTCGTACTCACCGAGAAGTGATCCCACACGACTAGCACACGCACTGTTCGACGAGCTCTCCCATCGCTATCACAAAGAGAGACAACGTAAGACCGCGACCGCCAACCAACAGATGCTCACACATAATCGCCCAGACGACACCCAAGCCCTACTCGATCTCGCGCTGGACTGGGTACCGTACGGCGGCGTCCCCGAGGACGAAGTATTCGAACGATACGGAACCACAGTGGCCGGCTTCATCGACCAACTATGGGTTATCGTTGACCACCTTCATTGCGATCGTGAGACCGTAGCGAAACTCGCCGCAGTGTACCCAAGCGCCGACCTCCAACCGACTCTTCAGAATCGCCGCACATCTGAAATCGACTGTGACACAGCCAGCGACCACGCCGTCCGTGTCAGTACTGACCGAGATCGGGCCGCCACTTTGGTCGAGCATCGTTGAAACATCAGCGGGGGACACGTCTGCGGACCTAAGAACCGGCGCCAGGGCATGTCCCGACGCTGACAATCTCACCTGCCAACTCACCTGCCAAGCTCGCCAATCAGCTCCTCGATCTCAATCAGAAACGAAAAATCACAATGAAATTAGACGGGAAACTAGCCGTGGTGACCGGCGCATCCTCAGGGATCGGTGCTGCTACTGCGTTAGCCCTAGCCACTGCTGGCGCAGAAGTGATTCTCGTCGCCAGAACACCTGGGCCGCTGACGGAAATGGCCGAGCTGATTCGATTTCGGGGCGGACGCGCGCACGCTTTGCCGGCCGACCTCACGTCGCATTCGGACGTCGAAGACTTCGCTGACCAGGTGCTCGGAGAAATCGGCGTTCCGGACATCATTGTCAACAATGCTGGCGCCGGACGGTTTCTGTTCCTCGACGAAACCGCCCCGGAAGAAGCAGTTCAGATGATGGCTGCGCCATACTTTGCAGCATTCTTCGTCTGCCGCGCATTCGTCACTGCGATGGTCGCGCGTGGCTCTGGCAATTTGCTTCAGATAAACACCCCAGTTGCCACGGTTCCTTGGCCCGGGGCGGTCGGCTACGCGTCCGCTCGTTATGCTCTCCGCGGACTCACCGAATCTCTTCGACAAGATTTGCGTGGCACCGGAGTTCGAGTTTCATCGGTGACCCCCGCGAAGGTCGACACCCCCTACTTCGAAAGCAATCCCGGTGCTGCCGAGCGGATTCCAAGAATCGAAAAACTTCTCGGCACCATGACTCCCGAACAAGTCGCGGACGTTGTCGTCTCAGCTATTCGCCGAGACGCGGACGATGTCCACGCACCCTGGCGATGGGCGGCGCTGCATCCCATCGCACGTGCTATCCCCCGCCCATTTCACTGGCTGGCTTGGCGCACTGGAACCAAACACCCTTCGACAGTCGTGGGTGCAGTCTGAGCCGCATTCGACCTGGTGACGGTTCCGGATTTCAGCTGCAGCCTAGCCGCTCTCCCTCTCCACGAGCTGGAGTGCGGTGCGGCAGTACTTAAAGCAGCCGGACGACGATCCGGAACACGAATTTCCTCGAACGAACTGGGATGCGCCGATATCTGCGAATTCCGAGAAACGCGCTTTGCCGAGGTGCACCGTGTGCATTTAACTACCCGACGACTTAGTCCACGCGCTCTACCAAGATCCGGAGTGGGACACATCAGAAACTCGCAACAAGAATCGGCCGCTACGCCCCTAAGCAAGCAAATGCTTGAGGAGGCACCCGATCCTCATACGATGCCTTGATCGGCCCAGGGATTTCGGACAGTGGACCCGCTTAGAATAGGGATCTACTGAAATGAGTCCGACCAGCATGAGCAGATCGCGTCGATCGTTCAGCACCGAGTTCAAGGACGAACTGTGCCGCGAGGTGATCGACTCGTCGAAACCGGTCAGCGAAGTCGCCAAGGCCTACGGGGTCGGCGACGACAGCCTGCGGCGGTGGCTGACCAAGTATCGTGAGACCCACGGCGGCGGCCCGGAGAGCGAACTGACTCTGACCGAGCGTGCTCGTCTGACGCAGCTTGAACGCGAAAATCGGGAACTGCGGGCCGAGGCAGCCTTCCTGAAAAAAGCAGCCTCTTATGTGGGTGATCGATGTCAAGTGCCCGTGTCGTCGAGTCGCTGGATAAGTCCGTCGAAGACCTTCTGCCGCCCGATCTGGCCCTTGTCTGCGGCGTCGTCTCGCTGACGGGTGAGGGTGGGG
>NZ_LPNP01000074.1:0-10345 GCF_019266045.1 Rhodococcus sp. MH15
CACCGCCGTGGAAATCTGGAACGTTCACTACAATTATCATCGACCGCATTCAACACGCGGAGGACGACCGCCCGCCGCTTACCGCCGGCACCGCGTAACTAACGTCCGTTCCTCATACAACTAGTTGGTGCCATAGAGTATCAACTCAATTCAGGCAAACTGCTGTGAAGTGACCGGCTCGTTTCTGTTGTCCCACCGCGTGACTTCGGGAAAGCATCGCGGTTTCAGAAAGTACGGATTTCACCGGCGTTCCCCATCGATCGAATCGGTCTTGTCTCGCAAACGGTGTATCTGCCGATTGGGTGGTTCACTTCGACTACCTCGAAGCCCTGGCTGCGCAGAAGTGCGGTCACGGCGACGCCATGCGAACCGGTGCGTTCGACTCCGATCCGAGTCACCAAACCAATCGACGAAAACCGATGCAGCAGAGCCTTGTAACCCGCCTCGGACGATCGATGAATGCGGTGACGTGAAAATCGAGGAGAACCCCGGATCGACGCTCGTTGCAGCGGAAAGCCACGAACGGCTGGCGACGACCACCGATAGATCCAAACAAGGACACAGTTCACTCCGGCGGCCGTCGAGTCAGATGCAGCTCAACGCAATCACCAGGGCTAGTGTCGGCATCTTGACTTGCCCCAAGGTTTCTTACCCATGTCGGAGTGCGGATCGCCGCTCGCTCAAAGGCTTCGATTCATGCCACGACCGTATCCGTCGGAGTTCCGATTCCGGGCCGCAACTCTTGTCCGAGCTGGCAAACCGATCACCACCGCCGTATACGAACTCGGCCTCAGCGCCGCCGCGCTCCACACTTGGGTTCGCCCAGATCAAGTCGACCGGGGTGAACGGTCAGGCATCACCAGAACAGAATCTGCGCAGCTGACCAAAGCGAATAAGCGCATCCGACTACTCGAAATCGAAGTCGAAATCCTCCGCACTGCCGCGGCACTGTTCAGGGAGAACTGCTCGGCCCCAGAAGAATTCACCCGATATTCGACATGCTCGTCGACGCCGGAACCCGTGAAGGGCTGTTGCCGGCTTTGGTGTCAGCAACCTAGGTTACTGCGTCTACAAGATCCAGCCGATGTCATCCGCCACGGATTCGCTGGCAGTGGCTCACGGGCTGATCGGAGAACTCCACACAGCCTCGCGACAGCCCTACGGGTCTTGATCTGTGTATACGGAGCTCACGCGCGGTATGACATCGTGGTCAGTGAAAACCTCGTCGGCGAACTCATGAGGTTCGGCGTCGCCGGCCTGCCTGGTCCGGCGAAAGACCAACGGTTGAAGGGCGTCGCGACGGCGGAGGATCTCGTGCACCGGCAGTTTCATCGTATCGAGCCAAATGAGTTGTGGGTTAACGTAATTACCGAACTTCTTACCCGGAAGAATTGTACCGTGGCGCGGTAGTTGACATGTTTAGCCGGAAGGCCGTTGGCCGGTCGATCGATAACTGCCAAGGCCCGACACTGGTATGGAGTGCCTTGCAATGTGGCGATCAAGGATCGGAAACCGTCTCCCCGGGGGGGGGGGGGGATTGTGCACGCCGAGCTTGGTGTTCAGTTCACGGCCTGCGTATTCACTAGCGGAATTCGTTCCGTGGCTTTGGCCCCCCTCATTTGGCACCACCAGCGACGNTCACAGGGTCGACCTTGGGGACCGCGTCGCCAGAGTGATCAACCCACTGACCTCGGGATGAAGTGCTCGTTGTGCAGTGAATGAGGTCGAGCCGCTGTTCTGGCGCTCGCCCAGTAATGCGGGTCGGCACGCGCGAAGGCGACCTATCGCAGGTTCAACGGTTAACCTCCCGGTCAGCCCCCCCGGCGGTTGGTAGTCAATTCGTGCCACGTCCGAATCCCCGTGTGGCTTGGATTGCTTGTGGCAGAAGAGTATCCGATTTCGGTCATTTCGGGCGAAATTCGGAAACTATCGCCCAAAAGTACTAAGGGATGACGGGGCGGCCAGTTGAGTCGCGCGATCCCGTGAATGGTCACGTGGCAACACGAGCGCGGAGTGAATCGATCTCCCGCGACGCCAATTCAGTTACGTTGTCTGCCAATTCTGTTCGACTGCTCGACCGGTTCTCCGACTTCCAGTGGAGGCGAAGGACCCTTGCACTGCGATAAAGTATGAACTTTTCGCCTTTCCTTGACTTTGTCGGCAAAGTGAGAAAACTGGTACCTGTTCTAGGGATTTGGGATGTGAGGATTCTCGCCGGCACTGGACGCAGGATGCGATTCTTCTGCATCGCTGCGAAGGCTTACCCTACATCGATCTTCTACCGCCGACCATGTGTGGACTCACTGAGCTGAAATCTACCCTCGGGCTGTCCTGCAACGGTATTCGAACCTGCCTTGCTCCGAGAAGCAACACCCGGAATGGCGCTGTACCGAGTTCGTTCTGTCTACGAATAGGGAGGAGGAGTTTTTCTTTGCGATGATGCCGCGATTCGAAATCTCTTGCGACATTTCATCTTGTTGAACGTCAATCGTTTCTCAACGAAAGAAAAGGTTCACAATGACTGTATCTCTCGCTCGGCGTGCCGGAACGACTGCCGCGATCTCTGCGGCAGCATTAGGGTTGGTGTTTGCGGCCACGATGCCGGCGTCGGCCCACAACGTGACGACGAATTACAACAACGCCTGCATGGGCGACCCCAATTCACTCATTGCCGGCAATGTTCACCAGCCGCTTCAGGCTCACTCAATGTCGGTTGCGCACTCGTCGTCGACACCGGGCACCTACACGATTCAGCCAGGCTCGCAAACCGTTCCGACCAGTGGTGGCGGTGCCACCGTCATCAATCTGAATCGATTGAACCTCGTATTCAAGATCGATCCGGCAACCTTCACCTCAGCGTCTATCGTCTCCGGGACGGGCAGTGGATTCAGTGGCACTCCGGTGGTCACTCGAGTGAACGCAAGTGGTGCTGCCGACGCTACAGGGTCCTACCTTTCCCTCAATGGCGGAGTCGGAACAACGATTGCGGGTGCGAGTCCGGGCGGCTCGAATACCTCTGATGCCGGTTTGACCGCGCTTGCCGGCGCCACCTTCACGCTGCCTTCGGTCCAAGTTGTCACGACCTCCTCCAACCCGGCGGTTTACATCAACACCGACGGTGATGCCGGGAAGTACGCAAACCCGAAGAATTACATGACGTTCTTGTCGAAGGCGACATTGTTCGGAACTCAGTACGCCCCGACGATGTGCTCGGCAACGGACGTCACGCCGCGGACCGACTCGAATATCGGTTCCGTTCTGACGCCGAACGGCGGAGCAGCCAACCTGCACCCATGATTGCCGGCACTGGTGCCGCGCGCCGAGTCGATGTGACCTCCAGCGTGCGCTGAACATGCAACGTCGCAGTGCTCGGTGAGAAGTTGCCCCACGCCTGTTCGGGCGTGGGGCAGCCTTCGTTCTTTCGGCGACTTCAGTACTGAAGTACGGCCTTGTGCCCGTCGCTTCTCTGTGGCAGGCGTGTGACCCGGGCCGGTAACCCTTTAGTCGCTAAGTCGAGGCGCTCCCTCGATCTCGGTCCCGCGCTCGCGGCGCCACAATCGACGACGCTGAGTTCCGTGGCCGACTTACATCGTCGACCTCGGGCACATCAAATTCTCCGGAGCCAACGGTGCGACTCAGAGTCAGGCCAGGTAAGGGCGGGTTTAACGGTCCCGCCGGATGGATGTGAGAGAGCCTGAACGCAAACCAAAATTCAGTGACAGTGCGCCGTACAAGTGTTTACAGATATCGCAGTATCGTTCGTTGACCGTTCCCCCCGATATGCGCTTTTCGATGAAACCAAGCAAGATGGCCGTGGCACCCAGAGAATGCTGTTGACCTGCATCGGAGATAAGGTCGCGCCTACCTAGGAGCCTGTGCTGCTCCACCTACGATTCTATCGTCGAACGAAGATCGTCGGTGCGCGGCATTGAACGCCTGAATGATCTGCTTTGTGATCCCCCCAGACGGAGACACTGCATAGTTATGTATCTTTGCCCAGCTGAGTACGGCCTGCAGTTGCTGCTCCGCATGTGCGAAATCGAGGGATTTCTCGACACCTCGGGATTCTGCATCGACAGCCCTGGTGTCGATCCGTTGTGCACAAGCGATGTATTGCCGGAGAACAGCTTTCAACTTTTCCGCATTGGCTGGCCTCAGATCGATCACGTAATCCGTTCCGCGGAAGGAGAATTCAATCCTCTCGTTGACCTCATCGGCGACAGGCATTCCGTCCAGATCGTCGACACACTGTAGAATCAGTCTCTCCACCAAGACGCAATGCTCCGATCTGTCTGTTTGATCCTCAGCGTATTCGTCAACTTTAGCGTGGACGCCGACCGGGTCTAGGACTCACGGCAAGTGGCTCCTAGGCGTACTAGAAGACAGGTGCGCGGAGCCAGTGGGTGATCGCCGCAGTGCAGACTGTGACGGTATATGAGTGGACTTTTCGTATCGACGAGGTCTCCGTCAAGATACGATTCGCTCAACCGCGATTGGAGACGCTCGTGACCTTCCCCGACGTCGAGGTACCTCTGTTCCGGCTCGATTACAGCGATGACCAGACATGGCACGAGGTCGTGCGGGAAGCTCTCGGTCCGGCTTCCGATCGCACAGACCCGCTGACCATTGTAGAAAGCCCCGAATTCGACGGGATGGATATCGACGAACTGCTGGCGCGCCTCAACGAGGACGACCCGCGGTATCAGTTCTTCGTGGTCGCCGATGCTTCAACACTCGTGGATGCGGACCACCCGTTCACCGTCATCACCGCCGCCAACCCTCCCGGGAGACTATCCGTCTCGGCCTACACTTTGTCGGGCGTCGTAGTAAACCTGTGGATCAGCAATCTCGACTTCGAGGACTACAGTGCGGCGGCTGACTCGGACGGGGTGTACCGGGCAACCCAGCCACAGCTCACCGAGCCTCAGGAGCAGATGACAGAAGTCGATGAAATCGTCGGGGCGATGGGCGACGGTCCGTGGCCCGGGGCGCTCGAGGAGTTCCGAGTCGGCCTGCTGGATTACCGTGCCCGGGCAGGATTTCGTGTGTTCACTTCCCTCGTCGATGCCCGTCGTCTGTACGAGAACAGCTCCGAGCGTCCCATTTCGGACTACTCGAAGTACTGGGATGTGTACGGACACGATGAGTACCTCGACGCGCTTCGCGAGGGCGGTCAGGTGCTGGTATTCAGGTTCGATCTGATGACCGGACACCGCGATAACCACTGGAGTGCGATTCTCGACCCGCCCACCCTCCGTGTGCTCGGCGCCGAGCGGTGGATCAAGCACTCAAGCTAGGCGGCATGACGAGCCGGAAAGCGCTGCGGTGCTTCAAAATGCCGTCATAGCCTGGACAAACATTCGTTCAGATATGCTCTGGGCGCTATGCCGCAGTCTGCTGTAGTAGGTCCCGCCGATAGACCGCCTTGTCGCGGAGCGTCGCCCACAACACATTCAACCGCCGTCTCGCGAGCGGAGCCTGCCTGCGTATGACGTTTCGCTCTGCTCGTTTGCGGTCATCGGAGAGCTTCGACTGGGCGATGTGCCGGATACTGAGCTGCGCCGACAAATAGAAGGCTCGCAATAGTCGGGCGGACGTATCTCCGCAGTCGCCGAAAATTTCCGCTGACCCGACCAGAATCGCGCGGCACCGGCGCCAGTCTGGAAATTCAACCCGCCTGTCGGCGCTCCTGAACGCAGACACATCACCCCCAGCCCCGGCGAGAGTTCGGCACCGAGCAACGGCCCGAAGCCGGCATCGATGCGATCACCTCCGGAGACCGGTGCCGACTGAAACACTCCTCGACCGAAGAATCCAACTCTCGTAGTTCAACATTCAGGTTCAAAATCTGGCGCGCCGACCGACGGACTGTCGATGCTGCGACATCTTGACCGCCACCCGCCGACTGCCCATGTGCGGCCTCGAACGCAGTATCGGCAAGCCGATAGGCGTTGAAGCCGCTCGAGGTCGTCTCGGTGTCGGGACAAGAGTTGCTAGGGTTGCCCGGTCATTGGAGAGATTCCTATCGAATTGGAGACGATGTTGCATGGCTGAGAGAGTGATTCGCCAACTTATCGACGATCTCGACGGTAAGCCCATTGACGACGGATTCGGCGAACGCATCCAATTCTCGTATCAGGGGTCGGACTACCTGATCGATCTGCGGCCGACGAACGTCGACAAGTTCAACGCCGCCCTCGAGCCTTTCGTGATGGTGGCCGAGAAAGTCGGAAAAGCACGCCGCGGCAGTAAAGCCGATGTGACGGTGAAGAATACCGGTTCAGGTCGCTCGAAAGAGCAGTTGCAGGCAGTGCGGGACTGGGCAGTTAAGAACGGCTACGACGTGGCTCCGCGTGGTCGGGTCAAAGTGGAGATCCTCGATGCCTTCGACGCTGCGCACTGATTCGATCCGTTTGCTACAGGCTGGCCTTCAACACTGATGGAAAGCGGGTGATGGGAATGGACTTTCGCACACTCTCATCGGCCTGGTCCGGTGTGGATTCCGTCATTGTTGTCATCCCCTGTGCGAACTGTGGGTGTTTCCAACAGAAAACACCTACGCATCTCGCACCCTTCCGCAGCCGAAGGAAGTCGAAGCGTGTCGCCGACACAACCGTGGGTCACAGGCCCACTCCGACTGCCCACCAAGGGCGACCGCGATTGGGCGCAGTCATCTCCGGGTACAGTTCCGCAAGCGGCCTGCGGAGTGCGCGCATACAAATCCAGTCGGTCCACCGTCGACGTCTTGCTGCTCATTGTGCAGGCTGCACCGCAACCGTCAGTCCAGATCATCCCCCGAGTTCCCTTGCGGGCGAGTAGGCCTGGCAAGGGAAGTAACATCGACGGCGGTCCATCGGTCGCTCCTCGTTGAGCCAGACACCGTCTGTATCTTTGTTTCCGCGAATCATCGATGGGGCTGCGGTCGGTCGAACCTGCGTTTGCCAGCACTATCGGCGACGGCTCAGGCGGAATGGAGCGACTGGAATGTAATCACGAAGCCGTCGATGGTTTCACGTACAGCTTTCTCATCGTGCGGTGCGAGGCTCGGGTCGTCGTGGCGTAGAGCGCTCATGATTCGACTTGCTTCGGTGGCGTCGACGGTCAGGGCGCATTTCGACGGTAGCGGTGCATCCTACGACTGCGACGGAAGTGGCGGAGGGCAGAGATTTGGAGTAAAGCGCCGACCGTATGCGAGTGGTGTGGCGAAGCCATCCCGGACGGGGAAGCGCCCCACGTCTCGCAATGACGTCGTCAATTCGACCCCGGACGCTCGGTGGCGCGGTTGGGAATCCAGGTCCAGGTTACGATCGGGCACGGCTCGGCGAAAATGTGCGGCGCTAAGTCGGTAGACTCGTCGTGTTTAATGACCTGAAGTTGCGGGCAGCATGGTATTTCCCCCTCGGACAGACGTCACCATCTAAGTCTGCGGGGTCTGTTGACTGCGTGCCCCCTAGTCCGGCAGGGGTGCGCATGGTCCGTCCGGTTGTTACTGACGAGCGACCGGACGGACCGCCCATGTTTGCACTGTGAATGGGTGGGGCATTAGTGGTGTGGTCCATCGGAATGAACCCCATTTATTCTCACCGGTGGACCCTTGATCTGCGTGTCGAACTTTCATCGGTCCCGACACGCATGGTCCGCCGACGGGATGTTCACAGCTGATGTCGGCGGACCGCCAAGACTGCGCGCCCGTCCCCGACAGTTCGTGCGCGCCGCCCATCGAGCTGCGGTCACGCTCCGGCGCCGGTGGGCACCTGGTTCCCCGCGCCACAGTCGGTGCGCTAGTTCCGCTCCGCCTCAGGGTGTGGCCCGAGAGGACCACCGAGAACCGCGTGCCGCCTGAGTGGGCTAGATCGGGCACGCATGGCCCAACTGGGACGGCCCGGGCAGCCGTGATCTGGTTTGGGCCACCTCTTGTCCAGTTGGTACGGGTTGGCAGACTAGGAAACGTGAAGCACCGAAATTTCGATCACAACCCAGAGCTGACCGAGGCCGTATTTCAATACGGTTCAGACGGCTACGAACTGTCTGTCGCCGAGGCGAAGCGCCTGATGTCGGAAATTGAGACCATCATGAACGGGGGAGGATCCGGCCTGATTCGTGCGACGATCGATGGCGCCGAGAGGGCATTCCTCATCTCGGCCGGAGCGCTCGTCACCTTCCATGTCCCCATCGCAGTCCCGGGGGAAGACCCGGAGGCGTAGCTATCGGTCGCTCGGTCGCATCCCATCTCACGGCGAGCATCGCGGAATGGTTCTGTACCTGATGCGCGTGTATCGATCCGCGTTGTCGGTGTGGGTTTGCACTCATTCAGGGATTAGGCGCGGATGTCCATCCTGGACATCGCATTTCCTTCGATAACGAACGTGAACGTACTGGGTCCGTTGAAGCCGTTTCCGCCGACCCGAGCGGAGACGGCTGTTTCCGAGGTTCTGCTGACGAAGTCGAGGACAGACAAGGTCACCTGTTTACCAATGAATTCCGTTTCATTCCACGTGCCGATCTCGGCGCGGCCGGTGAATTCACGCCGCCAGTCGTCGACGACTCCGGCGGCAGTGAAGGTCCTGAGGAAGGCGTCGGTGTCTCCGTCGTTGGTCGCTTCGATCAAGGCTGCACCGGGTGCCGGCAGCGTGGCGGTCATCGGTCTTCTCCTCATGCGAGCGGAAATTAACGAGCTTGGTGTCAGCGGGTGGTGTAGCCGCCGTTGGCGAAGATCGTCTGTCCGGTGATCCACCATCCGTCGTCTGCGAGGAAGCGAACGATCGGAGCGATGTCTTCGATCTGGGTCAACTGATTCTTCATTGCCTGGGATTTGTGGAAGTCGACGCGTTCGGGGGTTTCTTGGCCGTAGAAGAACGGTGTGTCCATCGGGCCGGGGGCGATGCTGTTGACGGAGATTCCGCGCGCCGCGAACTCTTTGGCTGCCGCCCGGGTGAAGTGTTCGACCGGGCTTTTTCCGCCGGCGTAGGTGGAGTATCCATCGGTGAACGCACCGAGTAGTGCGGTGACGATGGTGATGACCTTGCCGTCGTCATTGAGGCGTTTCCCTGCTTCTTTGATGAAGAAGTAGGCGGCTTTGGCATTGATGTCGAGCATCGAGTCGTATTCGGCTTCGGTTGTTTCGATGATGGGTTTACGTAGGACCTTGCCAGCGGTGTTGACTGCAATGTCGACACTTCCGAACACGTCGATCGCGGTGTCGTAGAGGCGTTCGACGTTAGTGGGTACGGTCAGATCGGCCTGGAACTTCACTGCTTTGACGCCGGCCGTTTCGACCGCGGCGACTGTTTTGTTTGCGTCCGCTTCGCTGCTGTCGCTGTTGTAATGGACCGCGACGTTCACCCCCTGGGCAGCGAGGGTGGTGCTGATGAGTCCACCGAGGTTCTTGGCGCCGGCTGCGACGATCGCTGACTTGCCTTGCAGTGAATTCGACATGCTTGCTCCTGTAATCGACAGTGTGACAACATCACGCTACGGATCGGATTCACAATTGGTAAGCACACAAAATGGGTTATTCAACAAACAATGTTTGTATGTCGGAGCTCAGAAGGTGAGGTATTTGTGGACGTTGATGACCAAGGGATTGATACGGGACGATCGCCATCACCGCTCGATCTGCGCCGTCTCGCTCAATTCGTTGCCGCGGCGGACCACGGAAACTTGACCAAGGCAGCGCGGTCACTGTTCATGTCTCAGCAAGCGATGAGTTCTGCGATGCGCTTGTTGGAGAAGGAGGTCGGCGCCGAACTCTTCACGAGGCAGGGTCGAAGTGTCGTCCTGACGGCGGCCGGCCACAAACTTCGAGAAGGCGCACCCGCGTTGCTGGCAGCGACGGAATCGCTGTCCGCGGCGTCCCGCCGTGCGGCGCAAGATCGAGTGCCGGCATTCGTTGTTGGGCACACTCCGGCGGTCACGTCCGAGGAGGCATTTGATCTGGTCGCTTCGGTGCGTGAGGTGATGCCGGAGCTCTCGATCACGGTTCGGCAGTTGTTTCCCGGTGAGATCGAACGTGCGTTGATCGATCGGACGATCGATGTCGGGTTGCGGCGCGGGGTGAGTACGCCAACCGATCTCGCCGCGGCTGTTCTCGGTTACGACAAGCTTCGGCTCGCTGTCGATGCCTCTCACCCCCTTGTAGGGCGCAAAGACCTGACCCTCGCGGACATAGCGAAATTCACTCTGATTGTCTGGGCGCCGCCTCAACATTCCTTCTACACGGATGGGTCTGCTGCACGATCAGGTGACAGGTTGAGTCACGCAGCCTGAGTGGCTGGTGTGGTCATGATGGTCTCGTATTCTATGGGGGTCAATCGGCCGAGCCCGACTTGGCGGCGTCGGCGGTGGT
>NZ_LPNP01000075.1:0-56290 GCF_019266045.1 Rhodococcus sp. MH15
CCAGGTCACCGTACTTCCGATACCGGTTGACCCACTTGGAGGCGCATTGGCGGGAGATACCCATTTCGGCGGCTACGTGGGCGATCGGGCGACTCTGGCATCGCTCGATCAGGCGGCGTCTTCCTAATTGGTGTGTAGAAGCACGGACCGACGGGCAACAACGCTCACGCTGGTCTGCTGTTTCTGCGGGTGCACTGCCAGGCGGACTCCAGGGTTTTCCCGGCGCATGCGACGCCTTCTGGAAGAGAGGCAGCGCCGGGCAGTGCACCATTCGGCGTGGTGAAATGTCGTGGTACGAGCCCGCCGCAGGGATGATCTCTTCTTCTGTGTTCCCGAGCCGTGAGCTCTTCGGCAGATCGAGCGCCCTGCGGTGCGCTGGTGTCACGAACGGCTGGTGAGATGACGGACCGTCGAGTCCTGCAATTAGGTCGCCGCGTGCACCACACGGGTTCGCAACCTGCACATCGACATTGGGAGGCGCGGTGGGACTGTACTGCGGAATCGATTGGGCCGAAAACCATCACGACTTCGCGATCCTCAACGACCTGGGCGAAGTCGTGAGCCGGGGACGAGTCGACAACGACGCTGCCGGGTTCGCCCGGTTGCTCGAGGCATTCGCCGAAGCCGGCGACACCGCCGAAGATCCGATCCCAGTCGGGATCGAAACCGATCACGGCCTGTGGGTTGCCGGACTGCGCGCGAGTGGCCGGGTGATCTACCCGATCAATCCGCTCGCGGCCTCCCGGTACCGGTCCCGGCATTCGGTCTCCGGATCGAAATCCGATTCCGCCGACGCGGTCATGCTGGCGAATATCGTGCGCACCGACGCCGTCGCGCACCGCCCACTGCCGGCGGATACCGACAGCGCTCTGGCCATTCGGGTTCTCGCCCGCGCCCAGCAGGACGCCGTCTGGTCTCGGCAACGCTTCGGCAACGAGATCCGCTCGCTGCTCAAGGAATATTTCCCGGCAGCGTTGACCGCGTTTCAGTCGCTCGAAGACGGGCTGACCCGCCCTGATGCCCGAAGCGTGCTCGCTGCAGCTCCGACTCCGACCGCAGCTGCCGCCCTGACCCGGCCCCAACTCAAAGCAGCACTCAAAAGAGCCGGACGTTCCCGATTCCTCGACCGAGACGTCGAACGACTGCGGGCCATCATGCGCGCCCCGGCGCTTCGCCAGCCACCGCAGATCGAAGCAGCGATGGGAATCAGCCTGATGACCCTGTTGCGGCAGTTCGACGCCGCCTGCACAGCCGCCGAGACCCTCGCCGCGCACGTGAGCGTGCTCTTCTCCGAGCACCCGGATGCGAAGATCATCACCAGCTTTCCCGGTCTGGGGCCGCTCGCAGGTGCTCGCGTGCTCGCCGAGATCGGTGACGACCGAAACAGGTTCGCGACCGCGCGCGGCCTCAAGGCCTACGCCGGTGCTGCCCCGATCACCCGTGCCAGCGGGAAGAAAACCTTCGTCCTGCACCGGCACGTCAAGAACCGGCGACTGGCAGCAGCGGGAACGATCTGGGCGTTCAGCGCCCTGCAAGCGTCCCCCGGCGCCCGACGACATTTCGACGCTCGCCGCGCCGGCGGAGACTGGAACCACCAAGCCCAACGACACCTGTTCAACCGATTCCTCGGCCAACTCCACCACTGCCTTACCACCCGCGAATTCTTCGACGAACTGCACGCATTTCCACCTCCCCTCCCGATCGCGGCTTGACTCCTACACCCCGTGAGATGTCTTCCACGGTGAGTGGGGCATTACGGTGTGTCACAGGGTTGGTCCTTCTTGGTCGAGAACGGCTATTTCGCAATTCCCATTCTCGCGCCGAGGACCAGCCCGTCTACTTCAGTCCCGCGTCAGCANGTCAGCAACGTCCGTACCCGCAACAACTAGTGTCCTGCGCCTGAAATTTGTTCAACATATTTTGCGAGCGAAGTGAGGATTTCCACTGCGCGCGGAGAACGAACGGCTTCGCGCTGAGGTCGCGTACTGGGAAAAATTGCGGGCCTTGAGGTTGCAGGAACGACGCTGAAAGTTCGAGCTGTCGATGATTTCAAGGCGCACAACCCGCTACCCCTCTTGCTTCAGATCGCGCACCTCCCCAGATCGACGTTCTACGACCACCGGCACCGGCTCAGTCGCGGAAATACCCACCTATGTCACAGCACTCGAGAAGGACGTGCGGGAATGAATCGCCGCCTGGAACGAGAATCCGAAACCCTTTGCCTGGACCAAAACCGCAGATCTCGCGCTCGCTTTTCGTCAGGGGAATCCCCGCGATCGGTTGGAGGCCTGCCGCGCCTCTTCGGGCGTAACCCGTCCTCACCGTCGCGTCGGTAGATGACAGTCCAGTTCGCTACCGTTGTGGGCGAGGGTAAGTCGTACTCTTCGGCCAGAACCCTTCCGGACTCTCCGTTGACGTGGCGACGCACGATCTCGAGTTTGGTCTCGAAGTCGTACTGTCTTCGGTCTCTCGTCACCAGCGCACCTGCTCCCCGTAGTTGCCATCGTTGATACAACATTTGGACAGGGTTCTGGGCGAGGTCAAGCGAAATGGCCACGGACTTGGCCGTGTAGCCCTGCTCGAACAGTTCGAGCGCCGACACGGCGTCGGTGTGGCTTAACGTGCTTTTCGAGTACATCTGACTACTCCCTGAAGAAGGATACCTAAATTCGGTGTCCAACTTTCGGGGTCCAGTCCACCACTGCGCCAATACTTCCCACCCTGCACCGACCTGGCAGCGCATAGCGTCAACAAACTGGCGTCTACCCGCAGGGTACACGACTCGGCGTTGGTTCCGTCGATGGGATCGATCGGCGATTGCAATGGCAATGGCAATGCCGTCATCGAATCTTTCTGGGGCAGAATACAAACGAGATATTGAATCGAAAGAGATGGAAGACGAGGTTCGAACTGGCCAACGCCATGGTCGAGTACCTCGACCCCACGGACGGAAGTGGTCAGGATCGATAGACTTTCCGGTACAGTTCGGCGATTTCCTGTGCGCTGGGCACCACCGGGTTGTTCGACGGAGAACCCGACGCCAAGGCCTGTTCCGCCATCAGTGGAATGAGCTCCTCCCAGCGGGACTCGTCGATGCCGAATGTGCGCGGACTGGGTACCTCTACGTCGACGCACAAAGCATCGATGAAGTCGACCAGCTTGTGCGAGGCCGCCTCGTCTGAATCGCCGCGATCGGCCGCGCCCAGCTGCCTGGCGCAATCGGCGTATCGATCACGCGCCCCGGGTATGGAGAACGCGGTGATCGCCGGAAGTAGCATTGCATTGGAAAGTCCATGCGCCACATGGAAATGTGCGCCGATCGGACGACTCATCCCGTGTACCAGGCACACGCTCGCATTGGAGAATGCCATACCCGCCTGAGTGGAAGCATGCATCATCTGTTCACGTGCTTCTCGATCTGAGCCGTCACGGTACGCGCGCAAGAGGTACGCCCCGATTGTCTTCATCGCAGACAGCGCGAGCCCGTCCGAGATGGGGTTTGCCTTCTTACTGACGTAGGCCTCGATCGCGTGTGTGAGTGCGTCGACACCTGTGTCGGCCGTCAGTCTCGGCGGCATCGACATCGTGAGGTCGGAATCGACGATCGAGGCGATCGGAAGAAAAGAAAGCCCAGGGCATAGCATCTTCTCGTCGGTGGCAACATCCGTGATGATCGTGAATTGTGTTGCTTCCGAGCCACTTCCTGCCGTCGTCGGGATGGCGATGATCGGAAGCGCCGGCCCCGCGTACACCCGAGGGGCTTTGAAATCGCGCATGACGCCGCCCTGCTTGAACAAGACGGCAAGTGCTTTTGCCGTGTCCATCGGGCTGCCGCCGCCGAAGCCGATGATCGAGTCGGCATCGTGGGCGGTCAGAGCGTCGAGACCAGCCTGTAGAGAATCGGTAGTGGGGTCGGGAACCGTCTCGGAGAAGAGTGCGGCCTTCTTTCCTGCTGCTGCAACGATCTTCAGCAATCGATCGGCAGAACCATTGCTGACCATGAACGCGTCGGTGACAAGAAGCGGACGCTCGATGTTCAGATCCGTCAGCACTTCGCCGAGACTCTCGACGGACCCAGGACCAAGTTTCAAGAACCGGGGAAATGAAATGTTGGCAACCATGCCGATCCCTTCGAATGTTGTGAATGTATTTCCCGGCCCGTCGTATTCGGACGGGACAAGAACTCAGTTGTTTTCGGGGAAGCCGAGGTTGATGCCGCCGTGGCTGGGATCGAGCCAGCGGGTAGTGACGACCTTCCCACGGGTGAAGAAGTGGACTCCTTCGGTACCGTGAGCGTGCGTGTCGCCGAACAGGCTGTTCTTCCAACCGCCAAAGCTGTAGTAGGCCATGGGGACGGGAATGGGGACGTTGATCCCGACCATGCCGACCTCGATCTCGTTCTGGAAGCGACGTGCTGCGCCACCGTCATTGGTGAAGATCGCGGTGCCATTCCCGAATGCACTCGAATTCACCAGGTCGAGTGCTTCGTCGTAGGAGTTCACTCGCACGACCGAGAGCACAGGGCCGAAGATTTCGTCTGTGTAGATGCTCATGTCGGTGGTGACGTGGTCGATCAGGGTCGGGCCGAGCCAGAATCCGCCCTCACCACCGTTCGCCTGCACGTGCCTGCCATCGACGACGAGCGTCGCGCCGGCCGCCTCACCGGCGTCGACGTAGGAGGCGACCTTGTCGCGGTGGGCCTTGGTCACCAGAGGACCCATGTCTGAGTTCTTCGTGCCGTCACCGGTTTTCAGGGTGCGGGTTCGCTCGGCAATCTTGCCAACGAGTTCATCGGCGATGTCGCCGACGGCGACCAGTGCCGAGATCGCCATGCAGCGCTCGCCGGCCGAGCCGAATCCGGCGTTGACCATTGCGTCGGCGGCCAGATCGAGGTCTGCGTCAGGCAAGACGATCGCGTGGTTCTTCGCTCCTCCGAGAGCCTGAACGCGCTTTCCGTGGCTGGTGCCGGTGCTGTACACGTACTGGGCGATGGGGGTTGAACCGACAAACGAAACGGCCTTGATCGCAGGGTTGGTCAGAAGTTCGTCGACAGCTGTCTTGTCGCCTTGCAGGACGTTGAACACGCCCGCTGGAAGTCCTGCCTCGGCCCAGAGCGCCGCGATCCACAGCGAAGCAGATGGAACTTTTTCGGACGGCTTGAGTACTACCGTGTTTCCGGTGGCGATCGCGATGGGGAAGAACCACATCGGGACCATCGCGGGGAAATTGAACGGCGAGATTATCGCGACCGGGCCGAGCGGTTGACGGATCGAGGTGACGTCGACGTTCGTCGAGGCATTCTCGGTCATACCGCCCTTGAGCAGGTGCGCGATGCCACAAGCGAATTCGACGACCTCCTGGCCTCTTGACACCTCGCCGAGTGCGTCGGAGAGGACTTTGCCGTGCTCGGTGGTGATTATCTCTGCGAGTTCATGCTTGCGGTCATTGAGCAGTTCGCGGAACGCGAAGAGGATTGCGGTGCGCTTGGCGAGCGAACTGTCGCGCCAATCGGGAAACGCAGCAGCAGCTGCGTCGATAACGGCGCGTGCGTCTTGCACGCTGGCGAACGCGACACTGCCAGTGACGGCGCCGGTCGCAGGGTTCGTGACCGGAGCGGAGTTTCCGCTCGAACCGGGTGCGATCTTGTTGTCGATCCAATGTGCGATGACAGTCATGACTATTCACTCCTGAGGCTGGGGTTGATTCGAGTCTGTGCCGCAGAATTGCCGTCGTCAACAAGTAAGATCGCAGTACTCAATGCAAAATTGCAGCCAAGAACGGGAATGGCGATGTTCACTTCTGACAACCTGCGCTTTCTGCTGGAACTGTCACGCACGGGGCGTATTTCGGATACGTCGAAGCGGCTGGGGGTCGATCAGACCACTGTCTCCAGGAGAATCTCTAGGCTTGAAAAAGACATGGGAGCAAGGCTTTTCGATCGCGGCGTCTCGGGCTGGCAGCTGACCGAGGCGGGCAGGCGATTGGTTCCCTACGCGGAGAGTATCGAGTCGACGCTACTTTCTGCGCTCGGTGAGACGACCGCCTCGGCGTCGCCGAGCCTCAACGGGACGGTCCGGATTCTGACCCCAGACGGCTTCGGTGCCTTCGTATTGGTTCCGGGCTTGCGCTCTGTCCGTGCCCGGCACCCGGATTTGTACACCGAAGTGCTGACTTCGACCACCCACGATGTGTTGACCGGGCGTGACTTCGACGTCGCCGTCACATTGGAGCGTCCCTCTCCCCGATCTGTCGTCGTCAGCAAACTTGCGGACTACAACTTGCGGCTTTACGCCTCGCGTCGGTATCTGGAGACGCACGAGTCGATCTCGTCGGTGGACGACCTACGTCATCACACGCTCGTCTGGTATGTGGACGCGTTCTTGGATGTCGAACCTCTGCGTATCCTCGACCGGATACTGCCCACCGGGCGAGCGCAGATCCAGACCAACAACATCGCTGGTCACTACGAGGCGGTCAGGCACGGTGTGGGAATCGCGCCCTTGCCGACGTACATCGGCGCGACCGACGATGACCTCGTGCCGGTGCTGCGTGACGAGTTCGTAATTCGGAGGTCGTATTGGCTCGTTGTCCCGCGCGAGCTGATCAGATTGGCCCGCGTGCGGGCGATAACCGATGCCTTGCATGAGATTGTCGACAGGAACCCCGACCTCCGTGCGCGGTGATGTGCGTGCTCCCTGTGCTCGCCCGGCTTCAGTCCTTGTGGACTGAAGCCGGGCGACTTGACTTTCCGGACCTATCAGGTCGCGCCAGAAGGCTGAAGATACTGTCTGGAACGTGGGGACACCGAGTTCTTGGACAGCCTGAGATCGGCCAGGTGCTCCCACCGTAGTGAGAGCGACGGTGCGACCGCACGAGCGGCACGGAACGGACCATGTCGATCACGCTGTGTGCCTGCGACGGTCCGTCCAGGTATGGTGCATTCCTGTTGTGCTGAGCAGGCGTAGTCCGTCGCGACAATCGAGTAGCCCTGTGAGAGCCAGTTCATGACGTAGGGCCGGCCGGCGATTCCGGTCCACCTTGGGTTCTAGCGGTCGTTGTAACGCTTACCGTTTTGAGAAGTCCATTCCACTATTCCGTCAATACTCCCGCGGTACCGACTTGGCAACGCATAGCGTCGACGAACTCGTGGCCGTCTCTGCGGTGCTCAACGACCAGCCTTGGAAAAACGCTCGACTGGGGCAACCCGGTAGAGCCTTGAGTAACTGGAAGACTTGTATTCACCAGTGTTGCGACGACCAGCTGAATCTGCCCCTGTCGAATTCGAGACCATTCACAACACCGCGGCATAACAAGGTAACTGTCACTTCTTGGTGCAGCAGTCCCGCACATTCATGTCCACCCCTGGCTTAGATTGATCACTGCACGGCCGGTGTACTCGCCGCACCGTAGGGCGGCGACCACGGTCGGCACCTCGCTGATCGAAATCTCGGTGCTGATGCTGTCCACGTTGCGCGGCTTCAATTCTTGTTCGATCCGCTGCCACAATGCGCGCCGAGCAGAGATCTCCATCTGCACCGAGTCGATGCCCAGTAGACCAACGCCTCTGAGGATGAAGGGCATCACGGTGGTCTGCAGAGAGATTCCGCCGGTCAGCCCGCTGGCGGTGACTACGCCACCGTAGTTGGTGGTGCTGAGAATGTCGGCCAGAGTCGCGCCGCCGACGCAGTCGACGGCCGCTGCCCACCGACTCTTGCCCAGCGGCCGCGGTTTGGCGTCCGGGTCCAAAGGCAGACGGCCGATCACTTCTGCTGCGCCCAGGTCGTGCAAGCGTTGCTCGGCTGCGGGCTTGCCTGACGAGGCGACCACCTCGTAGCCGTTGGTAGCCAGTAAATCGATGCTCACCGATCCGACTCCGCCACTAGCACCGGTGACGACGATCGGACCGGAGTCGGGGGTGACGCCCCAATCGATGATCGCTGCCACACTCATCGCGGCCGTGAACCCTGCAGTACCGATCGCTGCGGCCTCGCGCAGTGTGAGGCCCTGCAGTTTCACGGTCCAGGCCGCTGGTACGACAGCTTCTTGCGCGTAGCCGCCGTCGCGTGCCGTTCCGATCTCGTAGCCATGGGCCATCACATTGTCGCCGACCTGGAATTCGGTCGAGTTCGATTCGGTGACGACACCGGCAAGATCGATGCCGGGCACGATCGGGTAGTTGCGGACCACGCCGCCTCCTGGTGTGAATGCGAGCGCGTCTTTGAAGTTGATGCTGGAGTAGTCGATCCGAATGCGAAGCTCATCAGCACCGAGGTCCTGTCGCTGCAGTTCACGCACCTCAGGCTGGATCTTTTCTCCGTCGAGGACGGCGGTGAGAGCGAGATAAGTGGACATGTGAGTGTTCCTCCTTGAACAAGCGGTTTGTGGTGGCCTTATGAGGGAGGCGAATCAGGGGTTTTCGTCAGTGCACGTATCAGATCGTCGACAACCGAAATGTTCTCGATTGTGGGTGGAATATCAGGTTCGTCGCCGTCGAGGATCTGTCGTAGACAGCTACGCACGATCTTTCCCGAGCGCGTTTTGGGGAGGGCGGCGACGACCTCGACACCGCCCAGCGACGCGATCGGCCCGATCTGGCGACGGACGAGGTCCTGGATCTGCGAACTCAGTTCCACGGTTCGGTCCACATGGTTCATCTCCGGGACGACGATCGCATACGGACGCTGGCCCTTGAGGTAGTCGTGCACACCGACCACCGCGCATTCGGAGACGCCGGGGTGTTCGGCGATGGCCGCCTCGATCTGTCCCGACGACATCCGGTGTCCGGCAACGTTCATGACGTCGTCGGTTCGGCCGAGGATGTACACGTAACCGTCTTCGTCTACTCGTCCACCATCACCGGAGGTGTAGTACCCGGGGTACGCGTTTAGATAGGTTTTCGCCAAACGGTCCTCGTCGCCCCACACTTGGGTCATGAAACCGGGCGGCAGCGGCAGCTGCAAGCACACGGCACCTTCCTGTCCCACCTCGACGGGGTTACGGTCGCGGCCGAGAATGTCTACGACGAAGCCTGGGACAGGTTTGGTGGAGGCACCTGGTTTCGGCCGAAAATAGCTCAGGCCGAGGAAGTTCGACACTACCGGCCAGCCCGTCTCGGTCTGCCACCAGTTGTTGATCACAGGTGCAGCCTGCACCTCGCCGAGCCACCGTTGGGTGTCGGGGTCGAGTCGCTCTCCGGCGAGGAAGATCCCGCGCAGCGTGTGCATGTCTCTTCCGATGAGCAGGTCGGCGTGCGGGTCTTCACGGCGGATTGCCCGCATCGCAGTGGGCGCGGTGAGCAGCACGTTGACTCCGTACCGTTCGATCACGTCCCAGAACACACCGGCGTCCGGTGTACCGACAGGTTTGCCCTCGAACAGGACGGTGGTGGCACCTGTCAGAAGGGGCGCATAGACGATGTAGGAGTGCCCCACCACCCAGCCGATGTCACTGGCGGCGAAAACCACGTCACCGGCCTCGATACCGTAGACGTATCGCATCGACCACTGCATGGCGACGGCGTGGCCGCCGTTGTCGCGCACGATACCCTTCGGCTTTCCCGTCGTGCCGGATGTGTAAAGGATGTACAGCGGATCGGTAGCAGCAACGGGGACGCAACCGGCGGGCTTGGCTGCCGAAAGCAGTTCTGTCCATCCATGTTCGGGCCATTCGACGCGACGCCCGACGGGTGCCTCGATCTCCGGACGGTCCACCACTACGACGTGTCCGGGACGATGTTTCGCCTCATACTTCACGATCCGGGCGACATCGAGTTCGGGAAGTCCGGTGGCAGCCATGCCCACCATCATGCCAACCGCCATCGGCGGCCGACTTTCCTATCCGTGGTGAGTGGGGGCGCGGGTGGCGTCATGGGGTGGTTGCGGGTTGGAGTGTGGCTTCGAGCCTGGCGAGTCGTTCTTCGAGGACACCGGTGATCGCGAGCAGTCCCAGCACGGTGGGTTCGGTGATATCGCTACCGTCTTGCGCGTGTGCGAGCAGCGTTGTGCGCAGGAGTGAACACATGGGGGCGTCGTCGCTGATGGGGAGTTGTTCGAGTTTGGCGGTCAGACGTTCGGCGGGGGAGGTCATGGGTAGCTCCTGCACGTGTGGATCATGCAGGCCGAGTGAAAGGGGCGATTGCCTGCGCGGTGGTAACGGGTGGTGCGCTGGAACCGAGGCGGAAAGCAGCGCACCACAGTGGGTGATGTTACTGCGTCATTGCTGGCCGGTCGATAGTCGGGAGACACTCTCAAGCGTCGCCATCTTCTGTCGGAGCGACTTCTCGTGAAGCTCGGCCTCCACGGGGTCCTGTGCGGACTCCACCGTCAGTCGGTGATGAACACGAACGGGCAGGACCAGCATCTGAATGGGTGTAGTTCACCGCCAGGTTTGCCGGTTTTTGGATTGTCGGCTTTGGTCCGCGCCCTGTTGGGTGCTCTCGGTCAGGTAGACGAGGTTGCCTGCCGGCATCGGCTCAATCTTCACCTGCGTCAGTCGTCCGGCGTCTGCTGTGGCGTTGTCGGCCAGACCGAAGGCCGTCAGCCCCTGTACGGACATGAACTGAGGGGCTGGGCGTGGTACTAATCGGCGACCGAAGACGTTCGTCAAAGATTAGTGCAACGCGTTCCCGTTCTGGAGGCTTGTGAGCGGGTCACCCCACATATCACCTCGCGCACAAGATTCCCGATCGCTAACTTCAAACCCGGTTATCTTCTCGCAGCATTCGCTGCATCCACCTCGTGCACCGGGAAAACTTTCATGTTCAAGAAATCTCGTTTCTTTTCCGTCGCTGTGGCCGTGATTGCCGGCGCCGTCGCATTTCCGCAGCAATATGCCTCCGCCTCCGTTCCTGCCACGTGCATGGTGCCGCTGGTGCTCGCCGTGGACGGTACGAAGGGGCCGCATACGCCCACGAGTATCGACCCGGCGTCGCCGCTCAACGCCATCGCCGGCGACTACCGGGCTCTCGGGTACGTCGTCGAGCATGTGGAGTATCCGGGCGGAATCCTTGCCGGCGTCGCCGGTTGGACACAGAACTACGACGATTCCGTCGCGATCGGCTTGTCGCGGCTTCGGGATCGGATAGCCGCTCAGGAGCATATGTGCAGTTCGTCAACTCGATATGTCCTGCTCGGGTACTCCCAGGGTGCGCGCATCGTCGGGGATCTCGCGGTCGAGATCGACCGCGGCGAGATCGGTACGAAGCTTGCCGCCCGGGTCCAGGTTCGGCTCTACGCCGATCCTCGGCAGCCGAAGACGGGCATCGAGGTCGCCCTCGCAGGACGGAAAGCTCCGAGTGGCGTCACTTTCGCGGGGGAGCGGGCGCCGTTCCGTCTGGTGGAGGTCGAGTGGATCTGCGCTCCGACCGACGGAGTATGTGATGCCCGGGAGCCGCTGGGCGCGACCACTGTCGCTGGCTATCTGATGACGCATACTAGTTACCGTTAGGAACATAATCCCACATTGTAGGAAATTGAACGATCAATCAAAAACTGGAACACGTTACCGCGCAACGCTTTCCGGTTGTCTGTGAATTAAGGTCCCGCGATAGTTAAATATTCACAAACCGGTCAGTCTGTGCTAATTTTCGCTGATCTGTACTCGTATTCCTTATCGAGAGGTTCAACTCGTATGTCCACCACTGCTCGCCACGCCCCGGACCGAACAACTACCGCGCCATCCTGCCATTGGACGACAACGAAATCGCCGAGGCCACCGACGCCGCCATCACACCAGCGACCCGCCTCGCCGTCGCCCTGGCCGCCATTCACGCTGCCCGCACCAAGGACATCGGCCAGTTGCTACTCGACGACATCGACCTCGGTGACCGTCGGCTGACTATCGCCGGCCGATCTCGACCCTTGGACGACCTCACCTACCGAGCGCTGACGGACTGGCTGAGCTACCGACGCGCCCACTGGCCCAACACAGCCAACCCCCACCTGTTGGTCAACCGCGTGACCGCCGTGCGCACGTGCCCGGTCGGCAGAGTGTGGATCACCCAGGCATTCTGGGGGACTACCGCCACCCTCGATCGACTGCACGTCGATCGTCAACTCGAAGAATCACTCACGCACGGCCCGGACCCACTGCACCTCGCCGCGGTGTTCGGCTTCAGCCCAGGCACCGCGATCCGCTATGCAGCCGCGGCCCGGCACCTCCTCGAGAGCCCTGCAGAACACCACGATCTCCACAGTTGACCGCGAACCCACGCACTATCATCGGTTCCCGAGCCCGACCTGTCCTCGAGCTCGCGCCGAAATTCCTTCAGTTTGACTGAACTCCAGGCTTTCGAATTGTGCCGTACCGATGCCGCCGACGGAGAGCGAAGTCGTCGATGCCAAGCACCGTCACCACACCGGCTGGAGGGTCGGGCAACGCTCGGACCAGCCTCAACAAGGTAGAGCGTCCGACGGAAACTCCCAGCGTGGACGCCAACCTCGATCCGGCTCGTCCGGCCAGCGCAGGCGCGATCTTCTCGAGGATTTCGCGCAGCAGCGGAGTGGTTCGTGCGTAAGCCTTGGTCAGTCCGTCGATCTGCTCGACAAATGTGCGTCGGTCACAGCCGGTGTTCGAGCACAGAAACCGACGCACCTGCAAGACAACGTAACTTGATCGGTCAGCTATAGCGGTATCGGCGAGCGTGCGCTCGTAGCGACTGTGGACCCGCTTCGACGAAGCGGCGCACGTCGGACAGCTCGCCGAAGTCGACAACGGCGACGCCCGAATACGGACTCCACCGGCGGTCACATCTACCGAATCGATTTCGACACCCGCCAGATGCGGAAGGAGGGCACGCAGATCACAACAGTTCTCAGAACACCAGAACGATCATCTCTCGCCGATTTCTACTCCTGCCGGAACGACACGCGGCGCGAGGCAGGCCATCACGGAAAGTGGGCCAGAACCAATTCCAACCCGTCGTTGACACGATGGGCTGGACGCGAACAAGCTACACGACCTAGTGATGTAGAGCCCAATGAATCAGTCATCGCAGAAGGCAGTTTCGCTCAAGATCGACGTAGATCACCTGTGTCTGCGGGGACCGACACAGGTGATCGGCAAGTCCGTAAGCCGCCAAGAAGACCGCCGAATCTTGACTGGTCAGGGGCATTACGTCGACGATATCAGGGTGCCCGGTGCGCTCTACGCACGATTCGTCCGTAGTCCGATTGCGCATGGCCGTCTGCTGTCGGTCGACACGCAAGCTGCTAAGTCTTCCCCTGGTGTGCATGGCGTCTTCACCGGCACCGACCTGAATCTGAGAAAGATCGTGCCTCCACTGACCACCCCGGGCGTGGTACGTCTGGGCCGACCGATTCTTCCGACCGATGCCGTCCGATTCTCAGGTGAGGCGTACGCAGTCGTCGTGGCGGAAAGCCAATACGAAGCCGAAGACGCTGCGCAAGCAGCTGCCGCGGCTTTGACGCAAAGAATTTGACGCAAAGAACGAGACCATCTCATCGTGGAGTAGGAGCGCCAGCGCCAATCGCGGCGCCTCTCGGCCCAATGGCCGATCAGTTGCCGGCGCGGTATCCGGAACGTCTGGGCCGCTACCGCTCTCGGGCGGCACCTGCCATGGCGGTGGCCGTACCTGGGTGTGGCGGGCCCTCGGCGACCCGGCCGCCGCCAACTTCTCGTCCCTCAAGTCGGGACCGCTACTCAAACACGAGGTGCTTTGGGAGACGGGAGCCGGCCTGGCAACCTCGATAGATCCTGCTCGTTTGTGGTTCTCATACTGAGCTCGCCGGCGGCTGGGCGGTCATTCTCCGGTGATACCGACCCAGCCTCAAGCGAATTCAGTTGCTACTCACCTGTGAAGGAACCCGGACGCTTCTCCAAGAACGCACGGATGGCCTCCTGGTGGTCGGCGGTGTGATGGGACAGCGCTTGCATAGCAGCGGACAACTCGAGCAAACTATCGAGACTCAGATGCTGGGATTCACGCAAAAGCTTTTTTGCCATCCGCACCGAGTTCGGCGGATTGACCGCCACGCGCTCGGCCAGCCCGCGCGCCTCGTCGAGCAGCTGCTCCGGGGCGACGACCCGGGAGACCAGCCCCCATTCCAGTGCAGTCGCCGCGTCGACGCGGTCCCCGGTCAACGTCATCTCGGCAGCGCGGGCCGCACCGATCGCGCGTGGCAGCAACCACGCTCCACCGTCCCCAGGAATAATGCCCAGCTTGACGAAGCTTTCTGCGAAGAAGGCCGTGTCGGAGGCGATCCGCATGTCACACATGAGCGCGAGATCGCAGCCGGCGCCCACTGCGGGGCCATTCACCGCCGCAATCAGGGGGACGTCGCAGTTGTACATCGCCCGAGGTATACGTTGAATTCCTTTCCGATAGCCCTCGCGCTGCTGGTGAGGCTTGCCTCCGAATAGCCCGCGGCCTTCCGCCATGTCCTTCACGTTACCGCCGGCCGAGAACGCGGAACCTGCGCCCGTCACGATGACTGCTCTGGTCTCATGGCTGGCATTGACAGCGGCCACGCACGCTACGAGTGCATCGATCACGTCCTCACCGGAGATCGGGTTGCGTTCTTCGGGCAGATTGATTGTCCAGGTCTCGATAACACCGTCGCGCTGGACGAGAACGGGATCATCCATGAAAGTTGCTCCTTGTGTGAAGGTCAATCAGTCACGATGACTGACTTATTAGTTGTCGGTCCCGACTTCGGCTGCCGTCCGCAGACCTTCAGTATCCATACGGCCGAGATCTCGGAATCAAGGACGGCAACGCCGACTGCGCCGTTTCCGCAACATTGATGGCTTCGACGAGTTTCGCGCGTACCCGACACATCCCGACCACGTGAGTTTTGCCGAGGAGTTCGTCTCGGCGATGGCTGAGACCTACTCATCGGTTCAGCTCGAATTCTCCACCTAGATCCAGGCCACAGTGGCAGCCCGCCGAGTTTGTTGTGGTGCCCTCCGCTCAGCAGGTGAGCGGAGGGCACCACATCCAGTTGATCGGGGGCGGCCGACGTTCAGTGAGAACCGAGGGTGGGTTCCGGCCTCTCGCGCGACCGAGGTGGCCGAACGAGAAGTCGGAGTCGCTCGCCGAACGTCGGTCAGGCCGGCTTCGAGGCTCGTTCGGTCAGAGTCTCACCGCCGATGGCCCAATCGTCCTTCGACACTTCTTCGATCGTCACCCAGACGCTTGCCGGTTTCGCTCCTGTCGCTTCCACGTATGCGGCGGTCAGCTTTTTCAATAGTTCACGCTTCGCTTCGGCGGATTGGCCGGGGGTCTGCGTCACATGCAACAGCGGCATAGCGTGCTCCTTGAGGGTTTCTGTTGGGAAAGGCACTCGACAAACAACTTCGCTAATCGAGATCAATTGATCGGCGGGAACCGTGCCACGGCTAAGGGTAACAGCCTTGAGCGTCGATTAAAAATGTTGGGGTGCAATCAATTTGGTGTGTCGTGTCACTTTAGCTTGGAGTCAAGTAAGTGTCAGATAGCCATTCTTTATTGTGGATAAGATCATCTGTGGAATAACCGCGTTGATGATGCGTCGCTAGTGCGTACCTGGAAGGCGAGCCTTCCGGGGCCTTCAGAGTTGATGGGCGAAAGCGCTCGGTACGAACATGCGTAGTTTGAGCAATTATGAAGCGCCATTACGAGATTGGCGTGAATCTCTGATCGAACTCGATCGCGACTGGTTGCCGCTGTCACGTGGTGGCCTCGACCGCGCCGCCGCACTGCGCGACGATGCCGAGGGCGCTGCGGGAGGGGTGGGCAGCCGCTGGTGTCGCGGATGGACAACGGACCGGAGTTCGTATCCGCTGTGCTGCAACAGTTCTGCCGGGATCGGATCGGTATCTCTTAGATCTCGCCAGGGACACCGTGGAACAACGGACACATCGAATCCTTATGCAACCGACTGCGGAAGGAATGCCTCAACCGCAATCACTGGACGAGTCTACTCGAAGCGACGGTCGTGATCGGAGACTTCAAGGACGACCGCAACAGTCGGCACCGACACTCATCGCTGGGCTACCTCACCCCGGCCGTGTGCGCTGCCCAATGCACCCACACCCACCAACCCGTGGGTTGCGAGATTGACTGAACTCACGCAACCGGACTCTAGAACACGGTGGTCCGACTATCGGGGACCTGCCATCGGTACTCCGTCTTCGGAACGCTCCCGAATGACGGAATTCACGGGTGTTGCTGCGCACCGGCGCTAGGACCACTAGGGCGGCGATCATGTCAGTGAAGCCCACCGGCCCTGCAAGCTCGCCGGTGGGGCCCGCATTGGGGAACAGTGTCAGGCGGTGCTCCCCTCGTCGAGTGATCGGCCCCGTTATTCCGGCAATGCCCCGGAGTCGCGTAGACACGCAACCTCGTTCTCGGAAAGTCCGAGCTCGGCGAGAACAGTGTTGGTGTCGGCGCCGCGGTGGCGAGGGCCGAATCGCACTGAACCGGGGGAGTCGGACAGCTTTACTGGTACGCCGACACCTCGGTACCCGTCGCATTCGATCACCATCTTTCGGTGCCGCACCTGCGGAAGGTTGAGTGCCTCTCCGACGTTGTTTACTGCCCCCGAGGGAACGCCGGCCAGTCGAAGTGCGGCGGCCAGGGCCTCGCGTTGCCAACCGCCGATGAGTCCGCCGAGGATCTTGCGCAGCTGTACTGTGTTCGCCATACGATCGGTATTCGTGGTGAACCGTGGGTCCTCGGCGAGCTCGGGCGCGTCCAACGCGGTGGCGAGCGACCGGAACTGTCGGTCGTTGCCGGCACCAATGAAGAACGGTCCGTCACTGCAGATGAACGTCTCGTAAGGGCAGATGGTGGGATGGGCGACGCCGGTGCGTTCCGGCGCGACGCCGGTAGCGAACCATTTGCCGGCGTGTGGGTGCAGGATCGACACCGCGTTGTCGAGGAGCGCGAGGTCGACAAGCTGCCCGCGTCCGGTCTCGCGCCGGACGTGCAGCGCCATGAGGATGCCGTTCATCGCATTGAGGCCGGTGATGATATCCACCAGCGGGATCCCGATTCGCATCGCCTCGCCGTCAGCTTCGCCGTTGATACTCATCAGCCCGGACAGTGCCTGAAGCACTGCGTCGTACCCCGGCGCGCCACCAAGCGGCCCGTCGGTACCGTACCCGGTGATCCGGCAGTGTACGAGACGCGGAAACTCCGCGGCGAGTACGTCGTCTCCCAGGCCCCACCTCTCGAGCGTCCCGGCCTTGAAATTCTCGATCACGACGTCGGCCTCGGCGAGCATTCGGCGCAGAAGTTGCTGTCCTTCTTCGATTCGTAGGTCGACGCTGATGTTGCGCTTGTTGCGGTTGAGCCCGTCGAAGTACGTGCTGTGGTCTTCTCTGACGAACGGCGGGCCCCAACCGCGGGTTTCGTCGCCGGCTGGTGGCTCTACTTTCGTTACGTCCGCACCGTGGTCAGCGAGCATCTGCCCGCACAGTGGTCCGGCGAGCACCCGAGACAGGTCGACGACGCGAATGTCTGTGAGCGCGCCAGTCCGCGGAGGCAGCGCGGCTGAATTGGAAGAGGCGTCCCAGACGTCGGCCGAAAGGGCGTTGACTGTCGAGTCGGTCATGGCTGCTCATTCTGGTGGGTATTGAAGGGTCGGGCCGGCCGAGGGGGAAGGTAAATCATGGAGCCTTTAGGCATACAATTGAACAGGGAGTGGGGTCGGAAGGCTCCGAGGCGACTAGACATAGATGGACCTGTATTCAAGATAGTAATCCAGCGCCTCAGGGCCGAATTCTCGCCCAATTCCGCTGTGCTTCACGCCACCAAAGGGGGAGCCGATGTCCATCGAATAATAATTGATCCCCATTGTGCCAGACCTGATACGTGACGCGATATCCAGGCCATGCTCGTGATCCTCAGTAAATACGACCCCGCCCAAACCGAAGGCGGTGTCATTTGCTATACGAACGGCCTCATCCTCGGACCTATACGGGATAACGGAGATGACAGGACCGAATATCTCCTCCTGTGCCAGTCGACTGTTATTGTCCACGCTTCCAAAAATAGTAGGCGAAACAAACCACCCTCGCGTTAGGCCATCAGGCGGCTCGGCGCCGCCACGGACAAGCTGAAATCCCTCAGACTCCCCAAGCCGGATATAGTTTCTAACTCGCTCTCGGTGCTGATCGCTCACCATCGGGCCCAAAGTGACCGCGTCGTCAAGCGGGTCCCCCATCACCAGATCATCCACATAGGCAGCCAGGACATCTAGAACTTCCCGGGAACGACCATGGGGAACCAAGATACGGGAGTTTGTGGTGCACGTCTGCCCCCCGTTCTTAAATATGGCGTCGTCGAGGCTCCTAGCGAAGACATCCAGATCCGCATCAGGGAGCACGACGGCCGCCGACTTGCCGCCGAGCTCAAGCGATACCCTCTTAAGGGACCGGCCTGCCACCTCGCCTATCGCCTGCCCTGCAGCCGTTGAACCGGTAAATGCAATCTTGTCCACACCCGGATGGGCCACAAGGGCCTCGCCCGCGCGAACGCCACCAGCAACAATGTTGAGGACTCCAGGCGGCAGACCTGCATCTTCGGCTGCTTCCCCGAGCACATAGGCGTCAAGTGCAGTTTCGGGGGCAGGTTTCAAAACGACAGTGCACCCAGCGGCGAGAGCAGGAGCGATCTTGGCCATAGCCAGCAACTGAGGATAGTTCCACGCAACGATTGCACCAACAACACCGACTGGCTCTTGCCGCACAATGGTGTGCCCCTTCTTGCTGGGACGGCGAGTCTCAAAAGTCCGTGCCTCGGCGAGCTCAGCCATTGAACGCAGTATCGCTACCGGGGCCGCAGCGTTACTGATAATCGATAAAGACTTAATCATGCCATTCTGCTGACTGACCAAGCTCGCGGTGGATTCTCCTCGGCGCTCGAGGCTATCGGCGAACCGCCGCATAGCCTCGGCCCGTTCGTGCGGGGTGGAACGCCCCCAGGGGCCTTTGTCGAGTGCTGCCCGCGCGGCCAAAACAGCTTCGTCAATCTCCGAAGGACCACCCATTGCGGCAACGCCCAGCGGCCGCTCGGTTGCTGCTTCTGCAATAGTGAATAATTCTGGGTCGACAGCCTCTCGCCACTGTCCGTTAATATAAAACTTTCTGCGGTCGGCGCCACCGGCTGGGGGCATAATGTCACCTCTCCAAAATGGTCATATACCTTGTCTGCCAAGGTTTCTTGCGAAGAACAATTGCGGTCAATACGCTGCCGCAGCCAAACGAGGGGCAAAGCGTTGGAGCGTCTACAGTTGAAGCGAACGACTAGATGACTACTCGGCACCATAGCGATCGGTCCGTCTCGGGCCCGATCGAACTCCGTACGGACGACCCACATCTAGGAAGTCAGGCCCGCCAGGCTACTGTGCGACGCCACGTCGATTCACCTGCGCGGTGCGGACGGTGCCTTGTGACTTACCTTCACCGAACTGCTCAAGCGTGGTCGCATTGCAAAACATGTACAGCACATCCAGGTCCGATCCGCCAAACGTGCACGCAACAGCCCAGGCGTCAGGCACGAGAACGGAATCGGTGATCTCGCCGCCCTCCACAACGCGGTAGAAGCCGCTCTCCGGACCGTTGGTCAGGCCATTGCCGAACCAGACGCCGCCCTCGGTGTCTAGTGCAATCCCGTCAGGGTGCATGCTCTCATCGAGTTGCGCCCACACTCGGAAATTAGTCAAAGAACCATCGACGTTTACGTCAAAAGCATCGATCCGGTGACCGAAAGTCTCCGCGAGGAGCAAAGTTCGACCGTCCGCACTAAGAGCAGCTCCGTTCGGGAATATCACATCGCCTTCAACTTTGCTTACATTTCCCTCGGGTGTCACGTGGGCCAAAGTTGTTGCCTTCGGATCCTCAGCCCCAAGGTCAAAGCCAAAGTTACCAATGTAGGCATGTCCGGACGGCGATACCAGCATGTCGTTTGCCATTCCGCGGGCGATATGCGCGATATCGGCATACTCGCTGACGGATCCGTCGGACGAGATTCGCACAACCTCTTTCTTCGTCGGATCCAAGAGGACCACTAAGACCGATCCATCCTGCAGGAAACCAAGCCCGGACGGTGACTCTTCGAACGTCGCGAATGCAGTGTGGCTGCCGTCCTCTTCGAAAAGAAGAACGTGCTTGCCAAAAAAGTCGCTAGCCCATAGTCGACCATCGTGCCAGCGTGGCGCTTCGAGGTAGCCATGCCCACTTGATATTGTCTGCAGTGAATGGTTCTTCATTGCCTGTCCTTTCGGTGGTAGATATGGCGATTGCAGCTTCGAGTTAAACGCATCCTAGGCGCTAGTCAGGCCTCAAATTGCACCACGGTGTATTTCGCCGCGAACTCGGAGAGCAGCTCCTTTGCGCGAATATGAGCAGGATGCACGTCGTACTCGGCGTAGCCTGTTGGATCATGAAACGTAGCGGAAATCCCGTAGTCGCTACTCACGTCGCGCGAACTGACGTCTCTTCCATGCGCATAGGCATGTAGCAGCTCTGCACATTCGACAGACAGCTGATTAAGCGCTTCTGAAAACGCCGACATATTCGATTCGTCGATTGACTGCGTCCAGGTGATTGCTACCAGGTGATGGAAAGTCATGACACGGTTAGCCCGTCAGTGTAGCCGGACTCCTTCTCGGCCTGCCAGAATCCCATGTACGTCGGGTACCCATTCAGGTACTGCAGCATTTGCATTTTCTTGCCCGGAATATTGCCCCCGTTGTACCAAGACTTCGTTCCATGGAATATCGCCTTGGCATCGGTCTCGTTGATGTGCTTAGTCCAGGCCTTGTCCGCGTCAACCGTCGATTCGAAACGGGTGAGTCCGTTCGACCGAAGGTATTCAAAAAGCTCGATCATGACCTCGCCTTGACGCTCGGCGTTCGTGGACCCGTTCCCAAAGGCAGCAGGACTCTGGGGGCCGTAGACGAAAATGGCGTTCGGGAAACCGGCTGTGACTGCTCCGAGGTACGCGTCTACGCCCTGGCTCCATTTGTCACGTAGAGTGACGCCATTCGCGTTTCGTACGTCGATCGAGGTTAGTGCGCCGGTGTTGTTGTCGAATCCTGTAGCGAGAACGATAATGTCAAACTCGCCGTGCTCGGCTCCGTCGGCTGTGCGGATCCCAGTTTCGGTGAATCCGACGATCGGGGTCTCTTTGCTGGAGACAAGCGAGACGTTCGTCTGATTCATGACCTCATAATAGTTTTGGTGAAGGGCCGGCCGCTTGGCTCCGAATGGATGAGGGGCGACTTCTGGAGCCAGCAGCTCTGATTTGAGGGGGTCTTTGATCTGGGGCTTGATCTTGTTCTTCCAGAATTCATATGCCAGCGCATTTGTCTTCTCATTGAATAGATAGTCCGAGAAATTTCCCAGCCAGAATGCGAATCCGCCTTGATTCCACAGGCGCTCAAATACAGCATTGCGCTCTGCTTCAGGGGTTTCGACGCCGCTCCGGGGGTCAAAGTCGTAGTCGATCGCCGCGTGTGTTTCACGAGATTTCGCGGCGACGTCGGGCATTGTCTTCTTGATCGCAGCCTGTTCCTCGTCGTCGAAGTACTTCTGCTGCATGGGCAACGAAAGGTTAGGAGTGCGCTGGAAGACTGTGAGGTGGTCGACTACTGGGCCTGCTTCCTGCACAACCTGAACAGCGCTTGCGCCAGTTCCGATAATCGCGACGCGTTTCCCCGCCATATCCAGGTCGGATCGCCATCGTGCAGTGTGAACGAGTTCTCCTTGGTACGCATCCATATCTGGGATGGACGGTATGTAGGGCTCTGTAGTCGATCCTGTTGCGAACACCACGAACCTCGCCCGAAAAGCGGCCCCGTCCTGCGCTTCGAGCGTCCACATCCGCTGCTCTTCGTCGAACGTGGCGCTCACAACTTTAGTGTTGAAGCGACTGTCCTTGCTCAGGTCCAGTTTGGAGTCAACATAATTGAAGTAGCTGCGCATCTCCTCATGATCGGGGAACCTTTGTGAGAAGTCCCAATCCTGCCAGAGGTATTCGTCGGTGAACTGATACACCTGTGCGTGACTGTCGACCCTTGCTCCCGGGTAGCGATTGAGGCTCCAAGCCCCGCCGAAGCCGCCACTAGCTTCAAGGAGGATCACAGAGAACCCTCGGTCTCGAAGATGGCGCAGTTGATAGATGCCACCGAAACCACCACCGACAACGATGACGTCATAGGTAGGTGTTTCGGCAGACTGTTCCAGGTCGTTCTTTGGAGCGTGGGTTGTGGTCATCGATTTGGACCTTTCGAATGCTGAGTTGGGGAGGGTTGCCGTTCGCTGTAGCCCTCTGATTGCTGTAGCCCTCTGATTGCTGTAGCCCTCTGATTAGAGGGCCGAAGGTGCGGGAGGGGCGAGACCTGGAACGTGTGTGGCTGCGACCAAGGTCTTCTTTGGTGTGTGGTGTACACCATAGATAGGAGGCTCGAATTACGCAACTAAAAATAAAAATTCATAATTACGAAATTTTTGACTTCAATTTGCGTTTTGCTGCGTGACGGCGCGGCATGAAGGGGCTGTGGCTGGAGCGGCGAGCATGATGGTCAGGTACGCCTCGATCGTCTCGCAGGTGGAAGGCCGGCGGGTCTTCAGTGCGCATGTGGCGAGGCAGCAGAACTGGTCGACTTCCCGAGGGTTGTGATTCGCATTCGCGACTGCCTTTCGGGACATCGCGGCCGGCTCGAGTGATGCATCTGTGTGGCGACCTTGACGAATTGTTACGTTCATAGTGGTTCTGCCCGGTCGTCTACGTACGGTTGATCTAGGCGTTCGCGATCGGGCCGGTCGCGTTGGGTGCGCTGCTACTTTCAGTGCCACCACCCCGCGGTTACGCACGTCAGGGCCTGGTCCATCGAGTCGACTCCGCGGTGTTGCCTTCGGCGATAGTGTTACCACGCGACCGAAGTGGCCTTCCGGTTCCTTGGCCTGGAGAGTTGGGAGGCGACGATAAACGACAGCCCTGCTGGTGGGCGTTGATCGCGTTTCCGCGGGGAGCTGCCGGTCACGACGAGTTTGCTGCTCCGCTCGATTAGTTGATTAGTCGGGCGCACACCAGCGACTCTGAAGGTCTTCTCATCGATCTGATCGAACCCCCAGCGGCTAGTGCATCCCGGTCAGATCGGCCCACGGGTGCTCGCTGGAGTTGCCGGCGCGCCCGAATCCCGTACGCGCGGACCTGCGACTCCAACCCCAGTTCGAGTCGCATCTGATCATCGTCGATCCTGCCCTTGCCGCCGCGGTCAATATCGAGATCGCCCTCGGTATGAACGAACCCACTCGGTGTGAAGGGCAAAGAAACTGCTGCGGGAGTCCCAGCGCTAGAGTCACTGCTCTCAAGCTGTCGGCCGCTCTGTGGGCACTCGCGCATCACGCCGAGGCCGACCGTGAGGCGCTGGCGGCGTTCGCGGGCAAGTATCAGGGGCATTGACACGAGGGATCGTGGTCGCCCTCCATGGTGTGAGAAGCTTCGCGCACCGGAATTCGCACGTAGTCGCGCCCCTAGCGGGTCAGCGAAAGCCCCACTCCTCGGCGTGCTGGAGGCAGATCCTAGCGAGCTCGTCGCGCCGCTCTACAATCTTCTCGCGAACGCCAACCACACCGAGTGTGGCTATGGTTCGGCCGCGTTCCCGGAGCGCTACCGACACGCCGTCACCACGTTCGACAGCCACGCCCGGGGCGGCACACACGCCGGTGGCCCGTAGCGCCTCCAAGGAGTAGAGGAACTGCTCGATGTAGTCGGCGTCGGCCGCCGGGCGGGAGTTGAGGTATGCCCAGATGTCACGCTGCTCGCGGTCAGCCAATAGCAGCCACCCCGCGGACGTGCGCAGCAGGGAGCGCCGCAATCGGTTCTCCGCTAGGTACGCGTACTCCGGGTCGGAGGAGACGTGGTCGACGTAGAACAGGTCGTCGCCCACCGAGGTGGACAGCGCGATGGTCAGTCCAGCCTCGGCGTGCACTTGCTGAAGCTGTTCGTGACTTATCGACGTGACCGGGGGGCGTCCCGCGATGACGTTGAGCAGGTAGGGCGCTGTACCGAGGGTGTAGATACGGTCGCGTTCGTCGAGGTAGCCGACGGCGACGAGACCGTTGAGCAGCCCATGCACCGAACTCACCGGGGCGTTGAGAGCCTTTGCCACGGCCGTGAGGGTGAGACCGGCACCGGAGCGTGCGACGAGTTCGAGGATTGCTGCGACCCGGTCGATCATGCGATGGTGGGGACGCTCGGGAACTTGCTCGAAAGGTATGGCTCCGGCGGGCGGATGAGTGTCCGTCATTGCGACAGCGTAGCAACGACATCCCCACGCGCAGATTTCGTATATAAGTAATGAAATTCACTATTGTGTATCTATGGCATTTCTGGGAGACTTTCCAATTGATGAGGGGCATCCTCCGCGGCAGCGCGACCCGCGGTCTGGACTGCCCCTTGATTTGACTGTGCGCACTCCCTGAACAGCGGCACAGTCGACCCGATCGTCCGGGCGCCGCCCGGGCAGGACTCATCAGGAGGCTCCATGAGTTCGACTCTCGCGCCACCGACCACGGTGGCGACCGATGAGATGAACGCCCTGCGTGCCGAGGTGCGCGCGTTTCTCGCCGAGGAGGTTGCCGCCGGGCGTCTCGTACCCTGGGTCGACACCTGGCTCACCCGCTGGGACGAGGACTTCACCCGACGCCTCGCCGAACGCGGCTGGGTCGGGATGACGATCCCCACGGAGTTCGGTGGCCGTGGTCGAACCCACCTCGAGCGTTTCGTCGTCACTGAGGAACTGCTCTCCGTGGGCGCCCCCGTCGCCGCGCAGTGGGTTGCCGACCGACAGATCGCCCCCTCCCTGCTTCGCTACGGTACCGAGGAGCAGAAGCACCAGTATCTACCCCGCATCGCCGCCGGCGAGTGCTGTTTCGGTATCGGCATGTCCGAACCGGACTCCGGCTCCGACCTGGCCAGTGTCCGCACCAAGGGCGTTCAGGTCGACGGCGGCTGGCGGATCACCGGGACCAAGGTGTGGACCTCCGGGGCCCAACACGCGGAGGCGTTCATCGCCCTGTGCCGCACCGAACCGCTCGACATCTCGTACCGTCACGCGGGTCTGAGTCAGTTCATCGTCGACCTGCGCAGCGAGGGCGTCACCGTCCGGCCGATCGTCTCCCTCTCAGGGGACCATCACTTCAACGAGGTCGTCCTCGAGGACGTTTTTGTGGCGGACTCAATGGTCTTCGGCGCCCTCGGCAACGGGTGGGAACAGGTCAACTCCGAGCTCGCCTTCGAGCGTAGCGGCCCTGAACGGTTCCTCTCCTCGTTCCGCCTGTTCGCAGCGGAGATCGGTGCGATCTCCACAGGAGCCTTACCCGAGCGCAGCGACCTCGGCCGGACCGTGGCCCGGATGGCCGCACTGCACAACCTCAGCCAGAACATCGCCGGCGCGCTGCAGCGAGGTGAACCCGCCGACATCCCGGCAGCCCTCGTCAAGCTGCTCGGCACCGCCACCGAGGGTGACATCGTCGACGCCGTCTCCACCCGGTTCGGCGACGAGCTGGCGCCAGGTTTTGTCGGCACAAACGGCACCGCCGCGGTCGCCGAGATCCACGGCCTGCTGCGCGCGGGCCTCCACCAGCGCCCGGGCTTCACGCTCCGCGGCGGCACCAACGAGATTCTGCGCGGCGTCATCGCGCGGGGACTGGGGATGCGCTGATGACCACCACCACCACGACCGTCGACCTCTCAGTCGACGAGGACCTGCAGGCGATGCTCTCCGACGTCGTCTCCGGTTTCTCCGGCCCGGACGTCAGGCCCGACGCCGGCGCCGTGTGGTCGACACTGCGGGAGGTCGGCGTCGCCAGGCTCACCGCGCCCGAGGACGGCGGTGGCAGCGGAGCCGGCTGGGCCGAGGCCGCCGCGCTCCTGCGCACCGCGGCTGCCGCCGGGGTGGCCGTCCCGTACGCCGAGACTGACCTGCTGGCCGGGCCGCTCCGGCGCGCCGCCGGGATCGACGACTCGTCCGACTCCACCGCGACCGTCGCGCTGCTCGATTCCTCCGGGACCGCACATGGTGTCCAGTGGGCCGGTGCCACCTCCACTGTAGTGTGCGTGCGCCCCGCCGGCGATACGCACGAGCTCGCGGACGTGCCCACCGACCGGTTGACGATCACTTCCCTTGAGGGCATCTCGGTAGTGCCGGCCGGCTCTGTCATCGTCGGTGAGGGCATCTCCTGGTCACCTGTCCCCACGGCGGCCGTCGAGGCGTACGTCCTGCGCGGCGCGCTCGCCCGTGCAGTGCAGTGTGTCGGGGCAATGGACGGCATGCTCGCCTCGGCGATTGAGCACACCACTGCCCGCAGCCAGTTCGGTCGCGCCCTGGCAAAGTTCCAGTCCGTGCAGAACCTCGTCGTCGACATCGCCGCCGAGTCCGTGCTGGCCCGCGCTGCCGTGGACGCCGCGCTCGCCGACGCCCTCGGCGGCGAGCTGTCCCAGTTTCGCGTTGCGGTCGCGCGCAGCGTCGTTTCGCAGGCTCTGGCCGTGGCGGTGCGCAACGTCCATCAGGTGCACGGCGCGATCGGGACCACCCACGAGCACACCCTGCACCGGGTCACCCTTCCCGCCCTGCAGTGGCGTGGCGAGTTCGGGTCACCGGCGTTCTGGGAGGGGGTCCTCTCCCGCGTGGCCATCGTCGGCGGCATGGACGGCGTTTGGCCGATGGTCGTCGATGGCGCCTGCGTCGAGGGTGCCGCGAGCCGGTACCTCGAAGCCGTGATCGCAAGGTCCGTGTGATGCATACGGAACCGCCACGATCTCCTCCGCGGTCGAGCCTTCACCTCCCTGCTTGAGGTCGAATGCAGAAGCCGACCACAGTCGACAGTCCTACACAGCAACAGCGTTGGCACCAACACATGCGTTCCCGTGCATACCCCCAACCGGCGAGCATCTCGGAGGGGCGCGATGGACCAGGTGCGGTGGAAGCCTGTGCTGAACGCGTTTGCGAGCGAGTTCGTTGGCCGGGATCGGAGACTCACTGATGGAAACCAGCCGAATCATGAGCCTCATTTTTTTTGCCGGGCGCACGTAAAGCTTTGCCCACGGCGCTCGCACTTTGACACATTCGAGTCGGACTAGTGCTAGTGCGGTGCCTGGAAGCGGAGTCCTCCGGCGCCTTCAGAGTTGATGCGGAAAAGCACGCGGTATGAACATAAATTGTCTGAGCAATTCTGAAGCGCCATTACGATATTGGGAGTGAATCCATGATCGATCCCCATCGCGCCTGGCCGCCGCTTTCACGTGGTGGTCTCGACCGCGCCGCTGCACTGCGCGACGACACGGAGGCACTGCGGGAGGGGTGGCCGACGGCGCGACTTCTGCGAGTCAACGGGCTCGGGCAAGTTCGTCTCATGGAGAAGCATGTGCTGCTGGAACCGGCTTCCGACCGTTACTTCGAGCCTCCGGAGCACGCGGTGCTGCTCGGTGTCTTCGACGGGGACCACGAATGGGCGGTGCGGGGCGACGAAGGTTTCAATGATCGCTTACTTCCAAGCCGATGTAATGGCTCGCTTGGATCAAGAGGTGCTGTCGAGTTCGGCGACCTCCGTTCCCATGGTGCACTCCTCGATACCACCGACGCCGAAAGATGTGCCGTAGCTCTGGCACTGCTGAACTGGCACGACGACGCGGGCTTCTGTTCGCGCGATGGACATCCGACAACGATGGCATCGGCCGGATGGGTGCGGGTATGCACGAAATGCGGCCGTGAGGAGTATCCACGCACCGATCCTGCAGTAATTTGCCTGGTGCACGATGGCGCCGACCGAGTACTGCTTGCGCGCCAATCGATGTGGCCAACCCGGAGGTTTTCCATCCTGGCCGGATTCGTCGAGGCCGGGGAGTCACTGGAGAGTTGCGTGGCGCGGGAAGTCGCCGAAGAGGTCGGTCTCACGGTCTCCGATGTGCAGTACTTCGGGAGTCAGCCATGGCCATTCCCTCGATCGGCAATGCTCGGCTTCCACGCCGTGGCCGATCCGATGCAAAAGCTCGTCTTCGTGGACGGTGAGATCGCCGAAGCGATCTGGCTTACCCGTGCGGAGGTGCGTGCACTCCTGGCTGTGGGGGACTGGACGAGCCGTGCAGAGACTCAGCTGTTATTGCCCGGGGCCGTCTCGATTGCACGAAGCATGCTCGAGGCCTGGGCTGCGGACGAGCCTGGATAGTGCAAACATTTGGATGGTGATCCGAGGGCGACAGGCGGGTTAGTTCCACCAGTGATGGAGGTTGTTGAAGTTGGGCCTCCCAAGAGGAAGATTCCCACCTCACGGGGTGAGCTCGAACGCCGAGAAACATAACGCATAGTGTTGCCCTACGTCGAAGAAATCAGGGCAACTTCACCGCCATCTGTCGCTGCTGCGGCATCAGTTGAACAAGCGGCCGAGGCCTCTTCAGTGTCCCGCCGATCACTGCTGTATGGACGAAAATGTGACCCATCTGAATCGAACTGCTCTCTCCGGCAACGAAACCCGGCGTGGGCAATGGTCGTCGGGTGACTAATCCAACTGCGCATGGTCAAGCGCAAAATGGCAGTTACGGGACCGCGCGAGACCATAGCCGCCGTCAAAGCCTAAGCCGGCCACAAGGTAGTCGGAGAAACGCCGCATGGCCCGTATCCATGTTCGAGGAAGCTTGGTCGGATCGAGCATTTTCGTGCGAGCATCCATGCACGGGCTTCGTGGTGCCTGGGCGCATCTCCGCCACGCTCAGGGGATGTCTGCGAACAGGAAAAGAAGGTGCACCGGCTTCATTCCGTATACGGGCAGGCGTCAGTTCGACGGGGCTGCTGAAGTTTGGTTTGATTCCCAACTTCTGAGGATTGAACTGCTCTTCGGCGTAATGAGACCTATGCCCAGGCCCAATCTCGCGGAGTTCTGCCGCGACGCGGTCACGGTCCCTTGCAAGAACGAAGCCCCGCTTTTCCAGATCGCGAAAGACTTCTGGCAGGTCACCGAGGCGGGAACCTCGATCGGGGTGCCGGTCACGGCCAGGTTGCGTACCAGCTAATACAGGGTACATCAGCTTATTGGCAAGTTGGCCTGCGAGAGATACGCCGCGACTCGGCGCAGTTCTTCGTTTTCCTGTTCTCGAGTAGGCCAATCGACGTTTCATCGAACGGATCTCGGAGGATGCGTCGTCAGTTGCGCAGGGCGGATGTCGTCCTCGTCGTGAGCTTTGTTGAGTCAACTGCGCAGTGCGACTTCACTACCGCCGCCAGCGCAACACTGCTGATGAGTTCATTCAGATTCTCGCGAGGGTATGGGATTCGTGAGTCTTCCGGGGTAGTTGTTGGACTGGTCGATCATTGCACGATGCGGCAGGATCTTGCCCCGATTTGAGTTAGTGGTGATTGACATATGGTTTGGATGCGTTCTACGCTACAAGAGAATCACGGCGGCTTCCGTTCATAGATAGATGAGTCTCAATGGACGTTTGAAGCCCCATCCTCGATGTGCCTAGGCACCACACAGACAGGACGGTCATGACATGGCTCAGTTTGAGTTCATCGACTGGCAGGAGAACGGCACGACCGCGACTGTGTGGTTGAACCGACCTCCGGCGAACGCGGTAAACCAGGCGATGTACGTCGAGATGAAGGAGTTCTTCGACAACGTCGACGTGCACCTGCCGGACGCGCGGGTCCTGATCCTCGCCGGCCGGGGCAAGCACTTTTGCGGTGGCAATGACCTGGAGGAGTTCAAGACGCTGGATCCGGAGAACTCGCCAGGACGGATGAAGCAGGTGCGTGAGGCGTTCTTCGCCATCTATGACAGCACCAAGCCGGTCATCGCCGCGGTTCAGGGCGCTGCGGTCGGTACCGGGCTGGCCATCGCTGCTTCCTGTGATCTGGTGGTGGCCGCCGAGAGTGCCCGGTTCGCGTTGCCGGAGGTGAAGGTGGGTGTGATGGGTGGAGCCAAGCACCTGTCCCGGATGGTGCCTCAAGGCGTGGTCCGGCTGATGCACCTGAGTGGTGATCTGATTCCAGCGGAAAAGCTCCTCCACTATGGGGGGATCGTGGATGTCGTTCCCGACGATGAGCTGTATGCGAGGGCGCAGTCGTTGGCCGAGTCGCTGGCGCGGCACAGCCCGGCCGCTTTGCGGATCGCCAAGCAGAGCCTGAACGCCATCGAGTACACGGACCTGAAGAGCGGCTACGAGTTCGAGCAGTCCTTGACCGGTGAGCTGTCGGGCTACGAGGACTCCAAGGAGGCGCTCAGCGCGTTCTTGGAGCGCCGCACGCCCGTGTACACGGGGCGGTGAACGTCGTGTCGACGGTGGAACTGGAGGGCTATCGTGCCCTGGCGCGGGAATGGCTGGCCGCGGCCGACGTTCCGCATGTGCCGCTGGACCTGGATGAGCGCTTCGCTGTGCTACGCGAGTGGCAGCACACGTTGTTCGACGCCGGTTGGATCGGTATCAGCTGGAGTCGGGAGGCAGGTGGACAGGGCCTGACGCCGATGCATCAACTGGTGTTCGCCGAGGAGTTGGCGCGGGCACGGGCGCCGATGCCGATCGGCCTGATCGGGCTCGATGTGGTCGGTCCGTCCATCGACCATCACGGTCAGTCGTGGCAGCGTGAAGAGCTGTTGCCCGAACTGTTGTCCGGCGAGCACATCTGGTGTCAGGGATTCTCCGAACCGAATGCAGGCTCCGACCTCGCCTCGTTGCGGACCCGTGCGGTGATCGATGGCAAGGACTTCGTGATCTCGGGCCAGAAGGTGTGGACGAGTTGGGCGCACAAGTCGCAGTGGTGCGCGTTGTTGGTGCGCACCGATCCGGGCGCTCACAAGAACGCCGGTATCAGCTATGTCTTGGTGGACATGAGCTCACCGGGGATCACTGCGCGTCCGCTGGAGCAGATGACCGGTGATCGCGAGTTCTGCGAGGTGTTCTTCGACGAGGTGCGGGTACCGCGCCGAAACCTGGTCGGTGAGTTGAACCAGGGCTGGACGGTGGCCACGCACACGCTGGGCATAGAGCGGGCCGCCTACACGGTGCGCCGGCGCGTCGACTACGAGGTCGCGTTCGAGGATGCCGTGGCCGCCTTGCGGGAATCTGACCTGCCGGGGCCGGAGACTGCCCTCGGGCGGCGTGTTCGCGTGGCGCTCGGACGGGCGCAGATCGCGTTGCGAGTCTTGGGCGCCCAGACCCGCCAGACTGTCAAGCGTTTGGACGCAGGCGAGGTCCCGACTCCCGAGGACTCCGTGGACAAGTTGCTCCTCAACGGCATCGAGCAGACCGTGTTCGGCTCGATCGCCGAGCTGCTTGGCCCGTCGCGGGCGCTGTCGGGATCGACGCCTCTCGGCCTGGAGGCCGACCGGTGGGTGCATGACCACCTCTACTCACGGTCAGCCTCGATCTATGGGGGCACGTCGCAGGTCCAGCGCAACATCATCTCCGAGCGACTTCTAGGACTTCCCCGTGGCTGACAACGACACCATCGCCTACCTGGCGGCAACCGTCGACGACTTCCTGCGGTCCGTGTACGACGCTGATACTCGCCGGCGCATCCTTTCGTCGCCCGACGAGCGTTCGAGCCTGGTTCCCGCTCTGGCTGAACTCGGCACGTTTGCCGTGGTCTGGGGGGAGGAGCATGGTGGGCTCGGGCTTCCACTCTCGGCATTAGGTCCTCTCTTCATCCAGTATGGCCGTCACCTTCTCGCCGGCCCGATGCTGGAGAACTCGCTCTTGCCCGGCACCGTGTACGACCACGCCTCTGCAGAGGGCCGCAAGCTCTTGGCGGACACTGTGGAGAACGGGTCGGTGCTGGCGTTCCTCGATCCTGCCGTGACCGACCATTGGTCGGGACGACTCGGCTCGGTTACGAGCGTGGACGGCAAGCTGCACGGGACGTTCGAGGCGGTTCGCTTCGGTAGTGAGGCGTTGGCCCTTCTTGTCGTCGCCGACCGGGACGGCAACCCTGTGCTGCACCTGATCGAGCCGACGACCCCGGGAGTGCGGATCGAGGCTGTCGGCAGCGCTGACCCGGCTGTAAACTTCAGCCGGGTCACGCTCGACGGGGCCCAGGGGGCTCCGGTGGGCGATGCGGCGACAGCGCCGGAAGTTCTGGCGCGAGTCCGGCGGTGGAGCCGGGTGCTCATCGCTTGTGAGCTGAGCGGAATTGCCACCAGCTGCGTCGAGTTGGCGGTCGAGTACGCGAAACAGCGGGAGCAGTTCGGAAGGGTCATCGGCTCCTTCCAGGCGATCAAGCACATGCTGGCGGACATGCACACCGAGGCTGTCTCCCTGCACAACTTCTGTGAGGCCGTCGCCGGCGAGTTGGACGAACTACCCCACGCCGAGGCTGAACTCAGCGCCGCGGCATTGAAGGCCCATGCCGCCACTGTCGCCGTCTCTGTCTGCGAAGGCGCGATCCAGGTGCATGGGGGTATCGGCTTCACCGCGGAGGCCGACATCCACTGGTACTACAAGCGTGCGCTCGCGTTGCGGGCTTGGTACGGCGACAGTACGGAACTCGAGGAAGAAGTCGGAGCGCTCGTGCTGGACAAGGCGACGGCACGGACGGTCGAAAGGGTCTGAACGATGGTCACCACACATCTGAACGCGGACTTCATCGCGGAGTCCACCGCATCGGAGGCTTGGCAGGGGAACTTTATCGACGCCTATCTGTCAGACGCCGCCCAGACGGTCCCCGACCGCACCGCTGTCGTCGACCGCGGACGAACGTGGACCTTCGCACAGTTCGACGCCATCGTCGACGCTCTCGGCGCGGCACTCCAGCGCCACGGCATCGGACACGGCGATGTCGTCTCGTGGCAGTTGCCGAACTGGTCCGAGGCGTGTGCGGTCCATCTTGCCGCGATCCGGATCGGCGCGATCAGCAATCCGATCATGCCGATCTTCCGACACTCGGAGACCCGATTCATCCTGGAGCAGGCGAAGTCCAAGATCGCGTTCATCCCGGCGACGTTCCGCAACTTCGACTTCCCCGAGATGTTCGCGGAGATCTCGTCGGACTTGTCGGCGTTGCAGACGGTCGTGATCGTGGGCAAGGCGCAACGCGATCACGAGGTTCTCTTCGAGGACTTCCTCGACGGCTTCCACGGCAGCAAGCCGGCCCCGGTCACTCGCGACGCCAACGACCTGGCGCTCTTGCTGTACACCTCCGGCACGACCTCGGCCCCGAAGGGCGCGTTGCACACGCACAACACGCTCGACTACGAGAACCGAAGCATTATCGAACTGCTCGGCCTGACCCAGGAAGACGTCGTGTTCATGCCATCTCCTGTAGGGCACATCACCGGCATCCTGTACGGCATCCAGATGCCGCCGATGCTGCGAAGCAGTGTCGTTCTGCTGGACATCTGGGAGCCCACGGCCGGCCTGGAACTGATCCAAGAACACCAGTGCACCTTCATGCTCGCGGCCACACCGTTCCTATACGGGCTGGTCCACCACCCGTCGCTCGGCGAGTACGACGTCTCATCGCTGAGAAGCTTCCTGTGCGGAGGCGCAGATGTCCCGCCGGATCTGATCCTCAACGCCACGACCGCGTTGGACTGCATGGTCGCCCGGGTATACGGATCGACCGAGTATCCAACCGCCACAAGCGGCAGCGCCGCCGACCCGCTGGAGAAGCGCGCCAACACCGACGGCCGTGCCATCGGTCTGGCCCGCATCAGGATCGTCGATGAGCACGAGAACGACCTCGGCGAAGGTAAGGACGGCGAACTGCTCGCACGAGGGCCCGAGATGTTCGTCGGCTACCTCGACGCCGAGTTGAACAAGTCCGCGTTCACTGACGACGGCTGGTTCCGCACCGGAGACCTCGGACGTATCGACGATGAGGGTCACCTGGAGATCACTGGCCGCAAGAAGGACATCATCATCCGCGGCGGCGAGAACCTCAGCGCGAAGGAGGTCGAGGACCACCTCTTCGCCCACCCGAGGGTTGCCGAGGTTGCCGTCGTGGGCTCACCCGATCCGGTGCTGGGCGAGCGGGTCTGCGCAGTCATCGTCCCCGAGCCGGATGCGACTGTGGAGCTCGCCGAACTCATCGAGTGGCTGCTTGAGCGCAAGATCGCCAAGCAGAAGCTTCCCGAGAGCCTGATCGTGCTCGACCAGATGCCCCGTACAGCTAGCGGAAAGATCCAGAAGTTCAGGCTGCGTGACCTAGCCAAGGACGGGGTCGAGCACGAGGCGTCCTCCGGAGCATCAGACGCGGGCGACTGCCCATCGACCATGTCCACCCTTCGATCAAGCCACCCCACCACCTAAACGACGGCCGTAGGTCGTCGTGGAACGGAATGTCATGAACGAGCACGAGCTGACCATCTTCTCCACGGGCCACCAGTTCCTGGAGGCTCCCCGCTGGCAGGACGAAAGCCTGTGGGCCAGCGACTTCTTCGCCAAGACGGTCAAGCGTTTCGCAGCCGACGGCTCCTACCAGACCGTCGTCGAGGTCGAGGGCGCCCCCTCCGGCCTAGGCTTCCTCCCAGACGGCTCAGCGCTCGTGGTCTCCCAGGCCGACAAGTGCATCCTGAAGGTCTCGCCCGACGGCACACAGAGCATGCACGCGGACTTCAGCCAGTTCGCCGGAGGCATCGGCAACGACATGCTCGTCACCAAGGTCGGCCACGCCTACGTGGGCAACTTCGGGTTCGCGCTCGGTGAGGAAGACCCCAAGACGACCCGCCTGGTCCACGTCGATCCCAGCGGCAAGGGCCACCAAGTCGGCGGCGAGCTGCTCTTCCCCAACGGCATGGCGATCCAGAACGGCTCGGTCCTGCTCGTCGCCGAGACCTGGAACCACCGGATCACCGCGTTCGACATCGCCGCCGACGGCTCGCTGAGCAACCAGCGGGCTTGGGCGCAGCTCGACGACGCCTACCACCCGGACGGTATCGCGCTCGACGCCGACGGCGGCGTGTGGTTCGGCAACGCCCTGACCCTTGAGGAGGACAGCGGCTTCTACCGTGTAGTCGAAGGCGGCGAGATCACCGACAAGGTGAGCAACCCCGGCGCCTGGTCCGTCGCCTGTGCCTTCGGCGGCGACAACCTCGACACGCTCTACATGACCTGCAACACCACGACGCTGGAGGAGTTCCACGTCGGCAAGTCCTCGGCCGCGATCGCCACGGCCAAGGTCGGACGCAATGGCGCGCCTGCGGCCTGAGTGCGAGTATTCTTTTAGACTGAGCGGGGTCCCGGCAACCATGTCCCGGCCCCCTCGGCTGATCCCTCCCTCGTAGCGATATCACCGTGTAGCAACGCTGCGCGGCCCCTGAGGTGTAGTACTGTTCTGCTCGGTCGGGCTGCAATGCGACGTGCGGTCGCCTGTCCGACCGGGAGGGCCGGGGAGTGTCTGAGAGGAGCCACGGGATGGGCGGTGCGTCTCCTGTAAAGGACTTGACGCGGCGTCCGCGCGACCGCGGGCTACAGATCGCTCTCAACGCGCGTGAGCTGTTCACCGCGCACGGCTATCACTCGGTCAGAATGGACCAGATCGCCGAAGCGAGCGGGATCACGGCACGAGCCCTCTATCGTCACTACGCCAACAAGCAGGCCCTCCTGTCCCACGTGATCCGTGAGGACCAACAGCGATTGGTGGCCGCCCTTGAGCAACTCGCGGCCGCCGACAGCCCCGGCAGCGTAGATGAACGTCTTTCGACGCTCGCTGAGGTAGGACTGGATAGTCGGCGCCTCTCGGTGCTGTGGCAGCGAGAGGCCCGACACCTCACCCGAGACGACTTCTCGTTAGTTCGCAATCGCACTCGGTGGATCGCCGAACAGGTGAGGCTCCTGGTGGTGGCACCAGCGACCCCCGACCTCGACGACTTTGCCAGGGATGTCCGGAGTTGGTCGGTGGTCAGCATCCTGACCAGCCCTGCCTTTTACAACAGCGGCCTTTCTCGCGCCAAGCTCAAGAAGGTGCTCGTTGAGGCGTGCCAACGAGTCATCGTTGTCGCGGGCAGTTCCCACCCGGACTCGGGCGTTCAACCGGTGTCGCACCCTCGAACCCCCGCCTCGCGTCGCGAGCAGCTCCTTACTGCCGCGGCGCGCGCCTTCCAGCGCAACGGATATGCCGGGACCAGTATCGACGACATCGGAGCCGAGGTCGGGGTAGTGGGCCCGGCGATCTACCGGTACTTCGACACCAAGGCCGCCATCCTCGTCGCGGTGACGAATCGCTTCTACGAGTGGCAAGCACTCGAGGTCGCCCGAGCTCTGCCTCGACCCGCGCGCGACGCTGACGTATTCGACGCCCTGGTTGAGGGATACGTCGAGCTGGCAGTGCGAGCTATCGACCTGTTGGCCGTGTCCTTGACGGAGAGCCACTACCTGCCCGAGGACGAGCGCGATCGGTTCGACCGCATCCGAGAAGAGAACACCCTCGAATGGCAACGCTGGATATCAGCGACACGTGACGATCTCGACGACGCAACATCGTTGACCCTCGTCCACATCAGCAAAGGCATCATCCACGATCTTGTGCGTATCGCTCACCTGTACCGCGAGCCCACTTTCGCCTCCGAGCTCAAAACGGCCGTCAGGGCGGTCGTTCACGGCTGATCCGTCCCGGGTCCACACATCGAGGCTTCAGTGCGCTGCTTCGACGCCGATGCCTGCTGCACTCTGATCCGTCGAACCTGGTCACGTCTCGGGGTCCTGTCGCGCAGAGCGGCGGGTTCTCCGTTCGCGGATGTCACCGTCGACTCCCGCTCAGCGGAAGGCCAAGGCCGTGAGCGTCCCATGACATCTTGCCGGTAAAGATCTGTGTCTAATCTTCTTCACTGTTAGTAATCATTTCCCAAAAGCGCACAAAGCACTGCCCTGGTGTGAAGACACGCGCTCGACGCTTGACCTAGTCGAGAGCACTTAGGGGCGGTAATTAGCAGAATGATGCACGGAGTACTGTTCGCGTCGACTAGTCGATGAGAGCGAGAATTTTGTTAGGGATGCTTGACTTCAGTGCTTGGTTCGTGTCACTCTTGTGATGTCGGACACGTCTTAATGAGTTATCGCTAGAGGACTTCTTCTCTGCCAGCGCCAACCCACGAGCGCGACCCGCGACCCGCGACCCGCGAGCCAGCGGCCCGCCTTCCCTATGACCACCCCGCCGAAATGGCACCTCTTCGACCAAAGCGATCGAGCAGTCCACAACGGGCTGTGACGTCGCGAAAGGAACACCACGTGAACACCTTGCTCACCGATCCCCGCTCCGTGACCGAAGAGCTCGACGTCCTTGTCGTCGGCGGCGGCTTCGCAGGCGTTTACCAGCTCGAGCACCTTCGTTCCCGCGGCTTCGCCGTCAAGCTCTACGAGGCCGGCTCCGAGGCTGGCGGCGTCTGGCACTGGAACCAGTACCCCGGGGCGCGTGTCGACACCCCCGCCACCGCCTACCAGCTCTCCGACGAGCGGATCTGGAGCGAGTGGAACTGGTCGGAGGTCTACCCCGGACAAGAGGAGATTCAGGAGTACTTCCGCTTCGTCATCGACAATCTCGACCTGGCCAAGGACATGCGCTGCGACTCGCGCGTCGTCGCGGCCCAGTTCGATGACAACGAGGACAAGTGGATCATCGAGACTCGTGACGAGAAGACCGGCGAGACCTTCCTGACCCGCGCGCGCTTCCTCCTGCCGATGCTTGGCACCGGGTCCAAGGCCCTCTATCCCAACATCCCCGGCCTCGACGACTTCAAGGGCGACTCGTTCCACACCTCGCACTGGCCCAAGGGGTACGACATGACCGGCAAGCGGGTCGCCGTCATCGGCACCGGCGCCAGCGGCGTCCAAGTCATCCAGACGATCGCTCCCGACGTTGGGCAGATGACGGTTTTCCAGCGGACGCCTCCGACCGCTCTGCCGATGAGCTCCCCCAAGCTCGACCGGGCCGCGAACGACGAGTTCCGTAAGACATACCCGGAGCGTTTCAAGTACCGTGAGACAACATTCTCTGGGATCGACTACGACGTGATCTACACCGCGACCGCCGAGATCTCCGACGAGGAATTTTACGCCAAGCTCGACGAGCTCTGGGACATGGGCGGCCTCCAGATCTGGCTCGGCGGCTACGCTGACATGTTCTTCAACCGCGAGGTGGGAGACAAAATCTACGCTTACTGGCGAGAGAGGACCCTGCCGCGCGTCAAGGACCCCAAGCTCGCCGAGAAGCTGATCCCCGAGACCCCGCCGTACCCGTTCGGCACCAAGCGCTGCCCGCTGGAGTACACCTACTACGACACGTTCAACCAGGACAACGTCGATCTGGTCGACGCCAAGGAGAACCCCATCGAGAAGGTCACCGAGAACGGCATCGTCACGGCCGACGGCACGCTGCATAAGTTCGACGTGATTGTCCTGGCGACCGGCTTCGACTCTTTCACCGGAGGTTTGACCGACATCGATATCCGCAGCACCAAGGGCGAGAGGTACAGCGACGTGTTCAAGAACGGCGTTCGCACGTTCCTTGGGCGCGCCACGGCCGGGTTCCCGAACATCCTGTACGTGTACGGCCCGCACAGCCCGTCGGCGTTCTGCAACGGCCCAACCTGCGCTGAGCTTGAGGGCGACTGGGTGATCAATGCCATCACCGACATGCGCGACAACAACCTGACTCGCATCGAGGCCACGCGCGAGGCCGAGGACGAGTGGCACGAGCACCTGGAGGGCCTGGCCAACGCCACGACCTTCATCATGGCGAACTCCTGGTACATGAACGCCAACGTGCCGGGCCAGAAGAAGGAGCTGCTGGCCTACCCCGGGGGCCTGTCCATGTACCTGGAGAAGTGTCGCGAGTCGGTGGAGAACGGGTACGCCGGTTTCGTGCTCTCTTGAGAGCGCGTCACTCAGTCACGGGGCGTCGCCATCGACCACCGAAGGCGACGGCCCTGGCCCCCACATCCCAAGGAGAAGGCCGATGTTGATTCACTGAGTGACCGTCAAGTTCAAGGACGCCGCGACGCCAGATCAAGTGACGGCGCCCGATGCGGCGCTCGCAGCCCTGCCAGGTCAGATCGACCTCATCCGCCGGACCCGCCACGGTCGAGATCTTGGCGAAAGGCCGACGAACGCCGACTACGCGCTGGTCTCCGAATTCGGCACCGCCGAAGACGTCAACACCTACCTCGAACACCCCGCACACCAAGCCGTGACCCGCGACCACCTGCTCCCACTGGCCGAATCGTGGCACAGCGTGGAGGTTGTCGGGTATGACGACTGAGCCGACAGCACGTCTTCGCCGGCCTCCGAGTCGGGTAGGACCACTCGTAACACGGAAGGTCAACCAGATGAATGGCACCCAGGCCGACGGCTGGCCAGGAGAGGACACACCCGTTGCGGTGGTCACAGGCGCTCGGCGAACGACAGACAGCGGCCCGTGGGCTCGGCCAGGCTGATCGGTGGCATCCCTCCAGCGTGACGGAACCAGCGGGACCCGACCGGCCACGACACGCCAACAGCCTCCGCCGCCTGCACCGTCGTCACGCCCGAGACGATCCGTCGCCAGAAGTCCCGCTGCATCGCACGCGACGGATCAGGCCGGACCGTTGACCGCATCGGCGGCCTCAACGCCCGATCAGCCGCCCACTGCCGCCCGCGCACCCGAAGGCGCCTCCGGAATCTGCTTCCCGCCACGTCCCATCGTGCACCTCCGTGATCGAGGTGTTGCGACGACCGGTTGAATCCGCCTTGCGATCCTCGGTCGTTGTGATGAATGAGCCCCGACACATCCGTAATCCCTTCTCGGCATCGGGTCCAGATTGCGTGCTCAATGGCATCGAGCACCAGCGGTGTCGTCATCGTCGTCGCGGTTCGCCACCCGAGGATCCGCCGTGAATATGCGTCGATGACGAACGCGACGTACAGCCAACCTGACCATGTCGAAACGTAAGTAAGTCAGCTACCCACAACATGTTTGGCGCCACTGGGTTGAACTTTCGCTTCACGAGATCGTCTGCGCGACGGCCTTGTGCATCGGCGATGGTGGTGCGTTTGGTCTTGCCTCTTCGTGCTCCTTGGAGCTCGAGGACACCCATCAATCGTTCGACCGTGCACCGTGCCACTTCGATGCCCTGTCGACGCATTTCCAGCCACACCTTGCGTGCGCCGTAGACCGAGGAGTGCTCGGCGTGCACACGGCTGACCTCGGCTTCGAGTTCTTCGTCGCGCACGGACCGCCGAGACGCAGGACGGTTGCGGGCTTCGTAGTAGGTGAACGGCGCAATTGAGCAGGGTGCTCGCTGAGCACCCTGCAGACATCGCATATGTTCAAAGTGTCAAGAAACCATGGCGTCCGCCGGTTCCGCACAGTGCGCGAACGCGACCGACGCATCGTAAAGTTCTCGACTGCACAGACAGTGGTGGAGCATGCCGATGTAGCGATTCGACAGATTCCGTGCAGCGGCAGTGTAGGTGTCACCGATGGCGCGTCGGCGATCGTAGTAGGCCCGTGCATCAGGAGAGTGCAGAATCAGCGGTAGCGCCCACAGGTATGCAGCGTGGTTGAGTCGTTTGTTTCGTACGATCCTGAGTCTGGTGCTCGATCTGGTTCCACTCGCGCGGGTCACCGGCGCCGTACCCGCGTAGGCTTTCAATCCGCGAGCTGTTGCGAAACGTGTTCGATCGTCACCGATTTCGCCCAGGATCCTGGCACCGAGAACGACGCCGAGTCCCGGGAAGCTCGTGAGTATGGGCGCGTCGGGGTGCTCCTCGAATGCTGAGGTAAGGGCCGCCTCCAATGACTTGACGTTCTCGGCAGTAGCCGTGAGTGCGCGTGCGTACGCATGAGCTTGTCGCCCCATCGCGATTTCCACCTGCAGTGGTTGGCGCAGGTGAGGGAGGCGGAGCCCTGCAACGATTCTGCGGGCCTCGACCTCGACGCCGCGTTTCCGCCCAGCCTTCCGTAACGCCGCGGCGATGGTGGCGGGGCGCAGGTTTACTGCGGCGGCCGGGGTGGGTGCCAGTCGGAGTGCCTCGCGTGCACCCATCGTGGTCAGGTCGTCGAATGTTTCGAGAAATGCCGGAAAGTATTGACGGAGAAGGGAACGCGCCTTGCTGGCGATCTGTTGTCTATCCCAGATCGCGTCCTGATGGGCCCTGGCCAACACCTTGACAGATTGGGCTTGTTCACTGTCGTTCGGAAGCCGCCGATGATTGTCACGATCGGTGCGAAGGATATTGGCCAGCACCATTGCGTCTGCGGCGTCGCTTTTGGTTCGACTCGGCGAATAACGGTCCCGATACCTCGAGACGGACAACGGGTTGATTGCGAACACATCGGCGCCGGCGGCGCGAAGCGCCGAGACGAGCAGCCCTTGCGCCGTTTCGATAGCGACGGGCAGTCCGTCGAGTCCGCCCTTTCGTAGTTCGAGGATCAGTTCTACTAGTCGGTCGAAGCCTGCGACGTCATCGCTGATGCGTTCGCTGATCAGCAGGCTTCCCCTGTCGTCGATCACCGCGACATCGTGATGCTTTTCCGCCCAATCGATTCCACACCACAGCTCAGCCATATCGTCAGTCTCCTGTCCTCGTCCGGGAGTGCGGCCGGCAAGCCGCACCGCGTTGATCGAACCGGGAAGGTCGACCAGCGCTCTAATGAACAGGCCTCAGGGGCCGCCATCGCATCGGCTGTCGCACGATCTCCCACCAGCGGATCGGTGTCACGCACTGCCGTCAGGACTGAACGTCCCGCTCGACGAAGTGATCACCTGCCCGCGGCTCGACACGTGACCCCGCTTTCGGCAGGGCCAGGATGGGGGGTACCCGCGCCGACGCCGGCTACGGTCTGCCAAGGAAGAGTTCGAACTCGGATCGACTCGAGGAGTCCGGTGCCGGCACGGCTACCGATCTCATTAGATTGGCTCGACGCCGTACTCGCTTTTATATCGGTTGATGTAGTCGATGGTCACTTGTTGTTGCTGGTCGTGTCCTTGCCGACATGCGTTGCAGCCTCCACAGGAGATTCCGGGGTTGACGTAGACCCGGTCGCCGACGGCGACGTCGGTGACATGGCTACCGACTGCGGCGCCGACGCCGGCGGAGTCGAGACCGAAAATCGCGGGAAGCTGGGGCAGCGGAAGGTAGGGGAACCATTCGCTGAGGTTGCGAGCACGTTGTTCAGGTTCGGTACGACGTTGCATGCGTTGACCTGTACGAGGACGTCGGTTGCCCGGGGATCGGTAGATCCTCGATCGCCATCGGCTGGTTGATCTCGTGGAGGCGGGCGACGCGCATGGTTGTGTTCACGACGGGAACTCCTGGGTAAGTGTCGGTTCTGGCTGAGTGTGGGCATGCAGAGCGCTGGTGAGGCCGACAGGTCGGGGCCACACCAGCGCACGATCGGGGTCGGTGTGGGCTGAGGTCAGGCGGTGGCATCTGCCCTGATCGAGGTCAGGGCGGCGCGGATCTCGTCGACGGTGGCAATCTCGCCGAGCAGTCCGAGTGAATTGATGCTCGCATCGTGCGCTTCGGCGGTTGCAGCTGAGCACGCGTCGGCCACGGTCACCACGCGGTAACCGAGATCGCTGGCTACGCGGGCGGTTCCTTCCACGGAGGCATTGGTGGCGACACCGGTGAAAAGCAGCGTAGTGATGCCCTTCTTCCGCAAGATGGTGTCGAGTTCGTTCCCGACGAAGGCGCCGATTCGTTGGTGTGTGAAGACGATGTCCTCGCTGTGTGGTGTGAGGCGGGCGACGATTTCGGCGAGTTCGCTACCTTCTTTGAGGCAGCCGGATTGGGCGACTATTTCCAGTAGTGGTGAGTTGACCTCGAGGTCGGAGAAGTCCGGTTTCCAGGCGACTCGTGTGTAGATCACGGTGCCGTCGGCCTCGCGTACCGCATCGTTGACGGCGGCGACCTGGTCGATGATGCGGCGTTCTGCCACTTGCTGATAGAAGAAGTCCGCGAAGGCGCCGGTGGGTCCTACTACATCGCCTTGGCAGTGCACGGCCACGGCGGCGGTGGTGCGGGGGTCGAGTTTCATGGTGAAGCTCCTGCTGGTTGAGGGATGTCAGGTGTGGGCGAGGATGGAGTGGCCGATGTTGTCGATGTCGCGGGCAGCGGTGACGGGGTTGGACAGGAAGACCTGTTGGATGTCGACTCCGGCTTCGCGCATCAGCGCCGATTTTTCCCGCAATTGCGCGGGGGATCCGTAGAGGCACCAGTAGTCGACGAGTTCTTTGGTGATGATCGGGCGGTGTCGAGGATCGAGTCCTCGTAGGTACTTGGCCCACACGTCCAGGTAGTGCGGTTGGTTCGGAGCCTGCGGGTCGCCGAGGTACTGCTGAGCAGCGGTGAGGGAGGCATCGACGATGGGGTCGCCCAGTTGGTCGCGGTGCTGATCCATCAGCCCTGCGTTGGTGATACAGGAGCTGATCGGTCCCGAACCGAACCCCTTCGTGACACCGTCTTCCCAGGTCTCGCCGTTTTCGAGTTGGTAGAACCAAGACAGGGAAACGAGTTTGACCGATCCTGGGGCTCGGCCGGCGTCGGCAACTGCTTTGTCGAGGCGATTGCGAACGAGCTTAATCATCTCGACGTTCGGGCCCAGGCAGTAGACGACCGCGTCGGCATATTTGGCGGCTTCGGCGAGTCCGCGAGGACCGCCGGCAGCGACCCAGATCGGGATGTGGTCTTTGACATTGTAGAAACCGCTGTCCTTGTCGAGAAACTCCACTTCACGGGACTGGCCGAGCCAATTGTGTGTGGTTCGGCGCCCTGCCATCAATTCTCGTGAGACTTCGATGGAGTGAGAAAGCTCGGAGATCTTGGCGGTGCGGTTTCCCATGGATCGGAGTGCGTTGTTGGCGGTGCCGATGCCCAGGAATGTGCGACCCGGTGCGAGGGCGTTGAGCGTCGCCATGGAATTGGCGGTGACCGGGGCAATCCGGGTCAGCGGATTGGTGACCATGGTTCCGAGGGCGATGGTGCTTGTCTGCGAGGCAGCGAGTGCGAGGAATTGGTACGGGTCACTGAACAACAACGGGCCTTCGCCCACACCGAAGTGGGTGAAACCTAAATCCTCGGCCTGTTTCACCATCACGACCTGATCGATCTTGGCGCAGGTACCGATACAGAATTCCATGTCTTTTCTCCTTGCAGTGACCGCCGCTGGGTCGCCTGGTGTGCGATTCGTCCCGAAATGGATCTGGGCGATGTGTTTGTCGGCGTCGCAATTCCTTGACTGCCAGATCCAGTGAGCGTGTCCATATACCCGCCGCCGGTTCGACATACCCGCCGGTTCGACGGAAACTGACTCGAAGGCGTTCTGCCCTGCGCCTATGTGCTGGTCAAAGACCCATGCAACAGCTCATTGGAATGCTAGCGTTCCAGATGAAGATATCTCACAGTGACTCAGACCACAAGTACTAGAATGCAAGTTGTTGTGCTGAGCACGGCAGAATGAGGGGGATCATGACCGGAACATCGACGAAAAGAGTGAATCGATGAGTGCCGACCAGGCAGGCCCTGCGCTGGGCAGTGAGGCGACCGCCCTCCTCGCCAGTGTCCGCACCTCGGGGGCTCGACTGTCTTCTGCGCTGTACGACATCCTCAAGAATCGTCTGCTCGAGGGGCGCTACCCTGCGGGGGAAAAGATCGTCGTGGAGGCCATCCGTCAGGAGTTCGGGGTCAGCAAGCAGCCTGTCATGGATGCTTTGCGGCGCTTGTCCAGTGACAAGCTCGTCTACATCGTTCCTCAGGTCGGTTGCGAGGTGGTCTCGTACACCCAACAAGAGGTGGAAGATTTCTACACCCTCTTCGGTGGCTTCGAGGGAACCATTGCAGCGGTCGCCGCTGCCCGCCGGACGCAATCGCAACTGCTGGAACTGGATCTGATCTCGGCCCGTGTCGATGCATTGATCGCCTCGCATGATCCTGTGGTCAGGGCCCACGGCTATCGAGTGCACAACCGTGAGTTTCATGCCGCCATTCATGCAATGGCGCACTCGCGGATCATGGAAGAGACCAGTCAGCGTATGTGGGACCTGTCGGATTTCCTGATCAATACCGCCGGCATCACCAATCCGTTGTCGAGCGCGTTACCGGAACGCCAGCACGATCACCACGTCATCACCGAGGCTATTCGAAACGGCGATGCCGAGGCGGCCAGGGTGGCGATGGAACATCACATCGTGGGCACGGTTGCGGTAATCCGCGACGAGTCGAGTGACTCCCTGACTGGATAACCGCTCCGGGCAACCCTTTTCGGCCCGCTCTCTGCGCACATGCACAGAGAGCGGGCCGTTGTCATTGATGGCGGGCGTTCTTCGCGATCGCCGTTGTGGAGCGGATGAGGTGGGTTTCGTCCCCTGGTGCAGAGACTTGCATCACTTTTCACTCCGGAGTAGGTTCTCTGCTAGACGACTAGCATTCCAGTTGGATGCTTCTCTCCCGAAACTTCCAGAAGAAAGGAGCGGCCATGACGACCGCTTCGCGCAGGTTGCTCGATAGAGCACCGAAGTGCTTCCACCCGCAGATCGGGGAAGTCCGGCCGTGACCAACGCACCCGCTTCCTCGACGACCACCGATCGCCCGTCCCCATTACGGGTGGCGATGGCCAGCTTCATCGGCACCACGGTCGAGTACTACGACTTCTTCATCTACGGCACCGCAGCCGCACTGGTATTTCCCAAACTCTTCTTCCCGGACGTCTCTCCTGCGATCGGGGTACTTCTCTCCTTTGCGACGTTCGGAGTCGGCTTCCTTGCCCGACCACTCGGAGGCGTCGTCTTCGGTCACTTCGGCGACCGAGTCGGCCGCAAGCAGATGCTGGTGATTTCGCTGGTCGGGATGGGCTCGGCAACAGTTCTGATGGGATTGCTGCCCAGCTACGCTCAAATCGGAATCGCAGCGCCGATCCTGCTCACGCTGTTGCGCTTGGTTCAAGGCTTTGCGGTCGGCGGCGAATGGGGCGGAGCGACGTTGATGGCCGTCGAACACGCTCCTACCTCGAGGAAAGGCTTCTTCGGGTCCTTCTCCCAGATGGGAGCGCCGGCCGGCACCAGTGTTGCCACTCTGGCGTTCTTCGCGGTCTCGCAATTGCCGGACGAGCAGTTCCTCAGCTGGGGTTGGCGACTGCCCTTTCTCTTCAGTGCGGTCCTGATCATCATCGGGTTGGTCATCCGACTGTCCTTGACCGAGAGCCCCGACTTCGCCGCGGTGAAGGCGCAAAGCGCAGTGGTGCGGATGCCGATCGCCGAAGCTTTCCGCAAACACTGGAAGGAAATTCTTCTCATCGCCGGGACCTACCTGTCCCAAGGAGTGTTCGCCTACATCTGCATGGCATACCTCGTCTCGTACGGCACCACCGTGGCAGGGATCAGTCGAACCTTCGCTCTCGCTGGAGTTTTCGTCGCCGGCATCGTTGCAGTCATCCTTTACCCGATCTTCGGCGCACTCTCCGACACTTTCGGTCGCAAGACGATGTATCTGCTCGGCGCTGTGGCCATGGGTGTAGTGATCGCTCCCGCGTTCGCACTGATTAACACCGGCAACCCATGGCTGTTCATGGCCGCGCAGGTACTGGTCTTCGGCATCGCGATGGTCCCGGCAGCCGGCGTGACCGGATCGCTGTTCACGATGGTTTTCGACGCAGACGTGCGATACAGCGGCGTCTCGATCGGCTACACCCTCTCGCAGGTCGTGGGCTCCGCATTCGCCCCGACCATCGCCACAGCCCTCTACGCCTCCACCGAGTCCAGCAACTCGATTGTCGTATACCTGCTGGTGGTGTCAGTGATCTCGATAGTTTCGGTGATCCTGCTCCCCGGCGGTTGGGGTCGCAAAGGTGCCGCCAGCCAACTCCTTCGTGACGAGGCAGGCTCAGCCCGGCCGGCCTCCGCGGTGACCACACTCCCGAACACGGACAGCGCAGAATCCCTGCGTGTCCTCGACAAGTGAATCGATGACAGATATGAGTGACCTCGACCCCACCTCCTACGACACCGACGTCGTGATCGTCGGACTCGGTCCCGCCGGTGGCACCGCGGCGCTCGCCCTGGCCACCTACGGCATCCGCGTACACGCCGTTTCGATGTTCCCGTGGGTGGCGAACTCGCCGCGCGCACACATCACCAACCAGCGCGCCGTCGAAGTACTGCGCGATCTCGGTGTCGAAGACGAGGCACGCAAATACGCGACGCCGTGGGATCAGATGGGCGACACGCTGTTCACCACGAGCTTGGCCGGTGAGGAGATCGTCCGGCTACAGACATGGGGAACGGGAGACGCCCGCCACGGGGACTACCAAAGCGGTAGCCCCTGCGCGATGCTCGACATTCCCCAGCCGCTGATGGAACCGGTCCTGATCAAGAACGCCGCCGAACGTGGCGCCATCATCAGCTTCAATACCGAATACCTTGGACACACCCAGGATGCAGACGGTGTGACCGTCCGTTTCCGTGATGTCCGCTCGGGTACCGAGTTCACCCAGCGAGCCCGCTTCCTGCTCGGCTTCGACGGAGCCCGATCGAAGATCGCCGACGAGCTCGAGCTTCCCTTCCAAGGAGAACTCGCCCGCGCAGGTACGGCATACATTCTTTTCAACGCGGATCTGAGCAAGTACGTCGCTCATCGGCCGAGCATCCTGCACTGGATCGTCAACTCGAAAGCCGGCTTCGGTGAGATCGGAATGGGCCTACTGAGGGCGGTTCAGCCCTGGAACCAATGGATCGCCGGCTGGGGATTCGACATGGCCGACGGACAGCCCGACCTATCCGATGATGCTGTCCTAGAGCAGATTCGAACACTCGTCGGTGATCCGAACCTGGACATCGAGATCGTGACGCGATCCTTCTGGTACGTCAACCAGCAGTACGCCGAGCACTACCAGTCCGGGCGGGTGTTCTGCGGCGGCGACGCCGTACACCGGCATCCACCGTCATCGGGGTTGGGATCGAATACTTCCCTGCAAGACGCCTTCAACCTGGCATGGAAGATCGCCTTCGTCGTCAAGGGATACGCGGGACGTGGACTGCTCGAATCCTATTCACCCGAACGCGTCCCCGTCGGAAAGCAGATCGTCGCCCGCGCCAACCAATCCCGCAAAGACTACGCCGGACTGCGCGAATGGTTCGACCACGACAGCGATGATCCGGTCGCCGCGGGCCTTGCGAAGCTCAAGGAACCGTCAGCCGAAGGTGTCGCCCTACGGGAGCGACTGTACGAGGCGCTGGAAATAAAGAACACCGAGTTCAACGCACACGGCGTCGAACTCAACCAGCGGTACTGCTCCACCGCGGTCATTCCTGATGCCGACGGCGTCGACGAAGTGTGGACACGAGACCGAGAGCTGTACCTGCAGAGCACAACCCGACCCGGCGCGAAGTTGCCCCATGCATGGTTGGTCGGTGTCGACGGCACCTGCATCTCGACCCTCGATGCCACCGGAAAAGGCATGATGACCCTGTTGACCGGAATTGGTGGTCAGGCATGGAAACGTGCCGCCGCCAAACTCGACATGCCGTTCCTGCGGACCGTCGTCGTCGGTGAACCCGGCACCATCGATCCCTACGGTTACTGGCGGAAGGTCCGCGACATCGACGAGGCCGGCGCCATTCTCGTCCGCCCCGACGGCCATGTCGCATGGCGGCACAGCACTGCGGTCTGGGACGACAGCGAAGCACTGGCCAATCTCGAGGATGCCCTCACCACGATCCTCGACCGCGCACCGGGCCGCAGCGAAGAGACTGCGAGTAGTACGCACGAACCGCAATACAGCACCCGAGCTGTGCCGATCACCGTCCCGCATACCACCGCGGAGGATGCAGTACCGGCCGCCGCGAACACCATGACTGTTGAAGGAGAGAACCGATGACCCACCCGTACACCAGCGTCTGGAACGATCTGAACCAGGTCGAGTTCAGTCAAGGCTTCATCCAAGCGGGCCCCTACCGGACCCGGTACCTTCACGCCGGCGACCCCACCAAACCGACTTTGATCCTGTTGCACGGCATCACCGGCCATGCCGAAGCGTACGTCCGCAACCTGCGATCGCACGCCGAGCACTTCAACGTCTGGGCTATCGATTTCATCGGCCACGGCTACTCCAGCAAGCCCGACCATCCCCTCGAGATCAAGCACTACATCGATCACGTGCTGGCGTTCATGGACGCGATCGGCACGGAGAAGGCTTCCTTCTCCGGCGAATCCCTAGGCGGTTGGGTCACAGCACAATTCGCTCACGACCACCCGGAGAAAGTTGAGCGGATCGTGCTCAACACCATGGGCGGTACGATGGCCAATCCTGCAGTGATGGAACGCCTCTACACCCTGTCGATGGAGGCCGCGAAAGATCCCAGTTGGGAGCGGGTCCGCGCCAGGCTCGAGTGGCTGATGGCCGACCCCACCATGGTCACCGACGACCTGATCCGTACCCGCCAGGCGATCTTCCAGCAGCCGGACTGGCTCAAGGCGTGCGAGGCAAACATGGCTTTGCAGGACCCGGACATTCGCAAGCGCAACATGATCACCGACGACACCTTGGACGCCATCACGGTGCCGGCGCTGGTGTTGTGGACCACCAAGGATCCCTCCGGCCCGGTCGACGAAGCCAAACGCATCGCCTCTCACATCCCACGCGCGAAACTCGCGATCATGGACAACTGCGGGCACTGGCCGCAATACGAAGACGCCGAGACGTTCAACAAACTTCACCTCGACTTCCTGCTCGACCGAGGCTGACGATCCGCGCGGGTACCTGCCACGCCGTACACGGTGGGTACCGGCGATCCGTCCCTGTCCCGAAATCTCCGACCCTTGCGCGCGAAGGCTTACGCACCCGCGAGAACCAGAAGGAAACAACGATGCCCGTAGCGCTGTGCACAATGTCGCACTCCCCTCTCATGGGACGAAACGACCCGGCCCAAAGTGTGATCGACGATGTGGACGCCGCATTCGACAGTGCCCGCGCATTCATCGCCGATTTCGCCCCTGACGTGGTGATGATCTTTGCTCCGGATCATTACAACGGGGTCTACTACGACCTGATGCCCCCGTTCTGCATCGGGGCCGCTGCACAATCCGTGGGTGACTACGGCACCGAGGCCGGCCCGCTGGCCGTCGACCGCGAGGCGGCCTATGCAGTGGCGCGGGAAGTGCTCGGCAGCGGTATCGATACCGCGTTCTCCGAACGGATGTACGTCGATCACGGCTTCGCGCAAGCTCTGCAGCTGTTGGTAGGATCGATCAGCGCAGTCCCCACCGTGCCGATCTTCATCAATTCCGTCGCCGAACCGCTCGGACCGGTCAGCCGCGTCCGGTTGCTCGGCAAAGCCGTCGGGCGAGCCGCTGTCAACCTCGACAAGCGAGTGCTGTTCGTGGGATCCGGTGGCCTATCGCATGATCCACCGGTACCGCAGTTCGCAACCGCCCCTGTCGGAGTGAAGGAGAAACTCATCGATGGCCGGAATCCAACTGAGGCCGAGCGCAACGCACGTGAACAGCGCGTCGTCGACGCCGGTCGTGACTTCGCTGCAGGTGTGGCCACGATTCAGCCACTGAACCCACAGTGGGATCGACACCTGCTCGACGTTCTCGCCTCCGGCGACCTCGCGCAGATCGATTCCTGGTCCAACGAATGGTTCGTCGAACAAGCCGGACACTCCTCCCACGAAATTCGCACCTGGATCGCTGCGTACGCGGCTCTGAGCGCTGCCGGCCAATACCGCGTCACCTCGACTTTCTACCGAGAGATTCCCGAGTGGATCGCTGGATTCGGGATCACGACTGCTGTCTCGACAGACGGAGATTAGAGCTCGCGCATGGCGGCGCGAATACCGACCACAGCCGCGTCTTTCAGTAGTCGCCCTTGCAACGAAAGGGGTCCGCGGCCCCAATCGGAGACTCGACAATGGCATGATCCAGTACGTCGCCCGACGTCGATACTGGCGAATTATACTCTTGTGCAGGGTTTTTCAAGACGATCTCTCTGTCCGGAGGTTATTGCCGCTGCAACATCCGCCCTGCTCCCGAGACGATAGTGGGCACTACCGCGCAGTGCGGTAAGCGGCATCCATCCGCACCGGATACTCACCGGTGGTGGCCTGTCCGATCACGGCGACGGTGTCTTCGTCGAGAATGACCAGGCGGTCGTCGCCGGTGGCGGTGACGTAGACCCGGCGAAGTGCGGGAACGACGAGGACGCCGTGAACCTGGGAGGGGTTCGGGATTGTCCGGACGACCTGCTGGGTGTGGATGTCGATTTCGATGACCTCGCTGGCGCCGAGGTGGGCAATGAACAGCAGTCCATGCTGAGGGTCGAGGCTCTCGTAGTCAAAGCGTGAATTGTCGTCGGGGAGAGCGATTTCCGCGACCGGCTGCAGCGGCAGCGGGCTACTGCCTCGCGACGATGGCTCGGAGGAACAAGCGCCGATCAGGGTTGACGCCATGACGAGTGCGGGCAGCAGCCGGGCGGTCTCGGGCTGTTCCGCTTATCGGTGCGGGTGTCCATCCCTGTCCCTCTCACTTCGGGGTGGTCAGCGTCCGGCTGCAACGTGGGGGGCCGAGATTGCCTCGCGCATCGTGGAGGGAAGGGTGACGCCATCCCCGACGGACCAGAAGTGCAGGCAGAGCAGGCGGACTGTTCGTCGAAGGCGTGGTTGTGGATCTCGACAACTCTTCGTCGTCTCGACGCCCGCCTGAACGACGGTCACTGTCAACGGCAATCACGGTTACAACGAAGTGTCCAGGGTGAATCGGCGGATTAGTCGATGACGAATGGACAAGGTGATGCAACAGTGGTTACATATTTGTTGTGGAACCAGAACCGGCACCCGGTAGCCACTCTGACGAGTGGGTGATGTTGGCGTATCGCATCCCCCGCGAACCGTCGACGCCGCGAATCACGGTGTGGCGCAAGCTCCGCAAATACGGGGTGTTCCAGCTCGCGGACGGGGTGGTGGTCCTGCCCGCGTCGGCGCGGACACGCGAGCAGTTCGACTGGATCGCAGAGGAAGTCATCGAGTCCGGAGGTCAGGCGGAGGTCTGGACTGCCGCACCCACCACCGCCGACCAGCAGGACCGGATGCGGACGAAGTTGTCGGCGGATCGGGCCGCCGAATACGACGAACTTGCCGCCGCTGCGCAGGCTGCACGCTCTTTGCCTGATCGCGCCGCCCAGACCAAGAAGCTCACCCAGTTGCGGCGCCGTTTACGGGAGATCGACAAACGGACCTTCTTTCCTGTCTCTCAGCGCGACGGGGCGGAAGCGTCGATCAAAGCGTTAGCCGCGGTAGAGCCCGTGGAGGCGCAGGTGGCGCGATGAAATGGCTACCCGCGCCGGGATCCACATCGACCGCGCCGCCAGTGCCTGGTTGATGCGCCGCAACGTCGACCTCGACGCCCAGTTCGTCTACCTCGACGACCCATACCAGATCCTCTCTGACGCAACGCCGTTCGATATTCGCGGGGTCGACCTCTCGCACCATCACGATGACTGCAGCTTCGAAACGATCCTGCGCCGTTACGAGATTGCCGACCCGGTGCTGTGGATCATCGCCGAAATCGTCCACGAAGCAGACATCGACGACGGCAAGTTCGACGCCCCGGAAGCCGCCAGCCTCGACACAGTCCTACACGGGTTGTCTCTCACCTGTACCGACGATGAAACTCTCGCCGTGGCAACTCGAATCTTCAATGGGTTGTACGAGTTTCATCGTCAACGAGTCCTCAGCGGCCGCGAACCCTCCTGACGCGAGGTCGACTCACGCGGCCGTGCCCGATGAATCTTCTGCACTCACAGACCGCGGAGCCCGACATGACAGAGCAAGAGTCCACGCACGAATTCACCGCATCACCGGTCGCTGTGCGCCCCGGCGAAGGGGACCTGATCCCCTTGCGCGTCGCCACGAAAGCGTGGTTCCTGATCTCCCTGCAAACCTTCGGCGGCCCCGCCGGGCAGATCGCCGTCATGCAACGCATGCTCGTCGACGACAAACGCTGGATCGGACAGAAACGCTTCCTGCATGCCTTGAACTACTGCATGCTGCTTGCCGGTCCTGAGGCGCAGCAACTCGCCATCTACACCGGTTGGCTTCTCAACGGCACCATTGGGGGGTTGATCGCCGGAATCTTGTCCGTCCTGCCCGGGCCTGATCGTCATGCTCGGGTTGGCCGCCGTCTACGTCGCCTTCGGTGCCACCACCATCGTGTTGGCGATCTTCGCCGCCATCGCCCCCGCAGTATTGGCAGTGGTGGTGCAAGCCGTCACCCGCGTGTCCAAGCGTGCACTGACCAGGCCGTCTCACGTCGTGATCGCGGTATGCGCGTTTGTGGCGCTCGCGCTGTTCGCGGTTCCGTTTCCGATCGTCATCGCGGTTGCAGGGTTCGCGGGTTGGGTCATCGGGCGGCGTGGGGGCGGTGCCGACACTGCCGCCGCCGACAACGACATCGACGAAAATCCGCCGCTCATCGCCGACGACGCCCTCCACACCGACGCACCCAGCCTGCGGCGGGCGGTCCTCGTGCTCGGTGCCGGTGTGATCGCCTGGGCGGTCCCGATGATCGCCGTCGTCGTGTTTACCGGCCGCGACAGTGTGTTCACCGAGCAGGGTGTGTTCTTCTCCGGCACCGTGCTGGTGACCTTCGGCGGGGCGTACGCGGTCCTCGCTTACGTCGCGCAACAAGCGGTACACACCTTCGGCTGGCTCACCTCCAGGGAGATGGTGCGAGGGCTGGGTCTGGCCGGAACCACACCGGGACCTTTGATCATGGTCGTCCAGTTCGTGGCGTTCCTCGGCGCTTACCGTAACCCCGGCGGCCTCGATCCCTGGGTGGCCGCGACCATCGGCGCTCTCCTGACCACGTGGGTCACATTCGTGCCGTCGTTCATGTTCATCTTCCTCGGCGCTCCGTATGTCGAGCGGCTCCGCAACAACACCCACCTGACGGCGGCACTGAACGGGATTACCGCCGCTGTCAGGTGGGTGTGATCGCCAATCTCGCGTTCTACTTCGCTGTTCACACACTCTTCGTAGATTCCTCGATTGTAGTGTGGGGTCCACTGCACCTGACGGTGCCGGACGTCAGTAGTTTTCGTCCGCTCGCGCTGGTCATCGGCGCCCTTGCCGTAGTGATGATCTACCGTCTGAAGTGGTCCGTGCTCCGGACTCTCGGGGTATGCGCACTCCTCGGACTGGCAGCCGGGTTGGTCGGACTGCCCGTCACCTGAGTACACGACCTCGCACACGTGCAGCGATCTGTCGGATACTCAGCCGTTCACGTCGTAGATCGGCGACCTGAATACGTTCGTCTGCCAATAGGCATCGCGGACTGATGGCGCGGACGCGAGTCGGTCCAACGGAGCGACGGTCCGCACCAGTTGTCCGGCGCGATAAACCGAATAGCCGCGGGCCCAGTTGGTGCCGGACGCGCGGGATACTCCAACTTCGCGGGCGGCTGCGCGGATGCTCACCCCCGGCTTCGCAATTCCATGAAGCGGCGACGCTTGTCTGAGGGTGGGCGCCGGCCAGGCCCCTTCTTGACACGACGAGACTGAATCGCATGTAAGTGTTTGTAGTGGCCGGCCCGGGGCTGGCTGACAGGATAGGTGTCGTCGCTACAACGCCGTGTGACTCATGAATCGCTTTGCTCCTTTTCGGATGCACTGGCCGGGGTTTGTCCACTCTGTTGTGGCGGCGACGCCGGTCCGGTCCTGCTTCGGTGGCTTGATTAGAAGCCTGCCCGACCCCGTTGCCTCGAGGTCGTGGCCCGTTACAGGCCTGCCTCGAAGTGCTCTTTCCGGGCCGACGCCGACAACGACGTCGCCCATCGGAAAGGACAACCGCCGCTATGCCTATCGTCGCAGATAACTACGAGATCGTCATCGGTGTAGATACCCACGCTGCCGCCCATGCGCTGTGTGTTGTGGCCGCTGTAACCGGTGCTGTGCAGGACAAAGCAAGTTTTCCAGCAAGTCCAGCGGGTCTCGATCGGGCCCGCACGTGGATTGCACACAGAGCAGGTCAACAAGCCGCCCTCGTCGTCATCGAAGGCATCGGCTCCTACGGAGCCGGACTCTCCGACCGCGTTCTTGCGGCGGGACTCCCGGTAGCCGAACCCTCCGACTTCTCGTTCGGCGGATCGGAGAGGAGTCGGTAAGACCGACGATCTCGACGCCGCTCGGATCGCCCGGTCGGTTCTGTCCGTCGACATCGATCGACTGCGCCGACCACGTGCGGACGGATCGCGAGTGGCGATGCGCGTTCTCGTGGTCGCACGCGAACAGATGACATGTGAACGGACGCGCGCGGTCAATGCGTTGACGGCTTTGGTTCGAACCGTCGAACTTGGTGTAGATGCACGAAAATCGTTGGCATACAGTCAGATAAAGGAGATCGCAACGTGGCGATCTCGGTCCGAGGACGCCACCACTGCGACGTGCCGAGCAGAGGCCGTGCGACTAGCCAAGAGGATTCGTGCGCTCGACTCGGAACTGATTGACAATCGAAAGTCTCTCGACGAATTGGTGAAGACCAATGCGCCGGAACTGACTGCCGCGGTTGGGGTGGGCGCAGTGGTTGCAGCGACTGTCCTGATCGCATGGTCACATGCAGGTCGGGTGCGCTCCGAGGCTGCGTTCGCCTCACTCGCCGGGACCTGCCCGGTCCCGGCTTCATCAGGTAACACGGTGCGCTACAGGCTCAATCGCGGCGGTGACCGCCGTCTGAACAGAGCACTGACCACCATCGTCATCGTGAGGATGCGGGTTGATCCCCAAACTCGCGCCTATGTCGAACGTCGACGAACCGAAGGCCGCACAACCAAGGAGATCATGCGATCCCTCAAGCGTTACGTCACCCGGCAGCTGTTCCGGACACTCGCCACTGCACACCCAATCTTGGTGTCTTGACAGATATAGAAGCATCCCGGCGAGTCCGGAGACTTACTGATTTGAGAACTCCGCAATTCGCGTAGTTCTGTGTTCACCGTAGTAGAACGCCTCGAGTTCGGCAGGAGGCACATCGCCGCAGTGCTCGTAGAGGCGTCGGTGGTTGAACCAGTTCACCCATTCCAACGTGGCGATTTCCACATGTTCGACTGTTCGCCATGGCCCGCGGGGTTTGATCAACTCGGTCTTGTAGAGCCCGTTGATCGTTTCGGCGAGCGCGTTGTCGTAGCTCGACCCGGTAGCCCCGATCGAGGCATCGATACCCACCTCAATAAGCCTGTCGGTGAACGCAATTGACGTATATTGATTGGGCTCAATCGGTGGAAGCAACATTCGAGGTCAGGAGGGTGTTGTGGGCAGACCATCGGATTGGGTGCGGGAGGTGACGGGCAGGGCTCCGATGAGGTCACCCGGAGCGCCGGGCCATCCTC
>NZ_LPNP01000076.1:0-2664 GCF_019266045.1 Rhodococcus sp. MH15
TCCCCACCCTCACCCGTCAGCGAGACGACGCCGCAGACAAGGGCCAGATCGGGCGGCAGAAGGTCTTCGACGGACTTATCCAGCGACTCGACGACACGGGCACTTGACATCGATCACCCACATAAACCGATGCCGACTTCAGGATCTCGTTGGCGCGCTTGAGTTCCCGATTCTCGGCTCGAAGTTTGCGCATCTCCGCTGCCATTTCGCTCGTCACACCGGGACGTATCCCGGCGTCGGTCTGAGCTCTCCGGACCCAGTTGAGCAGCGTTTGCGCTGTTCCGATGCCGAGTTTGTCAGCGACGGATTCGACTGCGGCCCACTCGGACGGGTACTCGTGTTGGACTTCTGAGACCATCCGCACTGCCCGCTCACGCAGTTCGGGCGGGTACCTCTTGTTCGTTGCTGAGGACATGACTCCATCTTTCCCAAAGGATGAAGTGATGTGCCCTGGGTTCCACGGAGTCGACATAGCTGGTTTCAGGCAACTGGCTGATTCGTGTGATGATGCAATTCGTACTCTATCGGGGTGCGCATTCCGAGGCTCGAATGTCTACGTTGACGGTTGTGAAAGATCTCCAGATACTCGAAGATAGCGTTCGCCAGTTCAATCCGGGTACGCCACCGTTTTCGATTTAGAAGCGCGGTTTGCATTCTGCCCCAGAATGATTCGATTGTGGCGTTGTCGTAGCAGTCACCGACAGATCCCATCGACGGAACCAGCCCTGAGTCGTGCGCCCGGCGGGTGAATGTCCAGGACGTGAATTGCACTCCGTGGATGCTCTCCTGAGAGTCAAGCTGCCTTTCGATGCGGTCGGGTGTTCGGAGTAATGGTCTGCTGTCCGGGGTTGAGGAGGTAGTAGATCTCGCGAGCCAGGTAGCGTTTCAGGCACCGAATGGTTTCCAGTTTCGAGTGGCCTTCGCTGGTCTTCTTCTCTACGTAGGCCTGGGTTTTCGGGTCGAGTCGAATACGGCCGATGACGACCAGATGCAAGGCTCGGTTGGCTTGTCTGTCGCCGCCTCGATTGAGACGGTGTCGTTGGGTCATGCCAGAAGATGCGGGTAGCGGCGCGACACCGCAGAGCATCGCGAACGCAGCCTCGGATTTCATCCGATCGGAATTGTCGCCGACGGTGACAAGCATCTGGCCGGCGACCTCGATACCGATTCCGACTCGCTCGAGCAGTTGAGGTGCGAGCGCTTTCACGATCGGGTTGATCAGTTCGTCGAGATCGGCGATCTCGTCGGTCAATTCGAGATAGCGGCGAGCCAGGGATTTCAGCGAAACCCGGTAGGCGGTCACAGGATCGGTAGCGTTCGAGACATCCGGCCGCCACGCGGCGAGGAGGCGTATCAGCTGCATCCGCGTCAGATCGCGGACCTGCTCGCGCAGCTCGTCGGGAGCGGAGATGATCGTCATCCGCAATAGTTGCAGCGCACTGCGCCGCTCTCGTACCGAATGGGCTCGGGTCACCCTCAACACACGAAGTGACTCGACGGCACCATCTTTCGATTTCGGGGTGGTGGTGCGCCGGTTGGTTTTGGCTGCACGCGCTGCGTTAATGGCATCGAGGTCGTCGTTTTTGCCCTTACGGCGGCGGTCCGACCGATCGGGGCGGTCCACCTCGAGTACCGTCACGCCCGCTTTAGCAAGGTGGCGGGTCAGCCCAGCTCCGTAGGAGCCAGTGCCCTCGACACCGATCCGGATCAGAGTGCCGTACTCGCCGATCCAGGTCAGCATGGTTCGGTAACCAGTTCGGGTGGTGGGAAAACTGCGAGTCCCGAGGACTGTGTCGTCGGTATCGATCACCGCGGCGACATGCAATTCTTTGTGGGTATCGACCCCGGCGAACACTTCCCGGTCTTGATCGAGACCAGCTTTGTCAGGCATCCTTGTCATGTCGCTTTCCTCTCCGTTGACCGATGAGCAAGGCGGCGCCGCGCATCGACCGAACCGGCGGACAAGACAGTGATGAGCACCTGGTGGTGCAGGCTCTCCTCAGGTCACCCCGACGGTGAGGCGTAGCGCCTCACCGGGCGTTCCCAGGAACCGACAGATCCAAGGAAAGACACACGATCGTCGATCGGAGTGCGGGTCAGGAACACTGGGAACACCCGGCACCAGCATTCTCTCGTCTCCATGCGTTAACGGTCAGGAAATCCGAAAACACCGGCACAAACAGTCTCACTATCGGAGTGAATCACGGTTCCTTCGAGCGGTGCACGGTTGGAGATGGCCATCGAGAGCGCGTTGGTCACCAGCGCGGAGGTTTGACTGGAATCGATCGACCACCCCACGACCCGTCTTGAAAACGCATCCAGGACAACCGCGCAGAAAACCTTACCTTCACGAGCTTGGATTCCAGCAATCGTCGCAACACTCGTGATTACGAGACTTCCAGTAAAGCACTCAGGCGCTCGGCAGGGGTGTCCCAGTCGAGCGATTTCCGGGGTCGGTCGTTAAGCTCCTCCGCGACGGCCAAGAGTTTGTCGACGCTATGCGCTGCCAGGTCGGTACCGCGCGGGAAGTATTGGCGGAGAAGCCCGTTGGTGTTCTCGTTGCTGCCGCGCTGCCAGGGAGCGCCCGCGTCTGCGAAGTAGACGTCGAAGTTGGTCGCGGCGGCGAATGCCCGGTGCTCGGCCATCTCGGCGCCTTGGTCCCAG
>NZ_LPNP01000076.1:2687-9426 GCF_019266045.1 Rhodococcus sp. MH15
CGACGAACCGCGGCCGACGGGCATCGGACTGCCTATGTGGCTTGCGCGCAATTCGACCGCGGCGCAGTTGCTTTCCGAGTTCCCGTGTGAGATCGCCCCGGGCGTGCACGTAGATCGCTTGATAAATCGTCTCGGTGCTCGCACGCATTTCCGGCGTGGTCGGGAAGTCCTTGACCAGTCGGTGACTGATCTGTTGCGGCGACCACCTTTTCGCCAGTTTCCCTTGGACATAGGAACGAAGCTCGGCATTGGCAACCAGCTTCGCCTGCCGCGGCCTGGCCCGATGCTTCACCGACAGCCGATGCGCCGTATGAGGCATATATCCCCTCACCGAGACTGTGTTGCGCTTGAGTTCTCGGCTGATCGTCGACGGTGCGCGTCGCATCTGCGACGCGATCGCCCGGATCGACAACCCCGCACGCCGTAGGTCCTGCAACTGCTCGCGTTCGAGCAGGCTGAGGTAGCGGGGATGGATGATCTTCTCGACGACGTTGAGGTCGACACTTCCGCCGATCGCGCGAGTTCTTCGTTCTGGCACAACATCATTGTTCTTTACGGGGTACCGCACCACCCGACCGTCGGGATAGACCCGCCCCCGGTTGATGATCGTGATGCCCTTGTCCCAGTCGGTCGCCGATCGGGCATCGGCCCCGACGCGAGCCCTCGCCTCTACGCGCGTGAGTCCCGCAGCTCGCAGACGCAGGAACTCTTCACGCCGCGGGTTGACCTTGCGTGCCTCGCTGGTCGATATCCCTGCTTTCCGCGCCCACGCATAAGCGGTTGGCCGATGAATCCCCAGCTCATGAGCAACAGTCGAGATGATTTCCCGCTCGCGAACGAGCCGCAAGAACTCAGCTTTCAGTTCCGCGGGGTAAGTGCGCGGCGCCGTCCGCGCCATGGTCAGCCCTGTCTTCCGCAACCAGTTGTAGCCTGCGTCTTCATGAACGCCGACTGCACGCGCTGCAGCGCGGACCGTGCCACCTCTATCGAGTAGTCGGAAGAATTCTTCCTTCTGCTGATCCGTGTACTTTTTGCCAGCCATTGCAACACCTTCCAGTAGGTGTTGCGACGATTGCTGGAATCCAAGGAGTGCGATGTTCGGTGATATCAGTGACCCACAACCGATTTGGCTGTTCACGGGTGAACATCCGGTTGACCAGGTCGCCGGCTGTCGGTGTCTGATGTCGAGATTTCGGCCGTCTGGTCCCGGGTAGGCCTTTGATGCCGGCGCGCGACATCACGGCCTCGATTTGGTTGTGTCCGACGGACAGACCGAGTCCAAGGGTGAGCTCGGCGTGAATGCGCCTGGCGCCGTATGTACCGCGAGATGCGGCATGCACTGCGGTGATCTGTTCAAGTAGCCAGGTGTGCCGCAGAGCGCGTAGTGACGGTGGTCGGTTGCGCCATTCGTAGTACCCCGCTTCGGACACCTTCAGTAGGCGACAGGACGCCTGCACAGGTAGTCCTTCCGCGGCCATTGTCGCTATGGCCGCGAATCGCCTTTTGGGTCGTGTGGCTCTTTCAGCAGCTCACGGGACCGTTTCAGTATTGCGACTTCGTTCTCGAGTTCACGGATACGTCTTTTCGCCGAGGTGAGCTCGGATTGTTCGAGGCGTGAGAGTCCTGGTACCTGCCCCGTGTCGATCAGGTCCTGTTTGCGCCAACCGTAGATCGTCTGGTCGCTGACCTGGAGATCGTGGGCGATTTCCGCGATCGGCCGTCCTGCGGCGACCAGATCGAGGACCTTACGGCGAAATTCCTCGGGATATCTCTTCGGCATGGTCCTGCCTCCTTGGACAAGATCGTAGCCAGAAAACCAAGTTCACCGACTCGGCCAAACCGAGGGCACATCAAAGTCTCCGGACTCGCCGGGATGCTTCTATATTTGTCAAGACACCAAGATTGGGTGTGCGTTTTGACCATCGACAAAACGGATGATTCATCCTGCCGTCGCCAATATTTAGTAGTAGCGGAAGTCGCTGCCAGGTGCGCACGGCGATCAGACTGCGCTCACTGCCAGGACCGGCTAGCCCGATCCTCAAGTGCGCGGCGAGACGTTACGAAGTGAGCTTGGCCGGAAAACGGTCGAGCAAGGAGGTCACACCTTCGACCGCGGGCATCCATGAATTCGGCACAGGGCGGGCTGTAGCAACGCTGCGAGCAGCCTCTACGAAGTCGCGAGTCAATAGAGAATCGACGTCTGATCGCCAACCGATAGATAACGGCGTTGGTGGTATGCCGGTGACAGGAACGAACGCTAGTCCTGGCCGAGAATAGAACCGCTGCGTCGATGCTTGCGAGAACGCGACGCCCTTCTTCGACAAGATCGCTTCGAAACACTCGTCGACCGTTGAAACCTCGGCTCCGAGCCGAACGTCATGCCCATCGCGAGAGCTCAGTGCGAGCCAGAAGTCACGCCACTCGTCGGTACTGCGACGAGCAACGAATGGCTGACCTGTGAGATCCTCGACACTGATCGAATCATGTTGCGCAAGAGGGGAGTCCGAGCTAACAACCAGCACTCGCGGTTCGATGAAAAGGGTGTCGAGCGCGAGCCAGTCCGCAACGACGACGGGCGGCCTGATGAACGCTACGTCCACCGTGCCGTCGCCTAGTCCGACGTAGGGGTCGGAGAAGTCGAACGATTGCATTTCCACCTCGACATCCGGGTGCATCGAGCGAAATGCCGACAGGATGTCCGGGGTCAGCTCAGCGGCAGCATTCGCCTGGAATCCGATCACGAGATTGCTGCGCGCACTGCGGCCGACTTGCCGGGTGAGCGACGCAATGCGCTCGGCATCCGAGAGTAGCTGACGGCTTCCTTCCAAGAGCCTCACCCCTGCCGGCGTCAGGGCCACATGACGGCTGTCACGAATGAACAGCGCTGTCCCCAGAGAGTGCTCAAGCTTTCGAATCTGAACACTCAGAGATGGTTGGGCGATATGGAGCCGTGCAGCCGCACGGCCGAAGTGCAGTTCCTCCGCCACCGCCACGAAGTACGACAGCGGCCTCAACTCCAGGGGTAAGCGCACATCGCCGATGCTATTCGGCCAGGTAGATGCACACCAATAGTTGTTTCCTATCGATCGGAAGGGTCATTGGTATTGGACGTACCCGTCGATTGTCGGTGTGATGGGTGTCATGTTCGCGACGGTGAAGCACTAGCAATCACCCTTCGATCATCCCCGTTCCAGAAATAATCCGGCACACAAGTCGACGAAGGAAAACAATGACTGCCACCATCACTCAGACCCCCCAGCAGTGGGCCGATGCGTTCGAGCAGGCCTCGGATCAGGATCCCGAAATCCAGGCGCACGGCAAGTACTTCACTTGTTCGTACCTCTTGGACATGGGCACACATACCTTCGTCGTCGAGATGACGACCGGCAAAGTACACGCCATCACGGTCGATCCCGGCCCCCTCGACCGCCCGTACCAGTTCGCCATCCGGGCCAGTGCCAAGACCTGGCAGGGGTTCGGCGTGCCCGTACCCGCGCCGATGTACCACGGGATCTGGGCTGCTTCATTCCAACGGGACATGAAGCTCGAAGGCGACGTGCTGGTTCTCATGCAGAACTTGCGGTGCGTGACACGCCAGATCGAACTGCTCCGCACTGTCGGTGTGCCGGTCTGATTCACCAGCGCCACCCAAACCAGTTCAAAATCTCCCCCCAACGAAGGAACCCTCGAGATGAGCAAGATTTCCCCGGTGACGGGACACTACGTCGACGTCGACGTCGACGGCCTGCTGTACAAGGTCTTTTACCTGGAGAACGGCACCGGTCAGCCCTTGGTGTGCCAGCACACCGCCGGGGCTCACAACCATCAGTGGCGCGGGCTGCTGGAAGACGAAGAGATCACCGCGAATTATCGCGTCATCGCCTACGACCTACCTCGACATGGAAAGTCCGATCCGCCGGAGAACACCGAGTGGTGGACCGAGGAATACAAACTCTCGGCTGACCACTACGCCAATTTCATCGTTGCACTCGTTGATGCGCTCGAACTCGAGAATCCGATCTTCATGGGATCCTCGTTCGGCGGCAACATCGCCCTGCAGCTTGCGCTGCGCAATCCGGATCGCTTCGCCGGCGTCATCCCTGTCGAAGGTGCCGACTACTCGCCTGGCTTCTACCTCGACTGGTGGCAGCACCCGCACGCGAACGCAGCGCAGGTGTGCGCCAGCGGCACGTGGGATCTCATGGCTCCCCAGTCACCGGAGGCAGATCGCTGGAAGACCTGGTTCTATTACACCCAGGGATCCGAAGCGTTCAAGGGCGACCTGCACTTCTACTCGGTCGATCACGATCTGCGCGACAAGCTCGATCAGATCGACGGCGATCGCTGCCCCGTCGTGATGTTGACCGGCGACTACGACTACCTGACCACGCCGGAAGACAGCGCCCGAACGGCCGCGCAAATCAAGAACGCGCAGTTCATCGAGATGAAAGACATCGGTCACTTCCCGATGAGCGAGAACCACGCAGTCTTCCGCACCTACCTCATCCAAGCGCTCGAGATTCTCCAGAAGAACGCAGCCACCGCTGCATCCGTCTGACCTGTCCAGTACATCAACGCGCTCGCCGGCCACCGCAACAAGGGGGTCGGCGAGCAGTTGTTTGTACACTTCGAAGAGGAATACCGATGAGCATTAAACACTTTCCATTCCTGATCGCCGGCGAGGCGACGACGACCGATAGCCGTATCGCGATCCGCAATCCATTCGACGGTCGGATTGTCGCAACTGTGTCCGAGGCGGATCCGGTGCACATCGAGTCCGCGATCGCAGCTGCCTCGGCGGTGGCCACCGAATTCGCGAGTACACCCGTGCATATCCGCGCAGACGCTCTTATACACATATCAACGCGTCTGAACGACCGCCACGAGGAGATTGCCCAGCTCATCTCAGCCGAATCCGGCAAGCCAATCAAGTGGGCGCGTGTCGAGGTTACCCGCGCCGCTACCACCTTCCGGTGGGCAGCCGAGGAGGCCAGGCGCTGGAGTGGACACATGCAACGACTCGATACCGATGCAGGCTCGGACGGTCGTTTGGCTCTGGTTCACCGGGTCCCGCGCGGCCCCATCCTCGGGATCGCCCCGTTCAACTTTCCGCTCAACTTGGTCGCCCACAAAGTTGCGCCGGCGCTCGCCGTCGGTGCGCCGATCATCGTCAAGCCTGCGCCAGCGACACCGCTGTCGAGTCTGGTGCTCGGTGAGCTGCTGGCGGAAACGTCACTGCCAGAAGGCGCGTGGTCCGTGTTGACCGTCTCGAACGAAAAGGCTTCGGAGATGGTCCAGGATCCGCGTCTGCCGGTGGTCTCATTCACCGGTTCGGTTCCTGTGGGGTGGGCCATCCGCGATCGGGTGCCGCGAAAACACGTCACGCTCGAATTGGGAGGAAACGCCGCCGTCGTGGTGTGTGAAGACTGGTCCGATGAAGCCGGACAGGACTTCGCGGCCGAACGAATTGCGCGGTTCTCGATGTACCAAGCTGGTCAGTCCTGCATCGCGGTGCAGCGAGTATTCTTGCACGACAAGCACTACGAGAGCATGCGGCAACGGATACTGTCCTGGATCGGCATGTTGTCCACCGGTGCACCCGACGACGACGCTACCGATGTCGGTCCACTGATCGACGAGCGTGCTGCCGTGCGTGTGGAGCAGTGGATCGACGAGGCGGTGGCAGGCGGTGCGACCGTTCTCACCGGTGGCGGACGAGTGGGGGCCGTTGTCGAGCCCACCGTGATCGAGGACGCGCCCCGCGGCGCGCGGGTACTCGACGACGAAGTCTTCGGACCTGTCGTGGCGCTCTGCAAGGTCTCCTCGGACGAGGATGCGTTCGAGAAGGTCAATGAGTCTCGGTTCGGTTTGCAGGCAGGGGTTTTCACCTCAAACCTGCAGACCGCTTTTCGCGCCTCACGTGTTCTGAACGTCGGTGGAGTCATCGTCGGTGATGTCCCGAGCTACCGCGCCGATCAGATGCCGTACGGGGGCGTGAAGGACTCTGGGACAGGCAAAGAGGGAGTCCTTTCGGCAATGGAAGATCTCACTGAGGAGAAGGTGCTCGTTCTGACCGGCATCGACGTTCTGTAGAGCGGTGGTTGCCGTTGATCCACGCACGTGGTTCGTTCGTCCACGACATCAGCCGACGGCGTCTTCGCATGAACGCCTCAGATCATTTCTGCCGCTTAACCGGCTCATCCCAATCGGGGGTGTAGGAGTTGGGGTCTGAAGCCGCCGGTCTCGAGCAGGCTTCGGGCGATGTAGTTGGTCAGGTTGCGGAACCCGAGTGCGGAGCCGCGCAGGTGTTCGAGCCGTCCGTTGAGCGCCTCGGTCGGCCCGTTGCTGGTGCCGGGTCGTTCGAAGTAGGCGAGCACGTCAGCGGCTCGCTTCTTCAGGGTCCGGCCCAGGGTGGTGAGCTCGGTGAGCACCTTGGGGACGCCGGCACTGAGGTCGGTGATCAGCTTCTCCATGAGCTCGCGGCCACGTTGCCGGTCCTCGTGGCGATAGGCGGCGATCATGCGCTGGTAGACACCCCAGGTCGCCTCGACCTCGACGTGAGCGTCATCAACGAACAGCGCGCGTAGCCTGTCGCTCTGCTTGTCGGTAAGCAGGTCCGCGCCGGTGTGCAGCGTGCGCCGCGACTTGTAGAGCGGGTCGTCCCTGAACCCACGGTGCCCGTGGATCGCGAGTTGGACCCGGCGCCGGCACCTGTCGAGGGCGTCACCGGCCAGGCGCA
>NZ_LPNP01000077.1:0-52475 GCF_019266045.1 Rhodococcus sp. MH15
GCACCGCCGTGGAAATCTGGAACGTTCACTACAATTATCATCGACCGCATTCAACACGCGGAGGACGACCGCCCGCCGCTTACCGCCGGCACCGCGTAACTAACGTCCGTTCCTCATACATCTAGTACTGGTTGCAGTGCCCGGCGTGCGAGGTCTGCTGTTTCCGGGTCTGAACCCCCGAATTTCACTGTCACATTCGGCATAGATACCCCTGCTGGTCGAGTGTCCGATTCCCTGGCCGGAAGCGTACGTATCGGGATTGCAAATCAGTACAGAAACACCAAAACGGGGCGCTAAGTCCCTACTTGCGGTGGATACGACTCCGTCTTTGGGTTGACGAAAAGGGGCCCGACCGCCGCGTGCGGTCCGGCTTCCGTTCTACGACTACGGGTTACGCCCCGAAGCCGAGGCTGGTGGTTTCGCCTGCTTCACGGGTGGGTGGCGAACTGCCGATGCTGCCGGGTGTTTGCGTCAACGCATAGCGAACTCCCCAAGCTACACCGTCCATACAGAATGACCCCCGCGACATAGTTGCCGCCTTCGACGAGGTGGCCGAATTCATTGAGGCGATAACTACCGGCCACCCGAAGGTGCCCCGTCCCGTGGTCGACCACCTAGATCGGCGGTTCCATGGTTCCGAAGAAGCTCAATGCCTGTGCGCAACGCCCCGGGATCTGGAAGTCGTAGCCGGTCTGCATCCAAGCTGTTCCATCAGCCTCTGCGATGAATGTCCCGATGGGTAGCGCTCGGAGACCCAAGTCATCGGTGCCAGTTTCCGCGATCTCATTGCCAACATGCCCCATGACGTTCTATGGTTCATTACATGAGTAATGAACCAGTGAACACCGAGCGCCGGTCATCGTGATCGACGACGGACGACCACTGTTCCAACAGATCGCCGAACAGATCGAGAGTTCGATCATCGACGGCTCACTACCCGAAGACGGGCAGGTGCCCTCAACCAACGAACTGGCGGCGTTCCACCGAATCAATCCGGCGACGGCAGCCAAGGGCCTCAATCAGCTCGTAGGCGAGGGGATCCTCTACAAGAAACGGGGAATCGGAATGTTCGTCACGGTCGGCGCCCGCGACGCACTCAGGTTCAGACGACGAGAAGCGTTCGCGCGCCAATACATCGAGCCGCTGGTCACGGAGGCCGACCGGCTCCAGATTTCCCTCGGCGAACTCAAATCCATGCTGGACGACAGGAAGGCGGACCGATGAACGCAAGCACGACAACGACCGAGCCCCGAGTCAGGCGTTTCGACGAAACTGAACTTGTCGCCTCGATGCGCTCCGTGGACAGAAAGTACGGGGATGTCGACGCGCTCGCGGACGTCTCGTTCGAGATCAGCCGCAACAAGATCTACGGCCTACTCGGCCGTAACGGCGCAGGCAAGACGACGATCATGCAGATACTGACCGGGCAGGACCTGCACACCAGCGGCGACGTCGAAGTTTTCGGGGCCGCCCCTTTCGAGAATGCCGACGTCCTGGCGAACGTGTGCTTCGTCAAGGAAAGCCAGACGTACCCCGAAGACCTCAAGGTCAAGCACGTACTCGTCGCCGCCGGCCATCTACTCCCGAATTGGGACCACGCGTTCGCCGAGACACTGCTTGACGATTTCCAACTTCCCCTGTGCCGCAAGGTGAAGAAGCTCTCGCGCGGCATGCGGTCAGCGTTGGGAGTGATCATCGGACTTGCCTCCCGTGCACCGCTCACGCTTTTCGACGAGCCGTATCTCGGTCTCGATGCCGTTGCACGCCAACTGTTCTACGATCGCCTGCTTGCGGACTACGCCGAACATCCTCGCACTGTGGTGCTTTCGACTCACCTGATCGACGAGGTAGCCAATCTACTCGAGCACGTGATTGTCGTCGACGGCGGCCGGATTGTCGTCGACGCAGACGCGGATGCACTGCGTAGCCGCGCCGTGGTGGTATCCGGTCCCATTGATGCGGTGGATGCCGTTGCTGCGTCCGGCAGGGTCCTGCGCCGGGAGACACTGGGCGCCCACAGCCGAATCATGTTGCAGGCCGATGTGACAGAGACCGAGCGAAACCGACTGCGGGAGGCAGGAGTCCAAGTGGAACCGGCATCTTTGCAGGAACTTGTCATCGCGACTTCGACGCAGCGCAAGGAGATCACCGTATGAGTATCGCAACGACAGAGCCACGGACGGTCCCGAAGACGCCCGCTCGGTCCAGGATCGGTGCCGTCCTACAACTGCACACGGTCGCGTGGCCGTTGCTGATCGCCTGGCCGGTGGGCATCCTGTTGATCTCGTTCCTGATCAGCTTCACTATCTACGCGATCGTCGGGAACGAGGAGGGTGAAGGATTCACCGGCAGTGTGTTCTCGGTCTACGGTTTCGTGCTGGCGTTCTACCTCCAGTCGATGACGCAGACGTTCCCATTCGCGCTCGGACTGAGCGTGACCCGCCGCGAGTTCTTCACTGCCACCACGGTTATGGCGCTGGCACAGTCCGCAGTCTTCGCAATCGCGCTGCAACTGCTGTCCGTGCTGGAGTCCGCCACCAACGGCTGGGGTGTGCACATGCGCATGTTCGGCATCGCACGCTATTTCACCGACAACACCGCCGTACAGTTGCTCGCACTGTTCGCGACGCTGCTGCTGACCAGTTCGATCGCAATGCTGGCAGGTGCTATCTACCAGCGGTGGAGGATCACCGGTCTACTCGCCTCCCTCACCGGGCTTTTCGGCTTCCTCGGCTTGTCAGCGATCGCGATCACCTGGGCTGGGTGGTGGCCGGCGATCGGTTCGTGGTTTGTCGATACTCCCCGAGTTGTACCGATGGCACTACTCCCTCTGGCCCTTGCCATCGCGTGCATCGCCGGAGCCTGGGCGACGTTGCGTCGAGCAACGCCGTGACCGCGCAATCATGTGCGACGCCACATGTCGCGTCGTCTCGAAGTGCTCGTCGGATCAAACCCGTCTAGACAGCTCGTCCCCCTCCCTGAGTCAGGAAAGGGGGACGAACGTCGCAACAGGGTGCTATCTCGTCCCCGATTTGGTCCGCTCTACTGCCGAGCCACCCGCTCGACAAAACTCGAAGCCCGCAGCACCAGTTCATCTTTCCGGTTCTGGCGCGCAGCGGCGGCATCGTAGCCGGCATACGGGAGCGGGGGGTCGTTACGAACATTGGACGAGCACTGGAAGTCTCGGCAGATCAGTGTTCCGACCGTGCTGCCACGTCGACCGGCGGGCCCGGCCAACTTGGCGCCGTAGAAGACGACCTCGTTGGGGAGTCGCGTGTCGCGGCACCAGGAGCACTGGGCGCGCGATCGCGGAGTGGCCTCGGCTTGAACGAGCAAGACTCCGATGGTCTCCCCGTCGAGTGTCGGGACGATCGCGTAGGCGCGTCGGCCCATTTTCGGATCTCGCCAGCCCAGGTAGTCGAGAGCGTCGAAGTCGATGGTGCCGAAGCCGTCCGGCAGGGTGAGATCGGACTTCTCCTTACGACTCGCGTTGACGAGGCTGGAACGAATAGATGTATCGGTCAAAATGATCATGGGTGTATACCAATCGTGGCTCGGTGAAGGTGGGTACAGCTCATGGCCCGATCAGCACCAAGTGCTGTCGGGTCCGAAATGCGCTATCTGTCGCCGGCGAAGACGACGCCGACAACCCCCTCACGCCCATGGGGCGTCACCGTGTACGTATCCACACCGCGATGGTAGCTACAGGCCTGCGTTACAGGCCACTCGATTTATCAGTCACGCCATACCGCCGTGAACTCGTACCAAGGTCCGCCGAGGTGAGTTGCGGAGAAATCATCGAACCCCGATGGTGGGCCGCTGGGCGAGTACACCCACCCACTCGAGGTGATGAACATGCTGTCGTTGTCGATGAAGTAGACCTCATCCGGCCGCACGACATGGGCACTACTGATATCGAACTGGCCGATCTCGAGCTCTTCCACGGTCGATTCAGGCTGCTCCAAAAGACCAATCGCGATGGTCTCGAACTCTCCGCTCTTGTCGAGGAAAGTTGCCGGCGGCATCAACAACACCAGAGCTGCTGCAGCGATGACGGCGATCGGGGAGGACAGAATCCACCACGACCACCGCCGGTCCTGGCCAAGGGCATAGAGGGTGCGGATCGCCCACACCAGACCGACCACGATCAAGATGAGCAGAGCCGCGGCGCTGACGAGGAAGGGATCCAACCATCTGTACTCCCCGAACGGCGAAGGCCACCAACCGTAATGCCGGCAGACCAACGCAATGAGCGGAACAACGGTGAATGCCAAAAGAATCGGCCCCGGTGGCTTGGACGACTCCGGAGGGTCAGCTACCAACCATTCACCCAGCGACTTCGGCCTTCTCATCACCCCACCGTATCTGCAGGTCATGGCAAAACTCAGCTACACGGCGAATACCTTTGCAGTACACGCACTCTCGTTCCACTCACAACAACCAACGCAGCGATCGGCACTCTCGCCGCAACCGACACAGATGGACAAACCTCACAATTCTCAGATTCAACGTGCCGATCATGCGACAATCGGACGGTGAACGAGACCGCGAGTGGAGTTTCGCACCCGCACCGACCGCGACTGCTGAGCGTCGGCGTCCTACTCTCCGCCGCCCTCCTGTGGTCCACTCCCCTCGCCGCTGCCGCGCCCACCGAACCTGGGCCGGCCAGTTGCATATCATTCGGAACCGCCCAACTGCCACCAGGTGCGCCCTCCGGTGGAGGTCGAGTCGGGTTGGCAAACCTACCGACATTCACCGGTTCAACCGCCCCCAGCTCGGTCCAGATCCGCACGCCAACTACGCAATTCAACCGTTTCTGGGACTTCGCGCTAGTCGACCACGACTTACTCGCTCGGCCGCGAGAGACAGGCGCATCAACGGCTCAACCGTGGCGTTTCGTGCCGATGCCCGAGTGCCTGCGTGGACGACTGGTCGGGATATCACTGGACGACGACGAACTCGTCGCGGTCGACGACAACGGCTGGATCTACACGATGGACAACGCATCCCAGGATCCGCTGGTGTGGAATTGGACCTCGGCATGGGGCGCACCGCTGTGGAGCGGTCCCGGCCGACAACTCCCCGGAGACCACCCGAACGGGTGGGCACTGAGCGTCTCGTCGCCTTGGGACAACCAAACTTTCACCGACGTCGCAGGACGGATTCACTTCGTCGGACTCGCCAAGATGACGATGATCCCCACGTTGACCGGGGACGGCAGCCGGATAACCTACGCGGACCCGTGGCTGCCCAACGACGACAGCTACGAGATCGGCGGCCCGCTCGGCGGGCGATTCCAGGCGGACTCGCTGTCGGCGGCCGGATCAACCACTTTCGTGATGAACAAGTACGGCGACATATACACCCGCACATTTGATTTCGATTCTTCGGGATCGGACTCGATCTTCTTCCGCTACAGCTGGGAAGATCAGTCGGACAAGCCGTCGGCACCCAACCTCGTGGCCGAAACACTCGACCGCAGCACCGCCGCGATCCGACTTCCGGCCCCAGACTGGGTGCACCAGCCCAAAATTCCCGGTGAAGTCACATCCGCGATCAGTGTGCACTCACTCGGTCCCGGCCCGAACCGGCGGGAGTTGCGCGTCGAGGGTCTCCGCGGCGCCGAATCCGGCTTCTGGCACAAGGATCTCGTCGGGGATGCCTGGGAGTTCACGCCGACCGGCGCGTCCCTCCTCGGCACACTGATCGAAAACGCGCCGACAGACCGGTCGACGGATACCCTGTCCCCCGCTGCCCCCTGGCACTTGTCCACGACCCTGCCCGCCCGCGACGGTGCCATCGACGGTCAGGCTCTGATCGACATCGGGTTTCCGTACTCTGTGGTGGATCCGCGTCTGCTCGACGCGATCGGCCAGCACGCACAACCGTCCGGATACCGACTGGACGTGGACCATTTCGACCCGGTCGCCACCACGCGGACCGCGACCGTGACTGCACCGGATGGCACGGTTCTTCCGGTCGTCCTGCACACCGCCGACGGACTACGGATGGCTCCCCGCGCATCCGGCCTCGATGCCGATCCGCGCCACCTCGTCGGGGCAATCGAGATCCCGTCGGACGCGTACGCGGATCGGGCATCGAACCCCGCTCTGGACGCGTTCGTGCAGGACTGGATGCGCGGAAACCCCATTGCCGCGATCACGCTCAGCGCCACCGACCACGACTTGGTGATCCGCTAGCCGAAACCATCGCCGTCCACCGTGTCGCCTCGATTAGGCTCAGCAGATGGTCGACACCACACCCGACGTGCCGATATCACCCGTCGACGCTGCGAGCTTCCAGCTCGGTGTGCACGTCCAGCCCTACCTGGTCACTATTGCCGGACTGCTCGCTCCTGGTGGCTTCGTCGATCGAGACGGTCGACCTGATCTAGTGCGACTTCACCGCACTCTCGCCGCTCACATCGCGCAGGAGCCGTTACTGCGGCAGCGACCGATCATGCGGAACGGGTCATGGTGGTGGACGGAAAACGACATCGACTTCGACCTCCATCTCTCGCTTGACGGACGCGGGCCTACAGAACCCGACTTCGAATCCGTCTGTGGTCGACTCGTGATGCAACCCCTCGACACCACCCGACCGTTGTGGCACATCGCCTTCGTTCCTGCAGCTCGACCGGGTCTGTGCGGCATTGTCATCCGAGTGCATCACGCGGTTCTCGACGGCGCCAGAGCCAGCGACCTTTTCGAGCGCTTGTTCGCCTCACCTGATTCGAAAAGTACCGACCCGGGCGCTCCCGTGCCGAACATCCCTCCGAAGGCCGCCGGTTCCCTCGACCTCCTCCGATTTCGAATCGGTACTTTCCTGCACCGGCCAATCCGATCACGGGTGTTGCTGGGCGCCATTGGTCCCACGAGATCGATCTCGTCCGTCAACGTCCGCACCTCTCTGATCGAGCATGCCGCGCAGCAAGCGGGAGGCACTTTGAACGATGCCTATCTCGTTGCGGTGGGCGGCGGACTGCGATTCATCCTCCAAGAATGCGGCGAGCCCATCCCCAAGTCGATTGCGGTATCGGTACCCGTCGCAGTCACAGCGATCGGTAGCGCACGCAATGCCGTCGGGTTCATGATCATCGACCTTCCACTTCGTGAAACCGACCCACAACGCACAGTCGCGATCGTCGCGAAGCAAACCGCTGCGGCCAAACCTTCCGCACGCGCTGCGGGAACAACCTTTCGGTCACCGCGTATCGCCGGCGTTTTCGACAAGCTCGCAAAGCGGCAGCACATGATCGGTGCAGTCGTGTCCAACGTCCATGGACCGCGCGGCCCGCTCACGCTCGACGGGGCAGCGCTAGTCGAACTCTGGCCTCTGGGCCCGTTGGCGGGCAATGTCCGCGTCGGCTTCACCGCAGCGTCCTACAACGACACATTCTGGATCGGAATCCAGACCGATGCCGAGCATCTCCCACCTGCAAGCAAGATCGCCCGAGCCGTCGAACGGACTCTCGACGAAATAGCCGGCACTGCACACTGACTGGATCTACTGCCACTATCCGATGCACCTCGCCGCTTGGGCAACGGATACTGTCGAGACGTCTCGACAACATCTCCACTGATTCGAGCCTGCAAGCCGGTGTCGTCACGACACGATCGTCACGAGGAAGGCGAAAGATGTTCACACCTGCAGAATTCGGCAAGGTCTCGGTACTGGTTCCTGAGAACGGTGGTGCCGTCCCCTACGGGAACACCGTGGTAGTGCACGGATCTGAAAGCACGCTCGTCATCGACCCTTCGCTCTCCCTCGACCGCGACCCCGTCGGCGCAGACCTCGTATTCGTCAGCCACGGGCACGAGGACCACATCGCCGGACTACGCCATTTCGACACCCCGGCCTATGCGCACCATCTCGACGCACCCGCAGTCGCATCCCTCGACACGATGCTCACCAATTACGGCCTTCCTCCGAACGAACGAGTCGAGGTCCAGCAGTCGATTGCTACGCAATACGGCATACCCCCGACCCACGAGAACGTGTCGGGGATCGCGGGCGGCCACGCCTTCGACCTGGGCGACCGCACTGCGACAGTCATTCATTTGCCAGGGCACACCCGCGGACACTGCGGGGTCCTCGTCGAACCAGACGGCTTCTTCTACGTCGCCGACATCGATCTCACCTCCTTCGGCCCGATGTACGGCGACCTGGGTAGCAGCGTCAACGACTTCCTCGACTCCATCGACCACATCGCAACGATCGACGCACGCTGGTACGGAACATTCCATCAGAAGGGCGTGGTCGAGGGCAGCGACGAGTTCCGTCGCCGGTTGTCCGCATACCGCGACAAATTACTGAGCCGCGAAGACCGTCTCATCCAATTCCTCGGCGAACCAAAACTCTTGGAAGACATAGTCGCTCATCGACTCGTCTACCGCCCCCACGTATCGGCCCCGTACGTCGACGCCGTCGAACGACGGACAGCTCAGCTACACCTCGAACGACTCATCGCATCCGGTGCCGTCACAGTCGACGAAGACAAGGTGTTTCGCCGGACCCTCTGACATCCCTGGCGAACTGATCGCGCCATTTCGGATACTTCCGAGAATCGGACCGAAGTTCACCGAAAAAATCTGGCACTCGAGGTTGCAGAGTGCCAGTTTGGCTGGTTATCATGTTCTCGCACAGTAAGTTCGGTCGCCGTCGAGGTGACGGTGACCTTTCTTAGACGATACGGGAGGTGTGTTGCTGTGCTTCGTTTCGATCCTTTCACCGACATCGACGCGATCACCAAGTCCCTGCTTGCCACCGGAACCGGCAGCAGCCGAAGTCCACGTTTCATGCCGATGGACCTCTACAAGATCGATGACCACTACGTCCTTCACGCCGATCTTCCCGGCGTCGACCCAGGATCAGTGGACGTACAGGTAGACGGCTCGACCCTCACCCTGACCGCGCACCGCAGCGCCATTTCCGAAGAGGGAGTGACGTGGCTGGCCGGTGAGCGTTTCACAGGAACATACAGAAGGCAGCTGTCCATCAGTGAGGACATCGATTCCGAACGGATCGTCGCCTCATACGACAACGGCGTGTTGACCGTGACCTTGCCGATCGCAGAGAAGGCGAAACCGCGGCGGATCGAAATCTCGTCGGGACCGCCGTCCCGCACCGCAAACTCCGAGGTGAAAACCCAAGGACAGATCGAAGCCTGACCTGAACGGCTTGGCACGAAATCGACTGTACGAGAACCTTTCATCCAGGAGGTCCACTATGCCCGCGCCAATCATGGCCCCCGCCGCAGCTCTGGCTGAACCGGTCGTCTAGAACGAAGACCCGCAGCGGCAAGGCTGGTGGAAGCGCATCCTCGCGGCCACCCCGCCCGAGAACCCCACCAACGAAGAATTTCAACCCTGACAAAACCAGACCGTGTTCGCCGAATACGGTCACCCACAAATGAATTGATGCCTTCCGTCCGTCCACCGAGGCGGACGGACGGCATTTACAGGCGCTCTACACACGTTCAGCTCGATGAAGCATTCCGGCCGAACCGAAGAGCCATCACCTGCAGCAGGTCAGGAACCGCCCGAAATGGGCGAAGCAGGACGAAACACTCACACAACAAGGACGAAGCTCGCCGCCACCTGCCAACCGTGACTCGTACGGTTGAAATGTAGACGTCAGTGACTGCGCTGACGCTTACCGACCTCGTCGGTCCCCTGAATTGTGTGGCCGTCGAGGTCGTCTCATGTCTATACCCAAACTGAAAGTGGTCAGCCCTCAACCCTCGTCGGAGGAGATGCCGTCGCCAGACCCTCCAGAAGGATTGCCAGACCGCGCTCGAGTTCGTCCTGCCCGTCGTAGTGAGCCATGATCGTAGCCATCGACCGCAGTCTCGGAAACTCGGCAAGCGCAAGCCGATGCAGACCGAGTCGCAAGAGATCGTCCGTCTCCTCGGGATTTTCGACTATTTCCTGAAGCTCGTTGAGAATGTGCCCGTTGAGGAAGCCGAACACTGCTCGGTAGATGTGTAATGCGTCTTCAGGAGTGAAACCGGCCCGTATCAGCAGTTCGAGAATCGCTTCGAGGTAGCGCAACGTCCCGGGAGGACGCAATCCGAGCGGCGTGGACAGCGGCCGAGTGACCAGCAAAGGAACCACGTTGGGGTGCGCGAGCGCGAGGCGGCGATACCCGTACGCAACCGCGTGCAGCTGCCCCCTCCAGTCGCGATCGGACGGGTCGACGACCAGTTGTTCGAGCACGGTCTCGACGACCCCGTCCAGCAGGGCCGCCTTGTTGGCCGCGTACCTGTAGAGAGTCATCGGATTTCTGTCGAGCGCTTTGCCCAGTCGGCGCATGGAGAGGCCGTCGGCACCTTCCTCGTCGATGATCGCCAACGCCGTCGAGAGTACGAGCGCCCTGGTGAGGGGCTCCTCGCGGTCCGCGGCGGGAATCAAACCCTTAGTGCGATCTGGCGAGTGTCCGGTCATCCACAAAACATACATCGTATGCCTACGCGTTGACAGAACAGTACGGCTGGTTTACTGTTCGGATACGCCCTATGCATACAACGTATACACACATCGTACACCCGGAATGTCCGGATTTACGTGGGCGCTCATCGATACGTCCCGGCGCCGGAGTCGGCGCGGACGTACGGACTCACTTTCGTCGCATGAGTCCCTTCTTCAAAGGATCGAAGATGAACAGAACATGACAGCACCCACCGCAACACGACGCTCGCGGTTCTTTCAATTCTCGGGTATTGCAACGATTTCCGTTTTCTCCGTCGGCATTCTCGTCTTGCCGGCCGGCACTGCCGGCGCGGAAGCGACTGCTGTCGGACTCGGCACCGCTGAGCCCTTTGCAGTCCTTGCCGGAGCAGGAATCACCAACACCGGACCGACAACCCTCGGCGGCGATATCGGCACGTATCCGACTCCAACCATCACCGGTGTATCGGACCTGACGATTGCCGGCACCAATCATGGTGGCGACGCGGTATCGCAGGGAGCGAAACCCGACGTGCTGACTGCCTACAACACTCTTGCCGGTCAGGGACCCACACAACCGACGGGAGACGACTTGACCGGTCGGACACTGGTTTCGGGTGTCTACAACTCCGGTTCGTCGATCGCACTGTCGGGAACCGTCACCCTCGACGCGCAAGGTGACCCCGATGCAGTCTTCGTCTTCCAGGCGGGATCAACGCTGATCACATCGTCGTCCAGCACCGTTGCACTGATCAACGGAACGCAGGCATGCAATGTTTTCTGGCAGGTTGGAAGTTCCGCCACCCTGGGCACCAACTCCGTCTTCCGAGGAAACCTGTTGGCGCTGACAGACATTACTGCCACAACCGAGGCAACCGTCGAGGGTCGACTGTTGGCGATCAATGGCGCGGTCACTCTGGATACGAACACCGTTACGATCCCGACCTGTGCGCCTCCTGTCACGACCACGACTCCGACCACTACGACGACTACGGTCCCGCCTGACACCGCGACAACTACAACCACGACGGTCGTCCCGCCGGAGGTGACTACAACCACGACGGTCGTCCCGCCGGAGGTGACTACAACCACGACGGTCGTCCCGCCGGAGGTGACTACAACCACGACGGTCGTCCCGCCGGAGGTGACTACAACCACGACGGTCGTCCCGCCGGAGGTGACTACAACCACGACNTGGTACACCGGTGGAAGCGACGACCACCACACCAGGGCCGAACGGCACGACTACAACCACTGTGGACGTACCGCCGATCATCACGACCAGCCGAAACATTCCGTCCATACCCGAGATTCCCGGTCTCCCACCACTGCCGGGAATACCTCCCACCGTTCCCGGGACGGTAACCGTCCCGTCTCGGGTGCCGACGACGTCAGCTTCTCGAACGGGTACCCCGACCACTCAACCGGTAGGCCCGGAATCCCCGAATGTTCGAGCCCCTCAGGTGCAGCAGGTACCACGAGGGTCGGTCGACACCGGTGACGGAAGCACACAATCCCAACGCGGCGGACAGTCCAGTGGAGGGTGGATCGCCCTGCTCGTCGGCTTCTTCAGCGTCGTGGCTATGTCGGCCCTCGTCATCCGTCGGACAAGTCGATAGATGAAAGACGAAAACTCCGTGATGGCTCCGCGAACTCGCCGAGCCATCACGGCTCTCGCCCTTACTGTTTCAGTACTCGTAACGGTGGTCGGATGCGCCGGTGGACAATCCGACAGCGGAAATTCACAACCAATCTCGTCGCCTCGACAAGACACCACATCCGCGCCGCGCGCCACTGACTCTGCACTGCCCGAAAGGGCGCCGGTAACTGCTGACCACCGCCCCGCGCGCCTCGAAATCCCGTCCATCGGCGTCGACACCGACATCATCGATCTCGGACTCGATACCGATGGAGCACTCGAGGTCCCACCGGATGGGAAGGACGCAGGGTGGTACACCGGCGCTCCCGCCCCCGGTGAGGTCGGACCGGCAATCATCGCCGGCCACGTCGACTGGCAAGGCACCGACGGGGTCTTCTTCGATCTGCGGAATCTCGAAACAGGAGCCGACATCATCGTCACCCGCGAAGACGGAAGTCGCGCAGTGTTCACCGCTACCAGTGTCGAACACTTCCCCAAAGAGGACTTTCCCACCGACGTCGTATACGGCGACATCGACCACCCCGGACTCCGGATCATCACGTGCGGTGGATCCTTCGACGAAACCGCACGCAGTTACAACGACAACATCATCGCATTCGCCGACCTGGCCTAACCGCCTGAGACGCCGCAGCACACCACTTCGAAAGTCCGCACGAACCGTTGGAGAGCAATGACCGTATTCCACTTTCCCGTGCTCGAGAAGTTTCGATGACAGACACCGACGACATTCGAGCGAGCGCCGAAGCAGGTGTCGACGCTCCTGCATGGCGGGATCGGAAGCGTTACTGGTGGCCGTTGGGATTGCTGATCCCGCTGAGTCCCTTCCTGTCCTGGCTGCTGGTCGAATATTTGCACCTCGGCCTGTTCTGGGCGACCGGTGCCTGGATCCTGATTCTCGTCATCCCGATCGTCGACGTCGCAGTCGGCGCAGATGGCCGCAGCCCACCCGACAACGTGATCGCGGCATTGCAGGACGACCGCTACTACCGCTGGTGTACCTACCTGTTCGTGCCACTCCAATACGCTGGCCTCGTCTTCGCCGCATGGTGTTGGGCGCACGCCCCGATGGCAACCGGAGAGAAGATCGCACTGGCGATGACCGTCGGCGTCGTTGCGGGCGTCGGTATCAATGCCGCACACGAACTAGGCCACAAGAGCAGCCGCCTCGAGCGGCGGTTGGCGAAAATTGTGCTCGCTCAATCGTTCTACGGGCACTTCTACATCGAGCACAATCACGGTCACCACGTCAACGTTGCGACGCCGCGCGATCCCGCCAGTGCTCGTTTCGGGGAATCGTTCTGGATATTCCTGCCCCGCAGCGTATTCGGAGGTCTGAAATCGGGCTGGCGGATCGAATCAGCACGCCTGCGCCGGCAGGGTTCACCCGCACTGTCGCCTCGAAACAACATCGTGCAGGCATGGTCGCTGAGCGCCGCACTGTTCGGGACGTTGATCACCTTATTCGGGTGGCAGATACTGCCCTGGCTGCTCCTGCAAGCCTTGGCCGGGATCACGTTCCTCGAGGCCGCAAACTACCTCGAACACTACGGATTGCTCCGTGCGCGAAGACAAGACGGCAGCTTTGTCAAAGCCCGGCCCGAAGACAGTTGGAACAGTGATCATCTCTTGTCCAATTTGTTCCTGTACCAATTACAACGACACAGTGACCATCACGCGAATCCGCGTCTGCGCTACCAATCTCTGCGCAGCGCTCCAACCGCTCCGCAACTCCCTGCCGGATACGCGGTGATGATCGTCTGCGCTGCCGTACCACCACTGTGGCGGCGGATGATGGATCACCGTGTCCTCGGCTACTACAACGGCAACGTCGAGCTCATTCACACCAAGGCGACGATATGAATGACAATGCCCGAGACGACGACCACAGCGACGGGCACTACACGGCCACCGGGCCGACCAAACACGCCAGAGCTGCGTACCAGCCGGCGCGCACCCGGCTCAGACGAGCCGCACCGAGCCTGGACGTCGTCGCTGCCGCGGAGTACCTGTTGACCCAGCCCGACGCATACCTCTATCGCCGCCGATACCTCGACCTGATCACTCAAACCCCCGGGCCCGACGGAACATCGATCACCGACTACGCCGCAGCTGAACGCTACCTACTTGTCACCGCTACCGCGCACCGCAGAACTCATAGTGAGGTTCGTCCATTGCCGGCACCCGGCGATTTTCTGTGAAGTGGTCACCGCAGTGTTTGATGCCAGAGAGTGACAACAGCCTGACGAATTCGGGAGCGCAGCATTTGTCATTTGCCATCACAGCTTTGATTCGCGCTCGCCAATGTCATCGAGGATCAAGAACTCGATCTTCGCTCGCTCCCCGTCCGCATCGAAGTCGTTGTCGCGGTCTGAGACACGCGTGATCAGTTCCGTCAGTGCCGCATGGATCGTCGTGTACAGAAATGCACGCGGGTCGGGCACCCCCATCACGTCGTCAGTGTTCATCTGTACCTGCGCCGTAGCGGTACGCCTGCCCAGAAATACACGCGGAAGCCGGATCCCGGTCGGATCGGTCACCACGGAGATGTCGCCACCAACGACAACAAACAGATCGAAGTCGTACTGCATCGCGATGCCCCTCAGCCGGTGTCTGAGCCGAGTCAACTCCTCGATGAAGTCAAGCGGCACCGACGGTCCACCGAATACTGTCCTGAACGTGACCCCGCGAGTCATCGATCTGCCCCCTTTACGAATCATCCATTTCAGGATCGAGGGCCATACCCTCTGTGTCCCCCACGCCAAGTGCTCGGGCATATCGACCGGCATACCGCTCCAGTGCGACTGCTGAATCGGCCTCACCTTCCCATTGATCCGGAATCGCGGTGCCGTCACACGTTGTTCGCGACACTTGCGCCTCGGAGAACTCGACAGCGGTCCGGGTGAAGGAACACCGCACAAAACTCGTGGCCGCCGAGAATCGTGCGCCGCCGAAAGTGCACTCCACGAATGAGGTATCGGCGAACTGCGCACCAGTCAGGTCTGTGTCGTCGAATGCGCATCGTTCGAACACAGTATTGGGCACGGAGCGGAGCCCGCGTGCTTTGGCTCCAGTGAAATCGCAATCGACGACCCTCGGTCCGAGCGCCACACGCGAGAGCGTCGCACCCCGGAAACTGCACCGTTCGAGTCGGCGATTGAAACGGGGCTGTCCGGTCAGTGCCACGAAATCGAAACGGCAGTCGAATAATTCGGATTCGAAGACGGAGATCGAACCCCGAGCGAAGCTCAGATCAATCCGTTCCAACGTGAGATACCGAATGTCCAATCCAGCGCTACCCGCTGTCAGGCCACGCACATCGATCAGCCCGTCATCGGTCTCCGCCCGTGGGGAGACGAGAGTGTGGGGAGGCTTGACGATCCGCGACTGATCGAGCAATTGCGCCCGTAAATTATCGACGTCCTCATCTGACCAACGTCGACGTAGGGAGGTGATCGCGGACCGGTTCACGGGCTCAATAGTATCGGCAAGATCCCCATTGATTGGCCGTGGCTGCCCGAGAAGCGAACCACCACACATCAGTACTTCGGTAGGAATCACTTCTCGGAGCGCGCAAAACAGCCGGACCGTGAAATGCACGGCCCGGCTGCAGCGCTCACGCGCACGAAGTGGAACTCGGAGTCAACTGGGGTACTGAAACCGGTCGTGTACGAGCCGTTGACTCATCTCCGGATCAGTATCGAATTATCAACTCTCACAAGTTGATCACGTCGCCCACAAGGATCTGATCGGGATTGACGATCTGCGGATTCATGTCCCACACCTGCTGCCAGGTGAGACCTCGTTCTGTCGCGAGGTCGAACAATGTATCACCGGCTGCAACGACTACCTCTGAGCCGGGCGCTGGAGTCTCCGACTCCGGAATGCTTTCTACCGGTGCAGATTCGGATGTCTCAGAGTAGACAACGGGAGCAGGCGCCGGTTCCGGTGCAAATTCGGGTGCTACGTCCTGTGCCGGCGCGGGCGCGGGCGCGGGAGCAATACTCGACCCGGTATCGCACGCCCCGATCGAACTCAGGAAGGACATGGGATCGACTGCGCCTCCACTGTGAATGCGGAGATGCAGATGTGGACCGGTGGAGCTACCGGTGTTGCCCGTTGCCCCGATCTCGTCGCCTACCTCGACGTGTTGCCCCACACCGACCCATGTTTCGGAGAGGTGGCCCATCTGAATCTGCTCGCCACTGTCCGCTTCCAACTGGATGTACGTTCCATATCCACCCGGATCATTGGGTCCGGCAACAGAAATCGTGCCCGATGTGGGCGCGTGGAGCGCGGTGCCGACGTTGACAGCGAAGTCGACTCCGTCATGTCCCGCGTGGTAACCCTGCGAAAGTGATCCGCTTACCGGCCACTCCCAATTGCAACTCGCCGACCAGCCCTGCGCACCGGCGGTACCTGCATTGGCTACTGCTCCGGCCCCCACAAGGGCGCCCAGTCCCGCAGTTACGGCGATGAATCGTTTTGTGCTGGAAGGCTTGTGTTTTCTGTGCTTACTCATGTTTTCCTTGACTGATGTGCTCGGAGCAGGTGCAGGCTCTACCCGCAGACAGCACTCAATACGTGCTGAGCTACTTGGTGTATCGCACCAAGACTCCGTTGGAGTGAAATGTTCGGATCGCGCCATGGAGAGAGGTACGGTGACCGCTCTCGAACGCGAGCGCGCGCATAGACCCGCAGGTCTGTATCTCCTGGTGACAGCACAGGAGATACGGGTTCTACATCGAGGCAGTGCCTGAATCGATCGTTGATCGAGGACTACGAATGCCGGAACAAACCGAAGGCTTCTCATTCGAAGATCGACAGGGTGGGTGTCTACCCGGATGGTCGGAAAGGGGGTGGAACATGGAGATCCTTGCGTTGCGGATGAGGAATCACCTCATACGCTGTCGCTTCACGACGCTCCACACCACGGTTGAATTACCTGGGTACATACCTGTTTTTGCGCATTCGACCCGACCGGTCGATATCAGGCGCGCCTTCGGTGGATGGCATCTGGTCGAACAATCGCCAGTGCCCCATGTCACTTCTGGAGACGATACCGCGTCTTGGTCACCCGGCGCGTCAGCGTTACCGAGATGGGACATACAGGCGGCATTGCTCCTACAAGCCGAACGGGAGACCAGTGCACGTTCCCGGCATCGGAAACGCGTGCTGATCTCCCGTTCGGCGATCTGTTGCCTAGTGGATCTACTGCTGAGTCGCAGCTACTTTCTCGGCTGCGTGGTGAGCGGCAATGTATCCGTAAACCAGCCCCTGGCCGATCGTTGCACCGGCGCCCGGGTAGGTGTGACCGAATGCGTTGGCCGCAGTATTGCCGATCGCATACAGGCCGTCGATCACGCTGCCGTCCTCACGAAGCACGCGTGCATGCTCGTCTGCCTGCACACCGCCGCAGGTGCCGAGGTCGCTGAGCGTCATCTTCACCGCGTAGAGGGCACTCGTGTCGAGCTTCCTCAGGTTCGGGTTCGGGGACACTGTCGGGTCGCCGTAGTACCGATCGTATGCACTTCCGCCGCGACCAAATTCCGCATCGCTACCGGCAGCAGCGGCCTCGTTGAACTTCTCGAAGGACTCGGCAAAAGCCTCCTCGGGAAGACCGACCTTGCGGGCAAGTTCGACCGGACTGCTCGCCTTGTGCGCGATGCCGGAGTCGAAGAATGCCTGCGGAAGCGGCTGACGAGGGAAGATACCGCCTGCGAACACGTAGCTGTTGCGGTACTCCTGGTCGAAAACAAACCACATCGACTCGGCCGGATCTCCGGCCTTTTCCCGTTCGAGCACGCGCTGGCCGAACGACATGTAGTCCGTCGCCTCGTTCACGAATCGACGACCGGTCTGGTCGACGATGAACGAGCCTGGCAGCGCACGCTCTGCGAGCATCACCATCGGCGGGCGGCCCTTGATGCTTGCCACCGCCGGGAACCACCACGACTGATCCATCGATCCGATACCTGCGCCGAGCTCTTGTGCTGCCTCGATCGCTTCGCCGGTGTTGCCCTCTGCGCCCAGGCTCTCGTGCTCACCGAGCCTCTCCGACTGGTACTTGTGGCGCCACTCCATGTTGTGGTCGAACCCGCCGGCTGCCAGAACGACACCACGCCGAGCGGTCACCGTCACTTCACGTCCGTCTTGCACCACAACTGCACCCGTTACGCGGCCATCTTCGGTGATGAGCCGAACCAACGACGTTTCCGTCCACACCGGGATACCGGCCTGGACCACACCTGCGAACAGGCCGGCGGCGAGCGCCTGACCGCCTGCGATGTATTCACGCTTGAGTACGTACTTGCCGTAAACGCCCTGCGCCAGGCGGCGGATGATGCGAGGGAAAGCCTTGCTCGGCTTCTTCACCATCAGGTTCATCCACTTGTAGTCCGCACCTGTCACCGGCATCGGCAGTCCGGCTTCCATCAAACCGGGCCGCAGGCGACCGCGTTCCGCGCCGAGTACCGACGCGTCGAACGGCAGGCACTCGCAGGTACGTCCGGCGGCGCTACCTCCCGGCAGTTCGGGGTGGTAATCGGAGTATTCCTTGGCCCAGAAGAACTTCATGGGCGTCGTGCGGTAAAGCATGTCGACGGTGGCCGCACCGTTGTCGACGAATGCCTCCCCACGTTGGGCAGGGGCAGTATCACCGACCACCGACCGCACGTATGTCTTCGCGCGCTCAACGGTGTCGCCCGCACCGGCTTTCGCCAAGATCGGGTTGGCAGGCATCCAGAACGCTCCACCGGACCGCGCCGTCGAACCGCCAACGTACTGCGTCTTCTCCACGATCAGCGTGGACAAGCCGAGCTCGTTCGCGGTGAGGGCGGCAGCCATGCCGGTACCGGACCCGATCACCAGTAGATCGACAACGATGTCCTTGGCTTGTGTCGCGGGGGGTGCCTGATTCTTCGCCATTGAACAAATCCCTTCACGTGGTTATCGACGTAGAACGCTAAGGCAGTCGCGGCGCAGAAGGTTCCGGATGCCCAGTCAGCGGGACATTGCGAGTGGATTGGCGAAGAACGGCTCCTGCCACGGTTCGGGCGTTGTGCCCGCCCCAGCAGAATCGCGGCTTGCCTTCTTCGATGTCTACGCTGCTCACGTGAGGACAAATCCCAGCTTCGGCATCGTCGACGAAACGCTCGGCACCCTTGCACGCGGCATGCTTCCCCGCCTACGCCACGTCTTCGAGCAGCACCAGGCTCTTCACCGTCTGGCCGTCGAAGCGATTGTCAACGTCTGACAGACTCGTGCGGTTTGCATTTCATGGACGGGTACTGGCCGGCGGTTCGTTTCAACGGCGACGATGGCGTGATCGAGGTGACTGTCGAATCCTGACCGCGATCCTCGTCTCGGGCTGTCGGCTGATGTTCCTCGGCACTGATGAAGAATAATCATCTACATGAAATGGAACACCCCTACAGAGACCGGCTGGTTCGTCAACCTCGCCGAAGGTGGTTCGGCCGTATCGATATTCGATCCGTCGGGGAACGTTCAAGGCGAACTGATTCCCGCATCCGACGACGGATCGGAGAGCGTTGCCGGCGGGCGGAAGAGGAAATCGTCAACAGCCGAGCAGGATCGATCCAGGCTCACATTCCGTAAAGGCCGACCTGCATCACTTCGATTGTCCGACGGAACGATCGGGACCCTGATCGACCAGAAGCCCAAGGCCATGCGCCGCAAGAACAAGCTGTGCGAAGTCGATATCGCGGGCAGAACATACCTCTTCGTTCATTCATCGGGCCGAAAGGCAACAGCCCGGCGTGACGGAATCGCATTGGCACACATGGAACGTGGCCGATGGTCCGGTAGAAGCACCGTCGCCAGAAGAACCCTCACGGCAACGGACGCCCTTGACGAATGTGTCCTGACACTGTTTCAGAAGGTAGTGACACCTGGACGTACCGGCGCCTTCGATCAGGTACTGACCGACCTCAGCAACATATGACGTACGCCATATTCGGTGGATCTCAACCGCACTCGAGATACTGACTTTCAACTCTCGGGTCCACGGACATGCCTTGGACACAATGAGTTTCACATCTCGGAGCGGAAGGCTGAAACCAGATCATGGTAGTGTCGACGCTTTGAACACGCTCGCCCAGCGATTGTCGCCAGGTGCGATGATCACAGATCCAGATCTACTCCAGTCCTATCGGCAGGACTGGAGTTTCGATCCCGCAGCCGGAACACCGGTTGCCGTAGTACGTGCTTCGACGACGGCAGAGGCGGTTCGACGGACGGCATCTGAGGCCGCCACATGTAGCGAATAGCGACGAGTACCTGAATTCTCCTGTGCAACCGGATACGGTGAGGCTGTCGTCTTCAATGCGGCGATGCAAGAAGGGAAGCTACGACCAAAACGTTACGTCGGGGAAGACAAGCAAATCACCTGGACATGGCTGGAGGCCTCCGTGATGAATCTCGTTCGCCGACTGAGCGTCTGCACATCCGTCGTGATCGCTTCTACTCTGACGTCGGTAGCGCTCGCATCCGCCGCGGTGACCATTCCATTCCAGGTCAACCCTGCGCCGTACGGCAACCCGAACGGCAGCTTCGACGCGCCGGCCGTCCGCTGCGTAGCTGTCGTCGGTGAACAACCCGGCACGGTGACGATCACCGGAGGCAAGGAAGGCCGGTGGGGATGCCTGCTCTCGTCCGAAGTGCGCTGGCTGAACCTTTCGACCGGGGCCTCCGGCTCGGCTCGGCTCTCGGACGGTCTCAACGGAGTCCCAGCAGAGGCGATCGTGCAGACCGGGACCGGTCAAGTCGCTGTTGCCGTGCTGTCCGTGGCCGGATCCATCATCACCCCAGGTGTCACATCGTTCTACGTGCCGTAGCACCAGACTCCGCATCACCGGCACCGTTGGACCTAAGGTCCTGTTTACCGACCCGTCATCCCGGTTAGCCTGAAAAGACGCTACCGAGAGGACACTCATGACCTCGTCAGTGCACGAAACGATCGCCGTGGATCTGGATTTGATCGACCTGTACAAGGACCTCCACAGCCATCCGGAACTGGGGTTTCACGAGCAACGAACATCCAGTCTGGTGGAAAGACATTTAACAGCACTTGGATTCGACACCACCACCGATGTCGGGACTACCGGAGTCGTCGGAGTCCTGAAGAACGGAGTGGGCCCCACAGCGCTGCTGCGTGCGGATATGGACGCCCTCCCGGTTCGGGAAGAAACCGGATTGGACTACGCCAGTACCGTAACAACGACCGACGATCAGGGAAAGACCGTCTCGGTCAGCCACGCGTGCGGCCATGACCTGCATACGACCTGCTTACTCGGTGCGGCCCGGATCCTCTCTCAGGATACGACGACCTGGTCTGGCACTCTTGTCCTCGTCTTCCAACCGGCTGAGGAACTTGGCGCGGGTGCGCAAGCAATGGTCGACGACGGACTGTTCGAGCGATTCCCGAGGCCCGACATCGTTCTCGGACAACATGTATCGCCGCTACCGGCAGGCACGATCGCCGGGCACGCCGGCCCCTCGTATGCGGGATCGGACTCACTTCGTGTGAGACTGGTCGGAAAGGGCGCCCACGGATCTATGCCGGAGAACTCGGTCGATCCCGTGGTCATGGCAGCCGAAACCGTGTTGCGTTTGCAAACTGTCATCTCACGCGAGGTCCCGAGTACTGCCACAGCTGTCCTCACCGTCGGCTCCATCCATGCTGGAGATGCCGCCAACGTCATTCCCGGCGAAGCAGAACTGCAACTCAACATCCGCAGCTACGACGCAGGTGTGCGTCAGCGCATCCTGGACAGCGTCGACCGCATCGTCCGGGGCGAAGCGGCCACCGCCGGTGCACCCACCCCACCGACCATCACCGAGACGGAGCACTTTCCGATCGTCGTCAATGATCCGGCAGCGCTGGACAAGACACTCGATGCGTTTGCCGAATGGTTGGGGACGAACAAGGTTCTCGATCCCGGAGCGGGAGCAGGTAGTGAAGATGTCGGCATTCTCGCGACCAGTGCCGGTGCGCCACTGTCGTACTGGCTGTTGGGCGGTACCGACCCTTCACTGTTCACGACAGGTGACATGACTGATCCGGCTTTGCGAACCGTGCCGTCGAACCACTCTCCGCACTACGCTCCCGTGATCGAGCCGACCCTGACCATCGGTGTGAACGCCTTGGTCGTCGCGGCCAGGACGTGGCTCCCAACTCCCTAGAGTGTTGCGGGTCCGCAATCGATCGATCGTCCATTCGATCAAGGCTGCAAACGCGTAGGCGCCGCCGAGAATACTTGCAGCGCCCCACCCTGCCGCGTCGAAAACCATAGTGGTGGAAACCGCCCCAGCCGCGCTGCCCAACGAATAGAACACCATGTAACTACCGATGATCTGCCCCGACGATTCCGGTGTGTTCGCGACGATCAGATTCTGGCTCGTGACATGAACAGCCTGCACGGCGAAGTCCAACGCAACAACACCGACTACGAGTAACACCAGCGAGTGCGTCGCCTGCGCGTTGAATACCCACGACAGCAAGAGAACGACCAACGACGCCCCGGTGACGCGTTGCGCTTTGCCTTGATCGGCCCACCGACCGGCACCGACCGCGCCCAATGCTCCAACCAATCCTGCGATTCCGAAGAGCCCGATCTGTGTGGTCGACAACCGCCATGGTTCCTCACTCAACGGCAGGGCCATTCCGCTCCACAAAGCACCAAAGGACGCGAAAAGGAACAAGGCGATCAGGGCCCGGGTGCGAAACAGTCGGTTCGTAAGCGTCAACGTCACGACAGACCCCATTGCACGCACGTACGAACGCCTATCGTGTTGCGAACGAGGATCTTTCGGCAGCATCGTCAGCGCGACGGCCGCGACCAGTACCGAAATGAAAGTGGATCCCGCGTAGACCGCCCGCCAGCCTGCCAGATCCGCAACTGCGCCGGCGACAGTCCGAGCGAGGATGATGCCGACGACAACGCCGCTGGTGATGACACCGATGTTTGCGCCCCGCTCGTCCGGGTCACTGATTGCCGCAGCATAGGCAACTATGACTTGAACAACTACCGAGAACGTGCCTGCGACCGCCATCCCGATCAACAGCTGCAGATTCGTGGTGGCCAGAGCAACAAGCATCGTTCCCGTTGCAGCAGCGACGATCTGGATTGCGATCAATTTCTTTCGATTCACGAGATCGCTCAATGGCACCAACACGATCAACCCCACCACATAACCGAGTTGGGCGAGTGCGACTACGAAACCGAGGCCGGCCGGAGGAATGGAAAGATCCGAGCCTATTTGCCCGAGGAGCGGCTGTGCGTAGTAGATGTTGGCTACCGAGACCCCGCAGAGCACTGCGAGCAACAGGCGAAGTCCGCGAGACATTTTCAACTTGCCCCGCGCGTTCTCGACAGCATGACGTGCAGTCACTTCCACCTCAACTTGGTTGCGTTTTGATACCATTTGGAGGTTACGTCAATACAGTTTCAAAACGCAACCAATGAGGAACTCGATGCCGGATCGCGCACAATGGACGGACCCGCACTGCCCGACGGCCCGAGCGGCCGACATCATCGGCGACAGATGGTCGCTGCTGATCGTGCGTGACGCCTTCGACGGGTCATCGAGATTCAGTCAGTTTCAACGAAACCTGGGCATCGCAAAGAACATTCTCACGGACAGGCTCAAAGTCCTTGTCGAGCAGGGAATCTTCGAAGTCCAACCGAACGCGCAAGGTACCCGCAACGAGTACATCCTGACCGAACGCGGTATGGATCTGTTCATCGTGATCATTAGCCTGCGACAGTGGGGAGAGCGCCACGCCTTCGATGACGGTGAGCCACACTCGATCTTGATCGACGACACCACGGGCGATCCGGTTCCCAGGCTTCGACTGATCAACACACGGAATATCGACCTGGACCCTACAAGTACACATGTGGATAAGGTCGAGGAAGGTTGACCCGCAACTCGCCAGATTGACAGATGGGCGCACATGATTCGAAGTGCGCGCATACTCCGACTATGACTGTCGATCTCGAGTTCTCCTGGCCGCAGTTTCTCTGGATTGCATTCATCTTCGTCGGCGTGCCCGCAACTATCGGCGCGAGCATCATCTGGACAATCTGGCGTTCGGAACGAACTGGCCTGGAGCACTCCACGACCGCCCTCGGCGGCGGGCACACGGGATCGGGCTCACTCGGACTGTGGAGCACCGGCCTGTTGGCCTTTGCACTGGGCTTTCTGTCTTGCATGGGCTGGCTCAGCTGGTCAGCCGACTACAAAGGCGGATTCCGCGGCCCCGGCCTGCCTGCCCCGACACAGTTCCCCACCTGGCAGGTCGTCGCCTGTGGACTGACAGTGATTCTGGCGTGTTTCGGTTCCGCCCATTGCTCGCGATGGATGAAGGCCGGCGGTATGACGGCCGCTGCCGGCACTGCTGCGGGATTCACCACCGCATTCAGCATCGACGCCAGTACTGATGTCACCGGACAGGCAGGCGTGGGCGTCGCACTGTCCACGATCGGATGGGGCCTCACCCTTACCGCACTGATGCTTCTGCGCGGCAAGTGGTCGCAACGAGGGTGAATCTGTCACTCAGTGCGGTTCACCCGCGGCGCGTTCAGTGGCGCGGGCAGTGTCGTCGAGGTGACAGTCGAATCTTGGCGTATGAATTGACGTGATGCCCAGGCGGATCAGTATCGCGAGTAGTGCTGAATTTCCTCACGATCGGCAGCGCAGATGCACTTTCGATCGAGACCGCGGTCGGCAGTCACTGCGCAGAAGCGAACCCCGAGCGGATCATGGGATTCCATACTGTGCTGACACGCCGGGCAGATCGACGGTGTTTTCTGATCCTCGTCAGTCGACTCGGATTGCCCTCGTGCATTCGACACATCGGACGGGTTCGACGCCATACAGGCGCTCCAGTTCTCGGCCGTTCGACCACAGACCGGGTTGGCGTCGAGGACGACATGGCTTGACCGCGCATATTCGAATGACCCTCGACGTACCCCACGCTACTCGCTTCGGCACACCGGTTTGTACCAATTTCTGCCCACGCGACATTCCCGGTCGAGCAGGATAGAACTACTGCACGCACCATTTCCGTGCAGGATTCGAATTCGTGCAGCATTCGTCGTGAAAGGGCTTCTCGTGAACACTTTCCAACGTGTATCCGCCGCCGTGAACGTAGTGGTCCAACCACTGATCGGCGCTCCGATCGTAGGCAAACTACTGGGCCGTTCCATGACCGTCATCACCTACGTCGGACGCAAGTCCGGTCGCACCTTCAGCGCGCCCGTGTCCTACAAACGAAAAGGCGACCATGTGACGATCGGCGTTGCCATGCCAGACAAGAAGAGTTGGTGGCGCAATTTCTACCCGGAACAAGGTCCGATCGTTCTCCAACTGGACGGTATCGATCGCCCCGGCGAGGCACTCGCACACCGAAAAGGCAAGGGTGTCTACGTCTCCGTCGAACTCGCTCCCGTCGACTGAGCGGATCGAACAGCCACCGGTGCAATCACATTCAGCTCACACCCACCGGTGCAATCACATTCAGCTCACACCCACCGCCTCACGAGATCTGGGTGATTCAGATCTCGTGACGGTCGGGACCTTTGACTCTGTGCAATCGAGACTCGGTCTCGCACCCTTCGACGCGGGTTTTTTGTCGACCATCGGTCGGACAACCCGATCCTGTCGGGACATTACCGTCCGGTAACATCGACGGCAGGCGTGAGCTGGAAGAGGTGACCACCGTGACGATCGGCATCTATCTGGTCGACGACCACGAGATCGTCCGTCGTGGATTGGCAGACCTGTTGAACCAGGTATCGGGATTCAACGTTGTTGGCGAGGCGTCGTGTGTTCGCGAAGCCTCGGCCGGAATACCCGAATGCCGACCCGACGTGGTTGTCATGGACGTCAGACTTCCCGACGGTAACGGTGTGGAACTGTGCCGAGAACTGGCGTCGACCTACCCGAGCGCCGCCACTTTGATGCTCACGTCGTACTCCGACGACGACGCACTGCTCGACGCCCTGATCGCCGGCGCACGAGGATTCGTCCTCAAGAACATCCGCGGCCACGACCTGGTGTCGGCGATCCGCACGGTTGCTACCGGCAAGTCGCTGTTGAACACCCAGGCGGTGATCGGTTTGGTCCGGCGCATCCGGTCCGAACAGGAGTCGGGTACTGCGGCAGCCCTGTTGACCGATCAGGAGCTCTTGATCTTCGAGTTGATCGGCAAGGGACTGAGCAATCGAGAGATCAGCTCGCACGCAGAACTCTCGGAGAAAACAGTCAAGAACTACGTCTCACGCATCCTCGAGAAACTGGGTCTCGAACGTCGAACGCAGGCCGCAGTTCTGGCGACAAAGCTTCGTGCGGGCACTTCGCACCCGGATCCTTCCGGCCAGGCGACCACTCACCTGCTGACGCCATCCGGCTCGCCCTTCTCCGCCACCACGGGCACGCACCATGCCAGGTAGCCGCGACGCGCTCATGCTCAGCCTTTTCGGCGACATCGCCGGAAGCGCAGAACTGACTGCTCTCAACCCGACTGCAATTCCCAAACTGCTCAGTGCCGTGTTGACCGTCGGGTCCACACTCCAGCTCGACGAAACCCTGCAACAGATAGTCGACGTCGCGCGACATCTCCTCGAAGCGGACTACGGCGCGCTCGGCGTGAAATCCCCCGACGGACGCTTGTCCCGATTCATCCACTCCGGTATGACTCAGGGGCAGGTTGCCAAGATCGGGCATCTTCCCGAAGGTCACGGCCTGCTGGGCCTGGTCGTTCGAGAACCGTGCCCGGTTCGAACCGACCGAATCTCCTCGCATCCGTCCTCGGCAGGGTTTCCGACCAATCATCCGCCGATGGACACGTTTCTCGGTGTTCCGATCTTCGTCAGGGGCGAGGTGTTCGGCAGCATCTACCTCGCGGACAGCTCGGAACGGACTGCATTCGACGACCGCGACGAGGCTGTACTCCAGATTCTGGCAAATGCTGCGAGCATCGCCATCGACAATGCGCGTCTGTTCGAGGAATCCCGGACGCGAGAAGCCTGGCTCAAGGCCGTCGCCGCCGTCAATGCACGTCTGCTCAGCGGCGGATCCCGCGACGAGACGCTGGCGGAACTGGTTCGGACGACGCGGCACCTCACGGATGGAAATCTTGTGTGCGTCGTTCGCTACGACCTCGGCAGAGAGCCGGTAGTCCACGTCGCCGATGCTGCTGATTCCCAGCCTGTCCCCGCGACCGGATCAGCCGTCGATCTGTCCGGGACCGTGATCGACGACGCTGCGCGGAGCCGGCGGCCGATCTCTGCACCACATGGCAGTTCCGTTCCGGCACTGAACGTTTCCGGCGACGAATCAGTGGTCGCACTCCCCCTCTCCGGGACCTCGTTCGGCGGCGGTGTTCTCTTCGCGTCACGCCGCAGCAACCGCCCGTGGGGAGTGGACGAGATCGAGCAACTGACGGCGATGGCAGACATCGCTTCTGTCACTGTCGAATTCGCAGAACAGCAACGGAAAGAAAGACTGGTCGACGTCCTCGAAGATCGCGACCGAATCGCGCGGGATCTCCATGACCACGTCATCCAACAGCTGTTCGCCACCGGGTTGAGTTTGCAGGGGGTGCTGCAACGTCCAGGCGACGAGGACACCGTTCGAACCGTATTGGACACCTCTGTCGATCAACTCGATCGAACAGTCCGTGAAATCCGCACCGCAGTCTTCGACCTCCATACGAGCGAGATGTCTACTCCCACAAGCCTGCGGCGGCGACTACTCGATGCCGTCAACGGTCTGTCCGGCCACTCGTCGATCACTCCCAGCGTCACTTTCGAGGGAACCATCGACAGTTCCGTCCCGTCTCGACTTGCCCCGCACGCCGAAGCCGTTGTGCGCGAGGGCTTGAGCAACGCTCTGCGGCATGCACATGCCGATGCCATCGACGTCACCATCCGGGCCACCGAGGAGCTTGTCATCAGCATCGTCGACGACGGTGTGGGAATCGACCAGGCAACCAGAATCCACGGTCTCGACAACCTGGCGACCCGCGCTCGTCAGTGCGGAGGCTCGAGCAACATCACCAGCGAGAACGGTGTCACCGAACTGGTGTGGCGTGTTCCGCTGAGCCCCAGGCGAAGTCCGTTGCCGATCCAGCATCGTTGAGCGTCAGAGCGGATCCAGTTGGGCCTTGAGCAGGCAGAACTCGTTACCTTCCGGATCGGCCAGGACATGCCATTGTTCGTGCCCTGTCTGGCCGATGTCGGCCGGCCGCGCACCAAGACTCAACAGGCGTTCCAGTTCGGCCTCCTGATCGCGATCGGTGGCGTTGACGTCGATATGCAGGCGGGGCTTACCCTTCTCCGGTTCGTCTCTGCGACTGAGGATGATCGTCGGCTGCGGACCGCCGAACCCTTCGCGTGGGCCGATCTCCAACGAACCGTCGTCCATTCGATCGAGCACGACGAAGTCCAGGACCTCGCACCAGAACCGGCCCAGCACCTCGGGTTCCCGGCAACCGAGCACCAGTTCACTGATACGACATGCCATGACCATCTCGCTTTCTTTCGGCTCGTGAAGACAACTCTCTCGACCGTACCGGACCACGTGATCTACGCCATGCCTCTGTTCCGATCCTAGGGACCTTTTCCCCTCGTCCGAGTTCCCGGTCGCCACGATCATTGCGTTATGTTCCACAGTCCCAGGCATTCTCGGTCTTTCGTCACGTCGATGTGCGTAGGCGGCCATCGTGGTTGATCTCGCGCCCCGGCCGGTCGGTGAGGTCGATTCCCCCGCCGATGCAATTCCCCGAACCGCTCCGAAGGGTTCGAAACTGGTCGAGATCCTCAGGACCACCGATCACAAGATGATCGGTCTGATGTACATCGTGACATCGTTTGCCTTCTTCTTGATCGGCGGACTGATGGCACTACTCATGCGCATGGAATTGACCGTTCCGGGAATGCAATTCCTGTCCAACGAGCAGTACAACCAGTTGTTCACCATGCACGGCACGATCATGCTCCTGCTGTACGCGACCCCGGTGTTCTTCGGATTCGCCAACTACCTGATGCCACTGCAGATCGGGTCGCCGGACGTGTGTTTCCCGCGACTCAACGCCTTCAGCTACTGGCTCTATCTCTTCGGCGGCCTGATCGCGTCCGCCGGATTCGTAACACCTGGTGGTGCGGCAGATTTCGGCTGGACCGCCTACGTACCGCTCACCAGCGAACTCCACTCCCCCGGCATGGGCGCCGACCTGTGGATCATCGGTCTCGCTCTCGGCGGCGTCGGCACCATCCTCGGCGCAGTCAACATCGTTTCGACGATCGTCTGCCTGCGCGCCCCGGGCATGACGATGTTCCGCATGCCGATCTTCACGTGGAATGCGCTGGTCGCCAGCATGCTGATCCTCCTCGTTTTTCCGCTGCTCGCTGCTGCCTTGATCGGACTGTGGGTGGACCGGCACCTGGGAGCGCACCTGTTCGACCCCGCCACCGGTGGAGTCATGTTGTGGCAGCACCTGTTCTGGTTCTTCGGCCATCCCGAGGTCTACATTCTGGCGCTGCCGTTCTTCGGCATAGTCTCGGAGATCTTCCCCGTCTTCAGCCGCAAGCCGATCTTCGGATACACCGGATTGGTCTACGCAACATTGGGAATTGCTGCACTGTCGATCGCTGTGTGGGCGCACCACATGTACGCAACCGGCGCCGTTCTCCTCCCCTACTTCTCGTTCATGACCTTCCTGATCGCAGTTCCCACCGGAGTCAAGTTCTTCAACTGGATCGGCACCATGTGGAAGGGGCAGTTGACTTTCGAATCGCCCATGCTGTTCTCCGTCGGCTTCCTGGTCACATTCCTGTTCGGCGGACTCTCCGGCGTCATCCTTGCCAGCCCGCCCTTGGACTTTCATGTCACCGACTCGTACTTTGTTGTCGCGCATTTCCATTACGTCCTCTTCGGGACAATCGCGTTCGCGACATACGCCGGAATCTACTTCTGGTTCCCGAAAATGACCGGCCGGATGTTGGACGAGAAGCTCGCCAAGATCCATTTCTGGTTGACCCTGATCGGCTTTCACGCAACATTTCTCGTCCAGCATTGGCTCGGCGCTCAGGGCATGCCTCGGCGGTACGCGGACTACCTCCCGTCTGACAATTTCACTCTTCTCAACACGATCTCGACCATCGGCGCGTTTGTGCTCGAAGCCTCGACGATTCCGTTCATCTGGAACGTTTTCAAGAGCTACCGGTACGGCCGAATTGTGACCGTCGACGATCCTTGGGGCTTCGGAAACTCGCTCGAATGGGCGACGTCCTGCCCACCACCGCGACACAACTTCACCGAACTCCCCCGAATCCGCAGTGAGCGGCCGGCATTCGAACTGCACTACCCCCACATGGTCGAAAGAATGCGCGACGAGGCGCATGTCGGACTGCTTGGTCACAAGTCGGTTTCCGACGTGAGAACTGAGGTGAAACAACATGAATGACGGCACGAAGCACCGAGCCTGGGCAGAAAAGCAGCACCACGAACGCCGAGCGAAACCCGGCCATCTCCTCGCCCCGTTGCTCGTGCTCATGTTCGCTGTCACGACGCTCGTGTGGTTGCCCCTGACGACTGCCGCGTGCTCGATAGTCGTCGCAGGATTGCTGTTCGGCACTGTCCTGCAAGCTAGTTCGCATTCAACAGACACAGCTCGAGGAGTTCACGATGAAGCCCGAACTATCGACTGATCTCATCACCTCGGAGTGGTCCGCGGACGGAGCGGTGGTCGTGTGCATCGACGGATCCCCGGTGCGCCCCGACGTGATCACGTGGGCGGCTGAGTTCGCACATCGCCACGGTCTCTGGATGCGAATCGTTTTCGTAGCTCCGAGCGCCGATCTGAACACCTCGGCATCGCCGACCGGCCTGTTCATGGAGGCCATTCAGATCGCCGAGTCGGTGTCGCCAGATCTTCGGATCCGGACCGATCTGATCTCCGGGGAGAACACCGCAATCCTCACCGCGTTGACGTCCGAGGCCGCCTTGATCGTCGCACCACAGGACGATCCCGCCGCACCTGGACCGACATGTTCGTTCGCAAGAGTCGGAACACCGCGTGAAAGCAGCGCTGCGGCAGCCTTGCCGGTTGTCGTCGGTTTGGACGGAAGCGCCTACAGCGAAAGCGCTCTGGCCATCGCATTCAAGGAAGCAGAGGCAGCGAACACCGAACTGGTCGTCGTTCACGCCGCGCCGCCAGAGGCCGAACTGCGTCGAGACGTCGCATCCGGGCACTCGCCCCAGCACTCGACGCCGCTGACGTGGCAACTGTCGGGTTGGGCCACGCTCTACCCTGGCGTCGCGATCCGTCAGATCGAGTTCGACGGCCCCTCGGTTGCCATTCTTGAACAACTCTCCACCGAGGCACGGCTTCTCGTCGTGGGTCGGCGTGGGCGAGGCTCGTTCGACGACACCGCTCTCGGCACCACGAGCAGTGCGATGATTCGAAAAGCACACTGCCCGGTCATCGTTGCCAGCGAAGCCTGAATCAGATCGTCACCCGGTCAGAAGCCGTAACTGTGGATGGGTGCGAGCTGCCCGGAGTGATGGGCTTCGATTACGAAACGCTCGTGGTCGACCAACTTCTCCGGGAGTTCGTCAACCGGCCACCACCGCAGATCTGCAGATTTCAACGGCTCCATCCGGCGTGGTTCACCCGACCACGTGCGGCATTCGTAGAAGAAGTCCACTCGATGATCCACCGGTTCGCTCCCGTCCGCGTGGCGGCGATGCAACACGGTCAGCGGCTTCAGTTCCGAGGAAAGCAACTCGACACCAAGTTCTTCCGCAGCCTCCCGAACGGCAGCGTCGATCGCCGACTCCCCCAGTTCGACGTGGCCCGCAGCAGCGTGAGCCCAGTATCCGTCCATGAATCCCGTGCCCTCGCGCAATTGCAGCAGCACCTCGCGCCGTTGTACCGGGTTGCTTCGACAGAACATCACGTACACCGCTGGTACCAGCGCAAATTGATCGGCCACACGACCACGCTATCGTGCGCGTGAAATGACGGCGCCCCGCGAGAACAAGCTCGCGGGGCGTCGTCGACGATCTGCTGGATCAGTTCACGTCGAACCGGTCGAGGTCCATCACCTTGGTCCAGGCTGCGGCGAAGTCCTCGGCGAACTTCTGCTTGGCGTCTGCACTGGCGTACACCTCGGCGAGTGCACGCAGTTGCGAATTCGATCCGAAAACGAGATCGACCGCAGTTGCCGTGTACTTCGGATCGCCCGTCACGCGATCAACACCGTCGTAGACGTTTTCGTCCGTCTTCGACGGCTTCCACTCGGTACCCATGTCGAGAAGGTTGACGAAGAAATCGTTGGTCAACGTCTCGGGACGATCGGTGAACACGCCGTGACGGGTATTGCCGAAGTTCGCGTTCAGCGCGCGAAGTCCGCCGACCAGCACTGTCACCTCGGGCGGGGTCAGCGACAGCATGTACGCGCGGTCGACCAACAGAATCTCTGCCGGAAGCTTCTCGCCTCCCTTGAGGTAGTTCCGGAATCCGTCGGCCCGGGGTTCGAGTACCTCGAACGAGTCGACGTCTGTCTGCTCCTGCGTTGCATCCGTTCGGCCCGGCGTGAACGAGACCGTGATGTCCTGTCCGGCGTTCTTCGCAGCCTGTTCGACGGCCGCTGTACCACCCAGAACGATCAGGTCGGCGAGAGAAACCTTTGCTCCACCAGCCTGGTTGAAGTCCTGCTGAACCCGCTCGAGAGTCTGAAGCACCGCGGAGAGAGCTGCGGGCTCATTGACTTCCCAATTCTTCTGCGGCTCCAGTCGGATTCGCGCACCGTTGGCGCCGCCGCGCATGTCCGTGCTGCGGAAGCTCGCGGCAGACGCCCACGCCGTCGATACCAACTGCGAAATGGACAGCCCGGAGTCGAGAAGTCGACTCTTGAGGATCGCGATGTCTGCGTCCCCGATCAGTTGATCATCGGCCGAGGGAACCGGGTCCTGCCACAGCTGCGGCTCGGGAACCCAAGGTCCCAGGTAGCGCGTGACCGGTCCCATGTCACGGTGAAGGAGCTTGTACCAAGCCTTGGCGAACTCTTCGGCGAATTCTTCCGGATGATCGAGCCAGCGCCGGGTGATCTTCTCGTACGTCGGATCCAGGCGTAGGGACAGGTCGGTCGTCAGCATCGTCGGGGTGCGTCCGGCCGACGAATCGAACGGATCCGGGATGGTGCCCGCCCCCGCGCCGTCCTTCGGAATCCACTGCCACGCACCCGCCGGACTCTTGGTCAGCTCCCAGTCGTAGCCGTACAGAATCTCCAAGAAGGTGTTGTCCCACTTCGTCGGAGTGGGAGTCCACACGACTTCGAGACCACTGGTGATCGCGTCCTTACCCACACCCGTGCCGAAGGCACTCTTCCAGCCCAGTCCCTGCTGCTCGATGGGAGCACCTTCCGGTTCCGGTCCGACGAGGTCGGCCGGTCCGGCTCCGTGCGTCTTGCCGAAGGTGTGACCGCCGGCGATCAGCGCAGCTGTCTCCACGTCGTTCATCGCCATGCGGGCGAACGTTTCTCGGATGTCGCGGGCGGCCGCTACCGGATCCGGTTGCCCGTTGGGTCCTTCGGGATTGACGTAGATCAGGCCCATCTGCACGGCTCCGAGCGGTCCGGACAGCTCACGGTCTCCGCTGTAACGCTCGTCGCCGAGCCAGGTGTCCTCGGGACCCCAGTAGATCTCCTCGGGCTCCCAGATGTCTTCTCGGCCGAATCCGAAGCCGAAGGTCTTGAACCCCATCGACTCCAGGGCGCAGTTGCCCGCAAACACCAGCAGGTCGGCCCAGGAAACCTGCTTTCCGTACTTCTGCTTCACGGGCCAGAGCAGGCGCCGCGCCTTGTCGAGGCTGGCGTTGTCCGGCCAACTGTTGAGCGGGGCGAAACGCTGAGCACCTTGGCCGCCACCGCCGCGGCCGTCTGCAATGCGATAGGTGCCGGCAGCATGCCAGCTCATACGCACGAAGAGTCCGCCGTAGTGCCCGTAGTCGGCCGGCCACCAATCCTGCGACGCCGTCATCAACGCGATGACGTCGCGCTTTAGCGCCTCGACATCGAGCTTGGCGAATTCCTGGGCGTAATCGAAGTCGGCACCCATCGGATTCGACTTCGACGAATGTGAATGCAAGACAGAGAGATCCGGCTGATTCGGCCACCAGTCGCTGTTTGTTCTCGGACGATTCCCGGTAGGCGTCGGAGACGGGATTGCGGGGTTTTCACTTTCGCTGGTGCTCTCGGTGTTTCCGTCGTGAGCAACCGGGCAACTATCGGACACGGTAATCCCTCCATGAGCGAGTAGAACGGACTTCGATCACGTTTGTGATCGCAAACTCTGAGTTGTCGAGCAGTCGGGACACAGGCCCCAGTAAATGACCTCGGCTTCGTCGAGAACGAAACCGTTGTGCGCCGACGGCGTCAAACACGGTGCCTCTCCGACTGCGCAGTCGACATCTGCAACGACCCCACAGGACCGGCAGACGACGTGATGATGGTTGTCGCCGACGCGTGACTCGTACAGCGCCACCGATCCGGACGGTTGGATCCGCCTGATCAGCCCGGCGTCGGTGAGAGCGTGCAACACGTCGTAGACCGCCTGCCGCGACACCCCCGGCAGAACAGCCCGCACAGCATCGAAGACAGTCTCGGTGGCTGCGTGTGGGCGTGCATGCACAACCTCGAGCACCGTGACTCTGGGACGAGTCACGCGAAGCTCAGCGTTACGCAGTTGGGCTGCATAATCCGGCGTCGAAGGCACCTTTCCACTATTGCGCAATCTTCTGGACTGAACCCAGACTTTCGCGAAAATCATCGCGGACAGGGCCCTCCCGACCGATTCGTCCGTGCTGGAAGTGAGCCGGATTCCTCGCTGTTTCTCACGCCCCCAACAGCGCCTTCAGGTTTGTTGCGCGTCGACGCGTCCCGCTGTGTGGTTCCACAAACTCCGACAATCTCCCCTTCGTCCAACTACCGTGAAAGGGAGAATCCGCCGAGGTCAGGAGTGCTCGTGCCCAAACTGGAGATCAAGAGGAAGTCAGAACTCTCACGGCAGGAAGTCGCCGACCGACTCATCGCCCTCGGCCAAGCCCTCGCCAGTGGATCGGAAGTGGAGCTGGGGTCGGGTGGGGACTCGATCGAAATCAGTGTTCCGGAACAGGTTCGGTGGGAACTCGAGATCGAAGTCGACGGCAACGAAGTCGAGATAGAAATCGAGATTCACTGGCGCGACGACCCTCAGGAAGAATCGGAAGAGAAGTCTCCGCCTCGCACCAAAGCAGTTCGTCGCAGCCGACCACGCAAGAGCACTTCCACATAGGCCGACTCGAATACGGTTGTTCGGCACTTACGGAGACGCCGACACCTCGAGAGACACGACGCGCAGCAGTGCTCGGAGGTCACTTTCGATCCGTCGAAACAGTTGATACACAACGATGAATCCGGCGATCCCGCCCAAACACAGCGCACGGACTGTTGCGTTGAGTTCCTCACCGGCACCCGAACCGACAAAACTGAGCCCCGCGATTCCCACCAGTGGAACCGACGCCGCGACTGCGAGGTAACGCGTGCTGCTCCGACCCAACGAGCGAATATCGCGTCCGTCATCGCTTCGTAACTCGCCGTGTGACAACAAGATCGGATACAGACATCGAACCGAGTAGTACGTCAGGATGAAGAACGGATACGCGACTGCGACGGCGCCGCACACCGCCAGCGACGACATCAGGTGCACGTAGGCTCGCTGCGGAATTCCGCCGGCGGCAATCTGCAATGCGACCGGATATGCGATACCGGCCAGAACCCACAGACCGAATGCGATCACCACCGCGCGATGTCCGACATTCAGCGTCGCGGTACGCGCTTTGTTCAAGACCTCCGCGCTGTACGTCTGACCGTTGCGCAGTCCGTGAGGCACGGTGAGTGCAAGCCGACACCAATACAGGATCGCTGCGGCACCGAGAGAGAACGCAGCCACCCCGATGACCAGATGAACCTGCTCGAGATGCTGCTGAGCCTGCGGCGAGAGACCCGAGATGATCAGCATCTTGTTGTAGTAGTAGTTGTAGCCCGCCGCAAGAAGATTCGGAATTCCGATCGCGGCAAGCACTATCGGCAGCGCCCACTTCCACAACGTCGAACGTGGACTCCCTTCCGGTGGGTCCACCAGATTGCGAGCAGACCGGTCCAGACACAGTGCGAACTGACGAGCCAACTTTCGGCCGCCAGACCACCTTCCGTCTCTCTCCGGCGAGAGAGACTTGACCAGAACTCGGCGCAGCGCCGGCGGACAGTCGTCCGGTAGCCGTGCCTCGGCTGCGGGATCCACCCCGCGCCGGCGGGCCTCGAGCGCCTTCTTGGGCGACGGTGGGCTCTCCCCCGTACCGTCGTCCGTGAAAGGCCTACTCCCGGTGAGGAGTTCCCACAACATCACGCCCAGTGCATAGATGTCGCTACGGGTGTCGAGTGTGCCAGGCGCCCCCACCGCACAGGCCTCCAATTGCTCCGGAGACATGTAGGCAAGCGAGCCTCCGACAAAACATGCAGCGTCCTCGGTCGAGACCTCCTCGCTCGAGCTGACGTTGAAGTCGGCGAGCTTGGGGATGCCTTCGACGCTGAGCAGGACATTCGCCGGCTTGATGTCCCGATGTAATACGCCGTGCTCACGCGCATACTCGAGGGCATCGGCCAGTCGCATCCCCATCCAGGCCACGGTCTCCGGCCACGACATCGCAGCGATCTCGCTCCGCAGGCTCGTCTCGCTGGGCTTCATCTCTCCCTTCTTCGCCAGGGTCTTGTCGATGGCGTCGAGAAGTAGTTGTCCGGACCGCTGGGCCTGCGGTGTCACGCGGACAAGTTTGACCACGTCGAGCAGGGTCCCACCCGGCACGTATTCCATGAACAGGACTCGCAGTGCGCGTTCCTCGAGCAGCCGTTGATCGAAGACCCGGACGATGTTGGGATGGTCGAGCTGGGCGAGAGTCTGTGGCTCGACTCCAATGTTGCGCGAGATTTTCAACGCAACCCACCGCTGCATCGAGAGTTGCCGAGCGAGGAACACTCGGGCGAATGCGCCGTGCCCGAGTTCCAACACCAGTTCGAAATCGTCCAGGTGCTGCCCGATTTCGAACTCGTCGAAACCCGACAGTCCCAACATCATCACGTCTTCGCGACCGGCCATCGAATCACGGTCGAACATCTGCTCGAAACTCTCTGCCTGCAAAGGGAACTCGCTGAGGTACTCGGCTGCTGCGACGTCCTCCCCACCCTGCTTCCGCAGCCGGAACTCCTCGTACAGGAGCTCGGCCGGTAATGGTTCTTCGAGTAATTCGGGATACTCGGCACAGTAATCCGTGAGCCGTTTCGGGCAATCATTTTTCAGCCAGCGGTACTCCATGTCGATTCCGACCAGTTCGATCAGCGCCGCCCGACGAATCTTGGCTGGATCAGGCAGATAGTCGCTCAGGTCGGACGGGGTTCGTCCCTCCTCCCAATCCGCCACAAGGCGGCCGAGGCCGTCTGCACCGTTCTGGCCGTCACGCACCACCGGCAGCGTTGAGGGGCGCAACTCGGTGACGGTGCCCCGTTCGGTCAGGGGCCCGCTCGCGATTGTCGCGTCACTGGCCTGCGCACCACGTTCATTCATGACACTTCTGTTCCGCACCTCGATCACAATGAATCGGAGTGACTCACTTCAGCGTAACCCCGGTGGTACTCCAGACCCCAGCGAATCTATTCGGCGTGAACTGCCGACTCCGTGCCGATGCGAACGAGTTCGTCGCGCTCTTTGATTTTGATCCGATCACGCCCATGCTTCACACCGAGGGCACGTTCGGCGGCATCGATGCGAAGCCATCCGTCCCAATCGACGGGCACCACTCTGCCGGCCCTGAGGACCTCCGCGATCCGGCCGTGGCCGGCTCGACGCTCGTATGCCGAATCCAACTGTCGCAGCAAGGTTTCGACGGTTTGGCGTGCATCAGGCCGAGCCGCGCCGATCAGCCCGGCGGCACCTCGCTTCATCCAGCCCGTCACGAACAAACCTGCGATCGGCGAGCCGCTCTCGTCGACCGCTGCGCCGCCCTGGTGCGCAACATTGCCGCGTCCGTGATCGAAAGGCACCCCGGCAAGTGGCGTCCCGAGAAATCCGATTGCCCGGTACACAGCTTGAACCGGATAGTCGGTACAGATACCCGAAGCGGTGACGTGACCATATCCGTCCGGGTCTGTCCGCTCGACGCGGAGTGCTTCGACTTTCCCGCTGCCGAGAATCTGCGCCGGCTGTCGGTAGAAGTGCAGGTGAACTCGGCGCCGGGAAGTCCGATCGGCAGAAGCAGCGTCCGCGAAACCACGGAGTGTCTCGACTGTCAGTCGGGTGTGCGCCAACTGTTTGGTCATCCGCTCGACATGCCGGTCCGGTACGACATCGACAGAATCGACGACAAAATCTACGCCGGGTAGTTCACCGAGAGCGCGCAACTCGTTCGGGGAGAAGCGAGCGTCGGCGGGTCCGCGCCGGACAAAGATGTGTACTTCGCGAACTCGACTGCCGGCGATCCCTTCCCGAACTTGGTCGGAGACGTCCGTGGCCTGCAGCGATTGCGCCTCGGCGAGGAGCATACGGGTGACGTCGAGTGCGACGTTGCCACCTCCGATCACTGCGACCGATTCCGCGTTCAGCGGCCACTGCGGCGAGCTGTCCGGGTGATCGTTGTACCAACCGACAAACTCGGCGCCACCGAAAGAACCTGGAAGCTCGACGCCGGGAATGTCGAGAGGTGCATCCCGCGGCGCACCGGTTGCAATGATCACGGCATCGTAGGACGAACGTAGGTCATCGACGGAAAGGTCCTTTCCGATCTCCACGTTGCAGAACAGCCGGAACTCACTGGCGACCAGCGTGGTGTGCAGAGAATGGGCGAACTTTTCGGACTCGGGGTGCCCTGGTGCGAGACCGTAGCGCACCAGTCCGTACGGCGTCGGTAGACGCTCGAACACGTCTGTCTTGGTGCCGGGCGCGAGTTCGGCGAGAGCGCCGGCGGCGTGGATTCCCGCCGGCCCCGCTCCGACGATCGCGACACTGAGCGGTGGTGAGAAGAATCGGGGCGCCGCAGGCGGGGATACCGCTGGACCTCTGGCGTTGATCATCCCCCGAGGCTAGGACCTCAACTGCGCTGGAGATCAAGTCCGCTTTCAGCAGCCCGCTTTTCAGTAACCTTGCTCTGCAGGCTTGTGCTCGGTTGTGTAGCGGTAGAAGTCCGCTAGTTGGAGTTCGCCGGCAGCTGCCTCGTCGACTATGACGGTCACGTGTGGATGCAGCTGCAGCACCGACGCCGGGCAGAATGCCGAGACCGGACCTTCGACCGCGGCCCGGACGGCGGGCGCTTTGCGGGCGCCGTCCGCGATCAGGACGAGATGCCGTGCATCACTGATGGTTCCGAGCCCTTGCGTGATCACATGATGCGGTACGTCGGCTGGGTCTGCGAAGAACCGTGCATTGTCGGCGCGGGTCCTCTCGGTCAAGGTCTTCACTCGGGTGCGCGATGCAAGCGAGGAGGAGGGCTCGTTGAAACCGATGTGTCCGTTCAGGCCGATGCCGAGGATCTGCACGTCGATGGGACCGTTTTCGGCGATGGCAGCGTCGTAACGCCGGGCAGCGTCACTGGGATCCGCGGCCCCGCCGTCGGGGCTGAACACTCGCGCATTGTCGATGTCGAGGTGATCCACGAGTTCCGTGCGGATGGTGTGCGCGTAGGACTGCGGCTGATCGGACGTGAGACCTACATACTCGTCGAGAAGATACGCGCTCATCGCCGCGAACGACACTCCCGATTCTCGATGCCTCTTGATCAGCTCTCGATACGTGTGCAGCGGTGACGATCCGGTCGCGAGGCCGAGCGTCCGCGCTCCGTTTTCGATTGCGCCGCAAACGATATCGGCAGCGATTCGCCCGCCGTCCTCCGGACTGGGAACTATGACGATTTCCATTCAGACTTCCTCACTGCTCTTGCCGGCTCCGACGATGGCCTCACGTACCGAACCCGAAGCGCGGTCCAACAGTTCGGTTGCTTCGGCGAAGTCGCATTCGGCCAACAACATGACGACCGCTGCCTTCACATGACCATCGGCATTGTCGATGGTCTCCGCAGCGATCTCGGTATCGACTCCGGTGGCTGCCGCGACGATCCGGTTCGCACGATCGACAAGCTTGGCATTGGTCGGCCGAAGATCGACCATCAGATTGTGGAATGCCTTCCCGGAGCGAACCATACTCGCCGTGGAGAGCATGTTGCACACCATCTTCTGCGCAGTTCCGGCCTTGAGCCTCGTCGATCCGGTGAGGATTTCGGGGCCGGTCTCCACTTCGATGGCCACGCCGGCGTGAGAACTCATTGCCGCGTTCCGGTTGCACGAGACTGCCACTGTTGCAGCGCCGAGTTCGCGGGCGTGATCGAGTCCCCCGATGACGTAGGGGGTACGACCGCTGGCAGCCAGACCCACCACGACGTCGTTGGCGTTCAACGAGATTGCGTCGAGATCGACCCCAGCCGCTCGCGGATCGTCCTCTGCCCCCTCGACGGCGTTCAGAAACGCTCCAGGGCCACCGGCGATGATGCCGATCACCTCGCCCGGATCGGTCCCGAACGTCGGAGGGCATTCCACTGCGTCGAGAACTCCCAGACGCCCACTTGTCCCCGCTCCCAGGTAGATCAGTCGACCACCTTGTGCTCGGGCCGCGACGATCAAGTCGACTGCGGCTTCGATGGCGGGTAGTACCGCTGCCACCGCGTCGGCCACGATTGCGTCCTGTTGATTCATCACCGTCAGCAGACCCGACACCGACATGACATCGAGATCGCGGGTCAGAGGGTTGGGTCTCTCGGTGGAGAGCATTTCCAATTGCATTGTGGCGAGTCCTCCTCGATCGATATTCATTACGACGACTCCTCGTCAGTATTCACAGCGACGACTCCTCGTCAGTACTCACAGCGACGACTCCTCGTCAGTGCCGCTTCGAAGCAATGGCATCATGGCTTCGTTGCAGAGCAGAGAGTGCGCTGGGCAGCGAGTGCGCCACCATCGCAAAAATTGTGTCGACTACCAACAGCTGACCGGTGCGGCTTGCCATCGCAGCCGATCGGAAACCGAATTCTCTACCGGCAGTGAGCAGAACGTGATGTGACTGCACGGCGAGCGTCGATCGTGCCCCTCCGGTGATCGCAGCCGTCGACGCCCCGGTTCGACGCGCAAGGGCAAGTGGTTCCACGACATCCGAAGTCTCACCCGAATGTGAGATCCCCACTGCGATGTCGTCCGGTCCGAGCAAGCTGGCGCTGACCATGGCCGCGTCTCGGTCGAGATGAACCCGGCAGTTGACGTCGATGCGAGAGAGCTTCAACGTGAGGTCTTGCGCGACGATGCCAGAGGCGCCGATGCCGTAGACCTCGACGCGGCGGGCGGATCGAATCCGGGACACAACTTCTTCGAGCGCAGCAGGATCTGTCAATTGCGCCGTGCCCTTGAGTTGTTCGGATTCGAACTCGGCGAGCTTGGCCATCACCTCACCGGCCGAGTCGGCAGCAACGATGTCCACACCGAGCGGAATCGTGTTCTCTGTACCGGACCCGCTGATCGCCGCCAGCGCGAGACGAAGCTGTGGATAACCCTCGAAACCGAGTCGTTTGGCTGTGCGGACCACTGTCGCCGTGCTTGTCGACGCTCGTTCGGCGAGGTCGTTGACCGTCAGGGTGGAGGCCAGACTGGGGTCGGCTTCGATGATTTCGGCGATCCGCAGCTCGGCAGGCGAGAGGCTGCTCAGTGATGCACGAATACGAGCAAGCAGGTCGACGGACGCCGGAGCACTCCGGTCCAAAGTCATAACGCCTCGATTCGCATCGTTTTCGGAGCTGACGGCACCGATGTGATTCTAGGCAGCCCACGGCTTCCTGGCGTCAGAGATCCGAGCACACTGGCGTGACGCGCACCGGTGCACGAAGCGATGCTGCCGGGCAATCCGTGTGCGGTGAGATAGCCGAGAACCGCGAAAGCCAATGCTTCCTTGATATCGGAGGTGACGCCGAGCTCGTCCGAAGAGACAAGCGCGATGTCGCCCAGTTCGTCACGGAGCATCGCCATCAACGTCGGGTTCTTGGTGCCACCGCCTGACACCACCACTTCGGTAGCCGCCAGCGCTTTGACGGAATCGGCGACGGTCCGGGCGGTCAGTGCAGTCAGTGTCGCGACGATGTCGGCCAGAGACAAGGATTCGTAGCCCCGCAGTGCGGCGAGTAGGTAGTCCCGATGGAACAATTCCTTGCCTGTGCTCTTGGGAGCGGGCTGCGCGTAATACGGTTCGCTCAGTAGTTGTGCGAGCAGATCGACGTTCGGTGTGCCGGCTGCGCCCAGAGCACCTCCGAGATCGAACCACTGCTCCCCGGCAGTGAATTCGCCTACCGCAGCGTCGATCAACGCATTTGCGGGGCCGGTGTCGAAGGCAATCGGTACTGCGGCACCATCTGCCGTCGATGTCGGAGCGCCTCCCGGAGCAGTGACGTTCGCGATGCCACCGAGATTGAGCGCGACGGAACCCGAAGTTCTTCCGTTGAGCCACAATACGTCGAACGCACTGACCAGTGGTGCACCCTGACCACCCGTCGCCACGTCGCGAGAGCGCAGGTCCGACACGACCGTGCATCCGGTCTTCTCGGCTATCCAGGCCGGCTGCCCGAGCTGAAGAGTGCCCTTTACTTGCGCTCCTTCGACCCAGTGGAACATCGTCTGACCATGTGAGGAGATCAATTCCGCACTGCCACCGCACAGTTCCTCGTTCGCCCGCGCAGCCACGGCCGCAAATGCCTGTCCGATCTCGGTGTCGAGTTGGCAGATCTGACCGACAGTGGTGGACGCCGGCGGTACCGCAGCCGCCACCGCAGCCCGCAACTCACCGGAATACGGTTCGCTGACCATGCCCAGTGGGGTGAGCACAAGAGTGTCCCCGTCGATCCGGATGTCTGCTGCGGCAGCATCGATAGCGTCGTACGAAGTACCGGACATCAGACCGATGACTCTCATGAAATATCCCTTACTCGCATCGTTTCGGCATTCGGAAGAACTGCGGTCAGTCGACGAGTGCCCGCTTGTGGGCATTTCCTCGCAAGGTACTCAAGGCGATCGCGCTGACGGCGCACGTTGCCATCACGAAGTAGGCCGGAATATCGAGATTGGAAGTTTCCTTGATCAGCCACGTGATGATCAAACCGGCGCAGCCCGAAAAGACCGCGTTGGACAGGGAGTATGCGAGTCCCAATCCGGTGTACCGAACCGAGGTGGGGAACATCTCGGAGAGCATGGCGGGTCCGGGTCCGGCAACAAGTCCCACTGCGGCGCCGGCGGCAAACACTGCAAATCCCTTGGCTGTCAAAGACGTCTGCTCGTTCTGCAGGACGTTGAGCAGCGGCAGAGCCAAGACCAGAATTATCACGGTGCCGGTGAGCATGACCGCGCGTCGTCCGATGCGATCGCTGAGTCCACCCGCGATCGGAATGGTCACCGCGAAGCCCGCATTGGCAAGCACGGAAGCAACAAGTGCCTGATGGAAAGTCGCGTTGAGCGAACTCTGAAGATAAGTCGGCATCACGACGAGGAACGTGTAACCGGCAGCAGACCACCCCATCAACCGCCCGATTCCGAGCAGAATCGCCCTGGCCGTCTCTCCGACAGTCGGCTGCACTACCGGCGCCGGCGCATCAGCTGTCGGTTCGGACTGGACTGATCGAGCACGCTCGAACGACGGCGTTTCTTCGAGCCGGAGCCTGAGCCACAGGGCAACCAGCCCCAGCGGCAGTGCAAGGAGGAACGGGATACGCCAGCCCCAGTCACCGAGCTGTGACGGGTCGAGGACAGTGGCGAGGAGTGCTGCGATACCCGCACCGGCGAGCAGTCCGAGTGCGACGGTGAACGACTGCCACGAGCCGTACAGCCCACGTCGTCCGGGCGGAGCGAACTCGGTCATCACCGACACCGCACCGCCGAACTCACCACCGGCCGACAATCCCTGCAGAATTCGAAGGACCGTCAAGAGAAGCGGTGCCAGAATTCCGACGCTCTCGTAGGTGGGGAGCACACCGATCAGGGTCGTCGCAGCCGACATCAGCAGAAGAACGATCACCAGGGTGGGACGTCGGCCGATGCGGTCACCGAGTCGACCGAACAGCGCGGCCCCCACTGGGCGGAAGAAAAACGCCAACGCAAACGACGCGTAGGTCTTGATCAGGCTTTCGAGGTCGCCGGAGCCGTCGGCGCTGAAGAAGTTCGACGCGATGATCGTCGCGAAGAACCCGTACACACCGAACTCGTACCACTCGATGAAATTTCCGACGGAGCCGGCGACGAGCGCCCTGCGCCGTTTGAGCTGCGCACCATCGTTCCGTGTCTGCACTGTGATGCCCATGCCGTCCTCCGTTGACGAAACCCGAATATGCAACAAAGTTTCATCTGAACGGAGTAGAAATGTCAAGAAGTTTCACGATTGGATTTTTACTACGCCCCGAAGCCTTATGCTCCCGCGAACGTGAATGCCTCCGCCCGTTCGAACTGGTCAGTGGAGTCACCGGAATAGACGGTGCTCTCGTTCGGTCCGAGTCCGAGCTTTCGGACGGGTGTCCCTTCCGCGAGATCCATCGACGCCACGTCCACCCAGAAGGTATTGGGCGTCATCGCCGACTCGAAGAAATAGAGCGTGCGTTTGTGATCGACGACGGTGCGCCAACGGGTCGATGAAATGTTGGGCTCATCGGGAGTCGAAATACCGAGGGGCACCGACACATTCCGAATAACACTGAAGGTGGATGCCAACGCCGCCCGCGGATCGTCCGTCTGCGGTATCGCATCGACATAGAACGACGCCCGAGCGAATCTGTCAGCGGCACGGTTTGTTCCGGGCAGCATGACGGTCCCGTTGATCTGCTTCCAGTACTCGTTGACGGCGAGTTGCTGATCGAAGATCGGCGAATTGGTCATCACCTGGTACTCACGGCTGTGATGAATCGTCGGGCGTCCACCGACGTACTCGATGATCGCGCTGTCTCCCCCGGCGTCCGAGAGCGACATGTGCAGCGTTGCGAGGCGGTCTTCGCCGGGAACGGCAGCGGTCACTACCGTGAACGGTTCCGACGCGAGTACTTCGACCGCTTCCTGAACTGTCGCAAAGCGATCCAGGACGTATTGCGCCCACGCCGCGATCGACAATCCCGGGGTCGAACCGTCATACGTCGGGTACTCGGACTCGACCAACCACAAGAGATTGGCAGACAGTCCAGCCTCGTTGACCCCGTCGGTCGTGCACATGTCGTAGGCCGTCGCGACAACACTTCCGTATTTCGACGTCCACTGTATCGAGTTCGGACCTGCGCAGCCCCCTCTGGTCATGCCGCGCGGGAAAGCCCAGAGGTTTGTTCCGAGGTCGACCTTCCAATCCATCGATCGAGCAGTGATCACAGTGTCGTTGGGCCCCAAGTAGACCAAGCGTGTACACATCGAAAACTATCCCTTCGTTACGGCGTGACGATATTGAAACTGGGATCGAAGGTATCGAGCAACCCTCCCAGCGTCTCGAGCGCTGATTCGTCTCCGTCGAGCGAAATCTTCCCGGCCTTGGCCAGTTCGGCGGCCGCGCCCGGTTGCAGAAGCGCTCCCACGAGTGCCGCTTTCGGGCCCGAGACCGTCAGTTGTGTGTTCGGTGACGCACCCTTACGTGCATTGAGGACACCGCGCTTGACCCACGCAGTCCATGCCTCGTCGCCGCGATCGGTGAACACGAAATCGATCCGCAGTTCCGCGTCGGTGGCCTTGTCGCCGATGAGATGTATTGCAACGAAGTCGAAGAGGATGTCGATGGGCATCGCGAGGACACTGTCCTGACTTGCCGTGACGTACGGGGCAGGCTGGGCGCCCTCGCGTAGTTCCAATGCGGCCGAGAGATAGATCCCACGCCACTGCGGCCCTTCGGCTTGATAGCCCATCTGCTCGTAGACGTCGGCTTGCAGGTTCCTCGCTTCGGCGTTCTCCGGTTGCGCGAACACCAACTTGTGCAGGATCTCTGCCGCCCATCGGTAGTCCGCGGCGTCGAATGCCCGCTTACCCTCGTCCAGGATCTTCTGCGCGCCAAGGAGATCGACGAACCTCTTCGCCGATTCGACCGGCGGATGAGGATGAAGCGACACCGGATCGCCGTCCCACATTCCCAGTTCCTTGGTGTACACGGCGCGAACGTCGTGGTGCAGAGTGCCGTGATATCCGCGGTTGTACCACTTGCGCCCGAGTTCGTCCGGTAGTTCGATCACCTCGGCAGCTTCGAGCGGCGTGTACCCCTTGTTCGCGAGACGGAGTGCCTGGTCGTGAATGTACTTGTAAGTGTCCCTTTGCGATTCGATGAACGGCACCAGGTTCTCGTTACCCCACACCGGCCACGTGTGCGGTCCGTAGTGAACAGTCGCGTCGTCTCCCCACCGTTCGAGAGTCTCGTCCAGATACCGCGCGAAGTTCCGAGCGTCGCGAGTGCGCGCACCTCTTAAGGTCTGGATGTTGTGGAGCGAATGATTGGCGTTCTCCGCACAGGTCAGCGCGGCGAGTTCGGGGATCCAGATGTGCATTTCCTCCGGGGCCTCGGTATCCGGCGCGTAGAGGAACTCGAATTCCAGACCGGCTATCTCACGCTTCGTTCCGGTCTCCGTGATGCTGTCAGTGGGGGAAATATACGAGACAAGTGGACCTTTCGTGCTGATCGTGCCGATGCCGCAGGTAACCATCCCTTTGGCATCGAGATCGAGCAATCCACCGAAGGCGTAGAAGGACCGTCTCGCCATGGCATTTCCGGCGACGACGTTTTCCCCGATCGCGAACTTGTCGAACGACGCGATCGTGCCCGGTGCGATGATCGGAACTCGCCCGGACGTCACGTCGTCCAGATCGACGATCCCTTTGACTCCGCCGTAGTGGTCGATGTGGGTGTGCGTGTAGATGATCGCCGAAACTGGCTTATCGCTGACGTGCTCACGAATCATCTTCATACCCTGGCGCGCCGATTCGACCCCCGCCATACAGTCGATGACGATCAGTCCCTCGCCACCTTCGACAACCGTCAAATTTGCCAGGTCGTTGTTCCGTACCTGGTAAAGGCGATCCGTCACCTGATACAGACCACCTCGGCGCATCAGTTGTCCTTGACGCCACAGGCTCGGATTGACTGTCTCCGGCGCGGCAACATCGTCACCGAGGTATGCCATCGCATCGGGATCGAAGACCGTATGCCCGTCATCGGCGACAACCTTGCCCGGCAACGGAGCGATCAATCCTCGATCCGCGTCGGCAAAATCCTGCCGGTCGTCCATGGCATACCGTGCGACTGCCTCGCGATTCGCCGTGACTGTGGCCGGTGTTGCGTCCTTAGGTGTCTGGCACATGGCACTCCCCCGCTCGGATACGACGATCTGATACCCCATCATCTGTATCGGTTGGGCACGCGCTTGGAATCACCCGCGCAGGGTGAAGCTCCCACGAACACGCGAGGTGATCAGCCGGGGAGTTCCTCGGAATTCCGAGATGCGAGTGCAATCACCAGGACCGCGATCCCACATCCGGCAACCAGGATCCATCCCGACCTCGATGCCTGCGCGACATCCACCGATGCACTGCCGCCGATGATGCCACCGGCCAGCGCAACACCGAGAGCAGCACCGAATTGGCGTGCACTGGAGGTTATTCCACCAGCAAGCCCCGCCTGCGATCTCGGCAACCCGTTGACGGCGGTGTTGGTGATCGGGGCATTCGAGAATCCGAATCCGATACCGAGGAACAGGTAAGCGGCCAAGAGCATCGGAATCGCCGTGTTGTTGTCGAGCGAGACCAGGCACAGCCCGCCGAGTGTCGTGAAGCTACCAGCAATGAGTAGCGGCCGCCGCGGGCCGAAGCGTCCGACGAGTATTCCGGACAACGGCGCGCAGACCGTTGCCGCAACAGCCATCGGAAGGGTGATCGCGCCGGCCAGTGCCGGACTCATTCCGCGGGAGTGCTGCAAGTAGAACGTGCCGAGCAGTAGCGTCGCGTTCAACGCCACGAACACCACGACAGCGCCGACCACAGCCGACGAGAACGTTCTGCGGCGAAAGAGTGCCAGATCCATCAGTGGCTCGCGCTTGCGTGATTCGACGCGGATGAATGCGGCCAACGCTGCAGCAACAACGACATACCCTGCCGTCGCCGCGGCAGAGAACCATCCGATTCGCGGACCCTCGATCAGAAGGGCGACCGCCCCGCCGACAAGAATCACCAGTAGCAACTGACCGGGAAGGTCGAGACGTCGCGACTGCTGCGCTCGGGACTCCGGTACAAACACAGCAGTCAAGACGAGCACGGCCAAGATCACCGGCACGTTGATCCAGAAAACCGATCGCCAGCCGAAACTTTCGATGAGCACACCGCCGACGATCGGCCCTGCCGCCATACTCAGGCCGAAGACCGCGGCCCACACCCCGATCGCCTTGGCCCGCTCCTTCGGGTCGGTCATCACGTTGACCACGATCGCCAAGGCAACCGGACTGAGCATCGACCCACCGACGCCTTGGACGATCCGCGCCGCGATCAGCACCTCCACGGACGGAGCGAGTGCGCAGGCAATCGACGCCACCCCGAAAACGACAAGCCCGATCTGAAAGACTCGTCTCCTGCCGAATCGATCGGCCACCGCTCCGGACGAGATCAGCAAGCTGGCCAGGACGAGTGTGTACGCGTTGACGACCCATTCCAGACCACGGGTTCCGACGCGAAATCCCTCACCGATCGTCGGCAGGGCTACGTTGACGATGGTCGTGTCCAACCCGACGACGAACAGGCTCGTGCAGCAGATCGCCAGGATGCCCCATCGCCGCCGTGCATCAAGTCCGATCACTTGCGGTTCGATCCCGCTCGAAGGTTTCATGGTCGGACTCCATCTCTCGAAGTGCTCTGCCGTACTCGACTGTCGAAAGGATCGTTGCTCTCCAGAGTCCGAAGTCGGTAAGAATTTTGCGGAAACTGCAAAGATGGACGGCATGGATGCTGAATTCGAGCAGTTGATCACCGATATCGGACCGAGGCTGCGCACGCTTCGACGCGATCGCGGATTGACTCTCGAGGCGCTGTCCGAGGCCACCGGCGTCTCCGTCAGCGCACTCTCACGCCTCGAATCGGGTAAGCGTCGTCCCACCCTCGATCTGTTGTTGCCGCTTGCCCGAGCGCACCGGGTCGCGCTGGACCAACTCGTCGGCGCTCCCGCTACGGGCGATCCCCGGGTTCACCTCACCCCGACCCGACGCAAGAACGGCAGTGCCGTCGTTCCGTTGACGCGCTATCCCGGCCGCGTGCAGGTCTTCAAGCAGGTGATCGGTCCGCGTCCACCGAAGCTGGTCACCCACGCCGGCTACGAATGGCTCTACGTCCTCGCCGGGGATCTGCGTCTCATCCTGGGGGCGAACGAGGTTGTCCTGCACCCCGGGGAAGTCGCGGAGTTCGACACTGCCGAGCCCCATTGGTTCGGGCCTGCCGATGAACAGGTGGTGGAGATCTTGCACCTGTTCGGCCCGCAAGGCGAGAAGGCACACGTGCGCACGAAGGTAAAGAACGCTCCTGCCTAAAGCGTGTTTATCGAAAGCTAGTTCACTGCATGTGTTTTCAATCGGTTCGACAACGTATGAGCATACTCGAGGAGTAGCGTTCCCAACTCGGCATGACGCGCGGGCCGGAAGCGTGTTTCCACTCCGGTCAGGCTCAGCGCCCAGTCCGGGCGACCGTTGCGATCGAACACCGCGGCACCCATCCCCCAGCTTCCCTCGACGATGAGGGCTGGATTGACCGCGTACCCGGTGACACGCGTCGACTCGATTCGCTCACGGATTGATGCCTCACTGTGGATCTCACCCCATTCCGATTCCAGATTCACTCGGGCGAAATAGTCGTCGACATCCCGCGTCGGTAGATGGCTCAAGATGGCAAGCCCCGCCGACGCGACCCCCAACGGGAATCGCTTCCCCTCGTGCAGCACGTGAGATCGCAGTGGAAAACTGCCTTCCTGACTCAGGATGCAGACGGTCTCGTCACCTCGGCGTGCCGACAGGAAGGCGCTCTCCCCCGTGACCCGGGCAAGTTCGTCGACGACGTCGCGGGCCCGGTCGGTGATGTCGTACCGATTTCCGGCCGCCGCCCCCAGGAGGTACAACTCCGGGCCGAGAGACCACCGACCGGTTCGTGCGTCACGGTCGACCAGTCCTTCGGCAGCCAGGGACGTGAGCAGTCGGTGCGCAGTGGGCCGAGCGAGGCCGGTGACCTTGCCCAATTCCGTGGTGGAAGTGCCCGTTGGTTCGGACGCGCCGAGGGCTCGCAGAAGTGCAGCCACCCGCGCGACCATGGCCGGCGATTGCCCGTGAGTTGGCATGCAGCCATCCTAGCGTCCATTCAATGAACGAAATTCCTTCAGACGATCAGTAGTCGATCAGTTCTCGGTTGATGTTCGAGATTCCTTGAACCTGTGAACTGGAGATAGTTCACTGGATATCGAAGTGAGTGAGTGTCTACTCAATGAACGCTTGGCAGGGAGAGAACATGACAGCAAAGGTGTACGAGTCCGCAGCGGAGGCGGTCGCCGACATCGTCGACGGCGCAACGCTGGCCGTCGGCGGATTCGGCTTGTGCGGCATCCCCGACGTGTTGATCGACGCGATCGCAGCTACGAGTGCAACCGACCTCGAGGTGTTCTCCAACAACTGCGGTGTCGACGATCACGGTCTCGGAATCTTGCTGAGCGCCGGCCGTATCCGACGAGTGACCGCGTCGTACGTCGGCGAGAACAAGGAGTTCGCCCGGCAGTACCTGGCCGGCGAACTCGAAGTGGAACTGACGCCGCAGGGAACGCTCGCCGAGCGTCTGCGCGCCGGCGGAACCGGAATCCCCGCATTCTTCACACCGGCCGGAGTGGGTAGCCCCATCTCCGACGGCGGAATGCCATGGCGCTACGACGCCGACGGCTCGATCGCTATTGCATCGCCTCCGAAGGAGACTCGCGTCTTCGGAACCAAGCGTTACGTGATGGAAGAGGCGATCAACGCCGACTACGCACTCGTGCACGCCGTTCTCGGTGACACCGACGGCAACCTCGTGTTCGACAAGACCGCGATGAACTTCAACCCTCTCGCTGCCATGGCCGGTCGCATCACCATCGCGCAGGTGGAACGCCTCGTCGAACCTGGTGAAATCGATCCGGCGTCAGTGCATCTACCTGGGGTCTTCGTCCAGCGCGTAGTCCACACCGGACCTCAGAACAAGCGAATCGAAAAGCGAACCGTCAGCGCTTCGGAAGGAACCACACGATGACCGCACCAGTGACAGTGACGGGTTGGACGCGCCAGCAGATGGCAGCGCGGGCGGCCGCAGAGATGATCGACGGCGAGTACGTCAACCTCGGAATCGGCCTTCCCACACTAATTCCCGGATACCTGGGCTCGGACGTTCGTGTGGTCCTGCACTCGGAGAACGGAATTCTCGGCACCGGACCGTATCCCACCGAGGACAACGTCGATCCTGACCTCATCAACGCCGGCAAAGAGACCGTGACCGTCAATCCCGGTGCAGCATATTTTGATTCGGCCCTCTCGTTCGGGATGATCCGAGGCGGCCACATCGACACCGCAGTCCTCGGCGGTATGCAGGTGTCGAAGACGGGCGACCTCGCCAACTGGATGGTCCCCGGGAAGATGGTCAAGGGCATGGGCGGCGCGATGGACCTGGTCCACGGAGCCCGACGCGTCATCGTCGTCATGGAGCACAACGACCGCGACGGCAACCCCAAGATCGTTGACGCCTGCACCCTGCCGCTCACCGGCCAGGGCGTGGTGAATCGGATCATCACCAACCTCGCCGTCATCGACGTGAGCGAAGAAGGTCCACTCGTCCTGCGTGAACTCGCCCCCGATGTCAGCGTCGAAGACGTAGTCGCCGCAACCGGCACCGAACTGAAAGTTGAACTGGCATGACCGACACGACCACTGTGATTGTCGCGGGAGCTCGTACCCCGATGGGTCGACTCCTCGGATCGTTGAAAGACCTCTCCGGGTCCGACCTCGGCGGCATCGCCATCAAAGGCGCCCTCGACAAGTCCTCAGTCGCACCCGAACAGGTCGACTACGTCATCATGGGACAGGTCCTCACCGCCGGCGCCGGCCAGATGCCCGCCCGCCAAGCCGCCGTCGCCGCCGGCATCCCCATGAACGTCCCCGCCCTGAGCATCAACAAAGTGTGCCT
>NZ_LPNP01000078.1:0-17734 GCF_019266045.1 Rhodococcus sp. MH15
CCGCACCGGCCTTCTCCTCCGGCGAATACCGCCGCATCGTCGGCCTCCCTGACACCCGTTCATTCGGCATGCTTCCATCCTCGTTTCCAAGGCCAGAAGTCTCCACCGAACCCAGGGCGATTCAGCGTGTCATGGATGCGTTGCCACGCATCCAGGAACCTTCTGATCGCGGTGGGCGTCACAAAACCGAAACCCAATGTAATGCGTGTATGTCCTTGGCTGGAAGTCGCTCTCTGGCCATCCATCAGTCCAACTTGTTGGTCTCGAGAGCGCCGAGCTCACGAACGTGAACGCGGACCCACGATGGTCCGAAAAGAAGCTCCACGCCCCGCGGGGCGTCACCTCTGGGGACGGTCAGCGAGGCCCCTGCGTCCGTGGTCATGAATTTCAATGAAGTCGCGAACCCCCCAGGCCTGAGTCCTAGGCTTTTGGGGTGACGGCATAGCTCGAGGTTCTGACAGCTCACCGAGCCCCCGAAACTGCCCTGCGCCGCGTCATCCGCGAAATCCGGACGAACGGAGACCCAGAGGGCGCAGCGCTGACCCCAACGCCCGGAACTCCCCCGACATCGGCGCAGGCAAGGGACGGCTGCCGAGTATGGCGGGACGGTGATCAGCTCTGCATCGAACACGAGGACGGACGGCTGATCTTCGTCACCAACGGCGATAAAGCGTGGGATTTCACCGCCGACGCGCAACGCCCCCGCACCTGTTCTCCAGGCCATCTCCCCTGTCTAGATGTCAACAAGTTCCTACTACGGCGCAGAACTGCCACCGACAGGACAAGCGACGTCTTCAACCTGCCCACAAGCGAAGTAGACGAAGCCGAATTCGCCGGACGGCGTTCCTGGACAGTCGAACTGACCCCGACTCCCCCCATACTGCACCCGCTACGAATCTGGATCGACATCGAATCCGGCCAAATTCTCGGCTATCACTCACATCGCTGTCTGCGACGAAATCGACGAGGAGTTGTTCGCCTGGGACGGTCGATACCATCGCTTTCGGAAACGGAATGCTCCTGGAACGAGTGCGTGATCTGTCCGGGGTCGAGGTACCGGGGGACCCCTTTTACGCGGGCCGTGAAGCCAAAGCGATCTCGAATGCTCTTGCTGTCGCGGATGACCGCGCCCCCCCTGGTTCACTCCCCAGACCTGGGCATACCGGAACCTCGATTCCAATGCCGATTGACCTTGCCGAACTAGCCGACTGGAGTGCGACGATACTGCAGCTCGACGAACCGGAAACAACCCACGAAAGTAATGCCTCACAACGCAATCGACTCCGACCCTTGTCAGGCGATACTTCTGCACGACGCGGCCGAAAAGATCCATCGTCACTCGCAGTCACGTAAAAATCAGGCCCACTCTCCGCGTGGAGAGTGCGCCTGATTTTTGTGTGTGGAACCTCAGGTCAGGAGAGGCTACCGAAGATGTTGCCGAGTGAGCCGGTTCCGGTCTCGGGGTCGGCGTCCTTCTTGGCGAAGTTGGTTGTGCATCCGTTGAGCTTCACTGCGTCGACGAAGACGCTCGAGGCTGCTGAGCCGGTTCCGACGCTGACGCCGTAGTGCTCGACCTTGGCGTCGGGATTAGCTGCGACGATGGCGTCGAGTGAGGTGGGAACGCCCTTGGCTGCGCCGCCGATGGTGCGGGTGCTCCACCAGAGTCCGTCCTGGATGTTCTCGTGATTCACCGCGTCCGTCGTAACGGGTGCGCCATTCTGGCTCGGGACCCACACCAGAGTGGTGAAACCGTTGTCGGCCGGGTTCGTGGTGCCGGTCAGGCGTAGCTGGAACGCGGCGCTGGTGGTGACTGCGCGCTCGGAGAACCCGATCTCCTTCGCTGCAGCGTCGGCGAGCTTGATGCTGCCGGCCGCGTGGTACGAGACGGAGCGATCCGTGACATCGGTGACTTCGAGTTTGAGTGAGCCGTCCTTGTCGAAGACGTTTTCTGCCGAGTAGGAGGCGGTCTGGTCCTTCTCGTCGGTGAACGGGATGCCCCATCCGTTGGCGGTGGTTTCAGTCGACGTCGCGGAACACGTGAAGCCCGCCCCCGGATCTGCGGAGCCGAGCGAACCGGTCGGTGCGGCATGGGCGAAGGCCGGCGCGATCAGCGCGGCTGCGCCGACGAGGGCAGCGATGGTTCCGGTACGACGAGTGTTCTTGGACATGCGATTGACGCCTCTCACAGGGGAAATTTAAGCTTCCGAAAACCGCCGATCAGAATTCCGGCGATGCCCGATCCGAGCAGTACTGCACCGATCAGATCCAGCGAAGAGCGCAGTCGCACAGCTGATTCCGACGTCGAAGCGAAGATCATGCCGCCGAGCAGAACCAAACCGATGACGAAGAACAGAAAATTAGCACAGACCGGACGGTTTGCGTTAGGCCGAATCGGACAAACCTCTTCTACGGGAGGAGTTAGTTCTTTCGGGTTAGTCCTTTAGTTGTAGTGGGCGGGGCGGTTGGACATCATGTGGCCGAGTTCTTCCGACGATCTCCTGCTGATTCCCGCAGCTGCAACGACATAACCCGGGCCGACGCTGCCAGGGCCGACATCGACCCAACGCAATCACGCCCGCGCAGGAGCACCCGAGAACCTTGGGCATTTTTCACACTCGTCGATCCCTACGAAAACAGGAACTCACGTCTCTGCCAGCGCCCTGATACTGCCTACCCCTCCGGCAACGACAGCCCACCATATTTCTTGAATTCACGCAATTGCTCGTTGCACGTTTCACGTAATTCGGGGAGAACACACATTAGGGCATTCGGCGGCCTGCGCCCCGACAAAAACCAGTGAACGAACTGCCTCCGGAATCGCAGAACGTGCTAACACTTCGTTCGGAGAGTTGCCACATCACGACATGGAGCCGAAACTACAACAGAAACTCGTATCACTTTCCGCCGAAGCATAATTCGTTGTTCAGGCGATGCGACATACGGTGGTGAGTCAACCCGACCTCCTACGCTTCAATCTTGCGGAACGGCAGTCGAGCACCGCTGTGGATCACGTATCGCGATACCGGCGGAGGTCCGGGGTCATCACCCGTCATTGACAGGTACGTGCCGTCGGCACGACAGGCAGGAAGTCCACAGTCTGTAGATCCCATGTTGGAAGGGAACGGCACTGCGGGCCCGGTTGAGATCGAAGCCTTGCGGCACTTGATGATTGCCATGCTGTTTCCCGGAAGAGGATCAACGAGCCGATTTCGCCGCCGTATCGGGACGCAACAACATTCTCTATATCCTGGACTGGACGATTGCTGGCCTATCCGGGGCGAGGGCGGTGCCGGCGGGCGGTACCGCGGTGCCCTCCTTGAGGGAAATGCGTTGCGAAGAGGTGGCCGTCCTCGGCGTAGCGTTCGACGGTGATCCCACAACTCGTGCCCGAGTTCGCTTCCGTGGCTGCTGTGATTGCGTCGTTGTCCGAGTGGAAGTATTCGTCGACGGCCGAACCGTCGGGCATGGTAATTCAGTAGCGATCCATCCCCTCACCATCCGCTGCCGCGATCGAGCAGGCAAGCGTGACGCCCGGCCCGGCCCTACATTCGACTCTCGCCAATGAATTACGGGCGCAGCAATCGTCGGGTCCGAACAGCGAGCCCCCGCGTGGTTGTTCTCCCCGGAACAGTTCGCGGCGTCGAGGTCGGTGAGAGCAACAAAGTGACCACGCCAGTTGCTCAGCTCAGTGGGTCAGCAGGCTCGGCGCTGTCGAGTCGATACGTCGGTCACGCCGAACAGAGTAATCCCGCACTCGACATCGACGCTGGCACATGCGGCACTGACCAGGCGAGACGCGTTCGTAGGCCGTGCACCAGGAGAACCGGCAGCGGTCAAAGGTGGAGGGCCCGAACTGCAGCCTGCGCGATCGGTAACACGTCCTCCTCGAACCACGGGTTCTTCGACAGCCACGGTTGATTGCGCGGAGACGGATGCGGTACAGGGAGATAGCCGAGCGGCAAGTAATCCTCGGCAGCGCGGACGGTATCGGTCAACGACGTTCTGCGATCCCGCCCTAAGTAATAGGCGTGTGCATACTGACCGACCAATACCGTGAGCGCAATGCTCGGCAAGTGATCGTCGAGCCGCGGGTGCCACCGGGCTGCACATTCTCGTTGCGGCGGTTTATCGCCCGAACGTGCTTTGCCGGGATAGCAGAACCCCATCGACGTGAGCGCGACCGTGCCCGGATCGTAGAACTGCGTCGACGTGAGATCCAGCCACCGGCGCAGACGATCCCCCGACGGGTCGTCCCATGCGATACCGGTGGTGTGGACTTTACGTCCGGGTGCCTGGCCGATAATGCGTAACCGAGCGGAGGGACCGGCCTGCACGACGGGCCGCGGACCGTAGGGCAGCTGGTCAGCGCACAGCGTGCACCCTCGGATCTCCGTCAACACATGCGCCAAAGATTCCTGCATGATCAAACACCCCTAAGCCGCGATACGTCGATGACCCGCTCCCCGCCTTCACGCTGGCCTGGCGGCATTCGCGGGATCCTGACAGAAATTTCCAGCCGCCCAGCCGATGGTTTACTGGCGTTCTGGCGCGGTCGTTTCAGGCGAGGCGATCGGCGTCACCGGACTCGGAGCCCGTTGCGGTTTCTCCGACATCACCGACAGTGCCCTGCAGGCGCATCCGGCCGTCCGACAACGCATACGTGACGCCGACGATCGCGCACGTACCCTTGCCCACCTTGTCGGCGATGATCCGCGACCTCTGCATGATCAACGACCCCGTCTCCACCACATGACGACCTTCGAGTTCGTCGACCGTGGACAGACCTTCGTTGCGGCCCATCAGAATCGACGGTGCAACACGCTCGATCACACTACGAATGAAACCATCGGGCACCGCATTCTCGTCCAGAGCGTCCAGCGTTGCCTTCACTGCGCCGCAACCGTCGTGCCCGAGCACGACGATCAGCGGCACGTCGAGAATATCGACGGCGTACTCGATCGAACCGAGAACCGAATCATCGAGCACGTGACCCGCGGTGCGCACGACGAACATGTCGCCCAGACCCTGATCGAAAATGATCTCCGCGGCTACGCGCGAATCTCCGCAACCGAACAACACCGCAGTGGGGTGCTGCCCGTCGACGAGTTTCGCGCGATCGGCAATCCCCTGACTGGGATGAATGGACGCGTCGTTGACAAACCGCTCGTTGCCCTCACGAAGGGACTTCCAAGCAGACACCGGACTCGAACGTGGCATTCATTCATTGTGCACACGACCAGGAACGCCGTGCGCTGGGGGTTGAAACAGGACTTCTCCGCACGTTTCTCGCCTCCCCGCGGCGATGAGCATTTGGAAGCGCGAGTACCTCCCGCACCTGATGATGGAGTGCATGAAACGCATGTATACGGTCGGCCACTCGACACACCCGTTCGACGAATTCGTCGAACTTCTCCGCGCCCACGATGTAGAACAAGTCGTCGACGTCCGCTCCGTCCCCCAATCGCGTCACAACCCCCAGTTCGGACACGATGCCCTCACCGAAGCCCTCCCCAGCCAGGGCATTCGTTATCAATGGATCGAGAGGCTCGGAGGACTGCGCCACACCACGAAAAACTCCATCAACGGCGCCTGGCGCAACACCTCGTTCCGCGGCTACGCCGACTACATGCAAACAGAGCCCTTCCAAGAAGGCATCGACCAATTATGCACCGCCGCAACCGGAGCCGTCACCACGATCATGTGCGCCGAAGCCGTCCCGTGGCGATGCCACCGATCGATGATCGGCGACGCCCTACTCCTACGCGACTACCAGGTCCTCGACATCATGAGCCCCACCTCAGCCAAACCACACACCATGACATCATTCGCGAAAATCGACGGAACACGCATCTGGTACCCACCCGATCCTTCAGAATAGGCCGCTTATGCCCGATGTTCGTTGCCGCGCCGAACCACCACCACTCCTGCCCGGCCGGGGATTGTTAGGGGCGCTCCTCACGCCGCGTTGCTACGCATACTGCAGGGCCCGGAGACCGTCTGCGCGAGCGCAAGTCTTCATCCCTCTGCCTTGACAGGGCAACCGAGCGAAGTCCCGCCCGAACGGAGAATCGGCCGCTGCGGACACCATCCTCCTGGCTGAAACAGAGTATGTGACAACTGCGTCGACTGACTTCACTGTGGGGTGCAACACGGGCCCCCACGCGACTTGCAGGCGTGATCCGCCGATCCGAAAACTTCGTTGCAGGGATGGACGAGGTTCGAACGGATCACCCATCACCGTCCACCGTCCAACTGGCGGTGACGTGACGTCTTCATTCCCCGCTCACCCGTGCCAACCGGATCAGAGCCCCCAGTCACAGTCGGCACCATCACGCGAAGGCTGCCACCCGGCGCCCGCCGATCCAGCACTGCGGTCGTGGTGGAGACGGCCGGAATTGCAGCACAGATTGAGGCGCAGCCGAACAGATCGCTAAAACCAGTTAACGAGCCACGCCCCCACGTCCGTCGACACCGCCTCCACGAGATCTCGGGTCCGTCGACTATTCTGGAGATACCAGGAGGTGAAGTTCCATGACCGAGTTGCAGAAGACCAAACGTCGAGTGAAGACGATCCGGGCTATCCGCAAGAGCACCGAACTCGAGGGCGCCCGCAGCACCGCCGCCACCCGCACGGACCAGCTCGCCTACGCGCGCGGAACGATCACCGCGACTGAGCTCGGCGATCGGGTTCGCCGCCGGTACAACGTCCAGTAACCAGTGCAGCATCCGTGGAATACCGGTGACCTCGAGACGGACTGGCAGGGCTACTTCATCCCCGGCACGGACGTTCTACGTAACCGTGTGGGCGCCGACACGATCGAGGCGCTCAGCGATGCAGAGAACGATCTTGTCGAAGCCCGAATAATCGAACTTCGTGAATCCCCCGGACTCCTCGGGGACCGAACCTATGACCTTACGTTCCTTCAGGCCATCCACCGTCAGCTCTTCCAAGATGTGTACCTCTGGGCCGGCGACGTGCGCACTGTGGGTACAGAGAAGGGCAACCAGTCGTTCTGCCCGCCAGGCAATATTCATCAGGCGATGGATCATGTCGCGTTCGAGATATACGAATGTACACAGCTCGCGACGGTGAGTGAGGTGGGCCTTGCGCGCAAAATCGCATACTTGTACGACTACGCGAACTTTGCGCACCCCTTTCGGGAGGGCAATGGCCGGGCAACTCGCGAGTTCTTCGACCTGCTTCTCTCGGAACGTGGGGCCGGACTCGATTGGCAGAAGACCGACGACGACGAGTTGCACGGTGCGTGCCACACCGCCCGGGCCGAATCCGACAGGAGCGGGCTCATCGAGATGTTCACAAAGATCCTCGACGACGAGCCGGCGTATGAATTCTGACTGTGCTGTACCCGAGCCGATACAGGGGTTGACCCGTCTCACCCACCCCCTTCGCTTTTGAACCCCTAGACAGACCAGAGGCAGCACGGCGGGCGAGCTCGACAGGCGCGTCCCTTCGATCATCTTCGGTGACATCGACTTTCCGTCGGCCCCTGCGGCCCCAGACCGTGAGCTGGTCCCCAAGTGGTCCACACTCAGGTCGGGGCGCCTGCGGTCATCATCTCTGTTCACTGCACCGAAGACAACTATCCCATCGCAAAGACAGTGGTACGCGATGACACGACGCCACAGCGTACGACGAACCTGGATCGTCGCCGGAGGTTGCGTAGTTCTTCGAAACACACCCTGCCCCCGCCGCACCGACCGACGCCGTCTTCTCCGTCCCTGTTGCGGCACAACGATATTAACGTCGATAGTTCGCTGTGCACCGGCGAGAACCACAAATCCGGATCAGGCTCCAGGACCCTCTGACACGGTCCAGACCATCATCCTGACATGAACACAAGCTTCACCTCGTTGAGGAAGGACGCCCTCCCCAATTGTCCACAGCGAGGACCTGCACAGGCCGGACCCCACTGTCACGCGACCGAGAAGCTCTCGAAGAAAGACTGCACCAGGCGATCACCGCAAAGAGAGGACACTCGGACCACGTTCGGTCCTGTGCTGAATAAGTCGGTTGAACCTGTCGAGTGCTCTCTCACGCGGACTCGACAGGTTGCGACGTGCAACGATGCTGACATTACCGCGGGTCAGCGATGCCCGCGTCGATGATGGACCGCTTCTGTTCCATCCCGATCGCCCTCATGCGCGACTCCGTGGGATCGTCGGAGCGAAGGTCCTCGGGTCGGGCACACTAGTCGCGTTGGACCGACCATGCCGACGTCTCCCTTCGCAGATCGAGTACTCGACACGCGGACGGGGAAACGCTGTGTACGCGACAGTGGCGGACGATCTTGCCGCGTTCAGAAGTCGGTTTTGCAGTACGAGCCAGGGTGTCGAGCATGACGGTACTGTGAAGACCTCTGGCCTGCTCGGGAGTTATGGGACAAAAAATGTGTGCTGCCGCGAAAGTTGCCTCGTCGGTGATGCAAGTAGCCCACTTGGACCGGTCTGTGAGCTACTACTGCGACGTGTTCACCTGCCGTGTCGCCCTTCGCGAACGCGAGGCGGCCCTTCTCCTGACGCCGGACGATTTTCAGATTTACATGTATGTCCAAAAAGACGCATCCCGGCCCAACATCAGCAATATCGGCGTCCGCTACGTCATGTGGTCCGCTGATACCGAAGAAGAATTGGCGCGGATCGGTGCTCGATTACGCGCATACGATGCCTCTACCTTCACCCAGGTAGTCGGTGGAGTGACTTTCGTCGATGGCTGCGACCCTGACGGTATACGTGTCATCGTCGCTTACCCAAGCCCAGAACAGTTACCCCGAGAGCTGATCGCACCACGATTCCACGGATAACGTGCCCGTCGACCACAAGCAGTGGTCCGGTCAGTCCTCGCTGCCGGAGCGGTCGCCGATCCACGCGAGGAGATCTGGATCGGACGAGGTCAGCCGGTCCACTTCCTCGCCGTCGTCGCAGCGTCGTAGTGACACCGTGATCGAGGTGGGGGTTCTGTGCAGAACCCGCCACATCGCTCCGGAACCGGACCACCGCGAAAGAGTTTCCACCGGTTGCTCTTCCGTCATGTCGGCTCCGCTCAGGTGTTGGCCCAGCTGTCGGGCCCGAAGACCTCGTAGTGGATATTCTGCGCCGGAACATCCCTTTCGAGCAACGATGCGCGCATCGCCAACATGAACGGCATCGGCCCGCAGAGGAAGGCTTGGGTATCGGGCTCCACTGCAATGTCTTGCAAATCCGCCCGTCCTTCGTGAACCGATCCGAACGCCACGTGCGTGCCGAGATCCTCGTACCAACGATGCAAAGTTGCGGCGGGAATCTTGTCGACGAGTGTGCTGAGTTCCGCGCGGTGAGCATGGTCCGCGATGGATCGATCCGCATGAATGACAGAGACCGAACGCTCGGCGCCGGTGTCCACGAGATGATTGAGCATCCCGATCATCGGTGTGCAACCGATTCCGGCCGACGCGAGTAGGAGAGGTGAGTTGTCATCCGGCATGGTGAGATCACCGAAAGGCGTGGTGACGGAGAGTTCCTGACCTTCGAATACGTTGTTGTAGAGGAAGTTCGACACTTCGCCATCAGGAGTGCCGGAGATTCGCTTGACGCTGATCCGCCAGTCTGCGCTGCTCGGTATCGAACACAGGCTGTATTGGCGGATCTGGCGAGCGCCGTCGGGCAGCGTAACCCCGACCGAAAGATACTGTCCGGGTGCGAAGGTGGGGAGTGCACTGCCGTCTAGCGAAGTGAGCGTCAGGGAGACGGTATCGGCGGACTGAAGAACTCGTTCGCTGATCCTGACCGTGCGCCAGACGTCACCGGCGTCGACGCCGGCGAGTTGGTAGAGGCCACGCTCCATCGTGATGAGGGTTTCCGCCATCAGCCAGTAGACTTCGTCCCAGGCTGCTGCGACGTCGGGAGTGACTGCATCGCCTAGTATTTCGACGATCGCGGCAAAGAGGTGTTCGTGCACGATTGCGTACTGGTCGGGCGTGATTCCCAGCGACGCATGCTTGTGCGCGATGCGTGAGAGTATGAGATCGACCTTGGCGCTGTCCGGCTCGAGCTGAAGCGTCGCGAATGCCGCGATGGCGCCGGCGAGAGCCTTCTGCTGTTCGCCCTGTTTCTGATTGCCGCGATTGAACAAATCACGTTCGAGTTCAGGATGTGCGTCGAACATCTTGCGGTAGAACAGGGTTGTGATATCGCCGATGGCGGCGCCGACCACGGGAAGGGTGGCGCGAATGACCTCGGTTGACTGTGGGGAAAGCATGAGCTGCTCCGTTCGGTCGAAATTCGATTGATCAGCCTGCTTCGTCGCTCCGGGTGGTGAGGCGTAGCAGGACAGTTTTGGACGGCTGCCGGATGACGTCTTCGATCGTGACCGCGTCGAGTGAAACGAAAAACGCTTCCTGTGCTTCGCGCAAAGCGCTCCGAAGGAGGCAGCCGCCGCGAAGTGGGCACGGTTTGTCGCCTTCGCAGTCGACGACTTCACCCGGGCCTTCGAGGCGTCTGGCCAGCCAGCCGATGGTGGCGGTGCGGCCGAGTTCGGTGATGGAAAGCCCGCCGCCGCGACCGCGCCTGGTTGTGACGATGCCAAGCTCACCGAGCCGTGTAACCACCTTGGTGGCATGGGAGTACGACACGTTGAGCTGCTGCGCAATTACCCGGGTACTGGGGGAGGCATCGGCGTCGAGTACGGCCAACCGCATGACGACGCGCAATCCCAGATCGGTGAACTGCGTCAGTTGCATGATCTGAACCTACATAATTCGCATCTGAGATGACTATTATGTGAGGGGGATCTCAAACGAAGGCCCAACGCACCACGTCAAACATGGTCGAGAACGCTGTGAAGCGGCACCGACCGTGCAATATTGGTTTGTTGCCGAAAGGTCGAGTCGAGCACATCGTCCCGTAGTGCACTCTCAGAGGACGGAGGTAAATCCGTACCGTCGACGCATTTCCTTGAGGTTGGCGACGTCGTTCGTGCTGAAACTCGTTGCAGCTGACCATTGCAGCGCTTGCTCGTAGTCCTCTCGCCATTGGTCGATCTCACGGGCGGTGAGGCGAGTGACGGTCGGTTTCTGTCCCCCGGCTACGGGTTCGAATTGTGCCAGAAACACGGCGAGCAATGCGGCTTCGCGCCGACATCTGCTCGTCATGGCGTCACCGTCTTAACGCTGATTGCGGCCGTACGGAATGGCACTGCAATGATCCCGCAAGCATCGATCGGATCTCGGTGAGACAGCTCGATGCGTCGAACGCAACGACGGACAAATAATGTACAGGGACTTTCGTTCCGGAAAAGCACTGTGCTACATAGTTTCATTGCTGGTGGAGCTCCATTCGGCCCCGACCTCATGAAGAACGAACAACTTTCAAGTAACTCACCGTAACAGTTCAATCCGGATTATCGCTAACCCCAAGCTATCGACGGTTCGCTCACCTACATCGCACCCAAACGGCAACTGTCGACGGTGTAACGGCTGTGGGGACTCGATCTGGAATCGGTCTGCCGCCGAAGACCGTCGTACACTTTTGCGTCGAGCGACTTATCAACAGTCGAGCTTGAGATCGCACGTGTAGGCATCGGCCCCATGTTGCACGGTTGGGTCCGTCGCGCGCTGTCCGCAAGGGATCGGCAGGAACAGGCTTTTAGATATGAAACCACTCCCGGCCAGGAGTGCTGTGCCGGGTCCAGTACAGCCGAGGGTGGTCGGTGAGAACCTGTATGCCCGACCGGATGATGAAGACCATCAGAAACAGATTGAGAAAGTGTTGCGCACCCAACCATGCAGGAAGGGCAGACGTTTCCCCTGGGCGGACCTCGCCGACTCCGGGGTGCTGTTCGATGAACACCTGCACCGACGACAACCCACGCAAGTGCTGTGCCGCAGCCATTGTCGCGATCAGGACGACGAATCCGATAGGGAGCAGCCAGAGCAGGTTGAACCGCTTGCTGTGGCCGATGCGCATACGAGGTGTGATGCCGGTGGCATATGGCACCGAACCCGCCCAGGTGACAGGGTCGACGACGTCCGCGCCTGGGATCAATTGCGTGCGGAAGCTTTGCGCCACAGTAGGAGTCCGCACGGCATCGGGGTCCGCTCTCGGCGCTGTAGACGGATCGGTGGAGTCAACCATCGGTTACATCCAAACGCTGTAGGTGACACCGGCTAGGTAACTGGCGTGCAAAAATTGTTCGAGGACCTGACCCTGCTCATCACTATTGGTCGGAAAGTCGGCTTACCTGAGTTTTGTCGGCTACCGCGTCGTATCTCGGAGCGTATATGCGGACATGTCGGGAACGACCCATTCCCCGCCGACTTCGTCGATCGGGAGAACATCGAGGACGATGTCCGGATCCAACGGTATTGCTCCGAGGATCCGGGGAACCCGTGTGTCTGCACCAGGAGGTGATGGGTTGCGCTCGTCCCACCTGATCGAGACCCCCGCTGCAAGGAGAGCATCCTGATCGACAACTACCACTACCAGTGGAAGTCGGAGGTCTCCGTACACTGTCGCGAGAACATTCTCGAGATCCCCTGCAGTGGCAGCGTGGACGAAGCCAACCTGATCGAGAGTCTTTGCGCGGGTTGATCCTTCATATTCTCCGAATCGTTGAGCGCCTTCCCAGTCATCAGCAAGGGCTATGTGAAAAATGCATTCGTTCATCGGGAACCTTTCGTGGAAGTGGTCCGGGTGTCAGTGAAGACATGCGGTCAACACCTGGAACAGGGAGATGATCGCACTGATCAACAACACGACCTTCACCAACTCGAAAGCGATGTACACCACGTGTGTCCTCGAACGAGGTAAGACTTCTCCGGCAAGGATTCGGTCTGACCGTTCACTCAGCCGTGGTCGGATCGCCGCAACCTGAACAACGAGCACCGACACGGCTAGTACAACGAACGTCAACGCGGGGACGGCAGGTTTCGCGACCGCGCACGATGCCAGCAATATCAGTGCCAGAACCAACTCCACCGCGTTCAGCGCGGTGAAAACCTTGCGGCCGATCCCGAGCCCGATGGCCAGGCTCACTCCGGGAGCGCGAAACTTGATCGGTGCTTCCAGGAAGGAAATCGCAGCGACCATCCCGAGCCAAAAGACCGGCAAGATTAATTGCGCGTAGCGTGCCGCTTCGGTCATAGGCCATCGACCTCACTGGACGGGATCGAGTTCGGTCCTTCCACTACGGCTGTGGAAATCTTCCTTCTAGCTGCATGTTCTTCGGTCCTCATTCGTTCGACCATGTGCGGGTAATGCAGTTCGAACGCGGGACGCTCGGAGCGGATCCGAGGCAGTTCGGTGAAGTTGTGCCGCGGCGGCGGACAACTTGTTGCCCATTCGAGCGAATTTCCGTAACCCCACGGATCGTCGACCGTCACGACCTCTCCGTAGCGGTACGAGGTGAACACGTTCCACACGAACGGCAGCAGTGACGCTCCGAGAACAAACGAACCGATCGTCGAGATCGAGTTCAGCGTGGTGAATCCGTCCGAGGGTAAGTAGTCGGCATACCGCCGCGGCATGCCTTCGGCGCCGAGCCAATGTTGAACCAGAAAGGTTGTATGAAAACCGACGAAAGTCGTCCAGAAATGCCACCTACCGAGTCGTTCGTTCATGAATCGTCCGGTGATCTTCGGGAACCAGAAATAGATCCCGGCGTATGTGGCGAAGACGATGGTCCCGAAGAGAACGTAGTGGAAGTGCGCGACGAGGAAATACGAATCGGTGACGTGGAAGTCGAGGGGCGGGCTCGCCAGTATCACCCCCGACAGACCGCCAAAGAGGAAAGTGATCAGAAATCCGAGCGAGAACATCATCGGCGACTCGAAGGTCAGTTGTCCTTTCCACATCGTTCCGATCCAGTTGAAGAATTTGACCCCGGTGGGTATGGCAATGAGAAAACTCATCATCGAAAAGAACGGCAGCAGAACGGCTCCCGTGGCAAACATGTGATGTGCCCACACTGCCGCCGACAGCGCAGAGATGGCGATCGTCGCGTAGACGAGTCCGGCATAGCCGAAGATCGGCTTGCGGGAGAAGACGGGAAAGATCTCCGAGACGATCCCGAAGAACGGTATGGCCACGATGTACACCTCGGGATGTCCGAAGAACCAGAACAGATGTTGCCACAGGATCGCACCACCGGTGGCGGGATCGAAGAGATGCCCGCCCAAGTGTCGGTCCACGAGCAGACCCATCAGCGCTGCTGTGAGAATAGGAAAAGCCAACAACACCAGGATCATGGTGATGAAGACATTCCACGTGAAGATGGGCATCCGGAACATCGTCATCCCGGGTGCTCGCAAACAGATCACGGTGGTGATCATGTTGACCCCGCCCAAGATGGTCCCGACGCCGGCCAGTGCGAGTCCCATGATCCACAGATCTCCGCCGACACCTGGTGAATGCAGTGCACTGGTCAGCGGGGTATATCCCGTCCATCCGAAGTCCGCGGCTCCGCCCGGGGTGAGGAATCCGGATACGGTGATGAGCGCACCGAACAGGTACAGCCAGTAGCTGAGCGCGTTCAGTCGCGGGAACGCGACATCCGGTGCACCGATTTGCAGGGGAAGTATGTAGTTCGCGAAGCCGAAGACGATCGGAGTCGCATACAGCAGCAACATGATCGTGCCGTGCATGGTGAAGAGCTGGTTGTACTGCTCGTTCGAGAGAAACTGAAGACCGGGGACGGCAAGTTCGGTCCGGATCAGCAGGGCCATCAATCCGCCCAACATGAAGAAGGCGAACGAGGTGACCAGATACATCACGCCCAGCTTTTTTGGATCGGTCGTGGTGGCAGCGGAATAGAGGAACGTGCCCTTGAACCCCCGGTGTTTCGGGTAGGGCCGCGAAGGAAGGAGTTCTGTCACAACGGGAGTCATGGGCCACCCTCACTGCTCGCCGAACGGCGGTCCGCCATCCGGATCGCCCGGGTGCGGATACCCGCCTACCAACTCCGTATCGACGCCGACGCGACCACGCTTCGCGGCCCCACCCGGAGATCCCACCACCTCGGCCGCTCCGGGTAGTAGACGATGAAAGAAGTGAGCGTTGTCGTCGATGAAATCTTCCCAGCGGGCGGGCACGTCGGATTCGTACGAGATGGCCTCGACCGGGCAGACCGGTTCGCACGCTCCGCAGTCGATGCATTCGTCCGGGTGGATGTAGAGCGACCGTGCCCCTTCGTAGATGCAGTCCACCGGACATTCCTCGACACATCCTCGGTCCATCACGTCGATACATGGTGCAGCGATCACGTACGTCATGAGCGGCCTCCAGGACACTGCCTATTTTCGAGGACATCTTTCCTCTAAAGTCTTACAGTATGGCGATACGAAAAGGAACAGGGTCGGCACGCGCCGGTACTCATGCAGTACTGGCGTCACGGCGCCGAGTCCAACTGCTGGACGCCCTGCGAGCCGGCGCGGAATCGATGACCGCCGCCGAACTGGCCGATTTGTGCGATCTGCATGTGACCACAGTTCGGTTCCACTTGAACGCACTGATCGAGGTCGGTCTGATCGCGAAGGAGACCGAACACAACGTCACCCGTGGGCGTCCACGCCAGCTCTACCGGGCACAGAATGCACTCGGGTCAGGAGTCGGCGCCACCTCCGGATACGAAAAGTTGGCTCACGTTCTGGCGGCCCACTTCGCACGCCAGAGCGACGGCACCCCGGAGAACCTCGCCGAGGCTGCGGGCAGACAGTGGGCGAGCGACGAACTCGGCGCAACCTCCGGAACCGGCCGGCCGACAGAAGAAGCAGCGCTCGTCGTCACCACCTTGTTCGCGGAGATGGGGTTCGATCCGGAACTCGAAACCTCGACATCACCGACGCGGATCCGATTGCACGCCTGCCCGTTCGAAAGCGTCGCCCGACAAAACCCCGGCGTTGTCTGCTCCTTGCACCTGGGCTTGATACGCGGGGTCCTGACACGACTCGGCGCACGCCAGATCGAGAGCACGCTCACCCCCTGGGACACCCCACATACGTGCCTGGCACAACTGGAGCAGCAATGACACACAGGATCGTGTACATCGATGTTGCTGTCGCGCAGTCGCATTCCCCTCCCCCGCTCGTTGTGGGACCGCCGGTGTACTCGCACCTATTCGCCGTTTCGCGGACCGCACCGAGACAGGAACAGTTGGACACTTCCTCACGGCAAGGGATTACATCCCATGAGCATCTATCGCATCATCTGGTGGGTCGCCGCAGCGGTCCTTACCGCGTCAGGGGGGATCGTCGCATTCCTCACCGTCTCTGCCGACGTACTGATATCGGCGATGATTGCCGCAGTATTGATCGGAGCGGGTTCACCCTGGTTGCGACCGATCACACTTCGCGCTACCCCACCACCGCGAACCCTCCTGGCGATTGTGCTACGAGACGGCGCTACGTGGGCGGCAGTCGTGGCCGGTGTCATCGGATTGATCGCGCTCTCCGGCGCTGCTGCCTTACCGCTGATACTGCTGATGACCCTCACCTCTCCCCCGGTGTCCCGCTATTGTCACGGCAGGGTCAAGTTCACCCAGTCACCCCCGTGCTCGCCGACAAGCCCTCTGATCCACACCAGCGCCGTCGAGGTGCCGCTTCTTCCGCTACCGGACTGCAGCGACCTGTCGAACGAAGCTCTGTGCCGATGTTGGCGCGTGAGTTATGCGGCGCTGCACCATGATCCATCGACACCGACTCCGGACGCGCTGCACCTCGCGCGTACCCGCGAGCGTTACCTCGACGAACTCGAACGTCGCGATCCTCGAGGATTCGCCCGATGGCTCAGCAGCGGCGCTCGTGCCGGTAGTGACCCCGCGAAGTTCCTCACCACACGAGATCATCCGCAACCCCCGACACAGGCCTGATGGAACCTCGTGCACGATGCCGATACAACTACATGATCCCGGGCGGACTTCGATCACGACTGTGTAGATGCCGCACACACACCAACCACCAGAGAAACCTGCTCGCAACCTCGTAGCCGACGAGCCGAAAACGACGTGAACCCTCGACGGCACCGGACAAATGACAGAAAGCGACCATCGTGGAAAAGATGTCTTTGACAGCGCTAGCGCGCCAACTCGCCGACAAGGCGGAAAACTCGAAGAGCGGCCGCAGCGCTCGTACCGTGTACGGCGGCCATGAGCACGTCCTGCGTCAAACTGTCATCGCGCTGGCTGCGGGGCAAAGGCTCGACGAGCACGAGAACCCCGGGGAAGCGACCGTCTACGTGCTCACCGGTCGGGTACGCCTGTGCGCAGCCGAAAACGCGTGGGAGGGCTCATCCGGCGATCTGTTGATCGTCCCGAATGCTCGGCATTCTCTCGAAGCGTTGGAGTCCTCGAGCGTACTGCTGACCGTCGCCAAAACAATCTGAAAGTATCGACGGCCTTCTGCGGCCACTGATTCGACCGTTATCCTTCTGTTTCGTTGTCGATCACGATCGAGTTGCCGAACTGTGCCCTGCTCTTTCTCTGGGTGCGGGTCTGCGGCGCTGTCTCGTGTCGATGACAACCGACCTGTGAGGTAAGTGCATTGAACCGATCCGAGACCAACGCTCCGATCGCCCCTGTGTCCTCGGAGTCCATGACCGGCGGCACGTCCGGCCCGTTGAACTCTGCCCTGCTTGATGCGCTGAAACAGCGCGTTGTCATCGGCGACGGAGCGATGGGCACCATGTTGCAGGCCGCGGACCTCACCCTGGACGACTTCCTCGGCCTCGAGGGGTGCAATGAGATCCT
>NZ_LPNP01000078.1:17800-83026 GCF_019266045.1 Rhodococcus sp. MH15
CGGACACGCACCGTACGCAGTCCTTCGTGACGCGTACACCGAAGCCGCGCTCGGCATGATCGACGGTGGCGCCGACGCCATCCTCGTCGAAACCTGCCAGGACCTGCTTCAGGTGAAGGCGGCCATTCTCGGCAGTCAGCGCGCGATGGAGCAACTCGGACTGCGTTTGCCGATCATCACGCACGTGACGGTAGAGACAACTGGAACGATGCTCCTGGGCAGTGAGATCGGTGCGGCGCTGACGGCACTCGAGCCACTCGGTATCGACATGATCGGCCTGAACTGTGCCACCGGGCCGGCCGAGATGAGCGAACATCTCCGGCACCTGTCCAAGTACTCGACGCTGCCGGTGTCGGTCATGCCCAATGCCGGCCTGCCGCAGCTCGGCCCCAAGGGCGCCGAGTACCCGCTGACCGCCGACGAATTGGCCGAAGCCCTCAGTGGTTTCGTTTCCGAGTTCGGACTCGGCCTCGTAGGCGGCTGCTGCGGTACGACACCCGAGCACATCAGCGCGGTCGCCGACGCGGTCCGTCAGGTCGAGAAGGCCCAGCGCACCCCGATCCACGAGCCGAGTACCTCTTCGCTGTACTCGGCGGTGCCGTTCGAGCAGGACGCCAGCATCCTGATGATCGGTGAACGCACGAACTCCAACGGCTCCAAGGCTTTCCGCGAGGCAATGCTCTCCGCGGACTACCAGAAGTGCCTGGACATCGCCAAGGACCAGACCCGCGACGGCGCACACATGCTCGACCTCAACGTCGACTACGTGGGCCGCGACGGTGCCGCCGACATGTCGGAACTGGCCAGCCGTCTGGCGACGTCCTCGACGCTGCCGATCATGCTCGACTCCACCGAGCCTGCCGTGTTGCAGGCCGGTCTCGAACACCTCGGTGGCCGCTGCGCTGTCAACTCCGTCAACTACGAGGACGGCGCCGGCCCCGAATCGCGTTTTCACAAGATCATGACGTTGGTCAAGGAGCACGGCGCGGCAGTCGTCGCCCTGACCATCGACGAAGAGGGCCAGGCTCGCACCGCCGAGACCAAGGTCGCCATCGCCAAGCGTCTGATCGAGGACATCAAGGGAAACTGGGGACTCGCCGAGTCCGACATCATCGTCGACGCCTTGACCTTCCCCATCTCCACCGGTCAGGAAGAGGTGCGACGCGACGGCATCGAGACCATCGAAGCCATCCGTCAGCTCAAGGCTGCGTACCCGGAACTGCACTTCACCCTGGGTATCTCGAACATTTCGTTCGGTTTGAACCCGGCCGCACGGCAGGTCCTCAACTCGGTGTTCCTGCACGAGTGCACCGAGGCCGGTCTGGACACGGCGATCGTTCACGCGTCCAAGATTTTGCCGATGGCGCGAATTCCGGACGAGCAGCGTGAAACCGCACTCGACCTGGTCTACGACCGTCGTAGCGAGGGCTACGACCCGCTGCAGAAGCTGATGGCTCTGTTCGAGGGTGTCTCGGCTGCGTCGGCGCGCGAGTCCCGTGCGCAGGAACTCGCCGGACTTCCGTTGTTCGACCGGCTCGAGCGTCGCATCGTCGACGGCGAGCGCAACGGCCTCGACGACGATCTCACCGAAGCAATGACGGTCAAGTCCCCGATCGAAATCATCAACGAGACACTGCTTTCGGGCATGAAGACCGTCGGTGAACTGTTCGGTTCCGGACAGATGCAGTTGCCGTTCGTTCTGCAGTCCGCCGAGGTCATGAAGGCAGCAGTTGCGTTCCTCGAGCCGCACATGGAAGCGACGGACGACGACGGCAAGGGCCGCCTCGTCATTGCGACGGTCAAGGGCGACGTCCACGATATCGGCAAGAACCTTGTCGACATCATCTTGAGTAACAACGGTTACGACGTCGTGAACCTCGGCATCAAGCAGCCCATCGCGACCATTCTCGATGCTGCGATCGAGCACAAGGCCGATGTCATCGGCATGTCCGGACTGCTCGTGAAGTCGACAGTGGTCATGAAGGACAACCTCAAGGAACTGAACTCTCGCGGTGTCTCGGAACAGTTCCCGGTTTTGCTGGGTGGTGCCGCGCTGACGCGTTCGTACGTCGAGAACGATCTGCAGGAGGTGTACGAGGGCGACGTCAGCTATGCCCGCGACGCTTTCGAGGGTCTGAACTTGATGGACCAGATCATGACGACCAAGCGCGGCGGCGGCCCGGCGCCGGACAGCCCAGAGGCCATCGCTGCTCGCGAGAAGGCTGCCGAGCGTAAGGCTCGTCACGAGCGTTCCAAGCGCATCGCCGAAAAGCGTAAAGCTGCAGCGGTTCCCGTCGTCCTGCCGGAGCGTTCCGATGTCGCTACCGACATTGCGGTGCCGACACCGCCGTTCTGGGGCTCGCGCATCGTCAAGGGAATCTCTCTGTCCGAGTACTCGGGGCTGCTCGACGAGCGCGCTCTCTTCCTCGGCCAGTGGGGCCTTCGCGGTCAGCGCAAGGGCGACGGTCCGACGTACGAGGAACTGGTCGAGTCGGAAGGCCGTCCGCGGCTCCGATACTGGCTCGATCGGCTGACGTCCGAGGGCATCCTCGCGCACGCCGCGGTTGTGTACGGCTACTTCCCGGCGATCTCGGAGGGCGACGACGTCATCGTGCTCACCGAACCGAAACCGGATGCACCTGAACGGTTCCGGTTCACCTACCCGCGTCAGCATCGCGACCGTTTCCTGTGCATCGCTGACTTCGTGCGCTCGCGTAAGGAAGCAGAAGCGACCGGCCAGGTGGACGTTCTTCCGTTCCAGTTGGTGACGATGGGTCAGCCGATCGCGGACTTCGCCAACGAATTGTTCGCGTCGAACTCGTACCGTGATTACCTCGAAGTTCACGGAATCGGCGTCCAACTCACGGAATCTCTGGCCGAGTACTGGCATCGACGCGTTCGTGAAGAGCTTGTGCTCCCCGAGGGGCATACCGTCGCGGAGCAGGACCCGACCGAGGTTGCCGGCTACTTCGATCTCGAGTACCGCGGCGCTCGTTACTCGTTCGGATACGGCGCGTGCCCGGACCTCGAGGATCGTGCCAAGTTGGTGGCGTTGCTCGAACCCGAGCGAATCGGCGTCGAATTGTCCGAAGAACTGCAGCTGCATCCCGAGCAGTCCACGGACGCTTTTGTCCTGCACCACCCGGAAGCAAAGTATTTCAATGTCTGAATTGTCGACCGAAGTAAACGAAGAAGGACCCTCTCCATTCGCTCGCCGCGTCCTCGACATCATCGACGGTATCCCTGCAGGCCGAGTAATGACATACGGACTGATCGCCACCCTCGTCAACGGACACCCTCGCCAAGTCGGGCAGGTCATGACCCGTTGGGCAGACGAAACGCACTGGCACCGCGTCGTCTACGCCAACGGCACCCCGGCCGCCTGCCACGGCAATAATGCTCTCGCCCTACTACGCGGTGAAGGAACGCCCATGCGCGGCGATCGAGTGGACCTAGCACTCGCGCTCTGGAACGACTGAGCGACGCATGCCCCAATTCGGTCACGCTGCCCTGACCGAACCCTTCCCCCGCACATCCGCTAAGCGTCGTGCTGCGTTACGTCGACTGCCTGCGACCGTGTCACGGAGCGGCGCAATCGGCCGCGAGGGTTGTTGCATCATCGGTCACCCGTCCGGGGACGCAGGTGGCCGGGCGATTATCGTCGAGCTACGTTGGTCTGGGGTGCCTGTGCGACGATCCCTGCTCGATGAGAGGTGTTCGGTGCTGCGAATTTTCATGGTCGGTTCTCTTGGACTTGCACTACTCGTGCTCGGCATCGTGGCAACGCTCGTGGGCGCGGGATGGTGGCTGTTGGTTACCGTCTGCGTTGTCCTGCTTGGTGTGGGGATTTTCGATGTCGCCCAGCGCCGGCATTCACTGCTACGGATCTATCCGGTAGTCGGGCATCTGCGCTACCTTCTCGAAAGCGTGCGACCGGAGTTGCAGCAGTACTTCATCGAGCGGAACTTCGACGGTCGTCCGTTCGACCGAGACGTGCGCACGGTCATCTACGAGCGCGCCAAAGGCATACACGGGGAGCTCTCGTTCGGTACCGAACGTGATATCGGCGAGGTGGGCTACGAATATCTCGTGCACTCGGCATCGCCTGTTCCGGAACCGGAGGAGCCGCCGCGGGTAATGCTCGGCGGACCGGATTGCAGCAAGCCGTACTCGATGTCGTTGCTCAACGTTTCTTCGATGAGCTTCGGCGCGCTCTCTGCCAACGCTCTGCGTGCGCTCAACACAGGCGCTGCCGCCGGGCACTTCGCGCACGACACCGGCGAAGGAGGCATCACCCCTTATCATCTCGACGGGGGCGGTGATCTCGTGTGGGAGCTGGGTTCGGGGTACTTCGGTGCCCGCACCCGGCGCGGCGAGTTCGACGCGGCGCAGTTCGCCGACAAATCCGCCCACGAGAATGTGAGGGCGATCTCACTCAAGCTCAGCCAGGGAGCGAAACCCGGTGTCGGCGGAGTGTTGCCGGCGGCGACAGTCAGCGAATAAATCGCCCGTTACCGCGGTGTCCCGCCGCGGCAGAAATGTGTCAGTCCCTCCGCCCATTCCGTCTTCCACACTCCCCGCGAACTCGTGCGCTTCCTCGCGCAGCTACGTGAACTCAGCGGCGGTAAACCGGTGGGTTTCAAATTGTGTGTGGGGTCCCGGATCGAGTTCCTCGCAATCTGTAAAGCTATGCAGGCGGAAGGAACTATCCCGGACTTCGTCATCGTCGACGGCGCGGAGGGCGGAACTGCCGCTGCACCACTCGAATACGAGGACAACGTCGGGCTCCCTCTCACGGAAGGGTTGATGACCGTGCACAACGCGCTGGTCGGCACCAGGCTGCGCGGCAGGATCGCCATCGGCGCAAGTGGGAAGATCGCCACCGGTACCGACATCGTCAAGCGGCTCATTCAAGGTGCGGATTACACCAATTCTGCCCGCGCCATGATGATGGCCATCGGGTGCATTCAAGCGCAGCGCTGTAACACCAACACCTGCCCGGTCGGTGTCGCCACCCAGGATCCGAAACGAACACGCGCCTTGGACGTGCCCGACAAATCTCGTCGCGTCCAGCGATACCACGAGAGCACCGTGCGCCAGGCAGTGGAGATCATGGCATCGATGGGCGCCCGTCACCCGGCCGAACTGACCACCGAGATGCTGCGCAAGAAAGTATCACCCACCGACATCCGGTCCTACGCCGAAATCTATCCACGGCTGCGCACGGGTGAGCTGTTGTCCGACCCGCCGCCGTCGTGGGCGGCGGATTGGTATGCGGCGTCACCGGATTCGTTTCGCCCGATCCCCGAGCACTGACGGCGACCCGTTCCAGCGAACCTCCGCGCGCACGTTCCGTGGCGGGGTCACCGCGCGTCGCTGGCTCGGATCCGCCAGATCGCGCCCGTCGATGCCGGGCTGTCGATCGAACAGCGACAACGGCAGACCTCGGACGAGTAGATGATGGGCGAGCGGTCACAGCGGCGCGGGCGCATCCTCGCGCACGGCGAAACCTGCCAGGTCCGGCGTCACCCATCCGCCGTCTTCGTAGTCGAGTTCGATGGCCTCGACGACGATCGGAGCCTCCATCGGGAAGGGCGAGAGTATCCGCGGAGTGAGCTGCGCGCTCCCGTCGGTGCGCCAGCTGATATCGATTCCGGCAGCGGCGAGACTCTGTTCGTCGAGCACGATCAACAGCAGCGGCAACTTCACCTGGCCGTAGGGCTGCTCGAGTACGGCTGGTAGATGCATGCTGGTGCTGGCGTGAATGTATCCGATGTCGTCGAACGAGGTTGCTACCGTGGCGACGTCGTATTCCCCGAAGCGCCGACAGCCCTCCCAGTCGTCGGCCAGCGCCACATGCACGATGCGTGGGCCACTCATCTCACTACTCCTTTCCTCACAGGCGGACTCCGACAATCGATCGGGACGCGGGCGTGCAGGGCACGTGCCCGTCCCCGCCGCTGTTAGCTGGCCAAGACTTGAGGCGCAAGCACTTTGAGCATCGCATTGGACCATCGCAGCTGCCGTAGCGTCTGCGGATGGCAGCGCGCGGTGAGCGCGAGCAAGTCCTGATCCTTGACCGCCTGCGCGCCTTGGGCGAGAAGTTCCCAATCGACGGACACGCCCGCGGTGACGCGGTGCAAACGGCGCAAATCCATCAACAACACCAGGGCGGGTTCTGGCCGGTGGCCGAGCAGTTCGCTCAGTTTCGCTTGGATCGGGGACGTCAACGGCACGGTGCGCGGTGCAGCGTCCAGATCGAGATCGTAGCGGGTTGCGGCGGCTGCGAGCTCACGCAGATGGGTGCGTGACCATTCGGCGAGATCGTAGGCGACGTGATGGATCTCGTGGTCGGTCGCGTGCCGAGCTGACACAGCAGCGAGGGCCAGGGCGAGTGTGTGTTCGGAGCGGTGCAGCTCCCGCAATGCCAGATTGATCTTCATTCGGTCACCTTCGGGGTCGAGGGCAGGTGTTCGGTCACCATCGCCGCCGCTCCGCCGACGGTCGACGGGATCGACGCCGCTGCCGGTGTGGCAGGGGCGGAGGCGGTGGTGGTCGGGGCGGGCGCCGGACCGTCGCCGGCGCGAATCCGGGTCACCGCCGCGGCGGCGGTCTTGAAGATCGGCTGCTTGGACACCGGATCCCAGTCGGTGATCGTCAGTTCGTTCGCCGCGCGGTCGTGCTCGCCGCCACCAGTGTCCCAGTAGCCGTAGTGGAACGGAACGAACAACACTCCGGACCGGATGCCGCTCACCCGGGCCTGGGCGTGCAGGAGCCCGCGGGGAGAGGAGACCTCGAGCAGGTCCCCCTCCTCGATGCCGAGGTTGCGTGCGTCCGCTCGCGAGATCTCGACCCACACAGCAGGGGCTGCGTCGTCGAGTTGGCGGGCACGACCGGTCTTGGTGCGGGTATGAAAGTGGTACAGGGTGCGGCCGGTGATCAACGCGAACGGGTAACGCTCATCGGGTTTTTCGTGCGCCGGAAGATACTCCGCGGCTTTGATGATCGCTTTGGCGTCCGGATTGAGGGCTCGGTATTCGGTGGGTTCGAGCGGAGTGCCGGTGACCAGATCCTTGCCGTACGATTCGCAGTACTCGGGTGCGGAGAAGAATTCGCCGCCGGTATAGAGGCGTTCGGTGCCGCCGGGATGTTCGGTGTTGCAGGGCCATTGGATTCCGGATCCGCCGCGCAGCCGCTCGTAGGTGATGCCGGTGTAGTCGCAGGGTCTGCCTGCGGAGCAGTCCTTCCACGCCGCGAACGCGGTTTCCGCGTCGTGCCACGCCGGCAGTGGGCCACCGTCCTTGTCGCGGAAGTCCATTCGGCGGGCGTAGTCGAGGAAGATGTCCAGATCCGGGCGCGCCTGCCCGGGCGGTTCCACCGCTTTGTCGGACAGGTGCACGGTGCGGTCGACGTTGGTGAAGGTCCCGGTCTTCTCTCCCCACGCCGCTGCGGGAAGCACCACATCTGCCAGCTGTGCGGTCTCGGTCAGAAAAATGTCCTGCACAACGAGGAAGAGCCTGTCCTGAGACAGGATCGACCGGATCCGCGCGAGTTCGGGCAGTGATACCGCGGGATTCGTCGCGCTCACCCACAACATCTTCAACGAGCCCTGTTCGGCGTACCGGAACATCTGCATCGCATGCGTGGGCGGGCCGTAGTGCGGAATCTGGGAGGGGTCGATGTTCCACAACTGCGCGAGTTCGGCGACGTGAGAGTCGTTGGCCCAGTTGCGGAATCCGGCAAGGTCACCGTCGGCGCCGCATTCGCGGGTGTTCTGCGCGGTGGGTTGTCCGTTCATCTGCAGTACCCCGCAGCCGGGTTTGCCGAGCATGCCGCGGATCAGGTGCACGTTGTTGACCTGCACAGCAGCGGCAGTGGCTTGATGGGACTGGTAGAAGCCTTGCAGTACCGTCGACAGCAGACGATCGGTCATGCCGATCAGCCGGGCGGCTTCGCGCAGATCCGCCACCGGTACGTCGCAGATCGACGCCACCTTCTCCGGCGTGTAAGGAGCGAGTTGGGTGCGCAGGTCCTCGAAACCGACAGTATGCTGCTCGATCCACTGCCTGTCGATCCAGTCGTGCTCGACGATCTCATGGAGCAGTCCGTTCATCAGCGCGACGTTGGTACCCGGCAGCGGCGCCAGGTGGACGGTGGCGTGCTGGGCGACCGGTGTCGGCCGCGGATCGACACACAGAATTGCCGGCGGATTCGGCCCGGCGAGCCGATCCAGGATCCGGGACCACAACACCGTCTGCGTTTCGGCCACGTTGTGCCCGAACAGAGCAATCACGTCGGCGTGGTCGATGTCGGTGTAGGAGGCGGGTTGCCCGTCGCAGCCGAACGATTCCTTGAGTGCCTCGGCGGCGGTCGCGGTGCACAGGCGGGTGTTTCCGTCCACGTGATTGGTGCCGATCGCCCCGTGGGCGATCACCCCGAGGGCGTAATACTCCTCGAGAAACAACTGCCCCGAGGTGTAGAACCCGATCGCGCTCGGCCCCTGATCGTCCAACAGTTGCCGACTGCGGGCCACTACGGCGTTCATCGCGGTATCCCAGTCCGTCTCCACCAGGGCGCCGCCGCGGCGGATCAACGGCCGGGTGAGCCGGTCCTTCGATCCGTTGGCCTGCCACCCGAACAGATCCTTCGGCCCCAACCTCCCCCGGTTGACCCGGTCGACCCCGCGCCCTCGGACACCGACGATCGCACCGTCCTTCACCGCGATATCGAGCGCGTCACCATTGGAATGCAGAATCGACGCGGACTGCACCCACCGATCCACCGACCCCGACTCGACGCCCTCAGCGAGGTGCTGATCCACCCGTTGCGGCCACCCCTGCCCCCGCCCGTACGGGGTGCGCGCACCCCACGGTTCAGCGATTCGGTCCCGTGAAACGGTCATCGACAACTCCTTCCCGCACGGAGCGGATCAGTAGCCCGGTGAGGTTACGTAGTACCCCGCCCCTGACCGGGCATCGGTAGTAATGTTCCTCCCATCAAACGCGCAATGGTTGCGACTGCGCAATGGCTGAGTGCAGGATGTGGGTATGAGCGCAGTAAGAGAGCACGGGGTCGATGCGGAGAACCATTTCACCGAGCAGGTGGACGCGGTGCTCTGGGCCTCGCGGACCCTGGTCGGCATCGCCGCAGCCTCCGTCGCCGAGGCGGAAGAACTCGTCACGGTGCCGCACCTGCGGATCCTGGTCTTGGTCGACACCCGCGGGCCCGTGAACTTGGCTGCTGTTGCTGCGGCACTCGCGGTGCATCCCTCGAACGCCTCCCGGGCGGTGGACCGGCTGATCAAAGCCGGCCTGTTGGATCGGCGCGACGCGCTCGACGATCGCCGGCACCTGACGTTGACCCTCACTCCTGCCGGACAAGAACTGGTGGACCGGGTCAGCGCCCACCGCCGGGAGGCGATATCGGCGGTCCTGGCGCGGATGACGTCCGATGACCGTAATGCCTTGGCCTACACCATGCGCCGGTTCGCCGCCGCCGCGGGCGAACCGATCGACGGCGACATCTTGACCCTGTTGTGGCCGCCGGCCCACTGAACGAGCACCTGCTGAACAGTCACCGGACTCCGGGAGCAGCTGGCGTGGGCCCGGGCGCACCGGGCAGCGTCGGGGAGTGTCCTCGACGCGTGTACGCCACGGCCGACGATCGAGTTTGCAGGAGATCCAGCGACGAAATCGGCCGCGTCTGGAGGTTGGTTCATCACCACGAGGGCAGTGACAAGTGAGTGCCCGCCCGTGCGACAACCTCGTTGACCGATCCTCCTTCCCTTCTGCCGGAATGGTGAACGTCTTCGTAGACACCATCGAGTTCACCACCTCCGAGTTTCCATTCCCCACCGCCCCACCGCCGACTACGGCATCAAACAAGCGCAGGAACTGAAACGGCCGGCAAATATGAAGCGCAGCGCGGACACGAATCGCCCCGGTTCAGAGGCGGTCTCTGTCAGGCGCATGAGGCCACCGTCTCTGAACTAAGTTCGCCCCGCGCATCATTGCCGGATTACCGGACGTCCAGGCGGCGGCGTGTACCGCGAACAGCGCCCCCGCGCAGGGCTCCTCCACCGAATCGGCTCGCCGAACAACTCCACCCGCCTCAAGTCGCGAAGAAACCCGCTCACACACTCCCACAACTCATCAGCACACACCGGCGCCGATGGGCCCACCAACCCGATCAACAAACCGAACACCACATCATCGCCGCCGTCCACGACCGCCTCGTAGCACCCGATCAACACCCGCGGACAATCTCACGACGACCTCGTCCAGGTCGCCCGCCTCGGCCTGGTCAGCGCAGTCAACCGCTTCGACCTCGACAAAGGGAAAGACTTCCTGTCCTTCGCCCTTCCCACAATGATGGGAGAAGTGCGCAAACACTTCCGCGACAAAGGGTGGGGTGTCCGCGTCCCACGCTCACTGCAGGAAAACTACCTCGCCCTCAAGAAAGCGCAATCCTCGCTCACACAACACCTCGGCCGCGAACCCACCACACCCGAACTCGCCGACGAGATCGGCGTAGAACCGTCCGAGATCGGGCAGATCGTCGCCGCCGGCGACTCGTACCAGTCGACATCCCTCGACGTGGAGACCTTCAAAGACGGCGTCTCCCTCGCAGACACCCGCGGAGACTACGACACCGCCCTCGACGGCATCGACAACCACGAAACCCTCCGACCCGCACTCCTCGCCCTCCCCGAACGAGAACGCACCATCCTGCTCTACCGATTCTTTCGAACTCGGAAAACTCACCTGAAACCCGGCTCCGCCCAACATTTTCGAATCTCCGACCCTAAATTCGCGATCGCACAGCCACGCCGATGTCTGAACACCCCCGGCGGCGAAGCTTCGGATCGGTCCGCCGGACAGTGCACCCCGCGCTCCGGCCCGGCGGACCCCACAAAACTTCCTACCGGCACGGACACCTAGATACTTCACACGGCAGCGCACGGAAGACGTTGAACAGAAAAACAATTGGCAGCCAAACTCCCGATCCCAGTCAGCCCTTCCGGAATTCGACCCCACTCGACGAGCCAGCACTCCGGCCGAGCTCCGAAGATCCCTGCACGCGGTCAAGCTTGGTGGCCAGGAGACCGCGGAGCTCGTCATCACTCACACTGAAGTCGCCGAACGCGATCGCGTCAACCGGGGTGCCGTCGATGACCACTTTTCCTACCACTCCGACGATCGAACCGTCCTCGCGGCGCACGATCAACCGCCCCGCGGCAACCGCCTGCTCGATCACCGACGCACGATCAAACCCTTCACCGCCGCGGTACAGGTGAGCCTCCGAATCCTCATCCCATATTGATACAAACCAGTCCACCACGCATTCTCCTTATGTTCTTCTCCGATATCCCCGTCTGCGGCTACTGCTTGGTCAGTGTTTCCACGACCTCGGCCGCAATCGCCGCGACCCGAATATTGCGCGACTGGGACTGTTCGACCAGCACCTCGAACGCACGCTCCGCACTGATCCCATGCAACACCATCAGCATTCCCTTGGCCTGCTCGATCGCCGCCCGCGTCTTCATCGCCTCCTGCAGACCCTCGACCTCGACTCGCCACTGCTCCGCCCGCCGTGCATTCCATACCGCGCCCTCGACCGCGGCGACGAACACCTGCAACAGCACCTCGTCGATCTCGCTGAACCCGTGATCGTCGTAACTGTAGAGATTCAACGCCCCCACATGGTCGTCATCGATCGTGAGCGGCGCCGAGAGGTAGCTTGCCACTCCCATTCCGGCGACGTTCTTCGCGAACTCGGGCCACCGTAGTGCGGCGTCGTCGATGCGTACCCGCACCACCTGCCGGGTGCGTGCCGCTTCCAGACACGGCCCTTCGTTCGCGCGGTACTGATCGACGTCGACGTCGAGGGCGCGCTCGTCGGTGCACGCGACCGTCTCCGGTTCTTTGTCTCGTGGGGAGAGGACGGTGACGCCGGCCATGTCCGCCGTGGGGATCGTCGCCACCACTTGCGCACACACTGATTGCAGCAGCGAAGGTAAGGGCATCGGGGTTCGTAGGAGCGCACCGAAACGCTCCACCGCGACCGCTATGTCGTCGGAGTCGTATTGCTGCGCGGTGATGACGTCAACATGCGGCGCAGGCGCATCGAGCGCAGTACAGAGTTCGTCGCGAGTCATGATGGATGGTCCTATCTCGCAGGCACCATCCTGCGAGACTCAAAAAGGGTGGCGGCGCTGGTTTCACCGATACCGTGACCCTACCGCCCCAGGACAGCAATGACGTGATGCCCCCGCTGTCACTCGTCGGTGTCGAAACGATCCCCGGCGATGACGCCCTGAGCGACCGCCGTGATGCGGTGTTGCCGCGAGAAAGCCCGCGCACGCAGACGCACCATCGCCTCCTCTACCGAAATCCTGTGGTAGGCAGCGAGTATCCCGGACGCGACGTTCACGTTCCCGCGCCGAAACACCCCCACATCACTCCCCGACGTCAAGGCGTACACCGGAGCGAGTTCGGCAAGCACCGCATGAGCGATCGTGTGCGCGTACGAGCGACACTTCACGTCCTCGGACTGCGCCAATGCAATCGGCGAACTGCCGTACAACTCGAGCACCCCGAACGGGGACCCTCCACCGCCGAGGGGGTAGGCGTAGACGCTCGCCGCCCCCAACCCCAACACCTGGGCCGTGAACAGTGGCCACCGCGCACGTGCCTCACCGCCAGCCATGTCGGCGTGCAGCTCCGGGCTATCGAAACGGAAAGCATCCAGGCACGGACCTTCCCCGAGCGTGAACTGCGTTTCGTCGAGCTCCTCCGCGACGCCGTCGCTGGCGTAGACGAGATCACGTGTCGAGTCGGTCGCAAAAACAGCGACACCGACCCCGTCGACCCCCGTCTCGCGCACAAGCTCACGCGCCAGCTGCTTTGTCACCTCGAACGGCTCCGACGGATGAAACTCGCGGGGGACAGGTCTGTCGACATCGAAGAAGTACCTTCCCGGGCTGGGTACCGCCCGTGTCACGCGTGCACATCAACTCTACTGTGGCCGAGCTTCTTTCAGTCGCCACACCCCGCCCGAGCATCCTTGTGGCAGTGGCGGCAACACGTGGCCGGCGACATCGGTAGACCCGGTGCGCGTCACCGCAATCACATTCGTAGAAGCCGCTGACCGGCGCTTTCTGTCCCGGATGATACGTCTGCTCCGCTGTACTCATCCCCGATTCCTTCCCCAACATCAGTTCCCTCAAACCGTGCGCAGCGAGAGCAACCAACAGCGACACAATTCCCACAGCAACCCCGGCGTCGCAGCGCCCGCCACCCGGCACTGCGCAGCGCCGGTTCACCCCTTCCCCAGCGGGTAACTAGCGGTACGGCGGAGCACTGCACAGGCAACGAGTCGCCGAGCAGATCTCGCCGGCACGCACCAACCGGAACCCGTCTGTGCGAATCCCATGGCACTCGACGGCGAGGGCACGAGAACCGATCGATCCGGGTTGGCATCCCGCATGCACCTGCCAACACTCGATTACAGCCGGACAATCGGACGATTCAACGGCGGCGTGTACCGCGAATAACGCCCCCGCACAGGACTTCTCCCCTGTATCGGATCACTGAACAACTCTACCCGCCGCAGGTCCCGAAGAAACCCACTCACACACTCCCACAACACATCTGCGCACGCAGGAGCAGCCGGGCCCACCAACCCGATCAACAACCCGAACACCACCTCGTCGTCACTGTCGACGACACTCTCGTACGAACCGATCACCACCTCGTCATCGGGAAACCGCTCGCGAAGCTGACCCAACTCCCGTAGAAACCGCGCCCGACACAACTCGGCACTCACTGTGGGCCGGCACCGGCGGTGAGGGCGCCAAATTCTGTCCGTACTGACTGACATTCGAAATCGGGGTACCCTGGACGTTTTCTTCCTGGTCTGCGACGGATTGAACGGTCTACCGGAGGTCGTCGAGAACGTGTGGCCGGCGACCACGGTCCAAACGTGTGTAATCCATTTGATCCGCAACACCTTTCGGCTGTCGGGTCGGCAACACTGGGACGGGCTCAAACACGATCTCAAGCCGATCTACACTGCCCCGACTGAGGCGGCAGCGAGTGCAGCGTTCGACGATCTCGCCGAACATTGGGGCAACACGTATCCGGCGATCATCCGACTATGGACCAATGCCTGGCAGGAGTTCATCCCGTTCCTCGATTACGACACCGAGATACGGCGAGTGCTGTGCTCTACCAACGCGATTGAGTCCCTCAATGCCCGCTATCGGAGGGCGGTGAAAGCTCGTGGCCATTTCCCTACCGAGGCGGCTGCGCTGAAGTGTCTGTATTTGGTGACGCGTTCGCTCGACCCGACAGGCAAGGGCCAGGCACGATGGATAACGAGGTGGAAGCCTGCTCTGAACGCGTTTGCGATCACGTTCGCCGATCGTTGGCCGGGATCGGAAACTTACTGATGGAAAACCGCCGAAACACCGTTAAAGAGATAGACCCGTGTCGACAGAAGAACACCAGGGCGGATACCGAAGGCTGTGTTGGCGACCCGCTCTGGCCCGACAAGCAAGGGCCTGCGCTGAACGCGTGTGCGATCACGTTCACCGATCGTTGGCCCGGGATCGGAAACTTACTGACGGAAACCGTCGAACGCGGTTAGCGAGATAGACCCCGCACATGTTCACTGACGCGGAAGGGGCAGGGCGAGGCTCATGATGCCGATCCGACTTGCCGAAGTTGTGGCTCGAGCGCACGCAGGAGATATGCGATGGCGAGGACGCTGGGGTCGCTGAGCGCCGCGGACAGGGGACCGTCGATGTGCGCGACAGCGCCCGATCGCACCGCGGGCAGGTTGCCCCATACCGGTATCGACGCCTCCAACAACGCTGCTTGTCCTTGAATCAGAAGTAGGTCGGCACCCATCATCGGCAGTGCGTTCTCGACGGCGATGTTGGTCCGTGTTACCCCGTGGGATTGGGCGACGATCTCGGAATCCATGCGCATTCCGAGTTCGACGAACAACGCGGCCGCCGGGTCGGTGTCGGAAGCGATCAAGGCGACGGTGCCGGGGCGGGCTGTGGCGATGAGGAAGGTCCGCCCAGCGAGGTTGGGATGTCGTCGGGCGACATCGGCGATGGCGTTGTCAGTGTCGGTGATCAGACGCTCGGCGCGGTCTGTTTCGTTGAAGATCTGTCCGAGGACGCTGACTTGTGCGCGCCACGGGTCGACGTAACCAGTGGAAGCGAGTGGGGCGATGGTCGGTGCAATAGCGCTGAGAGCGTTGTACACGGCGGCGTCGCGGGCGGAGTAGTCCGCCAGAATCAGGTCCGGTGCCAGGGCCGCGATTTGTTCGTACGCGGGCGCGCCCACCAGAGTGAGCGTGATCGAGGTCGACGCGTAGTCACCTTGCCAGGGAAAGTGCCCGCCGGAGGTGCTGATACCGGCAATGGATCCGACACCAACGGGGGTGCGCCCGAAGGCGATGACGGTGTCGGCCCAGGATGAGGACAGCGCGACGATACGTTCCGGCACGTGTGCCACAGTGGTGGCTCCCCTGCTGTGGACCACTGTCCTGGCTGCTGCGTCAAGACTTGCACTGTCGTCGGCGTTGGGGTGCGGCGATGTGCAGGCGGAGCAAGCGAGAGTGAACGTCAGAAGTGCCAGCATCACCAACCTGAAGTGAGGAGGCCGCGGCGAGGAGGGGCGGGAACTCATCAGATGATGGACAGGTGCTTGGCCATGATGACGACATCATGGCGGTTGTGGGCCCCGATTTTTTGGTACAGGCTGCGTAATTGGGTTTTGACGGTATTGATGGACACGAAGAGTTCCTTTGCTATGTCGGCTGTCCCCATTCCTGTTGCGAGCAGGGCCAGTACGGCGTGCTCGCGTTCGGTGACCACGACGAGCGACACGGCGGGAGGGAAGACCGGACGAATGTCGGTGCGAACATTGGACACCAGCTCCGAATGTTCGATTTTCTGCAGTTCGTCGATGTCCGCGTCGGCGATCGTAGTGAACGGGCGCAGGGCACCGGTTTGTTCGGCGACGGTGACGGCACATCTCCAGCAGTTCCCGGCGCGCACGAGGTGCCCCATACGAAGGTGGATGCTGGCTTCGAGCAGGAGAGCTTCGGTGTGCAGCCCTGGATATCGCGCTTGCTGGTCGGCATCGAGTTCTCGGCACAGGGTCAAGGCTGCGTTGTAGTCGCCGGTCAGATAGTGCAGTCGTGCAACGGAGACCAGGGTCCAGGGATGGGATTCGGGCGCGGTCAGGGTCTGCGCCAAGGCAGAGGCATTGTTGCCTTCGCCGCAGGCGAGCATGAGATCGATTTCCATCGCAGCCAGGAGGGGCATCGCTGCAGATCCAGCTCGCACGCGGTGCGGGTGCGCGGCGCGTTGGCGGCGCAGAAAGACCAGCGCGGAGAAGGCGGTACCGGTCGCCAGTGCATGCAGGCACCGCGCATAGACGATGTACGCCCACAGCTCTTCTCGATGCGATGGTTCGCCGAGTGCCGTTAGCGCGTCGCCGGCGGTTTCGACCTCCAGGCGGTCCAGGGCGAGGAGGGTGCGGGCGACGAGGCCGCTGACTTGAACCATCTGCTCCAGCCAGCCCGCCGGGATCGGATGCTTGCTCTGGTAATCCAGCCACAATTGTGCGCGGGTCGGTTCGCCGACCATCGCCCAGTTCATTGCCGAGCTGCCGGCTGCGTTGGCTGCGACGAATCCGGTGTCGGCGGCTTCGCGACCGCGATAGGCCATGTTGAGTTCGATCGAGGACGTGGTCAGATCACCGGCGAGTTGGTGTGTGATGCCCCATTGCAGCCGGAGGACGGGAAGTTCGTCGGTGATCCGCTCGGGGTTGATTTCGAGGATGTACCCGCTCAGTTGCGAAAGGTGTACGGCCAACTCGGCTGCAGCGGGGAAATCGCCCGAGACACGGTGCATGATCGATTGAATGGAACCTATACGTAGTCGGTCGATTCCCTCGTCGGTTGCGGCCAACTGCCGCAAAGTTTCGACAGTGCGGGGGAGTCCATCGGTCATGCTAGTCGATCGTGATCCGTTGCGTGTGAACAGATTCAGTCCAGCTTGAACGGCAACCTTGTTCTGTGTGTACTGGGGCGGAATGCGCACAAGGATATCGCGCAGTAACGCCATGTGTTGGGCGAGCATGGACACCCACGACTCTTCGACGACATCCACGACCAATGGCCACTCGTGCGCCTCAGCGGCGTACCGGAGTGCGAGATGCGGTGTCTGCGTCCGGCGATGATGGTGCGCCAGCGCGATCTTGCGCTCACCGCGTGCGGTGTCTTGCACACGGGGGCGAAGGCTCAACAATGTTCGCAGAGGTGCCGTCATCGTCCACGCCCCGGACGTGCCGTCCGAAGATTGGACTGCGAGAAGGATTCCCGACTGCTCGAGCGCCAGGAGGTCTTCGGTGGTCGCTGTGTTGTCGGTGAGCACTGCCGCGACATCGGAATCGATCAGATGCGCAATGGACAACGCCTCGAGAATAATCCCGAGACGCCTGCTACGCCCGCGGGGCGTGAGGGTCGCCAGGTAGCGATCGACACATCGCTCCGCGGCGGCACGCCACTGCTCGGGCGACCCTGACACGGCAACGGGGCGGAGCGCCAACTCGGTGATCGTATCCATCACCACGGTAGGGATTCCGGCCGTGCAGTGACGAACCACCTCGGCGACCGACGCGGGGAGGTTGACGCTGGACGCGAGAGCGTGGACGTCGTCCTCGGTGAAGACGAGGTCGTCAGCGCTGATGGTCTGGACCGTCAGTCCACCTTCCCGGGCAGCACATTCCAACCGACGGTGGGTTGTGGAAACGATCAGATCGACATGGCCGTATTGCTCGAGCAGTTCGAGGAGGTAAGCATGTACACCGGGATCAGTGACGGGGTTCGGGTGAAGGAAGGTCAGAACAATCCGTCCCCCAGGCGGCTCCGTCCCTGCGATGAGGTCGTGAATCTCGTCGACAGCTTCGCCAATGGGACGGAGCACCGGTGTAACCAGGGTGGCCCGTGGCGACCCCGACGACGCCCACGTTCGCAGCACAGAAGCGGTACTCGACCCAGGGAACGAATGAACGGTAGTGAGCCGAGCTGCTTTCTCGAGCATCACCACGAGCTTGTGCCGCAAGGGGATCAACTCGGCAGATGCGAGGATCTCGGATGCGTACGCACGAACATCGGCTGAAACCACGAACAAGAACTCTTTCATTTTCATCGGTGCACGGCACAAAACGTCGGCACAAACAACCACAGGAACCCGACCTGCTATGTGTATCGGGCATCTGGAGCGATGCGAAGGCTCACCCGCCTCTCATCCCTGAAATCACCCCTGCAATCACCCCCCATTGGTGTCACCGAGACCAAACGATTTCATGAAGGCGACGGGATGTAAGGACCTGTGGTCCCTAGCCGGTATGGAAGCAACTGGCGGACAGATTGCCGCGATAGCACGCGGCACAGGTTGTGCTCGCGACTGGCAGGCCCGGTCGGAGGACGCGTTCGTCGTGATGCCGGCCGCTCGTCACCAAGATGGAACAAGGGGCAGGGTGCACATCCAACCCCCAGGGAGAACCCGTAGACAAAGAGGTGAACCTACAGACGGGTCTGGCGCGCGAGAACCGAGACGGAAGCCAGCGTGCCGAAGGGGCCCACCGACGCTCACCACGATCACTGGTCAAGTCCACCGCATTCTCGAGTGGGCCGGGAACTCCGTCCGCCACATCAGCCGACTCCGGCGGCGGTAAGTTCCCGAACCCCGGCTACATTCTCCCCCGCCTCAACCCGAGGCAGCGCTCAGCTGAGCGAATTCAGGGCGGTGATGAAAGAGACTGCGGTGATGCCGAGCTTGAGCAGTTCGCTGACCTTGCCGAGATTGAGATCCTCGAGCGATTCGGTGCTCAGCGATGCGGTATCGAACGATCCCATGAAAACTCCTCAGAAATTATCGATTGAACGGTAGTGACAAACAGCAAAGCAAGGAGGGGCAGACCCCCGCATACACCGGGGTCCGCCCCCACCCTTCTGCGACTTGGGGCTGCCAGTTCGCCGGGCGGTGGCCGTTCGTGACCGCCACCGCTCCGGATGTCACGCCCCGGTCGTTTCCCTAGCTGCCGAAGATGTTGCCCAGGTTGCCGAGCGAGCCGGTACCGGTCTCAGCGTCCTTCTTGGCGAAGTTGGTGGTGCAACCGTTGAACGTCACCGCATCCACGAGGGTGGAGGTTGCGGCTGAGCCGCGGCCGATACTGATGCCGTAGTGGTCGATGACAGCGTTCGGCTGAGCTTCGGCGATGGCGTCGAGGCTCACGCGGGCGAAGTCCTTTGCGCCGTCGATGTTCTGGGTGCTCCACCACTGCCCGTCCTGCAGGTCGGTGTGCACGGCGCCGTCGGTGGTGTCCGGTGCGGTGGCGTCAGGCACCCACACGAGGGTGGTGAAGCCGGTGGTGTCGGTGAACTTGCCGCCGGTGGTTCCGCTCAGCCGCAGCTGGAACGATGCCTTCGCCGTGGCCGCGCGTTCGGCGAAGCTGATGTCGGTGTCGAGGATGTCGGAGAGCTTCACACCGCCCGCCGAGTGATATGACACGGAGCGGTCTTCGACGCCGTCGACCGCGAGCTCGAGGGAGCCGTCCTCGTCGAGAACATTCTCGGCCGAGTACGAAGCGGTCTGGTTCTTCTCGTCGTCGAACGGGATACCCCAGCCGTTGGCGCTGGTTTCGGTGGAGGTTGCATCGCACGTGACGCCGGGAGCCGTCTCGTCCGAGCCGAGCGAACCAGTGGGCAGCGCGCCGGCGAAAGCGGGGGCGATCAGGGCTGCGGAGCTGACGAGTGCGGCGACGATTCCGGCGCGGCGAGCAGTGGTGGACATACGAGTTGAACCTCTCGATAAGGAATGCAAGTAAAGATCAGCAAAAACTAGCACAGACTGTCCGGTTTGTGAATGTTTAACTATCGCGTGACCGTAATTTACAGACAACTGGAAACCGTTGTTCGGTAACGTGTTTCACTTTTCAGGCCGCTGTTCGAATTCTCATAGAATGGGATGATGCGTCCATTGGTGTTAAGCAGTCAGGTTCTGCGTTCACCGAAGCCGGCCCGCCGTGATCGCTCCGACTCCAGCCTTTCCCCGTTGGCGGAATCGTTGTCCGAGACACGGTCCGAACGAGGGGCTCCACCGGAAAGGGAGTGAGACTTCGCCGGTGGAGCCCTGGCGCGCTGACAACCGTGACAGAAGCCAGCGCACCGAACAGGGCCGTCGACGCTCATGAGTAAGGCCGACAAGCCCTGGCGCCATCCTCTCGGGGTTGGGTCGAGAACACGGCGACACTATCGACCCTACGACCAGGAACAGGCCGCAGCGTCCCGGACACACTGCCCGCTGACCATCGGTGTCCGTTTCCGTACGCCGCAGTTCCGTTTCACACGGCAAGTTGGGGTCAGGACGACCCGAAGAGATTTCCGAGGGAACCGCCCGGTCCTCCTTCTTCCCCCGTTGTCGCGGTAATGGTGAACGTGTCCGCCTGCACCATCGAGTTCACCCATTCGGAGTTTTCGTTCTCCGTCGTCGTGCATCCGGCGTAGAAGACATACGTGCCCGCGGCAAGGTCATCGACGGTGTACGTCTTGGTGTCACCGGGCAACACGGGATCAGGGTGGGTGTCCCAGTTCGAGGTGCCGATATCGAAACCGGCGGGGAAAACAGTTGTTGGTGCAAGGTCGGCGGTCAGCACAGTCAGGCCGCAGTGTGAATTGATCGTGTTGGTGTTGGTGACAGTAGCGCTGAACGTGTCACCGGCGATGCTTGTCTGGACGGTCGGGGTCTGCGGGATGACCACGTCGGCCGACGCGACTGCAGCTCCGGCAACTGTCGTCGCGGCGATCGCTGCAGTTGTTGTCATGAACCTTCGAAGATGCATAGTTTGTCCCTTTTCTCTGCAGATCGGTGACGGCCGGACCGGCGTCAGTGAGGGCTGCCGAGGCCACGCTGGTGGGGTCGTCTGATGGGTCGTCCACTTGACTGCTCGACCGTAGTACGCACGTCAGAGCTTGCCGAGACCCCAAAAACGGGGGGCGAACGATACGGGTGTGCGGTGAAAGTCCGTCTGTTCGAACTCGACACCGGTAACTGCATGGTTGTCCACGCGCGATGCTCGTATCTGCCCAACCACGCTCGCCTGAAAATCTCGACCCAGGGTTCTGGAAGCGCTGCCACCGCCCCACCAATAGCTTGGGGATAACTGAACCTCTGCGATGCGATGCTAAAGTCCGATTGATCAAAGATTGCACTGTCTTCATCAGGTCGGGACCGAATGGAGCGTCACGTCCCATGCCTGAAATAGAACTTGTCTCCGGTACGTCGTGGAGACGGTACGACCGCTGCCATACCGAGGTGAGACAGCAGTGTTGAGTAGATTTCGCCGTGACGCCGCCATCCTCGCCGCGTACCTCGCGCAATTCGAGAACACCGAATCGAACTGCGCGGACCCTCACACCGCCGCGACGGCCCTCACGCCCGAGGAATGACGACAACGTCGACGCGACTACACCGACAGCCTCGCCTGGGCGGCCGCGACACAGGTCAACGATGAAGACATCGCGGCCCTCACCCGGATGCGGCAACGCTACGGTTTCCCCACGCGATCATGACTGTCGGCAGCCCCCACACGCCCGCCGAGACTCGTCGCCGAGAAATAACGAAAGGAACCCGATCGATGAGCGAAGGCTACTTCCGAACCCAGTGCCGCGGATGCGACCTCCGCGTCTACGAAGGACCCTGGATCCCACCGCGAGAGCGTCACCTCCTGCACGAGCAGCACCGCGCACTCTGCACCAGTGCGCCGCCCACAGCCCCGACTACGACGACTCCTACGTCGGTGACCACCGTGCCCACCCCGTTGTTCCTCCTTCACGGCGAGCATCGAGAACCCTCACCGCAAACATCCCGGTCGCCCGCGAAAAATACTCTGCTACAACAAGTCCGATAGCGGGCGGAGGACCATCTCGAATCGGGACCAGGACATACCAATCGCTCCTGTCGGTCGTGAGTCTCCACGTCGGCTTACACGCGTGCCCGAATTCTGTCAGCAGGCTTCCCACAGGGGCAAAACAGCCGCTCACCGCGCACAGATCGCATCACTCAGCGGAACTCTCTGGCGCCGCCGACGTACCCGGCCTGCCCCTTGAGAATCGGGGAATTATTGTGCAGTAGCGGGTTTCGCAGTTATGTTTCCTGTGGGCGCCCGTCGACCGGCTGGTCACTCGACGGGAGGCGGGACGCCCCCATAAATCTCGCCCGTTACATGCCCCGTCTGCAACTCGTCACCTCTTCGCCTGACATCAGCCCCACCATGAATCACTCTCATGTCCGAGTGCTTCGCCGGCGCTATCGCCGGACGGGGCCACGCCGGACCGAGACGACTGTTGTCCCGGTACCTTCGCGGCACCGGGACAACAGTCGCTGACACGAAGACTATGTCGTCAGCTGCCGAAGATACTGCCCGAACTGCCGACGCTTCCCGTCCCGGTAGCGTCGGGGACGTGCACCGTCGTGCCGTCGACGACATACCCTAAGGGTCCATCGGTGACCGGTGTCTCGGTGACGAGGATCGGCAGTCGGTACACGCTGCCGTCGTCGCCGCGCAGTTCCAGATGATGCTCACCAGGCGGAACGTTCGGAACGACGAAATCGAGGATCGCCACACCGTCGTCGTTCACCTCGAACGTTCCGACCTCGACCGGATCGGAGAACAGCGTTCCGACGAACTTGCCCACCTTCGTCACCTGCCCCACAGCGCCGCGAATCGCGACGAAACCGGCCCACAGGTGCGTACCGGACTGCACGACAACCTGATCGGCACTGAGCCCGCCGTGTGAACGTGGCACCGCGGTGTGCCCCAGCGCGGTGAACAGTATTTGACCACTGCAGTCGGTGCCGTACTGCCAGGCGTTGCTCACTGCCGGGCATTGCATCGACAATGCCGAGTACAGGGTGTGGGTCATGGTCTGCGAACCGAATTTCGACGCGATCGCTTCGTGGACCGCCAACGAACTGGTATCGCACACCAGATCACCGATCATGCAGATCGAGGACACAAGTCCGGCGTGGGCATCCTTGAATTTCAGTGCATCAGGATCAGCGATCGACGCCGAGACCGAGGCGCCGGAGCCGTTCGTCGAGCCCAACTTGCTCCATCCCCCGACGTTTTCGGCGCGGTTGGGTTGATGCGAGGGATCGCCGATGACGACGATCTTCTTCACCTGAGTGAACAGCGACGTCTCGCCGCTGCGGTGGGCGTTGCCCATGGTCTTGTTGATCACGTCGGCGCCCTGAGAATAACCGGCGAGCACCACGGACGCCTGATGGCAGTGCGAGGCGATCAGCCGCAGTTCCTTCGCGAGGTTGTCGGCACCGACCGCGACGGATCGTTGGTACCGATCGATGTAGGAGAGGTCGAGGAGATTGACCGGAATCGCGGGATAGCGGATCGCGCGGGCCTGCATCGATGCGATCTCCGGGGTGCCGGCTTCGCCCTGATGGTGCAGTTCGTCGAAGACGGCTTTCACGGGTTCACCCATCCCCGTGGTGCGGGCGTTGGGGCCGGAATCTTTGGTGTAGACAGGATCGAAGGTCGCGGACTCGTACTCTTCGAGTGTTGTGTCCGGCCCTTGACCGTCCTCACCTTTCTCGCTGGATCCGCGGACGCCGACGAAGTACACGTCATCGCATTCGGCGGGGTTGGTCGTTTCCACTGCCGCGGAGATGGCTGCGGCGAGCTCGTCGGTGTTGGTGGCGGTGAAGTACTGCCCGCCGGTGGCATTGGCGATGCAGCTCAGCTCGCTCTCGGCATTGGTCGGGGCGTTGAAACCGACGGCATGGACGCGGAAGTCGACACCGAGATCGTTCTTGATCTCTTGGGCAACGGCACAGGGGTTTCCGCAGCTGCTCTGTCCGTCGCTGATCAACACGATGGTGCGGTCCCCGCTGGCCGGCAGGTCGCGCGCTGCTGCCCTCAGGGCGTCCGGTGTGGGGGTACCACCGTCGGCGGAGAGTTGCGTTGTCGCGGCATTGAGTTGGTCTTTGTTGTCGGTGGCGACAGGAACCAACAACCGGCCACCGTCGCCGCAGCTGCCGCTGAAACTACGCAGCCCGGCGGCCTGGCCGGGAGCGAGCGCGTCGATCCCTGCGCGCAGCGCCTCTTTCGCTTGCGTCAGTGGGGATCCCGACATCGATCCCGAGGTATCGACCACGAACAACACACTCGATTGCTGCGATGCCGATTCTTGTGCCTGGGCGATCGGCGCCGAGATCGTGGCCACGGCTACCAGCAGGCTCAGCAGCGCAAGCACCGCATTCCGTCGATGCCCGCCGGCGGATCCAGTGCGGCCGGTAGGCCGCTGCTGTAATCGTGTCCTCATGTGTTCTCGTCATCCCTTCACTGCCGTCGGTGCACCTGTGCACTGAGGTGCGGTGTGCGCTGTTTCCGTGCACGAGCGAGACGTGTCGAATGTTTCGGTAGGATCGGGTGTAGCGATGTGCCGGTTCCGGAGTGTTTTCGTCCCTCGTTAGCGTCACCCGATCAGATGTATCTCAGTCGACAGCCCACCCCTCGCGCATGCCCCCAATTCTGTGGTCTCCCCATACACGCCCCCGTGCGATACCTTCCGGCGTGCACGACGATGCGGACGCCTCCCGAAGGGGCGTCCCTGGAAGCTGTCCCCCGCTCGTATCACCGAATGTGTATGCGCCGTAGTCGCTGTCAGCACCCGTCGACCACACACTCATCGCTGGCGGCGCGAAGGGTCAGCGGCCGAGCGACGAGGCACCTGCTGCCCGATCTCGTGCATGGGAGCACCTGGGTTCGTCCTATACCGGATGAAAGTCTCGACGCGCGCCGAGTCGCGCGCCCGACTGCTCGATGGCAATCGTCTACATGTCGTGGTTGTCGGGGCCGGAAACGGGGTAACTACTGGTACACACTGTGACGAACTTGTGTTTGCGCGATGTGCACTCGAGGTCAGTCCGAACAGTGTGTGCGCTGGGACTGGTGAAACCACCCGGTGCACCCCGCGTCTCATCTCTCGGGAGGACCGCATGAAATATCATCGCCGGGTAGGAATTTCCCCTCTGCCGTCGTCGGCGTCACGCGACGTTCCTCTCTCACGCGCACGGTCGCTCCGACGGGTCGCTCTCTGCCGAAGAGTAGGGATCGTCGTTCTGGCGATCCTTGTAACTGCGGTCGTCACAAGCATGTCCCGCGCTTCGGCGGAACCCGTCGACACTGTGCTGCCCATCCCGGTCGCCGGCCTCGCCACCGGCCCGACCGGGCTCGGCGGACCTCTGGTCGGGCAACATGTCACGGCCACCACCGACACCGAACGCCCCGGAATCACCGAATTCCGTGGCACCGAAGGCATCTGCGCGTGCATGGTCCACTGGCGCAACCTCACCACGGGCGTTGCAGGCACCTCGAACTTGTGGTTCGGATTACCCGCTACCGGAGCCACCGCAATCACCGGTTCGGGTGTCCTGGTTGCCACCGTCACCACCAGCGGCGCCGGAAGCCCGATCACCGTTCTCCCCGGCGCCGGACTGTGGATCGTTCCCTGACCGACTACTGCGCTCTCAATCCCCATTCTTTGAAAGGGCGCCGAGCACGTGTCACGATTGCACGGCCGCCGTGCCAGCATCCGCTCGGCCTGTCACCGTCGGAGGCAGGTGCGAGAACCTTACGGTCGTTTACATTCGGTGACACTGTCGGGCAGAGGGCATGCACGTACTGTGCCCCCAATTCTGCTGTCTCGCGGCCGACTTCTACCCGTTCTACGGTCGAACGATGACGTGCGAACGCTGAGCCGCCCCAGGTTTTCGGTATCGCTGTACTGTCCACAACGGGGTGAGGACCATCGCATGAACGCCACCGGCATCAGACCGTATCTCGTCGTCCGGGCCATCGGAGCTGTTCCAATTCTGATTGTCGGCGTCAAAGGGATCACCGGTTTCTACAACGACGACATCGCGTGGATGCTCTTGCTGACCGCCCTCGGCCTCACGGTGTGGTTTGTCTCGGATCGGATGCGCAAGAAGAACACCACCTGGGACAGCCTGCGCGCAGTCCCCGCCCGATATACCGGTGGATCCGAAAGCCCTACCGCCGAGTCTGTCTCGGGGTACGGCCGATTCGCGCTCGATCATGCATTGCTGTTCTCGGCGCCCGTCCGCAGCGTAGTGATCCGGGAACATCTCCTTCACACACTGCAGCCTGGTCCTGGGCCCTCGGCCCAACACTTCGGCCTGTACCTGATCGAGAACACCGACCGGCGGATCAGTGTGCGGTTCGGCTCGGTCGCAGCGCCCGACTTGTTCACTGCAGTCATCTCCCTTCAAGACAATGCCTCAAGTGCAAGCGGGCGCCTCGACTTCGTCTCCGCGCACTCGCAGCACGGCGTCCTGGTCGCCGGCGAAACGATCGAGCGCCTCCGCGGCGACATCGCCGACGCCGTTCGATCGCTCGCACCGAACGCCTACCTCGCCGACACGCCCGTCGCCGGCGCGATCATCAGGATGTGACCGACAAGAAGCAGACATCATCACCGGCACCCACTGTCGTGCCTGAATCCATTCCCGTCTCGACCTGCCCATCCGCGATCGTGGCGGACCAGATGCCTGACATATCAGCGAATGGTCCCGCGCTGTGCACTGCGCCTGAGAACACCCGCAAACCGACTTCCCGTTCCGAACTCCCTGCTATGTTCTGTCGATCCTGTTCACACGCGCAGCGGAGTCCACCACGTGACCGATACCCCCTCCTACTCCCCCACCGACACGGTCCACCGCATCGGTGTCGTCGAGGACCATGAGGCGGTCGTCATGGGCCTCGAGGCGATGCTCGCCCCGTACCCGTCCCTGTCCGTGTGCGCCTCAGCACCCACCGTCTCCGCACTACTCGCCCAGGAGGTCGCGTTGGATCTGGCGATCCTCGACCTACGCCTCGCAGACGGATCGTCCCCGAAAACCAACGTCGACGAGCTCCGCGCCGCGGGTCTGGAAACCCTGATCTTCACCGGCGCCGAAAATCCGTACCTCGTGCGTTTGGCGGCCAAGGCCGGCGTCCTCGGTGTGGTGCGCAAATCCGAGACCGTCGATGTCGTCGTGGCCGCGATCATCGCCGCCGTCGCGGGCGAACCAGTCGTGACCACGGAGTGGGCCGCTGCCGTCGACGGTGACCCCCATTTGGCCGAGGTCGATCTCAGCCCGCGTCAGCGTGATGTGCTCGCCCTCTACGCCTCCGGGGAAAAGGCCGACCGCGTGGCTCGCCTGACCGGATTGACCACCCACACCGTCAACGACTACCTCGGACGTATCCGCGCCAAATACGCCGACGCCGGACGCCCCGCGAACACCAAAACCGACCTCTACAAACGCGCCGTCGAAGACGGGTGGCTCCCGGTCCCCGAACGCGGACTGCGATGACCAGCCCGGCCGTGCCATCCGCCGCGACGGGCGTCGGCCGGGCGAACACCGATCGCATCCTGCGCATGTTCGCCCGCTTCACCAGCGTCGGCTACCTCGCCTACCTCGCACTGCTGTACCCCTCGATCACCACCACGACACCGCACATGCATCGATGGTGGACACCTCTCGCTGTCGTGGTCGTGTTCGGGTCCGGCATGCTGCCCGGCCTGCTCTCCTTCCGCCGCAGCACCGCAGCGATGCGCTCGGCAGCCGCCGCGGCCGCACTGGCCTTCCTCGCGGCCGCGTTCACCTGGCCCCTGGCATGGACCGGGGCCCAACTGCCAGGCGATGACGGCGTGTGGCTGGCCGCGTTCCCCGGCCTGGCCAGCCTCGCCGCCGTCATCGCCTGGCCGACGAGCGTTGCCTTTATCCATCTCGTGATCGGCTGTACCACAGTGCAAATGATCAACCTCGCCGCCCGAGTCAACGCATCCGCGCCGATGCTGATCCCGGACATCACCTTCGCGATCATGTTCTGCACCTTGTTCGTCGGCGGAGCCGCGATGGCACTACGCACCGGCCGGCTACTCGACGCCACCACCAATGCCACGCACGCCGCCGCCGCAAGCGCTGCCGCCCAACGGGCCCGCGCCGTCGAACGTGAACGCTTCGACGCCCTCATCCACGACGGAGTGATCGCCACCCTCCTGACCGCGTCACGGCCAGTACACCGAGAGAATGTCCGTGCCCTCGCCTCAACGACCTTGCGTGAACTCGACGAACTGCACACCGTCAGCGATCCCGATCAGTCCATCGGCCTCGACGAGACCCTCGCCCAACTACGCACCGCTACAGTCGATATCGACCCCAACACTTCGTTCGTCGTAACCGGCACCGAGACTGCAGAAACCTTGCGGATTCCCGTGAGCACCGTCCGGTCCATGAGCGGTGCGCTCTCCGAAGCACTGCGCAACAGTCACCTCCACGCCGGACCACGGGCCACCCGAACAGTCACCGCAGCCTTACAGTCCGACAGCATCAGCATCGCCATCGCCGACGACGGCGTCGGATTCGACCACACCTCGATCCCCCCACACCGCCTGGGCATCGCCGTCAGCATCCTCGGACGAATGCGACCCATCGCCGGTGGATCAGCGCGGGTGGACTCCGAACCTGGACGCGGCACCACCGTGCACATCGAATGGACAGCGCCATGACCGACGACCGCACCGCATCGCGCGCGAAACATCAAACCTCCGACACCCGCGATGTCCGCGAACTCCTCGGGCTACGCACCGCCGCGGCCACTGTAGTCGTCGGCGCGTTCATCGCGACGTTCCTTCTCCTCGCGCTCACCACAGCCCCCACAGCAAAGTCGTTATGGGCCGAAACATCAGCTTGGATTGTGGTCAGTGCCGCCGCAATAGCTCTCATCCGGACCGCCGGTGATCCACTGCCGTATCGGACAACTCTTGCGCTGACGCTGGCGGGACCGATCAGCCTCAATCTGGTGTTCGCGGTCGTACCGATCCCGATCGACGGTCTACTACAACTCTGGCCTCTCTCCGCCGCGACCGCGATCTACACCTATATGTGTGTCCGCGGACGGACTTGGTGGGCATGGCTCGGGATGACCGCAACCCTGGCAAGTTGCGCCTGGTGGGCGCAACGAACCGGACAAGGCGCCGGCTACGGCATCGGAATCTCCATCATCAACCTCGCCCCACTGTTGATGGCGACGTTCTTCGCCTGGACCATCCGTCCCGCCGCCCGCGACATCTTCGCACTGCGCGAACAAACCATCATCCGCGTCGCCGCCGAAGCCGCCGACACCGCGATCCTCGACGAACGCGACCAACAACTACGACGACTCGACAACCTGGCCCGCCCCCTCCTCGAACACCTCGCCACAGACGAGGACATCACCGACGAGCAACAACGGGCCTGCACCCTCCTCGAAGCGCACCTACGCGACACCCTCCGAGCCCCCATTCTCGACACCGCCGACGTCGCCGCCGCAGCCAGGGCGGCACGGGCGCGTGGAGTCGACGTCATCCTGCTCGACGACCACGGCATGGACCAAACCGCAGACCCCGTCCGCGAACAGATCATCACTGCAGTCCTCGCAGCCCTCACCGAAGCCGCCGACGGCACACTGACCGTCAGAGTGTCTCCCCCACAACGCGATACCCTGCTGACCATCCTGCACCGACGCAGCGACGACACCACCCGCAGCGAGTACGGGCAGGACGGACTCGCCCTCCTTGTCCCCGACACGCTCATCGATCTGGCCACCGCGTCGCTCCTCCCGAATCGGGCAGAGGGGACCAATCGCGGAGGCGACGACGCGCTGGACGAGCCGTGATCGGATTCGGACTACCGCTGGTTGAGTCTGTCGAGAAGTTCGTTGAAGGAAGCCTCGAAGGTCGACAAGCTGCTCTTGCAGTAGTTCGCGGAACCCGTTGACATCGAACCCATCCCACACCCGGCGTTCTCAAAAGCCTGTGCTGATTCGCTGACAGTGAGAGCCTGGCCCTGAACCGAACCTGCGGCGATACCGACTTGAGTAATCCTATGCGCAAAATCGGCTTTATCCTCCACTACAGCCAAGCAGTTACTGCCGTGTGCCTTCGTGCACGTGATGTCGGCAAGTTCTTCGCCGTCTTCGCAGAACTGGCTGCAAAGACGCTCGAAGCGCGTGGCGCTGGACTCAGTAGAGTTTTCGTTCCCACATCCGGTGAGCAACACCACACCAAACATCAGAGCACCAACAGCAAGGGCGCCGACCGAGCTACTCCGCGTCATGAATATCTCCTCTACTTAAATTCATTGTCCATCCTGGATCAGTCCGCAGTGGTGCGGTAAGGGGATGTCTCCATTAACTGCATCGTCGACCGCAGAGAAAACGTGGCACCCTCTGATTGACAAATACGGGGTTTGGTCCTGACGGTAGCGCGGAATCTGCATCAGTGAAGCAACAGCCGATAACCCTAGCGCACCACCGTACTCAATTTAAGGTACCGGTCCTGGCGTTGCCCAAGGCATCGGATAAAGTACCTATTTCTTCTGGCATTCGAGGGCAAGTTCCCGGAGGAATCGGATGGACAGTCGACCTCGCCATCGGGCTCACTCAGCACACAACTGCTCGACCCTGCGCTCTCTTACGTAAGGGTAAAGAGTATCTGGTCGTTGATTTACTTATTCACGACGGCGTGTGCCCCTACTTTTGCCGTCTCGGCGATCCCTCCAAGTTCAACTACTGTCAAAACTCTCTCACCCGCTCAACCTCACGAACTCCAAACCTGAACATGCCTTTCGGAGGAACCTATGGCTTTCGAACTTCGCCCCTATCATGTTGCGCGAGCCCTGACAGTACTGTTTGCCATCCCTGCATTCTGGACCTTCTCAGTCGAAGGAGTGACGACAACCACGGAGTACGACCTAGCGACAGGAAAAGCCTCGTCCAGCAACGACTTCGGGTCGCAACTCGGCGGTAGTATCGTATGGATTATCCTCGCAGTCGCATCCGGTATAGCGGCCTGGTACCTGGCAAAGAACCGCGTAACATGGCCCGAATCCATCAAAGCGCAATTGCGGCAGTTCAAACTCGTCCCGCCCGCAGCAAACCCGAACAGCACTCACCCTTGATCGACAATCTTGGCCTGGTTCATCGTGAGGTCACCAGTTAGAGTTCGCCACACACGCTGCGTCGATCGTGAAGATGCGTGCATCGACTAATCAGAAGGGTTCATCAACGCATGGTCTCGAGGTTCCAGATCGCGGCGGTTGTGGGTATCGCTGGGGCTTTGACATTGTCCGGTTGCGGTGGTTTCGACGATTCATTGTCGGGATCCACTAATAGGACCCCAGCTGATTGGGCACTGACTTTCGGTGGGGCTGGACCAGTGGTGGCCGGAATGAGCGAAGCGGACCTTCTTGCCCAGGGAATTACCCCCGCCGGGGAACCAGTGGACGGGTGCATGCGCTACTCGATCGGCAACTACGGCGCAACCGTTGAAATATTCACTATCGACGGCAAAATAGTCGGCGCTAATAGCACCTCGACATCAAGCGGGATCACATCCGCGTCGAGCGAACAGGACATCAGAACTGCCTATCCTGAAGCTACTTTCACTTCGACGCCAAATTTCAGGTCACCACAAAACACCGACCTGCTAGTTAGCGATCCGAACCATCCTGACCGATATTTGGCCTTCTCCATCGGAGCAGACGGTTTCAATCATTACGAGATTTGGAGTGGTACGAAAGAATTCGTCACCGAACCATTTCTCATGTGCACAAACGCAGGAAATTCAGTCGCCGCAGCCACCTCGTCAGCAGTTTCTACCACGCGCTCCCCTACCTCAGCAGGAGCGATAACTTTTGGCGGCTACGGCAACATTGTCACCGGCACCGTGGAATCAGAACTGGCCAGCCACGGTATCGACGAAACTAACATGAGGACTGTCGGTGGCGATTGCACCGTCTACTACGACGGGACCACCGCTGCAATCAACGTGAAAAATGACGCAGTTGTCGGCGCGGTGGGCTCACGGCCAATTTACGGAGTGGGAACAGGCAGCACCCCCGCCCAGGTACGCAACGCCTTCAGCGACGATGTGATCGAGCAAGTGAATGACCTCGGCCCAGTCCTCGTGGTCAGCCAGCCCAGTAAGCCGACCATGTACTTAGGTTTCCAGTTCGAGAACGCGAAAATTGGTGCTCTCAGCGACTCCGACACCGTCACTCAGGTTCGTGGTGGCACCAAGAAATTCGTGGCAACCCCGCTCGGCGGATGCTAGCTAAACCACCAACCGGCGGCACCGACGCTGAACCGTGCAGAATCGCAGAAGAGACTTGCATCATCTGCTCTCGCGCCGGAGTAATGCCGGCGCTCGTCTATAGGTAAGGATGTGCAGAGCATGCGCCCCGATACCAGGCCGTTGGTGTAACAAAAGCCTGGAACCACGCGACTACAGGTCAGATCGTCGAACTGACCAGACTCATCAGGGAGATGCATGCGGCACAAGGCAGCACAGCTACTCGGCTTGCGACGCGCAACGATTACAGCGATCGTCGGTATGACCCTCGTGGCAACCGCCTGTTCAACATCCGGCCAGGCCGTCAGTGCCCAGCCCGAGACGGCAAGCGCGTCCTCCCAGCCGGCGCAACAACCGAACCGTCAACCAACTACCGACGCGCTCGCCACCCCCGGAAGCACCTGCGGCACCGTCACTTTCCCGGCTGGCACCCCCGGCACCGTGGTCGTAGAGACTGGTGCAATCACCTGTACCGATGCTGTGGCGCTCATCAACCGCTACTACAACGATCCGGTGATCACCCGCCAGGGCAACACCATGTCAGCGATGTTCGATGGCTGGACGTGCGTGAGCCCGACCGCTGTCGCCTCCCAGTTGGCCGGCTATGGATCGAAGTGCGAGAACGGTGCCCTCACACTTGTTGTCGTTACGGGCGACGGAGCAGTCAATGCCACCGCAACAGCGACGCCACCGTGCACTGCTGACGCCATCGAGACCGATCTCAGTCGCGATATTGGTGGCCAAATCCGTTGCCACGGACAGTGGGCGTACGTGGTCTGGAACCTTCTGGGCGACTCCTCCTCTTTGGTCCGTGTGGTCGCCGGCAAGTGGGTTGTCTACACATCGTTCCCGACCACAATGTGCCCCACCCAAGCGCGGGCAGATGGCGTTCCCGAAGCCGAACTGAGCAGCTTCACCCACTGCGCCGACGACTCCGGCAATACCGTCGGTGGGTCAGGAGATCTCGGGCTGTCGACGCCTATCACCCAACCCACGTGCGATGGTCTCGGGATCGTGGTCGTCTACAGCGCAACCAAGCCCGGAAACTATGCCACCGAAGTGGGAAATGCCCTCGCCGCGCACCCCGGCGCGAAGTACCTGCGCACCGACCACTCCTGCCCATCCCTCCGACAGGAGAGCAACGAGGGAAACCCGATCTACGCGGTTTACAAACCCGCTGGCTATACACAGGCCGAGGTATGCGCCGACGTCCACCGGGAAAACGACGACGCCTACGGCAAATGGTTGGACATGAAGACCGACCCCAACATCATCATCGCCTGCTGATACAGATTCATGTTCATACGAAAAACCGCTATCGAGCAGTGCCGAGCAGCCTGAGACCAGTGGCAGATATCGAGCGTATCTGACCAGCCGATATGCTCGATACCTGTTCGCGTTCAGGATCATTCAAAAGTGTTAGGCTCCGAAGGTTTGGCGGTCACAGCCGCTCGGTGACGGGCAAAGTCGAGTGTGCCGATAGAGTCGCTTTTTCGACGCACAATGGACCCTTCGTCTCTGCCGGGCGCATACGCCGACGCCCGAAAACCGCTTCGTCACAGCAGCACCGCTCAGTGGCGAACATGAAACAGTGCCTGCCCAACATGTGCGCGACCGCGACACGACCATGACGGCACATTCAGAGCGGAGGGTACCGCGTCCTGGTCGCTCTTTGTGACCGTTTACGGCGGCTAAACACGCCACGAGGAGTCAGAATCAACCGCTGAAGCCCTCCAAACCCCTGGAAGCAGCAATCTCTGAAGGCGTTTGAGAACTCGCGATTGCCGGCGCACGCCTGGCAGAAAATGCAGAAACGGGATTCTGGTGGGGTCGGCGATTACCAAATTTCGACGAGCCAAGAACCCACAATGCCATCATCATCGCCGATCTCGCCACGCTGCCGTGCACGCCCCAAGCGGCGGACGGACATGGCTGCGCGGAGTAGTGAGACCTCCCTCGCCGCTGCCTCGCAGCGAGGGCGCCCCCGTGGTGGGTCCGACCGGGTAGGGCGATGTAGAGATCGCCGGGGCGAACGCTCCGTGAATCTTGGCTGATGCCGGTGACCGGTTGGTGTCGTTGAGCATGTGTCAGAGATGATGTTTGGGCCACACCGAGATACCGCGTGATATCGCCCAGCAACCGAGACACGGGCACAACGCAGTCGCTCATGCAGTCAACACCCTTGCCGGAGAAGCGATTCGCGCCCTCGCACCCACAATATTGTCAGTGCGCACCCCGACACCTGCCCGCTGATACCCCACTACGTCTGCGTCGTGTCCCGCTCGTGTACGCGGCAGGAACGGAAGTCCCCAGAGTGATGGCGTCAGCGCCGCGGCACACCGATGCCTCGCCGTCATGCCATCGTGCTGGTCGAAGGAGCTGATTTGGTGGCGCGGAGAACCACGAGTTCCTCAGTATCCTGACCGGTCACGATCAAACCCCGTTGCTCGAGAATCGCTCGGCGCGCACGCATGACGGGACCGAAAGGTACGAAACTCCTGGCCGCCACAGTCACCGTCAAACCGCATTCTTCCAAGATCGTCTCCGTCTTCTGCACACCACACAGCGCTGACTGCAGCAACAGCAACGTCCCACCCGGAGCCAACACTTCAGCGCAAGACAACGCGATCCTGTCGAGTAATGCCCGCCCGTCTTTGCCGGCATCCCATGCACGCTCGATACCGCTCGTAGGCAACTCGTCGCCCAACGCTGGAACATACGGCGGGTTGGAGACGACGAGGTCGAACAGCTCACCCTGCACCGCCGCCGTCAGATCACCACGCCGAACGTCGATACGCTTCCCGGCAGCGACCGCATTGAGCCGCGCATTCAGACACGCACGACGCGCGATGTCCACCGCGACAACGTGCCCGGCCCCCGCCTTGGCCGCGGCAACGGACAACGCGCCCGTACCGGCGCACAAATCCAACACCCGAGTGCGCGGTGTCAGACTATGCGCCAACAGGGCATCGTTCAGCAAGGACGTGTCCTGTTGAGGTGGATACACACCAGGCAAACGCACGATCATCATCGACTCCTCGGTTCTGGCACCATGCACACGCCCATTCCCCGAACAGCACGTACGCAAACCGATCGACAATTATCTCCCGCTCGAATCAGTCTCCTGGGCTACGCGGCTGTGCTCAGGCCGCGGTCACGCCCTGAATCGATCGGACTGCCGATCCGCGCCTCCTCGACGCCCCCGAAAACCCGCTAGTGGTCAACTCTCCAGCCTCAATACCCACGCCACGCTCGCCTGCAGGCGCGACGCCCATCACCTGTCGCCACCACCGCTCACGTTCCTCGGACTCGGCCCACACAATCACATCCATCACAGCCTCCTCATCGACCCCCGGTTTGTTACCCAGATCACTTTCACCAGAAACGTCAGGGAAGAGAATCAATGGAACAAGGAGAAACCGAACACGCACTACCCGAAGCGATCCCAGCCATCGCAGCTCGCCCGAACCCAAGCGAGAACACAACACGAGTACAGTCGAAAAAGCAGCCTGCGAACTGACACGCAGTTCAATCCACTCGGTCCGCCGTCGACGTCGCCGACACACCAGTCACCGTCCCTGAAATTGAAACTCCCGGTGCAGTAGCGGATTTCGCAGCTATTGTTGCCTGTGGGGCGCCCGTCGACCGGCTGGTCACTCGACGGGAGGCGGGACGCCCGTCTCCCAGACCTATTCCACCAGCACCCCCGCTTCGTCAGGCAGGCGCAAGCGCTGAACCGCACTCGTCTCGGAGCTTCACCAACGTGACTCCGGGATGGGATGCGCCAGACCGAGACGACTGTTGTCCCGGTCCCTCACTGGCGTACAACACACACTTCGTCACCTGCCCGTCGCGCGTCCGGCGAAGTGGGTAGGTGGAGACCACGGACACTGCCCACCTCCCGGCCCAACAGACTCGACGAGCTTGGCGCCGAACCTCACATGACGCCCCCGATCGTCACCACTGCGTTCGCCGCCGAACCGATCAGCGCCTGCCCCAAGGCGATCCGCGTCAAATGGGACCGACCCCCCACACTATCGACCACTGATGAGCCACCCAGCGTCTGGCCGTTACTCTCCCTCACAGAGGGAACGGCTCTGCAACGCCGCCAACTCCTCACGCGCTCTCTGGGCCACATCCGACCGAAACCCCATCAGCGCCATCGACGCCACCGCTTCCGCACCGACCGCCGACACACCAAGAAGATCCGCGATCGCCTCACGCGCAGCCCTTCCCCCCTTTGAGGCAACTACAACCTCGAGCACCTCCTGGGGACGATCGAGAGCAGCTACCAGCGCAGTGAGCTCCTCTACCCGCGACGCACCTCGCTGCTCGCGATCTCCGGCAGGGCGGCGCCGAGCAGACATCGGTGCATCCACCGACGGCCCGTCCCACCGAAACAACTCCGCACCCAACTGGCCGTGCTCGGTGAGATGGAGGACCTCGAAACCGCCGGCGTCCTCCGGACCGGTCAGTCGCACGAGCACACCCGTGCGACTGTCGAACGCCAGATCAACCGGCACACCCGACGACTGAGTCATGGTGATCGACCACGCGGCTCTTCCCCCGACCACATCCAGGCATGGTTCGGATACAGTCCCCTGCACGCTCATCCGCCGCAACACCGACTCCGGCCCCAACAGATCCAACGGACTGAACATCGATCCCAGGTGCACAACCCCGAAGCCGCCGCGATGGCGCTGCATCTCGTTGTCGATCCGCACGAACGCCTCCCCGTCGACGCTGGACATGTAGACAACCTCACCACCACGCTCGACGCGCCACCGCCCTCCGGCGCCGTGCCAGAACCGGAAATCCCCGCCTGGGGTCTGATCACCCGCCTGTCCGGTCATGCGCATCGATCCCGACACGCAAACCGTCTCCGCCGCAGCATTTCTCCCGACCAGCTCCACCCACGACGGAGATAATGTCATCAGACCACGATAACCAGACAACCACGGGTCACGAGCGAAATCAGCGAAACGACAGCATCGCCCCCGACATCTCGAATCGGAGGGAAGTTCTGCTACGCCGATGTCGCCGGGGAATGGTCAGGACAGCCACGCCTTGCAGCGGAGTGTTGCACAGGCAACGAGTCGCCGATCGGGCTACCCAGGCACGCACCAACCGGAAACTGCAGGCCAATCCAATCCCATGCGCGCGGGCAACGGATACACACACCGACCCGTCGTGGGCACACCTGCACGCCGTTCAGGGTTCGCATCCCGCATTCATTTCCGGCACTCGATCACAGCCGGATGACCGGACGTATCGACGGCGGCGTGTACCGCGAACAACGCCCCCGCGCAGGACTTCTCAACTGGATCGGCTCGCCGAACAACTCCACCCGCCTCAAGTCGCGAAGAAACCCGCTCACACACTCCCACAACTCATCAGCACACAGCGGCGCCAATGGGCCCACCAACTCGATCAACAAACCGAACACCACATCGTCACCGCCGACGACCGCCTCGTAGGACCCGATCAACACCGCATCATCGGGAAACCGCCCACACAGCTGCCCCAACTCCCCCAGAAACTTCTCCCGACACACACCGACACTCACGCGCTTCCATCCCTCCCCCGCTCGACCGGCCGGACACACCACGACCAGACGATAACGATCGCCCTGTCGCCCTCGCCTATTACCACTCCCTGACTGGAACCACGTGTCGCCGTCACCCGCCGTATCCGATAAATTTCATCGAACAAGCAAGTGAGGACAGGCAAGATCGGAAGGGCGTACGAGTGCCGGCAGAGGACAACAGAACATTAGAGCCGATCGCGAAAGCCGGTGCCCCACACCGAGTCGGGGGATTCCTCTACCACCGCCACGGCGACCGATGGGAATGGTCCGACACCGTAGCCCGCATGCACGGATACGACCCCGCCACCGCCGCCGTCACCCCGACCACCGAACTGCTCCTCTCCCACAAACACCCCGACGACAGAGCCCACGTCGCCCACACCCTGCACACCATCCGCACCACCGGCGGAGCATTCAGCAGCCGCCACCGCATCATCGACACCCACGGGCACACCCGCTCGGTCGTCGTCGTAGGCGACCGCGTCCTCGACGACGACGGTGCCGTCATCGGCAGCTCCGGCTTCTACATCGACATCACCGACACCATCGACACCACCGTCTCCGAAGCAGTCGACGACGTCGTCGCCGACCTCACCGCCTCCCGCGGCGCGATCGAACAAGCCAAAGGCATGCTCATGCTCATCTACCGCATCCCCGCCGACCGCGCCTTCGACGTCCTCGTCTGGCACTCCCAACACACCAACACCAAACTCCGCGACATCGCCGAAGGACTCCTCACCCGAATAGCCACCGACCTCGACATCCCCACCGCGGTACGCACACGCTTCGATCATCTCCTGCTCCACACCACCTGACACAACGCTGCGACGCGGTCGCAGCGTGTGTTCTTCATGGCCGCGAGCACCGGAGCGCTGGCCCTGTGGTGACCCCGACTCGGCACTCGGCTCGGTTCGAGTCCATATCGGCCGGCGCACCTTTGTTGCCAGTCTTGGTCGCACACCATTCGGCACGCTTAAGGTGAGCAGATGCGCACACACTTCGCCGACAGCCTCGACGACCTCGCTGCCGGTCTCGCCGCCATGTGCGCTCTCACCATCACAGCAATTGCCGACGCAACAACAGCCTTGCTGGATGTCGACCTTCCCACCGCCGAACGAGTACTCGACGCGAACACCGACCTCGACAAAGCCGCCGCCGACTGGGAACACCAGGCATTCTCACTCCTCGCCCTACAGGCCCCCGTCGCGCATGACCTGCGATTCACCGGCGGCGGCCTGCACATCGCCGCCAGTCTGCAACGCATGGGCGGACTCGCTACCCATGTAGCGAAGATCGCGCGCCTGCGCCACTCCACACCGGCGGTCCCACCCGAAGCACAGCCAGTCATCCAGGACATCGGGAAGACCGCGGTAGCCCGGGCCACCGAAACCCAAGTAGTACTCCGCCACCTCGACCATGAACGCGCCGAAAAGCTGGTCGCCGCCGACACCGTCATGGACGAACTGCACCGGCGCCTGTTCACCGTCACCCAAGCACCACAATGGCCACACGGAGTACAAGCAGCAGTCGACGTCACCCTCCTCGGACGGTTCTACGAACGGTTCTGCGACCACACCGTCGACATCGGACGACGCATCATCTTCCTCGAAACCGGACAACTCCCAGCCCGACCCGAAACCCTTCTCTGACAACCACACTCGCAGATCACCGTCACCACTCGACCACCCCGGGAACCATGAACCCCAGCTAAAGGCTCGAGGCTCCTTCCTGCCGGCTCATTCACCGAAACCAACCGCGATCAGACGCCGGCCCCGTTCTCGCGTTGTTGAAGTTCTGCGTTGATGCGGCGCGCTTCGGCGAGTTGATCTTCGAGAATGATGATCCGGCACGCAGCCTCGAGTGGGGTGCCGGCGGCGACGAGTTCGTGCGCGCGGGCGGCGATACGCAGTTGGTAGCGCGAGTAGCGGCGGTGCCCACCGGCGGAGCGTTGTGGGGTGAGGAGTTTCGCGGCATCGAGGCTGCGGAGGAATCCTTGCCGGACACCGAGGAGTTCGGCGGCGTGGCCCATGCTGTAGGCGGGATAGTCTTCGTCGTCGAACTTGCCGGACAGGTCGCCGGCGGGTCGCTCTGCCGAGATGGCGGTCTACTTTCACTTCGAATGGACGGGGCCCCCGGCGCGGGGGGTGCGCCGGGGCCGAGACGGGGCCGATTTCACTCACTGAACTAACAACAACTGCACTCTTCGGGCTTCCGAACGCACACACCATGTCCGGTAACCCTCGTGAAGGGGGTGCCGGGACCTGAACTACACACTCACAACAATTTTCGGCCCCGGCACGTCCCTGCCCTGCGGTACTGCTTGCGGGTAGTTCATCTCTCCCGCACCTCTTGATTTCGTTCCTGCAAGAAAAAGATACAACACACCAAGAGAGAATGTCTACCCCCGCCACGATAGAAATTGTGACGCCTGCGCCGCCGGTTCGAAGAGAGGAAATTTGCGCCTGGTCGTCCACCATGTCAACGACGGCAACCCCATCGAACCCATACCTGAAACCGATGTTCCCGATCGCGATCGACGAGCAAACCGGCGCATCCAACGGCAGCATCACGTCAGTTCGAAAGTCGAGATGCTTCGCGCAGTCGATCACGGACCCACGCGCACGCACGCCATGACAACGCCAGCCACTAAGACAGGACGAGTATCGAGGTCCCGGACTGGAGCGGGCGTCTTCCGCATCCTGCAATATTTACGTAACCTGCAGATACACCAACTTGGCATACTGTCGAAGTGGAGTCCCCACCGACTGATGCCGGGCGGGGACTCCACGAGGTGAGACGTCCCCGTGTTGAGCACACAGCACGGGGACCCACTTTCCGCGCCGGGCTCTTTGCTCAACCCTGCACCTCCACCCTAAAACAGTCCGTCAGGTTTGGTCTACCCGGTGACTGAAATGTTACCGACAACCAGGGGTCGAGCAGGCGGCCACTCCGTGCAAGCCTGACGCGAAGGTAGGCAATGCAGTGACACCTCGCGCCGCCCTACCTACGCGACCCGGACGGATTCATCACTCGTGGGCCCTTTCCCGAATAGGTTTGGACCGTATGGCAATTGAGTCCACATCCCGAAATGCACAGTTGTGGCAACTCAGGGGTTGGTCTGCCAGGCGCGTGTGACTGCGAATGAAGCGAATCGCCAATTGTTGTGGTGGCGACGGAATGTGGCGTGGTAGTCGCCGATGGCGAGGAGGGTTGCGTCGGTGTCGGCGGCATGCTTCGCACGCTCATCCCACCCCACGGACGTGGACGAGTTGCATTCACAGATGTTCGAAGCAGAAGGCGTAGAACCAATTTACGGCGACACCGCCCAATCAGGCATCGCACCGCTCCTCGGATACGATTCCGACGAAATCGAACTGATCCCGTAGGCCGACAACTGTCAACCGAACTCAGTCATTCCCGCAGGCCAGTAGTCCGGCAAGGTTTAACGTCCGCACCACCTCTCATCCGCAGAACAAGGGCGAACCTCCGTTACCGCAGTCAGCGCACCTCCGAGTCGCTGACGGGCGCCTCGGGCACAGCGGCAGTCAGGAAACAGAAAGGATGACCCTCAGGATCGAGGAGAACAACGATCCCCTCATCGCGCTCCACCACACTGGCGACACATGCACCCAGGGACACGGCGAAGTCGATCGCCTGATCAAGCTCCCCCTCCTGGACACTGATTCGAGATGCCCCTGAGTCGGAACCCTTCGGTGATCCGGCCAATCCGGACGCTGATAGTTCTCACTGACCTGAAAACCCAACCGGGCGCCCGTAGCCGACTCGACCAGATCGATAAATCGAGGCTCGACTTCCTGGCCGGGTTCACTACCCGGTTCGTACTGCGCACCCAGAAGGCACCGGTAGAACTCGGCAAGCCGGCGATGATCAGCCGCATCGAGCATCATCCGGCGTATCCGCAACCGAGGCACCGCACCGCAGACCTCCCGACATAAGCGTGCTGTCGACCACCCCGGCCAACGCCTCGTCGGTCAGTGGGTCTGGGCTTGGCGCACACCGACGCGCACGCGTTCGGCCCCAATCGTGTCCGCATCGCACCAAGGAGTAATGGGCCTACGCTCGCCCCTACCTGAGCGAGTCCGAACGCGTCGCGGCCTTCCCTGAGTTCCTTCGCATCTACAATCACGAACGCGGCCACACCGCACTCCGGGGCAACTCACCCGCCGACCGCGTACCCAACCTGTCGGGTCGGTACAATTGGCGGTGACGTGTGCTATCGACAATTCGTACAATGCGAAGCCGCGCAAATCGTCAACTTGCCGGAAGACGACTCCCAGGGTGGCCCACTCACCTCAGCGAACAACTACGGAACGCCGAACACCGACTTACACGTGGACCTGTCCCCACACCGACATATCAGGGTGTACGCGGGCAACAAGCCCCAGAGAAGGGGCCGCTGCCGCGCCAAGGGCGGGCTGCGTCAGCCCGAGGACGCCGCGCAGCGACCCCTCCGCTCGAGTCTCGTGCCCCGAATCCGTGGTGTCAGGCGGGGAGCTTGGAAGCCAGGACGTCGAGCTTCTCGATCGTGGGTTCGGAGAACAACGTGCCGGCGTTTTCGCCGAGTGCTACCGCCACGGGTCCGGACAGGTGGGCGTCACGTCCGGCGTCGTCCGGAAAAACGTCGAAGATCCCGAACGAGGACGGGCCGAGGCGGATCGCGAACCACGCGACGGTGGCCTGCTCACCCTCGACAAGCCCACGGCCGCTGTCAAGGAAGTCCCTCACCTCGTCCTCCTTCCCGGGCAACGCGTCGAACCTGACCAGCAGTCCCTTGGTCACACTCATGACGACACCTCTTCCTCTCGTACGGTCGCGGGAAGCGCACGCGTTGAATGTCGCCGACGAGTGACCCCCCATTGGTTACCGGCTCTCTATGGGGGAGATCGTCGAGAAAGAACGACCCTATGAAGGCGACCCACAGGCCCCCGAGCAGTACGAACGCTGCGACGACCAGGGCGGAGGTCGGCGAGTTCGGTGAGCCGTCGACCAATGTGGTGCTGGGGACGGCGATCGCGGCCAGCGCGGCTGGTCCAGGAACGGCGCGAATGGAGCTCAGAGTTGCACTCACAAAACCTACCGACTAGCCGTCGGCCGCGCGCTTCATCAGTGCAACCCGCCGCCCAAACCCCCTTTCGCGACCAGCCGCCACGCCGCCGCACCTTCATCGTCCCCACGCCTATCCGCCTGACGTAATCTATATTATCGGCGTAATCAATTGCGCTGCACCGTATTTCGTCACCAGTGACGAAAGGCAACCGGAATTACGCTCGGTTCGCTGGCCACAAGGCCGTCAGGAAGACCCCGGGAGTTGGCCTCACCAATGCAGTCAGGAACGTCGAGTCGTGGAGCAACGAGTGCGTTACTTGTACGCCCGAAACGCGCTCCATCAGCGCCATGACGGCAGCTTCGGTGTGTACGGTCGCCGGAAACTCTGCTTCCTCTGAGAGGCGCCCAAATCCGCCGATCTCTTCTAGCCAGGGCACTACGGCGTCCGGGTCCGTCCCTCGACGGCCGCTCGGAATATGGTGGTCAAAAGCGCACTTGACCTGGCCTTCGTGGTACCAAAGGAAAGTACCGCGGCCGTGCGCCTGCGGGCTGGTACTGCCGCTTGCTGCTGTCGCGGTGGCGGCGACCCCGGCGAGTACTGCCAGACCGAGCGCGACGCCGATTTGCTGGGCTGTGTTGAGCAGTGCCGAGGCGATACCGACCATGTCTGCGTCGACCCGGTAGACGGCGGCTTGGGAGAGCGCGATGACGCCGAGCCCGAAGCCGAGGGCGATGGCGAGCATCGCGGGGGCGAGTCCGGTCCAGTAGTCGGTGTTGATGGTGATCCTGGAGAACCAGAACGCGCCGGCCGCTCCGAGAGTTGCGCCGAGGGCGGCGGCAGCGATGCTGGCGTTGCTCACTCTCAGCGGACGGGTAAACGCAGAGGCGAACTTGCGACGGATACGAGCAGGAGGCCACGGCTTGTATAACGATAAAGCGTTGCTGTACAACCATATCCACCGGTTCCGTCGAGCCGCAAGGTCAGACAATAGCCATCGGTGGGGTCGCAACGTGCGACTACCCACGTGAGCAGTGACCTTCGAAGCCATACCTTGCGCTTCCCTTAACCGGCCAGGAAAGGGAGCTGCTCAGCATGCTGCCAGAGGAAGCTTCACTATGACTAAGACCACGCCGTACGGCGCCGCGAACAGCGACCACGCTCAATGGTTTGCTGACCCTTCCGAACGACAGCGCCTGCAGATCACCGCCGTGGCGTCTGGCAGCGACGAACACTACTTGCGTTCTCGACGGTTTGGGCCGCAAGGCCCGATGGTAGGCGGCTGCGTGCGCCGATCTGGCTCGGTACCGCCCGGACGGCTCACGGTTGCGGGCGATCTCGCGTGAGATCGTCGACGGACTCCGGTTCAGGGTTGTCGCGATGTCACGAAGCGTGTGACCTGCGGCGATGCTGATGGCGATCTCTTCCCGTTCCGCGAACGTCAAACATCGGCCCTTGAGGTTGCGGCCACGCCGGGGACACACCCCACCACAGGCCGCAAGCCACCGAGCACCCTGTTTGCGATACGAGCCGGCCGCCTCGGCCGCGTCCGTGATGAACTCACCCGCAGCCATCCCCGCCCAGAACGTTTGAAAGATCTCCGGAACCATCCGATGAGAATATTTCACCACGTGCAACACCCTTTGATCAGTGGTGTTGCGATCACCGCACGAACCCAAGGAACGCCTACCGGCACCGTCCCGGAAAGGGGCGTTCACCGGCATAGGCAGTAGCTTCCGAACACGGGCCTACCGAACTGTCCGAAGCTGGGACAGCTGGCGGTGGCGGTTGTCACAAAAATGACTTCTCAGTGACCTGAACCACAGAAAGGTATGAGATGTCGACTACGGCTTCTGCGCCCACGGAAACTTCGGCAACGGAATCGCTCGAACTGGATGCGCTGATCATCGGCGCGGGGGTTGCCGGTCTGTACCAGCTGCACCAGCTCCGCGAACAGGGTCTGCGAGTGCGGGCCTACGACACCGCCGGCGACGTCGGCGGCACGTGGTACTGGAACCGCTATCCCGGTGCGCGCTTCGATTCCGAGGCGTACATCTACCAGTACCTGTTCTCGGAAGAGCTGTACAAGAACTGGAGTTGGAGCCAGCGTTTCCCCGGCCAACCGGAGATCGAGCGCTGGATGCATTACGTCGCAGACACCCTCGACCTTCGCCGCGACATCCAACTGTCCACCATGATCACCAGTGCGCACTACGACGAGCGGGCCGACAAGTGGATCGTGCGGACCGATCGCGGCGAGACGATCACCACCCGGTTCCTGGTCACCTGCAGCGGAATGCTCTCGGCTCCGATGTCGTACGTGTTCGAGGGCCAGGAAGAATTCAGCGGGCCGATCTTCCACACCTCCCGCTGGCCGAAAGAGGGCGCCGATCTCGACGGCAAACGTGTCGCCGTCATCGGCGTCGGTGCCACCGGCATCCAGGTGATCCAGACCGTGGCCGACAAGGTCGAACATCTGAAGGTCTTCATCCGCACACCTCAGTACGCCCTCCCGATGAAGAACCCCACCTTCGACGAGTCGGACGTGGCGGCGTACAAGAGCCGGTTCGCCGAGCTGAAAGAAACATTGCCGAATACGTTCAGCGGCTTCGAGTACGACTTCGAGCACGTGTGGGCGGATCTGACACCGGAGCAGCGCAACGATGTACTCGAGGAGATCTACGAGAACGGCTCGTTGAAGCTGTGGCTCGCCTCGTTCGGTGAGATGTTCTACGACGAGGAGATCAGCGAAGAGATCTCGGAGTTCGTTCGACGCAAGATGCGCGCACGGCTCCAGGATCCCCGCCTGTGCGACCTGCTCATCCCCACCGACTACGGCTTCGGAACACATCGTGTGCCGTTGGAAACGAACTACCTCGAGACCTATCACCGGCCGAACGTCGAGGCCATCGGAGTCCGCGACAACCCGATCACCCGGATCGTGCCCCAGGGCTTGGTCCTGGCCGACGGAACGCTGCACGAGGTCGACGTCATCGTCATGGCCACGGGCTTCGACGCCGGCACCGGATCTTTGACGCGGATCGACATCCGCGGGCGCGGCGGCCGGGCACTGAAGGACGACTGGAATCGCGACATCCGCACGACCATGGGCTTGATGGTGCACGGCTACCCCAACATGCTCACGACCGGTGCCCCTCTGGCGCCTTCCGCGGCACTGTGCAATATGACCACCTGCCTGCAGCAACAGACCGAGTGGATCGCCGAATGCATCCGGTACATGCGGGCGCACGACCACACCGTCATCGAGCCGACGCTGGCCGGTGAAGACGAGTGGGTCGCCCATCACGACGAGACCGCGAACGCCACGCTGGTCTCGAAAACCGACTCTTGGTACAACGGCGCCAACGTCCCCGGCAAGCCTCGGCGAGTGTTGTCCTACATCGGCGGAGTCGGCACCTATCGGGAGAAGACCCTCGCCGCAGCGGCCGCCGGGTACAAGGGTTTTCAACTGAGCTGATCCGACATCCACTTCATCGGCCCAAAGGAGGACGACAATGATCGAGAACCCGTACTACACAAACGAATTTCATGGCGATTACGAACTGATCGGCATCGGACAACTCGACTTGGAGGAAGGCGGTTCCATCCCCGACTGCCAGCTGGCGGTGGCAACCTTCGGCGTATTGAACGAGGCCAAGGACAACGCGATCCTCATCCCGACGTGGTATTCGGGTACACACCAGATCTGGCGGGATGTCTACATCGGCCCCGACCACGCGCTCAACCCGGAGAAATACTTCATCGTCTGCATCGACCAGATCGGCAGCGGGCTGTCGGTCTCCCCACATAATGCCGCCGGCGCCAACGCCGGTATTGCGATGTCGAAGTTCCCGCACGTCCGCATCGGCGACAACGTGGTCGCGCAGGAGCGACTGCTGCGTGAGCACTTCGGCATCGAACGCCTCGCCCTGGTGACCGGCGGGTCGATGGGCGCCCAGCAGACCTACGAGTGGGCGGTGCGCTTCCCCGACAAGGTGCTGCGCGCCGCGCCGATTGCGGGCACAGCACAGAACACGCCGGGCGACTTCCTCATCGCCGAGGCGATGCGCGAAGCGATCCAGTCGAGTCCGGGCTGGAACGGCGGGGAATACACCTCCAACGAACAGGTCGTCGACGGGCTCATCCGGCAGGCCCACATCTGGGCCATCGTCGGATTCTCCACCGAGTTCTGGAAGCATGAGGTGTGGCGGGCGATGGAGTTCGACTCCAAGGAGGCGTTCCTGAGCGGATTCCTCGAGCCCTACTTCACTGCGATGGACCCCAACGCGCTCCTCACGCAGTCGTGGGCGTGGCAGCGCGGTGACGTCGCCCGCCATACCGGCGGTGACCTGGCGGCAGCACTCGGCCGCATCACCGCCAAGACCTTCGTCATGCCCATCGACGAGGATCAACTGTTCCCGGTCCGGGACTGTGTCCCGGAGCAGGAATTGATCAAGAACAGCGAACTGCGGGTCGTCGAGGACACCCTTGGTCACTTGGGTCTGTTCGGTGTTTCACCGACCTACATGCCCCAGATCGACCGGCACCTCGGGGACCTCCTCGACATCGAGGTCTGAAGCCGGGCCGGGCGCGGCGTCGAGCTTGATCGACACAGCCAGCTCATCCGCCGCGAACCACCCGGTCGCCCGAGTCCAATAATCCTGCTGTCTGACAACCCTTTCGGAGAAAATCGATGCATCATCTGATCGTCTGTTACGGCCACCCGGACGAACCCGCGTCCTTCGACCAGTACTACAGCACCACCCATCGCCCACTGGCCGACAAGATCCCCGGTGTTCGCACCTGGCACGCCGGCAAGGTCAGCGCCCTCGACCAGTCGCAGGCGCCCTACCACCTCGTTGCCGTCTTGAGCTTCGACTCCCGGCAGGCACTCGACGACGGACTCGCCTCACCCGAAGGGCAGGCCGCCGCCGCCGACATCGGAAACTTCGCCACCGGCGGAGCCACCCTGTTCGTCACCGACGACTTCATCCCCTCCGCCTGACCTGAGGCCGCGCACATCCCGGACCGTGAACGCCCCGCGGTCCGGGATGCGCCGTTCGGTGGCTCCGCCAACCACCCGTCACACGCAATGTCCGCTCTCTGGCGGGTCATTTCCGAATACGGAGCGAAAGCCCTGTTCACCGCCCCTACCGCGCTGCGCGCGGTCAGAAAGGTGGATCCCGAGGCGGCCAAGGTGGCGCACTACGATCTGTCGAAGTTCCGGTCGTTGTTCCTGGCCGGTGAGCGGCTGGACCCGGAGACCTACCGGTGGGCGCAGGCCAAGTTGGGTGTACCGGTGGTCGACCACTGGTGGCAGACCGAGACCGGATGGCCGATCGCGGCGAACCTGCGCGGGTTGGAACCGATGCCGATCAAGGCCGGTTCGCCGTCGGTGCCGGTGCCCGGGTACGACGTGCGGATTCTGGACGAGGACGGCAGCGAGATGGGGCCCGGTCAGGAAGGCGCGGTCTGCCTGAAGCTGCCGATGCCGCCGGGCACCTTGCCCACCCTGTGGGGCGCCGACGAACGGTATGTCGCGTCCTACCTGACGCGGTTCCCTGGCTACTACCTCACCGGTGACGGCGGATACCTCGATGAGGACGGCTACCTGTTCGTGATGGGACGTACCGACGACGTGATCAACGTCGCTGGGCACCGGCTCTCCCCTGGGTTGATGAAGGCGGTGCTGGCGGCGCACCCGGCGGTGGCCGAGTGCGCGGTGATCGGCGTGGCCGACCGGTTGAAGGGTCAACTGCCGCGCGGGTTCGTGGTGCTCAAAGATGGAATCGACATCGATCACGACACGCTGCAGGGCGAGTTGATCGCCGCGATGCGTCGAGACATCGGCGCCGTGGCAGCCTTCCGGCAGGTGACCATCGTGGAGGCACTGCCGAAAACGCGGTCGGGCAAGATCCTCCGCAAGTCGATGCGGGCCATCGCCGACGGCCACGACGAGCCGGTCCCCTCACCATCGAGGACCCTGCGGTGCTCGACGCGCTGAGACCGGCGCTCCGCGGCGAATAGCTCGGCGCTGCGAATCCGCAGTGCCGGCATCCGCCCGGACGGTCGGTCGCGGGTCGACGCAGGTTTCCGATGTCCTATTCTGGGACACTCAGGGAAAGTGACCTGCGACACAGTAGTGGGGTGCGTCGGAGACACCAGGACGGAGATTTGATGGACAGCGACCCTAGGCGGCGGCGAGTGACTACCGATCGTCGCCCCGCTTCATCCCTGTCCGCAACGGACGAGGTCTCCAGCTTCATCGCCCAGTCGTGGCAGCGATCTCGTCAGGCGGGCGTGGTGCCGGACGGTTCGAGCCCTCCTCGTCTCCAGTTCGTCGAAGACCTCGACCTGCGTCGCCGGCTGGTGCAATGCGCCTCACCGATCCTCGATCGCCTGCACGACGACCTGTCCGGAATGTCACTCAGCGTCGCGCTGACCGACGAGCATGCCCAAGTCATGTTGCGGCGCGACAATGATCCTGTCCTTGCCGCCAAGCTCGACAGCGTCTATTTCGCGCCAGGGTTCAACTACTCCGAGAAACTCATCGGCACCAATGGCGTCGGCACCGCCCTCGAGACCGGCATGGCCGTCTACGTCGACGGCCGCGAGCACTTTCACGAGGCAATCCACGATTTCACCTGCGCCGGCGCGCCCATCCACAATCCGATCCTCGGACGTGTCGAAGGATTGATCGATATCAGCGGTCTCGCCCGAGAGGCGAACCCGCTGATGCGTCAACTCGCGCTCGGGGCTGCACGGGACGTCGAGTCGGCACTGCGTTCGACAGGATCGGCGAAACAACAGCTCGTGCTGGGAGAGTTCCTCGCAGCCTGTCGACGTCGACAGGTCGCTGTGTACTCACTGAGCTGCGGCGTCTTCATGTCGAACACCATCGGTTCTCGCCTGCTCGATCCGATCGACGAGGCGTTCCTCCGCGAGGAAGCACATTCGCTGCTCGGCCCCTCGCGGATCACCCAGCTCGCCCTTCACCTCCCCTCGGGCGGCACCATCACGGTCAAGCGCAACATCATCGAGGATGGTGCCGAGGTCGCGGGAGTGATCCTCGAAGTCGAACGGCCGCCGCACACCAGGTCCTCGACCACGCACCACCGCAGCCTTCCTGCGCTGCCCGGATCGACCGGATCCTCACCGCAATGGACCCGGTGCAGCAGGGAGCTGATCTCCCTGGCATCCACCGATGCCAACACGATCCTGCGGGGAGAAGGTGGAAGCGGCCGGCTCACCCTTGCGCGCGGGGCACATCTGTACAAGAACCCACAAGCTCCGATTGCCGTCGTGGACTGTCACCCCGTGGAATCCGTCGAGGAACGCCTGAGAAACGCGCTGGATTCCGCCGCCACCACCGTCGTTCTCCGCGATATCGACGTGCTCGACGCCCGCCTGGACCAGGCCGTCTCCGATGTGGTGTCCGCCGATCAGCGCGGCTATCCGGCGCGGTGGATCATTGCCACCTCGTCCACCGATGGAGATCGGCTCCTTCACTCCGCCCTTGCTCGCAACTTCACCACGACAATCGATGTCCCCGCGTTGCGACACCATCCCGACGACATTCCGGCAATCATTCGAATGTGCTTGGGGCAGCTCGCACCTCACCGCGACGCCGACATCCCCGACGACGTGTTACGGGTGCTGAAGAAATACCACTGGCCGGGAAACATCGCCGAGTTGGTGGACACGCTCAAGCACGCTCTGCACGCCAAGCCGGCGGGGGTGATCACCGCAGTCGATCTGCCACCCGCACTCAGTTCGGCGCCTCGGCGGACGATGACGGCGATGGAGAGCGCCGAACGTGATGCCATCGTGGTGGCGCTCCGTGAATGTGGCGGCAATCGCGTGGCGGCGGCGAAATCGCTGGGGATCGCCCGGTCGTCGCTCTATCGAAAGATCGACACATTCGGCATTCAGGTGTGATCCCCTTGGCGGGTCACACCATGAGGTAAGCCACCATGTCCGAATCCCCTTTTGATGCCAGGTCGAGCCGCACAGGTTCCACTGCGCCGGAGGCCGTCTCTTTGCCAGCACGAGTCGGCGAAAGCCGAAGTTCCAACACCTCCGGACCTCATTACTGGCTGGACTGTTCGACGCGTGAGTACCAGCGCCTCCGCAATTGCAGACGACTCGCAGCGGCCCGCGCCAAGGACGTCACCGACCCACGGGTGAAGTTGATCCAACTGGCACAGACATTGTGCCATACGGGGGCATTCCTGCCGAGCAGATCTTCATCACCTACGGGATTTCCCGAGGGCAGTCCAATGAACGACTCCGACATGCCCTGATAACGCTGAATGGCACTGTCACGTTGATTGAAAAGTATAGCGGCACAGTTGGTTTTTGAGATGATGCTATGGACCACCCTCGAGTTGTTCGCTTTTCAGACGGCAACGTCGATCGCGGTGACTTCCCGCCAGACCGCGAAGCGGTCGGCCATCTCGGTACGCCATTCGGGCGCCGAGAGCCGGTGCCGGCCCGGCCGGAAGTGCGGTGAGATCGAACTGAACGCGGACAGGAACCGTTGCGCGTGCCCGGGTGATGTGAACCGTTTCATCGCCCGCTCGCGCTGCCGGGTCGGTTGGTGCGAGTTCTCGGCTCGATTGTTCAGATACTTCGAGCGGCGATGCTCGACCGAGCCCAGCAACTCGCGGTGCGCGACGGTGTAGCTGGCCAGTTTGTCGGTGACAGTACCCGCGGCACATACTCCAGGCCTTTTGAGCAGGCGACGGAAGAACTTCTTGGCCGCAACGACCCCGCGTGGGTGGACGAGTTCGCCGAGCGCTGGGGCAACGCGTGGAACGCCCACGACCCCACACAGGTCCTCGAGCTGCTCACCGACGACATCGTCTACGACGACTCCGCTTGGCCCAAGACCATGCGCGGCAAAGCCGACGTACGCGAATTCCTCGACCACGGCTGGCGCGCGTTCCCCGACCTGACCTTCGAATTAATCGCCGGCCCACATATCGCGGGTGACGGCCCCCGCGCCGCCTACTGGTGGAAGGCGACCGCCACCCACCAGGGCCCGCTCGACCCACCTGGCATCCCCGCCACCGGCAAACACATCGATTTCGACGGCGTCGACATCCACGAATACCGCGACGGCAAAATCGCCACACTCCGGATCATCGTCAACATGAACGACATCGCCATACAGCTGGGCCTGGTCCCCGAACCCGGAAGCACCGCAGAAAAGATCATGGTCGGCATGCACAAACTCAGATCCCGCTTCACCCGCTCCTGAGCCGCGGCACATCCCCTCAGTCCGGGACGTGTCATCTTCCCCGGGCAGAGCGTGCCACCACGACCGCAATTCTTGCCGAAACGCTTATCCAGCGGGCCGCGGGCACCACACGTCCGAGTCATTCACAACAGACGGAGTGATCGCATGACCGACCTCAACCAACCGACAGCAGCCGCCGTGCGCGAGCAACTGGGCACCCAGGCCGACGTGCAGCTGCACCTCACCAACGCCGCCGCGGTGCTCCGGGACATGATCGTGTGAGCACCCCCGCCGACCTAGACGTAGCGAAGCGACACGAAATCGCGCCCTCCTGAGCGCCCGTGACGGACTGCTTGTGATGCGCCCAGGTGTTCACCGCCTGCACCATTCAGAACGCCGTCCCCCGCCACGTGCTGGCCCGGCGGTCGCGCCGGTGCAGGACGCCGTCAGAGACGCAGGCTCAGCTTATTGTCGACATATGCTGCTCGGCTACGCGCGGGTTTCCGGGACGGACGGGAACCCCGACCATCAGGTCGCTGCGCTGCGGCGCGCCGGGGTGGCCACCGAGAACATCCACATCGATCACGCCGGCGGGGCCAAAGCCTCACGGCCGCAGTTGGATCGGGTGCTGCAGCGCTTGCGCGAGGGCGACACCCTGGTGATCACCCGGCTGGATCGACTCGGTCGCTCGGTGCCGCATCTGATCACCCTCGGGGCCGAGCTCCGCGAACGGGGGGTCGGCTTGACGGTCCTCGAGCAGGGCATCGACACCGCAACGGCCGAGGGTCGTGCCATGTTCGGGATGTGATTTCCTCCATGACGGGTGGTGTGGGGGCACGCGCGAGCTGCCTGGGGACGGGGCTGGTGAGCGGTGGGGAATGGATCTCCTCGGTGGACCTCGAGAATGCGCTCGTGCTTCATCCTGCTGTCTCGGAGGCCGCCGTCATCGCCATACCGGACGACACATGGCAGGAACGCCCCCTCGCGTGGCTCCGGCTGGACGCCGACGTGACCGACGAGGAGCTCCGGTCGTTCCTGGCGACGACGCTCCCCCGGTTCTGGCTGCCCGATCGCTTCGTGAGAGTCGATGAGATCCCCAAGACTGCGGTGGGCAAGATCGACAAAGCCGACATCAGACGACAACATCGGGAAAACACAGGTCGGCCCACCTCGGCAGACCCGGCGAGCACAGTCTCCGATGGTCGCGACCACAACGTTGCAGTCATCCCCACCGGGTCCGGGACAGTGGGCGGACTGTAGCAAAACGGGACACTGCCACAGATGTGAGCCAGGTTACATTGCGAGGGGGATCAGCTCAGAAAATCCCCTGACCAGTGATGTAAGGTGGCTATGAGTATCGACAAGGCGAGCCGCGAGCCATGGAACGAACGTGAACGATTCTGGACATCAGCGCCATCACGAGAGAGCCAGGCGTTGAGCACCCTCCGACCCGAGATCGAGGCGTCGTGGCGGCGGTGTGAAGTTATCGGCGTCTCGTCCGGCGATGGCGACCTTCCCTACACGCCGGACGTCGATCGCGACAGCCGGTTGAGGAGAGCCGCCGATCCCGTGATCGACAACCTCGTCCTGCACCTGCAGGACGCCCCCGCGACCATCCTGCTGGCCGATTCCGCCGCTCAGATCGTCGACCGCAGGGCGGGCGACGCAGGGTTGCGAGCGCGTTTGGACCGCGCCTACGTCGCACCCGGTTTCCGCTATGCCGAGGAGGACACCGGCACCAACGGGATCGGCACCGCGTTGGAGGAGCGACGACCGTTCCAAGTCAGCGGTGGTGAGCACTTCCGTGAGGCGCTGCAGAGCCTGGCGTGCGTCGGCGTCCCTATCATCCATCCGATCACCCGCACCGTGGAGGGCATACTCGACATCACCTCCAACCTGTCGGACTCCAACGCGCTGATGGGCGCCCTGGCGCAATCAGCCGTTCGCGAGATTCAGTCGCGCCTCTACGCCGAGTCCTCCGATCGCGAGCAACTGCTTCTCCAGTCCTTCCTGCAGGCCTCTCGACGCGGCTCCTCTGCAGTGGTGTCCTTGAATCAGGATGTCATCATGACCACTCCGATGGCCGCGCAGATCATCGACACGTCCGACCAGGCGCTCTTGTGGGATTGGGCATGCCGAATGCTGGCCGGCCGCGACGAATACATCGGGGAAGTCAGACTCGCCGACAACGTCACGGTTTCCGCAACTGCACGTAGAGTCGGAGACTCCCGAACGCCGGCGGGCATCATCATCGAGATGCGGCCACATCCCCGCGATACGAAGAAGTCGTACGCCCGTCAATTGGCGTCGGCCTCCTCCGTCGAAAGACGCACGGAGACTGTCAAGATCCCCGGCCGCAGTTTGTCGACGAAACGACTGCAGACCGAGCTCGAGCGGCTCGCCGCGATCGACGCACCTGTGCTCGTCACCGGAGAACCCGGCGCCGGCAAGTTCTTCGCCGCGAGCGCCCTCCACCGGATGCAGGATGCCGACGGCCATTTCACCGTGTTCGACGCTGGTACCGCCTCCATCGACCCCGACGCGTGGATTGCCGGACTGGTCAATTGGAACAAGGTCGACGGAGCCCTCATCATCCGGCATCTCGATCTCCTGCCGGAACAACTGGTCTCCAACGTCTGCGCGGTCCTCAGCGAGGCCGTCGACCATCGCGCCCACATCATTGCCACCGCCGGCGAAGGGATCCGCCAAGGCCCCGCCGGACGACTGTGCGATCACTTCATGCGCCGCATCGAGATCGATCCACTGCGACATCGGTCCGAAGATATCGCCGACATCAGTGTCGCCCTACTACGTAAGCACTCCCCGGACCGCAACGGCCTGCGACTGCAACCCACTGCTTTGCAACTGCTGCTCGCGCGGGACTGGCCGGGAAATGTCAGAGAGCTCGAATCGGTTCTGGCGTCCTCGCTCCTGCGGTCGATGGGCTCCGACATCGGAGTGCAGCATCTGCCCGACGGATACCGCGACGGTGATCTACGCCGCCGAAACGCCTCGACCTCACTCGAATTGGCGGAGCGCGACGCGTTGCTCAGGGCACTCGTCGAGACCGAGGGCAACAAACTACTGGCTGCGCAACGCCTGGGGGTAGCTCGCTCCACCCTCTACCGCAAAATGCGCGCCCTAGGAATCGACGGAAGCCGGTTCCTTCCGCAGTAGTGCCAGTCGACGACGGGACCGTGCCGATCGAGACAGAGCGTCAGTCACCGGCTCGCGCCCAGGCCTCGAGCATGCGCCGGGCAATCGAGACTGCGCCGGGCAACAACACGTGCGCAGCCGCCGAGCTCGTCCAATCCCCGGCAGCCAGAGCCTCCCGTACCTCCGCGCGGGTGCACCAGAGAGCGTCGCCGATCTCGCCGTCCCTGAAGACGAGCTCGTCGCGAGGGTCGGCGGTGGCATGGAATCCGAGCATGAGGGAGCGTGGGAAGGGCCAGGGCTGACTTCCGACGTAGACCACGTCGGAGACGACGAGACCGACCTCCTCCGCAACTTCCCGTGCCACACAGCTTTCCAGAGACTCGCCCGCCTCGACGAAGCCCGCCAGCGTCGAGAAGTTCCGTGCCGGCCAGTTCGCCTGACGCGCCAGCAGTACTCGGTCTGCCCCGTCGTGCACCAGACAAATGACCGCGGGATCGGTACGCGGATATTCCTCCCGGCCGCACGCCGTGCACACGCGCATCCAACCACCCGAGGTGATCGTTGTCGGCGCTCCATCCCGCGCGCAGAAATGGGCGTCGTCCTGCCACGTCAGCAATGCCAACGCTGTGACATACCGGTCGGCGTCAGCAGCATCGAGGAATGCTCCGTGTGAGCGCAGGTCACCGACCTCGACCTCGGTTCCCGCAGAGGACTTGTCAGCGAGGAACTCGTCCCGCACCGCCCACTCGTGCACCGTGCCACAGACGCCGAGGAGCACGGCGCGCGCGGGAGGCTCGGAGTAGAGGTCGGCGGCCGGTTCCAGCATCAGTTGTCTGTCGACGAGCCGGACCTGACCGCGACCGTTCACGCGAAGCATTCGGGCATCCGGCCACGCCTCCACCCACCCAGCCGCGTCGTCCCGCACCGAGACGGGACGGCTCAGGGCACCACGTGACGGGGCCTGCCCGGTGTGTTCGACACTCACCACTGGATCACAACTTTCGGAAACGAGCGACACTGTCGACCGGACCGTCGTTCGACGAACGACGGTCCGGTCGCGCCTATCGCGAGGCGAATTCGATCTGAACGGACGAATACGATTCGGCCATCACCGAAATGAATTCCTGGACGAGGCGCACATGATCGGGATGTGCCAGGTATGTGCGAAAGTCGGGGACGTCTTCGAAGGTCGCGGAGATTGCGTAGTCACCACTGCCGGGCTTGAGGGCCAGATCCCTTCCGTAACGGTATTCCACGACCTCCGGAATCTTCTCCGAGACCGCGCTCAGAGCTTCATGAAAGGACTGAATGTGCTCGTCACTGACGTCCTGCTTCCATTTGAACGTCACAACGTGATTCAACATGGTGAGAATCCTCCCTGGATTCGTGATTCGAACGTGGCATAGTCGGAACCGGTTGCGTTCCCGGCCGGATCAGTACAGAGATTGCTCCGACAACGCCACCGTCTCCGGAGCGTTCTCCACCATGGGGTAGTGCCCGGCTTTGCCCCGAATGGTCTTCAGGTTCCCGTTCTTCAACGCCGCCAACGTGTCCCCGAGGTACTCGGCAGTGACGAACGGGTCGCTCTCACCCACGATCAGGGTGGTAGGCCCTTCGTAGATGCCAATCCGGTCGAGGAAGTCGGGACTCGTCCAGTTCTTCAGGTAGGACTCCCACGTTGCCTGATCCATCGTCGAGCGGTTGCGGTCGACGAGGTTCTTCAGATCTGTCTCGTCGATGTATGGTGCCAGCGCGCCACGGATGGCTGCACCCGGGTCGGCCCAGGCCCCGGCAAAGGAACCGTAGGTCGCCTCGTCGAGAGGGGTACCTGCCGGGGAGACGGGCGTCAGTGCGACGACCGAGGTCACGCGTTCAGGTGCGAGGGTCGCCACCCGAAGCGCTGTGGTGCCCCCCATCGAATGTCCGAGAACGGAAAAGGTCGACCATCCGAGCTGATCGGCGGCGTCGAGGGCGACCGCGGCCATCCCGTCGATTCCGTCGGCCGGTGGCTCGGGACGGTTGACCCCGTATCCCGGAAAGTCGAGGTACGCGTAGGTGAAGCGGGACTGATCCGTCCGGGCGCGGGCGGTGAGCCATACGCTGCTGTCCAGCGCCCAGCCGTGCAACACCAGGATCCGATGGTCACCGCTTCCTTCGATCGCTGCAATCGCGTTCACTGGCGTTCCTCTCTGTCGGCGACGCTGAAATTCCAGCCGTCTGTTGATCACTCCGAATGAAACTAGAACCGCAGGGCGTCGGCGTGTCCGATTGTGAAACACACGCCCGTGACACCCGGGGGCGCAGGTGCGTGTGTGATTTTCGGACACTCCCCGCGCCGAACGCACCCATAGGGTGGCTCCACCTGCCGGCTGAACAGACCTGCCCACGACATGAAGGAGAACACCATGGCACTCGATCCTGCGGTCAAGAATTTGATAGACACCCTGCACGAGCAGGGACTGAAGTCGTTCGAGCAGATGAGCATTGCTGAAGCCCGTGAGGTCGTCGAGTCCTTCAGCGGCCTCCAGGCACCGAAGGCGGACGTCGCTCGTATCGTCGACACGGTCTACCCCGGCCCCGGTGGCGACCAGGCAGTGCGTCTCTACATCCCGGAGTCCGAAACACCTCTGCCGATCGTGGTGTACATCCACGGCGGCGGCTGGGTCGCCGGCAGCCTCGACGTCACCGAGCAGCCATGTCGCGCGCTCGCCGCCGACGCGAAAGTCATCGTGGCTGCACTGAGTTACCGGCTGGCTCCCGAGCACAAGTTTCCTGCCGCACCCGACGATGCGTTCGCGGCACTGAACTGGGTCGTCGAGCACGCAGCCGACTTCGGTGGCGACGACACGCGCGTAGCCGTCATGGGTGACAGCGCCGGAGGCAACCTGGCCGCGGTCACAGCCCTCCGGGCACGCGACACCGGCACCCCGGCACTGCGCGCTCAGGTATTGATCTATCCGGTCATCGACGGCACGGCACGATTCCCGTCGCGCGAGGAGAACGCCGAGGGGTACCTGATCACCACGGCAGCCATCGACTGGTTCTGGGAGCAGTACCTGGCCACCCCGGAAGACGCCGAGAATCCGTACGCCTCCCCGGCCAAGGCCGCGGATCTGTCGGGGCTTCCCTCCACCCTGCTGTTGCTCAACGAATACGAGGTCACTCGGGACGAGGGCGTGGACTACGGCCGGAGGCTGGCCGACCAGGGCGTCCCCGTGCAGGTCGAACTGTATGAAGGCCTTGTCCATGCCGTGTACTGGATGACCGGCGCCATTCCGCGCAGCGCCGAACTGCACGGCGCCGTCGTCGAATTCCTCGGCAAGCAGTTCGCCGACTGACCACGGTGTCCCGGATCGGCTGCATTACGGTCGTACGCCGCGATCGGACCAACTCCGGGCACCCTGCTCCAAGAGGGCGACCAACCTGTCGCGCTCCTTCGTGATCACGGTATGAGGTGCGATGACACCGACGGCGGCGACGGTCTTGCCGTTCTCGAGAACCGCGACCGAGACACCGTCGCCGTCGGTCGACTCGTTAGGGGAGGCGCAGATTCCGGTCTGTTCGATCTCCGGTAGGGCAGCGAAGAACCGCTCGACAGTGTCGCGATCCTCGTCGGGCAGAGTTTGGATGTACGCCCAGAGGTCGCGCTTCTCCATCCCGGCAAGCAGTATCCAGCCGCCGGAGGTACGGATGAGCGATCGCCTCACGTAATTCTCAGCGAGGTACGCGAACCGCGGGTCGGAAGAGCAGTAGTCGACGTAGAAAATGTTCGGACCGACGGCGATCGACAGCACGGTCGTCAAGCCGGAACTCGCGTGGACGTCTTCGAGGTCGGCGTGCGTGACCGTCGAGACTGGCTGCCGTCCGGCGAGGCGGTTGAGTAGATACGGGGCACTGCCGAGCGAGTACCGTCGCTCGTGCTCCTCGAGATAACCCGTCGCAACGAGACCGTTGACGAGACCTTGCGTCGAACTAATCGGCGCGTCCAGCTCTTTGGCCATCCCACTCAAGGTGAGTCCGGTGCGGGATCGGGCCACGAGCTCGAGAATCGCAGCAATGCGGTCCACGGTCCGATGGCGACTGCGGCCTCGAACATTGAGGGCGTCATCTGATTGCAACACATAAATTTACGTATATAAGCAATCCGAAGCTTGCGCCGAGAGGGAAGAGGCGCGACAAACCTGGCGGGATCGAGGAGGTGGGCGGCACAGATGGTCGATCTCGCCGCCCGATCCTGGAGTCGATGGCAGGCGGGCACCGAATATCCCTGTCCAACACTAGGACTAACTCAAGCCGTCACTGAGTTCCACACTGATTTTCCGGTGAATGGTCGAATCACACTCCACGGCATAGACGAGCGATCTCGCCGGCACACCCGCGCTCCACTCACGACCTACGTAACATACTCATGCGACAGCCGTGGGCCAATCTGTCTTTCCCGCAAAGACTTTGAAACCCAGCTTTCGTCAGCAGGCATGACCGTCGCCCCGGTCCCGACGTCATTTGTTGAGCGAGAAGGGTACGGGGTTGGCAGCTGTGACTGTGGCTGGAACTACAGAACAAGTCGAGAGCGTTGGTAGAGTCACATCTTTCGCGCCGCACAGATGCGCGGCGAACAAAGCTGTGCCAGTGAGAATCCCCTGCATGGGGAAAGACGGAACTTTACTGCCACGGCTTGACTTCTGTTCAAAGTTTTCCACCGATCCGGAGCTGGGTGCTCGACATCGTCGGCCTGTACTGGCATCCACCGACAACGAAATCGTGCTGTGCGTGGACGAAGAAGTCGCAGATTCGGGCCCTGGGCCGGACCGCGCCGATGCTGTCGATGCGGATCGGCTCGCCCGGGCAGCGCACCCACGACTACACCCGACACGGCACCTCCACCCTGGGGGGGTACCTCGCTGGACGGAGTCCTCGGGGGAGTCGCCGCCCTGGACATCGCCACCGGCAGGGTCACCGGGCTGCGCAAACCGCGACATCGCCATCGGGAGTTCCTTCTCTTCCTCAAACACCCCGCCCGCGCCTACCCGGAGCGGGAGCTGCATCTAGTGATGGACAACTACGCCACCCACAAGAAGGCCGAAGTCTGGGCGTGGCTGGCCGAAAATTCTCGTATCATGTGCATTTCGCGCCCACCTCGGCATCGTGGATGAACCTGGTGGAGGTGTGGTCGGAATAATCGAACGGCAGGCCATCCACCGCGGACCTGCGGCTCCGTCAAGGAGCTGACCACCAAGTCCGCGCCTTCATCAACGGATGGAACACCCGCTGCGCGCCGTTCGTCTGGACCCACACCGCCGACCAAGCACATACCAAGGCAAACCGTAAAGATACTTCAACAACGAGCCACCAGGGACTGAGCGTGCCGCATTGGCGTTAGACGCCGACGAGAGGGCCTATGACTGGATTCCATTGGTAAATGTGCTGCTCTACGACCACACCCTGCTTGACGTAAGGATCCTCCGCAAGCAGAGAACGCAAGTTGTCTTCGCTGACCGCTTGGAAGACCAGTAGGGCTCCGGCGCCGTCGGCCCAGGCGCCGGCCTCCTGCAGCACGCCTCGGGCAGCGGCATCCTTGACGAAAGTCAGGTGTTCGGCATGCGCAGCCTCTTTGACCGAGGCATCGGTGGTATACGACCAGATCACAGCGAACAAGGCCATGGTTACTCCTCAAGCGGGGGAAAGGACATGAAACGGCTCCGAACATGCACATCGAGTGCGCACCTGAGAGCGCGTCTGAGAACTCCGGGATAGGTCACGCCGTGCGGGCGAGTCGGCGTGACATGGTGGCGATCATGGCGATGTAGACCATCGCTTCGTGATGGTCGGGCCGCGTCTCGTAGTCACGGACACAGCGCCGGTGTTTACAGATCCAGGCGAAGGTTCGCTCGACTACCCAACGCCGGGGAAGAACCTTGAACCCTTTAACATCGTCGGTGCGCTTGACGACCTGAACCGTCAGGGACACAACCCGTTTCGACCAGTCTATCAGCCGTCCGGCATAGCCGCCGTCCGCCCACACCAGGCTGATCGTCGAGAATCGGGCACGCAACGCGGCCAGCAGCCGGATGGCACCGTCGCGGTCCTGAATCCCGGCCATGGTTACCACGACCGCCAGTAGCAGCCCGTTGGTGTCGACCGCGATATGACGTTTGCGGCCGTTGATTTTCTTGCCCGCGTCGTATCCTCGGCTCGACCGGGCCACCGTGTCGGCGCCCTGCACCGACTGGGAGTCGACGATCGCCGCGGACGGCAGCGGGTGTCGACCGCCCTGGACCCGCGCCCGATCACGTAGCGCGAGCGGCGGCCATTGGCGAGTCGGGAGGAGATCGCTGAGTTCGAGACCGACGTGCTGTCCGGGTTCGTGCTCGCTCGAGCGGCTGCCGGCTTGGCGGACAGCACGATTCGCGCCGACGTGGCCAACCTGGAACAGGTGCGGGCATGGCTCGGACGCCCCTTGTGGGAGATGGGGCCTACTGATGCGGACGGGTACTTCGGCAAGGTGTTGCGGCAGTCGGCGAAGAACACGCGATTGGCCCGCGCGCAGGCACTCAAGACATACTTCTGTTTCCTGGAATTGCGTCACAAGGTTGAGATCCACGCCCTGGCCGCATCGCTGAGTGCCCGATCGACGAAATCAACCCCCTCGCGGTCAACAACGGGCATCGTTGCGGATTCCGCCCAGCGCAGAGCAGGTTCATCGGTTGTTCGCGGGCTGGCGGCAGGATCTGGTCAGCTGCCGAAAGTTCGCACCGACAGCACGCAACTTCGCCGCCGCTCGGTTGATGGCTGACGTAGGGATCCGCATCAACAAGACCCGCAGCCTCGACTTGGCCAACATCAAGTGGGATCTCGGCCGTTTCGGCAAACTCCATGTCCGCAAAGGGAAAGGGTCCCGAGGTAGCGGGCCACGAGAGCGGATGGTGCCACTCATCAACGATGCCGGGCGCACCCTGTGCTGGTATGTCGAGGACGTCTGGGGACATTTCGGTGATAATCACGATCGGCCCAGTGCGCCGTTGTTTCCGTCCGAACGCAAGAACACCGACAGCTCGGCTGCCCGGATCAGCAGCGAGACGCTCCGCGCCGCCTTGGCGGAGGCAGCGGTCAGGCACTTGCCGGACTGGCCGGACAGGCTCACCCCTCACGTGCTGCGACACTTCTGTGCCAGCCAGCTCTACCTGGGCGGCATGGATCTGGTCGCGATCCAACAGGCCCTCGGTCACGTCTGGATCGCAACCACAATGCAGTACGTCCACGTGCACCGCACCCATATCGAAGACGCGTGGATCGCCGGCCAACAGCGTGCCGAGCGACGCCTGGAAGGACTGCTGTCATGAAGTGGAACCTGCGGCTGGCCGCCGCGAACCGCGGAATCTGGAAGGCCAGCGAGCTGCAGCGCATGCTCGCTGACCACGGGCTGGCCATCAGTGCCGGGAAAATGTCGGGCATGTGGTCGACCGACTCGTTGGCCAGCATCAAACTCGCCGACCTTGACGTCATCTGCACCGTGCTCGGCTGCGAGGTCGGTGAACTACTCATTCCCGAGCCCGACAAGGTCACTCGCACAGTCGATCACGAACATGAGGGTCCGCTCGTTGCGGCCTCATCCGGCGGGCCCGCGGTGGTCCCCAAACGCAGGGACGGTCGCTCGCTGCCGCCAGTCTGATGGGCGGGATCTCACCGGGCAAGCCGGCGTCCAGCTGCTTCGAGTGCTTCGCCTGGGGTGTGCTGCCCGGCTACTGTTGCCGAGCCTGCTACACCTTCCGCAACCTGCATCCATCGGGCCGCTGCACGGCCTGCCGGAGAACAGTCCCGATCAAGGAAGGTTACTGCCGCTTATGCCGGCTGCAGGCACTCACCGATGCCAAAGCCGCCGGGAAAACTGCAGTCTCCGAACCGTTTCTGCGTGCGGTGCGCTACCAGCAGCTGTTCTTCGCCCGTATGCATCGCGACCATTACCGTATCCCCGGACGAGAACGATTAGGCAAGCGCGGAACGCGGGGTCTGCGCCCCACACTCATGGGTGCCGAGCTTCGAGATCCAATACGGGCCGGGGCCCAACTCCAACTTCCGCTCGATATTCGCCGCGACTACACCCGTTTCGATCGCCGGAGGGACGCGGATCTGGCCAACCCCACCCTCATTCGCGGCCGCCGCGTCGTCCAGGATGTCGATGAGGCCCGCGGGTGGTCGCACGCACTCATCGCCGGCGTCGACCAGGCGCTGGTCGTCGTGCTGTCCGGTCATACCGGTGATGAGAAGATCCGCTACTCCGAGCTGATTTCCGCGGTCCGTCATCGCGGTCGGGTCGCGGATATCCTCAAGGAACTCGAGCTGCTCGACGACGACCGAGTGCTGGCGTTCGACACGTGGTTGGAGCGCAAACTCGACGGCATCACCCCCGGCATCCGGCGCGACGTCGAGGACTGGATCCGCACACTCCACGACGGCGGGCCACGAACGCGTCCCCGCGACCCGAACACCGTGTGGGGCTACCTCAACAGGATCCGACCAATCCTGCTCGGCTGGTCGCATTACTACGACCATCTACGGGAAGTCACCCGTAACGACATCCTCGCAATCGCGAATACCTTGCAGGGCAACAAACGTCGACACACGCTCAGCGTCCTGCGGTCCCTCTTCAGGCACTGCCGGAAGAACGGCATCATCTTCCGCGACCCGACCACGCGCATCCGTGTTGGACCGAACAACTACCGCGCCATACTGCCATTGGACGACAACGAAATCGCCGAGGCCACCGACGCGGCGATCACACCAGCGACCCGCCTCGCCGTCGCCCTGGCCGCCATCCACGCTGCCCGCACCAAGGACGTCGGCGAGTTGCTGCTCGACGACATCGACCTCGGTGACCGTCGGCTGACCATCGCCGGCCGATCCCGACCCTTGGACGACCTCACCTACCGAGCGCTGACGGACTGGCTGAGCTACCGACGCACCCACTGGCCCAACACAGCCAACCCCCACCTGTTGGTCAACCGCGTGACCGCAGTGCGCACGTGCCCGGTCGGATCTGGAAGTGCGGGCGGTCGATTGAGTGTGACAGTGGCAGAGTGTGGATCACCCGGGCATTCTGGGGGCTTACCGCCACCCTCGATCGTCTGCACGTCGATCGTCAACTCGAAGAATCACTCACACACGGCCCGGACCCACTGCACCTCACCGCGGTGTTCGGATTCAATCCGGGCACCGCGATCCGCTATGCCGCCGCGGCCCGGCACCTACTCGAGAGCCCCGCAGAACACCACGATCTCCACAGTTGACCGCGAACCCACGCACTATCATCGGTTCCCGAGCCCGACCTGTCCTCAAGTTCGCGCCGAATTCCTTCAGTTTGGCTGAACTCCAGGCTTTCGGAAGTCCCATACCGATGTCGCCTTCGCAGCGCGAAGTCATCGATACCGAGCACCGTCACCACGCCGGTTGGAGGGTCTGGCAACGCTCGGACCAGCCGCAACAGAGTAGAACTCCGACCGAAACTCCCAGCGCAGACGCCAACCTCGATCCAGCTCGTCCAGCCAACGCCAGCTCGATCTTCTCGAGGATTCCGCGCAGCAGCGGAGTAGTTGTGCATAAGCCTTGGTCAGTCCGTCGATCTGCTCGACAAATGTGCGTCGGTCACAGCCGCTGTTCGAGCACAGAAACCGACGTACCTGCAAGACAACGTAACTCGATCGGCCAGCTATAGCCGTATCGGCGAGCATGCGTTCGTACCGACTATGCACTCGTTTCGAGGAAACACCACAGATAGCGTCCCATGGAGTGGTGTACTTCGGATCGGTGAACCATCAGGTTCGTGATCAACGAGTCGTGTTGTAGGTTATGCGGTTTCGAGTTCGGGTGTCAAAGATTCAGTCGTTGCTTCGTGGG
>NZ_LPNP01000079.1:0-103920 GCF_019266045.1 Rhodococcus sp. MH15
ATCGCACAGGTCGATGCCACGATGAAACGAGGATCGGCAACAACTGACCTCGGAATGCCTGGATTCGGATCGATCTCGGGAAGGACTTCCACATGATTACCAAGCTTGAATTCTTGTTCAGAGAAGCCTGCGTCTTCGGCCCCGCGTGGTCCGACGACCAGGACGCACCTGGTGGCCGCGACGGGTGCGATACCCGCAACAACGTTCTGGCCCAAGATCTCTCGGACGTGGTGTTCAAACCGGGAACACGTGACTGCGTCGTACTGTCCGGCGCGATGACCGACCCGTACTCCGGAGATCGCATCGAATTCGAACGCAGCCAGGCCAAGTCCGTCCAGATCGACCACGTCTTCCCGCTCGCCGCGGCCTGGGACTTCGGCGCGAACTCCTGGACTCCTGCGTTGCGGATGAGGTTCGCGAACGACATGTCTCTGAACCTGTTGGCCGTCAACGGCCCCGACAACCAATCGAAAGGCGACAGCACGCCCAGTGAGTGGTTGCCGCCCGATCCTGCGTACCGATGCTTTTACGCCGGCAAGTACTTGACCGTCGCGATTTCCTACGGCTTACCGGTCAGCCGGGCGGATCACTCGGCGTTGACAGAACTCGCCACTCGCTGTTGAGCTACCGGCCGTCCTTCACCACTCGACCGCTCTGAATGACGAGTGCGATGCGCTCACGATCGGCGAAGATGGACGGATCCGTCAACGGATTGCCGCGGAATGCAACGAGGTCGGCGAACTTGCCGACTTCGATGGTGCCGACCTCGTCGGCGATACCGAGAATGTCGGCGTTGATCCGGGTAGCGGAAACCAATGCGTCCATCGGGGTTTCGACCTTGGCGCGCAGGACCAGCTCCATTCCCCGGCCCGTTTGATCGGTACCGATGAGGTCCGATCCCAATCCCACTCTGACGCCGGCATTTCGAGCAGCAAGAAGCCCGTCGATCTGACCCTGCATCATCTGGCCGATCCGAGCCGAAATCGATTCGGGTAGACCTGCTGACGCCGCGCTGTCCGAGAGCGCCTGCACCACAGCCAACGTCGGCACCAACGCGACGTCGTGCTCGGCCATCAACTTGGCGGTCTCGTCGTCGATATCGGAGCCGTGCTCGACGCATTTTGCCCCGGCAGTGACAGCGTTACGGATTCCCTCGTTGTTGTGAGCATGCACCGTGACATAGGTACCGCGCGCATTGGCTTCCTCGACGGCAACTTCGATCTCGTCGACCGTGAACTGGGTATCGGTGAGCTTGTCATGAGTCGATACCACTCCCCCGGTAACACACAGTTTGAGGAAGTCCGCACCCCTGCGGAACGTCTCGCGAACGTTCTTTCGCATTTCGTGCGGACCGTCGGAAAGCAGAGACATACAACGTAATCCGGGGATGTCATGATCGGACCAGTCCGAAGTCGGCTCCCATTCGGCCGCCAGGTGCCCGTGTCCACCGGTCTGGCACTGGATCGGGCCGCACTGAATGATCCGCGGACCCGGAATCTTGCCCGAGGCGACAACTCCGGCGAGTCCACCGTCGATTCCGCCGCAGTCACGAACAGTGGTGAATCCCCCGTCGAGGGTCGATGCGCAGGTCGCGAACATGTCTGCAGCGAGCTCGGCTACCGAGATCTGACGCCGCAGGCTCGGTGCGAGATCGCTCGATCCACCGAGATGAACGTGTGCGTCGATGAGGCCGGGCGTGATTGTCAGCCCGGTGCAGTCCAGCACCTCCGCCCCCGTGGGTGGCGTGCCACCGAGTGCACTGATGCGCCCGTTTTCCACAGCAACAGCGCAGTTCTCGATCGGGTCGGCGCCCGTCCCGTCGATGATCGTTGCACCGGTCAGCCATACGACAGACATATTGAATGTTCCTCCGACGTGTACCGATCGCCGGAAGATTCCGCCGACATACCGAATAGGGTTCGGTTAGTATGATGCATATCGGCTCCCGAAATCAAGGAGTTGTCATCACTCGATGAAGTCCGAGATTGCTGACGAATCCCTCACCAGGAGAATCGATGCCGCGTCCCACCCAGCCGATACTGTCCACGCGAAACATCACCGACGCGGCTCTGGATGCTGTCGACGCGACCGGCGACTTCACCATGCCCGGGATCGCCAAGCAATTGAACGTGACTCCGTCTTCGCTCTACACACATATTTCGGGTCGATCCGAGATCGTCGAACTCATGCGCATCCGCGTGATGTCGTCGATCTCTGTCCCCCACCCACCCCCAGGATGGAGCGAACGGATCAGCGCGTGGGGGTGGGCCTATCGCCGAGCTGCGGTCGAGCACTGGCGCCTCATCCCGCTGCTCATGACACGCAGCGTCCGCACCGAGGTAACTTTTGCTATCGATACTGCACTGGTTCAGGCATTTTCGGACGGGGGTTTCGATTCGACCGACACTCGTCACGCAATCTCCACGCTGGACAGTTTGGTTCTCGGATCCGTCGTGAAACTCTCGACGCCGGATGTCGCGTGGACTCAATCCTCCAACCCGAGCGAGGTCACGCGCGAGGCTACGACCCCGCTGCGAACCGACGACACGTTCGACTTCGGCCTGCGAACCCTGATCGCCGGATGGATGGCTCAGCGCGTTGTTCGTCTGTATACCGAACCTCATTCGGATTCCGACGTCACTTCACGGTGAACGACCTGGTGTGCCATCCCGTGGCGCCACCGGGAATCGGCGGAGTGCGCTCTTCCACCTGAACGTTCCCGTCCAAATCCGTCGCTCTGACCTGCACCGTGTGCAAACCCGAGCCTGCATCCCACATCCACGACCATTGACGCCAGGTGTCGATCGAGTACTCCTGCGCCAGTGTCGCCGGTTGCCATTCACCGTTGTCGACGCGAACCTCGACCTTCTCGATCCCGCGATGCTGCGCCCAGGCCGTTCCCGCCACCAGCACCTGGCCCGGCTCGATGGGAGCCAGAGCTGCCGGCACCTCGATACGCGAGGACGTCTTGATCGGTGCCTGCGCACCCCAACCGCGCTGGGTCCAATAGGCCTCGACCTTGTCGAAACGCGTGAGTTCCCACTCCGTCACCCACTTGGTGGCGGAGACGAAACCGTACAGACCGGGAACGACCTGCCGAACGGGATAGCCGTGCTCGAACGGCAACGGCTCACCGTTCATCGCCACGGCGAGAATCGCGTCACGGCCGTCGGTGACTATCTCGACCGGGGTGCCGACTGTGAAGCCGTCGACGCTGGTCGAGAGGAGCATGTCGGCGTCGGGATGGACACCGACTTCGTCGAGCAGGTCCTTCATGGGATAACCGATCCACTTCGCGTTCCCGGCCAGAACGCCGCCCACCTCGTTCGAGACACACGTCAGCGTGATGACTCGCTCGATGGGCGTTCGCGCCACCAGATCGTCGAACGACAACGTCATCTCGCGGTCCACCATTCCGTGAATCCGCAGTTCCCACGAATCCGTCGTCAATTGCGGAACGAGGAGTGCCGTGTCGATTCGGTAGAAGTCGTCGTTGGGCGTGATGTATGTCGACGCACCCGCAATCGCGATGTCCGCACCCGCCGGAATCGGCGGCGCCGGGTCAGCGGCGGTGGGCACGACAAAATCTTCACGATTCGCTACTGCTCCGGCGATTCTCTGCCCCACGAACTTCCCGGCCGCACCCGCTGCCGCAGCCACTGCCAACGCCGCACCTGCCAGCAGGAGGAACTGACGACGAGGCAACCACGAGTCGGCGACGCCCGGCGAGAGCGGCACTTCGAGTTGTGTGATCAGCAACCGCAAGGTGGCGACGCCCGCCACCACACCGACCAGCGTCGGGAACACGTACATCGCATCGGCAGTCGGCCGCTGCATCGCCGCATACACACCAACCGCGCCCAGAAGAACGAGAATGACGCTGCCGATCGGGCGGCGTCGCCGTTCCAGGAGCCCGGCCACCGCACCGAGCAGAACGATCAAGATCGACATTCCGATGAACAGCGCCGGCTTGTCATTGGTACCGAAAGTGTCGATCGCGAACTCGCGAGCCCACGCCGGCGTTCGGTCGACGGTAGTCGCACCTACCGCGTAAAAGGGCGACGCGTCCGGGTTGATCGGCAACGCAACCAGTTCACCGACGCCCAGGACGACAGCCGCGGCCAAGACCCCGGAGATCGCGTGAGCAGCCCATCTACGACGCGGTGGACGAGATTCGGTGCTCGGGTGCTCGTCGATGTTCTGTGTGACCATGTCGTCTCGGCTCTGTCGGTGCGAGTGGTGCTTCGATCGGATACCCGACATTCGGCGCTGCGGGCCATCCGGATGGGTGCACTCCTCCATCAAGAACTACTCCGAACTCGCGATTAGAGTGGGAACGATGACCGTCGACCTCAACAAGGACACGCTCCTGTGCATGTCGCTCTCCGGGCGACCGAGCAACATCGGCACCAGATTTCACAATTACCTCTACGAGGAATTGGGCTTGAACTTCGTCTACAAAGCCTTCACCACCGAAGACGTGCCAGCCGCGATCGGCGGCATCCGAGCACTCGGGATTCGAGGCTGCGGGGTGTCGATGCCGTTCAAGGAACAGGTCATCGAGCACATCGACGTCATGCATGATTCGGCCAGCGCCATCGACTCCGTCAACACGATCGTCAACGAGTCCGGAGTGCTGCACGCCTACAACACCGACTATCAGGCGGTGGCCGATCTACTGCGTGACAACAACGTCGACACGAGCCTGTCCGTCGCTGTCGCCGGCAGCGGTGGCATGGCAAAAGCAGTCGTCGCCGCGGTGCGCGACACCGGATTCACCGACGTCACCGTGATCGCCCGCAACCAGCAAGTGGGGTCATCGCTTGCGAAGCAGTACGGCTTCGACTGGCAGGCCGAACTCGGTGAGCTTCGTCCAGGTGTGCTGATCAACGCCACCCCGATCGGTATGTCCGGCGGCGCAGAAGCAGATGCACTGTCGTTCCCCGAGCACGCAGTGCGCGCAGCCGATGTCGTCTTCGACGTCGTCGCGATGCCTTCGAAGACGCCACTGATCGCGTTGGCGACCGAACTCGGCAAAACGGCGATCACAGGAGCGTCGGTCATTGCCCTTCAGGCCGCCGAGCAGTTCGTGCTCTACACCGGCGTGCGTCCGAGCGCGGAGCAGATCCAGCGAGCGTCGGAATACTCACGGGCGTAGGAACCACGTCGCCGTGAACGAGACCGGGGAGACTCCACCTCAACAACTCGCGCGGAACTTCAACGAGTTGTTGCAAGAACTGCGCGTCGCGCTCTCTGGTGTTCAGATCCTGTTTGCCTTCTTGCTGGCCGTGGCATTCACCGAACGCTACGAGGAAGCGTCGGCGTATATCCGCGGCATCCACTTGGTGACGGTGATCCTTGTTGCCATCTCGTTCGGGTTCCTGATGGCACCCGCGGTCTGGCATCGCATGCTTTTCCGCCGTGGGCACCGCGAGAACATATTGCCCGTGGCCAACCGATTCGCCCTGTGCGGCATAGCCTTTCTGGCCGCCTCCATGACCGGCACGGTCCTGTTGATCGCCGAGGTCGCCGTCGGCGGAGTTGCCGCAAAGGTTTTGGCAGCGTGCGCCGCGATCATGTTCACGGCGCTGTGGTTTCTCGTGCCGTCATTCATCGATCGCACCAAGAGCTGACTCAGGCTCCGGTGTCGACGGCGCGAGTGCTGTCGTTGGACCACTGTGACCACGAGCCCGGGAACAGCGTCGCGTCGTAACCGGCGATCGCGAGCGCCGCGATCTCGTGCGCTGCAGTCACTCCGGATCCGCAGTACACCGCCACCTTGTCTCCGACGCCCAGTCCGGCGAATCGCTCACGCAGGTGGGTCGTATCCAGGAATCGCCCGTCGCCGGTGATGTTCTCGGCGGTCGGCGCGTTCACCGCACCGGGGATGTGCCCTGCGACGGGATCCATCGGCTCGACCTCGCCGCGGTACCGCTCCCCGGCTCGGGCGTCGAGAAGGACACCGCCCTCGCTCGTCCAGTTGCCGACACCGTCGATGTCGACAGTCGGCATGTTGCCGCCGGTGAAAGTCACGTTGCCCGGGCTGACGGACTCGCCGATACCGGCCGCCAACGGCAGTCCTGCGGACTCCCAGGCCTGCAGCCCGCCGTCGAGCAGTCGGACGTCCGAGAGCCCGGCCCACCGCAGCAGCCACCAACCACGGGCCGCGGCCGTGTTGCCGGTGGCGTCGTAGAGCACCACCGAATCACCGTCGTCGATTCCCCAACGACGCGCAGCGGCCTGCAGGTCTTCGAGACTCGGCAGCGGATGCCTCCCCTCGTCCGGCGACGGCGGCGAGGCAAGTTCCTCGTCGAGGTTCACGAATACCGCACCGGGAATATGGCCGTCGCGAAAATGCTGCTCGCCGTTCGAATCACCCAGCGCCCATCGGACATCGAGCAATCGCGGCGCAGCGCCGGCCTCGATGAGAGCGGACAGTTCTTCGACGTCGATCAGCACGGGAAGTGTCATGAGCCCATCCTGACACGACCACTCATGCAACCCCGAAGAAGGCACCGAGGCCCACCAACAACACTCCCGTCACCACGTCGATTCGCTTCCCGACGCCAGGGCGACGCAGCTTCTTGCCGGCTCCGGCCGCCAACACCACCACGATCGCCCACCACAGTGCCGCGGCGACCACCGTCGCGCCCGCCAACATCAACGTCCGCAGCCCTGCGCCTTCACCCGGCTCGATGAATTGCGGGAGTAGCCCGAGAAAGAACAACAACGCCTTCGGGTTCAGCAGGTTCGAGAGGAAGCCGTAGCGAAATGCCGTGGTGACCGCGATCGGTTCTTTCGCTGCCGGAATTCCCTCGTCCGAGGCGCGGGCTTTGAAAGCACTTCGAATCGCGGAGATGCCGAGCCAGGTCAGATATGCCGCCCCGGCGTAGGTGAGCGCGGAGAGCAACTGTGGCCGTGTCGCCACAAGTGCGGAGAGACCCAGTGACGCGGCAGCGGTGTGAACGAAGAGCCCGGAAATCACACCGGCGGCCACCACCGCGCCGGTCCGACGATCTGCTAGAGAATGACGCAGGATCAGGACAAAATCCGGTCCCGGCGTGAACAGGACGATGGATAGCAGGGAGCCGAAAGCGAGCCATTGACCGACACTCATCCGAAATACCTCACACCCGAGCTGATTCGAGACACATGTTCATGCCAGGAGTGTGCAACTGGATCCGGGAAGTTCAAAACGACTCCGGATATAGTTCGGCAGATGACGAAGAATGAGCCTCTGGATCCGGTGGACTGGAAGATTTTGGCCGAATTGCAGAACGACGCGTCGATCACCAACAAGGTGTTGGCCGATCGAGTCGGCTTGGCGACGTCCTCGTGCCACGAGCGCGTACGACGCCTACGTGCCAACGGAACGATCAGCGGTATCCACGCGGTTGTCGATCCGGCAGCCGTTGGCCGGTCGATGCAGGCGATCATCGCCGTTCAACTGCGACCACACCGCCGCGACCTCGTCGACCGGTTCACCGCCGACGCCCTAGCACTGCCGGAAACGCTTGCGCTCTTCAACGTCTCGGGGCCCGAGGACTTCTTCCTCCACGTCGCGGTCCGTGACAGTGCTCATCTACAGCGAGTATTGATCGACCACCTCGCCGCACATCCCGAGGTCTGGCACGCCCAAACGCACCTCATCTACGGCAAAGCGGTCACCTCACCCATCCGACCGGACAGGTAAATCGGGTCTGGGGCGGGTCGGGCAGAATCACTGACCATGTCGGACTCCACAGATACCACCGAACCGGAAGCCGTTCGCAGCAACTCGCAACCGATGAGCGCAGGCATCGTCACGGCCCTCGTCGGCTTCACCAGTTCGTTCGCGGTGGTGCTCACCGGCCTCGCGGCTGTCGGTGCGGACGCAACCGAGGCGGCGTCCGGACTGCTGGTTCTGTGTGTGACCCAAGCGTTGGGAATGCTCTGGCTCTCACGCCGGTATCGGATGCCGATCACCCTGGCCTGGTCGACGCCCGGTGCCGCTCTGCTCGCCGGCGCCGGAGCGGTCGAGGGTGGGTGGCCGGCGGCGGTCGGAGCATTCATCGTCGTCGGAATCGCGATCGTGCTGACCGGACTGTGGCCGACGCTCGGAAGGATCATCTCGGCAATCCCGACGCCCCTCGCGCAGGCGATGCTCGCCGGGGTTCTGATGCCGTTGTGCCTGGCGCCGATCATCGCCGTCCGGGACGCACCGGCAGCGGTCGCGCCCGTCATCCTGGTTTGGCTTGCCGCGCAGCGCTTCTCCAAGCGATGGGCGGTTCCGCTCGCGTTCCTCACCGCAGCGGTCGTGATCGGGATCAGCCTCGTCACGTCGGATCGAGTGCTCGACGCCGGCGCCATGATTCCCCGCATCGATCTCACCGCGCCGTCGTGGACCTGGCAGGCAATGATCGGCATTGCGATTCCCCTCTACATCGTCACGATGGCTTCGCAGAACATTCCCGGTGTGGCCGTGATGAATTCGTTCGGATACACCGTTCCCTGGCGACCGTCGATGATCGTGACGGGTATCGGCACCATCGTCGGCGCACCGGCCGGTGGCCATGCGATCAACCTCGCGGCGATCAGCGCAGCCCTGGCCGCCGCCCCCACCGCACATCCGGATCCCAAACGTCGATGGATCGCTGCCTTCACCGCAGGCTGGGCGTATCTCGTTCTCGCTGCCGGCGCGGCCGCGGTGGCCGCTCTGGTAGCCGCCGCACCGGCCGGAGTCGTGGAAACTGTTGCCGGACTGGCGCTCCTGGCAACGCTTGCCGGCGCCCTCACGTCGGCGCTGAGCGAGGCGAGTGAACGTGAAGGCGCCGTGGTCACGTTTCTGATCGCCGCATCCGGGGTCAGTATCCTGGGAATCGGTTCGGCATTCTGGGCACTGTTGGTGGGGCTGATCGTGCGTGCAGTCCTACAGGGCACCACCCTGCCCTCACTCGCGCGACAGTCCTCACTACAGTCGAAGCCGTGAGCACAGCGCAGACGCCCCCGTCGATCAGCGAGTTTCCCGTTCTCTGGCCCGTCCCGACGCGGTGGGACGACAACGATCACTACGGCCACGTCAACAACGTGACCTACTACTCGTACTTCGACACCGCGGTCAACGCCTGGCTGATGTCTTCCACTGGAACCGACATCCGCACCCTGCCTGCCATCGGCGTCGTCGCCGAGACGTCGTGCCGGTACCTGAGCGAGCTGTCGTTCCCCGAGCAGTTGCAGGTGGGTATCTCCGTCGAGAAGCTGGGCACCAAGAGCATCGTCTACGCCCTGGCGATATTCCACGAGGTCGACGGTGGCAATTGGGAACCCGCTGCCACCGGCCGCTTTGTCCACGTCTACGTCGACGCCGACACCCGTAAGCCGGTGGAGATCCCGGCGGCCATCAGATCGGCAGCCGGGATCTTGACCGAAAACTAGCTCAGGCCGAGCTGATCTGCCGTCAAGACGGCGCGTGCAACGATTCCGTCGATCAGCGCGACCGTCGGGCCGCCGTGCTCGGCCTTGTTGCGCGGATCGTCGAGAATGCGTCGCAGCACGCCCTCTGCGATGATCGAGAGCTTCCACAGAGCGAGTACGTGCCAGTATCCGACCGCTGACACGTCGCGGCCAGTCGCCTCGACGTAGGCAGCGACCAGCTCGTCACGGTTCGGGAAGCCTTCCAGCGTGGACGCCATGAACGGACCGGCAACCTTGTCACCGGCTTCCGGCCAGTACGCGAGTAGCGCACCGAGATCCGCGAGCGGCTCCCCCAACGTGCACAGCTCCCAGTCGACGACGGCAACGATGCGCCCCTCGGCCGGATCGGTGATGACGTTGTTGAGGTGGAAGTCGCCGTGAACCAACGTCACTTCGTTCTGTTCCGGAATGTTTCGGTGCAGAATCTCGGCCAATCGGTCGACATCCGGAACATCGCGGGTCTTCGACTTCTCCCACTGCGCCGACCACCGCTTGAGCTGACGCTCGGCAAAGGGCTTGCGGCTGGCCAGGTCGTCCAGCCCGGTCTCTTCCAGGTCAACTCCGTGGATGCTGGCGAGGGTTTTGGGCATCGCCAAGCCGACCGCGCGACGCTCGTCCTCGGTCAACTTCTGAGCCACCGGAACGCCGTCGATCACAACGCCGTCGATGTAGCTCATGAGGACCAGCGGAGCGTCCGTGATCTCCGGATCTTCCGTGATGCCGAGGATCTTCGGAACCGGCACTTTGGTTCCCTGGAGCGAGGACAGGATGCGGTGCTCGCGAACGACGTCGTGCGCGGAAGCCAACAATGTTCCCAGTGGAGGTCTGCGCAGTACCCACCGTCCTCCGCCCGCATCCGTCACGGAGTAGGTCAGGTTCGATTGCCCGTTACCGATCCTCTCGAAAGTCAGTGGCGTCGTGGCGCCGACCCCCAGTTCGGCGATCCACGCGGAAACAGCTTCTTCGTTCAAACCGACTGCAGTCACCGCACCGATGCTAGCGGTTGAAGTCCGATCGGTTGGCCGTACCGACACGTTTGTTACTCGTCAGTTCGCAGCTCAGGTCTTGATACAGCATTGAAAATACTTGCGGATTTCCCAATCAGGGGGATCCTGATGGTAGAGCGACAACTGCATACAACACATCGGGATTGTGCGGCGTACTCACGAGGCGCGCCGGGCATGAGCAGAAACCGAGGTGAGCGAAGATGGTCGACAACCTCGATTATCCGGTCCAACTCATCCAACTCATCCAACCGAACGGCGCACGGGTGTGCCGTCCCGAATTCGACCGCCTGATAACGGACATCGGGCCTGACGAACTGCTGTCGTTGTATCGCGATCTCGTCGTGAGTCGCCGCATCGACACCGAAGCTGTTGCCCTGCAGCGTCAAGGCGAAATCGGTTTGTGGGCTCCGATGCTAGGCCAAGAAGCCGCCCAGGTCGGTTCCGCGAGAGCGCTCGCCCCAGACGACTTCGCGTTCACCAGCTACCGCGAACATGCCGTCGCGTACTGCCGGGGTGTTCCCCCCGAATTGCTGACCACCATGTGGCGAGGAATCTCCCATTCCGGTTGGGATCCAGAACAATTCAACGTCACCAATCCGGCGATCGTCGTCGGCTCCCAAGGGCTGCACGCCACCGGATACGCACTCGGCGCACACCTGGACGGCGCCGAGATCGCAACGATCGCGTACTTCGGCGACGGCGCCACAAGTCAGGGTGACATCGCCGAGGCGATGGGATTTGCCGCCAGTTTCCGTGTCGGCGTTGTCTTCTTCTGCCAGAACAACCAGTGGGCAATCAGTGAACCGGTATCCCTGCAGTCCCGTACACCCATCTCGCATCGGGCGATCGGTTACGGTATTCCGGCGATCCGCGTCGACGGTAACGACGTCCTTGCCGTGCTCGCCGTGACGCGCTCGGCGCTCTATCGCGCACGCGAAGGCAGCGGCCCGACGTTCATCGAGGCGATCACCTGCCGGATGGGCCCGCACACGACCTCCGACGATCCGAGCAGGTACCGCACCGATACGGATATGTCGGAGTGGAAAAGCCGCGATCCGCTCGAGCGAATGCGTCTGCTCCTCGGCCGTCGCGATCTTCTCGGAGAAAACGAACTCAGCACCATCGCGGCAGCCGCCGACGACGTCGCCGCTGGACTGCGACGCGCAACCATCGCGCTCGCCGATCCGCCCCCGTCAGCGCTCTTCGATCACGTCTACGCCGAGGCACACCCACTGATCGACGCTGAACGCGAAGAGCATCGCGCGTATCTCCGTAGCCTGGAAGGGGCTTCGTCATGACCGTCATGAATCTGGTGACCGCGCTCAACACCGGCCTTCGACGCGCACTCGAAGACGATCGTCGCGTTGTCATCATGGGCGAGGACGTCGGCCGTCTCGGCGGCGTATTCCGGGTTACCGACGCCCTGCAGAAGGACTTCGGCGACACCCGGGTGATCGACATGCCCCTCGCCGAATCAGGGATCGTGGGAACAGCTTTCGGTCTTGCCTTGCGCGGATATCGGCCTGTCTGCGAAATTCAATTCGACGGGTTTGTCTACCCGGCTTTCGATCAGATCGTCTCGCAGGTGGCCAAGATCCAGTACCGCACCCGAGGCGCTGCCTCTGCGCCACTGACGATTCGGATTCCCAGTGGCGGCGGAATCGGTGCGGTGGAACATCATTCGGAGTCGCCGGAAGCGTACTTCGCTCACACCGCGGGACTGCGGGTGGTGTACCCGAGCAATCCGATCGACGGTTTTCACATGATCCGCCAATCCATTGCGGCCGACGACCCGGTGATATTCCTCGAACCCAAACGGCGCTACTGGGATACCGCCGACGTGAATACCGATGCTGCGCCCGAGCTTCCGCTCCACCGTGCTCGCGTCGCCCGCTCGGGGAACGACGCGACAGTGGTTGCGTACGGATCCATGGTCGCCACCGCACTCGACGCCGCGCGGATCGCCGAAGAAGAGGGCCATGATCTGGAAGTGGTGGATCTGCGTTCACTCTCCCCCGTCGACTTCGACACGATCGAGGCGTCGGTGAACAAGACAGGCCGGCTTGTCGTCGTCCATGAGGCGCAGAAGTTTCTCGGCGTCGGCGCCGAAATCGCAGCACACGTCGCGGAACACTGCTTCTATCAGTTGGAGTCACCGATCCTGCGGGTCACCGGATTCGACATCCCCTACCCGCCCGCCAAGCTCGAGCGTTTTCACCTTCCGGACGCCGACCGGATCCTCGCGGCGCTCGACCGAACGCTGGCAGCATGAGCACGGCGCACGAATTCCGGTTACCGGATCTCGGCGAGGGCCTGACTTCCGCCGATCTGGTCGAGTGGGCGGTCGGCGTCGGCGACACTGTGGCACTCAATCAAGTTCTCGCCCAGGTAGAGACAGCCAAAGCTCTTGTCGAACTGCCGTCGCCCTACGTCGGTGTTGTCAGAGAACTCCTCGTCGAACCTGGCACTACCGTTCCGGTGGGTACTCCGATCATCCGTATCGAGGAGTCTTCAAATTCACCGTCTCCAAGTAATTCTCAGTCTCCGAGCGTGCTGGTCGGATACGGACCCGCGACCGAGAGACCGAGCCGCCGACGGAGCAAGATCACGCCGTACTCGCAATCCGCGGCGAGTACCGAGCGTCGGCCCGCAACCCCCGCGGCGCGGCGCGCGGCCCGCGAAGCCGGCATCGATCTGAGCGAAATCACCGGCAGCGGATTCGACGGTGCCGTCACCGCGGCTGACGTCGCAGACGCGCTTACCGTGCAGGCGCCTTCGGATAACGCGACACGCCTGGCCTCGTCCGGCATACGAAAACAGATGGCGTCGGCGATGGTTGCCAGCACCCGTGCTCCGCAGGCCAGCGTCTTCCTCACCGCCGATGTCACGCCTTCGATGGAACTGCTCGGCAGGCTCCGTTCCTCGGAGGCGTTCACCGGACTGTCTCTCACTCCGCTGACACTCGCTGCCAAGGCAATGGTGGCCGCCATCGCCTCGCACCCGATGGTGAACGCGCATTGGGACGAGGCCCGCGGCGACGCCGCCGTCGACGATGACGTGAATCTCGGCATCGCCGTCGCCTCCGAACGTGGACTGTCCGTGCCCAACATCAAAAGCGCCGAGACACTGAGCCTGGTCCAACTCGCACGCGCGGTGACCGAACTGACCGTTGCTGCCCGTGAGGGAAAGACGGACGTCCGTCACCTGACGGGTGGCACCGTCACGATCACCAATGTCGGAGTCTTCGGCGTCGACGGCGGCATTCCGCTTCTCAATCCAGGAGAAGCCGTCATCCTCTGCCTGGGCTCGGTGAGCGAGCGTCCGTGGGTGATCGAGCGCAAGATCGAAGTGCGGAGCGTCGTGACACTGACGTTGACGTTCGACCACCGCGTGCTGACCGGTGAGCAGGCCGCGAGATTCCTCTCATTTGTCGCAGAGATGCTCGCGAACCCGGACCTGTTGCTGACTCACCTGTAGAAAGGAACGAGTGAGCGTCAACCCCACCGACCGCGCAGTCCCCACCTCCGCCCTGGTGCGCGCCCGCGCCGGCATCTTCGGCATTTTCGGCATCAACGGATTTCTCCTCGCGATGTGGGTCGTCCACATCCCGTCCATCGAACACCGAGTGGGGATCAGTCACTCGACGCTCGGCTCACTTCTTCTCCTTCTTGCAGTCGGAGCCATTGCCGGCATGCAGTTGAGCGGCCCGCTCGCAGATCGATACGGCAGCAGACGCATGGTCGTCCTGGCGGGTAGCGGGCTGGCATTCGCCACTCTCGGCCCGGGGTTTGCCACGAACACCTGGCAACTGGGCGCTGCACTTGTCGTGTTCGGCTTTGCGAACGGCGCGTTGGACGTGTCGATGAACTCGCAGGCCGTCGAGGCCGAACAGTTGTACCGGCGCCCGATCATGGCGGCCTTTCACGGCATGTTCTCGGTCGGTGGCGTATTGGGCTCTGTCATCGGATTCGGCACTCTCGCACTGGATCTTCCGCCGTATGTCACGCTCAGCATCGCGTCGGCAATCGGCTTGCTGGCAGTCTGGTTGTGCTCGCGACCCCTTCTCCCTCACGTCGACGTGCATGCCGAAACCGCGTCGACTACCGGAAAGACACACGGCAGATTCTCGGCTCGCGTACTTGCCCTCGGAACCCTCGCCTTTGTTCTGATGCTGGCCGAGGGAGTGGCAAACGACTGGAGCGCGCTGCAGGTCAAGGAAGATCTCGGTGTTTCGAATGCCGTTGCCGCACTGTCGTTCGGCGCATTCTCCGCCATGATGACCGTCGGCCGGTTCACCGCGGATCGGATCAGCGCGGCGGTAGGCCCGGTGGCAGTGGTTCGCTACGGTGCGTTGCTGTCGTCCATCGGAATGCTGACCGTCGTGGTATCCGGCTGGCTACCACTGACGTTGCTCGGTTGGGCCCTGTTCGGCGCCGGCCTGTCGGGATGCATTCCGCAGATCTTCACCACGGCCGGAAATCTGGGCTCAGGTTCGGCCGGCACCAACATGTCTCGCGTCGTCGGCATGGGATACATCGGATTCCTCGCCGGTCCGGCAACCATCGGCTGGGTCACCAAGCTTGTGCCTCTCACCACAGCAATGTTGATCCCGTTTGCATGCGTCCTGGTCGCAGCGGGTTGTGCGGGTGTCGTTCGGCGCGATTCTCCGACCGCCTACAGACCTCACAGCCGATCCTCACGATCGGCACAGACTCAACAGGGATGCTGGTACTCGTGACCGTCTCGACCTCCACCCAGCACCCCGCTCCCTCCACAACCACTCGCTTCCTCGTCCTTGCCGCGATCGCCGTCGTAGCGCTGGGCGTCTTGTATTTCGTGCGACCCACCTCGCCCGGTTTGAGCGTCCCGGAACAGGTGCGCGCACTTGCCGAGTGGACGGTAGGCCGATTCGACGTCACCGCTGTACTCGCAGCCACTACCGCTCTGGCCGTCGTCTCGATGGTCCGCGGACTGCCATACGGCATCGGCGCGATCCTGCTCCTCGGAATGGGCGCCAATCTCACCAACGCGGCATTCGGTTCCTGGCTCCCCGATGTGCCCCAGGACCTATTGCCCAGCGGTCACGTCGCAGCGGCGACCGCGCTGTACTGCTCGGCGATCTTGATCTCCGCCCCGCAGTGGCGTCCGGTGGTCGCCGGGCTCGGATTCGTCGGAGTTGCTGCGATCGGTGCCAGCGCGCTCGCCGCCGAGCTGAGCGGCCTTTTCGGAGTGATAGCTGGCATTCTGATCACCCTGGTATGGGCCTGTGCCGCAGCCATTTTGATGGCACGATCGCCCATCGCCGCGAAACGTGAAGAGCTACGCCCGGATACGGCAGCCATCGCGTTCTCCAGGCACCGGAGCATCCGACTTTAGTCCTAAATCTTTGGGATTCAGAGATTTTCGCCGATAGCTCTCCCGCCACGGTTGGACATGACGTATGTTCTGAAATGTCCGAATCAAGTAGTTCCACAGCGAAGGAGTCTTTACCGTGAGCCTCGAAGATCTGAACCCGCTCGAACTTATCCAGAAGTTGATCGAACTACTTTCCGGCTTCTCTTCCGACCCCGAAACCCCCGAGGTTCCGTAAAACGTCGCCAGAGGCGCCTGTTCCGAGTTTCGTCTCGGGCCAGGCGCCTTTGTCGTTTCAGCACAAGAAGTCGTTTCAGCACAAGAAGTCGTTGCATCACACGACATCTTTGCAACACACGGCCACGAAAAAAGGCGTCCACTCGCAGCTGCGAGTGGACGCCCCTTCCGAACTCGCGCGCTACAGCGCCTTGAGTTCCTCGGTTACTTCGGAGACCGACTTCTTGGCGTCACCGAAGAGCATCGAGGTGCCCTCGGCGAAGAAGAGCGGGTTCTCGATACCGGCGAAACCGGAGTTCATCGAGCGCTTGAGCACGATGACGGACTTCGACTGGTCGACGTTGAGGATCGGCATTCCGTGAATCGGTGAGCTCGGATCGTTGCGCGCCGCCGGGTTGGTGACGTCGTTCGCACCGATCACCAAGGTGACATCGGTACGAGAGAACTCGTCGTTGATGTCGTCCATTTCCTTCATCGCGTCGTACGAGACATCCGCCTCTGCGAGAAGAACGTTCATGTGACCAGGCATACGGCCGGCGACCGGGTGAATGGCGTACTTGACCTCGACGCCCTTCGACTCGAGCAATTTCGCCATGTCCTTGACGGCATGCTGAGCCTGCGCGACGGCAAGTCCGTATCCGGGTACGACGATGACCTGGTTGGCGTAGGCCATCTGGATGGCCGCGTCGGCGGCCGAGGTCGCCTTTGCCGTGCGCACGACGCCGTCGGAGGATGCGGCTTCACCGCCACCACCACCGAAGCCGCCGGCAACGATGGCCGGGATGGACCGGTTCATGGCCTTGGCCATGAGGTTGGTCAAGATGGTGCCCGAAGCACCGACGATCATGCCGGCGACGATCATCGCCTGGTTGTTGAGCGCCAAACCTGCAGCAGCAGCTGACAAACCGGTCAGAGCGTTGAGCAGCGAGATGACGACGGGCATGTCCGCGCCGCCGATGGGCAGCACGACCATCAGTCCGAGGATGCCCGAGAGCACGAGCACGCCGACGATCCACAGTGAGCTGGTCGGGCCTTCCGGTGAGATCGCCTTGATACCGATGATCACCGAGAACGCGACGGCGGCAATGAGCAGCAGAGCATTGAGCGGCTGCTGGAGCTTGCCGATTCCGATCGGACGACCAGGCAGAGTTTCCTGCAGCTTCAGGAACGCGATCACGCTGCCCCAGAAGGAGATCGATCCGATCACCGCGGCAAAGAGCGACGCGATGACGATGTGTACCGTCGGCGATTCGCCGTGCTGGAATGCGGTGAAACCGTCCGAGTCCAGGAACTCCGCGTACGCGATCAACGCGACCGTACCGCCGCCGACACCGTTGAACAGTGCCACCAACTGCGGCATGGCCGTCATCTTCGTCCGGAGCGCCGGCGGAACGCCGAGCACGACACCGATGACAAGGCCGGCAGCGATGAGGATCCAGTTCCCCATCTCCGCATCACGAATGGAGATCAGAGTTGCAACGACGGCGATGAGCATGCCGACCGCGGCGATCTGGTTGCCGCGGACTGCGGTCTTCGGGCCGGTAAGACCCATGAGGCCGTAGATGAACATCGAGAACGCGACAATGTAGAGCGAATTGACCAGGTATTCCATTACTGGTCACCATCCTTCGACACAGACTTGGCGGCCGGCTTGGCCTTGAACATCGCCAACATGCGGTCCGTGACCACAAAACCACCGACAACGTTCACGGTTCCGAAGACGAGCGCGACGAACAAGATGATCTGCAACCCGATCGAGGGATCGTGCACCTTGCCCAGGACGACCAACGCACCCAGGACGACGATGCCGTGGATGGCGTTCGTACCGGACATCAACGGGGTGTGCAGGGTGTTCGGAACTTTGGAGATCACAGCGAAACCGACGAACCCGGACAACACCAGGATCGCGATGTTCGCCAGAAGTGATGTGTACATCAGGCGCCCTTCTCTTCACGGGTGACGCACGCACCGGCCAGAACCTCGTCGGAGAAATCAGGCGCCAAGGCACCTTCCACCAACATGAGTTCGATCAGCGCGGAAATGTTCTTCGAGTACAACTCGGACGCATGCTCCGGCATGGACGCCGGCAAATTCAGCGGAGAGCAAATGGTCACGCCGTGCTTGACGACGGTTTGACCCGGCTCGGTCAGCTCGCAGTTACCACCGGTTTCACCCGCGAGGTCGACCACCACACTGCCCGGCTTCATGCCTTCGACCGCGGCAGCGGTCACCAGGCGCGGCGCCGGACGACCCGGAACCAGAGCAGTGGTGATCACAACGTCGAAGCCCTTGATCGCATCTTCGAGTGCCTGCTGCTGCTTCGCTCGCTCGTCGTCGGTCAACTCGCGGGCGTATCCACCCTCGCCCGCCGCATCGATTCCGAGGTCGAGCCACTGTGCACCCACCGAACGCACCTGGTCGGCGACCTCAGGACGCACGTCGTACCCGGTAGCGCGGCCACCGAGACGCTTGGCTGTCGCCAGCGCCTGCAGACCTGCCACACCCACTCCGAGCACCAGAACCGTCGCAGGCTTCACCGTGCCCGCAGCGGTGGTGAGCATCGGGAAGAACCGCGTCGACTCCGATGCTGCCAACAGAACAGCCTTGTACCCGGACACGTTCGCCTGCGAGGACAACGCGTCCATCACCTGCGCGCGAGAGATACGAGGAATCGCCTCCACGGCGTATCCCTCGATGCCGGCAGCCTTCAACTCGGCGATGCGGTTGTCCGCATTACGCGGATTCAGGAAACCGATGAGCTTCGCGCCGGTACTGATCCGGGCGATCTCTTCTGTCGACGGAGGCGCAACCTTGACCACCACGTCAGCAGTCCACGGATCGCCGATTTTCGCGCCGGCAGCGGTGTACAACTCGTCGGGAATCAACGCCCCGAGACCGGCCCCGGACTCGACGACCACGTCGACACCCTTGCCGATCAAAGCGGACACAATTTTCGGCACCAATGCGACCCGACGCTCACCATCACTCGATTCTCGAGGGACGCCGACCGACGGACGCACTTGTGCGCTCTTCGATGTTTCCATTTTCCATTACCTTCTGCGGTTGGTGGTTCGCCTGCTGCGACGAGCGGCAACCAGCATGTGATGAGCGGAAGATGACCCGCTTTTGGGTGAATGGTGACTGATAGTAGCCAGAGTTAACGCGGCGTAGGGAAACCGACGACGCACTTTCTCCATCTGAATCGAGTCCGAACAGTATGTTTGGACATACCTGAAGAAGCCTACTGTGAGGCCGATCACACCGGAATGGCGGACTATTCCACTATTTGAAACGGCCGAAAGACGTAAAGGCATCAGAATGACGCGCCGAATAATCACCGTCGAGCGAGTTTACGAACCAGCTTCCGAATGTAACGCCGTCCGACTCCGCGTAGACCGACTCCGGCCACGCGGCCTCAAACGCGAAAACCTGCAGTACGCCTCGCACCGTCCTCGGATGCTCGACCCGTTGTTCTACTGACAGCAGGCAAGGACCTGCCGTACGGTCACGCGCAGGTCCTTGCCGACTATCTCGCAGAATTACTCTGATGTCCTAGTATTTCACTAGAGCATCAATTGCTCACATATTGAGACCGCAACTTGTGCTTGACGAGCTTTCCTGTAGCGGTCCTAGGCAATTCGTCGGCAAAGTCAATGCTTCTCGGAGCTTTGAAATGTGCGACCTGACTGCGAACGTATTCCAGCAATTCCTCGGCGACATGGGCACCAGGCTCGATTCCCTCCGCTAGTTGGACAACCGCCTTGACCTGCTCACCCATTTCCTCGTCGGGAACACCGATGACCGCCACGTCGAACACCTTCGGGTGCAAAGTAAGGATGTTCTCGGACTCCTGTGGGTAGATATTCACACCACCGGAGATAATCGTGAACGCGGCGCGGTCGGTCAGATAAAGGAAACGCTCGGAGTCGATATAGCCGATATCTCCACTCGTCGTCCACGTCGGATGATCCGGATGCTGCGCGGCAGCCGTTTTCTCGGGATCATTGTGGTACCGGAACGGCAAAGTCTCCCGCTCCCAGAACACGGTACCGATCTCGCCGACCGGAAGATCGCGCCCGGCGTCGTCACAGATGTGCACGATCCCCATCACTCCGTCACGCCCGACGGAACCCGGATGCGACAAGGCCTGCTCACTGTTGATGAAGGTAGCGCCCGAACCCTCGGTCGAGGCGTAGTACTCGTAGATCACCGGCCCCCACCAGTCGATCATTGCCGTCTTCACTTCGGGCGGGCAGGGAGCAGCAGCGTGAATGGCGACCTTCACCGTCGAGACGTCGTAACGATCACGGGTCTCCTTCGGAAGTTTCAACATTCGAACGAACATCGTCGGTACCCACTGACTGTGCGTCACAGCGTATTTACCGATCAACTCCAGCGCGGTTTCGGCTTCGAATGCATCCATCAAGATCACGGTTCCGCCGACCGAATTGATCACGCCGCAAAAACGCAGGGGCGCCGCGTGATAGACCGGAGCCGGGCACAAATAGACTGTGTCGGAATCGAACCCGTACATCGGTGCGAACACCGCGGTGTACGGATCCATGGTGGTGTTCACCTCACCCTCCGGGAGATCTCCTTTGATCCCCTTCGGCCTGCCGGTCGTTCCCGACGAATACAGCATGTCAGCCCCACGCGGCTGCGAGTCGAGTGGAGCAGTGGACTGCGCATCGACCGCGTCTTCGTAGTCGTCGAAGCCCTCGAGGGCGCCGCCGTACACCAATCGGTGCCGCACGCGTGGAATCAGCTTCTCGTCCAACGGAACTGCTGCGGACGCCTGCCCCGACGCCACCAGAATTGTCGCCTCGCAGTCGTCGACGATGTAGGCAGCCTCCGCAGCCGTGAGATGCCAGTTCACCGCGGTGATGTAGAGGCCGGATCTCAACGCTGCCCAGTACACCTCGAACGCCCGGAGATCGTTGTTCGAGATGAGAGCGACGTGGTCCCCAGGCTTGGCACCGACACTTCGGAAGTATCGCGCCAACTGCGTCGACCGTTCGTCGAGTTCCCGATAGGTGATGGACTCACCCGTCGCAGGGCGAATGACGGCGGGCTTGTCCGGTGTGGACTGGACAAAATTTCCTGGAAACACGAAGACTCCTCTGTCGGTGACGACAACGCCGCGTGAGCCTGATTCGGCGTCGACAATCCTGGTCTACCACAGGAACTCTGCCACCCTCGGAGGTTTGGCGACACCGACTCGAAGCATGGGAATGCCCGCTCACTTATCCGCCGGGACATACAGTGAGGAGAACCGCACCGTCCGAAACAGGAGATGTCCACATGAGTGGTTGGCCCCAGGACTCAGTAGTCGACGCATTGACCGAGGAATGGAGAGTCATCGACGCACTGCTGGCCGAACTCGACGGCGATCAGTGGTTGGCACCGTCGAACCTTCCGGGGTGGACGGTTCACGACATCGTGTCCCATCTGATCGGTACGGAATCACTGCTCTCGGGCATCAATCCGCCGTCGATCAATCTGGACGTGCACGCATTGCCCCACGTCCACAACGAGATTGCGGCGTTCAACGAGCGCTGGGTCGAAGGCCTGCGGCGGACACCGCACTCGGACCTGCTGACCCGATATCGCGAGATCACCGCCGAACGAACCGAAGCGCTGCGCTCGATGACCAGCGCGGACTGGGACGCCGAGACACAAACACCGGTCGGTCTTGCGCCCTATGGCCGGTTCATGCGTATTCGGACCTTCGACTGTTGGATGCACGAACTCGACATCAGAGATGCAGTTGGCATTCCGGGTGAGGAAGGCGGATTGCGCGCGGAGACTGCATTCGGCGAAATCACCAGCGCGCTCGGATTCGTCGTCGGAAAACGAGGAAAGGCGCCAGAGGGAGCACGGATCACTTTCGAACTCGAAGGGCCACTTGCCCGTTCACTTCACGTCTCGGTCGACGCGCGAGCAACACTCGTCCCGGAGTTGGACGGTCCGGCGACCACGACCATCTCGATGAGCTCACCGCTCTTCACCCGAATTGCCGGTGGCCGCGTCCACGCGTCGGATCACCGAACCGACATCTCGCTTCGCGGTGACACCACGGTGGGCACACGCGTCGTCGACAATCTGGCGTTCACGATTTGAGGGCTGGGTGGGTAGGTCGCGAAGGTACTGAGAAGTGAAACTGTTTCTCTCGTCCTACCGATTCGGCGACCACCGCGAGGCTTTTGTCGATCTCGTAGGCCGCGGCGCTCGCATCGCGGTCATCGCCGCGGCTGCAGATTCGTGGCCCGCCAATGCCCGCAGTTCAGCAGTCACCAGCGAATTGACTCCGCTACGGGCAGCGGGCTTCACCGCTGAGGAAGTGGATGTCCGAGACTTCCTGGGTGCATCGGAAGCACTGGAACTCCGGCTCCGCGAATTCGACTGCCTGTGGGTTCGCGGCGGAAACACGTTCGTCCTGCGAGCTCAGCTAGCTCGAAGTGGCGCTGACAGGGTCATCGAGATGCTGGTTCGTTCAGGCGTCGTGGCCTATGCGGGATACAGCGCCGGAGCGTGCCTGGCGACTCCGACTCTGATCGGGCTGGACGCGTCGGACGACCCCGCTGAAGTCATGCCAACGTGCGGTATCGACCCGATCTGGTCCGGGCTCGCGCTGATCGACTTCGCGATAGTGCCGCACGGCGGCGATTCGCTACTCGAAGATCCACAGGTGACTGCGCGGACGGTTGCGGCCCTGACCACGGCGGGCGCGCAATTCACCGTGCTTACAGATCACGAGGTGATACTCGTCGACCGTTGATGTAACGCAGACGGTTGATCTTGACGCAGACTGAGCAGTCGACTCGGCCCGACCGGATCAGCCGTGCTCTGCCACCGCGGTTCCGGCTGCCGGCGACTGACGCTCGAGCCTCGTCCACGCGATCTCCCAGCGCTTGACAGAGACCTCGTCAGCGTCCTCGAGAAGGGCGTCGAGGAGCAGGCGTGGATTTTCGCGCCATGCCAGTTCAGCGGCATGGACTTCCGCAGCCGAGAACAACCCGGAAGCCTCGAGATCACGAATCCATTCGCAGATCTCGCCTCGGTGAATCCGTGCGATGGTCTCGTATCCCAGACCTTCGTCAAGGAAGTCGTACGAAAAAATTGCGGCAAAGTAACTGTTCGACTCACGCTGCCCGAAAATCATGTGCGTTCCTTCCTCGAAGTTGTCCGACGAAGACTCGAAATCGAACCGTTGAGCAGCGACGCCAAAGTTTTTTTGGCGAAGTTGTAACGCTTCTTCTATCCCCGACGATTCAAACGCTAACCCCCCGAGCGGGTCTTTGGGATCACGTCCGAGAAACGATCTGATGACCAACGCAATACCCCTGGGGTTTCCGGCCACTCGCACCCATCATCGACACGCAACCAGCGCGCCGCTGACCTGCAATTTGCCCGTTTCAGGCCCTCCACTTAATCCATCCGAACAGACGACAAAAAACTTTGTGACCGGTCCCACATATTGGGATAGTTACGATCGTGATGCATATGTATCACCCGTTGTGGGCACAAAAGTACGGGCAAATCGGCACGTACAGACCAGTTTTGTTCGTTCTCCATGGCGACGAAGGTCCCTTGAACGGTCGTCCAGTTGTAGTTGCGCTAAGTAACGGATCCCACGTCGGCAACCGATATTGCGGACGGCCTGCCAGGTAGCGTGCTCCAGAGAACGTAGACGCGGCGCGGCGCAACCGGCCGCCCTTTCGAAACGGAGCCCGAAGATGACCGAGACAGTGGCGCACAATCCCGCGGAAACGCGTTTCGAGATCCGAGTCGACGGCGAACTCGCCGGTTTCGCCGAGTACTCGGACCATTCCGGCGTCCGTGATTTCCACCACACGGTGACCTATCCGCAGTTTCGTGGGCGCGGGCTTGCCGCCATCGTGGTGCGTGAAGCGCTCGATCAGACCCGGAACGAGGGATTGAAGATCCTTCCGACGTGCTCGTACGTCGAGAAGTTTGTTGCGGAGAACCCCGTCTACCAGGCATAACCGAACGAGAACGGCCGGCGAAAAACCAGTCGCGAACCTGCAGACCCCGCTGCTAGCGTCGATGGTGCCGTCGTCGAAATCCTGGGCGGCACCATCTCGGGGAAGGAAAGAACGTGGTCGCCTCAGCAGATCGGCGTCCACCTGCGTCCACGGACGTAGTTATCCCCAGCTATCTCCCTCTCGTACTGGTCAATCTCGCGACGCTGTTCTCGGCGATCGGCAACGGTATCGCCATCGTCGTGCTCCCCTGGCTGGTTCTCGAACGAACCGGTAAGGCTACCGACGCGGCGATAGTTGCCGGCGCAGCAGCCATTCCGCTACTCGTGTCGAGCCTGTTTTCGGGGACATTCGTCGACAAGTTCGGACGCCGTCGAACGTCGATGATTTCCGACGCTCTCTCTGCGATGTCCGTTGCAGCGATTCCGATCATCGCGGCCACCGCGGGCTTGACGATCCCGGTGATCGCGGCGTTGGCCGCACTCGGCGCCGTGTTCGACCCCGCCGGAATGGCGGCGAGGGAGTCCATGCTGCCTGCAGCGACTCGGACCGCCAAGTGGAAGCTCGATCGAACCAACAGTGTGTACGAGGCGAACTTCAACGTCGCGTATCTGATCGGCCCTGGCATCGGCGGTGTCCTCATCGCAACGATCGGAGCGGTGAACACGCTCTGGGTCACGGCGGCAGGTTTTGTGTTCTCGATAGTCGTGGTCGCCTTCATCCGGCTTCCCGGCGCCGGAGTGCCCGAACACGAACACCGTCCGAAATCGATCTGGCACGGCACACTCGACGGTCTTCGGTTCGTCTGGAACAACAAACTGCTGCGCACCCTGGCGCTGATCGACATGGCAGTCGTCGCGCTCTACATGCCTGTGGAGAGTGTCGTGTTCCCGGTGTACTTCACAGAGTTGGATCAACCGGCCCAACTCGGATCGGTGTTGATGGCCTTGGCGATCGGCGGCATCATCGGCTCTCTCGCCTACGCCCCACTGGCGCCGATCATGTCCCGGCGGCTGATCATGATTTTTGCCGTCGCCGTTCTCGGCATAGCGATGCTGGCCATGGCGCTCCTACCTCCACTGTGGGTGATCCTCGTACTTGCCGGACTGCAGGGCCTCGTCTACGGACCAGTCGGCCCGATCGCCAACTACGCCATGCAGACGCACAGCCCGGAGCACATGCGTGGACGCGTCGTCGGTGTCATGACGTCGACGGCCTACGCCGCAGGCCCGCTCGGCTACCTCGCGGTCGGCCCGCTGCTCGATCAACTCGGAATCGCGTCGACCTTTGTGGCCCTGTCGATTCCGATCATCCTGATCGCCGCAGTCTGTGCCTCTCTGCCGGTGCTTCGCGAACTGGATCGTCCGCGGCACTCGACCGACGTCAGTTGAACCCCATCACGTCGTTGCCCCAGGCGACGCGCAATCCGTGATCGGGGTCGCTGACGAGGGTGTCGGCGGAGTCGATCAACAGCGTCGACCGCTTCTCTTCCTCGTACGGCGCCCAGTGCTTCGAGCCGTCGAGGGCCGCCGGCACTGCATGCCTGGCGAAGGCCAACCATCGCCGTTGGATACGGCCGGCCACCTCCATCGCGGCCTTCCGACCGCCGAGCCAGAACGTGGGGTCGACGTTCAGGGTTCCGAAATTGCCGAATACATAAGGTAATTCGGTCGCGTGGCCCGCGCCGATCCGCGCCGCCTTGAGCATCGGCGTCGCGTGATCGAAGCGGTAGACCCATGTAGGGGAATGCCTGCAGTGCGCGTCTGCGATCCAGAGGGTCGGCATGCGAAACGCAGCGTCCCGTGACAGTGCCAGCGCGCCACTCGGTTTCGCATGGTCAGGGTAAGCCGACATGATCTCGGCAAGTTTGGTCGCGGAGATGTCGGGGTGATCGTCGGCCAGTAATTGGAGCATTGCCTCGACGGACTGCGCACTCACCGGCATCAGCGGAGACTTCATGAACTTGAAGATCGACGCCTCGTCCTTGTTGGAACCGATGATCAGTGGGATTCGGTGCGCGTAACCCTTCTGGAAAGCCGCAACCGGGTAGTGCGGCACCAGATCGCGATCGACAACGGGTGCCATCGCCAAAGTTCCCGGAATCCGGGTCGGAATTTCGTTGACCAAATCATCGCTTGCCTTGACGAGCAGTTCCAGATCCGTGGTCAGCAGATCGCCTGCGTCTTCGGGGTCGATCGAGAGCAGTTCGAGAAACCGCTCCGCCACGGTCTTGGCGCGCTCGGCCCCGTAGACGGAGGTCGCGGGCGGACTCTGGGCAATCGCACGATGGAACAGACCTTCGGCGCTCGGACAGGTCATGAGCGTCGTGATGGATCCTGCGCCGGAGGACTCCCCGAACACGGTCACCGCACTCGGGTCACCACCGAAGGCGTCGATGTTGTCTCGAACCCATTCGAGTGCCGCAATCTGGTCTCGCAGACCACAGTTCGATTCGAAAACAGTATCCGCGGTGGAGAATGCAGACAGGTCCAGGAATCCGAGTGCGCCGACGCGATAGTTGAAGGAGACGAGAACGACGTCGCCGGTTTCAGCCAGATGACGGCCGTCGTAGATCGTTTGGGCGGCGGATCCGAGGCAGTAGGCGCCGCCGTGAATCCACACCATCACCGGTCGCGGCGTGCCGTCGGGTCGCGGGGCCCAGACGTTGATCGACAGGCAGTCCTCGTCGATTTTGAAGGCCCGATCGATCGGAACCGCCGGACTCTGGCCTTGCGGCGCGATCGGCCCGAACTCACGACAGTCGCGCACCCCGTCCCACGGCTGTGCGGGTTGTGGCGCTCGGAACCTCCGCTCACCCACCGGCGCCGCTGCGTAGGGCATGCCCTTCCACGCGAATACACCGCCATCCGGATACCCGCGGGCTTCTCCGCCTCGCGCCCGGATCACCAGAGTTCCGTCCTCGCCGAGATTTGGTCGAACGTCGGTCTCCATGTCTGAATCCCCTCCCGACCCGCGCGTGTGGCAATCAAGACCAAACCTACCAATCTCGGACGGGTGTGCGCCGAGTACGCAACCCCTCGGTGTTAAGGTCGCCTAGTTCTGACACGGGGTGCTCCGCATGGGCGGGGCTGAGAACACACCCGGGAACCTGATCAGGTAATGCTGACGAAGGGATGTCATGGCTACTACGCAGCCTGCATACAATTCTGCCGAAAACTCGGTGGCCACAGCGCCGTCGACGGATCGGTTCACAGATCGACTCTGGGCCGAGACGAAGGCCCTCCGCGAGTCGATCGACTCACTGGAGTTCCTCCGCCGCCTCGGCGACGGAACATTGCCTCTCGACGCGTTCCGCACGTACATCGAGCAAGACAAGCTTTATCTCGAGGGGTATTCGAAAGCGTTGTCCCTGGTCGCGGCCCATGCCCCGGATCCGCAGTCCGCGGGCTTCTGGTCGAATTCCGCGTCCACGGCAGCGACAGTGGAATCTGCGCTTCACGACGGACTTCTCACCGGTGGAATCCTTCCAGCGGGATCGGGAAGGCTCGAGCATTCGCAGGCCTGCCTGGGATACGTCTCGTATCTGACGGCGACTGCAGCAACTGCGCCTTACCCGGTCTCCGCAGCGGCAGTACTCCCCTGCTTCTGGATCTACGCCGAGGTCGGCCGCGATCTTGCCGCTTCAACGCGCGAGGTACTCGACGCCGATCCGTCGCATCCGTACGCACAGTGGGTCACGACCTACGACGCACCCGAATTCCACGAGTCGGTGGCGCAGGCCCGCGTACTGGTCGATGCTGCGGCCGAAGCTGCCACCGAGACAGAGCGTGAGGCGATGAGTGAAGCATTCCGCATCGCCAGCCGCTATGAGCTGATGTTCTGGGATTCCGCACTCCACCAGCAGCCTTGGCCGGCGTCGTGATGTCGTTTGCGGCGCTGCGCCGCACGCTTGCCACGTCTGCCGCGATCGCAGCCGCGTTCACAGTTCTGACCGGATGCGCCTCTGACACCGGCTCTTCCGACGGGACCATTCGGTTCGCACTCGACTGGACACCGAACACGAACCACACCGGTTTGTACGTAGCACTCCAAGAGGGCTACTTCGAGGACGCCAGCCTGGACGTCTCGATCCTGCCGTACAACAACACCTCGCCCGACACCCTGGTCGATGCCGGCAATGCCGAGTTCGGCATCAGCACACAGAGTCAGGCCACGTTCGCCCGTGCAGCCGGCGCCGCCACGACGTCCGTCATCGCGCCACTTCAGCACCGCGCCACCGGCATCGGCGTGAAGGCGGATCGTGCGGACATCACGCGCCCACGTGATCTCGACGGGAAGACGTACGCCGGGTTCGGCGATCCCGGCGAAGTCGAAACGCTGCAGCAGATCATCCGCAACGACGGCGGGACCGGGAACTTCACGACGGTCACGCTCGGAACTTCCGCGTACGAAGCCGTGTACTCGGGCCAGGCAGACTTCACCGTCTCCTACTTTGCTTGGGAAGGCCTCGAAGCGGAGCGAAACGGAACTCCGATGCGGTACTTCCAGTACACCGATTACGGCTTCCCCGATGCATATTCGATCGTGATCAACGGCAACCAGCAGTGGTTGAAGGACCATCCCGACGAGGCACGCAAGTTCGTCAAAGCCGTTCAACGCGGATATCAGACTGCTGCCGACAACCCGGACCAGGCCGCGCAGGATCTCATCGACGCGAACCCCGGAGCATTCACCGACGAAGACCTCGTGCGTGAGAGTCAGCGGATGCTCGCCGCCGACTACATGAAAGACGCCAACGGTGTTGTGGGCGCCCAGAATCTCGAAACCTGGTCGGGCTACTCGGGATTCCTCTTCGAGAACGGATTGCTCGCCGGACCCGACGGGAAGCCGTTGACCCAGAAGCCGGACTGGTCGGAGTACTTCACCAATGAGTATCTCGACGCGTCCTGACGTGAGCGGACGGTTGGTCTCGACCATGCGGCGGGCGCTTCCCGCGCTCGCCGTGGTGGTGCTCCTCGTGGCGGCGTGGCAGATCTACGTCGAGATCAGTGGGATTCGGCCGCAAGTACTTCCGTCTCCGGGGCGCGTTCTGTCCCAGGGGTGGGACAACCGCGAGATCATCTCCGGCCACGCCTGGTCGACATTGCAGGTCACGTTGGTCGGCTTCACTGTTTCATTGGTATTGGCCTGGATTCTTGCTGTGGTCGTGGACTTTTCGCCGTGGTTGTCACGCGCGCTGGTACCACTTTTTGTCGTCTCGCAGACGCTGCCGATCATCGCCATCGCGCCGCTGATGATCATCTGGTTCGGCTTCGGGCTGTTGCCGAAGGTGTTGGTGATCGCCCTTGCGACGTTCTTCCCCATGACCATCGGACTCATCGAGGGATTTGCCGCGGCCGATCGGGAAGCGGGCGCTCTCCTGCGCAGTATGGGCAGCACTCGCTGGCAGGAGTTCCGATACGTTCGCCTTCCTTCGGCAATTCCGCGATTCTTCACTGCCCTGCGCATCGGCATCACGTATGCGGTCGTGGGTGCGGTGTTCTCCGAATACGTCGGCGCTACTTCCGGTTTGGGTATCTACATGAGCACCCAGAAGAACTCCTTCCGCACCGACCTGGTGTTGGCGGCCGTACTGGTGACCGCGTTGATCAGTGTCACGCTGTACTTGCTGACGTTCGCCATCGAGCGCATCGTTGCACCATGGGCGATGAACGAAAGGTCGCGGACATGACTGACCCGATGGTCGAGGATGCAATGGTCGAAATCCAGGACCTGACCAAGAGGTTCGACACGGCCGGAGAATCGCGTCTCGTGCTCGATTCGGTGTCCTTTGGCGCCGACGCGGGCGAATTCGTGTCGGTGATCGGGCCGAGCGGCTGCGGCAAGAGCACGATCTTCAACGTCCTGGCCGGGCTCGAATCCCCGACCGCGGGTTCGGTCCGTGTGGGCACGCGCGCAACGGAATCCGAAGCAGCCGCCGAGGTGCACACCGCGTACATGCCGCAGAAGGATCTTCTGTTCCCTTGGCGCTCGGTACTGGACAACACGGCCCTCGGTTTGGAAGTGCAGGGAGTCGGCAAGAAGGAAGCACGCGAGCGCGCTCGCGAGTTGTTCCCGGCGTTCGGACTGTCCGGATTCGAGGACGCCCGGCCGTCACAGCTGTCCGGCGGCATGCGCCAGCGAGCGGCGATGCTGCGCACCGTTGTTCAGGGCAAACCTGTCCTGCTGCTCGACGAGCCGTTCGGCGCACTGGACTCGTTGACCCGCACCGAGATGCAGGCCTGGCTGCAAGACGTGTGGCAGCAGTACCGGTGGACCGTGCTGATGATCACCCACGATATTCGTGAAGCGATCTATCTGTCCGATCGCGTGGTCGTTCTGTCGGCGAGGCCGGCAACGGTCAGGTGCGTCGTCGACGTTCCCTTGCCGAGGCCACGCGAACTGGACATGATCACCTCGCCCGAGTTCGCCGACGTCGAGCGTGAACTGCTTGCCGTTCTCCACGACGAGACGCGCAAGTCGCTACACCCCTAGCGGTTACTGACAATGCGCTGAGAGCGCGCCGATTTCACCTGCCGTTCAAGAGAAAGTGCATCGCAACGGTGCAACTTCGCGTAGGATGTCGCGGCGCGTTCGCCCAAAACGCCTTAATATCAGCAAGATCCGAACGCTCGACACGCAATCCGTCAACGCTGCACAATTCTCTGTACTCTTCGGTAACGTACACTCGGTCGCCTACGAGACCAACGGCCAGAAGGTAACTGGACGGTAAAGCGGAATCGTGGAGGCACAGTCATCGCAACAGATTTGGAAAGGGACAGCGTGAGCACACTGCAGTCAGGTCAGAGCCTCGGAGTCGGCCAGGAACTCAAGTCCGACAACGGCGCATACACCCTCACCTTGCAGGACGACGGCAACCTGGTTCTGTCCGAGGGCGGACAGGCTGTTTGGGCCGCAGGCACCAACGGATCCGGCGCCAACCGCGCCGAGGTGCAGGCTGACGGAAACTTCGTCATCTACAAGGACTCCGACGCCGTGTGGGCATCGCAGACCGCAGGCAACGACGGTGCCTCCCTCTCGGTTCAGGACGATCGCAACGTCGTTCTGTCCGCCGGCGGAAATGCTCTGTGGTCTTCGGACACTGCAATCGCAGCGCCGGCCGCCGAGGCTGCCCCGGAGCCCGCTCCGGCACCCGAGCCCGAGCCTGCCCCCGCCGCTCCGGCAGCGCAGAGCTACACCGTCGAAAGCGGCGACACCCTGTGGGCGATCGCAGAGCGTTTCTACGGTGACGGCAACCAGTACCAGCGCATCGCGGATGCAAACGGNCTGACGATCCCCGCCTGATTCACTGCTTGACCTGGCCCTGGGTGCCGACGTCCGCGTCGACACCCAGGGCCTTTTGTGTTCTACGCCACACAGATTCGCGTCCCGCCCAGCAGGCCCTGATACTCCATTGCGGCATCTTTTCGCCTACAGTACTTCCGTACTGCTCCCGAAGGACAGGTGTGCATGAAAGACAGAACAGTCATGATCGGCGCTGTCGCAGTGGCCGCTCTTTCTCTGACATCAGGCCTCGTTTTCGGCGGAGCAGCCGGCGCATTCGGTGCCGGCGGCCCTGTGGTGAAGCCTCCCACTCTGGTCTCGTCGGTTTCCGTGGAGTCCGTCGCCGGGATCGAACCGGCCGCGTTCTACAGCTCGGTTGCAGTCCCCACGGTTGTCATCCCGCCGACGCCGACCTGGCGAATCGCCGACGAGACGACCGCTCCTCGCAATCAGCCGCTTGTGGTGACCGCGACAAGCACGAGCTCCGCCACCTCGACTACGACGGCCACCAGTACGACAACACCCGTCTCATCCACCACAACTGCGTCGGCTACCGCGACCTCGTCACCGACCGCGACGGCCACAACCACCAAGACCAGCACCACCCCCGTTGTCACGACCGGGTCCACGCCGCCCGTCGTCGAGGTCTCGCCCGTTCTCGCCGGATAACCCTCGCTCTTTCGCCCGCACACCGCCTGGCGTGACGGCGGTTACAGGCACACTTCAGTCGCCGCTCTCGAATAACCGATCTACCTGCGACTACCTTCCTCACCGTCACGGTTCGTGGTCCGCTGCAATCCGGTCGACCGGAAAAGGACAGCAGCATTGTCGGAGCCTCGCGATACCGTATAGGTCTGAGCTTTTGCGGAAGGAGGTGGCTGATGAGCGCAATGGGCTTCGATCTCGATGTCAGTGTCGACCGGGCGTGGGCAGAATTTCAACGTCGCCTCGGCGATCACATTTCCATCATGGTCGACGGCGACGTGCTTGCCGTGGAATCGTCCACCGGCGACTTCGATCCAGCTGACGGCGCAGCGCCATGCGTTCAGTTCCTCGTGTGGGACGAGAACACAGTCCGCTGCGAGGTTCCTTCCAACGACTTCCTTCATCCGCGCTATCGACTCGAAGATGCCGACGAACAAAAGTTGATCGCACTCGGCTGGAATCCGCCTTCCGAGAATCTGGAGGATCCGAACAACTCCCCCGCCTTCTGCGTCGACAAGGCGCAGAACTGGGCCGATCAGCTCGCAGCGATGACTGTCGCTGCATTCCGTGATGTGTTCGGTGTGCACCACCCGGCTTTTCTATCCAGCGATCTCACCGGCAACGAGCAGACTCCGGATTTCGATCCGTCGGTCGTCGAGTCGACAGAACTTCCGACACTCGACCCCACCGCGGCCTACATGCCCAACGACATCGACCACCTCAAGGAGTTGGTCACTCTCGCTTTGCTTCCCATGCTCGGCACTCTTCCCGAGCGAGACAGCGACGGCGACATACCCATTCGTGTCGGTTCGACTGTCATGTTCGTCGGTCCGCTTTCCGAGTCCATGGACGTGCAGTTGTTCTCCCCACTCGTTCAGGACATCAGCAACCGCACCCGTGCAGCCGAGGTCATCGCCGATCTCAACCGCAAGTGGTCGCGCATCAAGTTCGTCTTGATCGACGACCGTCTGTCGGTGTTCCTCGAGGTGGCGGGTTCGCCATTCGTTCCCAAGCAACTCACCGATACGTGCGCCGCCCTGACGTCGTTCCTGCGTACCGTGGACGACGAGTTCGCCGCACGCGTCGGCGGAGACCTCTTCTTCGCGAACAAGAGCGGTGACTCCTCCTCGCTGCAGCCCGATCTGACGGCCGAGGACCTGCCTCCCGAACTCGAGACCCTGCTGCACCTCGATCTGGACGTGGCCGAGGATCTCGACGCGGTAGCCGATGTCTGCGGGCGCGATCGCGATCTGATTCTTCAGCTCCTCCACATCAGTAACGAATGGCAGATTCAGCTCCGTAGTCAGGCGGTGGACGCCCACAGTCGCGGGGACGCCGAAGAGGCTGCAGGATACGAGGATCAGGTCGGCGGGTGGGAACTCATGGTCGACCGTCTTCGCGGGGCTTTGCGATTGGTGGTCCTGCCCAATTCTCGAACCGAGACGCCGGCAAAGCCGCAACCTGAGCAAATGGGCTTGTTTGCCGATCCCTTGCAACAGAGCCTCTTCGACGATCCGTCCTGACAACACGGATCGCCTTTCCCGCTATTCGAAGTGGGATTTGAAGATCTGTCCGTGGACGCCCACGGTTCGATCGACAACCTGCGAGACCGTGAAATCGGCTGCGGCAGAAAGATACGCGTAGGCCGTCGCTCGATCCATACCGCGATCATGCTCGAGGAAGTCGAGCGCGTTGACCACCGCGCGCCGCATGGCACCGTTGAGGTCACTGTTCTGCCCATCGACCGAACCGTTGGGGTCGGACAGGCCGATCGGAATCCAGGCCTCCTCGGTCTCGGCGAACGGGTATCCGAAAGCCACCGATGGAGCCTCACCGGAGTTCTTCTTGCACACGCTGAGTCGGAACGTGCCGCGCAGCGAACCTTCCATCGCCGTCAGCGCCGCCTCGCCGTCGCCCATGGCCATGTGGGGGTCACCGACGTAGAAGAGGGCGCCTTCAGCGAATACCGGCAAATAGAAGGTTGATCCGACACCGAGATGCCTGATGTCGATGTTTCCGCCGCCCAGGGTCGGAGGAATGGAGTTCGACGACGGGGATGTCGGGTCTGCATCCGCAGAATAGGCAACTCCCATCATTCCCATGAAGGGCCGCAGGGGAAACCGCACCTTCGACTGTCCGAAAGGCATCACGCCCTTGCCGTCTTCGATCGCCGTGAAAGTGGAAACACCGCCGTACTTCAACGGGTCCTTTGTTGCGCGCCCGTCTGTGGCGACCGGCGGCATGACTTCGTCCAGAGTGATTCCCGCCGGAGCGGTTCCGTCTGCTGTGACGGCGAGAGCGCCCTTGCCGTGTCTGCTCGACACAACGCCGTACGGCACGCGGGGAATGGCTTCGAGAGTCTCGATCTTGAGTACGTCTCCAGGCTGGGCACCTTCGACGAAGACCGGGCCGGTGACGACGTGCGGTCCGTCCTTGTCGAAGTTTCGTTCGGTTCGGTTGTATTCGGCCGCAACGGCAATCGCATCCTCGAGCACGTCCTTCTCGGAAACGCCTTTGCTACCGAAGTATTCGAGAGGATTGCGCCCTTGATCCTCGAGAATTCCCTCGTGCGAGAGGGCGTCGATCGTGACGGTCTGGCCCGACTTCATCCGCATCACCTCGCGGGTATGGATGTTGGGCACATAACCCCACATGACGTCCGACGGATCCGAACTCAGATAGTGATCGCCACTGACGTTTCCGCTGCCCGGTTGCAAAATCGGAATGCCATCGGCGAACGGCAGTGCAGAGGAGGACGATCCAGCCGGCAACGCGTTCGAGTGCGCGCATCCCGAAGCCACACCGGCAACTCCTACGCCCGCACCGAGGGCAGCGACTGCCCTCATGAATCCGCGTCGGCCAAGACCTTTCGTCAGGTCTTCGGCTGCGTTGCGGGCAAGAGTGTATTCCATCGAGATTCCTCCGGAGTGCGTGACGATGTGCGACTGCGAAGAAAGCTAGACCCGATTTGTTACTCGTTCATTACCATTTCATGGCAAGGAAATACCGCTGACTGAGAATGAATTCAGCGACGGCGAAGCCGCCAGAGCGAGGTCGTCTCTCGTGCCCGGGCAGCGTGAAGCGCATCGGTTCGGTCACTGACCTTTGCGTGCGTCGGTTTGACGTCCATGCGATCGACAACAGTGAGCCCACCGGCCGCAATCAGATCGTGTAGTTCGGATCGCGTTCGGAGACCGAGGTGTTCGGCAATGTCCGAGAGGATCAGCCACGCTTCTCCCCCGTCGTCCAGATGCGCTGCGACACCAGTCAGGAAGCCCTTCAGCATCGCTCCAGCGGGGTCGTAGACGGCGTATTCGATGGGCGAGGTGGCCTTGGCCGGAATCCAGGGAGGATTGCAGACCACCAACGGAGCGGTGCCTTCGGGAAAGAGGTCTGCTTCCACCACGGTCACCTGATCGCCGTAGCCAAGCCGCGACAGGTTGCTACGAGCGCATTGCAGTGCCCGGGGGTCCTGGTCGGTGGCCGTCACTGCCTTGACACCGCGCTGCGCCAGTACGGCAGCAAGAACGCCGGTGCCGGTGCCGATGTCGAAAGCCGATTCCGTCGACGGCAGTGGCGCAGACGCGACAAGATCGACATACTCCCCGCGGACGGGTGAGAACACTCCGAAGGCGGGATGCACTCGTGCGTCGAGAGCCTCGATGAAAACACCTTTGCGGTGCCACTCGTGAGCGCCGATCGCGCCGAGGATGTCACGCAACGAGCGAACCGAAGGCTCACCGGTAATCCCGAAAGCTTCGGTCAACGCGACTTGCGCGTCCGGGGCTCGCCGGAGTGGAATCGACAGATCTGCATCCAAGGGAATGAGCAGCATGCCGAGGATCTGCGCGCGGCGTCCTTGGGTCTGCCGGTGGAGATGGAAGGCTTTGGCTGGGTCGTCGGACGCTCGGCGCGGCTTGCGGTCGATGCGCGACGCGACGGCCTTCGACAGTTGGCGAGCGTTCTGAAAATCTCCGCGCCACAACAACGCCGTGCCTTCGCATGCCAAGCGATAGGCGTCGTCGGCCTTCATCGTGTCGTCGGCGACGACGATACGCTTGGGCGCCGGGGCGTTGCTCGTCGAACCCCAACGGGCCGATTGCTCGGCGTCGTTCTCGGTCCACACAGCGAATTGTTCAGTCATGTAAGCCCTTCCGGCGTCCGACGCATAGCGGCCGGTCTACCGGCTGATGTGGTCCAGATCTGCAAAATCTGCTCGTCTGGTGTCCACACTAGTCGGGACCGGCCGCGCTACATGACTGCGAGAGGGAACTCAGCCCTTGGCGACGCGAGCTGCCTCGGCGATCCGAGCCTCGGCGACCGCGTCAGCAGCCTCGCCGGCGAGGATTCCGTCCTTCTTCGACTTCGCGAAGATCTCGGTGACCGTGTCGAAGATCTTCTCGACCTTGAGCTTGACCTCTTCGGCCGAGTTGCCCTTCAGCTCGCCGGCGACCTGGATGAGGCCGCCGCCGTTCGCCACGTAGTCAGGGGTCCAGGTGATGCCGCGGTCGCGGAGGATGTTCTCGACCTCGGGGACGGTGAGCTGGTTGTTGGCAGCGCCGCAGACAACCTCGGCCTTGATCGAGCGTGCGGTCGTGTCTGTGAGGGTTGCGCCCATCGCGCAGGGTGCGTAAACGTCGAGATCGGCGTCGATGATGCTGTCGACGATGCTCACCTGCGGGAAGTCAGCCTTGACACGGTCGAGCGCTGCGGCGTTGACGTCGGTCGCGAGAACGGTTGCGCCGTCTGCGAGGAGGAGCTTGATCAGCTCGTAGCCGACCTTGCCTGTGCCCTCGACACCAACAGTCTTGCCTGCGAGCGACGGAGTGCCCCAATGCGACTGTGCCGCGGCGCGCATCGACTGGAATACGCCGAGGGCCGTCATCGGAGCGCTGTCGCCGGAACCGCCGACCGTGGCGTTGCGGCCGACGACGTAGTCGGTGTTACGACCGATGATGTCGAGATCGTTGGAGTTGGTTCCGACGTCACCAGCGGTGATGTAGCGGCCGCCGAGGGTCTGGACGAATTTTGCGTAGGCGCCGAGCAATTCGTCGGTCTTGGCCGTTGCGGGGTCGCCGATGATGACAGCCTTGCCGCCGCCGAGGTCGACGCCGGCAACCGCAGCCTTGTAGGTCATGCCGCGCGAGAGGCGCAAAACGTCTGTGACTGCGGCGGATTCGTCGGAGTACGGGTAGAAGCGCGTTCCGCCGAGCGCGGGACCGAGCGTCGTGGAGTGGATGGCGACGATGGCCTTGAGGCCGCTCGCGGGATCCTGGAAGAAGCTCACCTGCTCGTGGGGGTAATCGCGCAGGTAGTCGGCGCGATCGAACACGCCCGCAGTGTCGTCATGGGAAACAACGGAGTTCACGGGCTCGGCGGTGAGAGTCATTGTGGGATAGACCTTTCCGAAGGATAAACGGGGCGCAGTCGAAATATTGGGACGAATTGGCCATTGGGTACTATTAGAGACAAATAACCCAAAGAGAATCCCGCTGAGCAATTCGTGGAACCAATGCTCTGCCTGAGTTACGATTTGGTCAATGCAAATCTCTTGAACTAGTCAATTCGATCATCCAGTGACTCATATCACTGAGGAGAGGTTCACAAAGTGCTCAGCATCGACAAGCTCGACGTCCAGTTGCTCGGACTGCTCAGCAAGGACTCGAGGATGAGTGTGGCCGAGTTGGCCAACTCGTTGGGCGTCGCCCGCAACACCGTCCAGTCGCGAATGAAGCGCATGGAATCCAACGGACTTCTCACCGGGTTTCGGCCGAATCTCAATCTCCCCGAGGTCGGTATCCCGATTCAGGCATTTGTCGGTCTGGAACTCGAGCAGGGCAAGATCAGCGCAGTCGCTCGGAGTCTGACCGAGTTGCCCGAGGTGATCGAAATTCACGCCACGACCGGTCGCGAGGATTTGCTCGTTCGCGTCGCCACCTCGACGCACGCGGCCCTGCAGAAGTTGGCCGAGCAGATCGTGTCGCTTCCAGGCGTCACGCATTCGACCACGACCATCGCTCTGACCAATCCCCTTCCGTATCGAATTCAGCCTCTCCTCGAGCACCTCACCAATGACGCCGGCTGGGGTCGTTCGACCGCCTTCCCCCGTCAGCAGGACTAGGACGGGTGGTCGCGTCGATGCTTCCCAGTGCGCTAGTTTCATGGTTATGAGTGAGATCCAGGGACAGCGCATCGCGTTCATTCAGGCGACGTGGCATCGCAACATCGTCGACCGTGCACGCGACGGATTCACCGACGCGATCGTCGAGCTCGGCTACCCCAAGGACACGGTTGATTTCTTCGAGGTACCGGGAGCTTTCGAGATCCCGCTGCATGCTCGGCGGTTGGCCAAGACCGGCCGCTACCAGGCCATCGTTGCCGCAGGTCTGGTCGTCGACGGCGGTATCTACCGGCATGACTTCGTGGCGACGGCTGTCATCGACGGTCTGATGCGCGTGCAGCTCGACACCGACGTTCCGGTCTTCTCGGTGGTCTTGACGCCGCATCACTTCCACGAGCACGCCGAGCACGTCGACTACTTCAGCACGCATTTCGTGAAGAAGGGCGCCGAGGCTGCTCGCGCGGTCGACGCCACCGTCAAGTCGTTGAAGGCCCTGCCCACCAACTAGTCGTTACCCAAGTCTCGCTGAGTCGAATGCCATCGGCTCAGCGAGATTTTTTGTGTCTATCGAGGGGTGTCGACGCTTGCCAGTGCGGAGGCATTCGAGCCCTCGACTTCGCCGTAGCGGTCGACGCATTGCTGGAAGAAGTCCCGCATCTCGGTGATTACAAGCGCATGACTGAGAAGAGACTTTTCGAGTGAATCGGCACCACCGGTGGCCTTTTGGGCAAACTTGCCAGCCATGTCTTTTCCCGACTGAAGTGTCCCAAAGCAGTCCAAGGCAGTAAGTCTGTTCAAGTTGCCTGCCATGTCTTGCAACTCGGCAAGAAACCCCTCACACGCGACGGCAAGCTGTGCTGCAACATTTGGGTCGAGGTCAATGCTGTGGGCACTTGGAGTTCGCCAGGTATGGGTCTCAGACATTAGATCCTCAATTCGGCCGATAGAACACGTGTTTAACTGGGGAGACGTTGATCGAGCAGGTTCGCGTAATATTGCGTGAGCTCGCATGTCGACCCTTCGGGCTTAAGAGCAAGTTTGGTATCGACGCTGAGCCAAATCGCCCCCTGCGCAGCAGGCAAGGCGACGAAACATCTGACAAGGTCGGCGTCCGCCTGAAGATGGAACTCGACGCCGTCTCGCTGGCCGATCGTCACGGGCTTGAATCCCACGTAGTTCGGATTCTGTTTGGTGGTCTCGATGGAACTTTCGGTCGAAAAAATCGACAAGTAATACCAGGACTCAGTCCACGAACAGATTTTCCAACCCGGCTGCTCGACGCCGGCGATATCAACTTCCTCGGTAGCCGGATCAAGCCCCACTTCTTCCAGAACCGAGTCCGGGATGTCCTTGCACGGATCGAACAAACCCTCTTGGCCGGATGCAGGCTCAGCCGCCCCCTCCACGACTGAGCTGCATCCTGCCGCAGCCCACACCAACACCCCAGCCATGAGCAGTCGCCCAACCCCCACCGACCCCCGCATGACACCCCCTGTTGATGTGGACCCACTGTATTGGATGCACCGGAGGCTCGATCGGTTCCCGCAATCTTGAAATTCCCAGTTCAGGTTCGCCGGTTCACTCAGAGCGCATCTTCAGCGATTGACGCTCAGCTCAGCAGTCGCATACTGGAGAGGTTGACTACGACTTCGGGAAGGCACCGAGTGAGCGCACCGAAAGCCCCGGCCAAACCAGCGATCCTCAGCGTCGACGACGATCCTGGTGTTTCGCGTGCCGTCGTTCGAGACCTCCGCAAGCGGTACGGCGAGAAGTACCGAATCATTCGCGCGGAGTCCGGCGACCAGGCTCTCGAAACCTTGCGTGAAATGAAACTTCGCGGCGATGCAGTCGCTGTGATCGTCGCCGATTACCGCATGCCTGGTTTGAGTGGAATCGAGTTCCTCGAACAGGCAATGGACCTGTATCCCGTAGCTCGGCGCGTTCTACTGACCGCGTACGCCGATACTGATGCTGCGATCGACGCCATCAACGTCGTCGACCTCGACCACTACCTCCTCAAGCCTTGGGATCCCCCGGAAGAGAAGCTGTACCCCGTCATCGATGCGCTGCTCGATGCCTGGGCAAGCTCGAGTCATCACCCCGCCGAGGAAACAAAGGTGATCGGCCATCGTTGGTCCGAGCGATCATCCGACGTCCGAGAGTTCTTGGCACGCAACCAACTTGCCTATCGCTGGTACATGTCGGACGAGCCGGAAGGCCAACGACTGCTCTCGGCTGCCGGTACCGACGAACTGCGGCTTCCCGTCGTCATCGCACCCAATGGAGATGTACTCGTCGAGCCCACCGACGCCGAACTCGCCGACAAGCTCGGGTTGAGTACTACTCTCTCCGAAGACTTTTACGATCTCGTTGTCATCGGCGGCGGCCCTGCGGGTCTGGGAGCTGCCCTGTACGGCGCTTCGGAGGGACTTCGGACGGTCCTCATCGAACGGCGAGCGACCGGCGGTCAGGCCGGCCAGAGTTCACGAATCGAGAACTACCTCGGCTTCCCCGACGGAGTTTCCGGCGCACAGTTGGCCGATCGCGCAAGACGCCAGGCAACCAAGTTCGGCGCCGAGGTCATCACCGCGCGAGACGTCACCGGTTTGGAAATCAACGGCTCGGCCCGCACCGTGCGTTTCGACGACGGTTCGTCGGTCGACGCCCATTCGGTCATCTTGGCGACAGGTGTTTCCTATCGCCAACTGTCGGCGCCGGGGCTCGATACATACACCGGCCGAGGGGTCTACTACGGGTCAGCCGTCACCGAAGCCGCTCGGTGCAGCGAACAAGATGTGTACATAGTCGGCGGCGCCAATTCGGCAGGCCAAGCTGCGGTCTATCTCTCCCGCGGAGCTAGGTCCGTCACCATTCTCATTCGCGGCAACTCGCTCGAAGCCTCGATGTCCTACTACCTGATTCAGCAGATCGAAAAGAATCCGAAGATCACCGTGCGCACGTGCACGGAGGTAGTCGGCGCTGAGGGTGACGATCACCTCGAACGAATCACACTGCGTAACAGAGCCACCGGAGAAGAAGACACCGTCGATGCTCAGTGGTTGTTCATCTTCATCGGAGCCGCTCCCCTCACCGACTGGCTCGGCGACGTGGTGGTCCGCGATGGGAATGGCTTCGTTCTTGCCGGCCCGGACCTTCCGTCCGAAGGCGTCACCCCGGACGGGTGGCCGCTCGACCGCGCACCACATCATCTCGAAACCAGTGTCCCCGGAGTGTTTGTCGCCGGGGACGTACACGCCGAATCGGCCAAGCGCGTCGCGTCGGCCGTCGGAGAGGGCGCGATGGCCGTGATGTTCGTCCACCGCTATCTCGCTCAACAATAGGGAGATTCGATGTCCATTCCTGAATGCAGCCCAGACTTGCTTCGCACCCTGTTCCTGTTCGAGAAGCTCACCGACGATCAGCTCGAATCACTCTGCCAGGCAGGCCATATCACCGAGATCGATCGAGGTCAGGTCTACCTCGAAGGTGAGCCTGCCACCTGCTTCTACGTCCTCATCGAGGGCGAGGTGGTGCTGTCCAAGCTGTCGGGCGGCGAAGACATCGAGATCAACAGGACCACCCAGCGCGGCGTCTACTCGGGAGGCTGGACGGCGTATCTCGGCGATCGTGTACCGCAGGTCTACGCGGGGTCGATGCGAGTGACGACTCCTTCGACGTTTTTCGTCCTGGACGCCGACAAGTTCGGCAACGCGATGCGCGAGTGGTTTCCAATGGCGGTTCATCTACTCGAAGGTGTTTTCTTCGGCAAGAAGAACACTCAGCAAATCATCGATCAGCGAGAGCGACTCCTTGCACTCGGATCACTGTCGGCCGGGTTGACTCACGAGCTCAATAACCCTGCAGCCGCAGCGGTTCGAGCGACCGCGTCTTTGCGCGAGCGTGTCGCAGGCATGCGCCACAAACTGGGGATGGTTGCATCGGGCACCTACGACCGCGATGCCCTCGTCACTCTCATGCGACTTCAAGAGGAAGTTGCAGAGGTTGTCGCCAAGGCGCCGACGCTCACTCCCCTCGAAGCCTCGGATCGAGAGGATTCGTTGGGTGAATGGTTCGAGGATCATTCGATTCGAGAGGGTTGGGATCTGGCTCCGACCTTCGTGCAGGCTGGTCTCGACACCGCTTGGCTCGAGAATGTTGCTGCAGCCGTTGACGAGTCCGTACTCGAAGGCGCAATTCGCTGGCTGAATTACACCATCGAATCCGAACTCCTGATGAACGAGATCGCCGACTCCACAACGAGGATTTCGACTCTCGTCGGTGCAGCCAAACAGTATTCTCAGATGGACCGCGCACCCTTCCAGACCATCGATGTCCACGAACTACTTGACAGCACGTTGATCATGTTGGGGCAAAAGATAGGAAGCGGAATCGAAGTCGTCAAGGAATACGACCTCGCGCTGCCACCGATCGACGCCTACGCCGCCGAACTCAACCAAGTGTGGACCAACCTCATCGACAATGCGGTGTCTGCCATGGACGGATCGGGAACACTCACCGTTCGGACAAGCCGCGATGGCGACCGCGTGTGCATCGAGATCTGCGACACCGGCGCCGGGATTCCCGATGACGTCATCGACAGGATCTTCGAACCCTTCTTCACGACTAAGCCTGTTGGTGAGGGAACCGGTCTCGGCCTTGATATTTCGTGGCGAATTGTGGTCGGCAAGCATCGTGGTGAGCTTCGGGTCACGTCGGAGCCCGGTAACACCCGGTTCAGAGTTTTGCTGCCCATCGCGGGCCCACCGCGGGATACGCGCGACGACTAGCCACCTTGCATGGCCGGTAGGCAAAGCGCACGATGAAATGACCGACTTCAGTCAGCGAGAGGGTGGACCATGACCGACGGACTTCCAGCGGGGATCGATCCGAGTGTGCCGCCCAGTGGCGCGGGATGCGTTGAATGCGATGCGAGCGGCGGTTGGTGGGTGCACCTGCGTCGATGCGCGCAATGCGGTCACGTGGGGTGTTGCGACTCCTCACCGTCACAGCACGCGAGCAAGCATGCGGCCTCGACAAAGCATCCGTTCATGCAGAGCTACGAACCCGGTGAGGATTGGTTCTGGAGCTTCGAAACCAACGAGGCGTACGACGGACCTGAATTGGCGGCGCCCACTTCACATCCCGTAGATCAGCCGACGCCGGGGCCTAAGGGTCGTGTCCCAGCCGATTGGCAGCAACACATCCACTGACTCAGTTCGGTTGGTCGATCGACCTCAAAGTCGAGACGTTCGACGACTCCTGCTCGAATGCGTTGTCGATGCAGGCTTGAAACTGAGCCTGCATTGCCTCCACGACCGCGATATGACTCGCCAACACATCGACGAGCGCGTCGTGGCCACCGACGGCCTTCTCTTCGAACTTAGCCTGTAGGGCCTGTGCGGATCCTAGGGTTCCAAACCCTGTCAATTGACCGAGTAGTGCGGCGGAGTTCAATGCTGCCTCGAACTGCGCGCGGAGTTCAGTGCAAGCCGCGATCAGCTCGCCGGCGACTTTGGCATCGAGATACAAATTCGACATGTGACTCCTGTATTCGAGGGTGTAGCTGCAATCAGGACCGCTGTCACGGGAGCAATGGAATCACTGTCTCGGCGATTCGTTCCACCAGCGTGCACGGCGTCTCGGGGCGCGCCACACCGACCTTGGCGCCGACGCGGATCATCGCAGTGGATTGAGAGGTCGCGAAGGCGACGTTGCAAGCAGAATCTGTTTTGTCATTGCGTTCCTGGTATTTCAGGACTTCGCGCCCGGCGATTTGGGCTCGATGAAGGTCGCGCATGACTGGATTCTGTTCGACCTCTACGAGCGAATGATCGGTCGATGTCAGAGACAAGAAGTACCACTCACCGTTCCACGAGCAAATGTTGAAACCATCGATATGCGTGTCAACGATGTCAACCTCTTTTGTTGCCGGGTCAACTCCGACTTTCTCCAATTCCTCATTGCTGAGAACCTCACACGGATCAAACATCCCAATCACATCGACAGGGAAAGCCTCGCCCTCGACCGTCGAGGAACAACCCCCAACCAACAGCGCGGCCGCGACCAAGACCACTGCCCCCCTCACTTCCACAGCACTCCCCTCATTCGCGGCCCGCTCACAGTATTGGACGCTCCCCAGGACCGATCGGTTCCACCCCATTGCATTCCGTTGCAACCCTTCACCCACGCCAACAATCGGCCTAACGTCGATCTACCAGGGGATTCACAACGAAGTGAGGTGCGGATCAATGAAGGCAGCACGGTTCCACGGGCAGAAAGACATCCGGATCGAAGAGATCCCTGAGCCCGAATTGCGGCCAGGAACAGTCAAGCTGAAGGTCGCATGGTGCGGAATCTGCGGCACCGATCTCCACGAGTACCTCGAGGGACCGATCTTCATCTCCGCACCCGGACACCCGCATCCACTCTCACACGAGAATGCGCCGGTCACGATGGGCCACGAGTTCTCCGGCACCGTCGAAGAGGTCGGCGAAGGTGTCACGGACGTCGAGGTCGGCGAAAATGTTGTCGTCGAGCCGTACTTCGTCTGCAACGAATGCGCCCCGTGCAAGGCGGGCAACTACCACCTGTGTACGAAGATGGGGTTCATCGGCTTGGCCGGCGGTGGTGGCGGGCTCAGTGAGAAGGTCGTCGTCGACCGTCGCTGGATCCACAAGATCGGCAACATCCCGCTCGATGAGGCAGCTCTCATCGAACCGTTGAGCGTCGCCCATCACGCAGTCGTACGCAGTGGTGCCGAAAGCGGCAACGTCGCCATCGTGGGCGGAGCCGGACCAATCGGACTCCTCGTTGCGGCAGTCCTCAAGGGTCTGGGTGTCACGACGATCGTCACTGAACTCAGCGAAGCCCGCAAGGCCAAGGCCCTCTCCAGTGGCGTGGCCGACTACGTCATCGATCCCACCACCGAAGACGTCAAAGCGCGCGTCCTCGAACTCAGCGGAGGCATCGGCGCAGACATCGGCTTCGAATGCGCAGGCGTCAACGCGGTCCTCGACACCATGCTCGACACGGTCAGGCCTGCTGGAGTTGTTGTCAACGTGTCGATTTGGGGCAAACCCGCGACTATCGACATGCAGAAGCTGGTCCTCAAGGAAATCGACCTACGCGGAACCATCGCGTACGTACGCGACCATGAAGCGGTCATCAGGATGGTCCAGGACGGTGTCGTCGATCTGGCGCCATTCATCACTGGTCGTATTCAGCTCGAAGAATTGATCTCCGAAGGATTCACCACTCTGATCGAGCACAACGACACTGCGGTCAAGATTCTCGTCAGGTCGTGACCGGACGGGGCACCTCGGGACCCACCGCGGTCAGCGACCCTGGTGCCCGCCCCTTGCCCCATCCGATCTTCTCTCGGTAGCGGCCGATGTGATCGTCCTCGATCACATCGGCCGTTTCCAATGGTGTGGATTGCGGATGCACATACAGCGCATCCGTCGGGCAATATGCCTCACACATGAAGCAGGTCTGGCAATCCGATTGGCGCGCAATCACCGGGACGCCCGAGGGCGTCCGGTCGAAAACATCTGTAGGACAAACGTCTACGCACTTGTCGCAACCGATGCAGTCAGGCGCGGACACCAGCTCGATCATGACGCCACCAATGCAGACCCGACAGGTTCCGACGTTCGGGTCCACACCGAATCCAAACCTCCGGTGAGAACGTGATGATGCTGCGTTCCATCGAGTTCGGGATAATCGTCACGCTTGCTCATTCCCCGAGTCTCGGTCCGCGCCAACGTCGAGTGGTACATCCAGCGACCGACGGCCGTGATCGCGGCAGCCTGCCGCGCCGCCATCCGACCTGCTGGATCCGCGCCCAGATCCGCACTCACTGCACCCCACAGCGATTCGAGCTCACCGAGCGCTGCGGATACTCGATCACCGCTGCGGAGGTAGTTCTTGTCGAAGGGAATCAGCTGCGCCTGAGCAGCTTTCACCACATCGTCGGCAGCAAACCCGGTTCGTACCGGATTACGCAATCCGACGGTTCCGGCTCCGCGAAGACCACTGGTAGACCCACGTCCGACCGACAGCGCATAGCGCGCAGCACCGGTTCCCGCCCACGAACCAGAAGACATCGCCCACGCGGCGTTGTGACTTCCCCCGCCGGTAAACCCTCCGCAGATTCGCTCTCGGGTCGCGGCGTCCCCGGCGGCAAACAGTCCTGGAACGGATGACGCGCAATCGTCATCGACGACGTTGATTCCCCCAGTGCCGCGCACCGTGCCTTCAGCGAGCATGCCGACCTCGAATTTGTCGGTGAAGGGATCGATTCCGCGGCGATCGAATTGCAGGAAGAAGTTGGGTTGCCCCAGCCTCATTCGACGCTGTACATCAGCGTCGGCCCGATCGATCTGCGCGAAGACCGGCTCGTTCTGCAACGTGCTGGCGATGACGGACCTCCCCTTCGCCGAACCGGCCCCTTCGAGCACTCTTCCGTCTGCGTGAAAGAACGTCGCGTACGCGTAGTAAGCCGTCTTGGTGATCGTCGATCCGGCCGCCGCGATCCCGTACGCGTTCGAGAACTCCATCCCGGAGAACTCGGCTCCGACTTCCGCTGCCATCAATGCACCGTCACCGGTATCGACGTTGGTGCCCAGCGCACCGGACAGAAACGCACAACCTCCGCTGGCGACCACTACCGCGCCTGCCGAGACTCGGTAGTCCTGGTCTTCGTGGCGTTGGTAGCCCGCAGCTCCGCGAACTCGTCCTTCGCCGTCCACCAACAGCTCCAGCGCCGGCGAATGATCGAGGATCCGCACACCGGCTCGACGAATCCAGGTGCGCATCCGTCGCATGTACTCAGGTCCCTGCAAGCCGGTACGGATCTGCTTGCCCGTGCTGGGGTCGACGGGGAACGGATATCTGCCCTCCACCGCGAGGAGATCCATGTTGGAGTAGGTCTGCTCGAGGACGCGGTCCATCCAATGGTGGTCGGCAAGATATCCGCCGAGCGCCTCACGACCGGCCTTCGCCCGCTCACGGGCAGTCGTATCCGGTTCGACGTACCAAACACCTGTTCCGGAGGGGGCCGTTGCGCCGCTCGTTCCGCAGTAGCCCTTGTCGACCAGGACGACGTCTGCACCGGCCTTGGCCGCGCGCAACGCTGCCCATGCGCCGGCGGGGCCACCACCGATCACCAATACATCGGTGGAGAGTTCGAGGACGTCCGTCACTGGCCAGCTCCTGTCAGAGGTCTACGCAACACTTCCGTTGCCGCAATATTCCTCGAACGAACTACGCAGCGCCACAGTCAGAATCACTGTGAACTCAACCGGTCACCATCGCATCGACAGATGTGCTACGACGCTTCCCGCTCCTCACCGGTGCACAACGCGGAATACTTGGCGAAGGCTTCCTGCAAGGTCAGCGATTTGCGTCGCTCGGTGATGTCGCGGGGCTTTCCCTGCGCGACACATCGACGCGCATGTTCGATCACAGCTTCACGTATGACGCTGGAAATGTCCGCGCCCGTGAGCTCTTGGAGGGTCTCTAGGGCCCTCAGTTCCTCTACGTCGAATCTCACCGTTACCGATCGTCTAGCCACGCTCAGGATGTTACTTGCGGGTACACCAAATTTGGTGAGTTACATATGCGTCGAGTCGAATATCTTTGGGCGCCAAAACCTTCGAATTCCGATCTACGTGGGTAAATAGTTTTCCACTCAGGGCACTCATGTAATGCAACGCACACAGTGCCATCCAGCGTGCCGACGGACACTGTCGCTGTCTATGCTTGCGAAACACTGCCTTCGATCGGAGATACATCGCGTGAGCATCGACCACATCGTTTCCGCAGTCGACGGCGATGCTGCCGAGCGAATCAAAACGGCCCTGACCCAGAGAGCCGCAACCTCGACGGACACGACCACGCTGGTGTTTGACGGCGTCCGGATCGAGATTCCACCGTCGGTCGGCGACGCCGTCGTGCAGCTCCTGACCTATCTCGCTGCCGGAGACAGCGTCGCCCTCGGGCCAGTTGCAGAGCTTCTCACCACCTCGCAGGCAGCAGAGATCCTCGGCGTTTCGGACACGTATGTACGCAAACTCGCCGACGCCGGGAAACTCCCGATCGAACTACGCGGCACCCACCGCAGGTTCCGCCTCGATGACGTGATGGCTTACCGCGAGCAGTTCCCCAAACGCGCCTAGCTCTTCGCGTACATTCCTTCGATCTCTTTCGAGAACCGATCGACGACGACATTGCGCTTGATCTTGAGCGTCGCTGTCATCTCACCGTCTTCCTCGGTCAGATCGCGATCGAGAATGACGAACTTCTTGATCGACTCTGCATGTGAGACAGCGGCATTGGCGTCGTCGACGGCCTTCTGCAGCTCCGCTCGAAGGTCCTTGTCGTCACGTAGTTCGGCGACGGTGGCACCAGAAGGCTTGCCGTTCTCGGCCTTCCACTTCTCGAACACCTCGGGGTCGACGGTCAGCAACGCCGTGATGTAGGTCTTCCCGTCGCCGACGACGACTGCTTGCGAGACGATGGAATGCGAACGGATACGGTCTTCCATCGGGCCGGGCGAGACGTTCTTGCCACCCGCTGTCACCAGAAGGTCCTTCTTGCGTCCGGTGATGGAAAGGTAACCGTCGCTGTCGAGTTCACCGAGATCACCGGTCCGCATCCAGCCGTTGACGAATGTCTCTTCGGTGGCCTTGTCGTTCTTCCAGTAGCCCCTGAAGACGACTCCACCGTTGAGTTCGATCTCGCCATCCTCGGCGATGCGAACCCCGTTGCCGCCCATCGGCTGTCCGACGGTTCCGATCTTCTGAGCACCCGGGACGTTGACGCAGTGCGCCGCAGTAGTTTCGGTGAGGCCATAGCCCTCGTAGATCGGAACTCCGAGCCCACGGAAGAAGTGCCCCAGCTCAGGAGTGAGGGCGCCGCCACCGGAGATCGCGAACCAGCACTCGCCGCCGAGAGCCTCACGAAGCTTCGAATACACGAGCTTGTCTGCCACTGCGTGCTTCGCCTTCAAGATCAGCGAGGGACCGCCCTTGTCGAGGGCTTGGCTGTACTCCTTGGCGGTGGCTTCGGCGAAGGCGAAGATCGCGCTGGGGATCTTTCCACCGGATTCCGCCTTGCGTGCTGCGCCGTCACGAACTTTTTCGAAGACACGCGGAACACCGAGGATGGTGTTGGGCTTGTACCGCTCGAATTGAGTTGTGATGGTGGCAAAGTCAGACCAGTGCGCCTGCGACGCACCAGCTTCGAACGTCGCGAGGGACACCGCGCGGGCCAGTACGTGCGCGAGCGGCAAGAAGGTCAGGACTCGGTTTCCCGGAACCGCCACCTTGCCGATCGATGCCGTGAGAATCCCGCGCACCTCGGACAGGAAGTTGCGGTGCGTGAGGATGCATCCCTTGGGACGGCCTGTCGTGCCGGAGGTGTAGACGAGTGACGCAAGATCGTCGGCCTTGATGCCCGCGAGCCGCTTCTTCAGCTCGGTGTCGTCAACGTCGGCACCCTGTGCGGTCAACTTCTCCACAGCGCCGTCGTCGATCTGCATGACGGCTTTGAGCGTGCTTGGCGCGTCCTGAAACAGCTGCTCGTGCGCGCCGGTTTCGACGATCGCGATGACGGCCTCGGAGTCTTCGAGGATCCAGCTGACCTGGCCCTGAGACGACGAATCGTAGATCGGGACGGTAGCCGCGCCGGCAGCCCAGATGGCGAAGTCGAAGAGCGTCCACTCGTATCGGGTCGCGGAGAGGAGTGCGACGCGGTCGCCTGCCTGCACGCCAGCGGCGATGAGACCGTTTGCGACGCCGGTGACCTGCTCGGCGAACTCTTTAGCCGTTACATCTACCCAACCCTCGCCCTTAGGGCGGGAGAACACCGTCAGATCTGGCGTGCGCTCGGCGTGAGTGAAGACGGTGTGCACCCCAGACTCATTGTCGGAGATGGTGAACTGGGCTTTGGCGCTGTACTCACTCACAGGGTGTCATCTCCGTTGGTCTGCGATTCGATGCTGATTCTGAAGCGGTGGAGTGCGCGGGCGAAGTCTGCGACCTCGGACTCGGTCCAATCGTGCAGCCTGCCGGCGACTTGGTCGAGCCGACGCGCGTCGGCGGCGTCGAGGTATTTGCGGCCCGCCTCCGTCAGGTGCAGCGGATTGCCCTGGCGAACGGATCCCGGATCGGCATACACCCAGCCTGCCTCGATGCACCCGCGCACTTGGCGCGAGATGGTCGAGCGGTTGACGCCGAAGACTTCGGAGATCTCCGTGGCCTTGCATCCGTCATTGCGGCCGATGAAGGAGAGGAATGAATGCTGCGCGATCGACGGGTGGTCATCGGAATGCCGATCCCCCGTCATCAACTGCCGCGTCAGGTGCACCAGCTCGTCATGAACGGCTGGTGGACCGGTGAGCGCCATTGCTCCGTCGTGTTGCACTGGGCAACTATAACGCTGCCCCCAGTCCCGATTGCAATATGACCGCCGCCACCGACAAGAAGTCCGTCGGTGGCGGCGTGAAAAGTTAGACCAGATCCTCACCGTTGCGGCGAGCAGTTGCCCAATCCTTGAAGAATCCCTTGCTGATGACTCCCAGCACGACCAAGACCAACGCCGGCCAGATCAGAACATAAATGGTCAGTAGAGCTGTACTCATTCGTATTCCTTCCACTTGTCTCGACGGTTACTTTCCGGACGCTCCCACGGCAGGAAGCTCGTCATCGTCGAAGTCTCCCGTCCGCTGCTTGATCAGTTCGAAATCGAACGTCTCACGCTGATTGACGGACATCGCAAAACACACGACGGTACTGACGGCATAGGCCACCAAAGATCCGCTGAGCGTTGGGTAGTCGTGCAGGAAGCCGATCGCGAACGGCGCGGACAGCACGATCGCCAGGCCACCGACGATCTGCGCAAATTTCAGACCGAAGAATCCAAATGTCATGAGCCCCAGCACCACTCCGATACCGACAACGGCAACGATGTCGGAGAGTATCCCGAACATCCCATCCATCGGCACCCAACTGAATCGGACGGGCAAGAAGGCAGCAAGAGCCACCAGCACCGACACAGTGAAGGCTTTGTTGGTGACCTTGCCCCAGTAGAAGCTCGCAATAACCGGGAACACCAAAGCGCCCCACAGCGCGCCGACGAACACCAACAGATCCAGAATGCTCAATTGCAGACTTGCCAAGGAGATAGCCGCCGCCGTGGCAACAATCATCGTTACTCGGCCGATGAGCAGCATCCGTCGAGGGTTCGCATTAGCCTTGCCTGCGACGGCTTGGCCGTAAACGTCGGTCATCACGATGGACGAGAGCGCAGCAAGGTCCGAGTCCGCCGTCGATGACAGCGCGCCGATGATCATGACAAAGAAGACAGCCAGCAAAATTCCGGGCAGGTACGACGCGGCCATCTGCGGAATCAGATTGTTGACGTCACCATCCATCGGCTCGATTCCGAGGTATAGAGCGAGAACACCCAGCATTCCGACACCAATGACCGTTGCGCCGTATCCGACGGTTGCGGTGATGAAGGTGGGCTTGATCAGGTCTTCGCGGACCGCGAACAGACGTTGGGCAATGGTCTGATTGCCGATTGCGTAGGCAAGAACTGCCGCGATGTACGGCGCGCCCTGCTCGAAGAAGGCAACGCTCGAGAAGAAGTTGCCCTGCTCAGCAGTAAGGTTGCCTGCCCCGGATTCGAAGGCTGCCGGGAACCCTGCCGCAAAGAAGATGAACGGCACCAAAACCGCTACCGCACCGAGCATTCCGATCAGCTGAACGAAGTCGGTCAACACCGAAGCGCGGAAGCCCGACCACAACGTGTACAGCAAAACGCCCAGCGCAACGATGAACACACCCTGGATGAAGTTGAACGGCGAAAGCAACGCGATCAGCAGACCACCAGCGAGGAAGTTCGACATCAAACTGATGAGACTGCCGACGATATTGGAGCCCGCGAGCATCAGCTGACTCGAGCGTCCGTGCCGCGCGTACATGACCTCAGCCAGGGTGTGGGCTTTCGGCGCTACTTTGCGAATTCGCTGGCCGAACGGATAAATGAAGAGAATCATCAACGCGCCCCACAAACCGTAGTGAATGGGGCCGGAGATTCCGTAGGTGTAGCCAGAAGTGGCAGATGCGTACATCGACGACGCCCAAATCCAGGTGGCCGTCATGCTCGCGGCCGAAACACCAAATCCTAATTTGTTTCCGGCGGTCATAAAACCGTCGGCATTTTCCTGTTTCTTACCAATACGAAGAGAAATCAGAAATGTTCCACCATAAAAAGCAACAAGCAGTGAAACAATTACCAAGGTACTGAACTGGACCATGTCGGACCCCGTCACATGCCACATCCTTCGCACATAATCGGCAGAGCAAAGCACAAAACCCCTGTTCAGGATCTTTGCGCTTCGTTTCTGCACGCCCTAGCAGCGACCGCCATACCAACACCGGTCACATATTCAATTGACTAGCAACACGCACTTCGTCTTTTCGGAAACCCAACCTCCACAAAATAAATCTTCTGCGCAAGCTTTTGGCTCGACCACGCAATTCAACAACTGAGAATCGACCATAGCATGATGGCAATTTCGAACAAAAACTCCGATATTTTCCCACCCGAAAATATTCATGTTTCCGCCGCAGTAAAATCGTGCGCTTCCAGCGCATATAACAACTCCGCATCGATTAAAATCGATGCTCGATTCGATCGCATACCTACATCGACAGGACCATCCTGGCAAACCGTCGGCCCCACTCGGGATCGGCGGAAACATGCTGGTCAAGCGGATTGGAGACAATCGCCCCGATCATTCGCAAGTACACGAGAGTGTCTCGCACCATCCACGTCCAATCGTCGTCCCCGAGTCGTGTTCCGTCTGTTGTCGACCAACCCAATGCCGTGAGGCCTTCGATCATCACTTCACTACGTTCGGACTCCGACAAGCCGGCAGCCAACGTAAGGAACAGAATTCGGCCGGCTTCCTGCGCCAACTCACCCTTTCCCAACGGCATGGCCGACACGATGTGACGCCACAGCTCGCCTTCATATGCAAGCACTGACGCGCCGAGTCGAGTCAGAAGCAATGTGCCTCGGAGTTTCCGGACAAATCTCAGTGTCTTTGCGACTTCAACGAGTACTGCTAATTGCGAGTCACTCCCTGCCGTGACACCGATCCAGTCGCTGCCCCAATCGAGTTCGTCTCGGGCGGCCGCAACATGGTCCGAAGGAAGTGCCCCGGACGCCGTCAAAACAATCCCACCACCTCGCGCGGAGTTCAGCAGCCACAGCAGTTGGCGGGTTGCTCCTTCACGCATCACCTCGAAATAGTTGTCATATCCGCCACGAAGCTCCGATTTGGCAACTGCGGCAAACAGTTTCGGCGCGGAATGAACCGACAGGCGGCGCAAGAACTTCTCGAACACCGAGCTTCCCACAGGTGGTGACTTATGCAGTGCCACTGCAATGGTGACTGCTGCATTGGACTCTGCGGGAACAAAACGTTCGGGATCGAACAGTCCGGCACTCGCCTGCACGTTCAGGAACTCGCGATACCTGATCGGACCGCCAGAATCCTCCGGCGGGCACGCTCTCTCGCCGTCGAGACAGGATGGCTCAGAAATCGGCTGGTCTTCGACAATCTGCTCGAGAACCAACGTGTGACTCCACCTTGCGCGGGCGTCGTACTCATAACGGACGTACTCCCCTACCGCGGTAACTGCCTCGTCGATCCGGACTTCGTCCTCACCGAACTCGTCTTCCTGGTATCCGTCGCGCTCGATCACCTCTGGCGCGATATACCGATCTGGGCCATTGTCCGTTGAATGATGGACACTCACCCACTGATGAGCGTGTTGATCTCCCCACCCCATCACCGCCTGCACAATCGAATGAAGTTGGTCCAGTTCGATATTCGACGGGACCGAAAACCGTCTCCAAATAGGCGGCGTGATGCAATCGAGTTCGATCCGCATGACAAAGTTCGCCACCTCCGGCCGTCGACGCTGATTCCGCATCTGCCTCGGCGTAAGGACCTTCATCTGGCTTTGCGCCGCTTGATATGCAGGTACCAAACGCAGATGTGAAGCTCGCCGAACTCGCTGACCCGTCATGTATGGAGGCTAGATCTACCTACCGACAGCCGAGATACTCACTGCCACAAGGTTGCCCGATTTGTCGGGGCTCGCATCTTGTCGCTGGTCGGCTGTCAAGTCCAGATCAACACGGACCTACCCAGGCATCTTTGATCATCCACTGCGCGGACAATAGTGTGCGCCGATTACCGTAGACCTGACAGCTACCGCACGAAAACAGTGCCCAGCGCCTGCTCGGACTGGCACAGAACATGAGGATCCATGAGCGACCAAGACACGACCGCCGACCAGCCCCTCCACATCAACGGCGCAATTGCCTTGGTGACGGACGAGCGCGACGAGTTGGTTCACCTGTGCGTCCAGACCCTCGCCGAACTGCTGGGCAGTGAGCCTGCCACCGATGACGACGGCGACATTGTCGTGCCGGTTCACGGATTTGTCGTCTACGTGACCGTCGCCGACGACGGACCCCAGATCAACGTTTGGTCTTCGGTTCTGACCGGCCTCGGCAATCCCTCGCATGCTGCGACTCGACTCATCGAACTCGCGCAGGAATGGCCGCGCCTCCGCTTCGCCTTCAGCGGCGACCACCTACTGGTCTCCACGATGCTCGACGCCGATCCCTTCGCTCCGCAGCATCTGCTGAACCTGATCGACGAGGTTCACGACTTCACTCACGAACTCGACGACGATTTTGCTGAATCCTTCGGCGGAGACCTCGACTGCGACGCCGATGACGACAGCTACGCCGGAGACTGCAATCCCGGCGGTTGCGGCGGTGACTGTGACTGTGCGTGCGGCGATGATGCAGACGACGAGCTTGGCCTCACGGCAGGCGCGTCAACCACCAAGTAGTCGATCACCCTTCGTAGAGATGCACGCGAGCTTCGAATTATGCTGCGTGCGTGCATCTCTGTCCCGAAATACGTTGCAAAGTCACGTTTTTCGCAACATCAGGCATGCATCCGCACCCGGCCAGCCAACCGCATGCCCAGGGGCGAAAGTTGAGTTGAACCTCCTCAGCCTCATGACCTCCTGCAGCACTCTGACTCCGCGTAGGCCGGTTTCTCAACTATCTGTGAGCACATACAGCGAACCGTGTTTGCTGGACATTGTTGACTCGATTGAGGTGGCGAGCGCGTTGTCCTTTATGAGGATCCCGAATTCGATGTTGCGATTCTCCGCGTTGTAGGAAAAGTTTGCGCTAGTCAGCAAAACGATCTCGTGATCGACGACGATGAACTTGGCGTGGCTCACGATTGAACGATTGTCACTAAGCCGCGCTGATCTGTACACCGTCGCCAGTGGCAGTTGAGCTCTAACCTTGCCCGATTCACCCTTTTCGGCATCGACATACACACAGACGGTGACACCCGGTTGCTCGGACGCGAGCCTAAGCGCGTGCCACATGTTGGAGTTCTTCGTGAAGTTGTACGTCGCACACGTCACGGAAATCCGCGCTCCAGACACGAGACGATGGAACTCGCTGGTCAGGTGGCCAATAGTGGCCTCATTGCCCGGCATCGTCCACACCGGGACGAGTTCGCGATGCACCATCTTCGCTCCCGCGACCGCACGCAGCACCGCAACAGACAACGCAGGTTCGGCGTGACTTAGCCCGGCCCCTGCCAGCAAGTTCGCAACATGCTCACGGCGGCTGGCGTTGATCGACCGCAGCGCGTGCGCGGTATGGTCACCGTTTTCGAGGAGTGCTGCAAGCCCCACCGCTTCATTTGCGGTGAGGTATTCGCCGAGCGAACCGAATGGATCAGACGGCATCGATGCTCCCGAAGAACCCTGGCACTGACTCGCCCGAGGCCGCCGGGAGGTCCAGGAGGAACCGCCGATCAAGGAATCGGTTCGCCTTCTCACACGAAGTTTCTGATGCAAAGGAGCAGCAGTGGCATGCGGCGCCGTGGAGGAAATCCTCCGGGTCGCGCGGGGTCCGTGTGGCACAGACCGGGTCCGAGGAGCATCGCACTGCGCGGCGTAGCGCCGACACCAGCAGGTTATGGAGTCGGGCCGGTTCGGAGAGTGCGACCAGCCCGCCGAGAGTGCCCTCGCTGTCGGAAGCGGTGGTGCAGATCAGCAGTCCTGCCGCCGCCTCACGTTGTGGAGTTGCGGTCCATCCGTAGATACGTTCGCTGAGGCTGGCTGCACCGTAGCCACACGACATCGCCATTTCACGGATCAGGACATGCGAGAGGGTGTGGAGCAACCAGTAGCGCGGAGCAGGCAATCGGGTATCGGGGTCGACCTGCTTGGCAGTCTCGGAAAAGCGTCGCTGAAAGTTACGCCTGTGCGCGTCCTGATGGACGTCCCACAACCGTGTTCCGCGAATCTTGTTCTCCCACTCTGCGACTGCATCGAGGTCGAGCTGGAGGAAGACACCTTCACCGCGGTCTTCGGTGGCCGGAACCCATGTGGGCTTGCCACTGCGGGTGAGCTTGACGAGGCGGCTGGCGAGATCGTTGACGCGATCCATCTCGTCGAGTCGCGTGAACCCGAGTACCGCATTGACCTTCTTCATCTGGTTGACCGCGACGACGCGGCTTACCTTCGGATGCAGCCCGGGCGCGCGCTGCATCTCGGTCACCATCAGACCACTGGAGTTCGGCTGCTGCGGGAACAGCGCTGGCTTCTGCAAGTACCGCCATTCCGGTACAAGCAGCTCGACCGGATCCCAAGCCGCCAGCTTTTCCTGCCGATCTTCCTCCGAGTCCGCAGGAGCGAGTACATCGGCTATGGCCGCCGAAAGGTCATCGTCGGTGACACTCGACATGTCGATGCCCTTGGCTCCGGCCAGGGCCCGGATCACGGCGATCTGGTCCCCGAACTGCTTGACCTGATCGAGGCCCAGCTCGACGCGAAGCTTGTCGGCAAGGGCCTTCTTCTCTTCGGCTTCGGTGCGGGGCATGACGATGATCGACTGTGTGGACGCGAACCATAGATTCGATGCGCCCATCATGATGAGCGCCGGGCGGGCTCCACAGTTACTGTCGAACGCCCCGAGATGCGGGTGCCGACCGCGGCACTTCTCCGGAAGTTTTTCGCGCCCAACCGTTCCCTGTGCCTCGGCCATGCCGCGAGTGGATCCACACGAAGCGCAAGCGATGATCGACCCGACGCTCTGGCCGACGTTGGCGTCACGCATCTTCAGATCGGGCAGCTCTGCCTTGGGGCATTGGCGACCACGGTGCACCCATAACGTGTAAGGGAATTCGTCGAGGTGCCCGTTCGTGCATGTCAGCAGATGCTGCGCCGGGACCGCGGGGCTTTCGCGTTTACGGGCAGGTGCTCCGGGCCGCGGTCGACCTCGCCCTGGGCAGCTCTTGTGAGTGAACTGGGCGAGGTCGGGCCGGAACGGATGGGTGTTGGTGTAGCTGAACCGCGGCAACGGGCCAAGATAGTCGCAGCCGGTGCAACGAAACCATTGTGGGAACACCCGGGCGGGAATGCCGAGGTCGGACCCTTCCTTGGACATCGCGCCCTGTTTGGGCTGCCACGGGTAGGGCCGAAGAGCGTCGACTTGCTGGCCTAGATGCAGTCGGACCACGCTGACCAGTCGCGGTTCGAGGATGCTTGGGATGTGCTCGCGACGCTTCCAGATGGGTCCCCAATCGTCGAGTCCCGCAGGCATGACGGCGAAACCGGGTAGATCCATGATCGCGCCGGGGCCGTACGTGTAGAGCAATGACGAGGGGCGGGCCGAGCCGACCTTGGCGCGGTTCTTGACCAGACCCTCCTCGGCGTCGGCGAGCGGGTCGAGGACATCGGAGGCGTCGTGCAGCATCTCGACGGGAAGATCCGACTCGGTGGTTGCGGTGTCAGTCATCAGTTGTCCTCCCCGGACGGCAGAACCCATGTCGGTGCATCGTCAGGTGTTCGGGCGAACAGCCGATCCGGGATCGGGCTGACCAGCAGGTTGATTTCCGGTTGCACCTCGCGCATCGAGTTCGCGATGATGAACGGGGCCTCCGTCGAACTGCCCGTGGACGCCTTCGCATTTTCCGGGCTGATGATCAGCGGTAGGTACTTGTCACCCTCGCCGGTGCGCTCGTAGACGAGTGTCTTGCTCATCAGGACCGCGCGCTTGGCGCGTTCGGTCCAGCGGTCGAGCCGATTGACCAGCAGATCATTGGCACGCTTGGTCGCCTCGTCGCTCTGCGCGGCGGCAGCGATGCGTTTCTTGAGCCGCTCTACCATCGCCTCGACTGCCGAACGCTCATCCTTGATTCGCCATGCGCCGCGCTCCTGCGAGAGCCCGTCGGGTTGCACGGCCTGCATAACCCGAGCGACGCTGACCAGCAGACCGTCGATCCCCCGGGCGAGCGAGGTAGGTGAGTACGGCGTGACTGACAGCGCTTCGACCTGGGCATAGAAGGTTTCGTGGTAGTGCCGGAACTGTTCGAAGTGCGCGAGGTCGCGCGGTCGAGCCCAGTTGCCGAGGGCAACAACGAGTCCAGGGCGATCAGAGGGATCGCGTCCGACGCGGGAGGACGCCTGGATATATTCGGCGGTGTTCTTCGGTTGTCCGACCACCAGCATCAGACCCAGCCGCTGGACGTCGACGCCGACCTGGAGCATCGAGGTTGCGAGCACCACGTCGAACGGCATCTCGGTGCGGGCGGGCATTTTCTTTCCGGTGTCCTGCTTTGCCATTCGCGCGCGAAATGCCTCGGTGGTGTCGTGGTCGGGATCGAACTCCAGACCGAGTCGGTCGAGAGTGCGGCCGATTTCGGCTGATGCGATGCGTGAGGTCAATTCACCGATGTTGAGCAGACCGAACGATGTTCCGAGCCGTGACGGGAATCCGGAGTCCCTGCGGGGACGCTTGACTCGGCTCTGGACGTCGTCGGCCATGTAGCGCGCCATGCCGGCCAGCTCACGAGTGGCATTGAAGTAGCCGACCAGCGTCATGTAGGGATCCGCCGCGGCACCAGCGTGATCGAAGAGCAATTGACCAGAAGACAGCAAGACCTCCGCAACGCGAATCTCCGCGCTGGAGAGGCGCACGCCCTGCGCGCTCACCCCGATGTAGCGGCGCCCTGGGTTCGCCTTGTCGATCGGAATCTCTTGGGAGAAGTACGTGTCCGCGACGTCGAGTAGCTGGGGTGGGAAGATTTCGACCTGCCGGCCGTACAACCCCCGCGCCTGTTCCTGGGCGTTGCGCACCGTTGCGGTCGATGCAACGATCAGCGGCTTGACGGGCTTGCCGTCCTTGGTCTCCCATGAGCACAGGGTCTCGACCGCAACCTCGAACAGGCCGACCGAGGTTCCCAGCGCGCCGGTGATGAGGTGGAGCTCGTCCTGGATGATGAGGTCGGGGGGCCGCAAGCGATCTACCGGTCGAACCGTCGCGGCGGGGTGACCGCTCTTGCTCGCCGGGTGCGTCGTGGTGATGTCGCACTTGGAGTAGTCCGAGTGCACATACCCGTGCCGTCCGCACCGTCGGCTGACGTACCCGAATAGTGCGGCAGCTTCGCCTTCGCGGGCGAGGCGCGCAAATTTGTCGACGGTGGCGATTACGAACGCCGGTGTCAGCCGGTAGATTTCTTCATCCACGGTGAGCACTGGGAGTCCCTCGGATGCCGCGCCGCCCTTGGAGAACGGGCACCGAGCAAGCTCGTCACCGCAATACACGTAGATACGGCGCATTGTGGCATCAGCCTTGACCTGTGCCGCCCCGATCGGGGTGCCGCACCACGGGCATCGCTGAATCTGCAGCACCGTGAGTCGATGCGATCCGTACTCGTTTGCCTTGGTGAGTTGCTCGTCGGCTTCCTCGAAGCGCTTGGGGCTGACGTCCGTTCCGACCCACAGGCCGATCCGGAACGGTTCGACACCCCAAGTGGCTTCGTCTTCGAGCCGGGCGAGCTCCGCCGCACACATCAGAGCCGTCGCACGCTGGAACTGCTGGGCGGTCAGGAGCCTGAGCGTGTAGCGCATCAGAACTGCAACCCCGTCGCGGCCGTCCAAAGGTCCGTCGCCGGACTCGATGACGCCTTGCCTGCGGCGAATCGCGAAGGTATACGCAGCGAGGCCGAGATAGGCCTCGGTCTTACCACCACCGGTTGGGAAGAACAGCAACTCCACCCGCGCATGATGTTCGGCGCTGCGCAGTTGCGCGGCAGGGTCTGTCAGCGCACCGAGCTGCATCAGGATGAATGCCAACTGGAATGGGCGCCACGACGCCGCACCAGCACCCCGGGCGGCAACTTCGGCTTGCGCATGCTCGATGGTCATGGTGCCGTCCGCGGCCCGTGCCGCTGCCACCTGAGAGGCGATGCGCTGATCGCGCATCGAACGGTTCATGAACTGGAAGCAGCGCAGCGCTTCGGGATCGGTCGCGACGTGCTCCAGGCCCGCGGCCAACCGGTTGTGTGCCTGCCGGGCCTCCAAGAGTGCGAGTTCTGCGGTCTCCTTCAGGTGCTCGGGTAGATCGTGGGCAGCATTCTCTTGGCTGCTAATCCACGCGGCATAACCCTTCACCAGTGGCTCCAGTCCGGCGCGAAGTGCGTCAGGCGTAACGGATGACAGAGCGTCCATGGACAGCATCGCGTCTTTCACCGACCGCGCGCGTGTCTGGGGCGTCTCCCCAACAGGGAGCCAGGTTGTGGATACCTCGGTCGCGCGACGTGCGCCGTCCTTTGCCACCCAGTCGACCGAACAAGTTCGTCCTATCGCGAACTCCAGGCGGTTTCGGTACTGGAGGTTCAGACGACGAACCTCGTCGTCATGCTCGGGCCAGTTGTGTTCCACTACATCTCGGACCGGCAGGAACACCTCCGCTCCGCCCGCATGGATGCGGATTTTGGTCTGGAACATCCACATGTTCATCGGGATGGGCATGGGGGTTTCACGGTCGTTGCACAGCGCGATTTCCACTAGCACACGCCCGAATTCGGGGTCGTCGTACCGGTCCACGCGCAGGCAGGTGGAGTCGCGCAACGGAATCCCAGCGGTCTGGCCAGGTACGAGGTCAGCCAGTTTGATCGTGCGTGGCTCCTCCACCGGCGTGCGCTGGAAGTCGCGGATCGGTCGTCCAGCCTTGGTCGTCCTCTCGGTTTCGACCGATTCGTACGTTCCCCACGACGCCGTAACGGTGAACGAATCGAGGTCCGCAGGCACCTGGAACCGCAGCCCCATCGACGCGGGGATCATCAACCCCTGCTTCGGAGTTCGGTCCTCGACGTCATCGTCCTCGGAATCCGCTTCCGTCTCGTCGGCCGACTGGGCGGGCACACCACGTTGCTCATGTGCGGCGTCGCCGTCGGTGCGCGCCGCGACGAGGTCACCTCGTTCCGTTGTACCCTCAGAGTCGCCGCTCGCGATGGAGGCACCGGTGAGCTTGACCGGCGCGATGTGACCCACAAGGTACTGCGAGCGAGGACTGAACGACAGAATCTCTTCCGGACCATGCATTGGCCCGAGGAGTTCGCGCTCCAAGATGTCGACAAGGTTCTCGCGAACATTGAACGACGTGCCATCCGGTTCGTAACTCAGCTCATAGGACGCCTCTGGACCTGCACTAACTGTCACGTCACTCATTACAGCAGTGTCCCTTGTCCCTCTGGTACGTGCTTGGCCTTACGGCTCCTGGTCGAGCCTTTGCTGTCACCCTCGTCAGCTGCGGTGCGGCGGTGATTCTCTTCAAGCAGGCGGTCGAGTATTTTCACCCGAGCAGCCGGGCTAACGGTCCAACGCTCAACTTGACGGTGGGTATGAATGCCGTGTTCGAGGCAGATGTCTGACCACCCATAGGCGTCCATCACCACCTGATCGAGTTCGGTATGAATGGTACGTAGTCGCCCTATTTCTGGGTCCGATTTCTCCGTAACTCGCGGATCATTCACAAGGTTGTACACTTGCGTGACACCTAGGTCTCGATCCAGCATTAAGGTTCGTCGGTATGTGTCTAATTTGGCTCCGATAGCGTTTAAATCATCGTTCATTTGGGGAAGAGGGAATGTCTCGAACACATCGGATACGGTGTAAGAGATGCGGGACCCCATAGTCGCGCCATACGTGATTGACCATAGTTGGTGCAGACTTGAGGAGAGCACGGCCTGAATACTGTATGAATCGGTGGCGAAGATATAAAGGGTGTTACTGAACACCTGCGAGGTCGAAACCCTTAGGGGCATTACTGCCTTGCTGACTCTTGCGATTGCGAGCACCTCGGTCATCCCCGTGATTGCTCGGGTCAAATCAAGGGCGAGCCCGGTGAATTGCCACCAGATCTCCCGACGCTTCTTGACTGAGTTCTTTGCTCGCTCGGACTTCACACGTTCCTTCACTCTCGCAAACGGAAGTTGGTAGTTAGACGCCTCAGACTCCGTGCGCGTTCCGAAGTTGATCACCCAACGTGACGGTGATACATCGGAACGAGAACTGAGATCGTCGCCGTTGATGTAGGGGAAGATGACATCCTTATAGTGTGGTTCGCTTTGGAGCCACGTTATGGCTTCTTGTGAGTCGAGAATAAAACCGGCCCCAAGCGGAATGCACCCCTGGAACCCAAGTCCACGGTTCGTAGCTATCCTCTTAGGCAGATGAGCATACTTTCCGGCTGCCTCCAACAAAGTTGAGATTCGTTCAACCTCTTCACCGTCCGCGATCCGCGCTGCGGAGTCCGCAACCGCTCGTCCCCCCCAAACAACTGCGTATTGAAGGTTGGCGCTGAATGATGGCCAAGGCTCACTCTTGACGGAGCGATTAATGATCAGTCCTGCCTCTACAAGCCGATCCAATCCCGCAGCTCGTGTGTCACCCTCGGCAATGGTGTTCGTGGCCACGAGACCCATGACACCTGAACGGGCTAGCAGATGAAAAGCTCGATTGAAGAAGAAAGCGACTAGGTCAGCATTGGCAACGGTGCCTCCTCCCAGTATATTTGCATACCATTCCCGTACATTCGCGCCTACAGCTGGCGTAATCTTCTTGAAGCCCAGGAAGGGTGGATTCCCGATGACCACATCGAATCCCTCACGGTCGATGAGTACATCCGGAACCTCCAAGACCCAGTGGAGGGGTTGCCAGCGCTCATAGTCAGTCACGACGGTCGGTGTCAGACCCGAGTCGACGAGCGCGCTCAGCAATGATGAGTCTGGCGTACCGCTCTGAGGATGCGCGGCCTTCACCGCGATACGCAAGTTCTCGTACGATTCTTCCAACGCCTTCCCAGGTTTCCCTCCCAGTCTAAGTCCTGCTGCAACGATTCCGTCTGCGATCTTTCGAAGGTCGGCGGTGACCACGTGGAGCTGCGTGAGCTGCCGTCGCTTTGCGGCACTATTCTGTGCAGGGTTGTCCTCATCGATCTCGGTGGCGAGCCGCTGGCGGAGTTCGACCGCTCTGCGAGTAATGGAATCGATGTCGACGTCAAAGATTTCGAACATCTGTTGTTGCGATACGTGGGATGGGTCGATGTGCAGCTTGCGGAGCTGGTCAAGGCTGGTCAGCCCGAGAAGCGAGTTCCCAACAAAGATCTTGTCGTCGACAAATGAGAAAGGCAGGTCACGGTCGAGCGAGACGAGCCAGAGTGAGAGCTTGCACATCTCCACGGCCATGTCGTTGATGTCCGCGCCGTATAGGCAGTTGGCAACAACACTACGAATGGCCCGCACGTATAGGTCGTTGCGTTGTCCATTGGCGGAGTCTTCATTTATCCACGCCTCGACGACGCGGTCAGTGAGGTAGCGGGCCGCAGCGACCAGGAATGCGCCTGAGCCGCAAGCGATGTCAACGATTTTGAGATCAAGAAGTTCATCGGAAGATCTCAGATTCCACGCAGACTCTTCGGCAGTCTGGTGTGGGCCAGGTGAGTAGCACAGCGGCTGGAGTGAGTGGAGGACAACCTCTTCGGCCAGAGACTTGGGTGTGTAGTGCGCGCCGGCGTTCTTCCGTGATGGGGTCTCCTTGACCAACAACCCTCCAGCAAGTACTACAACCGGGTGCTTGCGCAGGTCCAGGCGAACAATGCCCAGCCAGGGTCGGACTCGCTCACGAAGTTCGTGATCATCACCCACGGCTTGGGTCAGGGCACTGATCACACTCGGGTCCAGAGTCGAGGTGAACGCCTTGGCCATGGCGGCGGCCGAAGGCGGGATCGCGGATGGTTGGTCCTCCCCTGCCCATCCACGGATCGCCGTCATCAGATTCTTTGGGTCGGGATTGATCTCAGCCAGCGACTCAAGCATCGACAACGGAATCTCCGGCTCCGCGCCTGTCTTGCCCAACAGACCCACATGGACCTCGTCGACCGTCGTACATGTGTAGCCGAGCAAGCCCTCGTAGATGTAGCCGATCTGCTCGACGTCGACGTCGCGGAAAGAGATCTGGCGCGCCTCGCCACCTTTGAGGATGGCCAACTGCACCGAGCGCAACACATGCAACATGACACGGTCGGACACTATTACTGAGAGCGTGCCCTGCTTGTTGGTATCGGTCAGGAACGGGAACCTCGCCGGGTCGAACAGTGACCCGCCGTACGCGGGCATACGCATACTCTCGAACGAGGCTCCACTGTAGAGAGCGGCGCTAGTGGCAAGTAAGCGATGCCACGTCAAGGATGTCGCGTCGAGCGCTTCCTCACTCTCTTCGCTCTCACGCGCGACGAGTCGGGCCAGCTCGCGAGAGATGCCGTACCCCTGCTCGAACAATTCACCTGTCGGCAGTAGGTTTCTCTCCTCCGCAAACAAGAGAAACACGACGCGCATCATGACGGTGACGGCGGCCTCGTACGTCTCGTGCGTTCGAGTAGGTAGTGGATCGGGTAAACCTTTCCGGCTGGAGTCTGCGGCTGATTCCGAAAACGACTGGATGAGCAATTCGACAGCGCTGCGCACCTGCCCGCCAAGCGCCTCCGTCACTTCCTCGGCGGCTGTCACGGATTCTTCGAAGAGCACCGGGAGTCGCTCGGACGGCTCACCGCCCATGATGTGCTGTCGCCCGATAAGAGTGAGGAAAGCGTCCCGCGTACGTGGCTCCTCGACCCAGGTAAGGGCGTCTACGATGCCGGATGCGGACATGCTGCCCTCACGGGCGAAAACGAGGCCCCACCAACGGCCATCAGTGACGATACCGATCTCACTCTTGTTCTCACGCAACAGCGCTTCGATTCGATCTACAGGAGTCGCGGCCCAAAAGTCGCCCGGTGTCTGCCGCAACGAGTTGACCGGGTCGACGACATGAACCAATGCACCAGTGCCGTCGGCGCCCTGAAGCGCGGCCTGCGAGGTAACTACGACGGTTCGGTTCGGTGATTGTGCCTGCACACCGGGAACCTCGCCCCAGAGGAGAGACTCTGCCCACCCCGCGATGTCGCGCAAAACTGTCTCGACCCATACGTCGCGAGCGGCACGGTAAGAATCGAGCGTCGTCTCGCTATCGGGGTGTCTGTCGAGATCCTCCCACGCCGATTCGAAGCGCTTCCGCGCATCGACGAGCACGTCGAAACGGTCCGGGTGAGTCTTCTTGAAGTCTGGGATGCCGTTAGGCCACACCCTTTTCAAGGGCGGGATCGCGAGGAACGGGCCCTCGGCGTCGACGAGTTCGAGCCACCCTCGGTGTAGGTCGGCGGCGTTGGTCGTCGGCGTGTGGCGCCGCGTCTGGCGTGCCATCAGTCCACCCATCCTTCAGTATCGGTGCGGGTCAGCGCGAACACCACAGCAGCAGCAGTGGTATGAGGTTTCACGTCCGCATACCGGTCGGCAATCGCGGCGATCTCACGCGACTCCTCGTCGCCCACTTCGTCCAGACGACGGCTCATCGCCTCGATATCACGCCGCCGCTGACGCTGCTGGTCATCGGGCAGCAGCATCATTTGTGCGTCCTCTTCGGCAGTCCGGAGTGCCTTGAGCGAGTCGTGCAGATTGGCACGAAAAGCCGCGAAAATCTCGCGAGCCCGCCGCACATCCGCTTCTTTACGCTGCGCAAGCTGCTCCATGACCAGCTGGTGCCGTCGGTTTGCCCGGGCTTGCATCGACTCTTCCAGCCGTGCGCGAAGCGGAGCGTCGGACATGTTCCACATGCCGCACAGTTGGTCGCGTACCCGATCGTCCGCGAGCTCGAGATTGTCACCGTCGAGCGCCTTGTCGAGTGCAGCCTCGGCCTTCTCCTCGGCCATTGCACGGCGACCCTTCAACCGCACGCCGGCGAGGAAGACCTCCTCGTGCAGCCGCAGGCCACCACGGCCGACCAGGACCATGCGAGTCACCGCCGCGACAAACGACTCGGGCAGGTTGTCGACCACCACTGCGGTGACGCGATCGAGGGGCGAATCGACGCTCCACAGTGACTGGCGCAGCAGGCGTTGCGACTTCTGCACGATCGGATGCCCCAGGTGGACGTACACCAGGTCGTTGCGATCCTTGCCGTTGTGATCTTTGGCCGCCGTGGGGTCGAACGTGATCGGGCGCAATACGCCTGGTTGCAGCCGAGTGTCGAGTCCGTTGAGCGTGCCGTGCCATCCCGAGGTAAGTGTGGGGACATCGAAGACCTCAGCATCGGTATCCTGGGCGAAATCGTGATTGGGAACAAGCGCCGATTGGTGGTTGATTCGCAGGGCGGTGTCGACCACGCGTCGCAGGTTCGCCGGGTCCAGGTGCATCTCGGTGCGCGAGGCGTCGAAGCCCTGCTCGAGTTGCGTGAGTCGGGCATTAAGTTCCATGCCGCCGGCAAGAGCGCTGTTGATGACCTCGTTCGGGTCGACGCCTTTGGCCTTTGTTCGGGTCGGCGCCCGTTGAGCAAAGTGATTCTGAATCTCTCTACCGATCACCTCGTTGACCGAGCCGAGATCCTGTTCGACATTCGCTACTTTCTTCGCGATTCGTGCCATGAAGCCCGCGTCGGCAGCATAGGTGGACGAATCGGCGTCGGGTAGGAAGTGAAAGACCTGCGGTTCTTCAGTCTGCCCGTACCTGTCGATGCGGCCTATCCGCTGTTCCAGACGGGAGGGGTTGAACGGGATGTCGAAGTTCACCAGCCGATGGCAGTACGTCTGAAGGTCGATGCCTTCGCCTGCCGCATCCGTCGCCAGCAACACGCGGACCGGCTCGTTCAACGGGTCCTCGGTGAACTGGGAGCGAATGTACTCACGATCCTCGGGCTTAGTGGAGCCCTGGATCACCGCGAGCACGTCGGCGTATCCACGCTGCGTCAGTACACGAGTGAGCCAGTCGACGGTGTGGGCATACTCGGTAAAGATGACGACGCGCTCGGTGGTCCAGTGCTTGCCGTCCGGACGGCAGACGGCGTCGAGCAACTTCAGTAGCTCGTCGAGGCGGGAGTCCGCTCGACTTTCGAAGCCTAGGCCCCATTCAGTAAGTATCTGCAGTTGGCCGGGCCCGGCGGCACTGAGTGGGTCGGAACCCTTCGACTCGCGGAGCCGGTCGGCCTCGTCCTGATCCAAGAGGCCTTCTTCCTCATCGGACTGGCCCTCTCCGAAAACGTCGTCGTAGTCCTCTTCGGAGAGTCCGCGCCCAGCTTTGGAGTCCAGGTAGTGGCTCAGCGTCATGCCGAACGCGAAGGGGCTGGACAGGAAACGCTTCTTAAGGAGCATCGTGACAATGTCGCCACCGGGCTTGATGCCGTTCAGCTTTGCGCTCTTGGTGACGATTTCGTCGAGCAGGGCGAACATCTTCTGTTCGTCTGCCCGCGGCATGAACGGCACTGCGCTCACCTTGCGCTGCTTAAAGCCCTTGCCTGAAAGATCACGCTTGAGTCGCCGCACGGTGACATCCTTGAGCGCTTTGGAATCGAGCAGCGCGCCGCGCGAGAAACGCCGTGGATCGATCATCTCAAGCAGTGCAGTGAACGATTCCGGATGCCCGTTGTGCGGGGTGGCACTGAGAAACAGGCGGTGCTCACACTTGTCGGCCAACTGCCGGACCGCGACTGTCCGTTGTGTGTCGACAGCGTATCCACGCCCGCCTGCAACCGCCGAAGGGCCTGATGGTGCAACGTGATGAGCCTCGTCGACAACAAGAAGGTCGAAAGCGAACCTCTTGCCCGACTTCGGGTTACCGGCCTGTGCGTACACGTCACGGAGCAGGCGTTGTGCACGAACCTGAGGCAGCCACGCCATGCTCACGATTACCCGGGGAAACATCAGGAACGGATTGGCATGCAACCCGTGCGTACGACGGATCTGCGCCATCAGCTCACTGTTCACGATTGTGAACCCCAGACCGAACTTGTCGCGCATCTCGTCCTGCCACTTCAGCGACAGACTCGGCGGGCACACGATCACCGCAGTGCGTGCCCGGTGCCGCAGGAGCAACTCCTGGATCACCAGACCGGCCTCGATCGTCTTACCCAGGCCCACGTCGTCGGCGAGCAGGAGGTTCGTGCGCGGAGCCCCGAGCGCGCGGCGCAGCGGTTCAAGCTGGTAGGCCTCGATGTTGACTCCCGACCAGAACGGCGCCTGATAGCGGTTCGGGTCCGCCGACGTCACCGCTCCCCAACGCATCGCGTCGACGAAACCCGCCAGCGTGGTCGGGTCGTCGAACGACTCTGTAGAAATACGGTCCGGCAACCCCTGTGCCGGCGTGACCGTATGGCCCACTTCAAGTTCCCACACCACGCTCAATTTCTCACCGAGCCGGTCTTCGTCCAGCGACTGGAGCTCGACCACATGATTGAGTTGAGCGATCGCATCGTCGGCTGAACTGCGGGGTAGTCCCTGCGCCTGAACGCTGGCGACGGCCCACGTCGAACCACGCACCTCGACGACTTGCCCATGTTCCGGCAACTGCGGACCGCCGATAGTAACTGCCTCCGTCAACGCTTCTCCTCATTCGCAATCATCGCTTGGTTCCGCCTTGTGTTGTTACAGCTTCCTCATCGACCGCGCAGGCTTTCGCTTCCGGAGTCAGCTCACTCTATGCGCCGGTCCGTTGTCGGCGAAGCTTTGGCTAGTACGCCACTCGCTGCCCCACTCAGCATAAATACCGAGGAGGACGATCCGACAAGGATCGCGAACAGTTTCGATGATCCGGCCGCTCGTTTGTCCTACTGTCACTATATGGCCTGATGTGACTTGTACGATTAGCACCCGAAGCAGGTGGTAATCCGGCATAGCGAACAGCCCTCACGAGGGCCCAACGATCAATTTGAAAGCTTGGGAAAAGATTTTGAGACTGCAGACCCCTCGAAAATTCTCCGCCAGTGCAGCAGCTATTAAATCGGCAAATTCACACACCACAAGAGCCATGAGAATCCACCCCAAAGAAAAGAGGAATATCAGTTGAATGTCAATTTCACCCGGAATCCAGCGAAACGACAACGAGCGGATCGCATCCATCTATCCGCGTTAGCAGCCAAAATATACGAAACGGAGCAACGCCACAATTCGCAATCTATAAACATCGAAATCAAAAGCGGCGATATTTATCGCGTAGCGGCAATGGATATCAATTCAAGGTTCCTGCACCAAACTGAAAATCTTTGGGATCCGCCGGGCTGAATTTCTCGGAGCCAAAATGGCACGTCTTCCACGGATCTTGCACTGAAGACCTGTTTCGCCGAACCCCATGTATCGATGTTTCGATGCGCTACAAAATTTCGAAGCTTCCGAAGATCATCAGCACACGAGTTACTCGCTCCAATTGCGCCCACAATCGAGGCACCGTTCGCAAGGCCCAATTGCATAACAATGGGAATTACGCGTCGAGAATCTCCCCAATAAATTATCTTTGGACGCTTTCCATTCCTCGGAGCAGCCGCCCAGCATAACGCGATGTCAAAACTACCTCGGGTAGCCACCTCCACCGCCAAAGTCAATCGAGCACCATTTTCCATAACCGGTCTTCGAACCGCTGAGACCAAGACTAAATTCTCAACAAAACGCTCCCATTCGGCATAAATGGAGAGAATACAATAACATGCTGACTCAACATCAGGCGACGATAGGAATTTTTGCTCAATCACCCTAGCTCGCAATATGAACTTTCGACTGACGTTGGACAAACTATTGACCATATCCAACTCCATCTTCATCGCGTCCCGTCAGAGCCCAGAAATATGCGTTGAAACGAACCTTTCGAGTAGCGATTCTCTGAGTGGAACCCTTTGAAGCTGCTACGAACTGTGTGAAGTACGCCGATTCCGCCACCTCTTCGTCGAGCGCAACTGCAAGATTCTCAAGCCGGGGCCGAGCTTCATGTGGGAAAACAGGTATGCCCGATTCAAGCGCCGAAGAATACGCGGCAAAGAACATCAAGAATTGAGTAGAGCGCCTTAACTCGGTCTCAAGTATCAGATCCGAAAAATTATCGATCATTGAATTCAGAGAATCCCTGAAACGGTGCTTGACTTGCACTATCTTCGGAATTCCATCATCATATTTTTTGTAAAGAGAATTTATATAACTCGCACCACCATCTTGAAGACCCTCGATGAGAAACCCATACATCTCAGCGACCAACTCATCATCCTTCATGCGAAGACGATCTCGACCCCTTACTATTCCTAATACATCCCAAAGGACCCTCCATTCCACAGCAGCGTTAACTACCTCCCATTTAAATTCACCTTGAAACTCTGCATGCCGCTTCTCTGCCGGAGAAAGAGAAACGGTATACGAATTGAGACGCGCAAAAACCTCAAGCACATCAGTATCGTCAGCATTAATGAGTTGATCAACTGCAATTGGGTAAGTTAGAAAATCTTCCTTCAATTCTTGACTCAGGTCATCGTAAGTCATGCCAGAGAACTCACGAGCGCGGCCCGTTAGCCTTAATTCACCGCTTGCGAACTGAATAATCGCTTTTAATCTTTGCTGACCATCGACGATTTCTCGGACTGATCGTTTTGTATTCAGATCGACTTTTGTCCGAAGATAGATCTTCGGCATTGGCATCCCACGTAACACGGAGTCGATGAGCATCACTTTAGCGATCGGCGCCCATATTTCACGACGTTGAAAATCGCGGTTAATCTGAAGGGTTCGATCATCGTTCCATGAAAGAAAATCGTGAATCTTGTATTGTTCCAGTATCGATTTGGTAGACATTTTAAGCACCTCTCAAGATAGAAATAGATCTTACTACGGGAGAAATCGTCAAAGATAAAAAATCGATATCCGATATACATCGATCTGATCCATCGCACGTTCGCACCGATGTCAACGAAAGGCACTCCCCTTCGAAGTCAGTGCCTTCACTCGCTCGACGGTCCAGACTGCAAGCACATCCACTTTGCGCTTGCGGCCCGTCTCCTTGTGCGTATCCATTTCCTGTTCCGCGATGATGTCCTTGAGACCGTCTGCGTCGAGGACCGAAAGACGCTCCAAGAGCACCGCTTCACCATCGACCTTGAAGACGTCGAACGGGTCGAAAGCCCCCGGCTCCCGCTTCACCTTCGGTACAGCAGCACGACGACGCGGCGCCGGCGCAGAAGCAGGTACCACAACGGCGGATCCATCCGACGGAACTGCGAAAGCGCTTTCGATTGCCTTCGCGAACCGCGGGGTACGGGCAGCTTCCTCCGCGACGACCTGAACCAGCTTGGCCAGCAACACCGAGGCCGAGGCATTAGTTGCACCCAACTTCAATAGCGCGGCACCGGTCTCCTGCACCTGCACGCGACGACGCGCCTCATCGATACCCGCACTCATAGCTTCGCCTGCGCTTCCGTGAGAATGTTCTGCGTAATTGCACGCATCTGATCGAACTGACCTGCATTGCCGTACTTCACCTTCAAAGTGCTGTACGGGTGAAACTCCGCCGACGCGGCAATCTGATTCGACTCCGCGAGATATTCCGGCAATACGTGTGGGACGTTGGGATCGCGCCGAAGATTTCGCACAGTCGTGCGGTGCACCGCCGAGTTGGACTTGTACTTGGTGATCACCAACCCGAGTTCGAAGAGTTCACGGCCGAGTTCTTTGCCGAACTTCGCGATGTGCGTCTGTATCTGCGGAATGCCGTACGTGGAGAGTACATCCGGGATCGTGGGGATCACGTAGCCGTCAGCCATGGCCAATCCGTTGAGTGTGATCGGCCCGAGATTCGGCGGGCAATCGATCAGAACATAGTCGTAGTACGGCATCACCGGGGCGACGGCATCCCTCAACAATTCAACCGGCTTGGTGGAGTTCCGATCAGCAACCCGAAGGGCACTGATCTCCTCCTGCAGCTCGATCAAATCGAGAGATGAGGGAAGCAGATCCACACCCGTCACTCGCTTGACCGGCGAGACTCCGCGCTGAATCGAAGCTTCGAGATCGAAGTTCGACGTGCCATCGACAGCGTCACGGAAAATGGTTGCGCTGGTCAGCCCTTGCTTGTTGAGTTCGAGCCAGTGATCCTCACTGATCATCATCGTCGTGAGATTGATCTGCGCATCGAGGTCGATCAGCAGCACGCGCTGACCGAATTCGAGCGACATGAACTCGGCCAACCCCGCGGTGATCGTCGTCTTACCGACGCCGCCCTTGAGGTTGATCGTCGCGATCGTCTTAGCCATCAGAACCCATTCCTGTCTCCCACCACAACACACCTAGTTCGCATCGACGATCGCCCCTGTCCCCGACTGCTTGACCCGAAAACCGATTCGCCCCAACGGCTCCGCCGCGTGCGGAAGCGCGTACGAGAACAACGTCGCAAAATCGCGCGAGTCCACGGGACCAGCCTGTGCCCGTTTCAACTGACGAGGAGCCGGATCGTTCGCAAATACCAGAATCAATGCACCGCGAGTCTTCCGATGAAGTGCACCCGCAAGCGGTCCGCCGTTCTTCTTCGGGCTGCCCGCAATGTGCTCGATCGCATCGCGCTCACGAACGGCCGTACCGGTGAAACCTGTTCGGTACTCGCGTTCCTGGCGTTTGCGATTGACGATCGGAAGTTTCTCGTGCCAACCCTTGATCTCGATCGGCTCCCGGGTCTTGGGATACGGAAGCAGAACTGCGAAGTCTTCGAGCAATCCGGATTCGATAGCGGTCGAGAGCGCTTCGCGGTGGGGACCGAAATCCCACCCGTTCGCCCACTCGAACTGGTCGACGGCCTCCAACACCACATGGGCAGGGACGATGCCATATCGCGCAGTGAACGATCGCGAAACGTCATCCTTGTCAACGAAATTGAAGGACCCTGTTTCGTCCAACGACTTCAACAAGGGTGTAACCGCCTCGAAGTGCCGAGCGTTGATCGAACCGTCGCCTCGCGGGGGCTGCATCGTGAAGCTGAAACTTTCACCACCCATGCCTCGATAAACCAGATCGGCGTTGAACATCTTGTTTCGAGCCGTTGGTCTGAGCCACGGCAGCTGCTGAAACACCATCGGCGGCACATCGCGTGGAGTGACCCACGGTTCGCCCTTCTCGTTCACGCCGCTGAATCTGGTGAGCTCGTTCCGGAACTCCTGCTCGTCCCGAACGATCGCCTCGAACGCCTTGTACATGTCGTAGTCCGCGCCGGCGGGTCCGCCAACCGTGCGGCCGATGAACAGGCGCACCAAGTCTCGGTACCCGGGGCGGAATCCGAACCAGCGTCCCATCTGCATCAACGTGTCAGCTTGGCCCGTTCGACGCGTGTAATAAGTGATGGTCAGGCCCTCGACTGTGAAGCCGCGACTCAGCTTTGTTCCGCCGACAAGGATCTTCCATACTCCCCGTTCCTGGAAGTCGAGGGAATCCTGTTTGTAGTCCTTCTCGGCAGCCCCGTTGACCACGATGACGGGGCTGGCTCCCTCGGAAATCTTGTCGTAGGCGGCGCCGATGAACTCCTCCAACTCGGCAAACGAACCAGGATTCTCCAGTTCACTGCCCCGAGCCGCACTCACCACCGCAAAGTCTTCGGCCCAGAGCTTGTCCAGCCGGGAAAGACTCTTGGCCTGGCTGTATCCGGCCGATTTCCACAAGGCCTTGAAGTCGTCGGCTACGGCGTCATGCTCGGCCTGCTTCACCGATTCGTGCACCAACATCGTGTGGTGCCGATACGGCTTGACGCCCTTCGATTCCCGGAAAAGCTTGATCGCCCCGGTCAGGACAAACGAGTCGAGAGCCCGCAATTGTTCGGCAGAACGATCCTCGTCGCACTCGGCCCGGAGATCCCGTACGTACGCTTTCTGGTTCGAATTGGCCGGAGTCTTGTCGTCGTCTTCGAGATCGTCGAGATCGTGGAAGTCCGCACCACCATGTACGGGCCGGGCCGCTCGAGACTGACGATGAAGTCCGAAGGAAAGACGTTGACGCTGTCTTCCGGATCGACAAACACATTGGCAAAAGGTGTTGCGGTGTAACCGATGTACTGGGCACGCTTGAGTAGACCGAGGATCTCAGCAATCTGACCGTTGATCGCCGTCCGCTCGACCTGCTCGGTTTTCATCTTCTTCGGATCGATCGTGTTCACCGATGCCTGATCGGCTTCGTCGTCGATGATCAGAGCCGGGATCTGATCGAGCTCGGTCGGGACTTTCTTCAGATCGGCCACCAGCTTCTTGAGGCTGGAGACGTTCTTCTTCACGACCGCGATACGAATATTGCTCGGGTACAGATTCTTCGGATCATTGAGTGGAAGAGAGTGATCCACGGTTTCGAAGTGCAGTGCGCTCAAGCCCGCGAGCAGACTCTTGTAGTCAAAGGTCGAGGTGGTGAGCCGACGGATAGCCGGGATTTCATTGGTCTTGTTCGGATCGATTTCGTGTTCGAGAAAGTTCCCGTCCCGCCAGTCCTCGTCGTTGGCGTAGTCGTCGTCCACACCGGCACTGATGTTTTGACGACCGACCAATTCCATGTCGAGGCGTCGCTGAGTCTGGCTCCGGAGAATCTCGATAGTGCCGGTCAGAACGATGACCAAGCGGTACCCAGCGTCGATCGCCTTGGCCACGACGCCACTGAAATTCGCCGTCTTCCCGCTCTGGACGTAGCCGACCACCAAACCTTTGGACTGATACGGCTCGGGCCGCGTCGGATCCGCAAGCCGGTGCACAACTTCAGTCGTTGCAATGTCCAGCTTTCCGATTGTCGCCTCGTCCCAGTTCTTGTCGGCTAGAACTCGCTTGTAAGCGCGCCAATAGAAGTCGTGCTCGCGCCGGCGCTCGGAGGTGTACCAGGGGTCCCACGGCTGCTGAGCAGCAATGACAACCGGCCCACCTTCGCGAGGGAAGTGCGCATCCATCTCGGCGTGGGCGTCGACCGGCAATCCCAACAAGTCGTAGATCCGAGCTCGCCGTTCCGGGCTCTGCGGAACAGTCGAGCCCACCCACGTCTCAACACTTTCCGCATCCCACTGCCGGAGACGCGAGGTGAGCGCCGTTCGTACACCGACAGCACTGTCGTCGAGGAACACATCGATGATGTCCGCGATGGTCAGGCCGTCCGGATAGCTCGCTCGCAGGCGCGCGTTGACCGGGTACAGCACGTTCTCGGGCGGAAACCCGTCACCGAGTTCACGTGCAACCGCACGGAATACTTCATCACTCACTGCACTACCTGCTCCCGGTGCGCTGCCACTGCGGAAATCAACACTTCCTGCCACGCCTGCATCTTTTCCCTCTGACGCGCGCCGATTCTCGTTCCTTCGAACATCTCACTCACCAACAGGAAGACGAGAGTCTTGAGCACCGGAGCATCAGCCGGGTCGAGACTGCGACGTCCGAGCAGATCACGCCGAAAACGCGCATTGATCCACAAAGTCCGAGTCTTGAGGTCGACTTCGAAGAACTGATCACGCGCCAAGGCTCGCCAACCCACAGCAACAGGATCATCACCGACGCTGAATTCGAAGGCGTCGCTGAAGGAATCGAGCACGTCTTCCGGAAAGCCGGATGCCGGCTCGATGACGCTGATCGGCCGAGGTGCAGAACTTCGGGCTGCCCGCACGACGCGCTCGGCATCGGTCAGATACGAACGGAATCCACCGTTGCAATCCGTGAAGACGGCCCCGTCGACGGCAGCCGACGCAGTGGCGTCGAGCGTCACCCCCGATTTCTCGGGATTGATGGTGATGTGCTGCAGCAGAGAATCGTTCAGATCGACAGCAATTCGTGCCAATCCGTAGTCCGGTCGGCCCCGCACTATCGCGTTCCAGCCGCCGATCTGCAGGAGTCGATCGTGCCGATAGAAGTAGAGCCCCTGCTGGTCGCGGCCGGGGGCGCCGTGGATGCGAAATTCCGGTGCATTGCTCCGGGCGAGCCACAGGTGAGCTTCGGCGGTTACTGTGGCACCGGCGATCGACACGGTAAGTGTCCGAGGGTAGTTGGGGTCGCCGGTGCGCGGATACCGGAACGGGTCGATGGCACTGACTGTGCGCAGCGCGCCGGCGCGTCCCGCTTCGACGTCGAAGACATCCACAGTCAGAGCGATCCGGCCGGATTCGATGAGACGGTGAAATACGACGCCGAGGTGACTGCGCACGTCGTTGATGGTCTGTTCGAGCCAGCTGGTCTGCTCGTCCGCGTGCGCGGACATGAGAAATGTTGTGATGCCGCGCCATTCGACAACAGTTCCGGTGTCGAAGGGAAAGCGGGGCGTGACTGCGTCGAAGAATTCTTCGGCTTGCCGGTCCTCGATCACGGAAACTGACTGACGCCCCTGCACTGAGGCCGAGTCGATCTCGCGGCCCTGCGTCGGGTGCCCGGACTTTCGAGACCACACTCGGAGCAACCGAGCCTGACTCAACGACGCCGCCTTCATCCCTACACCGAAATGACCCAGGTCCCCGGCGGCATAGTCGCGTCGGCGGCCGTAGGTCATCGCGGAATCAATGGTGTCACTGTCCATGCCGGAGCCGTTGTCGATCACCATCATCGACACGATCCGTGTGCCGTCCTGAACGAACCTGATCAGCACGTGGGAGGCCTCGGCGTCGAGGCTGTTGTCGATCAGATCGGCGAACGCTGTCGCGATGGTGTGGTGCAAGCCGATGGCGCCGGCGAGGGACTCGTCCGCAGCAAGGATCTTGGTGCCCACTATGCGGGTGTCCGCGACGTCAGTCATGGGATGCATCCTTACCCTCTACCTCGTCGATTTCGGATGCTTCGCCGCGCCTCCATGCCGCCTCCAGGAAGTCCAAAACCACGTCTTCACCACGATCTTCGTACGCGCGCAGTATCTTTCGTGGACGGTCTTCGCCGTCCAGACACACGGCTTCGGCGAGAATCCGCACCACATGTCTCTCGGCAGTTCGCAATGGCTCGCGATTGCCAACCTCTGCAAGTGCCTGACGTAGTGGGTCGATGTCAGAGTGAACGATCGCCGGTCGGACCACGCGGAAGGTTCCGTCTTGCCACAGCTCGAGGAACACGTCTTCGCCCTCCACAGCGGAGAGTTCACGCAGGAATCGGCGGATAGTGCCGAACGTCGGCTGCGCTCCGGTCCATCGAACTGCTTGAACGCCGAGGTGACTCTCCAACTCGATGTTCGCGCCGCGCGCACAGCCGGCAGCGACCGCGACACCGGCGGGTACAGCAAACCCGGAGCCCCGCAGATGATCAGAGGTCACGGTCAGTCGATACCGCCACGTACTACCTGACCGGTACAGGCGGCGAGTCAACTCTGGCGTCTTCGCAGTGTTGCGTGTCCGCTTGCGCCGGACTATCCCGTCACCACCAATGTTGAACTCACTGGCTTCTTCAGCCTCTCCCGAAGAAACCGATTCCTCCCCAACGGAATCCGCGCTTCCCCAGGCGTGCAGCCGCCACACTGCGCCGTCGAGCGCCACGCGATCGTCGGCCTCGAGCGCGCGCTCGATCGACCGGTCACTGCGATCGGACTTCAGCAACTCCACAAGCTCCACGACGGACTTCGGCGATCCGACGGCTTCGAGCGCGCCGACTGCCAGATCGGAGATCCGACGCGCACGCGTCAGCGCAGAATCCGCCACTACGACGACCCCGCACCACGCAAGCCACTTCTCCAGTTCGCCGCGTGACATCGACACAACTTCGGCGACGTCGTCGAGTGCAACTACACCGTTGGGGGACTCAAAGTCTTCCAGCAAGGTCTGAGTGCGTTTCTTGGCCGCCGCGACGCCCGGAGCGGCTGCCCAACCGTCAGTCACCTCGAAGTAGTCGTCGAGACGGTCCAGAACCAACCACAGCGGAACTCCGTAACCAGGCACCTCCGCCGCGATGCTCGGATGCACGTCGAGCAGGCGATCAAGCGAAGCTACCGGCTGAATCTCGACGCGCAGGCTGGCAAGCAGGTTCCCCACGGCTGTCCCGAATCCGCACGCCGCGTTGAGTTTGGCTTTCACGTCGGCCTCGATCTGCCCGACCCGCCCCGAGCCCACTCCGAGCTTGGCTCCGATCGCTCCCCTACGCTGCGGCACTCGCGCTACGATCCGCTCACGCAACACCAACGACTCCCGCTCGTCCAACTGGGAGAAGAGATTGTCGATTTCGTCAATCGCGTCGGTACGGTCGGTGTCGGGCAAGTCGTTCGGCGTCAGAGCCGAGATCCGGGCGGCGACTTCCTGAATCGAGGCCGGAGATTCGTCGTCGACCTCGACGGTGACGAGTGGTCTGCTGTCCTGACCTCGGACCCGTCGCCACATAGCAAGCTGAGCGAGATCGTCGAGCAGCGCTGTGATCGCGGGTGGGGCACCTGCTTCCTCAGTGGCCTCGACGCGGGCGAGCGGAGTCGTCATGACCGCACAGACCAACAGGTTGAGCACTATGTCGTGCACCGTCTGTTCGCTCGTTCCGCGCACGCCGAAGATCTCAGCGGTCGTGTGCATCAGCAGTCCGCCGATTGCTTTGTCGGTGGTGAGCCGAGACAGTGCAGTCACTGCGCGAGTATCCAGACTCAACGCCTCCAGCGGGAGATCTTCACCAAGTAGCGGAAAGCTCGCTCTTAATACCGCTGCCGCGTGGTGAGCGATGTAGAGGGACGCCAGCTCGGAGAGAACCTTCTCGAGATCGACCTCGAGAACAGTGAACGACGGCGCTTCGCTGAACCACCAATCAGGTGACGGTGCCAGCGGCTCGAGCAGCGCAGCACGATCGGATACGTAGTCGTCCAGCCAAGGAAACAGATCGACCCACAGCGTCTGACTCAGCTCGTTCGCGGGAAGCGAGTTCACACCCAACGTCAACGCACTACTCCCACTCACGGATACCTTCATTGCGGTCAAAACCGACCGCGATGTCGGTAACAAGTTACTGCAGCTCGTGAGCGGTCGCAGCGCCGGACCCGCTTACCCGACAGTCAGACTTCTCCGCTCAGTCGACGGCGGTGAAACCCTTCGCCCGATCTTTGTCGGCCGAGGTCCACAGCGTCGTCGACAGTTCGGCCTTCACCAGCGGGATAACCTCTTCCGCAAATCGGCGCAGGGTGTCCTTCTGCTGCTCGAAGTCGAGCACGTGATTGACCGACACCGATTGGAAATCGTGGCCGTAGCTCTCGTGATAATCGAGGATCTTCTCGGCGACTCGCTCCGAAGACCCGACCAATGCCGGCCCACGGTCGACGGCTTCCTCGATGGTCCGGAAGCTTGTCGACTTTCCGACCGCTTTGGGATCGTGCTTGCGTTTGTCGGCCTGCGCAACGGCGCCTTCGTAGATCGGACGGAACTCTTCGATGGCCTGCTCGGTCGTGTCGGCGAGGAACAATCCGCCCGAACCCGATCCGACGTACGCCTTGGCCGGGTCATGTCCGTACGCCAGGTACTGCTCGCGGTAGTGGTCGATCAGCACTTTGTAGTTCTCACGAGGCTGGAAGGCGTTGGCGGTGACGATGGGGTCGCCCCACTTCGCCGCGAGTTCGACGGCCTCGAACGAGGTAGCCGATCCGTGCCAGATACGGAACGGGCCGTCGAAAGGACGCGGTAGCGTCGTCGCGTCCTCGAGCGAAGGCCGGTGCGTTCCCACCCACTTGACGTTTTCCTCGCTGATCAGCAGTTTGAGGAGTTCGTAGTTCTCGGTGAGGTACTCGTACTGCTTGGCGATGTCCAGACCGAGGAGCGGGTATTGAAGAACCTCGTTGCCCTTGCCGATCACGATCTCGAGGCGTCCCCGGCTGAGTTGATCGATGGTTCCGAAATCTTCGGCGACTCGGATCGGGTCGAGTAGCGAAAGGACCGTGACACCTGTCGACAGCAGGATTCTGTCCGTGGCCTGCGCAATCGCCCCCAAAACGACGGTTGGCGCCGACGAAAGAACCGGCCCGGCGTGGCGCTCACCCACCGAGAACGAATCGATACCCAGTTCTTCGGCGAGAACCGCCAGTTCGACGACGCGGTTGAGCCGATCGGACGGGGCAACTTCCTCGCCGGTCACTGGATGGGGTGGGTTGAAAATGATGTCCAGAACCTGAAAACGCATGACCCGTCTTTCTCGATAACCGCACAGCGCGCCTGTCCCTCGGAGGCTAGTGCGCGACTGCTCGACGGATCCGCCATCCGAGGACGCCCCTGACACGGCGAAATCACGAAAAACCCTATTCAACAACTACTTTCGACTCAATGGCATCATTCGGTCGATAAAACTCTCCCCGATCCGAAGTCGACCGAAAACATGCCGCACTCCCGCCAGGCAGGACCTGTGTCACCAACCAAACGAGCGCACGGTAAACATGAAGTACTAAGAGTGCGTTCCCTTATCGTTAAGAGGTACTTGATATGAACGGTGCGGCAGCCATCGGTGATGGCATATTTCAGATTCCTGTCCCGATCACGGACAACCCGCTCGGGCACACGCTCGTCTACGCCATGGAATCCCCCGGCGGACTGATCTTGGTCGACGCTGGTTGGGGCGACGACAACGGCTGGCAGGGCCTCAACGCCGGGCTCGCCGAGATCGGGCATTCGGTGACCGACATCGAGGGCGTCGTGGTCACGCACTTCCATCCGGACCACACCGGCCTGTGCGGACGGGTCCGCGAGGCATCCGGCGCCTGGATCGCCATGCACGAGGACGACCACTACTTGTTCGATCAGATGGCCACTGCGCGTAACGAGGAGTGGATGGCGTACCAGCTCGACAACATGGAACGTGCCGGAGCGCCCGCAGCTGACCGTGATGCATTCCGACTGGCTGCCGCGGGTGAGTCTCCGGTGGGCCCCGAGTCCGCTCCCGACCGCCTTCTCGCGGACGACGAAATCATCGCGCTCACCGGCCGCGGCCTCCGCGTTGTCTACACCCCCGGCCACACGCCTGGTCACGTCTGCTTCTACCTCGACGACGCCGACGTCATGTTCACCGGCGACCACGTCCTGCAGAAGACGACACCCCACGTCGGCAACTTCGTGTACCCCCTCGACGAGCGTGATGCCCTCGCCGATTTCCTCGACTCGCTCGCACGGGTGCAGAACATGAACATCACCCGCGGTCTCGGCGCACACGGCATTCCGATCGACGACGTCGGAGGTCGCGCCGGCGAGCTGATCGAGCATCACCAGGAGCGACTCGATCACCTGCTGCAGGAGTTCGCCGACGACAAGCTCACGGTGTGGGACGTCGCGGCAAAGATGAAGTGGTACAAGCCGTGGGCCGAGATCTCCCCGATGGGAAAGACGATGGCGCTCTCCGAGGGCGCAGCTCACCTTCGCCATCTGGTTGCCCGAGAGCAGGTCTCTCAGGTTCCCGGCTCCGAGCCAGCGCTCTTCGCTCGCTCCGTCTGAAAGATCAGGGCCGACAAGCACTCCGCTCGTCGGCCATGATCTCTATTCCGCTTCGGCCTGATCGACTATTCGGGTCGACGCCGATCGCGGCACCACCACCACCGGAACCGGTGAGTACCGCACGATCTTCGCCGCCCGACTGCCGAGGAACACCCGCGCCAGTGGACCTGCCTTGCTCGAGCCGACAGTCAGAACGTCACCTCGGTCCCACTCGACACCCTCGAGCGCCTCGGCCCAGTTACGACCATGGCTGATAACCGATTCCATGACGTCGGGTATTTCGGGCAGTGCACGCACGCGCTCGAAGGCAGCGTTGGTCTCGCGCTCGACCACCTCGGCCCACTCAGAGATGATCGGTGAATCCCCCTCGGTCCCGAGCGTGGTCGTGTACTGCGCGTTTGCGCGAACTGCAAACGCCGCCAGTCTGAGTCCGGCATCGACACGCGCAGCCACGGTCGCGGCGGCGAGCACCAGATCGTCTTGATCGGGTGTGCCCGAGTATGCGGCGGTGACGCGGCGAACCACCTCACCGGGCTTGGTTCGAAATCCCCTCGGCGCCAGGGCGACCGGAACGTCGGAGCTGTGCACCAAGCGTGAGGTGACACTGCCGAGAGCCACGTGACCGAACACCCCGGCCGTAGACGAATCCAGGACGATCATCTTGGCTTCGTGCTCGTGAACGAGATCGAGCAGGCCACTCGACGTCGACTGAGCCTCATGCACGACATAGGTTACGTCGACGTCGGAGGGCATGTCTGCCCGCGCTTTCGCCAGTGCCGCTTCGGCTTCGGCTCGCAATTGCTGGTGGTATTCGGCGTCGACACGCGCCATCCCGGGCGGTGGCGGCGAGGGAATCACCGCGCAGATCACCAGCGGTTCACCGGACGAGCGCGCCAACAGCGTTGCCAGATGGACGGTTCCGGAGCTGTCACCGTCGGGTGCGTATCCCGCGAGCAACGTCATGACTCGGACTCCGATCCCAGTTCGGCGCGGTTCTTCGCCCCGAGGCGCGAGTGCTTCATACCGTAGGCGAAGTACCAGATGATCGCGACGGTCACCCAGACGAGGAATACGTAGATCGTGACGGTTCGGAGGTCCTTGATGATCCACAGGCAGCCCAGGATCGAGAGGATCGGCGTCACCGGATAGCCGGGAACTTTGAAGCTGCGCGGCAGGTCCGGGTCACTGCGCCGCAGGATGATGACCCCGACCGAGACCACGAGGAAGGCCACCAGAGTTCCGATGCTGGTCATTTCGGCGAGGAAGTTGATCGGAATGAAACCGGCCAGAATGCTGATGACGACGCAGACGATGATGGTGTTGGGCACCGGCGTCAGAGTCCGCGGGTTCACCTTGTGGAAGATCGACGGAATCATGCCGTCGCGTGACATCGCGAACAGGATCCGGGTCTGACCGTAGATGACCACGAGCGTGACGCTGCAGATCGAGATCACCGCACCGGCGGCCAGAAGTGTTCCCGGCCAGGTAGATCCGGTCACCTGTTCGAGGATGGCGGACAGTCCGGCTTCCTGACCTTCGAACGATGCGGAATCCTGTGCACCGATCGCCACGGCGACGACGGCGATGTAGATCGCGGTGACAGACACGAGCGCAATGAGGATCGCGAGAGGGAGATTGCGACGAGGGTTCTTCACTTCTTCGCCGGCGGTGGACACAGCGTCGAGGCCGATGTACGAGAAGAAGATGATTCCGGCGGCGGACATGACGCCACTGAATCCGAACGGTGCGAAGTCGGCGAAGTGATTGCTGTTCCATCCGGCGATGCCGACCACGATGAAGAGCAGCAGAATTGCGAGTTTGATCGAGACCATGATGGCGTTGGCCTTGGCCGATTCACTGGCGCCGCGAATGAGCAGAACACCGCACAGGCACACCAGGATCACTGCGGGCAGATTGATGATGCCGCCCTGCTCCGGCGCTTGTGACAGCGCGTCGGGGATCTGGAACCCGAAGAGGTTGCCAAGTAGCTGGTTCAAGTACTGCGACCATCCGACGGACACCGCCGCGGCCGAGACTCCGTACTCGAGAAGCAGACACGCGCCGACGGCCATGGCCGGAAGCTCTCCGAGCGTCGCGTAAGCGTAGGAATACGACGAGCCCGACGCCGGGACAGCTCCGGCCAACTCCGCGTAACAAATCGCCGTGAGTCCCGCGACGACACCGGCAACAACGAAGGAGATGATCACTGCCGGACCCGCAACCGGGACTGCCTGCGAGAGGACGAAGAAGATACCGGTGCCGATCGTGGCGCCGATGCCGAACATGGACAACTGCGCCAAACCGATACTGCGGGTCAGCTCGCCGCCGTTGGTATCTGCGCCGGTCTCCTGGTCTATCTGCAAAGCCGGCTTGCGCCGAAGTACGTGTTTGACGAGAGTAGCCATCGACGCTCCTCTAGAGTGCCTGGTAGGAAACTGTTGTATCCTCATACTGCACGTAAGTGTCCTGCGACACAACAGTTGGAGCAAAGTTGCCCAGCTCACGCCAACCGTCCGGTCTGGAATGCCCGGATCGTGAACCGCCTTCGGAGAAAACGGGGAGATCATGACCGGACCGACCATCACCGTCGACCTGCGTCGTATCGAACAGAATGCGCGCGTCCTCGTCGAAGCGTCCAATGCCAAGGGTATTGCGGTGGCGGGCGTCAGCAAATCTACATGTGGCTCCCCCAAGGTGGCCCGAGCAATGGTCCGCGGCGGCGTCGCACAGATCGCCGACTCCCGCCTGGACAACCTGGCCCGAATTCGCCGCGACGGCATCACCGTTCCCCTGATGCTGATCCGCGCACCGTCGTTGAACGAGATCGACGACACGATCCGCTACGCGGACATCAGCCTCAACTCCGAGTTGACGACGATTGTTGCTCTGGGCAGAGCAGCACTGACGCGAGGAGTCATCCACGACATCGTGCTGATGATCGACCTCGGAGATCTCCGCGAAGGAATCCTGCCGGCGGAGGCGTTGGACGTAGTCGCTGAAATCCTTCCCATCGAGGGCATCAGACTGATCGGAATCGGCGCGAACCTCGCGTGCGTCGGCGGCATCCAGCCGACCGTCGACAACCTGTCGAATCTGGTCTACATAGCCGACGAAATCACGAAGCGGTTCTCGATCGAACTGCCGATCGTTTCCGGCGGCAATACGTTCTCGCTGCCACTCCTCGAGACGGGCACGATGCCCGAGGGGATCAACCATCTGCGTTTGGGTGCCAGCATCGTACTGGCCGAATCACCTACTCCCCCCGGACTGTACGAACTGCTGAACAACGATGCCTTCACTCTCACCGCGGACATCATCGAGGCCAAGGTCAAGCCGTCGCGGCCGTATGGAGTCTCAGGGGAAGACGCATTCGGCCGACGCCCCGTCTTCGACAACGAGGACAAGCCGAGCCGACGCCTGATCTTGTCCATCGGCCGCGAGGACATCTCGCCGGAAGGCTTGACCCCGATAGATCCGCGCCTGAAAGTGATCAGCGCCAGCAGCGATCACCTCCTCGTCGACGCCGGAGAAACAGGTGACGAATACCGACTGGGTGGCACGGTCGACTTCACGATCGACTACGGCGCGCTCTTGATGGCAATGACATCGCCCTACGTCCAAAAGCGGTACGTTCTGGGCACCGAACCGATCGATGCCAATGCGACCGTCGAATTGATCGACCTCGAAACTACCGGGCTGGCAAGCCATCTCCTCGATCACGGTCTACGCGAAGACATGTCCGGAATCGGTTTCAGCTGCATTCAAGCCGAGAACGCCGCCGCGGATCTCACGACGTTGCCGCTGTGGCTCACTACCGAGGCCTGGCAGAACACCAGAATTCCGATCGCCACCGAACCCGGAACCGATTTGGGTGCAATCATTTTCGCCTCCCACGGCGATATCGAACAATTGCTGTCGTCGGCAGCGGATCTGCACGGCCCCAGTTTGGAGAACACCGTCTTGGTGGGCGTCAAGAACGCCACGGTCGATCACAAGCGCGCACTCGACGAGTACGGGGTATTGCTGGTGACGATCGACGAGATCGATCGCCATGGCATGGCGGCCTTGATGCCTCGCGTCCTCGCCGCGGCGGGCCAGGGTGTGAACGGCGTCCACGTCCACTTCGACCTGGACATCATCGACGGGCGTGTTCTCGGCGTCGACGACACGACACATCTGGGCGGCCTCACATTCCGAGAAGCGCACCTCGCCGCCGAATTCATCAGCGAGACCGGCCTGACGAGATCGATTTCGATCGGCAGCGTTGCGGGAGCGGATTCCGATCCTCTCGGCCGTCAGGCGACCTTCGTCGACGGACTGGTTGCATCGCTGCTCGGGCGCAAGGTGGTCAAAGCCTGACGTTGTCGGCAGCCCTTGCGAGAATCGTTCGATGATCACGCGGAGCTCCGGTCAGCACGTATTCATCGCACTCGGCACGCCGTGGCTCGATGCCGTGGTCGCGTTTCTCGAACCCCGTGCCCGTGTCGATCCCTGGATCATGCGCGGAAAGATGGCCATCGGCGACCTGTTGATCACTGTTCTCGACACCACTCCTCGCACGCTGCTCTGCATCGAGACCGTGGCTGCGCCGTTCGACGGCACGTCGCCGATGGAAGTCGATGAACGCCCGTACGAACTCCACGGTTTGCCCACCGTTCCCGAACTCGAACAACGATGGTCCATCACGTTTCCCACGGATCCAGGGCCGGTCGACGACGCACTGGCCGACCGGATTCTCACGGCCGGCCAGTCACACTATGCGCACTACTTCGGCGACATCGACACGCTGGATCCGACGTCCACAGCTGCCCACGCCCGAACGTTGATGCACGAGCGGGGAAACTGCACAGGTTGCCGCTCACCGCTGCCGTTGCGAATGTTCAACAGCGGTGATCGCCTTCACTTTCATTCCGCATCACGGATCTTCAGGCAGGCTGAACCTGGTGACGACTACCCAGCCGTCCTGTGCCGCAAATGCACCGGAAGGATGGCCACGTCCGGGCACACCAACTTCATCGACTACATGCTGTCGAAGAATCCACTGTGCCCGCAGTGCGGTGCACACAGAACCGCTCAGTGTGCCCCGGGGATGCCGGTCCATCCGTTCGATCACCTACCGTGGCTCGCCGGAACAGGCTGCGTCGTGGGACCGGACACCCCGGAATGGACGTGCCGAGCGTGCAGTCACTCATGGGGACAGATGTTCCCGCCGGATCACCCGCAGCACGACTGATCAGTTCGCGGCGAAGCCAGGAAGCCGGTCGATGTCCGCGATGATCGAATACTCCGCGGCGTCACCCTGGAGGATTCGACTCTGCTCGCCGTGGACGTCGACGGGGACGTCGCCGGCCAACGTCACCCGGTGCACGCTCCGGGCCTGAGTCCCGTAGTCGGCGATACCGTAATGCTGAGTCGCCTGGTTGTCCCAGATCGCCAGGTCGCCGGCCGACCAGTTCCATCGAACAGTGTTTTCCAACTTGATGATTCGTGCCTGCAGGATCTGGTAAAGAGCGACCGACTCCGACGGCTTGAGTCCGACGAACTCCTTGAAGAAGTGCCCGAGCAGGAGGGTCTTCTCCCCCGTCGCCGGATGGATCCGCACCACCGGGTGTTCGGTCTCGTAGATCTCACGGGTGAATTCGGCGTAGTAGGCCTGGCGCTGCGCATCTACCGGGTTCGCCTGATCGACAACCTCGGCGTAGTCGTAGGCATTGGTGTGAACGGCCCGCAAATTCTCGACCAAGACCTTGAGCGAACGCGGCAGTTGGTCGTACGCAGCGGTGGTCGACGCCCACGTGGTCGCTCCGCCGTACTCGGGAATGGTCGTCGCTCGCAGAATCGAGGCTTTCGGAATGCGGTCGACAAACGTCACGTCCGTGTGCCAACTGTTGGCGGCACGGTCGAGCACCAACAGCTTGTCGCCCCTGGACTTCACCGTCGGATGCGGGGTGGTCTGGGTGCCGAGGGTTCCGGCGAATTCGTACTGCGACGTGTCGTCGAGATGCTGCTGCCCACGGAAGAACACAACCTTGTGCGCTGCCAGCGCATAGTTGATCGCGTAGGCGGTCTCTTCGGACAAGTCGCCGGAGAGATGGACGCCGTCGATGCGGGCGCCGATCAGCTCGCCTACTTTGTGGACGGTGATTCCGCCGGCAGCGTAGATCTGCTCCGGGGTCTGGGTGACACGTTCGAGTTCGGTGACGGACATGGCGATCTCCTGTGAGTCGGTCAAGCCTACGGGCGCGGCAGTCGTCATGGCGCTGCCTACTGTGAACACTCAATCATTTACGCTGCGGGCTCGAATACGGTTGAACTCGAGGTGATCTCAAAGTTCACCGCTCCCTCGTCGGAGAATACTGCCGCTCACTGGGACGAGGCCGTCGTCGTTGTCGTCATGAGCTGTAGCGTGCGATCTGCCGCACCCACGTCTACGGAGGACAGCATGCAACCCGAGGGCCCTGCCGAACAGATTCGTTCAACGCTCGCTCGCATCGCGCATCTTGCCGATACCGGCTCGGTCGAGGATTACGTGGAGCAGTTCACGCGCGAGGCCGAATGGAACATGCCCGCCAATCCCGATCGCGGTATCCCCGCACAGGTACGACGTGGCCGTGAAGAAATTGCTGCTGGAGTAGTCGAGCGTCGAGCCGCCGGCATACAAGGCCCGGGCACATTCACACGCCACGTCACCACGGCGATCGCCGTGGACGTGACCTCGGAAACGACAGCCCGCGCGGATGCGGTGTGGACGTTCTACGTCGACACGACCACCTCGCCCAAGCTCAGCGGCGTCGGGAGCTACGCGGACGAGTTCGAACTCGAAGACGGGCGGTGGCGACTCTCGCGACGGGTGATTTCGCGCGGCTGACGCTCAGTCTTCTTCGCCGGTGATCGCCTCACACCAGTCCTCGACCTGATCGATCCCCTCTTCCGTCCATTCCGGGCTCATGTCTTCGAGTGCATCGAAGACCACCTCGCAGGTCAGCATCTCCGGTGAACCCTCCGACCCCGCTGCCTCGGTTCGCTCCGCAGACGCTGTCGCAACTGGGCCGGCGGCCAGCGCAACCGCCACCGCGCCTGTTCCGACCATCGCTTTCACACGCATCGGTTCTCCTCCTTCACTCTCGCTTCGGTCCTCGGGGTACCCGACTCGCCCCGCGCTACCCATCCCCGTCACTCATGTCCGACTTTCGGCGCCGACGGCATAGACTGAGCTCGTCGCCACCACGCTCTCGCAGCGTCGGGGCGACAGATACACAGCTGGATCAGAATCGGAAGGCATCCCATTACAGAATCTCCCGCTCCGCACGACATCTACTTCGTACCTCCGGAGCAGGACAGCCCCAATCCTGTGGAGCCGGCGTCGGCCGCGTCACGCGCACGGATGGGCGAGCTACCCGAGACCGTCCGATTCAAGAATCGTTTTGCCCTCGCGATCACGACCACCACGCCGCTCGAAGCGATGGTCGAAGATCTCCTCTTCATCCGCGACATCCTCGACGCCGCAGGAATCGAGTATCTACTCGTCCGCGGAAACGACGAGCGCCCGGTCATCGCGGTCAGCTGGACGGAACGCAAGAACCTGCGGCAGGCACTTGTCGAGGGATGCGCAAACGCACCCTTCTATTCCAAAACTGTCGACGCGAAGAAGAGTCCAGCGCTCCTTGTCGCGGACGGTGCCCTGTCGAAAACCAACAAGTCACGGATCTTCCGCTTGTTCCGTCCGAGGGTTCACGTCGCAAGCGGTATGAACTACGGCGCGAACATCGGCGTTCAGATCGAATTGTGGTCGATTTCCGACGAAGAAATCGTCCTACCCGTCGAGAACTCACTGACACGACGAACCGTCCTCCCCGAAGAAGCTGTCCGAGGAACCGTCGAGCGATTCGGCCGGATCTGGCCGACCATCGAGAACATGTTCGCCGATCATGCCTCCGATATCAGCTTCGATATCGATCTTGTCTTTTCCTGGGTCGACGGTTCTTCCAAAGAGTTTCAGGCTCAGCGCGCCAAGCGCATGCAGAACTACATCGTCGGCGAGGGCGACGAATCAGAAGCGCGCTTCCGTCAGATCGACGAGCTCAAATACGCACTTAGATCTATCCACATGTACGCGCCGTGGATCCGGCGGATCTTCGTCGCAACCGATTCCGATCGTCCGGACTGGCTTGCCGACGATCCGCGAGTCACGTTCATGCCCAGCGAAAAGTTCTTCGCCGATCCAAGTGTGTTGCCCACCCACAATTCTCAAGCTGTCGAGTGCCAGCTGCACCATATTCCGGGTCTGGCAGAGCATTTCCTCTACTCCAATGACGACATGTTCTTCGGTCGCCCCGTCGGCCCTGACATGTTCTTCTCCCCCGGTGGGATCAGCATGTTCATCGAGGCCGACACCAGAATCGGATTGGGACACAACGACAACGACCGCAGCGGGTTCGAGAATGCGGCCCGCGTCAACCGCCGTCTGCTGCAGGACCGCTTCGGCCTGATGACCACCAGACATCTGGAGCACGCAGCGACGCCACTACGCAAGAGCGTGATGGCCGAGATGGAACGCGAGTTCGCCGAAGACTTCGCGGCCACTGCAGCAAGCACCTTCCGCGCGAGTTCCAATATCTCGGTGACCAATTCGCTGTACCACTACTACACGCTCATGAGTGGACGGTCGGTGGTGCAGAAGTCCGCCGCCGTCAAATACGTCGATACGACGGTCAAGGCCGGTTTGCGCGACATGGACTCACTGCTCGCCAAGCGCTCCATGGACTTCTTCTGCCTCAACGACGGCAGCGCTCCGGAGATCGATCTGGAACTTCGCACACGCAAGATCACGGAGTTCCTGGAGAGCTACTACCCCATCCCGGCTCCCTGGGAAGCCTAGACGAAACAAGGGCCCAGCCGATTTCGGCTGGGCCCTTGCTACTTCGGTCGATCAGCGTGCTGTCACATGCTCCCGTTGCACCGGAATGGGCAGTCCGAGATTGTCACGCAACGTCGTTCCTTCGTAGTCACTGCGGAGGACACCTCGATCCTGCAACAGCGGCACCACGTCGTCGACGAACTCATCGAGGCCGGTCGGCACAAGGTGCGACCCGAGGATGAACCCATCCGAACCGTCGTTGCTGACAAACGAATCTATTTTCTCGGCAACCTGCTGCGGTGTACCGACGATCGGTCCACGCTCGAACTGATCGATCACCACTTCGCGCAGATTCAACTTCTTGCTCTCCGCTACCGCGCGCAGTTTTGCGACGGTCGCGAAACGATCTTGGTGAATGAAGGCGCGGCCCTGGATGATCGGCGGAGCCTCGGGATCCGGAGCGATATCGGGTAGTGGTCCTTCGGGGTCGTACTTCGACAGATCGAGATTCCAGATCTGTTCGAGCAGAACCAAAGCGGTCTGGCCGGTGACCTGCTGGTCGCGAATCTCTCGGTACTTCTCGATCGCATCTGCCTCCGAGGTGCCGAGAACAAAACTCGCCGACGGCAGGATCTTGATGTCACCCGGGTCACGTCCGGCCGCAACGGCACGTGCTTTGATATCGCGATAGAAATCGGCCGCCTCGGGCAACTGACCGTACGGTGAGAAGATCGCGTCGGCATTGCCGGCAGCAAAATCGCGCCCCTGCGGCGACACCCCGGCCTGCAGAATAACCGGGCGCCCTTGCGGGCTACGCGGCACTGTGAATCGGCCGTTCACGTCGAAATGCGATCCATGAAAAGCGAATTCACCGGCATCCGGTCGCGCGAGAAAGCGCCCTGATGCCTTGTCGGCCACGATGTCGTCGCTTCGCCACGAATCCCACAGTTCACGCACCAGCGCTACGGTCTCCTCCGCACGCTCGTATCGTTGCGCGCGGTCGAGGTATCCGCCGCGGCGAAAGTTCTGGCCGGTGAATGCGTCGAACGAGGTGACGACGTTCCAGGCGGCACGTCCTCCGGACAACTGATCGAGCGTCGCGAATTGGCGGGCCAGTTCGTACGGCTCGTTGAACGTGGCATTGATAGTGCCGGCCAATCCGAGGTGTTCGGTTACCGCCGCCAACGATGCAAGGACCGTGAAGGTGTCCGGCCTACCGATGATGTCCTGATCGAAAATCTGTCCTGCACGCTCACGAAGGGCAAGGCCTTCGGCGAGGAAGAAGAAGTCGAACTTCCCACGCTCGGCGGTTCGAGCGGTGTGTTCGAAGGAATCGAACTCGATCTGGCTGCCCGCCTGCGGATCCCACCATGCAGTGTGATGGTTGACGCCGCCGAGGTAGGCACCCAGGATGACCTGCTTACGCTTCTGAGAACTCATGAAAATGTATTCCTCGTCTGTCAGGCGGCCGGAGTACCGGCGGCGTAGCGGTTGGGAACGTCGATGGGTAGGCCAAGCAGTCCGCGAAGATTCGTCTGCGGATACTCGGTGCGGAATACGCTGCGTCGCTGCAATTCAGGTACCAGCTCACCGGCGATGGCGTCGAGGTCGTCCACGACGACGCCCGGCCGCAACCGGAAGCCGTCGATTCCCAACTGCTGCCACCGGAGCAGAAGATCTGCCAACTCAGCCGCGGTGCCGGTGAAGGTCAGCGCGTCCGAACGGTATTCGGCGCCGGCCTGCGCGTCGAGGCGAGCGAGCCGTTCCTTTCCGGTTTCTTCCGGAGCATCGAAGAATACGACGATGTCGGTGAAGACCCGAAGCGGTTCGCCGGTGCGCTGCACGTGTTCTTCGGCTGCTCGCACTTCACCCAGGATTGCCGTGACCTGCTCGTCGTCGAACGGCGTCACGAACACCAGATCGGCCGTCCGCGCCGCCAGCTCGTACGCGACCCGCTGATGTGCCAATGCGGTGACGACGGGATGCCCCTGCGGCGGGCGCGGAGTCACCGACGGTCCACGGACCGAGAGGTACTTTCCCTCGAAGTCGATGTAGTGCAGCTTGTCCCGGTCGATGAATCGGCGCTGCTCCACATCACGGATCTCGGCGTCGTCCTCCCAACTGTCCCAGAGTCTCCGGACGACGTCGGCTGCCTCCGCAGCTTCGTCGAACAGCGCGCGCACGAAGTCCGGGAGGACGCCTGAAACGATCGACTGACGGTCGGCATCGGTGAGCGCTGGGATGTCGCGGCGCCCGAACTGTGCTGCCTCGGATTCCGACGCCGACACCTTCACCTGCCACCCGGCGCGACCGCGCGAGGTGTAGTCCAGCGTGGCAACGGCTTTGGACACGTGGAACGGTTCGGTGTGAATGGTGGTGATGGTCGGGATCAACCCGATGTTGCTCGTGATCGGTGCCAGTCGGGCGGCCACGAGATGTGCGTCGAGCCGAGCGCGCACCCGGTCAACCGCGTCGTCGACAGGCTCGAGTGGGTTGGCCGGCACCGAGAGACTGTCCTCGATGGTGACGAAATCGAGCAGACCACGCTCGGCGATCGTCACCACGTCAGTCCAATACGACGCGCTGAACAGCTCACTCGGGCGCGAGTGCGGCTCTCGCCAGGCCGCTGGGTGCCAACCGGCACCGTCCAGCGCTACGGCGAGATGCAGCGGAGCAAGATGAGAAGGGGTCGAGGTCATCGGCGCATACTCCTGTTCGAGAACTACTCGGGAGCGCACAGTGCCGACCGCAGAAACCGTCAGCACCGGACTGACGGTTCTCGTGGCGACTGCCGCTTGCGACACGCACCGCGCGTATCGCCAGGTGTGATTCCGGGGCACCCCATCGGCATGAAGGGTTGCCGTCCAGCTAGCCGGTCCTTGTTGCTGGAGCTCTGCACCTACCTCGACGGTAGTGAGTACGCGACCGCCCGGCAATCACCCAGAACTGCGCGTGGGTGTCGGAAACCGCCTGCCACCTCAGATGATCGAGCGTGCCGCCTTTTCGCTCTCGAGGATTCGAATGCCGGCAACACTGAGCCTCCGGGCACCCTCGGCCGCGTCGACGGGCTCACCGACCGTCACGTGCGCGCCGAGTGGAACGACCGAATGAACAATTGTCTCGTCGTACACGTGCACCAGATTGCACCCCTGAGCCCCGTCACGACCACGCTGACCACCGACTTCCACATTCAAGTCCTGGGTGTAACACGTCGACGACGCCACGGAAACCGGAATGCCGGCGAACGTCGCCGTCGTCGAATAGTGCAGATGCCCAGCAAGAATCGCCCGGACGTCGCTGCCACGCAAGACGTCCGCCAACCGGGACTGATCGCGCAACTCCACCAGAACCGCGAGATCCTGAATGCACGGAACCGGCGGATGATGCAGCGCCAGAATTGTTCCGTCGGGCGCCGGCACCGCCAATTCTGCGCGTAGCCAATCCAATTGGCCATCCGTGATCTCACCGTAGTGATGCCCGGGAACCGACGAATCCAGGGTGATCACCCGCAGTCCGTCAAGGTCGTAGACGTTGTCGACGGGATCATCGGTGGCGTCCTCGCCCAACAGCAGAGATCTGAACGTAGGGCGGTCGTCGTGGTTGCCCATCGCCCAGACGACCTGCGCATCGATCTCGGCCGCCACGGGTTCCACGATGGCTTTCAGTTCCGCGTATGCGTCGGGGTGTCCCTGGTCGGTCAGGTCGCCGGTGAATATCAGTGCATCCGGGCGTGCGCCCGAGGCCACGATCCCGCTGAGCACTTCCCGCAATCTCGTCGACGCATCCACGGCGTCGTACAACTCCCCCTGAGCCACCAGATGCGTGTCACTGAGGTGCACCAGGAAATGCTTCGGACGCGGGTACTCGGCATTCCGAACGCTCATCGGTCTCTCGCTTCCGCTTGCCGACGCGTAGGCGCCGGTGCGGCACCTACTGATCGTCGAGACTAGTCAACCGACCAACAGTGACTGATCGGGGCACGCCCGACGAACACGAAGCGAACTCCCGCGGCGACCCTCGGGATCGAGTAGTTGAAGCTGCGAGTAGTGTGTGGACAGTGTTGTTCCTGACCAGTCGGCGTTACGTCGACCTTCGCCTGCAGGCGAGCGCAATGTGTACGCGCTCGCTCTGACCTGACGCGTACCAGGAAACATTTCTTCGAATCTGCCCGGCCTCTGGTGCCGCGCTGCGTTTCGCTCCCTTGATTTTCGAAAGGCATAGTCATGCCCAGCTCCACCTCCACCGGCGTGCCGGAAAAGTCCACGTCCCGTTTTCCGTCCTGGGCGACGGCATTCGGACCGCAGATCGTCGCCGGTCTCGTACTCGGTGTCATCATCGGTCTCGTCGCCCGGGCAATGCCTGATGCGGCCGACGGCAACGTCAACTGGTTGGTCGGCACCGTGCAGACCATCGGCTCGAGTTACGTCAAGCTGCTCACCGTTGCGGTGATCCCGCTGGTGTTCACCGCCATTGTCAGCTCCATCGCCAACCTGCGCCAGGTCGCCAATGCAGCTCGCCTGGCCGTGCAGACCTTGCTCTGGTTCGCGATCACCGCTTTCATCGCTGTGATCATCGGCATCATCGTCGGCCTGATCACCGATCCCGGTTCACGGACCGACGTCGCCGCCGAAGCCGCGAAGGAACCCAAGAGTTCCGGTTCGTGGTGGGCGTTCATCACCGGACTGGTTCCGAACAACTTCCTCGGGTTGGGTGCAAAGACTTCCGTCGCCGAAGGCGTGGCGACTACATCGCTGAGCTTCAACGTCCTGCAGCTGCTCGTCATCGCCGGTGCAATCGGTATTGCTGCACTCAAGATCGGTCCCAAGGCTGCGCCGTTCCTCGAGTTCAACGCTTCGCTGCTCGCGATCGTCCAGAAGGTCCTGTGGTGGATCATCCGCCTTGCCCCGATCGGCACCGCTGCGCTGATCGCCAACGCTGTCGCCACCTACGGATGGGATGCGATCGGGTCGCTGGGCGTCTTCACCGCCGCCATCTACATCGGTCTGGCGATCGTGTTCTTCGTGGTCTACCCCATCCTGATTGCCGCACACGGCCTCTCGGTTCGAAGCTTCTTCTCCGGCGTCTGGCCCGCAACTCAGCTCGGATTCGTCTCGCGCTCGTCGATCGGCACCCTGCCGTTGACCGAACGCGTCACCGAACGCAACCTCGGCGTTCCGCGTGAGTACGCCTCGTTCGCCGTTCCGCTCGGTGCCACCACGAAGATGGACGGTTGCGCCGCAATCTATCCCGCGATCGCGGCGATTTTCGTCGCAGGCTTCTACGACGTTCCGCTGACCTTCACCGACTACCTGCTGATCGTCGTCGTCTCGGTCATCGGCTCGGCAGCAACGGCGGGAACCACCGGTGCGACAGTCATGCTCACACTCACGCTCTCCACCCTGGGTCTTCCCCTGGCCGGCGTCGGACTGCTCCTCGCAGTCGAACCGATCGTCGACATGGGCCGTACCGCAGTCAACGTCACCGGCCAGGCACTGGTCCCGGTCATCGTCGCAAAGCGTGAGGGAATCCTCGACAAGGTGCGCTTCGACGCTCCCCGCAACGGTGACCCCTTCGCCGAGGAACTTGTCGACGCGTAACCCTCGATGACTACAGCAGCGTCCTCGCACCTGAGCAATACGGTGCGGGGACGCTGCTTTTCACCCCAGATTTCACCCTTACCGAAATAAACCATTTGGTCGTTATGACCAGTATGCTCAGCCGGCACAGCCCTCCGAAGTGGAAGGGCTGCCCAGTTGAACACGAGGTCACATGAAGCTCCGCCGTCTGGCATTCAGCGTCGCAGGTTGCGCCGCAATCACTCTGGTTGCCGCGCCCGCCGCTCAGGCATCCACGGTTTTCGATTTCCTACCGATCGAGATCGCACGCATGATTCCGACTGGCTCTGCCGACGCAGTCCAGCCGTTCCTTCCCCCGGTCTTCGCACCGCCGGCGCCGCCCGCTCCGCAAGCGCCCCAGAACCAGCCGGCGCCGCAGAACACTCCCGCACCAGCGCGGTACTACCAGAACTGCACAGCCGTTCGTAATGCCGGCGCAGCTCCGTTGTACCGGGGCCAGAACGGATACGCCCCGCATCTCGACCGCGACAACGACGGCATCGCCTGCGAGTGATCCAACGCTCGGGTTGTGGTGCATCCACAACCCGAGCACTGTTGTCGAACCGTCAGACGCCCAATGCCCGGGACAGAGTCGGCCACGCCTTCGGCAGTCGTTCACGCCAATACGCCCACGCGTGCGTGCCGTTCGGCTCGTAATCCACCTGCGCCGGAATCTTCAGCTCCTGCAACCGAGCGTCGAACATCTTGGTGCAGGCGTGGGCGGCAACCTCGATGCCGCCGCCGATCACCAGACGCTCGAGCAGTTCAGGAGTCTGCAGCGTCTCGTCAGATCCGGGACGACCGTTTGCCGTCGACACGTAGATTTCCTTGCCACGCAACTTCTCTGCGTTGATCAACGAATCGTGTGCCTCCCACTCCGGGCCCCCTGGCACACCCCAGATGTTGGCCGGATCTCCGCTTCGAGAAGAAATCGTGGCCTGGACGGCAGTTCGGCCGAGCGGATCCATCGTGGAATAACAGCCGCTGAACACGGCAACGCCGCGATACATGTCCGGAAAGCGTTGGGCGAGCATCATTGCACCCATCGCGCCCATGGAATTGCCGGCAATCGCGTTGATTCCGTTGGTCTCGAGTCGCGCGTCGATCAGCGGTGGCAACTCCTCGGTGATGAAGGTTTCCCACTTGTGCAGTCCCAGCCGCGGATCCGGATTCTCCCAGTCCGAGTACAGGCTCGCGATTCCGCCATTGAGCATCACGACGTTGACGTTCTTGTCGGCGAAGAACGCCGGGGCGCCGCCGATCGTCATCCATCCGCTGCTTTTCTCTCCGGCGTCGACACCCTCGAGCATGTACAGCGCTGGGCGCGGAACCGAATTGTCAGCGGGTAGCAAAATCTCGACGCCGACCTCGCGTCGAAGTGCGAGCGACGCCACCGTCAGCCTGATCGCTTGTGGTGCGGTCACCTTCTCGCCGACGATGGCCGGGACGACGATGTCGTCGCGCAGGTCCGGTTTGGGGCCCGGATCCTCCTGAAGTGGTCCCGGGATCGTCGACCCCGAGCTCACGCTTCCCTCGACGCTGCCCAGACTTCCCGAGCTTCCCGAACTACCCGAGCTTCCGGAACTCGGCGCTGCCGTCGACAGTCCGCCCAATTGCAAAGAAAGTGCACAGACGGCCAAACACACCGCACCTGTGCGCGCAGATCGAATCCACGCACGCCGCTCAGTCCTCATGAAACTCCCAAACCAGTCAAAGATGTTTCCGTGAACATACCGTGCAGTTCGGACTTTCTTGGACAAACGACCACGACAAGATCTGTCGGTCGCCGCTACTAGGCTGGCCCCCGTGCAACCGGATTCAGTCAGGGCCCTCGACCTCGACCGAATTCGCGCTGTCGTGGGCACAACCACCTACGAACGCGGACTTGTCTACCTGGGGGAGAATGCAGTCGAATCCATCGGATGGAACGACACCGCTGACATCTTGACCGGCGCTGTATCGGGAACTGCGCGAGAGCCGTACACCTGCACGATTTCGGTAAGTCGCAGCGCGGCCGGTACAGCAACGTTCACGCGTGGCCTCTGCACGTGTCCCGTGCGGATGAACTGCAAGCACGTGGTCGCGTTGGTGCTCGCAGCGGTGGCCGAGGCGAACACGACGCCACGACAACTCGGATGGGACCGCGCGCTCGAGGAGTTGCTCCGACCAGACCCGGCCGGCCGCACTACACGTGGACTTGGCATTCAATTCACCACCCGAACCAAGGGCGCATCGACACGGCTCCTCGTCAAACCAGTGCAACCAGGAGCGAGAGGGTGGATCTCCGGCGGACTCGCCTGGAACAAACTCGGAAGCACTTTTCAGTTCCCCGCAGATCACCTCCGGGTTCTACGCGACATTCATCTCCTCCACAGCGCCGGCAACTACTACCGAAATCAGAATGCAGCGGAGATCGATCTTGCCGGGTTCGCGAGCCCGCAACTCTGGTCGCTTCTTCGTGAGGCCATCAGCGTCGGCGTTTCACTCGTTCACTCGAAGGCCGGCCTCGGCAACATCTCCCTACTCGACGATGCCAACATCTGCCTCGACGTCCACGGAGCAGAAGACGACAACCTCCGTCTCACTCCCCGAATTCAGACCGATGGGCACATCATCACCCATTCCGACTGGGGACTTGTCGGTACGCCGGCACATGGTGTCTTCGCGCTCGACGCCGCCAACGCGATCACGCTCGCACCGCTGCACACGCCGGTCACCCACCAATTGAGGCAGTTGATCGACTCCGGAAAGTCAGTCGACATACCCGCCGAGCATCGAGATGCGTTCACTTCGCGGTTCGTGTTCAAACTCGGAAGCCTCGCTCCCGTCATATCTTCCGACGGTGCTTACAACCCACCGACTGTGTCCGGTCCTCGGCTACAACTGATGGCCACTTACGAAGGCGACCACCGCATCGACATCGAGTCGGCATGGAAGTACACCGTCGATGCCGACGAACTGATCATTTCTACCGCCGATGCAACCACCGACGAGTCCGAGGTCCGCAATCACGCTGCCGAAGATGCCATCACCAACAGCCTCGGCGCGGCCGCGGCGAAGGCCACTCTCGCGGGAACTTTGACCGGCCTCGATTCCATGCAGTTCACACTCGACCTCCTGCCCCAACTCGAAGCGCACGACGCCATCGACCTCAAGGTTGCAGGAACCCCCGCCGACTACCGGCCTGCAGACGACGCTGTCGTGATCGGCCTCAGCACATCAGCCCCCGACGGGGACAGCGGATCCGACTGGTTCGACCTCTATGTCACCGTCGATGTTGCGGGACAAAGCGTTCCGTTCACAACACTGTTCTCTGCTCTGAGCAAGGGCGAGACTCACATACTGCTACCGGACGGCGCCTTCTTTCGGCTCGACGCACCTGAACTACTCGGCCTGCACCGTCTCATCACCGAAGCGCGGTCGCTACTCGATCGGCCTACCGGCAAACTCGGGATCAGCAAATTTCAGGCCGGACTGTGGGAAGAATTGACGGCGCTCGGAAGAGTCGAACATCAAGCAGCAGCATGGAAGAAGCAGATCGCAGGATTGCTCGGCAGTTCGGGCATCGATCCCGTCGAAGTCCCGGACACGTTGACGGCAACGCTACGTCCCTATCAGGTCGACGGATTCCGTTGGCTCAATTTCCTGCGCCAGCACAGCTTGGGCGGCATACTCGCCGACGACATGGGCCTGGGCAAGACACTGCAGACCCTCGCAATGATCTGCGCTGCAAGGCAATCGAATCCAGCCGCGCCTCCCTTTCTGATCGTCGCACCCACCAGCGTCGTATCCAATTGGAAGTCCGAAGTGGCGAAGTTCGCACCGACCCTCCACACCGCTGTCATCACGGACACGCTGCGCCGCAGAAAAACCGATCTGGCCGCACTCGTCGACGGGGCGGACATCGTCGTGACGTCGTACGCCCTCTTCCGCCTCGACACCGATGCGTATTCCGCGGGCCGCTGGTCCGGACTGGTACTCGACGAAGCCCAATTCGCCAAGAACCACAAGTCCAAGGTCCACCAGTGCGCGAGGGCGGTGAACGCACCGTTCAAACTCGCGATCACCGGAACACCCATGGAGAACAATCTCATGGAGTTGTGGTCTCTCCTCGCGATCACTGCACCAGGACTGTTCCCCAGTCCCACCACCTTCACCGACGTCTACCGCAACCCCATCGAAAAGGAAGGCGACACAGAGCGATTGGCGCAACTTCGGCGGCGCGTCAAACCGCTGATGGTTCGGCGCACCAAGGAACAGGTGGCTGCAGACTTGCCGCCGAAGCAGGAACAGATACTCGAGATCGAGTTGCATCCGAGCCATCGCGCGATCTACGACACCCACCTGCAACGCGAACGGCAGAAGATTCTCGGACTGCTCGACGACGTCGACAAGAATCGGTTCACGATCCTGCAATCGCTGACGCTGCTACGCCAACTCAGTCTCGACGTCTCGCTGGTCGACGAGGAAAGCGGACCCGTCCCATCGGCCAAGGTCGACGCTCTCGTCGAGCAATTGGACGACGTCATTGCCGGCGGACACCGTGCGTTGATCTTCAGCCAATTCACCGGGTTCCTCGGTTCTGTCCGCAACCGACTCGACGAGGAAAGAATTCCGTACAGCTATCTCGACGGTTCGACGCGCAATCGCGGTGAAGTGTTGGAGGAGTTCAAGTCTGGTGCAGTCCCCGTCTTCCTGATCAGCCTCAAGGCTGGTGGCTTCGGCCTCAATCTCACCGAGGCCGACTACTGCTTCATTCTCGACCCCTGGTGGAACCCGGCCGCCGAGGCACAAGCGGTCGACCGTACTCACCGCATCGGGCAGACACGAAACGTCATGGTCTACCGCCTCATTGCCAAAGACACCATCGAAGAGAAGGTCATGGCACTCAAAGCCAAGAAGTCGGCATTGTTCTCGAATGTCATGGACGCCGAAGGCACACTGGGCACCGGACTCGACGCCGACGATCTTCGCGCGCTGTTCGAGTGAGGTGCCTATTCGGTCGAACCGCACCTACCCGCTCACGGTAATGTGAGTCGCGAACGGACAACACAGAACTCCCGAACGAAGAAATCCACTTCGTTCGAACGAGAGGAACCTGAATGGGCGTCACACTTGCCAAGGGCGGCAACGTATCTCTGTCGAAGGCCGCACCCAATCTGACCAAGGTCGCAGTCGGTCTCGGCTGGGATGCACGCAGCACCAGTGGTGCCGACTTCGACCTCGACGCCAGCGCGTTGGTCACCGGCCCGGAACGCAAGGTCCTTTCCGACCTTCACTTCGTCTTCTACAACAACCTTCGCTCGCCCGACGGATCCATCGAGCACACCGGCGACAACCTCACCGGTGAAGGTGACGGCGACGACGAGGTCATCAACGTCGACCTCCCGGCTGTACCGCCCAACGTCACCAACATCTTCTTCCCCGTCTCGATTCACGACGCCGATGCGCGACTCCAGTCCTTCGGACAGGTCACCAACGCCTACATCCGCGTCGTAGATCTGTCGAACGGCTCCGAACTGGCACGCTACGACCTCTCCGAAGATGCATCCACCGAGACAGCCATGCTTTTCGGTGAGCTCTACCGCCACAATGGCGAATGGAAGTTCCGTGCAGTCGGACAGGGATACGCATCCGGACTCGCCGGAATCGCCCGCGACTACGGCGTGAACATCTGATCTCTATCGGTACACGAAACGGGGTTCGATTCGGCATTGCCGGATCGAACCCCGTTTCGGTTGTCTGCGTCGACGCGCGAGTTAACGCCGCAGGATCGCCCTCGCGAGGTGAACAGCCCAGGGCGAGTCCGCTTTGCTGCCGAACTTCCCCAGCTCGTACCCCGTAGCGCCGATCAATCCGAGCACCTCTACGGTGCTCCCTGACGTGTCACGTCTGGGAGTCTGAGCCCCAGCCATCAGGATGCTCGACGACCGAATCGGCTCCAGCGCTCCCGCGACGAAACGATGACGATCCGCCGGCGACATGCCGGCGGCTACAGCAAGGAGGACAAGGAGTTCCACCGCTCTCTGCGAGCCGCCGGGCGCAACCGGAACTCCCTCGACGATCACCGACCACGTCATTGACGCGTCCCGCTCTGCCGACTGTCCCCGCTTCGTCAGAACAATCTGCCCTTTGTGCTTTCGCACCAGGCCGAACTTCTTGAGCACTGCGAAGAGTGATCGCCCTTGTGGAAGGTTTACAGGTCCCAGTTCAGGTTCGTCGAGCATCGCGTCGACCGTCGTGAAGAAATCATCGGCACCGATCCCTTCGACACCGATCAGAGCCAGAACCGCTTGAATGCGTTGGCCCGCCTCGACGTGGACCAACTCCCCGATTGCCGACTGATCGTCAATGCCTGCTCGGGCGAGGACCGCGTGCAGTTCCGGGACTCGCGAGGGTCCCAGGCATTCGACGAGCTTTGCAATGTCGTACGACGCAGCGATCTCGTCCGGTCTAGGACTATGCAGTCGATTATTGACCTCAGCGATCTCGAATCGTGTCGGCTCGAAATCAGTTTGTGGCCATTCGAGGGTCCATTCATGGGAGCGCAGCTTCTCCGAAGCGAGAACACCGAGGAGTTGCTCGTACTCGTCAGGTCCGACACATTCCTCCGGCGGACAAGCACCGCGACCCGCGGCACACACAACTTGGAACCCTTCGGGCAGTACTTCGGAAGATTCAAGTGTCAGCGTGTGGCGCCAGTTCCCGAAGCGTCCGTAGCGATAACTGATTTCATCGCCAGGCGAGACCATGACCTCGTCCAGGCGTACCGCGGACTCTACGATCGCCGCTCGGCCGGCCCGACGCTGCTCGGCGTTGCTCCCGGAAGCTACGTACTCTTCGACCTCGCCGGGAAATCGGCTGCCGGACTTGGACCACGCGTGCGATTGACGGTCACTCCACCCCATTGCCCGTTGAACCACCGAATGCAGGTCATCCAGATTCAGATCCGACGCGACGAGGATTCGTCGCCAGATCTGAGTGGAAACATTGTCGACACTGATACGTATCGCGTATTGCGCCGGTACCGCGCGCCTCTTCGAACGCAACGATCGCGCAATCTGAATGCCCCCACGCCCTCCGCCAGCTTCTAGTACAAACCTTTGCAGTTCTTCAGGTTCCGTCGGAACGAGTCGCAAATGCGACACCCTCGAGCTGCTCAACCCCACCATGAGACTCAGCCTAGGCCAAAGCGCTAGGGACGAAGGCACAAAATCGGAGAGTACTTCGGACTTATGAGACGGTTCACAATCTATACCTTGGCTAACAAGTCGCTACGTGCGTCGGCGACGGCATCTTCCTGGCCCAATTCCTGCCCTGATGGAGTGAACGTACCGTTCCCCTCGTTGAGGAGAGTGAGAGTGCCGTTCACTCCATGCCGGGGTGCCGGCGGCGTGCCCGCCCCTGATGGTGTGAACGGTACGTTCGGTCGATCTGAGGCGACGACAGTGCCGTTCGCTCGAAGTCGGGGGCCGGCGAAGGTACTTTCGGGTGATGGTGGGGGTGTTTCGGGTACGAGAAAGCCCCCCAACCAGTACTGGTTGGGGGGCTTCTCTAATGTGTGTTCGGCGGTGTCCTACTCTCCCACACCCTGTCGAGTGCAGTACCATCGGCGCTGAAGGGCTTAGCTTCCGG
>NZ_LPNP01000080.1:0-1286869 GCF_019266045.1 Rhodococcus sp. MH15
ACCGCACCGGCCTTCTCCTCCGGCGAATACCGCCGCATCGTCGGCCTCCCTGACACCCGTTCATTCGGCATGCTTCCATCCTCGTTTCCAAGGCCAGAAGTCTCCACCGAACCCAGGGCGATTCACATTGATAGTGGAAGGGAGTGTCGATCCTCCCTCGGCTTTTTCCCACAGATCCTCTCGCGACCCCCCAGCCTGATGCACGGCTCCCAGCCTGGTCGATGTTTGGACCCCGAGTGTCACGGGTACAAATCCAGTGACCGGTGTTCCAAAAACGGTTCCCCTCATGAACTTACGTGGATCGAGGGATTGTGAAGGCGATACTGGCAACGGCCGCGAGCATCCTTCTGGTGGTTGCCTTGGCCGTCGCCGTCTTGCTTCTCCTTTCCGGATCACCGCGCGAAGGTACTTCGCACGAGCTCGCCGATACGGTTCACACGATCGGTGGGAAGCCGACAACCTGCACCGAGTTGTTCGGTGAAACATGCAGCTTTGCTTTGCAGTCGGACTACAACCAGTGGGGACAAAACCTCGAGGGTTTTGTCAATGCCGGGACCCTCGGACCTTTCGCCCGCAGTATCGGCTTCGTGGCGGAGGCGAAACTGAGCTTGCAGGCATGCGAGGTCAGCGCAACCGCCGGGCGGACGATTCTCGATTTCTACACTCTCGCCGAGATCGACCACCCCACGGCCACCACCACTGACCTCTTCCCCTTCTGGAACGAGTCCCGCCAATTCCTGTGCCCGGTAAACAGTTTCTGAGAATGCTGTTTGCTATTTGAGATGTTCGAGACGCATCGCTCGCTCGGAGCCAGGTTGGGCGCAAGCGCGCGAATCGTGGACAGCGTTCCGCCCACGGGGGATCGGTCTGTAACTGGCTCATGAGCACTGAATAACACACGAGAGTGAACGGCACTCCCCTCGGTGGCCGCTTCTTGTACGCGTTGCGGCGTGTCGGTGCACGGATGTTTATGCGAATTTCGACGGGGTAGGGCCTTTTGTGGGGGATTCCTACCTGTGTGGGATCCCTGAGCAACAATCCGAAACGTATTGGAGGGTCAACGTGCCAGATGACAAGAGCGGTCCCAGCGAGGGAATCAAAGGCGTCGTAGAGGACGTCAAGGGTAAGGCCAAGGAAGCCGTGGGTGCGGTTTCCGGAAACGACAGTTTGACCCGAGAGGGCCGCGCCCAGCAGGACAAGGCCGAAAGCCAGCGAGAAGTCGCGAAGAAAGAGGCAGAAGCCGAGAAGGCTCGCGCAGAAGCGGCCGCGGACGAAGCGCGACAGAAGTCCGAGCAATAGCCCTGACGCACTCGTCACCCTCGGCCTGGGATTGATCCCAGCCGGGGGTGAGTCGTGGCTCCGCGTTCAGTTTGAAATCTCTACTTACATAAGGCGTAACAAGATTCTTGCGCCCAGCATGACGATCAAGAGGAGCTGTTCGATGCCTTCATCTCAGTCCGTCCCAGGTGCACCGGCCCCGAAAGCGCCGGACCTGAAAGAGCCGGTCAAGCCTCGACAGCCGTTGCCGCCCAAGGATGACCAGCGGCAGCCGGAGGTGCGCACCGTCGCGGGTGCCGAGGAGAAGGTGAAGGGAAACGGTCGCGGCCAGCGGGGGGAGTACCTCACCACCGCAACCGGTACACGTCTCTACGAGACCGACCACTCACTCACTGCCGGCGAGCGTGGCCCGACTCTTCTTCAAGACCACCACCTGCGTGAGAAGATCACACACTTCGATCACGAGCGAATTCCGGAGCGCGTCGTCCACGCCCGCGGGGCGGCCGCACACGGAACGTTCCTGGCGAATGGCGCGGCCGAAAACATCTGTAAAGCATCGGTGTTCGCTTCCGGTGCTCGAACCCCGGTGTTCGTGCGGTTCTCGACGGTGCTGGGTTCACGAGGTTCGGCGGACACCGTACGCGACACACGCGGTTTCGCCACCAAGTTCTACACCGACGAAGGTGTCTTCGACCTGGTGGGCAACAACATCCCGGTGTTCTTCATCCAGGACGGCATCAAATTCCCGGACATCATCCATGCCGCGAAGCCCCACCCGGACCGCGAGATCCCGCAGGCGCAGAGCGCGCACGACACATTCTGGGATTTCGTGTCGCTGCACACCGAGGCCACGGCGCACACATTGTGGAACATGTCCGATCGCGGCATCCCGCGCTCCTATCGCATGATGGAGGGCTTCGGTATTCACACGTTCAGGCTCGTGAATGCCGACGGCGAGACGAATCTGGTGAAATTCCACTGGAAGCCGGCCGCCGGAGTGCATTCACTCGTGTGGGAGGAAGCGCAGATCGCCGGCGGTGTGGATCCGGATTTCCATCGACGCGATCTTGCCGACGCCATCGAGGCGGGTGCGTATCCGTCCTGGGATCTGGGCGTGCAGGTGTTCCCTGATACCGAAGACGAAATGTTCGAAGGCATAGATCTATTGGATCCCACCAAGATCGTGCCCGAAGAACTCGCGCCGGTTCAGGTCATCGGAACGATGACACTCGACGCCAATCCGACGAACTTCTTCGCCGAGACCGAGCAGGTTGCATTCCATCCGGGCCACTTGGTTCCGGGTGTCGACATCACCAACGATCGTCTCCTGCAGGCACGTTTGTTCTCGTACCTCGACACCCAGATCACGCGACTCGGTGGCCCCAATTTCGATCAGATCCCGATCAACCGTCCTCACGCGCCTGTCAACGACATGCTTCGCGACGGCTTTCATCAGGACGGTGTACATACCGGAGTTGCGCCGTACCATCCCAATTCGTTGGACGGTGGGTGCCCGTTCTTGGCCTCGGCGGAGAGCGCGGCCTATATCGAGGTGCCCGAAGAAGTTTCAGGGCGAAAGGTGAGGCAGGCGCCGGCATCGTTCGACGATCACTTCTCGCAAGCTCGACTCTTCTATCGCAGTCTCTCCCCTGTCGAACAGGAGCACGTCGCGCAGGCGTATACCTTCGAATTGGGTAAGTGCTACGAGGAGAACATCAAGACCCGGAATCTGGGCATCTTGGCAAATATCGACGCGGGTCTCGTGTCGATCGTCGCAGGGGGGCTTGGCCTTCCGGTTCCCGAACCGACCGAGCCGTTGAGTGATCCGGAGCTCAGCCCTGCACTGTCCCAGGTTGGTGCGGAATGGCCGGTAGACGGAAGGATCATCGCACTACTGGTCGATGAGAACTCCGATCTCGAAACGGTTGTCGCCGTTCGAGACAAGATCTTCGACGCCGGCATGGTGCCGCTGATCCTCGGCCCGCACGGCGGAACCATCGGGGACGGTGACGACGCGGTGACGGTGCAGCGAACCTACCTCACAGCTCGTTCGATCGAATTCGATGCAATCCTGCTGAGCGGCGACGTTTCTCGGATCGGCGAGGGCAAGTTGGATCCACGGGTGGAGACTCTGCTGAACGAAATGTATCGTCACAGCAAGGCGATTGGTGGTTGGGGAGAGAGCATGAGTGCGCTGGCTGCGGCCGGTATCGACGAGTCTGCATTGGGAGTCGTCGTCGATGCAGACGCGGAAGGAGCGCTCGCCTCGCTGGCTCAGCTTCTGAAGACGCACCGCGTGTGGGGGCGTTTCGAGGTGCCGCCTACATCCTGAGTGCCGACGTACGTTCGAACCTGCGGTGTGGCCGAATTGCCAGTTCGGCCACACCGTCGGAGTGAAGACGAGTGAAGGGACGAAACAGTGGCTCGCAAGGACTCACAACCTCAACTCAAGGATCAAGAACTCTACGAAGAGCTACGCGAGAAGGGCGATTCCAAGGAGAAGGCGGCCCGAATCTCCAATGCGGCCGCCAATCGAGGGCGGTCGAATGTCGCCAAGTCCGGCGGACAATCCTCGCCGTACGAGGAGTGGACAGTCGACGAGCTGAAGAAACGTGCCAAGGAACTCGATCTGCACGGCTATTCGAAGCTGAACAAGGGTGAGCTGATCGAGCAACTCCGCACTCACTGAGCTGTGTTCTGCTCGAGTCGTATTCTGCTTGTGCAGAATACGACTCGAGCGGTCGGTTCAGTGCCCTTCTTGATCGAAGAGTTCCTGACCTTCCAGTCGTTTGACCCGTCGGTGTTCCATCAAGATGGCCAGTGTTCCGACGATGAAGGACACCACGCACACGACGCCGGCAATGACTGCCCAACCACGAAATCCGTAACCTGCTGCCACCAAGGTCAATCCGAGTGTTGCCAGGCCCAGTCCGATCAGCAGGTATCCGGGATAGTTGCGACCGTCGCTGATTGCCTCCCCTACGTGCGATCGATTTGTGTGTTCGTCATCTACCGGTGAACTTTCGCTCGCGTTTGTCACGGCACACTCCATCCTGAGCTCATGACGACTTGCGATTCTTCGCTCGTCGTCGGTTCACAGGGCAACTACCCGATCGGTGACTGGATGAAACGGTCGGAGTAGTGCCGAAAGGGGTAGAAGGTCGTACGCTCGAAGTATCGGATGTGGATGAAAACCGGTGCGAGGAAGCCCTATGAACGCGAAGCCGACTCCCGACATATTCTCGGTAGGTACACCGACTCTCGGTGTCGAAGAGGAGTTCTTGCTCTGCGATCCGCAGACTGGACATCCCACTCTGCGCAACTCCGAGGTTGCTGCCGCCGGGCGGGAACTCGGTATCTCGCTGCAACTCGAACTCACGCGCTGTCAGGTGGAGACGTCTACGTCGATCGGAAACCATATTCGTGATCTTCGTGATCAACTCTGTGAGTCGCGTGCCGTCACCGCCGACGCCGCTGCCCGTGTGGGTTGTCAACTCATCGCAGTCGGGACGCCGTTCTACGATCCGCCGGTAGACGAGATCACTCAAACGTCGCGATACCAGCGAATGGCCGGTCAATTCAGAGCGATCACCGAAGGTGTGATGTGTGGTTGCCACATTCATGTCGGTGTGGAAGATCGAGAACGATCGGTCCAGATCATCAACCATCTGCGCCCATGGTTACCGACCTTGTTGGCACTGACGGCGAACTCTCCGATCAGCGCCGGTCGCGATACCGGTTATGCGAGTTGGCGTTACGTTCTGTTCGGCCGATGGCCCAGTTCGGGTCCGCCGCCCTACTTCGAGTCCGTGGCGCACTACGAAGATGCTGTTGCAGCAATGCTGGAGACAGGGGTCATTCTCGATCCACACATGGTCTATTGGGATGTGCGCATGTCGGATCACCTTCCCACCGTGGAGATTCGGATCAGCGACGTGCCCGCCACCGTGGAGGAGACGATGACTCTGGCCACACTGGTGCAGGCACTCGTCGGTACCGCATCCGCCGCGATCACGAAAGGTGAAGCAGCGCCTGCTGTCGATCACGAGCTACTCCGCGCGGCTTGCTGGCGGGCGGCGCGTGACGGACTCGACGGGAGGTCGCTGGACGTGGAATCCGTGCGCTTGCTGACTGCACACCAGGCGGTTCGGCAATTGGTGGATCACGTCGAACCTGCGTTGACTGCATTCGGAGAATTCGAGCAGGTCACGGCCTCCTTGGACAAGGTGTTCAGTAACGGAAACGGGGCGATCGTGCAGCGCCGTGAACTCACGCGTCGGTCACGTGTAGCTGATGTGATCGAGGAGTGCGCTCGACGCACTTTCGAAGGGTGCAGTTCGCAAGGGGGCAGTGAGCTGTAAGGCACGGTTGGAATGGGCATTCGAGAACTTTCAATGTCTTGTCGAAGTCACCGATCGGACTGCAGGAGGAGGAACATATGAATGGCGATCCACGACCCGAGCTTCCGTCGGACAAGGATCTCGACGATATGTGCAGGCAATTGGCTGCGGCAGTAGAGGAACACGGTCTGTCGGTGGCGACGGCGGAATCGTTGACTGCCGGGAACATCGCCGCACATCTGGGAAAGGCGCCGGACGCCGGATCGTGGTTTTGTGGTGGGATCGTCGCGTACACCCGCGAGGTGAAACATTCCGTACTTCATGTTCCGGACGGGCCAGTGGTCTGCGAAGAGGCAGCCAGGGTCATGGCGCACAGCACCGCCACTCTGATGGGTGCGTCGCTGGCGCTGGCCGTCACCGGTGAAGCCGGCCCTGATACCCAGGAGAACGTTCGACCCGGAACTGTGTGGTTCGGAGTCGTCGACCATGGGACCGCCGAAACGGAGAAGCAGGTTTTCTCGGGCGACCCCGAAGCTGTCCTCGGTGCAACTGTCGAGCACGCGATCCAACTACTTCTGCGTCACGCATCCGGTCGCCACACGCCGAGTTCGAGAGTTGTGAACTAGTCGAGTTTTCAACTCTTCGAACGGTTCTTCTTGTGACGACCTGTGTGTTTCGCAGGCGCCTGCGCGGTTGGAACCAGATGACCGTCGGCCGTGTATTTTTCGACTACGAGGTTCTTGCTGACTCCTCGGTTCGCATCCACTGCGCAAGTGATTGCTTCCTTGTCGGAATTGAAAGGTTCCTCGGTCGAAGAGCCGTCGGGCATCGTGATTTTGTACCGATCCATACATCGACTATTGCGGGTTGATCCGTCTCCGACAACCCGAGTTCACGGAAATATCGGTCTGGGAATCAGGCGGATCAGCGGGTCCAATACTCTTCGGGACGTTGACCCGGACGGAATCCGTAGTGCGCGAGCATCGCGGTCGCTTCCGGAAAATTGGCTGCCAGAGCTTCGGGCACATGTGCATCGCTGCCGAATGTCACCGCTTTACCTCCCTCTTCGCCCCACCATTGGGGTATCCAGGGCAACAGCCGACGGGTGTTCATCTCGAGGATCCGGTCGCTGTCGGCGATGGCGCGCATCGCATTTCGGAATCCCTCTTCGAATCGACGGGGATCGAAAGGTCCGGCACTTTCGATCGGCCATGCACGCACCGCGTAGTCGATATGGGCGAACACCTCGAAGGTCCGAGAGCCAGCCACCATACGCGGGATCTCATCGAGGTATGCCCACATGACTTCGTCGGCACTCCACTTTCGAAACAGAGTGTTCGGTTCACTCCGATCGTCGCCGACTTCGAGCGTGTGCAAGGAACCCAATACCCGGTCGATGACACCGAGATCAAGGAGGTGCGACGCCTGCGCTTCGTGCAGGTGCGGTTGTCCGAACTCGACGCCGGTGAGTATCCGCAATTCAGGAAAACGGTGTCGGCATCGTTCGATGCTGTCGAGATAGCCGTCGACGTCGAGGATCGGTGCGCGGACATAGCCGTCGGTGCTCAGCAGGTGATGTTGATGGGGCATCAGATCTGCGGCGGTTGTGCGCCACCGAGCATCGAAGTCGAGATGCTCGGTGAACACCAACGCCGGCAATCCGATTGCTTCGGCACGCGCGCAAGTCTGTTGCATTCGTCCGGATGCGTGCGACAGCGGTCCGCCGGTGTCCCACGACCACTCGCTGTGAACATGACTGTCCGCGGGTAGTTGCATGTTCAGTTCGTACCAGAGCCGGGAGTTTCGAGGGGCGGTTAAAGCTCGGACTGTCGCGCGAATTCGCTCTGTGCAGTGGTTCCCCAGATCTCGGAGGACTGAGTCTCGGGCTCGCTGTCCAGCTTTCGGACGTCGTGAATGAACTCCACACCGTGCAGTTCGTCGGACGGAACCGACAGAAGCTTGCACGTGGTGCTGACGAAGAATCGCTGGACATCTTCCAACTCGAGACGCCCACCGGGCCGGTACCAATGCGCGACCCCGGTACACATCTCGAGTATCGCGAGTCGGCTCAATGCCAGATCTTCGATGTCGAAGGCGCCCACGCGTTGTCCGCGTTCGAGGATCTGTCCGAAAAGTTGCTCGTACTCGTCGCGCAGGGTCTGCAACTCGATGCGGTTGTCTCCGGTCAACCCGCGCATCTCGTACTCGGCGACGCGGGCAGTCAGTTGGTTGACGGCGGTAATGCCGACGTGTGACGACACCAGGCCGGCGAGCTGGACTACGGGATCGGCGCTTCGGCGCATTGCCCGCTCTCCCGACTGCGTCAGCTCGTCGAGGCAGGACCGAATGATCGAGGCCAACAGTGACTCTTTGCTGCCGACGTAGTGGTAGAGCGTTGCCGAGTTGATGCCGGCTTCGGCTCCGAGCTCACGAATGCCGGTGGCGGCGAATCCTTTCGTCGCGAACAGCGTGACTGCCGCCCGTTGAACGCGCCCCAGGTCCATGATCCTCATTTCGGTTGGTTGCCCAATCATGCTAGCATCGCCGCCGAAATCGACCGGCTGTCAATCAGTCGATTGATAGCTGTTTGTGTACTGGCAAATTGCATCTCAACTAATCAATCGATCGATTGAAAAAAGCTTGACTGTGCCCTGGATCACTGCATAGTCTCCTTGTCGAGCCTCCCTCTCGGTGCGAGAGCTAACAGGGCACTCCATACAAGGAGCAATGACATGAACGACGCGAATCCCCCATCTCCCGCAACTGTCGACAGGCCTGCCCTGCGGCGTGTGGCCGGATCGGTTCTGGTCGGCACCACGATCGAGTGGTACGACTTTCAGATCTACGGCGCCTCCGCCGCGTTGGTCTTTGCGCCGCTGTTCTTTTCGGACGCAGACCCCGCGCTGGCGACAATCCTTTCCTTCGCCACCTTCGCGGTCGGCTTCCTGGCGCGGCCACTCGGCGGTGTTGTGATGGGCCACTTCGGCGACCGCATCGGACGCAAGAAGGTCTTGGTGCTCGCACTTCTCTTGATGGGAGCAGCGACGTTCCTGGTCGGCGTCCTTCCGACCTCCGCCCAGATCGGTGTGTGGGCCCCGATTCTTCTCGTATTGCTGAGACTGATTCAGGGCTTCGGCGTCGGGGGTGAGTGGGGCGGTGCAGTTCTGACTGCTGTGGAATACGCACCCAAGAACCGCCGCGGCTTCTACGGCAGTATGCCGCAGGTCGGTGTGCCTGCTGGCCTTCTGCTGGCGACGGCCGTCATGTTCGGCACCAAGGCGCTCACCGGGGACCAATTCCTGGTGTGGGGGTGGAGAATTCCCTTCCTGCTGAGTATCGCGTTGGTCGCCGTTGGGCTTTACATTCGCACCGCGTTGGAAGAGACTCCCGCATTCGCTCGCGTGAAGCAGCAGAACACTGCGGTCAAGATTCCGATGGTCGACGCGTTCAAGAACTACCCTCGTCAAATCATTCTTGCCGCAGGTTCGATGATCAGCACGGGCGCTTACTTCTACATCCTCAACACCTACAGCCTGACCTACGCCGATCAGTTCGATCTGCTGTCCGGAAACCTCATGCTCGGAGCGGTCATGGTGTCCGCGCTCGTTGCAGTCATCTTCATTCCGATCTTCGGTCAACTGTCCGAAAGATTCGGCCGACGCCGGATCCTGATGGTCGGCATCACCGGCATGGGAGTGTGGGTCTTCGTTGCATTCGCCGCGATAGATACCGGCAACTTCTGGATCACCACCGGCGCATTGGCAGTCGGCGCATTCATGCTCAGCATCTCGTACGGGCCGCAGGCGACGTTCATCGCGGAACTGTTCGACGCACGGGTGCGGTACAGCGCAGCGTCCATCGCTTTTCAGATCGGGGTGCTCTTGGGTGGCGCAATCGCGCCGATGGTTGCCGCCATGTTGGTTCGCGCAACCGGCGGATCGTTTGCGGTCGCTGTGTATATCGCTGCCCTGTCGGTTATTTCGCTGATCAGCGTCTACTTCGTCCGTGACACCGACCTCGACGAAGGAAGTCGCGACATGTACATCGATGACAACGGGGCGTATCTGCCGCCGGTCGATCAACGCTCCACGGTTGTCAACTAATAGAGGAAACTTCAATGATCACAAAGAGTTTCGAAGAGATCTCTGTCGGAGACATTGCGGTGACGGACCCGCGGGTCGTCACCGAAGACTATGTGCGAAGTTTCGCCGACCTCACCTGGGACCGCCATCCTCTTCACCTCGACCCCGACTACGCGCAGCAGACGCGCTTCGGTCGCCAGATCGCCCACGGTGCCCTCATGTTGTCCACCTTGCTCGGTCTGGTGGAGTTGGACCCCCGTTACCTGCAGTGCTTCTACGGGCTCGATCAGGTCAGATTCCACCGGCCGACTTACCTCGGCGACTCGGTGCATGCGGTGTCGGAAGTGCTGTCGGTGCGCCCTCGCTCGGACGGTGAGACCGCGATCGTGACGTCGAAAGGCTCACTGGTCAACCAAGACGGAGACCTTGTCTTCTCCGGCGAATTCTCATTCCTGGTAGGCGAGACCCATTCCCTCGACCTCGAAGTGGGTGCTCGGTGAGTTCTCGGCGGCATATGTCATGGTGGCAGGACCTCGAAGCAGAACACTTCGAATGGGCTGTGCCAGAGCACTTCAACATTGCGCACGCATGTGTCGATGTACAGAATCCCGATGATCTGGCCCTCGTCGTAGACACCGGTGGGCACTGGGCGCGGTACACATTCGGTGAAGTCGCCACGATGAGCCGAAAGTTCGCGACCGTGCTCGCGGATCTCGGCCTGGTCTCAGGCGATCGCGTCGGTGTGATGGTCCCACAGGGAATCGAGGTTCTGGCGACACATCTGGGCGCCTTCCGATCCGGAATGGTCACCGTTCCACTTTCGGTCAAGTTCGGATCGGATGCGTTAGTACATCGGATGCGTGACTCCGGCGCGAAAGTTCTTGTGGTCGAGAAGGACTGCTATGAAAGAGTTGCCGACGGAATCGGTGAGATACCGGGTCTCGAAGCCGTAATCGTGGTCGGAAGGCTCGATCGGCTCTCCGATTCGACGCCCGTGCAAATCCTCGATTTCCACAGCCTCGTCGACGATGCCGCAGAAAGTAGTGAACTGGTAGCCACGGGCCCCGATTCACATGCCATCATCATCTACACCTCAGGGACGACCGGGAATCCGAAAGGCGCGCTCCACGGGCACCGAATTCTCCTGGCGCACATGCCCGGTATGCGGACGGCGTTCGACAATGCTCCGCAGCTGGGAGACGTCTTCTGGACGCCGGCAGACTGGGCCTGGATCGGTGGTTTGTTCGACGTACTGTTCCCCGCACTTGCGTTGGGGTGCCCCGTAGTTGCGACGCCCGACAAATTCACGCCTTCGCGTGCGGTCGAGATTCTGAGCCGTCACAAGGTGACGGGCGCCTTCATTCCTCCCACTGCCCTCAAGCAGATGCGAAGCATCGGCGTCGACAAGACTGCTGCGCGTGGTATTCAGCTGCGGGCATTGGGAACCGGTGGTGAGGCACTCGGTGACGCGCTGCAAGCCTGGGTTGCGAGCACTCTCGGCGTAGCTGTCAACGAGTTCTACGGGCAGACGGAAATGAATCTGACCATCGGCACGTCGTGGTCGAAGTGGAGTCCCGCCAGCGGTTCGATGGGCCGCGCCTTCCCCGGCTTCGAAGTCACCCTCCTCGATCCACTCGGCGAGCCGGTCGAGATTGGTGAGGTAGGCGAGATCTGTGTGAAGGCAGGCAACCCCGGACAGTTCCTCGGATATTGGAACCAGCCGTCGAAGACCGATGAAAAGGTGTACGACGGTTGGATTCACACCGGTGATCTGGGTCGGACTGATGACGCCGGGAACTTCTGGTACCAGGGACGTGCCGATGACGTCATTTCGTCCGCGGGGTACCGAATCGGCCCCGGAGAGATCGAAGAGTGCCTGCTCTCGCACGACGAGGTAGCCATGGCAGGTGTCATCGGTGTTCCGGATCCGTTGCGCGGCGAAGCGGTTCACGCTTTTGTCGTACTGTCCGAGGGGTCGAACTCCTCGGAGGAGCTCCGCCAGGAGTTGCAGACCCACGTGAAAAGTCGCCTTGCTTTCTACCAGTACCCGAGGGAGATCACGTTCATCGACAGCTTGCCGCTCACCACTACCGGCAAGATCCTCCGACGTGAACTCCGAGCGCTGGCCACCTCCGCGAACGGACTCGGCTAGCAGAGGGCTACATGTTGGGAAGGACCACGACGAAGAACCAGCCGCTCAGTGCCAGACCGATGAATCCGGTGAAGAGGCCGACTATTGCATCCCATGGCAGCTGGCGGGCATTCGAGAGCAGATGCCCGCCAGACTTCTTCGGGTGACGTCGGAGCGCGAAGATTCCTGTTGTGATCGCGCCGACGCCCAGCAGGATGCCGAAGCCGAAAGCCCAGAACAGGAGTACCGACAGCGCGCCGAGCATCTCAGACCGCTCACTCCAGCGTGCGATGCGCTGTGTTTCGGTGGGCGGAGGCCACTTGTGTGAAGGCGACAGAGCTGCTCCGAAACGGCGGGTGTGGTGACGAATTGACTGGTCGCTGAGAAACATTGTCCACCACGCCTGGAGTTGAGTCGATGTGCCGCTGGTATGTACTCGTCTACCCCGTCTTCGCGGATGTATTCCGCTGATTTCGAGGCTAGGTGGTTGCCGCTTCTTCCCAGGAGTTTCCATTCCACACGATGGAGATGGGGTATTCGTTGTTGACCCCGTTTTCCCAGTAGTCGATGACGCCGTGGCGCTCCGATTCGAGTTCGATCCAGCCGATGCTGAATCCCCCTCGAAGTACGCGTTGAGCCCGGCGGTCGATCTTGTCCAGGGAACTGCAGAGTCCTCGCACGCGGGAGTCGATCCAGCCCGCAGAGGCATCAAGAACGGTGATCTCGACGATGCTCGCGTCGCTCAGCGGAATCTCGATGAGAAGCTCGCCGGAATCTCGTACCTCTCGAGTCGATCGATTCTCGTAGGCGTGCAACAGCTCTCGCGGTTCGAACACCGAAGGGTCGCCGTCGGACCGTCGAGACCAACCGAAACGCTGCACGGACACATTGTCTCCCACGAATTGCAGGAATGTCATTCGATGTGAATGAGGCCGTCCAGGGCGTCCAGTACCCGGTCCAGCCCGAACTCCCAGGCCGCCTCGGGGCTGTACGGGGAGTTCTTGGCCTCGCCGGCCGCCCCTCCGACTCGCTGCGCCAGCGGGAAGTCGTCGCCGAGATAAGCAGCCAGACGCTGGTTCCAGGACGACCACACCTCGGCCATGTCGGCTGCTCGGGGGTCAGGGCGCCGCGCTTGCGCCGAGGATCGGGCGAAGTCGGCGACAAATGTCAGGGCGGAGTCCCGGTCGATGTCGCTCAGTCCCGTGCCGTCGAAGGCGTGAAGTTCGTGGTCGTACTTCGCGATAGTTCCCGGACCCAACGCGGAGCGCTGATCGGAGATGTCCAGGAGCCACCAATGCTCCGTATAGAGGGCAAGTTCTTCCTCGGCGACCCGACGCACACGTTGGCGCCAGGTCATGTTCCCGTACGGCAGGAGTGGGCTGTGTCCGTGTACGGCGTCGACCATGAGCACCAGCAGATCGTCGCGGGATCCGACGTGGGTGTACACCGCCATGCCCGAGATTCCGAGTTCGGCGGCCAATCGGCGGACCGTCACGGCGTCGAGGCCGTCGGTATTCGCGACGGAGATCGCGACGTCGACCGCCTGTGAGGTGGTGACCTTCGCTCGCGGGCCGCGGGTGCCACCCTTCGGCGCGAGGGGGTGATCGCGCCAGAGCAGGTCGATCAGTTCGCGTGCCATCAGTCGTCTCCAGAAATCGGGAATACCTCAACGGTGGTATACCTTATACGGTGCATACTGTATGCACTGCATAAGGTTTATCGATCATGGGAGGCCCACGATGAAAATCACCAGCACTGCTCTGTCCTTGAACGTCGCCGACACCGACGCATCGGCAGACTTCGCGAAAACCCATTTCGGTTTCACCGAGGCCATGGCCGATGACGGCTTCGTTTCCCTGAATCATCCGGATGCCGGGGTCAACGTGGTCTTCCTGCGCACCGGGCTCGGGACGTTCAAGCCCGACTTCGTCGCAGGTCCGGCCGGTCAAGGCTTGCTCATTGCATTCGTGGTCGACGATGTCGACGCCGAGTTCGCCCGCATCGCTGCTGAAGGTGCCTCCGTCGTCACCGAACCGCAGACGGAACCGTGGGGTGAGCGTTACTGCCAGTTCGTCGACGCCAACGGAATCGTGTGGCAACTCGTTCAGTGGGTGTGAAGAACCCGAGCGCTCGGCTCCGCGGCGCGCGGCACAGAACGTAACCAGAGGGCGCGTTCGACGGACTGGGCTTGGAAGCGCTGCGGTGAGATCCCGTGCGCAGTGCGAAACGCTCGGCTGAATGCGGGCAGGTGCGCGTAACCCAGGTTCCTCGACACCGTGCCGGGTGCAACCCCGAGTTGGAGTTGGGTGCGTGCCTGGGTCATCCGTGAAAGCGATCGCCACTGCGGATACGTGGTGCCGGTTTCGATACGGAACTCCCGGCGCAGCCTGGCCGCGTCGGTACCGAACTCTTGCGCCCACTCGTCCAGAGTGCGAGGGTCGGCCGGGCGGGCGGCGATCGTCGCTGCCAGTCGTGTGGCAATCGAATCGGCGGGCGAGGTGTTCGAAACCGGTTGTGCAAGAGGGCCGGTGGCGATGATGTCGAATGCCGTGGCGCTGTCGTGGCAGCGCGGGCGCAAGGGCGTGTATGCGGCGACGAAAGTGTGCAGCAATGCCAACTCGTCAGCGGGGGAGAACTGCACGGTCTCGAGGGCGTCGGCAGATACGGTCGACCCGTTCGAGGAACGGAAGCCGAGCGGCAGAAGCAGTGAACCAGTCGGAACCGTGACGGTATTGAGGACGCCTGCAGGAAGAATCATGGCCTCTCCGGTGCGCAGTTCCCAGCTGCGGTCCGCGACGTCCACCCGGGCTTGGCCTCGGTAGACCCACACGGCGACGTGGGCGCCGTTGACGCGCGGCCACGTCGCATTGGCCGGTATCGGCGGCGCTGTTTCCCCGGGCTGCCTGGGCTCTGCGAGCATGCGGACCAATGCTTGATCGTTGTCGGTGTCCACGCTGCGATCGGTTGGACCGGAGAGGGCCCGGCGGCGATAGTCGCTCGGGCTCTCTCCCATCTGGGACCGGAACGCACGCGTGAATCCGCTGCCCGTTTCGAAGCCGACTTCGTTTGCAATCCAACCGATCTCGCGGTCCTGCTTCAGGTACTCCAACGACGCGGCGATCCGAGCTCGTAGCCGCCAGCGCGTGAAGGTGAGGCCGGTTTCTTCCACGAAGTACCGCTGGAGCGTTCGAATGCTGATCCCGGCACGCTTCGCGAATTGTGCCTCGGTGTCGTCGGTGCCAGGTGTTCGCAACAGGGCGTGCGCGATCTCGAACGCTTCCCGTGATTGCGGCAATTGCGGCAGCGAGGTGGCCCCGTCGTCGGCCCGGGTAATCATTTCGAACAAGGACGACGGGTGTGCAGCGTCGCCGCGCAGATAGCCCAGGTTGTGAACGAACTCGTGGATCAGTCTGTCTTCCCATCCGGGCGGAACGCGCAGACGCGTCACGGTAGCCGGCCCGGCGCTGACGCCGTTCGAGGGCGGAAGCAGGATGGGAAACGCGACGGAATCCGAGTCCGTCTCCATCGAATATCGCACGCCCGCCGGGATCCACAACAACTCGCCTGCCGGCACCTCGTAGACGGTCGATCCGGTCCTGACGCGTCCACTGCCTGCGAGAACCCAGAACAACAGGGGTGAGCGGCCGATGCTTGGCTCGGTGCGGCAGGCGCGGATCGGCCCCAAGTCGATTGCGTCCGACCTTCCCGATAGTGGTAACACGTTGGCGCTCCTGGACAACCCTTGCGACTTAAGTATGGCTAACTTTACCTCTGCCGACTGCGTTCGCAGCGGCGCACTCTCGTATCTTCAGAAAGCCACATACTCATGCGCAGATCTCTACGCCCGACGGCGGCAGTACTCGCCGCGGTCGTCGCCCTCGCTCTTGCCGGCTGCTCGAATTCTTCAGGTAGTGACACCGGAACCGAGGGCACCCAGGAAACCTCCGGGGCCACCGAGGGCTGGCCGCGCACCGTCGATCACGGCGGCCGCAGTACCGAGATCACTGCAAAGCCGACTCGGATCGTGTCCACCTCGCCGTCGTTGACCGGCACGCTGCTTGCGATCGGAGCGCCGGTGGTCGCGAGTGCGGCGACAACGCCGTCGGGAATGACCGATGACCAGGGGTTTTTCTCCCAGTGGTCGGGCGTGGCGGCTGATCGTGGCGTCGCGGTGCTCTACCGAAATCTCGAGCTGGACCTCGACGCGATCGAGACCTTCGAGCCCGATCTGATCATCGGCTCCGCTAACGGCGGCGACTCGACACTCGATGCCTACTCACAGCTGAGCGACATCGCACCCACTGTTCTTCTCGACTACGGCGCCAGCTCCTGGGAGGAGCTCGCTGATCAGCTCGGGACTGTCACCGGACTCGAGAGCGAGGCCGCCAAAACCGTCGACGAATACGACAGCTGGGTCACCACCCAAGCCGCGAAGATCAAACTTCCCGAGCAGCCGGTGACGGCACTGGTCTACATGGGTGCCGACGGTGTCTGGACGTTCCGAGCTGACAGCCCGCAGGGCAATCTGCTGGCCTCGCTCGGCTTCACCTATGCCGAGCCCGCCGAGCAGTTTGTCGCTCCGGACAAGCGGGGTGCCTCCGGCGTCGCGATCGTCAGCTCCGAAAACATGTCTGCCGCACTAGACGGGGCGCAGACGCTGTTTGCCGTCTCGATGGGGCCCAAGGACGTGGAGAAGCAACTCGCGGCCGACCCGCTCCTTGCGAATCAACCTGCGGTCAAGGGTGATCGGGTATACGCGATGGGAACGGCAGCTTTCCGTCTCGACTACTTCAGTGCAAAGCAGACGGTCGAGTCGCTGGTGTCCACGTTCGGTGGATGACCGCGTGGGCGTTTCTGAGCAGTCCCGGACCGAAGCGCCACCGCGGTCCGGGACGGCCGCGCGTGCGGGGTTGTTGGTCCTCGTCTCCATCGTTGTAATCGTGCTGGCATCCGTCGGCGGACTCGTCATCGGCTCACGCAACATCCCCGTCTCCACTGTCCTCGATGCAGTTCTTTCCTACGACGCCGGTAACAACGAGCACCTGATTGTGATCGAATCACGTTTGCCTCGAACAATTCTCGGGCTTGTGGTCGGGGCCGCGCTCGGACTGGCCGGCGCGCTGATGCAGTCGATCACCCGCAACCCTCTGGCCGATCCGGGACTACTCGGTGTGAACGCCGGAGCATCAGCAGCAGTCGTGATTGCGATTGCCTATCTGGGGGTGACTTCGGTCGGCGGCTATCTGTGGTTCGCGCTTGCCGGCGCGGCCGTTGCCTCGGTAGGTGTGTACATGTTGGGGTCGGCGCATCGCAGCGCCGCGACCCCAGCGCGCATGGCGCTTGCCGGTGCCGCTGTTGCGACGGCGATCACGGCTCTCACCAGCATGGTTCTCATCAGTAACGAGGCCGCATTCAATCAGTTCCGATTTTGGGCAGTGGGTTCGTTGCAAGGCCGCGGCGGAGACGTGATCGTCACTGTTCTGCCCTTCGTCATCGTCGGTATCGTGTTGTCGTTGTTGCTGATTCGTCCACTCAACGCAATCGCGCTCGGCGAGGATGTCGCCAAAGGGCTCGGTGCCAGCACCGGACCCGCACGGGTCGGATCCGCTGTCGCAGTCATCCTGCTGGCAGGGGCCGCCACTGCGGCGGCTGGACCGCTCGGATTCGTGGGCCTGGCTGCGCCGCACATCGTGCGCGGTGTCGTCGGGCCGGATCTGCGATTTCTTCTGCCGTGCGTGCTCGTTGTCGCCCCGGCATTTCTGCTCTTGGCCGACGTTCTCGGTCGCGTTGCCACAGCGCCGGGAGATCTGCAGACGGGGATCGCCGTGGCGGTGCTCGGTGGCCCCTTGTTTGTTGCGCTCGTGCGCTCGCGGCGGGTGGCGTCGCTGTGAACGCGATTGCAGCACAGCCGGTTCCACCGCTGTTCCGCGGTTGGGTGGTTCGAATCGGGCCGTACTCGTGGCGGATAGTTCCGCGAGTGCTGTTCGTAACCGTGACAATCAGTGCGGCATTGGCGGCGCTCTCGTTTGCCACGCTGATGTATGGAACCCTGGATCTGTCCTTGGGCGAAGTATGGCGTGCCCTGCACGGCGAAGGCGCCCCAGCGGCGGTTCGGTCCGTCCAGAATCGCAGGCTGCCGCGGCTGATCACGGCGATCGGCGTGGGCGGAAGCCTCGGTGTGGCCGGCGCGGTTTTCCAGACGCTTTCGCGCAATGTTCTCGGATCGCCGGACATCATCGGTTTCACCACCGGCGCTGCGGCTGCAGCCGTGGTTCAGATCGTCTTCTTCGGAGGCGGGGTACTGCAGACCGCGGGCGCCGCTGTTCTCGGCGGCATGCTGACGGCGCTTCTGGTGTACGCGCTGGCACGCAAAGACGGCGTCAGCGGCGGTCTTCGACTTGTCCTGGTCGGTATCGGCGTGGGCGCGATGCTGAGCGCCGTGATGTCGTTCCTGGTGGTGCGTGCGGATATCGACGACGCCACCGTTGTGCAGCAGTGGACGGCCGGCTCGCTGACCGGGCGCGGTTGGCCACACGCGGTCAGTGTTGCCATCGCCGTCGGTGTTCTCGTTCCTGCTCTCGTCGTGGTGTCCCGGCGCGTCACCATGATGGAGATGGGCGACGACGCAGCGTCCTCGCTCGGGATCTCCGTGGAGCGATACCGATTTGCCGGCATTCTGCTTGCGGTCGCGCTCACCGGCGCGGCGACCGCGGCCACCGGCCCCATCGCATTTGTGGCGCTCGCCGCTCCCCAGATCGCACGACGGTTGGCACGGCGCAGCGGTGTTCTTGTCGCGACTTCCTTCCTGCTAGGCGCAGTTCTGCTGGCGGGCGCCGACTTGATCGCGCAAGCGGTCGAGGTCGGTCTCCGCACTCCTGTCGGTCTTGTCACCAGTCTGCTCGGTGGTGCCTATCTGATCTGGCTGCTCGCTCGTCAGGCCTGAAAAAAACTCGCTACGAAAGAGATTCATGACTACTGCCACCCCAACATCGCGGCTGCGCGCCGAGAAGATCGAACTACGGTACGCCGATCGAACCATCGTGGACGAGTTGAGTCTCGAGATCCCCGATGGAGGGTTCACCGTCGTCGTCGGACCGAACGGGTGCGGCAAGTCGACATTGTTGCGTGCGCTCGGCAGAATGCTGACACCTCGATCGGGTCGTGTTGTGCTCGACGGTAACGATATTCGGTCCTATCGAACCAAAGAAGTCGCCCGGCGAATCGCCCTGTTGCCACAGTCCCCGCTCTCGCCTGGAGCGATCAGTGTCGCAGACCTCGTATCCCGCGGCCGATATCCGTATCAGAGCATGCTGCGCCAGTGGTCACCCGAAGACGAGCATGTTGTCTCCGAGGCCCTGAATGAAGTCGGAATGCGATATGCAGCAGACCAATTGGTGGACGAGCTGAGTGGGGGACAACGTCAGCGGGTATGGATCGCCATGACGCTTGCGCAGCGCACCCCGGTGTTGTTGCTCGACGAACCGACCACCTTTCTCGACATCGCACACCAGATCGAGGTTCTCGACCTCTGTTCCCAACTCCACCAGTCCGGTCGAACATTGGTCGCGGTCCTGCACGACCTGAACCTCGCGGCCAGATATGCCACGCACGTAGTTGCCATGCGGTCCGGAAAAATTGTCATGCAGGGCAGTGCCTCGGACGTCTTCACCCCTGAGTTACTGCGCGAAGTCTTCGACCTCGAGGCGCTGGTTCTCGAAGACCCGGAAACCGGACGGCCACTTGTTGTTCCGCGTGATCGAAGACCTGTCAGTCAACTACCCGTCCACAACTGAACCACCGATCAGGAGATATCAATGACTACCGCATCTCGACCTGAAGAAACTGAAACGTCTGCGTCGGCAAAGGCGCCACGCGGAGAAGACCACGACCGCGGTCTCAACGACGTGGTTGCCGTCGTCGAACGCGTCGAACGGCCGACCGAGAGCATCTTGCGCATCGCCGTCCAGTTGACTTCGTCGGCGGACGACCCGAATTGGTTGCGGCCCAACGTCGCATTTCGCATCCAGCTGGGTCCGCACTACGACGACGTCTCTCGTGTCTACACGGTGCGCACCTTCGATGCGTCGAGCGGTTCGATGACCTTCGACGTAGTGCTGCACGGTCACACCAGCCCTATGATGCGCTGGGCCGACGACCGTCGTGTGGGTGACACGTTCTCGCTCACCGGTCCTCGCCCGCACTTCCTCGTTCCCGAGATCGCTGGTCGCCGCGTCGCACTTTTCGCCGACGACACCGCGATACCTGCCCTCTATTCGATTCTGCTTCAGTGGCCCGAGGGACTGACCGGCGTCGGCTGGGTCGCCACCGGTGACGCCGAGGCTTTCGCGGAACTACCCGTGATCCCCGGCCTCGAGCTGCACCATGTCGAAGATGGCCTCGCCGAGTACGCCGTCGAACTCGAAAACCCAGGAGACTACGCGGTGTGGGGTGCCGGGGAACGGGACGAGATGCGAGCCATTCGAGCGCATTTCCGCAAGACAGTCGGCCTGGCGAAGGACGATGTAGTTGTCTTCGGGTACTGGAAGCGAGGGGTCAGCACTACCGAGATAGATCAGAACCGACTTCGGAACTACACGAGCATCCTCGAAAACGGCGGCACGCTCGCAGACATCGACGATCTGGCAATCGGTATCTGACGCTATCACCGGGAACTAGTGCCGGCGGGAGGTTCGGGAACGTCGTGCCTCATCGCCTGTGAGACGTACCCCGTGCCGATTCTGACGCCGCCCAGCCACGCGGTGAGGCGCGCCGCCTCGGCATCGAGAGAACGTCGCGCAGACGCTGACACGGTCTCGAGCAATCGAACGTGCACCACACCGGTTTCGTCTTGGATCCAGCACCCTACGACGCGACCGTCGACCCATGCGGTGGTGCCGGCATTACCGCGGGTGTCGAAGAGTTGGTTGCGGTGCGGGCCGAGGTAGAAGTCACGGTTCTTCCACCCCATGATCGTCGGGTCGAGCACCGGTAGGAGTGCCACCCAAGGACCTGGATCAGGCACCGTGGCGACGTCATCGGGTAGCAACCAGCCGGTGTCGCCTCCGTCGAGTGAGACTGCAACGGCGTCGAGTTCGGCGAGGGCGGCCCGGACGACCGTCTTCGTCGAGCCCAGCCACCAGACGATGTCGTCTTCCGTGCCCGGTCCGAAGGTGTAGAGCCAACGGCGGACTATTTCTCGATAGCCGTCTGCAGATTCGAGATCGACGGGGGCGTCGTCGAGCCAGTGTCGAGTGAGAGTCCACAGTGGGCGTGAGACGGGGAAGCGGGCGGTGTTGGTGCCGCGCATGATGTCTGCGGTCGCCCCGAGATGCGTGAGAACCCTGGGTGCCGACCAGATTTCACCTGCCGAACCCTCGACCTTGACGTCGATCATCGGCACGGCCTGACGAATCTCTACCGCTGAAAGCCCTTCAGGCCTATCGGTGAGCAACTTCAGCACTTCCGTCCGTGCGCGATCGAGCCAGTCGTTGCCGTCGACGGCGAGTCCGGCCTTGACGACATCCTTGGCCATTCGTGCCCGCTCGGTGTTCGCGACGCGGGCGGACGCACTCGACCACGCGGCCGGCAGCAAGTCGCGGGGAAAGGTGAAGAGTGTGCGGCGCATTGCCAATTGCTTCACGAGACTGCGTTGGTCGTACAGGGCGCGGTCGACGTCGGCGGCGTCCACGGACCGAACCCTCGCCCAGCAAGACAGATAGACCGTCGCTGACTCGGTGGCGTGCAGTACCGTCATCGCCCGCGTGGCAGCTTCCGGCGAATCGACGTGAAACATTGGCTCCAGCGCATGACGTACTCCTATGCGAGCACGGCGTTCGTCGTCGGAGACATGGCGCATCAGGCCATCGTGCCACAGTCCAGGTGCGTCGTATCAGCTAGTTGCACGAGGGTTCGGTTGCGCCAGTAGTCGTCGTGTCGGAGATGTGTGATTGCACCCGGGGTGGTCGCGAAGGTCGCAAATCCTGCGGCTTCGACGGGAATCTGTAGCCAGGCGGAGACGACGAATGTGTGTGCAAAGCCGTGGGTTACGACGATGTGATCGTGATCGAGATCGTCCATCAGTTCGTGAACGCATTCGTGAACCCTTGATGCGATGTCGCGGCGGGTCTCGGCACCGGCAACGGGGCCACGGTGATCGAGGCGGTTGTTGTCAGGGGCCGGGACCTGCCGCTGGGCCAGCCACGAGTTCGGGCGTCCTTCGGCTTCGCCGAAGCTGATTTCGCGCAATCGTGAATCCGTTGTCGCCGGAGCATCGAGTGTCCGGGCGATGATCGTGGATGTCTCGGTGCAACGATTGAGGTCGGACGAGGTGATGCGGACCGGGCGCGAAGTTCCTGTGCGTCGTCGTTTCAGCGCTTCGGCGATCAAACCTGCATCGCGCCGACCAGCGGGGGTGAGAACCGAATTGTGCCAACCGCCGACTACGTCCTGCGCTGTGTGTTCGGCATGAGGATGAGTGACGACGTAAAGATCCTGCATGAGACCCCTTTTGCTTACCCGACTTTTTCCGGCAACAGTATTCCAGGATTGAGGATTCCACGGGGATCCCAGGACGATTTGATCAACTGCATTGCGGCGATGTCGGTTTCAGTGCGCCCCAGCGATATCCACGGTGACTTCGCGCGGCCTATCCCGTGCTCGGCGCTGATGCTTCCATGGTGGACGGCGACGAGTCGGAACACCGTATCGGTCAGTTCGTGTGCGACCCTCGGCTCGGCATCCAGAAGGTTCACATGAATGTTTCCGTCGGCGAAGTGCCCGAACAGGATTGGCCGCACGAGGGGGAATCGTTGTGCCAGGCTTTCTCGGAGGTTGTCGATGAACATTCCCATCACGGACAAGGGGACGGAGATGTCGAGCTTGACTACCGGCGTCGTCGACGACGCGCTGATGCTTTCGGTATGGCTTTCCCGCAGAGTCCACAGTTTTCGAGCCGGCCCAGGCTCGACCGTCGCGTCCTCGATGAGGTCGGCAGAGTCGGAGAGTACTTCGAGGAGCGACTCTTCCGTTTCGCGCGGTGATGACACCTCGATGAGTGTGTACATCGGTGAAGGGGTGCCGAACGGGCGACGGGCATCGGTGTGTGCGCAGACGAGGGAGATGCCGTCGTCGGTCATGATCTCGGCGGCTTCGACGGTCAATCCGCTCTGACGCACGCGATTACACAAATGAAGCGCTTGATCGACTTCGCGTACACCCGCGAGCACGACCTGGGTGTCGGTCGCCGGGGTGACCAGCTTCATCAGGACCTTGGTGATGACTGCGAGCGTTCCCTCGCTGCCGGCGAGAAGTCCTGGAATATCGTATCCGACATTGTCTTTGACGAGTGGAGTCCATCTACTCAGCACCGAACCGTCCGCGAGCACGGCTTCGATACCGAGTATCTGTGCGCGTGTATTTCCGTATCGGACCATGCGCGTCCCACCGGCGTTGGTTGCGACGATGCCGCCGAGTGTCGCGGATTCCTTTGATGCCAAATCGATCCCGAAGCGGAGACCGTGTGCCGATGCCGCCAGGTCGGCGCGAGCAACGGTCACGCCGGCGCCGGCTGCGATTGTCCGACCGATGGGGTCGACGGCTTCGATCGTCTCCAGACGTCTGGTACTCAGCACCACGGACCCAGTCGAGGCGATTCCACCACCGACCAGTCCGGTGTTGCCGCCTTGCGGTGTGACGGGAACCCCCGCGTCGAAGCATGCTCGAAGAACCGCAGACACTTCGGAAGTGTTGCCGGGGCGGATGACCGCGATCGCGTCGCCGATCCAACGTCCCGTCCAGTCACGTGTGTAGCCCTCGATCAGTTCGGGATCGGTAAGGACATGCGTGTGGCCGACGATCTCTGCGAGGGCGTCGAGAAGCCTCGCGTCTGTTGCAGGTTCAGTGAGTGCTCGGGGATTCATGTGCAACCTTGTGATCGTTCGGGTGACAATTTTCGGGAGACAGACGGTGGATCAACGTGAACTCGATCCTCCGACCTCAGGTGATGCCGTGTCCAAGACCAAGTAGTGACACCGCCATCTGTTTTTCTTATAATCGCCGTATGAACCTGCAGCGTGCCCGTTATCTGATCGCTCTGTCGGATCATGGGGGCTTCACTCGAGCCGCTGCGAACGTCCACGTCGCGCAATCGGCCCTCAGTCAACAGATCAAGGTTCTCGAGCGCGAACTCGGAGTTCCGCTGGTGGATCGTCGGGGTCCGCAGTTCACCTTCACGGAAGCCGGCAAGGTGGCGGTACGAGAGGCGCGCTTTTTGATCGGGTGTGCGGACCGGGCGGTCGAACGAATTCGGTTGGCCGCGCGCGGTGTGGACGGAGAACTGCGCATCGCGTACACCCGTTCGTGGGCGGGCGGCGCAGTCGCGGATCTGGTCAGCACCTATCGAAGGCTCTACCCGGGCGTCGAAGTTGTCGTTCATCGTGGCACTTCGGCGCAGACTGTCGACCTCGTCCGAACCGGAGCCGTCGACATCGCGGTTGTTCGCCCGCCGCTCGATGAAGACGATCGAGAACTTCCCCTGATCGTCCTCGATACCGAACCTATCCTGGTCGCTGTTCCCGTGGATCATCCGTTCGGTGGTCGAGCGACGCTCGAACTCGGAGATCTGGTGGACGTCCCCGTTGTGTTCTGGCCGGAGGCCAACGCCCCGGGGATGTATTTGCGTACGCTCGAACAACTTTGGCCAAACGGGGCGCCCAGCATCGTTCGATTCGAGGCCGACGACGAGCAGGTGCTGCATGCCGTCTCGGACGGGGTGGGTATTGCGCCGATCCCCCAGGGCAGAGCGCGGATGCTCCGCATCCCGGGTGTCCATCTATGTGAGATCGCCGGTGAGCAACCAACTCTCGACGTGGCAGTGACCTACCGGCCGGATAATCCGAATCCGGCGCTTGCGCCGTTTGTTGCGCTCGCTGAACGCGAAAGATCGTCAACCACTGCGTAGTACCTGTGATGCGCGGTGGGTCCTATCCGCCATCGAGGACCAGCATCATGGCCGTTGCGCGTGCTCGGTTCTCGATGGAATCGACGTGGAATCCGACGTGCTGGGACAGTTTCGCCAATCGGTGCGCGACGCTGCTGTGGTGAAGATGCATGGAATCTGCTGCGGCCCTCAAGGTTCCGGACTGCAGGTATGACCTCAAGGTTTCGAGTAGTTCTAACCCCTGTTTGGTGTCGCCGATCTCTTCGGCACGAACCAGATCCGGTATTCGCGAGTGATCGATGTGTGGTCCCGGCGCCAAGAGGTTGAGGGCGCCGAGATCGTCGGCGTTCACGATCGGTGTTGTTGCCGACGCCTGTGCGCGAGCGAATCGTGCAGTGCCGAGTATTGTATTCACTTCGGAAGCGGAAGCAGTCAAAGATATTCCGGCGCGTACGGATGACGACAGTGCGGCCACGGACAGCTCGGGTGTCGGTGCGAACGAACCCGCCACGAGATTCAGATACTCGCCGTCAGCGTCTATCCCAACGGCTTTGCCAGGTGTGCAATCTGGCGAAATGACAAGGTGTGCAGCACCTTCGGCCGTTCCTGAGACTGCCTTGGTTGCCATTACACGGACTGGGGTTTGGGGTTCGATACCGAGACCGGCGCAGGAGGTGAGCACCGCGAGTTCATCCATCGGGAACAACAGATTTCGAGTGTGCTCGGCTTCGGTAGGCAGGCGTCGCGGTTGCAGAATTATCGCTGCGGTCAGGGCCATCCGGTCGACGAGCATTTCGTCGAGTGGCAAGCTGGCCCCGGGTCGTTCGATCCATACCGTTCCGAGAACCTCGTCGTCTACGGCAATGTTTCTGGTCATGCTCGGTGGGAGCTGAGGATCGGGTGACCAGCGGCCGCGCGGATCGCAACGGCGCAAATTCTTCTTGCTTCTGCCGCGCTCGACGATCTCGATACCCACGACGCAGTCCGCCAACTGCGCGCTCGCACGAAGCAAAGACGCGGTGTCGGAGCCGTGCCGCACGAGGGCGTCGAAGTAATCGATGACACGTACCAGGCCTGCCGAGTCTGCATCGAGCTCGGCAAGCCGGTACATCAGTCCTTGCATCTCGCAACGCTACGAGACCGGCGAGAGCGAACGCAACCCTCTCCTGAGCGCAGTGAGGGCTTCGACGGCACCTCTTTCGCTGACCGCGGCGGTCGCGACCAGTGCCGACCCGTGAAAGGTTCCGGGGAAGGAATGCAATTCGACGCTGACTCCCGCTTGCAGCAGCCGAAGGGCGTACTCGATTCCTTCGTCGCGGAGCGGGTCGAGTTCCATGGTGGACAGGTAGGTCGGCGGCAGACCGGTGAGGTCGGTAGCCCGGGACGGCGCAGCGTAAATGGACACGTCAGGATCTTCGGGACCGGAATACGACCCGCCGAGATAGTACTTCCACGACAGGATGGCGTTAGGGCGGTGCCACAAGGGGGTGTCGACGAAGTTCGTCATCGAGACCGTCGCCAGGCGGTCGTCGAGTTCAGGGATTTCGAGGAATTGGAAGGCCACGGGCACAACGCCCTCGTCACGGGCTTTGAGGACAGTGCCTGCGGCCAGTCCACCGCCTGCGCTCTGCCCTCCAACTGCGATGCGGCGTGGATCGACCCCCAGCTCCTCGGCATGGGCGTGGATGTAGAGGAGTGCGGCGTAGCAGTCGTCGACGGGGCCGGGGAAGGGGGTTTCGGGGCGAGGCGGTACTCCACGTTCGCAACGGCGAATCCGAGTTCCCGCGCCACCTCGACGCAAAATGGATCGCTGGATTCTGCGGTGCCGATTGCGAATCCGCCGCCATGGATCCAGAGCAGAACGGGGACAGGGCCGGCAGTGTTGTCCGGGGTGAAGAAACGAATCGTGACCTCCGGATCGCCGTCCAGGCCGGGTGCCGACAGTTCACGAAGCGTGACTCCGTCGAATGACAGGTCGGCCAACATGGTGCCGACCAGAGCGTCGTAGGTGGCCCGTGCGTTGGGGAGGTCAGCGAAGTCCACCTTCGGGAGCATGGTGAGTGCCGCGGCGAGTTCGGGGTCGAGAGTCGGGAATGTTGTCATGCACCCATCATCGAGCCTGATTGTGGCCTACGTCACCAGCGGATTGTAGGAAATCGGAGAGTCTCCCTCCGACACCCGTCGGATCTCCCTAGGATGACGCCGGTGGACAGGGTACATCTCGGGGTGGGTTCGAGCGATTCGAAAAGTGGGGCACGGATTGGTGGACGACCTCCGCAGGTTTTCGCTGGTCAGGCGATTCTGCATTCGCACGAGTACCTTCTGACGCTCGAGGCACACACGGCGCCGTGGCTCGGCGCGCGAGAGCTTTCGGTCTTCATCCGTCGAGGTTTCTCCATCGGCGACGACGACCTCGAATACCCGGACATCGGGGTTAGGGCAGTCCTGCACCCCTCGTCGTCACGAAGTGCGGAATCGGCGGGCAGCCATGCGGGCCTTGGCAGCGCGGCGTTGATCAGGATTCCCTCGGACGACGAGGTGATGCCGTTGGTGTTGATAGCTCCGCAACCGGTGCTCATTCAGAACGAACCGTCGTATGCCGAATCCGTGGAGGCGGATGGACACAGCTTCCTGTTCCAGATCAACGAAGAGGGGTGGCCGGTGGTTGCCGAGTCCCACCCCGATTTCGTAGAGGAGTACCTATTCGGTTACGGGTCGGTGTATTTCTACGGGAGCACTGACGCGACCGGGCTCGTTCGCGAAGTTGTGCCGGGATTTCTCGACTTCTGACCGGCCCGACGGCCCGTCCGCCGATACCGTGGGCAGCGTATCGCGACCGGCGGTTATGTCCTCGGAAAAATTGTTTCGGAAGTTTGTCGATCGGTGAGTGCGCCGTTCGACGTGTAAGCAGAGGGACCGAACAGAGCGGTCCACGAACGAAGGAGATTCTCATGAAGTACATGCTGATCATGCGTTCCACCGATGAGGCTATCGAAGCATCCAAGGACATGGACTTCGACGAGATCATCGCGGCGATGGGGCAGTACAACGAGTCCCTGATCAAGGCAGGTGTCTTGCTGGCCGGTGAGGGACTGGCGATGGAGGAGGGATTCATCGTCGATTTCGAGTCCGATCCTCCGCTGGTCTCCGACGGCCCGTACGGGGAGACGAAGGAGTTGTTCTCGGGATTCTGGATCATTCAGACGTCGACCAAAGACGAAGCCTTGGAATGGGCGAAGCGCTGCCCGCTCGGGCCGGGAAGCAAGCTCGAGGTACGCCGCGTGAGCGAGATGTCGGACTTCGATCAGGACAACGAGTACATCCAGAAAGAGGCAGGCTGGCGTGAAGAGCTCGGTACCGATCGTCCGGTCGCAGGCTGACCATGACCGACGAGGCGGTGCGAGAAGAAACGAGAAAGGCTGTCGACGCGGTCTGGCGTATCGAATCCGCGAAGATTGTCGCCACGTTGACTCGCACCGTCGGAGATCTTGATCTCGCCGAGGATCTGGCCGCGCAGGCTCTGCTCGAAGCCGTCGAGCAGTGGCCCGCGACGGGGGTTCCGAGAAACCCCGCTGCCTGGCTGACATCTGTGGCGACACGACGAGCGATCGACGGGTGGCGACGACGTGAGAGGTTGGACGAGCGCTACGCCCACTTTGCGCGTGAACTCGAGAACGACGCTTCACATTTCGACGACGTCAGCTGGGATCCGGACCGCATCGACGACGATGTCCTTCGCCTGATGTTCATCGCCTGCCATCCCGTGTTGAATCGAAAAGCGCAGGTGGCGTTGACGCTTCGAGTGGTGGGCGGTTTGACCACGGAAGAGATTGCGAAAGCGTTCCTCACGCCGACGGCGACGGTGCAGCAGCGGATAGTCCGCGCGAAGAAGGCGCTGACCGCCTCGAAAGCGGTTTTCGAAGTTCCAGGGCGAGAAGAGTTTTCGAGCAGATTGAGCGCCGTCCTCGGAGTGCTGTACCTGGTGTTCAACGAAGGCTATGCAGCCAGTTCCGGGGACGAGTGGATGCGGGCGGAGCTCAGTGCTGAGGCTCTGCGGCTCGCGCGAATACTCGCCGAATTGGTCCCCAGGGAGTCCGAGGTACACGGCCTTGTCGCTTTGATGGAGCTGACAGCCTCGAGATTCGGCGCTCGGACAACCTCGACCGGTGAGCCCATCCTGCTGGCTGACCAGGATCGGACGAGGTGGGATCGCCTACAGATCTCGCGTGGGCTTGCCGCGCTGGAACGAGCTGACGCCGTCGGGCGTGGACGAGGCCCGTACGGCCTGCAGGCGGCGATTGCCGAATGTCATGCGCGAGCAGCAACTTTCGAAGACACCGATTGGAAGAAGATAGTCATCCTCTACGAGGCTCTGGCGCAACTGGCGCCATCGCCCGTGGTCGACCTCAATCATGCGGCGGCGGTATCCATGGCATACGGTCCTGGCCCTGCGCTCGAATTCGTCGACAAGCTTGTCGCTTCAGGTGAACTGGCCGACTACCACCTGCTTCCCAGCGTTCGGGGGGAGTTGCTCAGTCAGCTCGGCCGATCCGAGGAGGCTAGAACCGAACTCCTCGAAGCGGCTCGGCTGGCCGGGAACGAGCGTGAGCGCGCTGTGCTGGTCGCGAAAGCCGATGCGCTGCTGCCGGATCGGTAGTCACGCGATTGTTAGTCACGCGATTGTTAGTCAGGGCTGAGTCGGATCATCATTCGGCACCATGGGCGGCATCCCGACTCCGTAGGGATCGAGCATGTCCGATACACGTCGACCCCACCGTTCATGTGCGGACTGACGGGTCATTCCCGCTGCGCGGCCGATGGTTGACCATGTTGCGCCGAATCTACGCAGGCTCATGACGCTTGCCGTCGAATCGATACCCGCGGCGAGCTGAATCCGGAAACAGGCCAACTGCCACGCCATCTGACGCTGCGTCGGGATGTCGGTGTCCTGTTCTGCCTCCCACTCAGGGCTGCCAGGTAAAGGATCTGTTCCGACAATCTTGTCTGCCTGAGTGCCGGCCTCGGTGATCGCGGCGTTGACCGTGGTGATCGCGGCGGTCTCGATCTTCGCAGTCAGGGCGCGTTCGATCAGGTCTTCCATGAGAAGTTCTCCTTTCGTCAGGACCAGCCTGACAGGCGCTCTTGAATTCTGTCAAGAGTCCCCTGACGGACTTTGAGTTTAATTAATGCACGATTTATTTGTGTACTATCTAAATGATCTCCGGTTCTGTTGACCGTCGTCGAAGGGGTTGCTGGTGAAAATCGTGGTTTTGTCGTTCCTGGTGGCGTTGACTTTGATGACGGTCGGGATCATCGCCGCGCGCAACCGCAGCACTCGACCTGCCGTGACCGGGGCAGTTACTGCGGCGTCAACGGTTCTCGCTGCCGCCTGGACACTTTTTGCCGTGGCCTTCGTATTGGCCTGATCGTGCTGCAGTGCCGATGCGCCGGTAGTGGTGGTGAAGGAACTTCGCAGCAGGTCAGATGCGTTTTGTGTGCGGCGCGATGCCGCATACTCTGGCAGACGTGGCAATTGCTGAAACAGACAGAAACTACGGCGGAAGGTCGGTCGCGGCTCGCAAGGCCGAACGCCGTTCTCTCTTTTTGAATGCTGCTCTCAGCGTGTTTGCGGACCAGGGGTATGCCGGAAGTTCGGTGGCGGATATCTGCGCGTCCGCGAGTCTGGCCAGAAGGCAGTTCTACGACGAGTTCGGTAGTCGCGAGGATCTACTCCTCGCGCTGTATGACCAGATCCAACTCGACGCCAGAATTGCAATGGTCGACGCACTCGATGCAGAGCCTTCGGTCAATCTCCGTGACAAGGCAGCGACGGCCATGGCCGCCTTCGTCGAGTCGGTCGGAAGTGACCCACGACGCGCACACGTTGCCTTCATCGACGTCGTAGGTGTCAGTCCCCGGGTGGAAAAGCATCGTGTGGACCAACGTTCGGTCTGGGCAACATTTTTCGAGTCGATCATCAAAGGGATCGTGGGCGAAGATTACGAACCGCCAGGTGGTTACTGGTGGGCGTCCACCGCCTTCATCGGCGCGCTTACCGCGCTGGTGCACCAGTGGAGCACTGCGGAGCCTCGTCCTCCCGTGTCGGTACTGGTCGATCTGATGACGGTGCTCTTGAATGCGTTGATCGACGACGCGCCCCTTCACACCGACGAATAGGTCACGAAGACCAGGGGATTGTAATCCGGCCCACAACGCTCTACTCTCGTCCTCAATGTGTTAGACACTCGCATCTAACTTGTGTGCTCGTGATGAGAACTGCGGCAACACAAGGCAATCTGTGCTTTTCCGGGGAGGAATTGGTATGGGACGACGCTGGACAACTGACCGACAACGCGGGGGCCTCGCAATTGCCGTGATTGCAGTAATCGGGCAGATCGGACTTTCGGCACCTGCCTCAGCGGCACCGGACGAAGGTGTTCCCGCCCAAATTCAGGTCCAGCCTGCCCTGCCGCCTGCGGTTGCACCGCCTTTGCCTGAACTGGACCAGACCTTCTATGAACCGCCTGTCGAGGTCGTCGAATCCAAGCAACCGGGTGAGATCATCGCCGCTCGTGCGGTGAATCTCGGTACTCTCAACCTGATTCCGACCAACGTGGATGCGTGGCAGATCTCGTATCGATCCAATAATGCTGCGGGCGAGGCGATTCCTGCTGTCACCACAGTGATCAAGCCGCGTGGCGACACTCGCGATGGAGGCCCGCGCCCGCTGCTGTCCTTTCAGATGGCAGAGGATTCACTCGGAAACTACTGCGCACCTTCGTATGTCATGCAGCAAGGCGCGTTGCCGTGGCTGGTGACGGGCGCTGCGACCGGTGGTGCTCAATTCCTCGAAGTGCAGGCGGCACTGGCGCAGGGTTGGGCATTGTCGGTGCCCGATCATCAGGGACCCAATTCTTCCTTCGCCTCCGGCCCCGTCGCGGCCCGGATCACGCTCGACGGTATCCGTGCTGCTGAGAACTTCGAACCCATGGAGCTACAAGGGCGGTCAACTCGCGTAGGGCTGCTCGGCTACTCGGGTGGATCGATTCCTACTGGTCACGCAGCTGAAATACGGCAGGCGTACGCGCCGGAACTGAATATCGTCGGAGTCGCCGAAGGTGGTGTTGCCGCGGATCTCGGCGCTTTGCTCGACAATGCCAACAACGCTCTAGGGGCCGGGATCGTCGCTGCCGGTGTAATCGGAGTGAGCCGAGAAGATCCTGAACTTGCAGGCTTCATCGATCAGCACATAAACCTTGCCGGCCGAGCGCTTTTCGCTGCCAAGGACAACCTGTGCATGCTCTGGACGTCAGCTGCAGTGCCCTTCCTCAACATCAAGGGCTTCCTCGATGTCCCGGGAGATCCCGTCCAACACCCCACGGTGAGAGCTGCGCTCTCCCGAGCTGCCATGGGTAAGTCGGTTCCTGACGTGCCGATGTACATTTATCAGTCGAATCCCGACTGGTTGGTGCCTGTTGGCCCGGTGAACAAACTTGTCGATACCTATTGCCAAGATCCTTCTGCGAGTGTCGTTTACACCAGAGACCACTTCAGTGAGCACGTCAGCATGGAAGTCGTCGCATTGCCGAGTGCTCTACTGTGGCTTCGTGATCGGTTCGCTGGTGTGCCTGCTCAGCAGGGATGCAGCACCTTCGACGCTGGATCCATGGCGCTTGATCAGAGGACCTGGCCAGTCTGGGTGGATGCGGTCGGTGAACTCGTCGCAGGCCTGTTCGGCAAGCCGATCGGGACCTGACGGGTGACGTGATTCTGCGGTGGTGAGGAATTCTCACAAGGGCAGCGTGTTGCACTGACTGGACGTTATTTCATTGATCGGGCCTTGAAGATGGTGTCTTGTCACCAATGGGTTCCTTTTACCGACGAAAGGTTGCGCGATGACAAAGCTGTTGTTTGCGGTGACTTCTGCAGATCACTGGACGCTGAAGGACGGAACACCCCACCCGACCGGGTACTGGGCGGAAGAACTGGTCGAGGCGCATCGCGTTTTCGTCGACGCCGGCTACGAGATCGTGATCGCGACGCCTGGCGGTAAAGCTCCCGTTGTGGACGAGGGAAGCCTGGCGCCCGAGGTGAACGGCGGGCAAGAAGGCGCCGACCGTATGCGCAAGTACATCGCCGATCTGCAGCCGGTGCTCGATTCGCCGGAGATTTTGGAGAACGCCGATGCTGCCGATTACGACGTGGTCTTTGTACCGGGTGGACATGGACCGATGGAGGATCTTGCGGTGTCGGCATCCTTCGGTGAGCTTCTCGTGAACTTCTTGGACGCGGACAAGGTGGTCTCGGCGGTCTGTCACGCGCCGGCGGCACTCCTGCCGGCCCAGAGACCCGATGGAAGCTGGCTGTTCGACGGCTATCAGCTGACCGCGTTCACCAACGAAGAGGAGACGCAGGCTGGTCTGGCGGACAAGGCTCCGTGGCTGCTCGAAACTCGCCTACGCGAATTGGGCGGCAAATTCTCGAAGGCTGAGGCGTGGTCGCCTTATGTCGTGGTGGACCGCAAGCTCTACACCGGTCAGAATCCGGCGTCGTCACGGCCTCTCGCCGAGCGGATTGTCGCCGACTTGGGCTGAGCATGCTTTTTGGCGCCGCATCGAGGTCTCCTCGATGCGGCGCTGGTCCGTGTTCTGTTGTCGACAAAGAGGTTTGACCTCTCAGGTTTTGAAGGTGGTGTTCGCCGGCCGCGGGTGCTGCTGCGGGTCGATCGAGGGTGGCGGGATGAACCAGGGTTTGTTGTCGACTCCTATGCGGATTTCCCATTTCCCGACGAACCCGGATTTGCGGTGCATCAGCCGGTGATGTGAACGGCACAGCAGGACCAGGTTGTTCATCACCGTCGGGCCACCGTTGGCCCAGTGCTTAATGTGGTGCGCATCGGTCCAAGCCGGTACGCATGTGCAGCCGGGGAAGGCGCAGCCCTTGTCTCGGGCGATCAACGCCACTCGCTGTTCGGCGGTGACCAACCTCTTTCCTGGTTTCGCATCGAGCGGCGCCCCGTGACCGTCGAGCAGAACGGTCGACAGGAAACAGTCGCAGCCGAGAAGCCTGCTCTGCGACACCGAGAGTGGTCCGAGCCACGGCATGTGCCCGACATCAAGATCCGACACAGCCATTCCACCACCATCGGGCGAGGGTGTGGCGGCGCAGTCTCGGTGCTCAGCGAGATCACGGGCGTTGATGTGCACGTTCACGTGCGGGCGCTGACCACCGTCGGTGCCGGTTTTGGCGCAGTCGAGGTACCGGCGGATCAGTTCGGTGAACCCGTCGGCCGTCCGCTTGGCCGCCGACCGAGAATCCGGGGTTCCGTCCGGTGCCGGGGTCGGCATCGTCAAATTCGACAACGCCGACAACAACATTTCACCGGTGAGGGCATCGAAATCACCACGCACCACCACCCGACCGTTCAACGTCGACGCGATCCGCAACTCATTGAGATCGACATCCTCGGCGGGCGGGATCTCATCGGATTCGAACAACCGCTCCAAGGTCGCGATCACGTTCCGCACCTTCGTCGTCGTCGCCTCCACACCCGACGCAGCAGCCAACAACAAATCGATACAGCGAGGGAGCGCGTCGTCTGGCATGCCCTTCGGTGGTGACTCGCAGAACGCCACGATCAACACGGCATGCTCGAACGAGCAATCCCCGCCATCGAACCGAGCAGCCACCGCCGGAAACGGCCGCAAAGCCGCACCTAACGCGGCGATCTTCTTCCCGTCCCGAACCTGCAGCATCGTGTTAGCCGCCAACCACGAACCGACACCGCGGCTGGCAATCACCTGATCATCCGGGCGCAACGACAACTCGTCCACCACCGCCACACGAACCGCCTCGAGGCGCAGAATCTCCGCACTCGCCGACACCGCAGCAGCGCGCAACTCTGCAGCAGACAACTGCCACAACCGTCCGCGTAACCCCACCGCAGAACCCGAAACCACGTCCGACAACAAGACACTCATTGAATCCCCCGATCCCCTCCCCAAAGGATACTCGAACACGCGTTCGAGTCAAGAGGGAATTAGGCGAGGGCGCGAAGGAGTGGAGTGGGGTCGGCGACGACGAACAGATGGCCGCCTCCGTTGATCTCTTCGAAGCGAGAGTCGGGAATCAACGAGTGTGCCCAGCGGGCTACTTCGATGGGTACGTTTCCGTCGTCGGTTCCGTGTAGGAAAACCGTTGGTACCGAGATCGATTGGAAGAGTCCAGGCACCTCGTGGCGATACCGAGCCAAGTCGACAACCCCTGCGGATCCACCCTGTGCGATCCCTTCGGATGAATCCAACTGGAGAGCGGGGCGATGTACCTCGTCGGTCATGACGGCCTGATCGGCGGCCGGCCAGATCGAGACTGAGTCGCTGCGTAGCTTGGAGAACACTCCGGTTCCTGCGAGCATTGCGCCGGCCACACGGGGAGCCCAGGTGGCGGCAAAGTACAACGCAGATACCAGTTTTATTCTGCGTCGCAAAGTATCTCGCGGTGCCCCGGGGATCATGGCGCACGCCAGCACCAGTTTCGAGACTCGTTCGGGAACGGCTGCAGCGACTGCGAGCGCGTAACCGCCGCCTCCGGAGAAACCCATCAGTGTGGCCGAGTCCAACTCTAGGTGATCGACCAGGGTGACGTAGTCGTCGTCCCAGGAATGAAATCCCTTGTCCGTGTACGGATCCGTGCGTCCGAAGCCGGGTCGATCGGGGACTATCAGCCGCATGCCTGCCGTCGAAGACGCGTTGTGGAGTGAGAGCCCTTCGTATCGGCTGCCAGGTGATCCGTGGGCCACGACTACCGGGTGGCCAGTCGGATCGCCGTACTCGCAGAATGCGATACGACGCCCCGACGCGTCGCGAATTTCGGTTGTGGTCACGCTGCTCGTCATGATGTGGTTCCTTGCTGCGCGATCGACGCCACACCGTCCAGGATGAGGGCGACTCCGAACTCGAACCTTCGGGTGGGATCGTGATGAAGTGCGAACACCGATGCCTCGCGTCGATCGGCAGGTGCGCTGTCGAAAGCGCCGCGTCCCAATTGAATTGCGACGTGTCCGGTGACGAAATCATGCAGCGCGCCGTATGCGTACGTGGCCTGCTCGTCCTCGAGGCCGGCCAAGGAAAGGGCGCTCACGACTCGGTGGGCGGTATCGTCGGCCCCGGGTGCTTCCAGTGATGCCTGCCGATGGGCTTCCAGGACCAGGGGATGGCGCATCAGGAGATCGTGGAGGCCGTAGGCGAACGTGCGGGCAACCCCGCGCCAGTCGGTCGGCCAGTCGATCGACGAGACGGCTTCGCCTACGAGAGTCGAGATCAGATCTCGCCTCAAGGCGTCGATGCCGCCGGTTGTGCGGTGGACGGACATCGGCGATATGCCGAGTCGTTCGGCGAGCACTCGAAATGACACCGCATCCAGGCCGTCCGTATCGGCGATCTCTGCCGCGGCATCAAGAATCTGTCTGTGACTCAATGCTTTTGGTCGACCAGCCCTTGCAGAGCTGGTGGATTCGGATACCATGCTGACAACAATAGCGATACGCGTATCGAAATTACAAGTGTCCATCGACCTCCAAGGAGCGCTGCCCGATGACCGATCTCCATCAACTGTCCGCCGTCGAACTTGCCGGTGTTATCGCCGCCAAACAGGTCTCGATTCCCGAAGTCACCAGGTACTTCGTCGACCGTGCGACCACTTCCGATGACGTCGGCGCCTTCACGACGATCGCCGGGGAGCACGCAGTCGCCCTCGCCGAACAAGCGCAGCGCAGGTTGGACGAGCGGGACGCCGGGCCCCTTCCGCGTCTGTTCGGCGTTCCGACGGCAATCAAAGACCTCGACGCAACGCGCGGCATTCGCACGACCTTCGGATCGGCGCTCTTTCGCGACTTCGTGCCGGACGCTGACGACGAGATCGTCGAGGCGATCCGAGAAGGTGGGTTGATCGACATCGGGAAGACGACGGTGCCCGAGTTCGGGGCAGCCTGTTACACCGAGCCGGAAGTCGCTCCGCCTGCTCGCAGTCCGTTCGATCGCACGCGGAGTGCCGCCGGCAGCAGTGGCGGCGCTGCTGCCGCCGTCGGCGCTGGTCTGGTGCCGTTTGCACAGGGAAGTGACACCGCCGGTTCGTTGCGTTCGCCGGCAAGTACGTGCGGAGTCGTTGGCCTCAAGCCGAGCCGCGGTTTGATCACGATGGGCGTGGCGGGGCATGACAACTTCGGATTTGCGAGCAAGGGGCCGATCGCCCGGACAGTTCGCGATACCGCTGCGCTGCTGGACGTTCTGGCGACGCGACCCGGCGCCGGAACTATCCACCCGCCTCGGCCGAAGTCGTTCGAAGAGTTCGTCGTACAGGCTGGGGGAGTTCGGGCTCGCCCCTTGACCGTCGCTCTTGCTCACGGATCGGTCTCCGGCGGAGCCGTGGATGCGCAGCTCTCGGCTGCTGTATCGAAGGTTGGGTCTGTGCTGGAGGGTCTGGGCCACAACGTGTTCGAGCGACCGCAGGCTCGCGATGACATTTTCATCGATGCTTTCGTCAAGATGTTCTCGTCTTTGGCGGGAACCAAGCCGATCCCGGAGGAGTACGAACACCTTCTGCGTCCGATAGTGCAGCACTTGCGAGTTCAAGCAAACCAGGTGTCTTCGGGTGAGCTGGCCGCGGCAATCGGTATTGTTCAGGCCTGGGCGCGGCGATGGAGTCTCGACTACGCCGACGCCGACCTTGTCGTCACTCCGACTGTGACGAAGCCGCCGCTTGCGATCGGGGAGTTGCGCAACGACGAAGACCCCGCGACCGAACTGATCGACATGGTCGCTTTCACAGGAAACACCGTCGTCGCCAATGCAACCGGTTTCCCGTCGATCAGTCTGCCACTCGGTTGGACGGAAGACGGCGTTCCACTCGGCGTGATGATCTCGGCGAAATGGGGTTGCGACGCGGAATTACTTTCTGCCGCTGCAATGCTCGAGGCCGAGATGCCGTGGAAGGATCGGTACCGATTCGACCGCGCAACCGTGCTCTAGTTCGGGAGCGGTACCCGGTCGCTCGCCGATGCGAACCCCAACCACGTGTGGCGGTTACCCCACCAGCACCACCCGACTTTCGGGGCGTTGCGGTTGTCTTTGCCGTCGCGACCGGTTCCGTTGCTGATCCACACGGCGGGAGTTCTGGTGTCGAAGGATCCGTCAGGTTTGCGCAGTCGGGAGCCGATGGTCATGAAACACTTTCCGCGTTCGAGAATGTCGGGGCGCTGCAACAGCCAGTGGATGCCTTCGGTAAGCGTCAGCGGCGTACGGTCTGCGTCGACGATTGCGGGCAATGTTTCGTCCGGGCTCCAGTTGGCCAGGTGATCCCCGCGGTCGACTCCACTGAGCAGATGTAATGAGCTTTCGGGCAGCGTTGCCTGCTCGGTGGGGGCGAACAAATCGACGTCCGCCATGTCGACAACTATGAATCCGCGCTTGTTCTCGAGCTCGAGCAGCGGAGTCAGAACTGAAGCCGGAGCCAGTTTTTCGTGCACGGTGAGTAGTCCGACATCACCGTGCCCGGTTGCGGCCTCCCTGACATCGCCGGCAGAAAGTCCGGCCATCTCGTGAACACCGAGTTCGATCAATCGCTCGGCCTGCTGATCGATGGGCGGGAGGTCGAAATGCATATCTGCGATCCTACCGATCGTGAGCAGAGCGATCGGAGGGTTCGGCCGCGAGGGAAGTCGGCCACGCAACGCCCAACGCGCGCATGATGAACGGGACGGTGGTCGCTACGACGGCGTCCACTCGGTCGCCGGCCATGAGCATCGGGCGTCGGCTTTCCACGCAGGCGAGGATGAGTTGCGCGGATGCGGCAGCATCGGAATCGACAAAGACACCGGCGTCGACACCTTCCTGGACGAGCTGTTCGACCAGAACCGACAGCGGGACAATATGTTCGAGGAAACTTTCGCGATCCTGCGCTGACAACAATTCGACCAACGCGATTCCTGTGAATCGTTGCAGTGAGAACTCGACGAGTGTCAGTTTGACGAGGATTTCGAGTCGGTCCACAGGATTCTCGCGGTCCGCGAGTTCACGCTCGGCCAGGAGTAGGAATCTATCCATCTCGCGGGTGGACCAGGCGAGCAGCAACGCGGATTTGTCGGGGAAGTAGTTGTACACCGCTGTCCGCGAGACGCCGGCCGCCTGGGCCACGGTCTGCAGCTTCACGTTTTGCCAGCCCTGCTCGTGAAGTTCGCGAATGAATGCGTCCAACATGGCTTCTCGGGTGGCGATTTTGTGCTCTGCGGTTGTCGCGCCACCGGTCAACTTCGGCATGGTCGATCCTCCTGGGTCTGATTCACGGTCACGGGGAGGTCGAACAGGTCCGCAACAAGGCGCGGATCACCTTGCCACATCGAGACGGGTGCGAGCATCATCTGCTGCGCGATCGAGCGTACGGATCGGCAGACCTCTTGTTCTTCGGCGAGTGTGAGCGTCGTGCGTTTGCGCAATCGCTCCATCTCCGCGGTAGTGAGATCAGTGATCCATTCCTCGGCTGCAAGCGAGAGGGGTGAATCCGGTGTCACGACCGATCCAACTCGGCACTGGAGAACCGCGAAGTCATCACGGACAGCGTGATGACGGCGACGACCGAGACGGCGTGTGCCGCCGCCAGCCAGAGCGACTCGGGTGCATGTTTGTGAAGGGTGGGCGCCATCAGCATGGCCATGAGGAGGGCGAGACTCGACAACATCGCGGGACCGTTGGGGCGGCCGACAAGCAGGCTGACCAGAAGAACGAGCGCGACGACGCTGCACGCCACATCTACAGGCGGGTACGTGGCCGGAACGATTCCGCTGACAGTGTCGGTGAAGTTCAGCCCGATCGACACCAACTGCGCGAGACCTGTCGCGCCGGCCAACCAGGCCGTCCAACGCAGTCCGTGGAGTCCGGCTTTCCGAAGGCCGGTCAGGGTTCCTTCGGCGGATTCCCACGCTTCGGACGTCGGTGTTGTCACGGTTACTCCTTTTTATGACGAGGTGTCGTCATAAAGTAGCAGTGCGCGATCGCGAGATTCTTGCCGGTAGGTGACTGGCCTGCTTCGAAGGGATAGCGTCGAAGTACCGGCCGAAATGACAATCGCGGGGAGGTGGCTCGATGACGACCTCTGCCCACACGGATCGGCCCTCGTCGAAACAGAGTTGGTTGGCGCGCGCAGCCTTCGCGGCCCTGGTTCTTGCAGTCGCGGTGCTCCTGATCTTCGCCGGACTGAAAGCCTTGACCATGCTGATCCTGGGGATCGGTGGGGTGGTCGTGTGCGTCGTGGCCGTGTACTGGTTTCTGACCACCCGCGGATTCCTCCGCTGGATCTCGTTGGCGGTGGTGGTACTGACCCCGATCGTGGTGCTCACGTTCCTGGTCCGAGAACGACTCCTGTGGGTGGTGCTGCTCGCGATCGGGTTGTTCGTGGTAGCCGGTATCTGCGCTCGCACCGCCTTGGCGGGGGAGGAGAAGGAATTGCCGGTTGTCGAGCGACCGGCACCGCCGCCCGTCAAGCCGTTCTTCGTGATGAACCCGAACTCCGGTGGTGGCAAGGTCGAGAAGTTCGACTTGAAACGCAAGGCCGAGGAACTGGGGGCCACGGTCGCACTGCTCGAGGGGCCCGAGAAGATCGACGTGACGGCCTTGGCCAGGCAGGCGGTCGCGGACGGCGCCGACCTACTCGGTGTGGCCGGTGGCGACGGAACACAGGCACTGGTTGCTGCTGTCGCGGCCGAACACGACCTGCCCTTCCTCGTCGTCAGCGCGGGAACGCGCAACCACTTCGCCGCGGATCTGGGGCTCGATCTCGAGGATCCGTCTCGGTGCCTCGACGCGCTCGTCGACGGCGTCGAGGTCACGGTGGATCTGGGAAATGTCGGCGGTCGAACTTTCGTCAACAACGCATCGTTCGGGGCGTACGCCGAGGTAGTCCAGAGTCCGGAGTACCGCGACGCCAAGACCAGCACCTTCTTGCAGATGCTCCCGGATCTCCTCGCCGGACGTGCCGGAGCGGTGCTGACTGCGCGCTCCCCGAGCGTGTCCGCGGTGGGTCCACAGGCTGTGCTGGTCAGCAACGGCCCGTACGAGATGAACGACCTGGCGGGGCTCGGTCATCGGCCGCGATTGGACCGGGGCACTCTCGGAATCGTCGCGATCTCCGTCAGCAGTGCACGTCAGGCCATCGGGTTGCTCCATCGGGCGCATCAACACGGTCTGGCTCAGGGCACCGGATTCGAGGTGATCGTCGACGCCGACACCGACGAGATTCCGGTCGGCGTCGACGGCGAGGCGCTGGTGATGCCAACTCCGGTCAGATGCACGGTCAGTCCGCAGGCGCTGAGGGTCAGAGTCCCCCGAGATCGACCGGGCATCCGTCGCCCCCGGCACGCCTGGGATCTGGTCCGGTTGCGAGAGTTGGCGAAGTTCAGGCGATCCGGCGCATGACCTGACCGACGGCCAGGACTCCCTGCGGATCATGCGTGTCCGCCAAAGCGCTCAGCCAGTGAGCGGTGTCCTCGTCGTAGGTGCGGGCGATCTTCTCCGGGTCGACGCTCGGCGCGAAGTTGGGCAGTGCATGCCCGTTCGTCCATGGCGCCATCGTTCGTCCGAGAGTCTCGGCGTGCGGGACTACCGCGTCGACCATCGGTGGGGCAAGAACTCCGACGGTGAACAGCGAGAAGGCAGCGTCACGATGGCAGAAGGCGCTGCGGTGCTCAGGTTCCAGTGCGAGGGCGCCCCCGAGGAGACGTAATTCGACGACGGTTTGGGGTGAACCGGATCCGGGGCCGGCAGCGGCGAGCAGTGCGTCGACGGCCTCGTGTGACAGCTCGTTGGTCAATGCCGTGGATTCGTGCGTCGGCATCGGGTCGACGGGATCGGCGTGCACTGCCCCGAGGGCGGCATAAGGCAGCACACCGACTGCGTCGATCAAGGGTGTTGCGATTGAACGGATTCGGTCGATCAGTGACTTGGCATCGGATTCCTCGGCAAGACTTGCGAATCTGACCGCGACGGTGAGCCTGCCGGCCAGCAGTGGCGGAACCTGTGGAAGGGGTGGAAGTTGCAGAAAGGCAAGAGAGGTCGAGCTGTGCTCAGGCAGGTCGGCGCCCCAGTCCAGCCAGGCGTGCGCGACCGCACTTGCATCTGCGCCGTCGAAATAGAGTGCACCGCCGTAGAAGTGGGTGACCGGTAGTAGGTCGATCTCGATGGCTGTGACAATGCCCAGTGTGGCCTTGCCGCCGCGCAGTCCCCAGAACAATTCGGCATGTTCGTCGGGGGTGACATGAATGAGTTCGCCACTGCCGGTGACGATGTCGAACGAACGAACGTGATCCGACGACAGCCCGTACGTGCGCACCAACGGGCCGATGCCGGCGCCGGTGAGGAAGCCGGCGACTCCGACCGTGGGTGAAGAACCTGCCAGTGGCGCCAAGCCGTGGGGTGCGGCAGCGTCGATGACGTCCTGCCAGATCAAGCCCGCGCCGATTCGGGCAGTGCGGTTTTCGGGGTCGACGACGCACTCCGTGAGCCTGCCGGTGTGGACGAGGAGAACGTCACTGCCGAGAGGGACCGCGCCGTGGCCGGTGCGCTGAACACCGACGCGCAGACCCAACTTCGCCGCAAATCGCACCGTTGCGACAATGTCTTGCGCGCTCTCGACTGCCACCACAGCGCCAGGCGCGACGGGAACCGCTGCATTCCACGGAATCGCCAACTCGTATCCCGTTTCGCCAGGCAGGGAAACGGAGCCGGTCACCTCTGCGCGCAGTGATTCGACCGCGGCGTCGAGCGTGGGGGTCTGAAGGTTCATGGTCTTCCTTTCCTCATCCGTCTTTCGGTCAAGGGAAGAATGTCCGAACAGGCTTGGGTGGTTCTTGACGTATGTATCCCGAGCGGATCCAAGTTTTATCCAAGCGCATTCTCGCAGTTCAGGGCCATGTCGATCGCGCTCGTTCAGCTACGCCCCGCATGCCGAGTGTCTCCGATTCGGCCGCCACTTCCGTCAGCTCCCGTTCACGTTCGGCGGACGGCTCTCGGAGCTGCGCCCGAAGCAGTCGACAGCGCAGCAGTGTTGGTGCTCCGCCGGAGCCAGTTGCGATCTTCTCGGCCTGATCCAGGAGAGTCGATGCCTGCTCGACGTGACCGAGAAGCGCGTGCAGACGCGCGGAGGCTTCGGCAACCGAGCCCAGTTCACCGACATGGCCTACCGTTGCGATGCAGCCGGTGTGTGGCGAGAGAAGGCCGATGAAGGTGTCGGCGTATTCGACCAGTTCCAGATCTGCCACGACGCGTGCAAGTAGTGTCTGGTGTCCCAATGTCGTCCACGTCTGTGGCCCGCGATTGATCAGCCACTTCTTGATGCCTTCGGAAGTGGCGTCGCGCTCGCCTCGGGCGGCGTCGATGGCGATGTTCCACGAATCAGGTTCCACGACACCGGGATCAGATTCTGCCAACGCACCTCGCTCCCACTCCAGAGTGTTGAACGCCAGATCTGCGCTGCCAGCCGTGTACAACTCCGTTTGCAGATGGATCTGCCTGGCCGTCTCGTACTGCCGGCGGGCTTGCGCGAAGTCTCCGTACCATTCGGCGAGAGTTGCTTCCATCCAGCGTAATTGGACCCGAACCACCGGGAGCCTCAGTAGCTCGCAGCCGATGATCCCCTGCCTGACGTGTTTGACGGCAGCATCGACATTGGCCAGATTCATCTCCGTCATGCTCGCGACGGCGTGTGCGACGACGCTGTCGACACGCGATTGTTGGTGCGGCAGTTCGAAAAGCTCGCGCAGTAGGCACATGGACTCCGCGCTGTGCACCGCGACTCCGGAGAAAAGCAGAATCCGTCCGAGCAGCGCGTCCGCGATCACATCCGGATCGTCGAGTTCGCGGGCGATGTCGAGAGCGCGGGCGCTCCATCGATTCGGGAGCTCGGCTTCGGGGTGGTAGCAACTTCCCACCGCCAGCGCAGCAAGAACCCGTGCGTGAGCTGCCCTGTCGTTCTCGACCAAGGGCTCGACCGCCGCGAGCCGTTCGAGCAGTGGTCCCGGATCGGTACCGTAGGAAACCCACGGCCACGCACCGGCGGCCCGAAGTAATGCGCCTGCCAGTCGTCCGACGGCGGAGGTTCGCCCCTCCCGAACAGCCTCGAGGAGACCGGCATTGACGACGTCGAGAACTGTCTGCCCTCGACCTGCGCGGGCGAGGGCCTCGACTCTGGCCACCAGCAGGTCGTCCCGATCGTCAGCGGATTGCTGGGACACCGGAAGTAAGTCGAACGCGCGGACAGCTGCCTCCCACCACTCGGCCGCGGTCTCCGAACTCCACCGATCGGTCGCATCCTGAGCTGCAGCCGTGCATGCCTCCAGAACGACGAGTGGATCGACCAGGGGAAGTGCTGACATCAGATGTTGCGCGCGGCGGCTCAGCCGGTCCGGATCGGAGGAATTTTCGAGCACTTCGGCAACTCGGGCATGTATCCGCTGGCGACGAAGCGTGGGTATCGCTTCGAGGACTTCGTCTCGGAGAAGGCCGTGAGCAAAGACGTAACCGCCGTTTGCCGAGTCCGCGACGATGATTCGTTCATCAGCAGCCGCGTCGAGATGGTCGGCGAGAGTGTCGACATCGAGACGGGTGGCTGCGGCCAGTGTGTACACCTCGATGGCGTCGCCGATAACTGCGGCAACCCGAAGAGCGTGCAACACTGCCGGTTCCACTGCGGCAAGGCGTCGACCGAGGACAGATCGAACGGCGACGGGGATGCCGTCGCCCAGTCGCTCGTTCCGGGGAAGCCTGGCGTACTCCGAGACGAACAGCGGGTTGCCGCCGGTTCGTTCCGCCAGGGTTCGCGCCTCCGCGTCGTCGAGCGTGTCCCCGGAGACGCACCTTGCGAGTGTTGCAACCTCGCCCTGCGCGAGCGCCGGCACAATCATGGTTCGGTTTCCTTCGCCGTGGAGTACGGCTTCTTCGAACTTGCGCACTGCCGGCCCGACTTCCGAGTCTCGGAGCGTCGACACGAACCAGACTCTGGCACTGGTCATTGCGCCGACCAGGTAGGTCAGGCAACGAAGGGACGTGGGATCGGCCCATTGAATGTCGTCGATGACGACGGTCAACAGTGCATCTTTCGCCGCAGCTTCGATGGTGGTGCGAACCCGTTCGTAGACGGCAAATCTCGCTTCGTCCGGATCGATGTCCGTCGGCGGCGTCAGTACGAAATCGGCGTCGGCTCCGAGTTCCCGAACCAGTCGGCGGATCGGCCACCACGGCGGCGTTCCGTCGTCCTCCGGGCAACGTGCCCAGACGGTGGCTCCTCGAATGGACGTTGTTCTCGACGAACACTCCTCGGCGAATCGTGTCTTGCCGATGCCGGCGGGGCCGGTCAAGATCAACCAGCGAGGTGAGCCACGGCGAACGTCGTCGAGCATCTTGTCGGCGACAATCGTCTGAGCGTCGCGCCCGACGAACAAGCGTGAGGAATCCGTCTCGGGCATCGCTGCTACGGCTGGGGGAGAAGCCGGGACCGACACTTGTTCGGCCCCCGTCCATCCCGGAGTGCGCGGCCAGGCGGCCAGGCCGGGTTCGTGGCGCAGGATCGCGCCTTGCAATGCTGTCAGCTCCCCGCCGGGCTCCAGTCCCAGCTCGGCGTCGAGCCGAGACGCGTGTAATCGAAACTGTTCCAAGGCTTCCGGTGACCTGCCCGCCCGATGCAGGGGAACCATTCGCAGCCAGCAGGTCCGGTCGCGGAACGGGTACTCGCCACAGAGTTGAGCAGCTTCGACCAGCGCGGGTGCCAGGCGCCCCAGAGCCAGAAGCGCCGTTATCCGGGTCTCCCGGCACTCGGTCCGCACTTCCTCGAAGGCTGCGGCTTCCACCTCCACCCAGTGCGCGTCGTTCAGGTCGTCCAGAAGCTGCCCCCGGACCGAGGCGAGGGCACGGTCAGCGGTCGTCAAAGCCTCCTGCCACCGTTCGTTCTCAGCGTGTTGTCGCGCCGTTTCGGCGTCGTCGAGAAACACCGACAGATCGACGTCTGCCGGAGCGACCTCGAGGACATAGCCCGGCGATTGACGCACTATCGGTGACGCCGTACCGGTTTCGACGCGTAGCGCTCGGCGCAGGTTGGAGATATACGCCTGGATGCTTGCCATCGCACTCGCCGGTGCGTCGTCGTGCCAGAGAGCATCGATCAGCCGGTCGGTGGAGACGACGCGACCACGGTTGAGCAGTAGAACGGCAAGGACCGTTCGTTGTTTTCGAGGGCCCAGATCGATCACGTCGCTCGTCGCCGGACCCCGTGCGACCTCCAACGGCCCGAGCAGTCGATAGATCATCCGTTTCCCCTCGTACCTGCGGACGCAGGACGGTTCGATTCTAAGGAGCGAAATTCATACATGCAGGACAAAACGGTCAACTAGTTCTCGTCAACATCTGCTCGGATTCCTCGGAAAGAGTCTGGTTGACGCTGGTAGTGCGCAGCGTCGCCGCACAGACCAACGCACCGAGAGCTGCGATGAAGGCTGCGACAAACAGAGCCAACCGAAGTCCACCGACAAAGTCGTCCGGTGGTCCGCCGGGCAGCATCGACTGCGCCGGAAGGAAGGCGCCGAGCACGGCAACCCCGACTGCGATGCCGGTCTGCCGGAACGCGTCGTTAATCCCTGCGGCCAATCCGGAATGGTTCGAAGTGCTTTCGCCCAGAACCAACCCACTCATGACGGGGTTGAACACCCCGGCCCCCACGCACGCGACAACAAATCCGGGAAGTATCGCGTACGGCGAACTGGTCACGTCGACGACGGTCATCATGACCAGCCCCACCGAGACGAGTAGAAGCGAGCACGTCAACGAGACCGAGACGGGGATGCGCCCGTCCAATTTCGCGGTGGCGCCCGCGACGACGAACATCGCTATCGTCGCCGGTAGATACACCAGGCCGGCGTCCACGGGAGACAGATGCAGCACGTTCTGCAGGTAGATGGTCGTGTAGACGAACACCGCGAACAGGGAGGCGGAGATCGAGAACGCTGCGATCTGCGCTCCGGCGAAGGCCCGATTGGCGAGCAGATGCGGGGGCAGCATGGGCTCGGTGGTACGAAGCTCGTGCAGGGAGAAACCGATCATGGCGGCCGCGGCGATCACCGCGGCGATCATCGGCTGCGGCTCGAACCACCCATCCTCGTTACCGCGTAACAAACCGAACACCAGAGCTGCCAGGCCGGTGGACACCAGAATCTGCCCGGGCACGTCCGCGCCGCGAGGTCGAGGATCGCGTGACTCGGGAACCCACCGCACCGTCATCGCCAGTGTGATCAACCCGATCGGAACGTTGATCAAAAAGATTGCGCGCCAATCCAACAACTCGGTGAGCAACCCGCCCACCAGTGGGCCGACGGCAAACGCGCCCCCGATCGTGGCGCCGTATGCAGCCAGAGCAGTCGCGCGCTGGGGACCCTTCTCGAACACGTCCGCCAGCAAGGCAAGTGAGCAGGCGAAGAGTACGGCACCGCCGATACCCTGAGCGGCCCGCGCGAGGTCGAGCACCCAGATGTTCGGCGCCAGAGCGCAGAACAGAGATGCCGTGGTGAACCACAGGATGCCGATGATGAAAACATGGCGTCGACCCCGTCGGTCTGCCCACGATCCGGCGCTGAGAACGACCGTCGCCAATGCCAGCGTGTACGCGTCGATCACCCATTGCAGGGCGCTGACTCCGGTATCGAGATCGGATGCGATCGACGGCAGGGCGGTGTTGACGACGGCGATGTCGAGCATGAGCATTGCGGTGCTCACGCATACTGCCAGCAGAGTGGCTCGTCTTACTGCGGTGTTCTTCGGGGTGATCGGTGCGGTCATGGCCCGTCCTGATGGTCGAAGGGGTGTGGACTCGGAACACCCTGCGCCCCGACGCTTGGGACATATCGGGCGAAATGCTTGGAACCCGCATGGTTGATAACTGCCGTGTTACTCGGAATCCGTCACCACCTGCTCGGTCGAATACGCACTCTCCCAACGGTTAATCTCTGGTCATGGAGACCAGCCAGTGGGTGCGACGGGTGTTGGTGGTGGAAGACCAACCACTGATGCGTGCGCTCGTCGGTGACACGCTCACACACGCCGGGTTCGTGGTCCATACGGCCGGATCGGCGGTCGAAGCGCTCACGGAGTTCGACGGATTCGATCCTGACCTCTTGGTCACGGACATCGACCTTGGCGTGCGGCCGAACGGCGTCGATCTCGCGAACATCGTCACCGTGAAGGCTCCGCATTGCGCGATCGTGTTCCTGACGAACTACCCCAACGCATCGACAGCGCCAGGTTCTGCGGGTGTGCCGCCGAAATCGCTGTTCGTGGACAAGGCGGCTGTCCAGTCGGCGGATCAGTTGATCGGCGTAGTGGAGGCCGCGTTGACGGAAACCGAGCCACCGGCGCTCGGGAGTGATCCGGACTCCGCCTTGTCGAGCCTCACCAGATCACAGCTCGATCTTCTGCGTTACATCTCGCTCGGGTGGTCGAACAGCGCAATCGCAGCGCATCGTGGGTCCTCGATCCGAGGTGTGGAGAAGCTCATCGCGCGCACTCTCGAGAGCCTGGGATTGACGCACGATTCGTCCACCAATCCGCGAGTGCTTGCTGCGAGTATCTTCATCCGCCATTTCGGTGTGCCCGAAGTGACCGACTCGGTGTGAACCCGCGCGAGTGGTGGCTTCGACTCGGTGATCGGAACATCGTCACCAAGTGGTCCTGGATTCTGACGCTGCCGTTCGCGGTGACCGTGATGGCCAACTACTACCTGTGTACCGGGGTGCGCGAAGTAGGCGTGATGGCAGTCGGCGCCTTCGCGACCCACTGCGTTGTCGGGGTGATGCTGCTGATGGCGAGGGCTGTTCTTGCAGCACACCGATCGCAGCTCGCAGCCCTGGCCCTGTTCGCAGTGATCGGCGCGATCCGCCCGTTCGTCCTCGACGCGATCACCCGCGCGCTCGAACTCCCCGTCGACCCCAGACCGATGCTCGTCCGGGTGGCACTCAACGTCGCGTGCAGCGTTGTCTTCTTGTCGTTGACCGCCGTACTGGTAAGCGCTCTCCGTGACCGCCTCGCGCTGCAACGGAGTTTGAAGGTTGCCGGGGCCGCCGTCCAACTCCAACAGACCCGGGATCGATTCCGCCTCGGCCAAACCCGTGCGCAGTGTCGGCGAGAGCTCGAGCGCAGTATCGAGACGGTCATGCACGCGGTTGCTGAAACGGAACTCGAGGGAGTGCGAGGAGCAGCTCTCTTGAAGCGAATCTCCGACGACGTGGTTCGCCCGATGAGTCATCGACTGTTCCGGGAGATTCCCCCGATCGAATCACCGACGCCGACTGTGCGGCTGACGGCGAGAGATCGACTGATCGGCGTCGTACGCAGCGTTGAACCGGCGCCACTGTACGTACCGGTGTTCGCGTACACGGCACTGGTGACCGTCTACCTGCTCACGACTTACGGCGTGACGTTCACGGCGGTCCAGCTCGGCGTCGGTTTCTGGCTCTTCGTCGGTGGCAATGCGTGCGCTCGCCGAGTTGTCAGCAGCGGAGACGGCCCTCTGAGACGGATCGCGACTCTTTCTGCGGTGTACTGCTCGAGTGCGCTGATCAGCAGTACCGCGACGTGGCTGCTCCTGACGGTGTTCGGCCGTACCCCGACTTTCTATTTCTCGTCGATGGCCGTCTACCCGTTGGTTGCGCTGTCCGTCGGCCTGATCAGGGCTGCGGATACGCAGCGTCAGGACGAGGAGCGTCAACTCCGCAGTGCCCTGAGCCGGCAAGCGCTCGATGCAGCTCGTATCCATGCCGAGCTCATGCACACCCGACGTGGACTGGCCAGGTTGTTGCACTCGTCGGTGCAGGGCGAACTCGTAGCGGCCGCATGGTCTTCGGGCGCCGTTGCCGGTCGCCCAGTCGATGTTGCGGCAACCATTGCCCACATTCTCGACGGCTTGGAAAGCGACCTGTCTGCGTCATCCGATCAGCCGGCTGACTCCGATGCCCGAAAGCGTATCGATGATCTTGTCACGGTGTGGCGCTACGCAATTCCGGTCGTAAGTCACGTCGACGACGAAGTCTGGGCGGTGATCGGTTCCGGCTCCGCTCGGCTCGACAGCGTGGTGGAGATCCTGTCGGAGGGACTGACCAACGCCGTGAAACACGGTGCAGGAGGGCCCGTCTTCCTCGAGGTGACACTCGCCGATGCTCGGGCGGTAGTAGTGCGGATCAGTTCGCCGGGTCGGATGCCGGTGGCACGGGACTCAGGGATCGGGCTTGAATCGCTCGCCGGTACGGTAACGTCCCTCGAACTTGTCGAAGAGGAAGACCGGGTGGTCCTCACAGCCGTGCTTCTGTGACACCGTGAGTGGCGATGTCGTGGAGGCCGAACGTTTCGCCAATGGCCGGATTGGCCGCTTGTACGGTCGCAGAAATGGAATCGATTACTGCGCAGCTCATCCCACTCGCCACCGGCGTCGTCATCAGCCCGATTCCTCTGGTTGCGATCATCGCGATCCTGCTGTCCACTCGGGCGAAGGCAAATGCATTCGCGTACACCGCGAGCATCGTGCTGGCCGCGGCAGCGATTACAGCAGCGACGGCACTCTCGACCACCGGAGTGGAATCGAAGTCCAGCGGCAGCGCGCATACCGTCCAGACGGTGTTCGCCGTCGTGTTCACTGTCGGTTTTCTGGCGCTCGCGTACTCGAGTTGGCGTGGCCGTCCGAAAGACGATGCCGAGCCGGCGATGCCGTCGTGGCTGGCGCAGATCGACTCGATGCAACCGGCCAAAGCTGCGGTTCTGGGACTGTTGTTGACCGTACCCAACGCGAAGAACCTGCCGCTCGAACTCAAGGCAGGTTCGATCATCGGTGGCGGGCACCTCGGCTGGGTATCAGTGGTCGCGTACTCCGTTCTGTTCGCGGTAGCGGCGTCCATCGCTTTGATCGTGCTGTCAGCATTGGCTGCCGTGCCCTCGGCGAAGGTGACCGATGCACTGAGCGCCACCAAAAGCACTCTGATCCGCCACAATGCAGCAATCATGACCGTTTTGTTCCTGATGCTGGCAGCATTGGAACTCTCGCACGTTGTCGAAGCCCTGTCGAAGTAGCAACTTGTTTTCGAGGAGAAATCGAATGACGATCACACCCAGCGAAGCGCCGGTAGTCGAGACAACGTACGGGCCGGTTCGAGGATCGACGGAAGGCTCGGTGTCGAGTTGGAAGGGGATTCGTTACGCGGCACCTCCGGTCGGTCCGCTGCGATTTCGCGCGCCGGTTCCGCCGAAGCCCTGGACCGAGGTCCAGGACGCAACAGAATTCGGGCCGTGTGAGCCGCAAAGTCGACTCGCGATGATCCCGCTCGGTGAGAACGTTCCGATGGACGAAGACTGCCTGTTCCTCAACGTGTGGGCACCGGGCGCCGTCGGTTCTGATGCGCCGGGTAAACCGGTGATGGTCTGGATTCACGGCGGAGCGTATTTCCGCGGAGCGTCCAGCCAACCACTTTTCGACGCAACCACATTGGCTGAGAACGGCGACGTTGTCGTCGTCTCGATCAACTACCGCATCGGTGTGTTCGGCTTCGTCGATTTCTCGTCCTTCAATTCGAGTGAACATACCTTCGAGCCCAATGTCGCTCTCCGCGACATGATTGCAGCGCTGCAATGGGTTCAAGGCAACATCGCGGCTTTCGGTGGCGATCCCGACAAAGTGACGTTGTTCGGCGAGTCGGCAGGTGGCGGCGCGGTGACGACGCTGATGACCGTCCCGTCCGCTCGCGGCCTGTTTCATCGCGCTATTGCCGAAAGTTCGCCCGCCACTTCGGTGTACGGTAGTGAACGTGGTGAGATCGTCGCGAAGCTGTTTCTCGAGATCTTCAGCGGCGGAGGCGATCTGGGTCTGTTGCGGTCCACGTCTGCCGAAGACTTGATCGGGCCGTCAGACGAACTGTTTGCTCGCGTCCCCCAGGAGACGCCTGGCACTTTGGCGTTCGCGCCGATCGTCGACGGTGATCTGCTCCCTGACTACCCGGTGCGCGCGTTCCGTCACGGCAATGCACACCCGATTCCGCTGATCATCGGAACCAACAAGGACGAATCTTCGCTCTTCCGGATGATGAAGTCGCCGTTGATGCCGATCGATCCCGTCGTGATCACGTCGATGTTCGCGGAGATCGCCGACGAGCATCCAGGACTCGAGCTACCGGATCATTCTCAAATCGAAGGCGCGTATTCGGGACTGTCCAAGCTGGGCGCCGGTCTCGGTTTGACCCGTGATTTCGGATTCCGGCTGCCTACGTTGTGGATCGCCGAGGCGCACAGCAAGGTTGCGCCGACGTGGTTGTATCGCTTCGACTACGCGCCGCCGATGCTCAAGGCGCTGAAGATCGGTGCGACCCACGGCACCGAACTTGCCTACGTCTTCGGCAACATCAACCACGGGGCACGAGACATCACCTACAAGTTGGGTGGCTTGAGCGCGGCGCGTCATGTCTCTGAGCGCATGCAGGCGAGGTGGTTGGACTTTGCCAGAGCTGCAGGCGATTACGACGCCGGGGACGATCGCGAACTGGGTGCGGACCCGGGGTGGCCCACTTACGACACCGACACACGCTCGACACTGTTGATCGACAAACGCGATGCCGTCGTCGCTGATCTCGACCGCGAGATCCGGGAGGCGTGGGGTGAGACGGTGATTGCATTCACCTGACGGTTCAGCCCTGCTCCAATTCGGCCAGGTAGTGCGAGACGGGTCCCACGGTGAGCATTCCGCTTCCGGCGCCGGCTATTTCGGCGGCGGCAGGTAGGAGCGCCGCTCGCGCACGGTCCTTGACTCGACGGTCGCCGACTGCAGTCGCCGCTGCGGCAGTCAAGCACCACAGTGCCTCGGAGAGTAGGTCTTCGGGCGGGTCCGGCAATGCCTCGACGGCCTTCGCTGCTTCGTTCGTCTGCCCCTGTGCGATGAGCAGGTGTGGCCGGGCCCAGGGTTCGTAGGGGCCCCACTGCGTGGTCGGGTCGAAAATCGCCGGCAGTCCCCGCCATACGCGGAGGGCGAGAATTGCGAGAGGGAGTATGCCGTCCACGAGACCCGGCATGCCGGCATCGGAAAGATTGACCGCCGCAGCTTCGTACAGCTTCTCGCAGTGCGCGGCCTCCGCGCCGGTAGCGGCAGTACGCACAGCGCGAAACCAGGTGGTGAACACTGCTGCCAAGGGGCGTTCGTGACGTCCGGCCAATCGATCAACCGTCTCGGCATGTAGCTCGGCTGCATCGAATTGCCCAAGGGCGCTGAGGGCTTGCATGCGGATCAGATGGCCGAGGATCTCGAAGGTAGCCAGGCCGTGTCGAATGGCGAGGTCGACCAGTTCACGGCCGATGTCGTCGCGCTCGGAGGCCAGACCGGTAGTCCAGAACGTCTGCATGAACAATCCGTTCAGAGCGAAGGCCAGGAGCCCTGGATCGTCGAGAGCGCGACCGATCTGTACTGCGGCACGGGCACATTCGAGACCGTGATGACCGGGCAGTCCGCGCGATTCGAGTGCGATTGTCGCCAACAGTCTCGCCCGAGCGGGTTCGTTGCCGGCCGGAAGTCGATCGAGAGTGCGCTGAGCGGCCTCGACGATCTGCGTAGCCTGCCGAGGATCGTCGGATCGCGTCCAGATCCCGGGCACGTCGTAATTGCCGATGATCCGCGCGGTGAGTTCGACGTCGTCCAATTGTTCAGCGGCGCTGATGATTGTCAGTCGTTGGTTTCGGGCAGTCTCGAGTCCGCTTCCGCCCGCAACTGCCAAACTTCGGAGGAGGCCGACGGTTGACTCCAGTCTCGATTTCGATCCTGCCGCTACGGTCCGGTCGTACGCTGCCGAAACCTGACTGAAGATCTGTTCTGCCCCTGCAGGATCCAGGCGGGTTTCCCGGCGGAGAATGTCGGACTCGAGGTCGTTCAGTCGTGGACCAGGGTCGATGCCCAACTCTTCGGCGAGTAACTTCCGTGCGCGACGTAGGACTGCCAGAGCATCGCCTTGACGATCGGACCGGTACAGCGCCAGAGCGAGTAGTCGCCAACCCTCCTCGCGCCAAGGGTGTTCCGTCACGTGGGCATCCAGATCGGGAATCGCTTCGGCAGCTCGCCCGAGATCGAGCTGCGCGGATGCCAAGCGTTCGACGGCAGTCAGACGCAGTTCCTCCAAGCGCGATCGCTCCGTTCGGGCCCAAGGCTCGTCGGCGAACTCCGCGTAGGCCGGCCCTCTCCACAGTTGCAGCGCGGTTCGGAGCAGTTCGAGTGATTGCGCCGGCGTCGAATCTGCGGCTTCTCGCACCAGTCTTTCGAATTCCCAAGCGTCGACCGCGTCGGGTGCTGCATGAAAGGCGTAACCGGGCCCTTCGGTGACAATGACTTTCGGCTTCTTTCGCGGCGCGCGATCCGGTTCGAGCGCACGCCTCAAAGCGGAAACGAACGTACGTATTGCGCTGGTAGCGCCGGACGGAGGATCGACCCAGAGGTCGTCGACAATCACGTCCACGGGAACAACACGTCCGCGGGCGACGACGAGACGAGCGAGGACCGCTCGGTGTCGTGGACCCTTCAGATCGATCTGGTGTGAAGACTCGTTCCACGCGACCACGGGTCCGAGCACTCCGAAAGCCGGGGCTTCAAATGTGTGGTCTCGCATTTCCCCACGCTATCGCGCTCATCGAATGCTCATCGACTGCGGCGAAGCTGATTGCCATCACCCCGACCTGCCATCACCCCGACTAACGAGAGCGACCGATGACTATCACCATTCCAGGCTTCGACTACCAGCAGATTTCCACAGCAGACGGAGTGCGGCTCAACGTCGCGGTCGGCGGAAGCGGAACACCACTCGTCCTTCTGCACGGCTTCCCTCAGACTCACCTCATGTGGCGTCACGTAGCCACTGCCTTGGCGTCGGATCACACCGTCATCTGCCCGGATCTCCGCGGATACGGAGCCAGCGACAAACCGGTCGAGGAAAACCCGGACACCTACTCCAAACGAACAATGGCTGCCGACATCGTCGAGGTGGCGAGGAAATTGGGACACGAGAAGTTCGCCCTCGTCGGCCACGATCGTGGCGCACTGGTTGCCGTCAGAGCGGGGCTGGATCATCCGGATGTGATCACGCAACTCGGCTCGCTGGACGTGCTCCCCACCCTGGATATGTGGGACATCCTGCATGGATCGAATGCTGCTGTGGCGTTCCATCTCTATCTCATGGCTCAGCCACCTGGTCTTCCCGAGCAGATGATCAGCGCCAGCGCCGACGCGTTCTTCGAGTATTTTCTCGACGTGTGGACGCAGAACCGCGAAGCGATTCCGGTAGACGTGCGGGCGGAATACCTGCGCGCCTCACGGGAGGCGGTGCCGTCGATCGTTGCCGATTACCGGGCGTCGGCAGGCATCGACATCGAACACGATCAGTCCGATCGGGAGGCGGGCAACCAACTGCACATGCCCGTCACGGTCATTCAGCAGGACTGGGGCGCGATGCTCGGCTACGACGCCGAGGCCCTGTGGAAAGCATGGGCGCCCGATCTCGAGCACCGCACGCTGTCCGCAGGTCACTTCATGGCAGAAGAGGCGCCTGCCGAAGTGGTCGAGGCGATCCGGACCCTACTCGAGAGGTAGTTTTGACGCTTCTCGGCTGTCGAGGTACTGGCGAGCGCATCACGTGCGTCGCGAATGGACGAGGGGGATCGATGGGTTTCTCGCTGCACTTCATGCGGGTGACGAAGGACGTGCAACTCGATGTTGATCGGGCGGCGGTCGCCGCTTTCCTCGATCAGCACGGGCTGCGCGTGGTCGAGAGCCCGTACGGAGGCGAGATCGTCGACCGTGACGACAGGGCATTGACGATCGACGGGGCCTTCTCCGACCTTCATCTCGACTCGCTCGAGCAGAGCGATCCACTCAGTGGTGGAATCTTCCACGCGACGCTGTCGCCTGCCGAGTGCGCGTTCGTCTACGACCTCTGCGCGGCGGCTGGGTTCCTGATCGTCAACCCTCAGGGTGACCCGACGTTTCTCGTTCCCCAGCGCAATCACGAGCCCGACGACGTTTCCGAGTTGGAGGACGTCGTCTGGGTCGACAGCGCCGAGGAACTGGCGCGGGCGCTCACCGGTGGTTTCCAAGCGTTCCGCGAGTTTCGGGACCGCGTGACAGGACGAGCCGCCGGTGCCGAATGATCGGGGCCCCGTCGGGTTGACGAAGGTCGGGTTCTACCGCTTGACCCCGGCCGCCAAGTCGTCGACGAGAACCTTGGCGGTCAAGGCGTATCCCGCGGCCTTGTAGTAGTCGAAGGGAATCACTCGACCAGCCTGCGCGGCGGGCAGACGCTGCCACGTCGGTGAGGTGTACACGCTGCCGGAGGCGCTGCGGTCCAAGGCGAAGATGACGTCGGCTTCTTCGAGACGGTTGAACTGCTCCGATCCGAGCATCACGCGAAGGTCGGGGCCTTCACGGAGCACCTCGAATCCCAGGTCCTCGGCGACGGCGGTGCGGAAATCGTTCTGGAACCACGCGATCTGATCCTCCGCGGCGGCGACGAAGGCAACCTTCTTGCCGGCCATCAGCGGTTCGACGGTCGGGCGGACCTGAGCTACATGGGCGTCGTACTCGGCGAGTACTTCTTCGGCGCGATCGCTGCGCCCGATGCCGGTGAGGAAGTCCGACATGACCTTCCGCCACTCCGGGGTGAAGTCCTTGCCGACGGGCAGGACCGGTGCGATCTGCTGCATCCGGTCGTTGCCGTACGACCCGGTGTCCCACCAGCCGGCGCTGAGGACGAGAAGGTCTGCGCCGAGAGTCGAGATGTATTCGAAGTTGGGATCGGAAGCACCTTCGGCGAAGATCTCGACACCCGTGGCATCCGGGACCTCACGGCGTAGGTGTTCGGCTGCGCCGGTCGGGTAGGCGGTCACCGGGTATCCGGCGAGGATCGACAATTCGAGGCCGTCCCGCGGGTCGAGGGCAACGACGTTCTGCGGGTCCGTCGGAATGATCAGCTTCTCGTCGCCGCGCGTGAACTCGAAGGTCTCCGCGTTCTCGGGCGTCGAACTTTCCGTGCTGCCGCAGGCGGCGAGAAACGCGGCCGCAGCGACGCCCGCGCCGACGCCGAAGAAACCGCGTCGCGTCAGGTTGTCCACGATCGCCCAGTAGTCGCGATCGGTCGTGGAGGGAGAAAGGAGTCGAGTCATGCTTGTTAGGTTAGCCTTAGGGGCTGTCTTCGGGAATGCTGAAACAGCTCCCGCGAACGCCAAGAAATACGGCGAACACGCCAGCACAGAGAGTGTTGTCCGCGTCACCGGCAGGTCTGATTCACAACCCACTTTCGACCTCTGACGTGCATGACGTCACAACCGGCCGCCTCCTCGATCGCGATTTGGCCCTGATCGCGCCGACTATGCTGAGTTGACCAGCAGTACGATTTCGGAGGTTGCAATGCAGATCACCAGCGTCGGCCACGCAGGATTTCACATCCAGACCGAGGCCGGATCCATCCTGTGTGATCCATGGGTGACCCCGACGTATTTTGCGTCCTGGGTGCCGTTCCCCGACAACACAGAGTTGGACTGGGACGCGCTGGGCAATTGCGACTACCTCTACGTCTCGCACCTGCACAAGGACCACTTCGATCCGAAGAATCTGATCGCGCACGTCAACAAGGACGCCACAGTCCTGCTCCCCGATTACCCGGTGCCGGACCTCAAGCGTGAACTCGAGAAGCTCGGCTTCCACAAGTTCTTCGAGACGGAAGACTCCGTCAAGCACACCGTCAGCGGTCCCAAGGGCGATCTCGACATCATGATCATCGCTCTGCGCGCTCCCGCGGACGGTCCGATCGGTGACTCGGGCCTCGTCGTCTCGGACGGGGAAACCACCTGTTTCAACATGAACGACGCCAGGCCCGTCGATCTGGACCCGCTGACCGACGCCTTCGGGAAGGTCGACATCCATCTGCTGCAGTACTCGGGCGCGATCTGGTACCCGATGGTCTACGACATCCCGAAGGGCACCAAGCGCAACTTCGGCAAGCAGAAGCGTCAGCGCGGCATGGACCGCTGCCGCAACTACATCTCCCAGGTCGACGCTGCCTGGGTTGTCCCGTCGGCCGGCCCGCCGGTCTTCCTCGACGACGACCTGCGTTACCTCAACGACGATCACGGCGACGAGGGAAACATCTTCCCCGACCAGATCACGTTCCTCGAGCAGATGCGCATCAACGGCAACGATCGTGGTCTGCTGATGATCCCCGGCTCGGCCGTCGAACTTCGCGGAAGCGAGAAGGTCGCGCTGACGCATCCCATCCCGGACGCAGACGTCGACAAGATCTTCTCCAACAAGGCCGAGTACATCGAGAAGATGGCGCAGAAGATGGCACCGGTCATCGCCGCGCAGAAGGCCACGTGGGCTCCGGCCGAAGGCGAGCCGCTGCTCGACGGTCTCAAGGCCAAGTTCGAGCCGATCATGGCTCAGTCCGATCTGATCTGCGACGGAATCGGCTACCCCGTCGGACTCGTGATGGGAGAGGAGACGGTCGTCCTCGACTTCCCGAAGCGGATCGTTCGTGAGCCCATCGACGGAGAAGGTAAGTACCGCTACGGCTTCCGCATCGCTCCCGAACTGGTTCGCACCGTTCTGCGCGACGACGAGCCCGACTGGGTCAACACCATCTTCCTGTCGACACGCTTCACGGCGTGGCGCATCGGTGGGTACAACGAATTCCTCTACACGTTCTTCAAGTGCCTCACCGACGAGCGCATCGCGTACGCCGACGGCTGGTTCGCCGAGGCCCACGACGACAGCGCGTCTATCGAGTTGGGCGGGTACGAGATTCAGCGTCGTTGCCCCCACCTCAAGGCTGACCTGTCGAAGTTCGGTGTTGTCGACGGCACCAACCTCACCTGCGATCTGCACGGCTGGCAGTGGGATCTCGAGACCGGCCGCTGCAAGACGTCCAAGGGCCACGAGCTGCGCACCAGCAAGCTGAGCTGAACCGAGCTCGTCGGGTGACGGGATACAGCAGGTCGCTGATCGGCCTGGCGACAGCGCTCGCCGGGTTGGCCGGTTACGTCGACGCGCTCGGATTCATCACGCTCGGTGGGCCTTTCGTTTCGTTCATGAGCGGCAACATGACGCAGGCGAGCGTCGCATTTGCCGACGGGGTGTGGTCGACCGCGCGGGTGGCCGGCGGCATCATCGTGCTCTTCCTTCTGGGAATCGCGCTGGGAACCGTCGTCACCCACTTCACGGAGCGCTATTCGGTCCGGGCCCGCAAGGTCACGGTGCTCGCGGTTGTAGCCGGGCTGCTGGCCATCGGTTCGGTGATGAGCAGCCTCGACGTCACTCCCGGCGCGATCTCGGCGATGGCCTTGGCGATGGGAGCCGTCAACTCGGTGTTCCAGCGCGACGGCGAGGTGACGATCGGTGTCACGTACATGACCGGTGCGCTGGTCAAGATGGGCCAGCGTCTGACCGGAGCCTTTCTGGGTGGCCCGAAGTGGGCGTGGCTGCAGCACTTCGGGATGTGTGCCGGGTTGATCGCGGGCGCGGTGGTCGGTGCGCTCGTTCATCGGTGGATCGGTCTTCACGCTCTGTGGCCCGCATCGGCGTTCACGGTTGTTCTGATCGCCGTCGCGTGGCGGGTCTCGCCCCCGTCTCCGGCAAAGGTGTAGAAAGAGCCAGACACAAATCCGGGGGTACAGGGGGACGCAGTGGACGCTCTGATCATCGTGGTGCTCGGTCTGCTCGGAATCGTCGCGGCCTCGACGCTCGGAGCGCGGATCGGAGTCGCAGCACCGTTGATTCTGGTGATGGCCGGGATCGTTGTCAGCCTCTTACCATTTGTCCCAGCAGTGGACATCGACCCGGAATGGATTCTGGCAGGCGTGCTTCCGCCACTGCTGTACTCCGCCTCGGTCTCGATGCCGTCGATGGAGTTTCGGCGTGAGTTCGGTGCCATCGGTGGGCTTTCCGTTCTGCTCGTGGTCGTGAGTGCGCTTGTTCTCGGTGTGTTCTTCTCCTGGGTGATACCAGGACTCGGTATCTGGTGGGGCATTGCACTCGGTGCGATCGTGAGCCCGACGGATGCCGTCGCGACGTCCATCGTCAAGAAACTCCCGGTCTCGCCGCGGGTGGTGTCGATCCTCGAAGGCGAAAGCCTGCTCAACGACGCCACCGCTCTGGTTCTGTTGCGTACTGCCATCGCCGGGGCCGCCGCATCGGTGTCGCTGTGGAGTGTGTTGGGCAAGTTCGCTTTTGCCGTCGTCGTGGCCGCGGTCATCGGAGTTGTCGTCGGCAAGGTCAACCTGATGGTTCGCGCCCGTGTCACCGATTCGACGGTCAACACGGTCATCTCGTTCACGGTGCCGTTTCTGGCGGCGATCCCCGCCGAAGAGTTGGGTGCGTCAGGATTGGTTGCTGCCGTCGTGGCCGGGCTCGTCACCGGCTACGACGCTCCTCGGAAGCTGTCACCGCGACACCGGTTGTCCGACTCCCAGAACTGGCGCACAGTCGAATTGGTTCTCGAAGGTGCGATCTTCCTGGTGATGGGCCTTGAACTCTCGTCGATAGTCGACGATGTCCGGGTCGACCACGAGGGCATATCCACGGCGGTCTTCGTGGCGGCGGGTGCACTGTTCCTCACGATCTTGGTGCGGGCTCTGTACGTGGCCCCGCTCCTGCGAGCGCTCCAAGCGCGGGCGAATTTTCGTGAACGCATGAAACCCAGACTCTCCGACATCGCGAATCGCCTCGACAATCCCGAGGATTACCCGCCAGACGAACGACGCAGCAGGCGCCGGGCACCTTCGGCGAATCAGATGGAAAGGTTCAAGGTTCGGGTTCGGCGGACGGTTGCCGATATCGACTACTACCTTGCTGCGCCGTTGGGATGGCGTGAAGGCACGATCGTCATCTGGGCCGGCATGCGCGGGGCGGTCACTCTGGCTGCAGCGCAGACTCTGCCGGAAGACACCCCGAGTCGATCGCTCCTGATCTTGGTTGCGTTCCTGGTGGCAGCAGGCTCGTTGATCCTTCAGGGAGGAACGTTGAAGCGCGTCGTAGTGGCGACCGGTCCGGCCTCGCAGGATCTCACCGAATCCGAACTAGACGAGCATCGCAGGTTGCTCGACCTCCTCGAAGATGCTGCTGCGAGTGTCGTTCCGCCAGAGGGTCGGTCGAAGAAGAGGATCCGCCTCGACGTGATCGACGCGCAGCGTCAGGCACTGCTCGACGCACGTGACGATGGCGTGTTCGACGCACGGATGCTCGGATCGGCACTTGCCGCGCTGGATGCCGATCAGATCAGCCTCGAACTCAAGGGCGGTCCGGACGGTTGATCACGTGCACAGTCTCTTTCGAGCGGACGTCATCATTGCCCGCGTGATCACGCCGTGCAGTACCTGAACGGGTGCGAAGTAGATTCGGCCCGCGCGGTTCTTCAGCTCCACGGCGGTGACGACGTGCAGGAGGCCGGCGTCGTTGTCGGCCTGAACCGAGGCGACGAATCGTAGGTGTTTCTCGTCCGCTTCGATGAGGGCCTCGCCGTCGGCGATCTTGTCGACGGCAAAGGTGTCGGGGCGTCCCTTGGCGATGCCGAGCAGTCCGACTATCCGCTCCCTGAGCCAGAACATCGCGAGGACGGGTGCGGGGACATTCCTGACGTCGAAGACTGCCTGCGCCCACTCCTCGGATGTATGGGTCGGAACAGACGGGATGGTGATCGTGGTGGCTTCTGCCCAGTCCGGTGCAGGCATTGCCTTGAAAGCGAGTGTCATTTCGTCCTCCGTACGGTGCCGTATGGAACTTATCCATACGGTACCGTACGGAGGTGACGAATGCCCGCGCCCGACTCTCTCGCGACCAGTGGATCGATGCAGCTTTCCAGGCTCTGGCAAGCCATGGGCCTGATGCAGTTGCAGTGGAAAAGGTGGCGCGCACGCTCGGATCGACCAAGGGTTCCTTTTATTGGCACTTCGCCAACCGCGACGAATTGCTGCAAGCTGCGCTCGGCCGGTGGGAAGTTTTGGCAACCGAGAGACTGATCTCCTCCGTCGAGTCCTCTGGTGAACCGGCGGAGGTGAGGTTGCGTCGTCTGGTGGATTCGGTCACGACCGGATTGGCCGGTCGCCGTGCGGAGTTGGAACTGCTTGCCGGGATCGGCCATCCTTTGGTTTCGGCGGCGGTTCGACGTGTCACCGAGCGTCGAGTTACCTACATCGTGACGTTGTTGGTCGATCTGGGGATGGACAGGCAGAAAGCGGAACATCGTGGCGTACTTGCCTATTCGATGTACCTGGGGCAGATGCAATTGGTACACAGTGCGCCCGATGTGGTTCCTGGCAGCGGTGCGGACGCTCAGGCGCTCGCCGACGAGTTCGTGAACATGGTTCTGGCCAGGTAAGTCCGCCGTCGAACGCAGCGTGATCTGCGCATCACCCTGCGCTTTCAGGTGAGGGACCACACATTGCGCGTAACCCATAGTTACAGATACTTTGAGGTCAGCTGAAGTGGGGTGCCGGATATGTCGACATTTCCCGGAGGCGCAAAACCGTTTCACGACAGGAAGAAAGGTGACTCACCATGAGCGTTGTGCTTATTTCGTTGCTGGTCGCCGCTGGACTCACCGTGCTGGCCACCAGTGACGGTGCCGGTCTGGACTTCGGGAGTCGGCAGCTGAACCGCCAGTTGAAGACCCGCACGCACCGGTAACCCCGGAAATCGGCCGGCTCCACGCGATACTTCGCGGAGCCGGCCGTTTGCGTTGTTCCGGTCAGTTCACTCCGAGATCTACCAGCCAGGCCCGGGTGCTGCGGGCGACGATGCCCAAGGCAACGGCAGAACCCGTCGCGGAGTCGAATGCGACGCTGTCGGCAGATTCGAGTCCCGTGTAGAGCTGGGAAACCCCGGCTGCTGCGCCCCCTCCGATGATCGGCGCAATCGACGCACCGAAGGCATCGGGCGTCACGGCTTCGAAAGTTACCGCGCGCGAGAAGTGTTCGGCGAATGCCTCGGCGAGTTCGATGCCGGTGATCGCCGGAATCTGTCCGATGTCGACCGCGTCCGGTGCTACGTCGAGAGTCAGGGCCGCAACGGCTGCATCAGCGACGTCGAGATGTGAACTCCATGCGACCGCGAGATCGGCACGCAGTGGGTAACGCAGGACCCCTTCGTCTTTCACCCCCGACAGCACGGTAGGCAGAAGAAGATTCTCGAGGAACAAACGCGGGGTCAGGACGGTCACCGCGATACCTTCGGCGCGGAGTCCGTCGACGAGCTCGGAGAGAACGGGTGTGTTGGGACCGGCAAGCGGCGAAGTAGCGTCGCCGGTCACCGTGCCGCTGGTAGAGATCACGAACCGCGAAGGACGTGTCACTCTTGCTGCTGCCAGAACGTTGTGGGCGTAACCAGCTAGCGTCTCGGTGTCACCGGCGAGTGGCAGGTGGAAGAACACCCCGTCTACCCCGCGATAAGCGTCGGCGAGAGAGTCGGCTGACGCATTGTCCGCGACGACGGTGTTCGCACCCTCGAACGTCTGGTCGGGGTTGCGGGTGATTGCTCGGACTTCGGCACCTGTCGATCCGGCGAGAGCCGCGACCAATCCCGCGAGAACGGGAGAACCCTGTGCGCCGGTGGCGCCATGCACTGTGTAAGTCATGACGCCTATAGTTCAGATTGGGAACCAGTTACTTCAAGTGAACTAATGGGGAATCGATGAGTGAATCAGGTCACGTGCTTCCGGAGTGCGGCGTCGCGCGCTTTCTGCTGGTTCTGGACGGACCGTGGGCAACGCTGATCGTTCGTGAGCTCACGCACGGCCCGATGCGCTTCACGGAACTACGACGCGCATTGCCCGGCATCAGTCCCAGGACACTTTCCGCCAGGCTCAAGCGATTCGAGGAGTTCGATCTGGTGACCCGGACTGCCTACGCCGAGGTGCCGCCGCGAGTGGAGTACGAACTCACCGCGACGGGGATGGAACTGCGCTCCGTGCTCGAAGCGATGGTCGAGTGGGCGGATCTGGCACTCCCCGTTTCGTGACCCTGCCCTCAGCGCGGGCCCGAAAGTCCAACCCGCAGAGCGCCGCAGGCCTCGAACATCGCATCTTGACCGGTATGGCCGACACCGGTGGTGTTGACGAAGGCATGGATCAATCCACCGTGACGCCTGAGTGCAACCGGGACTCCGGCCTCTCGCAGCCGGTTCGCGTATTCCTCACCCTCGTCGCGTAGTGGGTCGAAACCGGCGACGGCAACGTACGCGGGCGGTAGGCCGGCCAGGTCCGGAGTGAGCAACGGTGAGACTCGCGGGTCGAGAGCCGAAGCGCCGCCCGACAGGTAATGGGCTGCATACCAGTCGAGTTGGGCGTCGGTGAGAAAGAAGTCGGTGCCGAACATCTTGTGCGAAGGGCGCTTCGACGAAAGGTCCACCCAGGGGAAGAAGAGCAGTTGGAATACTGGTTTGACGTCGTCTTCGGTCGTGGACTGCGCGACGACGGAAGCCAAGTTCCCACCCGCGCTGTCTCCGCCTACCGCAATGGATTTCGGATCTGCACCCAGCTCTGTGGCATGCTCGACGCAGTACCGGAATGCGGCGACGGCGTCATCGACCCCGGCGGGGAACGGGAACTCCGGTGCTAACCGGTAGTCCACCGACAACACACTGACCTCGCCGTGGCGGGCCAGGAAGCGGCACACACTGTCGCCGCTCTCGAGGCTGCCGAGGACGAACCCGCCGCCGTGGAAGTACACCAAAAGTGGAGCGGGCGTTGAGACTCCGGCCGGGCGATACAGCCGAGCCGGAATCGCGTGATCCCCGGCCGGGATCTCGAGGTCACGTACCGTCTCGATGTCGATGGGCGTACCGCCGAACAGTCGCGATTCGGCGTCGATCTGAGCCCGTCCCTCTTCGACCGGAAGATGCTCGAAGCTCGTACCTTCGACCGCTGAGAGCAATCTCAGCGCAAGCTGGATCTCGGGGTGCAGAGTCTGCCCGTCGATCTCCTTCGGCTTGCCACCGAGAATGCGCTGCGCGCCGGTCGGTAAGGCGCCGACGACATCGAGCACCACCCGCGCAACACGATCTTGGACAGACATCTTCTCCGTGGACATACTCGCCTTCCGTCGGCCGATCACCCGTCGCTTGTACGTTACGAAAGAACCGGACAAATATCCAGGAATCTCGGCGCTCGCGGTCAGCTTGCCGGCGTCACCGTGACTGTGACGGGGCCCGCGTCGTCCGCGGTTTCCACTGTGAGAAGCCGGCTTTGGGGGTTCCAGTTCACGATGTCGGCGCCCGCGACGTCGACGCCGCCGGGAAAGCCGCTCTCGGGTAGATAGATCTCGGTCGGTGCCGTTACCGCGGGGTTCGGGGTGAACGTCAGCTGAAGGCGGTCAACGGTCGAGGACCATTCGGTGGGTGTGCCCGCGACGGCACGCGGATACGGCTTGTTCAGGGTGTCGACGAGGAGTGTCTGCGATCCGTCCGGCAGGTACGGGCCCCAAGGACCTGGATCACTGGACCAGTAGGAGACACCCGCGCCGAGGTCTCGGGCGGTCGTGTAGACGCGGTCGATGTAGTCGGTTGCGCCGGGCAGTGTTGTGTCGAGCCCGAATTCGCCGAGAATGATCGGAACGCCGCCGAGTACGTTGCCTGCGATGTGTTCGACGCTGTCGCGCCAGGTGTCGATGGTCGCGTCGGTGAGTGTGCGTGAGAGGCCGGAGTATCCGTCACCGAGGTCGAGGGGCAGCGGGTACAGGTGTGGGCAGTAGGCGATTCGCTGTTCGCCGGCTCGTGGGTCGTTGATCTTCGTGAGCCCGCTGGGGACACCTTGGTTGACGCCGACGGCCTGCGGGGCCACACACACCCAGCTGTCCTGATCAACTTCCCTGATGGCGTTGGTGGTTCGCTGATACAAGGCAGCGAGGGGCCCACCTTCGAAGGCGGGGCCTTGGAGGGAACCGCCCCACGGCTCGTTCATCAGGTCGTATGCCACGACGGTGTCATTGCCTGCAAAACGTTCGGCCACCGCCTGCCAGGCGTTCGCGTAGTGCTCGACCAGTTCGGGATGTTGGCCGGTGGTGTTCCAGAAGTTGTCGAATGCACGCATCACACCGGGTTGGACGTAGTACAGCTCCCACCGGTCTTGAGGGCTGACCGGAAGGCCGTCCATGTAGGTCGCCCAGGCCGGCGCGCCGTTGCCGATGTTGCCGGCGCCGTTGCCACTGTTGCCCTCTGGTGTGATCGCGCCGGAGTAGACGTCTTGATGCATGTCGAGCATGACCTTGTAGCCGCGCTCGGCGTACCAGCTGACTCGGTCCTCGACGCGGTCCAGATATTCCTGGTCGTACTGTCCCGGCTCTGGCTCCACCGAACGCCAGGAGATCAGGAAACGCACGAAATTTGTTCCCATGTCGGCATGTTCGCGCTCGAGATCGGCTTCGGTGAACTTCGGCATGCCGTCGGGTGCGCTCTTTGCGCTCGACGCCGTGTTGAACCCTCGCAGGATCAAGGAGCGCCCGGCGTCGTCGGTCAGGTACGACGGTGGCACCGACGTGCCATCGGCGCTCCCCGACGTGGGCAGGCTGCCCTGAGCCGCGGCAATTCCGCCGCCCAGTATCAGTGAGCCCGCGACTATCAGTGCTGAGAGCGGGATACGACGCACGGAAACTCCTTCTGGGTGTGTGGATGGATTGACTTGTCCGAATGGGGATTCGGCCCTGGGCTTGAACGCTCGGTGTCGATTCACGTCGGTTGGCTTACGCTGGTCCGCCCGTTTTCGATGTGTCCGACGAGCACGCGCTTGAATTCAGGATCTTCGTCGACCGTCACGGCGGCCTGATACCAGCCGTCCACCGAACGCACCGTCCACTGAGAGTGTGCACCGGCAGCGAGTTTGCGTCGGTTTCCGTCCACATTGACCGTCAGTGCACGACTTCCGGAATTGGTCGCCGTCAGTACAAGCGTGCGCGTCCCTGCGTCGACAGTTGTCGAGACGTCGAGCGAAGCTGCCGCACTGTCTGTAGCTCCACTGAACTCGCGCCTGAAACCGTTGGACCCAACAGGTTCAGGCTGTAGACGCGATCCCTGAGCGCAACGGTGTCGTCGACCTCGCCGACGACGTCGTAATGCCGTGGCTCGTCGAACTCACCTGCGTACGGGTACATGGCCAGGTGCGTTGATGCGGCACCGGTATTGACCAGATGGACCGCCAACGAGCCGGTTTCCGGGTTCACCGTCGTGTAGGCGTCGGGTTGATAGGGAAGTGCCCGTGCTGGTCTAGTGCCGTTCTCCTGCAGAGGCATTCTCTGTTCGGTGGGCGGGGTCGGTGTCCACCGCGGTTCCAGCGCCGGAGTGGGTTGCGGGCGCGCCAAAGTCGGTCGACTACGCGGGTTGGCGAAGTCGAACGCCGACGTCAGGTCGCCACTCACCGTGCGTCGCCACGGGTCGATTTCCGGTTGCGTGATTCCGAACCGCGTCTCCAGGAACTGCGTGACGGACGTGTGGTCGAACACTTGTGAACAAACGAAACCGCCAACAGTCCACGGCGAGATGATCGTCATAGGCACCCGCGGGCCGAGACCGAGCGGCTGATTACCGACCCATTCGGCTTCGACCGAGCGCGGCGGTCGAGGTGGCGGTACATGGTCGAAGTACCCGTCGTTCTCGTCGAAGTTGACGATCACGGCCGTCTTCGTCCACAGATCCGGATCGGACGCGATGGCGTCGAGTACTTGATAGAGCAGTGTTGCGCTCGCTGCCGGTGACGAACCCGATGGGTGCTCCGAATCCACCTCGGACGGAACGAGATAGCTGACTTGCGGCAGTCGACCGGACTCGACGTCTTTCCTGAACTCGGCAGCCAGTGTGCCGGGCCGGGATCGGTACAGCGCGCGATCGTAGAGTTGGCGATCAGCAGGCGACAGTTGGTCTGCGGCATTCGCGAGGGCCAGTACCGCTGCGTCCTGGACCGGCGCCGGCATCGACGGCAGGGCGAGATAGAACCCGGCCAAGGTCTGGATTTCGTAGGGGAGCAGGCTCGGCCGGCCAAGCAGCCCTGCCGCCACTTTCTTGAAGGCGGTGAAGTATTCGAGGTTGTTGTCTCCGAAGTTGTCCCACTCCTGGTAGGTCTTCCAGGAAATGCCGGCGGACTGCAACCGCTCGGGGACCGTCGTCCATCCGTAACCGGCGTGCCAGGGGTTGTAGGCCGCGTTGGTTACAGCTCGTCCCCCGGGACCGGGTGGATCCGAAGGCAGGACCGACTCGGTTGGATTCGGCGAAAGTGGCTCGTATCCCGTGTATCCAGAGACCCAATAGTTCCGGTTGGGGCTCGTGGACGTCGGAACGGAGCAGTGGTAGGCGTCGCAGATCGTGAACGCGTCCGCCAGTTCGTAGTGAAAGGGAATGTCTTGCCGGTCGTAGTAGGCCATCGTCGTGCCGGTTTTTGCCGCGATCCAACCGTCGTGCCAGCCGTCGGCGAGTGCGGCATGTCCGCCCGCCCAGCTGTGGTCGAGTCCGGTCACGTTCTGGGTGTCCATGCGTTGCGCCGCAGCCGAATCGCGGATAGGGAAGGGGAGCACAGGACCGGTAGGCCCGGGTTGTTCGAAGACGCTGTTGCCGCCGCGCAGACGCAGCGCATTCGGATCCCCGAATCCGCGAACACCCCTCAGTGCGCCGTAGTAGTGATCGAAAGATCGGTTCTCCTGCATGACGAGGACTACATGCTCGATCGAATCGAGCCCGCCGGAGTTGACGGGTGTCGCCAGTACACGCTGAAGCGACGGCGGGAGAAGGGAAGTAGCGGCGACTGCAGTTGCACCGACCCCGGCGGCGAGAAACGACCGTCGAGAAAGAGAATTCCTGGACACTTGTGCTCCATCGATAAATCAATCAGTTCTATGACCACGGCCGCAACAGGCTGCTGCCGCTGCTCCGAATCGGTGCAGCGGCAACAGCGTCGAGAAGAATTCGATCAGGAACCGAAGAGACCGCCCAGTGAACCGAGGCTGCCCGAACCGCCGTTCCCGCCGTCGTCAGGCGCAGCAGAAACCTTGACGACGGATTCGTCCGACGCGGACTGTGTGAATCCACTTCGCCCGGCGTATGACGCCTTGATCCGATGATCGCCCGTCGATGCGAAAGTGTGCGTCAGTCGCGCCACTCCATCGACTCCGACGACAACGGGCTGTCCGATGGGTTGGTCGCCGTCGTAGAACTGAACCGAGCCCCCGCCGGGGTTGGGGGTGACCGTCGCGGACAGTTCTGCCGCGACATTCTGCTTGGTCGTCGCGGGAGCTGCCAGTGAGGTCGAGGTGGTGACATCGGACGGTGCGGGATCAGACACGGTGACCGTTTGAGCGGATGCCATCGACGGCATGAATCCTGTTGCGCCGGAGTAGTAGGCCGAGACGGCATGAGATCCAGCCGAGGTGAAGGCATGTTCCAGAGTGGCTTTGCCGTCAGCGCCCACCGGGATCGGAGCGCCGATATCTGCAGCGCCGTCCTTGAACTGGAGAGTGCCACCGGCGGGTGTCGGCGTGACCTGCGCCCTCAGCGACACCGATACGCCCGTCTTTGCATCGGTGGGAACGTTCACGGCCGTGTCGGTCTGCTTGACGACAGGTGCGGCAGTCACCGTCACCATCGCCTCGGTCGAGTTGGAACTCTGGAATCCGTTGACGCCCTGGAACGTTGCGGAGACCCGCGCGGTTCCGGCGGTGAAGAAGGTATGCGGTAGCCGGGCAGTGCCGTCGGCACCCGGCGTGACCGGTGTACCGACGTCGGCGCCGTCCACCCGGAACTGCACGTTTCCAGTGACCGGAGCCGGATCCACCTTCGCGACAAGCTCGGTCGGTGTGCTGGCTTGGATCGAGCCGGGCATCTGGATTGTGGTGGTTGTCGGTTGGCTGACGTAGATGGTGGTCAGGGCCTGCCCACCGGCGTTGAGGCCTGAGTTCCTGTTGTCCCGCGGGGAGCAGTTGTAGCGCTCCCAGTAGTTGACTGTGAAGACATCCTTTTCGCGCTGGACGAATGTGAGCGCATTTCGGTCGTCGTCGTAGTTGGCGGAACCGGGATCGGAAACCCTCAGCGAAGGCTTGATCTCGGTACCGGCCGCACCAGCTTTGACCGTGACGTCGACTGCGGGGAGTCGGAACTTGGTGTTGGCACCGACGATGATTCCGTCACTGGATCGAACTGCGGAGGACGGACCGTTTCCGGTGGTTCGATTCGATCCGGAGATACGCAGGTGAGTACCGGATGCAGAGGGATTTCCACCGTCATCGATCTGTGTGACTGTTGGAGTGGCACTGTCGGATCCGAGGCCGTATGCACTGTCAGCCACAAGCTGGGAGCTCACGAATTCGACGCCCGACGGGATGTCGAAGTCGTACTTGATTCGGGCCCAGTGCACGACTCCGCGGCTGGCATGGCCGCCGCTGTTTGTCTTCATCTCGTTCGGCTGCACGCGGTAGGTGACGGTCTCACCTGGTGCCGCGGTGGTCGGCGCGGTGATGGTGACTCCCGAGCCGAGTGTCTCGTTGAACGTGATCGGGCTTGCCACACCGTCCATCTCGCGCACATGGCATGCAGTTGTGAAGGCCACGCTCTTGGTCTCGGGGGCAGCCGAGGCGATCCCGCCGCCGACGATGGAGAACAAGCCGCCGGCCAGTACCGAGACGGTTGCAATCGCAGAGCCGCGTAGGAGTTTCGAGTTCATCGTCGAATCCTGGTTTCTGTTCACAGTTTTCACGACCCGAATCCGGGGGTACCAAGGCTGCCGAGGCTACCGGTGCCAGGCTCGGGCTCGGACGGTTCGACGACGTTGATCGTCACGGCGCCCGACATCGACTCCATGAAACCGGCCGATCCCGTGTAGTACGCCGTGATGTTGTGGTCGCCCGCTGTTGTCATCGTGCGGTTGGCCTTCGCGACGCCGTTGACGACGGCCACCGGAGCGCCGAGGTCAACCCCTCCGTCGCGGAACTGCACTGTTCCTCCCGACGGCCACGGAGTGACCGTTGCCGTCAACTCCACGGAGTCACCGACGACAGCTTTACCGGGTGCGTCGATTCGCGTCTGTGTCTGAGCGAGGCTGGAGTCGACGTTGATCACGGCGAGCGGCCGGCCGCCGGCGTTCAATCCGGCCGAACGATTGTCGCGTGGTGAGCAATTGGTGGTCAGCCAGTATTTGACGCCGCCGAGCAGGGTTTCCTGTTGCAGGAAGGTCAGGTAGTTGGCGGCACTGTCGTAGGAACCGGAGTTGGTGTCGGACACGCGGAGCATGGGCTTGATCTGGGTGCCGACAGCCCCTGACGTGACGGTGACGTCGACTGCCGGGAGCTGGAACGTCTTTCCTCCACCGACCTCGATTCCGCCGCCGCCGTTGTCGTCGGTGTTGGGTCCGTTGCCCGCCGTGATGTTGTTGCCGGAGATACGAAGATGCGTCCCATTCGGATCGGGTGAACCGGCATCGTTCACCCGCGTGATCGTCGGGGCGACCCCACCCAGATTCGAGCTGGTGCCGGCCACGATCTGCGCCCCCACGTAGGAGGTGCCTGCGGGGATGTCGAAATCGAACTTGAGACGCGTCCAGTTCACGACGGACCTGAGGTCGTAACCGTCCTTGGGGACCGTCATCGGCTTGGGCGCGAGGCGGTATGTGAAGGTGGAGTTCGGCGGGACCACGGCCGGCGCACTGATCGTGACGCCGGAATCACGCGTCTCGTTGTGCGTGATCGGTCCGGGGAACTGCCACCCGTGGCACGATGCCGTGAACGGAAGGTCCACATCAGCGGCGGACGAGACTCCGGTTCCGCCGATCACGAGGGCAACGCATCCGGTCAACGACGCGGCCACCCCCACTCCTCGGCGCATCAACGTCGACACCATTCACATTCTCCTTGAGTAGCGCTCGACAAGATCGAGCTCTCGGCTTGAAGCCGGGTCCGGGAACCGGCCTCGAGCTGACAGAGAATCGAATACGTCTCGTCGTTTGCTCACCACCAGCTCAAACCCTGGAGAGGAGTAGAACACAGAGCGAGCCGCAGAATATGCGATTCGGACAAATTGTTGGACAAACGTCCAACCGGTGAAATTTCTCCACTTCTCCGACCGCTCTGCACTGCTTTAACGTGGCGTGAAGTGGGCCCGGTAAACGGTCAGGCGATCGCGCGGCGCATCAGGTCTGCCGTCTCCTTGTTGAATGCGACCAGTGTGACCGTCTCGACCTCGGTCTTCGCCGCGCGAATCGCTGAAACGGCCTGTCGGACGGCATCTTCCTTCGGCCAGCCGTAGACCCCTGCCGAGATCAACGGAAAGGCGACGGTACGGGCGCCGATCGAGTCGGCCACGGCGAGGCTGCGGGTGTACGCCGACCGAAGCAGACCGGAACGGTCCTCGGAGCGCGAATACCTCGGGCCGACGGTGTGAATCACGGCCTTGGCGTGCAGCTTTCCGGCGGTGGTGGCTACGGCCGCACCCACCGGCAGGCCGTCGGGAAGGCTGGTGTTGCGCAATACCTCGCAAGCCTTCAGGATCTCCGGTCCCCCGGCACGGTGGATCGCGCCGTCGACACCGCCGCCGCCGAGGAGCCTGGAGTTGGCCGCATTGACGATGGCGTCGACGGTCAGCGTCGTGATGTCACCTTCGACGACTGTAATAGCGGGCATGGATCCTCCTGTGTATCCGACGGCTGTGTGTCCGACGGACGCGTTTCCGACTGCCGTGTTCCAGAGTTCACGCTTCGGGCGAGCCCACGGCATAGCCGAGCGTACGTCGTAGGGATCACGTCCGATCAACATCGAGTATCGCGCTGCAACCGACGGCGTGCGACTGTGCGCCTGAACGCAATGGAGGAGTACGCGCTTTCCCTCGGCCCGCAACGCCTGGACGGTGCGCGCTGCGTCGTCGAGAACGAACTCGAGGTTGGCGTTGGAATCGTGACCGTCGTCGACCAACCAGAACTCGACGTGATCAGGGGCGACCTGTCGTGTTCCCATGCGGCACAGGCTGACCACGGCGTCGTAGTCTGCAGTGGACACCGCATCGACGCCGCCGAGCATGACGCCGTCGTCGTGCGGGTGCGTCGTCAGGTGGTGGGTTCCGCGAAACCTCGAGTAGTCGAGTTCTGCCGTCGACGGCCATCCGTTCTTGTCGTCGGTACCGCCGCGAGCGGTCTTTATTGCCAGGCGAATCAGATCGGAGGAACGGTATCCCGGCCAGCCATGCATGATTCGGCGCCAACGGGCGGGAACCGCCGACGCTCCCCAGCGGGCGCCGAGGAGGCCACCCGCGATGGCCGCCGTCGTGTCGGTGTCCCCGCCGGCTCTTGCTGCTGCTTCCAATGCGTACTGGAGGTGGCGAGCATCGCCATTGTCCGTGGAAGTGATTGCCCACCAAGCAGTTTGAAGTGCATGCACCACCCAACCGTTCTTGGAGAAGTCCTGCGGGTTCCCGGTTTCGGCCTGATCGAGCAGCGGGCCCCAGTATTCGGCGACGTCCTGATCGGCAACGGAGAGGAAGCCGCGAACACCGTCGAAGTTGCCGGCGACAACGGCATGGCGGATGGCATGGGTCCACAACTCGCACGCCTGTCCGGCACGCGGGTCGTCGTGCGTGAGTGAACTGATCCGGTGCGCTGCCGACCTGGCACCTTCTGCATCGTCCAAGTAGGAGAGGGCGACGGGAGCAGTCCGCATGAGCGAGCCGTTGCCGGCCTTGCGGCCGCTGATCGCCCGCGCACGATCCGCCATCGCCGCTGCGCTTTCGGAGCGGACGGACAACACTGCTCGCGTCTGGTTGCCGATGTCCGCGGGCTTCGAGTCGTACCACCGGATGAACTGTGCTGCAATGGCATCGAGACCGTCAGCGCTTCCGATGTCGATTCCGGTAGCGGCCACCTCGGCGATCGCAACTGCCATCGAGGTGTCGTCGGTCCATTCTCCCGGCGCCCAGTCGAACGGGCCGCCACCGATCATGTCGATCGTGACCTCGGCCTTCGGGTAGGTGAATTCGTAGCCGGCGCCGAGTGCGTCTCCTGCTGCGGTGCCGAGCAGAACGCCGGCCGCTCGATCGGACTGCTGTGCGGTGAGTTTCATAGCCACCTCTTCGGTTCGCGATGATCGTTTGATCAACTTTGCGCTAACCATAGATCATGTTTGAGATAACATGCAAGGGTGAATAAATGGACAGACACGAGCGGCAAGGGATTGACGGACTATCCGCGTCCGTCTGTGGCAGTGGACGTCGCGGTGCTGACGTACAGCGGTGGATCTCTGAAAGTTCTGGTGGTTCGGCACCGTCTCGGTGCGCTGGCGCTACCGGGAACATTTCTGCACGAACGCGAATTGCTCACGGCCGCAGCCGATCGTGCCCTGTCGGTCAAGGCAGAGTTGGCCCAGACGAGCTTCCACCAGTTGGCGATCTTCGACCGACCGGACCGCGACGACCGTGGATGGGTTTTGTCGGTCGCACACACGGCTTGCCTACCGGAATCGGCACTGCCCGATTCGGCGCTTCTCGTCGATGTGTACGACGACGAGGCAGTGAGCGGACTAGCATTCGATCACGCCGACATGGTGCGACTCGCGGTCACGGACCTACGCACGAGGTATGCGTCGTACGTGGATCCGGACGGATTGTCGGGCGGGACGTTCACCGTCGCCGAACTTCGGGGACTCTACGAGGTGATCTTCGATCGTCCGTTCCAGAAGGACAGCTTCCGCCGGCAGGTGTTCGACGCGCTCGAAAGTACCGGCGAGATGAGCAGACCAGGTAACGGCCGACCCGCCGAGACGTACCGGAGGCGGGGTGACGGCGCACTGACTGCGCAGGCAATGGCATTTTTGACCGGATGAAGTGAAACGAATTCTTGCAGTTCTGCTGACCTGACGCGCTGAGCTGGGTAATGTCCGATTGATGGGTGCAGTTTCGAATGAAGCCGAGTCCAAGATTCCGACTGTCGTGTGGGGTACCGGCAACGTCGGGCGTGCATCGATTCGCGCTGTGACAGCCAATCCGGCCCTCGAACTTGTCGGCGTCATCGTTGCGAACCCCGAGAAGGTCGGGCGAGACGCCGGTGACCTCGCCGATCTGGGAGTGCACCTGGGCGTCGCGGCTACCGACGACGCCGATGCCGTGCTCGCAGCGTCTCCCGGCGCGGTGGTCTACGCGGCGTCCGGCGACATTCGGCCCGACGACGCGGTTGCCGACATCACGCGGGCACTGGCCGCCGGAGCTGTGGTGGTCACGCCGTCCGTATATGCGCTGTACGACCCGAAATCTGCGCCTCCCGAACTCCGTGATCCCGTCGAAGCTGCTGCCAAGGCGGGCGGCGGCGCTCTGTTCGTCTCCGGTATCGACCCAGGCTGGGGCAACGACATCCTGCCGATTCTCGTCAGCGGGCTCGCGGGGACAATCGACCAGATCCGGTGTCAGGAAATCTTCGACTACACGACCTACGAACAGCCGGATTCTGTCCGCTACCTGATCGGGATGGGTCAGCCGATGGACTACGAACCTCCCATGGTCGCGCCGACCGTACCCACCATGGTCTGGGGCGGGCAGATTCGGCTCATCGCCCGGGCACTCGGGGTGGAACTCGACGAGATCCGCGAGACCTTGCTGCGCCGCCCGCTCGAGGAAACCGTGTCGACCGAACATATGGGGGAGTTCGCGGTCGGCACCCAAGGCGCACTGCGATTCGAGGTTCAGGGAATCGTCGGCGGGGAACCACTGATCGTGATCGAACACGTCACGCGTATTCATCCGTCCTGTGCCCGCGACTGGCCGCTCCCGCCAGACGGAGGCGACGGCGCGCACAAGGTGATCGTCGAAGGACGACCACGAATCGAGATCAACGTCGAAGCCACCGATGAAGGTGGAAACCGCGCGGCCGGTGGAAATGCCACGGCCGTAGGACGTCTCGTCAACGCAATTCCCTGGCTACGTCAGGCTGAACCCGGTCTTTACGACGCGCTGGACGTTCCGCTCACACCCGGCGTCGGCAAGCTCGGTGCCCGAAACTCGGAGGTACTCGCATGAATATCGACATACCCGAAGGCAAGAACCCGATCGGCTACGTGTGGGGAGAGATGGTCCCCGGCATCGGACCCGCGGCCGCCGGGTTCTCCCAAAAGGTCTACACGGACGGAACTCTCGGCCTCCGTGAGTTCGAGGCGGCCAGGCTCCGGATCGCTCAGATCAACGGGTGCATCTTCTGTCAGGACTGGCGCACCGAGCGTGACGGCGAGACTGTGGAGTCGACGTTCGATCAGGCTGTCACCGACTGGCGCACCACCGATGCCTTCGACGACAGGACACGCCTCGCTGCCGAATACGCCGAGAGATACGCCCTCGACCACCACGGGCTCGACGACGAGTTCTGGGAACGCATGACAGCTCACTACTCCCAGCGAGAAATCGTCGAGTTGAGCATGTGCCTCGGATCGTGGTTGGCCTTCGGCCGGCTCAACCACGTCCTCGGCCTCGATACTCAATGTGTGTTGCCCGGCAACTGAACTAGTTGCCCAGCGTCGTCAGATCCGGGTAGTTCGAGACCTCCCAGCCGCCGTCGACGACCAGACTGGTTCCGGTGATGTACGAGGCGTCGTCGCTGGCGAGATAGAGGCAGGGGCCCGCGATCTCGTCGGGAGTTGCCGCTCGGGACATGGGGATTCGGCTGAGAAACATGTCGCGGGCGGGTTCGTAGTTCATGACCGGTGCGACCAGTGGCGTGTCGACCAGGCCGGGTAGAACGGCATTGACCCGGATCCCCGACGCAGCCAGTTCGATCGCGGCATTCTTGCTGAACATCTCGACTCCGGCTTTGCCTGTCGCGTATGCGCTCCCGTAGGGGCTCGGCACGTGCGCGTTCAATGAGGACACGTTGACTATCGCACCACCGCGACCGTGCTCTCGGATATGCCGCGCTTCATGTTTGGTGCAGAGGAAGACGCCCTTCTGCACCAGGTCGATGGTGAAGTCCCAGTCGGCCTCGTCGAGGTCGACGATCTGCCCCACCCTCGACGCACCGGCAACGTTGAAAGCCAGATCGATACCGCCGAATTCCGCCGCCGCCGCGGCAAGGGCCTCGGCAACATCGGATTCCTTGGTGACGTCGGCGGGAACGGCGAGGAAGGCCCCGCCGTGCTGGGAGGCTATCTCTTTCAAACCCTCTGCAGCGATGTCGATTCCAGCTACCTGTGCGCCTTCGTCGATAAGCCTTAGTGCGATGGCTGCACCGATACCTGATGCTGCTCCAGTGACGACTGCTGTTTTCCCGGCAAATCTGGACGTGTTAATGGGCACCTGCTTTCAAGAACTTTCCGGTTCGGCGGTTGCCGAGAACGGGTGCTGCTTCTCCGTCGCCGAAGACGTACTCGCCGCCGACGAACACTGCGGTGACGGTCTGGTCGTTGCGATTGACCATGCGGGAGAGGTTGTCGTACTCCACAACCGGGCTTTCCGCATAAGTGTCGAGCGAATCGTCGAGATGAGCGGGATCGATCACAACCAGGTCGGCGCGATCACCTAATCGAAGGTGCCCGGCATCGATGTCGTACCACTCGGCGAGTTCACCGGTGAGACGATGCACCGCTGCCTCGACGGTCATGAACGGACGGCCGACCTTTTGGGCATCGTAGACACGTCGTAGTAGGCGTAAGCCGAAGTTGTAGAACGCCATGTTGCGCAAATGCGCTCCGGCGTCGGAGAACCCGAGTTGGACGCCATTGTCCTGGGCGAACTTGTCCAGAACCTCCAGCCGGTGGTTCGAGATGGTTGTGCGCCAACGCACTTTCGTGCCGTGTTCGAGGACCAGATCCAGGAATGCATCGACAGGGTGGAGGCCGCCACGTTCGACGCCGACCTGCCCGAAGCTCTTGCCGACCAGGGATTCGTCGGGGCAGGACACGATCTCGGCGTCGAAGAAATCGCGATGCCAAACTTTGACACCGAACTTCTGGTCGTAGTCCTTGCGGAATTGTCGACGGTAATCCTCGCTCTGCATGAGGACGTTGCGTTCCATCTCGTCGGTCAGATGCAGTGCTGCAGCGCCAGATCCGAACTCCTCGAAGACAACCAGGTCGATGCCGTCGGCATATACCTCGAAGGGAACTGGCAGGTGCTGCCAGCGCAGGTCGCCGCCGAGTCGATTGACCAAGTGTGCCAGTGGGCCGAGTATCACCACGGCCAACTTGTTGGACTTGATGTCGGCCGCCGAAAGCATGCTCGTCTTGAGTCGCTTACGCCAGATACCCGCGCTGGAGAACGCCATCGCTCCGGTACTCATCGGGTTGGAGAGGTCAGGTCCGGCCTGAAATACCCGTCCCCGACGGCGCAGGATCGCATTGAGTCGGCGTCGTTCTTTCGTGGTTGCATACGTCGACGGCAGCGTGCGTGAGCGGCAGGTCTCGCCGTCGAGTTTGTCGAACAACAATTGCTGACTGGACATCCCGACGAATCCTGCGTCGAGAGCTTCGGTCAACTGTGCTTCCATCGACGCGAGTTCGGCGTCTGTGGGATGGACGTCCTTCCTGGTAGCACGATCCAGTCCCATCTCGGCGGCCCGCATATCGGAGTGTCCGATGAAGGCTGCAACGTTGGGACCTAGCGGAAGCGCCTCTAGTGCAGCAACATACTCGCTCGCAGAGTTCCAGGTCTTGGCACGGTTGAGTGCGTCGACGACGTGCTTACGCGGAATTGCCTCTACTCTGCCGAAGAGATCACCCGCGTCGGAGGGGCTGGCGTGAATGGTGGACAGGGAACACGATCCGACAAAGATCGACGTGACCCCGTGTCTGAGAGATTCGCTCAGCGCCGGGCCTTCGAGGATCTCGACGTCGTAGTGAGTGTGGATGTCCACGATGCCCGGGATCACCCACTTGCGTCTCGCGTCGATGACACGGGGACAGTCGGTTTCGTCGAGTGGATCGAGGGAGATGGCAGTAACCAACCCATCGCGGATACCCAGATTGCGGACAGCTGGTTTGGCCCCGGTGCCGTCGAACCACAGACCGTTGTTGATCACGGCGTCGTAGGTCATGAGAGAACCACCTTTGCACGTATCGTTTTTCCGGTTGCATTGCGGGGCAGAGGAGTTGTGCTCAGTTTCCACTTCACCGGCACCTTGAAGTAAGCCAGTCGTTCGGCGACGTAGTCGCGTAGTTCTTCTTCGCCGGCGGCTCCCTCACTCCGCAAAACGACGACGGCTGCAACTTCTTGGCCGAGGTCTGCCGAATCAATGCCGATCACAGCGCATTCGAGTACGGCGGGATGCTCGTCGATGGTCTGCTCGATTTCGAGAGGGTAGACGTTCTCGCCGCCGCGCAGGATCAGATCGGACCGGCGACCCGTCAGACGGAGCCGGCCGTCCTCGAACACTCCGAAGTCGCCGGTTCGGAGCCATCGATCAGGACCGATAGCGGCTGCAGTCGCGGTCTCGTCGTTCCAGTACCCCAACATCACATAGGCGCTGCGCGCACAGATCTCACCTTCCTCGCCGTCGGGGACTGCAACACCGAAGGGGTCGCGCACCTCCACGCTCACCCCGATGATCGGCCGGCCGAGAGTTCCGGGGAACGCGGCAAGTTCCGGTGGTGTGGCAACTGAAATGCCGGTGGAGGATTCGGTGAGCCCGTAGCTGTCGACCAAGGTGTGCTGCGCAAAAGGCAGTCGTGCGCGCAGTCGGTCCTGCAAGGCCGGAGATGACGGCGCAGACGCGAGCGCAAAGGCGCTCAGTGAGGTCAGGTCGTACTTCTCGAGACTGCCGTACTCGAGGAGACGGGTTGCCATGGTGGGGACCACCGCCCAGTTTGTGACCTTCTCGCGTTCGACGAGGGAAAGGACTTCGTCGACGTCGAAGGCGCCCTGATGGATGACCACCGCTCCGCCCGTCGCGAGTCGTGGGATCGCCAGGTTATGCAGGCTTGCAATGTGAAACAGCGGCGCGGTCAGCAGATACCGCAAGTCACTCGGTCGGCCGTCGCTGGGTTTGCCGGTGAACGCCGCAGCGAGGCGATCGCTGTAGCGGTGGTAGTCGATGACGGCCAACACGTTTCGGTGACTGTGAACAGCCCCCTTGGGGCGGCCACTGGTTCCGCTCGTGTACAGGATGACGGCCGGATCGTCCTCGTTGACGGAAGTACGGGGCAGTGTCGATCCCGAATACTTCTCCATCAAGGTAGGTAGATCTTCTTCCATCGTGAGTACGGGAACATCGGTGTTCAGTTCGGAAAGAATCTGCGCGCGTTTGGCGTCGGCGATCACCACTGTGGGGGTGGTGTGATCGATGCCGTACGCCACCTCGCGGGCCACCCACCACGAGTTGAATCCGACGGCGATGGCACCGAGGGACTGAGCCGCCCAGAAGGTCATCACCCATTCCGGCGTATTGGCAGCAAGTATGCCGACCCGATCACCCTTGCGGACGCCGTACCGCTCGCGGAGCGCCGTCGCCAATGCTGCTACGGCCTCGCCGTGCTCGAGGTAGCTGAAGCGTCGGTCCTTGGTCACCAGATAGTCGCGTGATCCGTAGTCGAAGGATGCAGCGAGCACGTCGCCGAGTGCCTTGTCACGGTTCTTCATGACGGGCATCGAACTGCCCAGTACATCCTCGACTTGCATCTCGAAAGGACCACCGGGGCCGGTCAGCCCGGCCATGACGGACGCGATGAATGCTTGTGTATCAGCGGAAGTAGTCACGTGAAGTGCCTTTCGAAGATTAGGGTACGAGCACTGCGCGTCCGGTGACCTTGCCATGTTCGAGACGGTCGAGTGCGTCGCGGGCATCAGCGAGGTCGAAGCGGGCTACTTCTACCGTTACCAGACCGGCCTGTGCCAGGGCGATGGAATCGACGAGGTCGTTTCTGGTGCCGCCGTACGACTTCCGGATCGATGCGCCCCACGGCCAGCCTGGTCCGCCGGCAGCTTCGGCAGTGATTCCGGGGTTTCCGCCTCCGAGACCTACCATGCGATACGCGCCGTTCGGCGCAACCGCTTGAACGGACATCTGTGCAGTTGCGTCGATACCGACGAAGTCGAAGATGACTTCTGCGCCTCTGGCCGATGTGAGGTCGAGGATGTGCTGCGCGGTGTCCGGTCCCGATTCGAGCGTGATGTCGGCGCCGCAACGTTTGGCGAGATCGAGTTGATCCTGTCCGACATCGACGGCGATGATGCGCACGGCACTGATTGCGCGAAGTATCTGTACTGCAACGTGACCGAGTCCGCCGACGCCGATCACGACGGCGGTGGCACCGGGCTGGAGATGTTCGCGGGCACCGCGAATGGCGTGGTAGCTCGTCAGTGCCGCATCGGCGAGAGGTGCGGCCTGCAGGAAGTCGAGGTCTCCGATGGGTACGAATGAGCGAGCCGGGATCTTGACGTACTCGGCCATCCCGCCTTCGGGACCAAGCCCGGGGCAGGGCGGCATCGCGGTGCGTCCAGCGGCGAGGCACATATTCTCGTTGCCGCTCATGCATTCTCGGCACTGTCCACATGACCAACAGAGGTAGACGACGCCACGCTCTCCGACGGAACGGCCGTCGACGCCACTCCCGACGGCTTCGATCGTTCCGGCAATTTCGTGGCCGATAGTCAGCGGTTCTTCGCGCATCTTGTACGGAAAGTGCAGGAGATGGAGATCGGAGTGGCAGATTCCAGCTGCGCCCACCCGAATCAGTAGTTCCGACGGGCCGATCTCCGGGACCGGCACGTCGTTGATTTCCAGGAGCCCGGGCCCCATGAGCTGGGCTGCCTTCATGAGCTGACCTCGCTGACCTCGGAGTTGTATGCGGCGCTCAGGTACGCGTTGCTGCGGTCGGATCCGATCAGGCCCGGTGCCATCTTGTTCATGACGTAGGCGAAGGTCATCCGTCGGTCCAGATCGTTGACCAGCATCGAGCCGCCGATACCTGCCCACCAGCAGGTGCGTCCGTCGGGAATCAGTGGCGCGGTAACCGGATGTGGCAGTCCGTAGCCGATGCCGAACTTGAGTGGTGTCATGATCCCGAGATCGATACCGTCGGCTTGGATCTCGAAGATCAGGTCGATGGTGCTCTGCGAGAGCAGCTTCCGGCCGTCGAGCACACCACCGTTCGAGATCAGGGATTGGACCCGAGCGATAGAACGTGCGTTGCCGTGGCCGTTGACTGCGCCGATCTCGGCTTCCCGCCAGGGTGCGGTGTTGACCTCGGGGTAGTCGAGCAGTGGGCAGGTCAGGGTCTTGATGAAGATGCTGTCCTGGTCGAGCGTGGACAGGTCGAACTCCAACGCGGGCGGCGGAACCATGGTGGCGATTCGACCGAAATGCTCTGCGGACGTGCCGATATGGAAGTCGGCTCCCAGTGGACCGGAAAGCTCTTCGGCAAAGAACCTGCCGAGAGTTCGCCCGTCGATGCGACGAATGACCTCACCGACGAGATGGCCGTAGTTGATCGCGTGATAGCCCGACGCCGTACCCGGGGTCCACCAAGGCTTCTGGGTAGCGAGGCGAGCGGTGGACGCCTCGAGGTCGTAGATGTCCGTCAGTTCGATCGGGCGCTCCCAACCGGAGACGCCAGACGTATGCGACAGGAGGTGGCGAACTTCGATGTCTTCCTTACCGTTTGCCGCAAATTCGGGCCAGTAGTGAGCAACTTTCTGGTACACGTCCAATTGGCCGCGTTCGACCAGCAGGAGCGCACACAGGGCCGTCATGGTCTTGGTGATGGAGAACGTGTTGACGATGGTGTCGCTGCCCCATGGAGTGGTACGGGATTCGTCGGCGTACCCGCCCCAGAGATCGACCACGGATTCTCCGTCGACGGTGATGGCAACGGAGCCGCCGAGTTCTTCACCGGATTCGAGTTGAGCCTCGAAAGCCGCTCGGACGGCGTCGAACTCGTTGTCGCAGTGACCGTTCACCAGACTCATGCGCGATCCGCCTTCTCGAGTTCGTGTGCTGCTGCACGCGCGGCAACAGGTAGCTTGTTTCCGGAGGCCGCAGCACGCTTGGTGCCCTTGGCGATTTCCTTGTTCATGTTGCGGACGTAGGGATCGAACTCGAGCTGGATGGTGTGCCGCGGCGACTTGTAATAGGGGGCGAGGAAGTACGCCTCGTCGGCCTTGGTGATCTCCTGCATCTCGTTCGCAGACGGCAGTTGGTATTTACCGGTGAGGTAGGCCGCGACGAGCTTGCTCTGCTGCTCGGCGAAGTTGACGAGTGTCGGCATGGGCTGCGCCAGTCCCATGAAGAAGAGGTTGTCGATGCCGGGCTTCATCATTCGTTTGAACAGTGGGAATCGGTTGTCTTTGTCCGGCAGCAGATTCGGATCGCTGAAGAAGGGGAAGCTGATGTTGTAGCCGGTGGCGCAGATGACCACGTCGACGTCCTCGGCGGTGCCGTCCGCGAAGTGAACCTGCTTTCCGTCGAGTTTGGTGATGGCAGGCTTGAAGGTTATGTCGCCTGACCCGGCGCGTCCGAGGAACTCGCCGCTGGCCGACGGGTGGGCCTCGAAGGGGCGGTGGTCCGGCTTCGGCAGACCGTAGCCTTCCATCGTTCCCAGATTCTTGCCGAGGAATCGACGACTCAGGAACAGTCGTAGACCACGCGGCATCCAGGGCGGGGTGATCAGTTTGTCGCCGGGTACACCGCCGAGATATTTCGGCAGTACCCAGACTCCACGGCGAGCCGACACGATGAGCTTGTCGGCGAGGTATCTCTGGCCCAGTTCGGAGGCAATATCCAAGCCGGAGTTGCCCATTCCGACCACGACTACCTTTTTGCCGCGCATGTCGACCGGGTCGAACGGGTCGTTGTAGCTGTGGCTGTGCATGAGGACCCCGTCGAACTCACCTGGGTAGTCCGGGATGTTGGGATCCCAATGATGTCCGTTGCAGACCATCAGGACGTCGTAGGTGCGAACTTCGCCGTCCGAGCGCGTGATGGTCCACAGCCCGTCTGTATCACGTTCTGCTGCAACAACACTGGTGTTGAAGATGATCGACTCACGCAGTCCGAAGTGCTCGACGTAGTCCTTGAAGTACTGGAAGAGTTCGGAGTGGTGCGGGAAGTCGGGAAGGTCAGCGGAGACCGGGAAGTCCTCGAATGCCAAGCGCCACTTCGACGTGTCGATATGCAGGCTCTGGTAGCAGGCCGACATCCCGTTGGGATTCTTGTAGTACCAGTTTCCGCCGACCTCGTCGGACGCTTCGTAGCAGTCGAAGGGTATTCCGAATTCCTTCATTCGCTTGGCCGTCGTGATTCCGGTAGGCCCGGCGCCGATGATGCACACGCTCGGCAAGGGGGAGGGGCTCATTCGCCATCGCTTTCTGTTCTGTCTCGGGCGTGCGAGAAGAAGAATCGAAGCCCGAGAAGTGACTTGAGTCATAGTGCGCCATTCGCTGACGTTGTGTCAATGAATGACGCAATGTTTTTTGGTGACGGCGAGTCGGTGATTTGCCAGGAGGTTGAAATGCGAGCAAGGTGGGCGACGTGAGCACGACTACGGACGGCCCGAAGAACAGGCGGGGAACACTTCGCGACGAGCAGAAACGCGCGACGCGGGCCAAACTCGTGGACGCCGCACGCACTCTGTTCGAGGAACGGGGATACGCGGCTGTCACGGTCGACGACATCGCCTCGGTCGTCGGATGCAGTCGAGCCACGTTCTACGTGCATTTCGCCAGCAAGGTGGAGATGCTCAAGACGATCGGCGCGGCCGGGATGGCGGCGAGTGCGTTCGCTTTCTACATCGATCTCGATCGGGTTCTCGACACGAACTCTCGCGTGGAATTCACGGCTTGGCTGGAGCGTGCCTTCGACTGGTTCGACGAGAACAAACGCCTGCTGCCGGCCTGGGACGAGGCCGTGGCACTCGAACCGGAGTTCCGCGAGACAGCGCGAGACGGTATGACCCAACTACCGAATGCCATGCCCAAGTACCTGGGCCGTTGGCCGGAGGAACAGCACGACGAGGCACGGTTGCGCGTCGAACTGCTCGTGAGTCAGTTGGAGCGATTCTTCACACGCTGGGCCGTGCAGGGGACAATCGATGTGACGCGGATTCAGGCCGCCGAAGTTCTGACCGACATCTGGTTCCCGGCTCTGTCTCCGGAATCGAAGGGCGTCGGCGAGCGGTAGAGGCTAGCTCGGATCGATCTCCACACTGATCGCGCCGGTGAGCAGTTCTCTGGCTCGTTCGATGGGGATCGAGCCGCTCAGCCAGCGCTCACTCAAACCCTCGACCAGGGCGGTGAGTCGCTCGGCGGCGTCGGCCGGGCTTGCCTTCGGGTCAGCGAGTCCGGCGTCCTGCGCTTGGCGGATCAAAGATTCGACGTCGTCTGCCCACTCTTGCGTCGTGGTGCGTAGCGGTTCGCGCAGTTCGTCGGCGAAGACTGCGCTTGCTCGGAGTTCACCCCAGGCGATGCTGTTCTCTCGAATCTTCGGGGCATTCTGAAACTCCAGCAGGAGCATCTGCTCGAGCTGCGCACGAGGGTCTGTCTCCGTGAAGGCACTTTCGGTGTACAGCGCGGCGCGATCGTTGATGTGATCGAGGGCCCGGCGCAGCACACCTGCACGGTTCTGGAAGTGGTAGTAGATGAGTGCCGTCGACACTCCGGCCTCGGCAGCGAGCGTCTCCACCCTCAGCCCGCGTACGCCGTGTTGGGCAATGACGCGGACTGCTGCTTCCAAGATTTGCGTTTGGCGGTTCGACACGAGTCCGAATTCTACGAGGGTGGTCGGGACAGGTTTCTAGTCCGCGGGTTCCTGCTGGGTGGTGCAGTGAATGCCGCCACCACCCGCGGCGATGGCGTCGATGTTGATCTGCACGACACGGCGGTCGGGGAAGAGGCGCTCCAATTCACTTCTGGCGGCCTGGTCGGCCTCGGGGTCACCGAACTCGGGTGCGATGACCGCCCCATTGCATACGTAGAAGTTGATATATCCGGCTGCGAAATCGTCCGATTCGAAGTCGGGCCTGATCGCGACCGGCGCCTCGAGGACCACCACTTCCAGCTTCCGTCCCTGTGCGTCGGTCGCGTTCTGGAGAATCTCGAGGTGACGTGCGGTCACGTCGTGGTCGAACGACTCCGGGTCTGTGTCGAGGCCTGCGACCACGACACCTGGGCGTGCGAAACGGGCGTAGAAGTCCGTGTGGCCGTCCGTGATGTCCTTGCCGGCGATTCCCGGTAGCCAGATGATCTTGTCGAGACCGAGCAGGGGGCCGAGTTCGGCCTCGACGTCCGACTTCGACCATCCCGGGTTGCGGTTGTTGTTGAGTACACAGCTTTCGGTGATGATGGCTGTGCCTTCGCCGTCGACCTCGATGCCGCCGCCTTCGAGGATCAGGTCGGTAGGCAATGATTCGACTCCCGCACGGGCGGCAACGAAGGCTGCGACCTGGCCGTCCTGATCAAAATCCTGCTTCTCGCCCCAGCCGTTGAAGTTGAAATCGATACCCGCTTTGGTCCCGTTGCCTTTCACGAATACAGGGCCGGTGTCGCGCATCCAGAGATCGTCGAGAGGCGCGGCGATCAGTTCGACCGATGGGCCGACGAGGGAGCGAGCCAAGTCCAGTTGCTCGGAACGAACAAGCATCGAGACGGGCTCGAACTGCGCGATGGTCTGCGCGATCGTCGCGAGGTTGCGCTGGACCTCGGGCAGGAGGGCTGCTCCCCAGATCGCTTCGCTGGCACCGAACGCCATCCAGGTGCGCTTGTGCGGATCCCCCTCTTCAGGCATCACCCACTCGCGAAGATCGTTGCTGCCATCGCTCCCGCGCGAGGCTGAGTCGGAATCGCCGCAACCTGCCAAAGAGAGGCCACTGAGCGCAGCGGCGCCTGCCTGAATGAACCGACGTCTTTGCATTTCGGTGACTCCTTGTGCTGTGTGCGTGCGCGCCCGGTCCGCGTCCTGCTTGCATGGAGCGTAAACCTTGACTGAAAATTTAGTCAAGGAAGTAGTGCCAGTTCGAGACCGTTTCGGCGGGCGACACGACGGATCGAAGGACTCATCCGTCGGAAGGTCACGAGTCGATGAGTCCTTCGACCGTTCCCCGCCATCCACGGCGCTGGTAGTCCCGGGGCGACATGCCGTGGGCACCGATGAAGACCTTGGTGAATCCGGACGCGTGCGCGTAGCCGAGTCGACGGGCGGTCTCTCCGGCCGAGAAGCCCTCCTCGAGATAAGCGCGGGCGAGGGTCATCCGCAACTGACCGCGCCAGCGCGGGAAGCTCTGGCCGGTGGCCGCTACGAAGCGTTTGTGGAGCAGGCCCTCGTCGACGCCGAGTCGAGCGCTCCACTCCGGCAGCGTGCGCGAATCGGTGGGGTCCGCGCGGAGTGCGGTAAGGATCGTTTCGACAGGATCGGTTCGGCCGCCGGGTGTCCGCGTCGCCGCGCTGTTTCGGATCAGCCTCGAGATCCTCGCTGGGTCATGGATTTCGGGGCGCAGAAGGGTGTAATTCGCAACGACCGTGTGTAACAGATACGCCTCCGCTTCGCGCGCGAAGTGCAGCACTCGTGGCGGCGGTGCAGTGACGGGAGAGTCGCCAGGCTGGGATCCGAGCGGAAGTAGAAGCGAACCCTCCGCGATCTCGACGCTGTTGCGTACTCCCGCGGGAAGCCACATCGCGTCGCCCCGCCTCAGATTCCAGGTTCGGTCGCCGAAAGTGACCCGGGCGGAGCCTCGGTAGATCCAGACGATGACGTGAAAGTTGTTGACCCTGGCCCACGTTCCGCTTGCGGGAATCGTCGGCGGTATCGGCGCCGAGCCTGAGTGGGCGCCTTCCTCGGACAAGAGTGCGACGCTCTGTGCCAAGGTCTCGTTCTCATGGATCGGCGCTGAGCCTTGGTTTGCACGTGTGTAGTCACTGGGTGTCACACCGGTGTGTTCACGGAAGGCACGGGTGAATCCCGCGGGCGTCGCGAATCCGACCTGCCCACCCGTCCATCCGATTTCGCGGCCGGAGTTCAGGTATGCGATTGCTGCCGCGATCCGGGCCGAGGTGCGCCAACGCGCGAAAGGCAACCCCGTCTCCTCCGTGAATCGGCGCTGCAGGGTGCGGACGCCGATCTTGAGTTGCCGGGCGAACTGGGAAAGCTCCGTGTCGTCGGCTGGCGTCCGTAGAAGCGTGCGAGCGATCTCGAGGGTCTCGGCCGAGCGTGGCAAATTCGGTGGGGCGTACGACACCGAAGCGTCGGCGTCGTTGGAATGGGCCCCCGCGACAAGCTCGAGTAGTCCGGCCCCCACAGTCGCCCCACCGCGCAGAAATCCCAAGTTGTGCGCGAACTGGTGGACGAGCCAGTCCTGCCAGGCTGCCGGGATCTCGAAATCGATGATCCGGTTCAACGTGGGCGGCAGGTCGGCAGCGGGCATCGGAATGGGAAACGCGACCGCTCCCGGGTCGACTCGGATGCTGTAGGCGATTCCCGCGGGCACCCAGGTTGCCGCCCCAGCGGTCACGCTGCGGGTGCGGTCGCCAATCTGTAGTTCCGCGTGTCCGGTGTGTACCCAGAAGAGCAGTGGCTCACGTGCATTCGCGATCAAGGAGAGTCGGGACGCGGGGATCTCGGGGACTTCGCCCGCGGAGAACACCAACCGTGGTCCCACGTATGCCCTCCCGATTCAGATGCTTTCTCACGCAGCCACCGATGAGTGTAAGAAGTCGGCACGCACGGATAACCGTAGCCGATTAGGGGAGGCTAGCTTTATTCAATGGCCCTTCCGCCGTGATCGAGCGTGGGTCGAACCCCCCCGTCTGTGCGCTTCCGAGGAGTCTTTCCGTGCCCCGAAACACCCGTCCGACAACGGCGTACTCAGTCACCTTGCGTGAACTCGAGGTACGTCGGGTGACAGACGTGACGCCGGGCATGCGGAGAGTGACGCTCACCGGAGCGCAGCTCGACACCTTCACAAACGCCGACGGCTTTGCCGAGCCCGCCTTCGTCAGCACCGGCTTCGACGACGACCTCCGATTGTTGTTCGCCTATCCTGGCGAAACCGATCCGGTCTTGCCGGTGATAGTCGACGGCACTGTGACTTTCGCAGCGGGACGCCGTCCACTTGCCCGCGCGTACACCGTGCGCCGTTACGATCCGCGAACAAGTGAACTCGACGTCGATTTCGTCGTTCACGGCGGTGGAGTTGCTACCACCTGGGCGCGCGACGCCGGCCCGGGCGACCGAATGCACATCGCGGGTCCCTCTGTATCGCAGGGACTCCCGGAAGATTGCGAGTATCTGCTCGTCGTCGGTGACGAGACGGCGCTACCTGCGATCGCACGTCTGCTCGAGGAATTGCCTGCCGATGCCAGGGGGCATGTGTTCGTCGAAATTGCGGACTCGGCTCACATTCAATCGGTGCGCGAGTTGCCCGGGGTGAGTGTCACGTGGTTGCCACGCGAGGGGGCGGAGCCCGGCACTAATTCTTTGTTGCTCGACGCGGTCAGTGCAGTCGAATGGCCTGACGGACGCGTATTCGCTTGGCTTGCAGGCGAACAGGCGACGATTCGCTCGCTTCGGCGTCATTTGATTCGTGATCGAGGAATTGCGAAGACCGACATCGATTTCACCGGCTACTGGAAACGCAGCGACACAGTGCGCACAGATTCCTGACCCGGCTCCATCGCTCGGTAAGGCCGAAGCGCTCGATAACACCGAAAGGCAGAAATGACAGTCCTGCGCACCAGACGATCACGGATCATCGGACTGATCGGGGCCGCGCTCGCCGCAGCGCTCCTTGTGTCCGGGTGCTCGGCCTCGGCCGAAGACTCGAAAACGGCGTCCACTCCCGGTTCGGAGGGGAGCGCCCTTCCCGCTGCGGAAGGAACGACTACTTACCCGCTGACCCTGGAATCGCCATATGGTACAAGTATTCTCGAGAAGCGCCCGGAGCGGGTTGCCGCAATCGTCCCCAATGCCGTCGACACGGAAATGCTCCTCGCGCTCGGCGTCAAACCCGTTCTCTCCTCGTCGATGGTCAAGGAGTCGGCTTCCCAGTCGTACTTGCTGCCTTACGGCGCAGAGGATCTCGACACCTTCGAGTTCGCGATGGGCGGCACACTTCCCGTCGAAGCGATCGCCGCGAGCGAACCTGACCTCATCGTCGCCGTCGGCTGGGCCGACGGCCTGGGTGGTTTGTCGATGGGCGATTACTACGAACGTTTGTCCTCCATCGCACCGGTGGTGACGAGCCCCGACACGAAGTCGCGGATGCTCGTGCCGTGGAAGGAATCGATCCGCGTACTCGGCGAGACACTCGACCTCTCGAAGGCAGCCGAAAAGATCGTGGCGGACCATGATCGGTATTTTGCGAAGGTGCGTCAGGAGAACCCTGAACTCACTGGCCTGACCGCAACCTGGGCGATCTTCTACGGAACCGGCAATGGGCTGCAGTACCTTTCAGCGCCCGATTCGGCTCCGGCAACTTTCTTGGGCGAGCTCGGTTTTGCCGAGAACCCGCGTGCACAGGAGTTCGTCACCCAAAGCACTGTCGGCGAGGAACTTCTCGAGAACATCGATGCGGACTTCCTGCTGATCGGCCGCAGTGCCGCCGGCAGCGAGGAGGATTTCGACAAGCTGACCGGCGGGAAACTCTTCCAAGCGCTGGGAGCGGTGTCCTCCGGTCGTTGGGTCGCCCTGCCTCCTCGCACCGCCGACGGCGGCGACGTTCTGTGGGCAATCACGAGCGGTGGCCCGATCGGAACGATGTGGGCGTCTGAACATATCGTGCCGCTCATCAGCGCGAAGCTGTAGGCGTACAACTGGAGAACGGAAAGCACTCACCCGTCGCCACACGATTGTGTGGCGACGGGTCGTTCGTACAGCAGGTGTCCCGGGTTTGAGGGTTGCCTATGGGACGAAGAAGGTTGCGAAACCCGGGGTGACAGGTCCGGCGGCAGGCAATATGGCGACGGCAACTTGCCCGGCTCCAGTCTGCAGGGTTGCCTCTCCCGGGGTTCCTTGGTTGTCGCCAGAAAGCCGACCGGAGCCGGAGGCTCCTGTCGAGAGGTTCATCCAGCGCACTTCCGTCGAAAGCATGCAACCCCACCGCTCGTCTTTGGCGCCGGTGATCGTCACCGTGCCAGGTTGTTCGCCGACTACCGCCACACAGTGGACAGGGGGTGCGTCGAAGCTGCCGTTTGGGTTCCCGAACGGCGCCGGGTTGATCTGGAACGGAACGGTGACCGCAGCGGAGGCAACGGCTGCGGGCGCGAGAACCGAAACGGCCACTATGGATACGCAGGCAGATAGTCGGCGTACGAGATTCGTCACGGTAACCTCCGGTAATCGAAGACGGTGTGGTGCCCATGCTCTACCCGGAGCGCAATTACCGCAAGGGGATCCAGTTTTCGAGCCAGCGGCGGTTCATGAATCGCTGAGTGCGTGACCGTTTGTAGAATCGTTGTCCTGCAACGCGTATCGGTATACGAAGCCTGTATTGGGCGGTGAATAGCCCAATCGTGCTGGGCTCCACCGAAAGTACTAACTTTCCAGCCATCGGCCAGCCGGCTTGCGGTGTAGCTCGACAAAGCTGGTGTTGTTCGCAAGGCGGGCTGAACGATTTCTCAGGGAAGGCAATGGATATGGATGATGCGCTCGTTCCGCTCGAAGATGCACTCCCGCAGCTGTTCTCGCATCTTTTGCGGTTTCACGCTGGCGTGAGGGGTCTGCGGCGTGGGCAGCCAAGCCGCGTTTGGGGGTCGAGCCTCTAACTGTCGAATGATTGCGACAGCAGTGGATTTCGTTGGATAGAAGTGCGGAGACCAATCCTGTGGTGGTGGCTGCGGGTCTCGAAATCACGTTTCATCTACCAAACAAATGCTTGATCGCTAAAGTGTGTGCGACATCGAAAGCCCGACAAAGCTCGATTTCGAAGGAGTTCGTATGGTTGCACCTCAGGCTTATGTCGTCGATGCGCTCCGCACTCCGGTGGGTAAACGGCACGGCTCGCTCGCAGGAGAGCACCCAGCGGACATGGGGGCCCACGTGATCACATCGATTCTCGACCGCACTCGACTGGACCCGATGGCCGTCGACGATGTGATCTTCGGTTGTGTCGACGCTATCGGGCCGCAATCGGGCAACATTGCCCGCACCGCCTGGCTTTCAGCAGGCCTACCCTTGGACATCCCAGGAACGACAGTCGACAGACAATGCGGATCTTCACAGCAAGCCGTCCACTTCGCAGCGCAAGCGGTCATGAGCGGGACCCAAGATGTGGTGCTTGTCGGCGGTGTGCAGAACATGTCCGCGATTCCTATCTCGGCGGCGATGCGTGCCGGCAACGAGCGGATTCGACACGCCCTTCAGTAAGTCCCGGGGGTGGGCAGCACGATTCGGTGAGGCCGAAATCTCACAGTTCGTCGGCGCCGACCTGATTGCCAAGAAATGGGGTATCAGCCGTGAAGACATGGAGGAGTGGGCACTGCAATCGCATCAGCGTGCCCGTGCTGCCATCACAGACGGCCGATTCGAGCGTGAGACAGTGTCATTGGGCCAATGCGTCGTTGACGAATGCCCACGAGAGACATCCATGGAGCAGATGGCTGCACTGCCCGCATTGAGGGATGGCTCGTTGCTGACGGCTGCTGTGGCTTCGCAGATCTGTGACGGCGCATCAGCGGCCCTGATTGTCTCCGAGAAGGCGCTCGAGGTTCATGGATTGAAGCCGCGTGCGCGCATTCATCATATGAGCGTGCGCGGCGACGATCCGATGCTGCAGCTCTCGGCGCCGATACCCGCGACGAAGTATGCACTGGCGAAATCCGGCATGGCGATCGGCCAGATGGATACCGTAGAAATGAACGAGGCATTCGCTTCGGTAGTTCTGAGCTGGTTGATCGAGACGGGTGCAGATCCCTCCCGGGTCAATCCCAACGGTGGTGGAATCGCATTGGGCCACCCTCTTGGGGCCACTGGCACCAAGTTGTTCGCCACGATGTTGCACGAGTTGGACCGCATTGATGGACGGTACGGACTCCAAACCATGTGTGAGGGTGGCGGGACCGCGAACGTCACCATCATCGAGCGGCTGAGCTGAAATCGCCGACTGCGGTCATCACCTGGGTGCGACGGGACCGGCAATGTATCCACGCGTGTAAGACAAGCGATGTCAGAGGGTGATCGTGCGGGTGGGCTCCCAGATGGCGGGGTCACGGTGGGTGACGACGAAGACGGTGGCCGCCAATTCCCGCACGGCGCCGGCGATACGGCGCTCGGTGGCCTCGTCGAGGGCCGAGGTGGCTTCGTCGAGAACCAGGACGGGAGCGTCTTTGAGGAAGGCGCGAGCGATCGCCACCCGCTGACGTTCGCCACCGGAGAGAGCGGCACCCTGGTGTCCGATGTCCTGATGAATGCCGAGCGTCGAGCGGTCGAGAACGGCGCCGAGGGCAGCGCGCCTTGCGGCGTCCTCGATCTCGGTTTCGGTAGCGCCCGGTCTTCCCAGTCCGATGTTCTCGCCGAGGGTGCCCGAGAACACGAGTGGGTCCTGCGGCACGTAGCCGATGTGTGCCGCCAGGTCTTCGTAGGGCAAGTCGCGCAATGAAACTCCGCCCAGAGTGACGCTGCCTTGGTCCGGATCGTCGAAGCGCATGAGCAGCCCGAGAAGTGTGCTCTTCCCCGTACCCGAGCGCCCTGTGACGAGAACTCGCTCACCCGCGGGGATCTCAGCGGTGATGCCGCGCAGAACCGGAGCGTGGTCCACTCCGATGACCTTGATGTCAGTTCCAACAGGGCGCGCGGCGTCCCGGGGTGCGGGCTCGGCCAGTGCGGGAGCCGAAGTCGCTGTGCGGTAGTCGCGAACCGTTGCACGCAGTTCATTGACTCCGATTCCGGCCAGGGCGAGTTCGTCGAGCGGCGCAGCGGCGCGAGCGGTGAGGACGACGAGGGCGAGAGCGGCTGCGGGATCGTCGAATCCGGTGGCGGCGAGGAAGATCACTGCGCCTGCCAGCGGCACAATGGTGGCGATCGCCGAGATGAATGTCGCTGGTGCCGCGGCGAGATTGGTCCGTGCAAGCGCGGCTTCCTGATTCCGCCAGCTTCGCTCGATTCGTTCGACGGAACGTGTGGGACCGGCTGCCGTACGCAGTAATTCGAGGTGGTCGGTGAGCTCGAGTGTCGACTGAGTTGCTGCGAGCTCGGCTTCGTGTCGGCGCTCGTCCGCTCGGCTGAGCGCACGTTGGGCCAGCGTCTGAGCGACGAGCGACACGGCGAGCAGTCCACCGACGAGCAGTATGACGCCTGGCCCCGCGACGACCGCGATCCCAGGAAGCAGGAGCAGCGGGATCAGCGGTGCAACCAGGAAGGTCTGAAGTTGGTGCGCGGGAACACTCATCAGCGACGGGATTCCGCGCCCGGCGACGGTGGCGAGCAGTGCCCGGTTGTCGTCGGTGAACCAGGACAGTTTCGCACGGGCGAAGGCGTCGCCGAGAGCGTCGTAGAGATCGCCGACGAGTCGAGCCCCGGTGAAGTAACCGCCCCGCGAGACCAGGACGGTCACGAAGAGAGCGATGGTGGCCGTGGCCAGGACGAGAACCGGCGACCGGTGATCAGCGATCGAGAGCGCAAGGGTGGTGTACGCGATCGCCTCGAGGACAGCGACGGACACCCAACCGAGTCCGATGGTGATCAAGCGTCGTCGGGCTACATTGGCGCTGTTCATTATTCGGCTCCAGTCAGGGCTGCACTGTGCGAGGCAGCGTCGTTCACGTTTCGACCGCCGAGGTCGAGTCGATCGTCGGCATCGTCTGCAAGAGCGGGGTCGTGGGTGACGATCACAATCGTCTTTCCTTCGTCATGTGCGAGGTGTCGCAATTCCTTCAGCAGTTCGGCGGCCGTGCGATCGTCGAGTGCACTGGTCGGCTCGTCGAGCAGCAGTACTGCTGCGGGCGAGAGGAACACCCGAGCAAGCCCGACGCGCTGACGTTCTCCTCCGGAGAGTGAAGTGGCGTCGGCATCGAGGCTGACGTCGATCTGTGCCCGGCGTAGTGCGGCGGTGTATTCCGCGTCCGTTGCATCGGGGGCGGCCAGCGCGATGTTCTCGCGCACCGTGGCAGGTAACACGTCTGCGCCCTGGGGTGTGAGCAGAACGGACGGTGGCCGCAGGTTCTCGTCGATCGCGGTGATGCTACGACCTGCGTAGCGGACGGTACCCAGTTCCGGGATCTCGAAGCCGGCCAATGCTTTCAGGAGCGTCGACTTGCCCGCTCCACTCGGTCCCGTGATCGCAGTGATCGCGGCTGGGCGGAATGCATGCGTGACGCCGTCGACGACTCTGCGGTCCGTGATCGTGACAGTCAGGTCGACGATCTCCAGGTGGTCGGAGGGACTCGCCGCCGGAACGGTGAGTGCTTCACCGGCAGGGAGAGTGGGTTCGTTCAGGGCAGTGGCGAGCCGGACCGCAGCAGAGCGTCCAGCCGCGACGTAGTCGAGGCCGTGCCCGAGTCGCAGGGCCGGTGTCACGATTGCGAGGCTGAAGAGAATGGTGGCGGCCAACGTCGTTGCATCCCAGTGAAATCCGACGGCATAGGCGATCGCGAACGTCGCTGTCGCCTGCATGAGGGCAACGGCGACGGCCGCAGGGGTAGCCACGAGTCGAACGCGCTCCTGCATTCCCCGGGTGAACCGTGCTGTCGATTCTGCATAGTCGGCGGCAGCGCCGGTCTGCGCACCGTAGATCCGGCAGACGCGGATGCCGCGGGCATAGTCGTCCACGGCAGTCACGATGTCGCCCATGACATCCGCGCTTTCAGCGCTGTGCCGAGCGGCCATTCGGGGGATCACGACCAGGTAGAACAGAGCTGCCACGATGCCGGGAGCCAGAGCGAGAAGCGCCACGGGGCCGGCTGAGGCAACCAACGCCGCGATCGTGACCGCGGGGACCACGATGAGTGTGGCGAACTCTGCCGGTAGGTGCGCAGTCATATGGTGCAGCGCCGAGATGTCGTCCGAAACGAGCCTCCGCAGTGCGTCTCCGCTGTAGCGGGACAGCGTGCTTGCCGGTAGGCGAACGAGGTGGGCTGCGAGTTGGCGGCGAACCCTTGCCTCGAAAAGCGATTCCGCGTGGTGCGAGAGCCACGACGATGTGGCAGCGAGCGCGACGCCCACGAGCCATAGCGCACATGCCCACCCGGCCCAGCTCATCGACGGTTCACCGATGAGTTGCACGACGCACCAGAGCGCCCCGAGCATCGCGACCCCCGACGCTGCGGCCGCGACGACCCCGGCAGCCAATGCAGGCAGCGCCGGGCGCAAGGCCGGGACCAGCGACGGTTCGACGAGAGGGCGGGGCATGGATAACTCCTTGAATCAGCGCCAGGGTGCAGGCACGACAAATGACCGAGACCTAAGGTTAGGGGTCGATGGCTCCATATGGTTATCGCCGTACGCCGATTTCTTACACTCGCACAGCATCTGTCGGTGTCAGGATGCGGCCGAGATGGAACTCATGACGTCTTCCCACACGCCCATGACTGCGGGTTCGGTTGGACCCGTTTGGGTGAAGACTGCCACGCATTTGCGGCGGAAGTCGTACATCTCGATCGAGCTGGTCAGGCCGTGAACGCCGTGGGTGCGAGTCAGCCAGCACTCCGAGACACCATTCAGGTCGATCATCGTCCGGCAGGTGTCGGACGCCAAAGTCAGCGTCCCCCGAACATGGCTGCGGCGTCGAGGTCACCACGGTGGATCTGCAGGCATCCGTTCCCGGCGACGACGGTCGTGACGGGAAGTTGGTGGTAGGACAGGTGCTCCATCCCGGCAGCCACGAGGTGAGGATCGACTCGCCGGTAACCGAGGGCGCCCAGAGCGACCAGGCCGCTACGACGTTCGCTGCCGCCGTCCGCGAGGATGAAGTCGAGCTGTGTCAGCTGATCGGCTTCGGCCCAGAATGCGGGCGTATTCGACGTCTGGATGGGAGGGCTTGTTTCCCTCGCAGTGCTCGGCGCAGTTCGCATCGCTTCGAAGGCGAGACGATCCGAGGCCGGGGTCAAATACGTGGTGTGTGAACTTGATCCGTGGATGTCGAAAATGCGGAGCGTCGGCGGTATGTGCTGCTCTGCTTCCGTGGTCACCACCGAGCCGAGGGAGGCAACGTTCAAACGCAGAGAGACGAGCCCGGGCGTGCAGACCAACGGATCTCCGGGAACTGTCGGAACGGAGTACTTGCCCGAGTCGTTGACAGCCACCGGGCCTGCGACGGTGATTGCTACGGTGTCGTCCAAGAGCGGCAACATTTCGCCGACTACGTCAGGTGCGGTGTCGATCAGTCCACCACGGAACCCCGGACGCGCAAGCAGTGCGTCCAGGTCCGACATGCGTGCCAAAGCTGCGCAACGACATTCGCCACGGTGCGGGCACATCTCAGTAGACATCCCTTAGGTACCGCTTCGATCGTTTGAGGTTGTTGACGTAATCCTCGGCGGCGTCCGCATCCAATCCGCCGTGCTCGGCGACGACCTCGTGCAATGCGTCGTCGACGTCCTTTGCCATCCGAGTGGCGTCGCCGCAGACGTACACGTGCGCACCGTTTTCGAGCCAGTCGAACAAGTCTCGGCCCTGCTCGCGCATACGAGTCTGGACGTAGATCTTCTCGGACTGATCGCGCGAGAAGGCCAGATCGAGGCGAGTCAGGACACCGTCACGGGTCAGCCCGTTCAACTCGTCCTCGTAGATGAAGTCGCTCGACTGATGCTGATCGCCGAAGAAGAGCCAATTCTGCCCCGACGCGTTGCGCGCGCGACGCTCGTGCAGGAAAGCGCGGAAGGGTGCGATACCGGTGCCGGGTCCGATCATCACGACGGGAGTAGTGTCATCGGCAGGTAGGCGGAACGAATTGTTCTTGGAGACAAAAACTCCGACCCGATCTCCCTCGCCGACGCGGTCCGCCAGGTACGTCGAGCAGACGCCGCCGCGGTCCCGCTCGCCCGAGCGGTAGCGCACACTCGCTACCGTCAGATGGACGGTGCCGTCGTGGGCCAGCGGGCTGGAGGAGATCGAATAGACCCGATGTTGCAGCGGGCGAAGAAGTGTAAGCAGATCCTCGGGATTCAGGCGAATGCTGTTGTCCAACTGGAGGAGATCGAGAACGTCCTTGCCCCACAGCCACGCATCGAGCGCTTCCCGATCTTCCGTGTCGAGAATATGCTGCAGTTCGGCGTCGCCGCTGCGTCGGGCGATGTCTTCGATCAAATCGCGCGAGGGAATGGAGATCTCGTAGTCGCTGGTCAACACCTGGTCCAACGGTGCGGACGAGCCGTCTTTCGCGGTAACCACGTAATCGCCGCTGACACCGAGCTGATGGATGATCGCCTCGACGAGGGCGGGGTCGTTGATCGGGCGGATGCCCAATCCATCTCCGGCCTCGTAGTCCAGACCGTCCTCGCCGAGCGCAAAGGTGAAGTGGCGGACTTCCTTGGCTGAGTCCTCGCCGGACAACAGCCGGTTGGCGAGGACGGTTGCAGGATAGGGGTTCTTGCGAGTCCACTGGGACTTGGTCTTCGTCTGAGCGGGCGCAACCGGCGAGGCAGCGGCCCCCGCATCACCGTCGACACCGGCCACCGCAGCGACGGCCCGAACGATCCACTCGGCCGCCGGATCCTCGTAGTCGACGTCGCAATCGGTGCGGTCGACAACCCGGGTCCCGCCGAGCGCTTCGAAGCGGGCGTCGATGTTCTTTCCCGACTGGCAGTACCCGTCGTAGCTGGTGTCACCGAGTGCGAGTACTCCGAAGTAGAGACCCTCCAGCCGGGGCGCACTCTCGGATTCGACTGCATCCCAGAACAGCTGCGCGTTGTCGGGCATCTCGCCCTCGCCGTAGGTGGAGGTGATGACGAGCACCCGGCGCATGGCGGAAAGTGCATTGATATCCACGGTGTCCAGACTCGCGACAAGTGGTTCGAGACCGTGGGCACGAGCAGCTGCGGCTACGTCTTCAGCCAAGGACTCCGCGTTGCCGGTCTGACTTCCATAAAGGATGTGCACGGCTGCGCCGGCAGCTCTCTCCACTGTCGCTGTTGCAGTACCGGTTTGACCGGACATGACAGTTCGCGAGTGTAGACCGGCCAGGAATCCGGAAAGCCACGCGCGCTGGTCGCCGGTGAACGGTGCGTATTCGGGGATGTACGGGATTTCCATGATTTGAAGCTGACCTACTTTCGGGGGAGGAGGTCAGGACACCAGGTCGGGGATCGTGCGCGAAGCGAACAGTTCGTCGAAGTTCGGCAGTGATCCGAGCTTGTCCCGATTCTTGTTGTCTTGAAACAGAATCCACCCGTACGTCGCCGGGCTGTCCATGGCCAACACGTTGCGTAGGCTCAGCGCCTGCTTGTAGTCGTCGACCCGCTTGGCTGCAATCAGCGCAGCCAACTGTTCGTCGTCGTAGTCGGCCAGAATCTCTTTCGAGTACTTGACCAAGTGCTGGACGAGGGCGAAGTCCTCGGTCAGCACCAGGTTTCGGGCCGCTTTCTGCACTGCTGGATCGTCGGGTCCGGACGCACCCGGCGTGCGGGCGGTGGCGAGTTGTTGCGCGAAGTGAAGCACGGTGTACTCACTGACCAGCGCATACATCGTCGCCGTATCGGTCTCGCCGTAGGCAGGGACTGCTCCGTTCAGTGCGGGGCGCCCGTCGCGCACTGCGAGTTTGAAGGTGCGGACCTGACGTGCTGCGATGGCGGACGCCAATTCTTCGAGGAGCTCTTTGTGCGACTTCGCAGCCAGGATTGCATCACTGTCCTGGTAGAGCATCAGTGCCTTGGGCATCGCGTAGACGAACGAGTGCTGTTCGACTTCCCAGTTCTCAAGCAGTCGGGTGCCGAGCGCGGATCCCGTTGCCTCCACATGCAGTTCGAGCAGGAGTTGTACTGCGTGGTTGTGGACGGCGGCAAGAGGGTCGGTCGCAGCGGTGATCGAACCCAGCAGTACGGAATCGGTACTTGCTCGCAGTGCCAATTCGCCACGAGGGTCGTACTGGTAGAAGAAGCCACCACTCATGCCGTTGCCGACACCCTTGCCGAACTCGCCGAGATTCACGACAGCACCGTTAGTCATGTACTCGCCGGCGAAGTCTCCGACACCTTCGACGACAGCACTGGCGCCGGAGTTGCGAACTGCGAAGCGATCGCCTGCTTCACCTTCGACGAACACTCGTCCACCGGTGGCGCCGAAGAGCGCGAAGTTGCCGATCAACACGTTTCCACCGGCGTCACTGGAGCCGCCGCCTGGGCTGCGCACGGCAATCACGCCGCCGCTCATGCTCTTTCCTACGCCGTCGTTACATGTCCCGGTGTGTTCCAGGTGCATGCCGTCGTTGCAGAATGCGCCGAACGACAGGCCCGCAGATCCGGTCGTCAGGACGCGCACGCTGCCCGGCGCCAGGTAGCGTCGCCCACGCTCGTCGGTCAGTACTCCCGGAGCGAGAAGGCCGGCCGCTCCGTAGTTGAGTTCGCGTTCGAGGTCGATCGCCAACTGACCACCGACGCTCTTGTTCCGGTTACCCAGGTGCAGTGCACCTTCGGCGAATTCAGGTCCGGACACGGCGACCGAGGCCTCGCCACGGTTGAAGAACACCGTACGAACCTCGTCCATGATCTTCTCGTCGAGCGCGTACTCACGTTCGAGGTACACAGGATTGTCGATGGTGATGTCCGGGGCGGACTCGAACATCGCGTCCAGCTTCAGATTGCCGACAATAGACGGGTGATCGAGCAGATGCAGGAGATCCGTTCGACCCCGCGCTTCCTGAAGGGACCGCATTCCCAGATTCGCGAGCAGTTCCCGAGTTTCGTGAGCGATGTTGAGAAGGTACTGCGCCATCGCGCGGGGATCGCCGTCGAACAGTTCCGGGTTGGTGGTCAGACCGGCGGGGCACTTGATGTTGCAGTTCTTGGCCATGACGCAGCCCATCATCATCAGCGCCGACGTACCGAACTCGAAGCTGTCTGCGCCGAGTAGGGCGGAAGTGATGATGTCGCTGCCGGTCTGATGCGCGCCCGAGCATCGCAGAACGACTTTCTGGCGAAGGCCGTTGGCACACAGAGCTTGATGGACCTCGGCGATACCGACCTCGGCCGCACGGCCCGCGTATTTGAGGCTGGTCACCGAAGCGGCGCCGGTGCCACCGGTATTTCCGGCGACGTTGATGACGTCGGCGCCGGCCTTGGCGACACCGACGGCGATGGTGCCGATTCCTTCCGAGGACACCAACTTCACGATCACCCGAATGCGAGCTGCCTTGCAGTCGTGGATGAGCTGAGCGAGGTCCTCGATGGAGTACGTGTCGTGGTGAGGCGGCGGCGAAACCAGTTCGACCCCGGGCGTTCCGCCGCGGGCGGCAGCGATGTCGACGGTGACCTTGGCGGCCGGAAGCTGCCCGCCCTCACCGGGTTTTGCGCCTTGGCCGAGTTTGATCTCGATCTCTTCGAGCATCGGATCGGCGAGGTAGCCCGCCCAGATTCCGAAGCGTCCGGATGCAAACTGCTTGATGCGCGATGCACGAATCGTGTCGTAGCGCGAAAGGTGTTCGCCGCCTTCGCCGCTGTTGGACATCGCACCGACCATGTTCGTGCCGTGCGCGACGGCTTCGTGCGCCGGAGCGTTCAGTGCGCCATGGCTCATGGCACCCGACGCCAACTTCGGGGTGATGTCGCTTGCACTCTGTACCTCGGAGAGAGGTACACCTGCCGGTGCGACCCTCAGCTTGGACAGGAACTCTGCCGCAATACCGGTTGCATTCAGCACCAGATCCGGGTCGGTGGCCTCGATGGTGACGTCGTCGGCAAAGGCGACGGAAAGAGCATCGCCGAGTGCTACCACCCGAGCGGTGTCGTCGGCCAGTGGACCGTCCAGGCTAAGTGTGTACCGGCCGTCCGCGGCAGATTCACACCGGATTCCACGCATCACGATCGTCTTATTGCCGCGCACCGAGAATCGGCTGATCTGGTCGGTGAACTCGGCTGTCGTCACCGCAAATGTGACATCACCGGGCACGGAGATGACATCGCGCAACGCGGCGGGACGACGCGATCGTTCCGCAGCCATGACAGTGGAAAAGTCCCGGTACCCGGCGGTGATGTCGTAGTCGTCGATCTGCTCGGTGGTCAACCGGTCGAAGCTCGTCGCCCGGTATGCCCCGGCGTCGAGGCGGAAGGCGTCGTCGAGCCGTCCGAGCGGCAGTAGACGTAGAGCCTCGAATTGTTCTGTTCCGGAGGGACTGTCGAACGCGATCTTCTCTTCGGTGAGTTCGACGTACTTACGGACCGCGGTGGTACCGAACGAATGCCCTGCGCCGTCTGCACGCTCCTTGAACAGGCCGAGCAGTGGCAGATCCTTCTCGCCCCCGACTGCGCTCGCACGCTCGTGCCACTGCTTCGAGGTCACCGCGACGGTCTCGAAACCGACGCCACCCACCGGTGACTTCATGTTGGGGAACCACTGGCGCAGAACAGGGTCGGACGTATCGAGGAAGTTGGGTTCGAAAAATTCTCCGCCGATGTAGCTTTCGACGGTGCACAGACCGACGCGTCCCATCGTCTTCATCAGGGACTTCTCGGCGGCCTTCGCGAAGCGTCGGAACGCGGCATCCGGGTCAGCGGCGAACTTCTCCTCGGCTCGCAACTGAACGGACAGCGGGTAGACGGCGGAAGCGCCGAAACCGAGTGCGGCCGCAACGTGGTGGGAGGACTCGATCTGGCCGCTCTCCACGATGAGAGAGACGCGCAATCGCAGGCCCGCGTCGATGAGGCGTTGGTTCAATGCTCCGACGACCATGATCGCGGGAAGTGTTGCGCGCTCGTGAGATACGTGGCGGTCGGTCAGGACTGCGATTCCGCCCTGTTCGGCCGCGAAGGTTACAACAGCGTCGCCGAGCGCGGTCATCGCGTCGACCATTGCCTGCGCGTCACCCTCGGCGGGGTAGAGCATTTCGAAGCGGCGGTGCGGAGTGTGGTTCTGTTCGCGGATCTTGAGCATGTCCAGGTGCCCGAGGATCGGCGAGGCGATGACGATCTGCTTGCCCTGTCCGGGGGACATCTTCGCACCCAATGCGACCCGGAGGGTCATACCGTCCGCTTCACGGATGCTGTCGAGGGGAGGGTTGGTTACCTGGGCGAATCGCTGCGAAAAGTAACGTGCCACACCGCCTTCGCGGTCGCTGAATGCGTTGATGGCGTTGCCGTAACCCATGGCGGAGACCTTTTCGGCTCCGTGCGTGAGCATCGGATCCATCAGGAATTTGAAACTTTCCTGATCCAGGGAGTACGCCATGTAGCGCTGATGAACCTCGAAGGTGCCGTTGTAACGGGTCGGGGAGCTGACTTTCTCCGCTGGCACGGCGGGAATGTCTTCGATCAGGATTCGCGATTGCTCCAGCAACGACTGGTAGTCGCGCTGAGCGGCAATCTTTTCCAGAGCTTCGCGGGCAGTGTAGGTATGGCGATCGCGATGATCGAAGTACAACATTCCGCCGGCCTCGACGCGGCCACGGTGAATCACCGTCTCGGGTGCGAACGCGATCTGTCCGGCTTCGGAGAATGCGCACACGTAGTCGTGTGTCTCGATCGTGCGTAGTGGACGCAGACCGAGGCGATCCAGGCGCGCACCGATGATGGTGCCGTCGCCGAACACCAGCGCTGCCGGTCCGTCGTTCTTCTCCTCGTACAGCGAGAAGTACTCGAACATCGCACGCACTGCGGGGGAGAGGGTGGTGTCGTTTTCCCAGGCAGGCGGCATCATCGAGACCACAGCCGTCACCAGGTCGACACTGTCCTCGATGACGCGTGCTTCCAGGGTCTGATCGAGTCGGCAACTGTCGGACTGGCCGGGCGGACGGACGATCGCACGTCGTTTTGCACTGGCGACAGCAGCTTCGGAGAGCCGATTCTTCTTGTCCGTGTTCAGTTCTCCGTTGTGAGCCATGAACCGGAACGGCTGCGCCATCGTGGGATGCGGGTCCGTGTTGGTCGAGAACCGCGTATGGAAGTACATCGTGTGCACGGCGTGATCGGGGTCGACCAGGTCGCGGAAGTACGGGATCACTTCGTCGGAGTTCAAGCGACCCTTGAGAACCTGAGTTCGCGCGCTGAGCGAGAGTGGGTACAACCCGCGTAGTGCAGGGGTGTTGTACGCGATTGCCTCGATGGCGAGCAGAGCTTCGTGCACGAGGCGATCGACTACCGCAGGCTCGGGGCGAGGAGTGGGCACCTCGAAAATCCACTGCCTGACCGGCAGTTGATGCGCGATCGCGGCCGGCCGAATCGCCGAGTTGTCGACCGGGACGTCGCGCACTGCGAGAGTGGTGAAACCGCGATCGAGAAGTTCACGTTCGACCAGGGCGGCAGCGCGAGCGTGCTGGGCGTCGTCGTCCGGAAGGAAGAAGTTGCCGACGCAGAAGCGTCCGGCGCGGAGATCGGAGCGCCCGGTGACCTTGCGGAAGAACCGGAGGGAGAGGTCAACCGAGACACCGCCGCCGTCGCCGACGCCCTCGGAAGACATACCGCCGCGGTGCGGTACCGAGCAGAGTGCTTCGCGGCCCTTGATCAGGACATCGTGGGTCTGCACGCCGTCCTTGCGCGTGATGAACCCGACCCCGCAACTGCTCTTGTCATCTGCGGGGTCGTACAAACCGACGATGGACGTGCTCACTGCAGCAACCTTCTCCCTGTCCTGGTTGCCCGGAGATTGTTCGACCGGGCAGATACGACGGCATGTATTCCGTCAGGGCAGGGCGTCGCTGCTTCGATGAAGCGGCACCCGAATGGGTTCAGACTACTGAGTAGAGGCTTACCTTAGTCAAGTCTACTTGGTGTGACTTGGATCTGAGCAGGTCAGAGGGTTGCTTTGTAGGCAAGTGCGTAGGCGATCTTGCCCGGCTTGTCGTCTGTGTACGGCTTGGACAGCTTTGCGAACTCGCCCTTGGACTCGGCTTTGCCGTCGTTCCAGGCCGACAGGACGCCAAGATCGGTGGCAGTGAATCCGCTGTCGACGACGGCATCGCCCGTCAACGCTGTCTGTGCTTTGGTCACCGACTTCACGGTGCCCAGGTAGCTGGAGAGATCATCGCGATTCCAGTTGGTGAGGTCGACGGGCGCGGTGTCGCGGACCCAGGCGCCCCAGTAGAACTCCTGGAACGGAATCGTGCCTGCGGCGAATCCGATGTCGCGGGAGAAGTACATCAAGCTGCGGTACTTGTCGTCGGCGAAGTTGGCCAGGCCGACGCTCTTCGGCAGAGCCTGGACCGGTACCTGGTTTCCGTCGACGTCACGCGACCAGACCCACTTGTTCTTTTCCATCTCGGTCCAGAAGGCGCCTTCACTCAGGCCACTGAGGTTGCCGAGAACCCGCAGTCGCACGTGCAGGTCGGGGCCTCCGTCGGCCGTCTCGATGAAGGACGTGAGGGTGTGGTGACCGTCGGTCAGGTAGAGATCGCCGCGGGGTCCGACGACCACGGTCTTCATGGGCGCGATGCTCTCGGCGGTTTCCTGACCCACTGGAATCTGGCAGGTGAAGGACGACGGGTCCTTCAGCGTCGACGCCGCAGTAGCGGTCGCGGCCTGGATCTGGCCGTTCGCCTCACACCAGTCGTCGAACTTCTTGTTGATCGTGTCTTTTCCGAGCGTGTATCGCCCGAGCTTGTAGTACACCTCGTCGTAGCCGAGTGACGGCTGTGTCGCGTGAACGTCGCCGATGCGCACGTCCAGGAGATCACCTTCCTTGGCGCACAGGTACTCCGATCCGCCGGCGGAGCCTGAGAACGAACCGGTGGAGATTCCGCCACACGCGAGGGGAGCGGCGACAGCGGGAGTGCTGACCAATGTTCCGGCGCCGAGCAGTGCCAGTGTTGTGAGTGCCGAGATGGCGGAACGACGCATGTGGGGATCTCTCCTGATGATGGGTTCGCACGTGAAGAAGCTTGCGTCACAATCGCTCAGGGTGGTTTCGGACTTACTGACAACAGACGTCCGCGCGGTGGCTACCACGTGAATTCACGTCGTAACCACCGCGCGGTGAGCCGGTAAGTCGGTCAGCCCTTGTAGTTGTAGAAGCCCTCGCCGACAGCGACGCCGAGCTTGCCTTCATCGATGTAGTTCTTCTTGATGTAGTCGGCGAATTCGCGCTGCTTCTCGCCGCCCTGGGAGGAGATGTTGTAGACGGTGGTCAACCCGACGACGTCCATGATCTGGAAGGGGCCGAACGGGGCTCCGGTGCCGATACGCCACGTCTTGTCGACCATGTCGGGATCGGCGATGCCGTCGATCAGCAGGTCGGAGGCCGCGTTGAGGAGCGGGACCAGGAGCGAGTTGAGTACGTAGCCCGCCTTCTCCTTCTTGAGTTCGATCGGCACCATGCCGATGTTCTTCGCGAACTCGACGACCTCGCGGTACACGGCGGGGTCGGTGGACTCGGTGCCCATGACCTCGGCAGTGTTGTTGACCCACACGTGATTTGCGAAGTGCAGTGCGAGGAACTTCTCGGGGCGGCCGGTGAACTCCTTGAGATCGCTCGGCAGCAGCGTCGAGGAGTTGGTAGCGAACACCGTGTGCTCAGGAGCAACCGTGGCAAGCTTCTCGTAGGTGTCGCGCTTGATGGCGATGTCCTCGGGAATTGCCTCGATGAGCAGGTCGGCCTTGGCGACGGCTTCGCCTAGATCGTACGAGTACGTAATACGTTGCAGCGCTTCGTCAGCCTTGCCTTCCTTGGAACCCTCGACGTTCTCGGCCTTGTAGGCCGCGGCCAACGAGTCGAACCGAGCCTTGGCCTTTTCGATGACCTCGGCGTTGATGTCGTACGCGACGACGTCGAAGCCGTGATAGGCGGTCTGATAGGCGATCTGTGAGCCGAGAACTCCGGTACCCAGAACGGTGATCTGCTTCAGTTCAGTCATTTTCGATCCTCAATCCTATTCGGTGGGTAGTCCGGCAAGCGTCAATCGGACCTGTGCGGCAACGATGTTCGTGAGTTCGTCAGCCGTGATCCGGTCCAATGCCGCGCGGGCTATTTCGAAGTGCAGCACGTTGGAAATCGTTCGCGCTGCAGTGGTGGTTCGGGTGGTGTGGTTGGGGTGTGCCTCGTGCAAGATTTGCGCAATCCGCGTTTGCAGGCGCTGCGAGAGTTCCAGGCCTTCGGCCCGGAAACACTCGCTGGGCTCACCGAACAACACCTCGCGTTGGTAGATGCCGGTGTTCTCGTCGTTTCGGCGACTTGCGATCAGCAGGGGTGAAACCAGCTCGAGCACACGATCTTCTGTGCCGGTCGACTTGGCTTCACGCTCTTCTCCCAATTCGATCTGCTTGCGGTACTCCGCGTTGTACACCATGAGCAGCAACTCGGCTTTGCTTGCGGCGTAACGAAAGAGAGTGCCGCCGGCTACATCGGCGCGGTCGGCAATTTCTTGAGTTGTGACTGCGCTGTAGCCCTTTTCCGCGAACAGTTCGGCAGCGGCGTCGAAGATGCGTGTCTGCTTCTCGAGTTTGTTGCGTTCGCGACGGCCCAGCTCTTGGTCCGGCTTCGTCATCCCGCTCACCTCGTTCCATTTCGGATCACGCTCATAAATGAGTCTACTCCGAAATGTCGGGAGGGTGGAGTCTCCTCCGTCACATCACCGCAGTCCGCTGACCCAACCGGCGAACACGTCTGAGAACACGTCCGCTTCGCACGCATGCGCCGATTCGGGATAGGCGCACTCTGGGTATCCGGCGACGACGGCGGCAAGTTCGACGTTGCAACACTGCGCCAAGAGGCCACGCAGGAGATCCGCAACCGACCAGCCCGCGACGGATACCGCAGGGATTCCCTCTTCGTCGTACACCTTCACCAGATCGGCGTGCCTCCAGGACAATTCCTCGGCCACCAGTGCATCAGGGTTGAAAGACATGGCGCGGTCGAGTGATCCGCGCAGAAGTGAGTGCGGATCGTCCTCGCCGCGAAGCCTGGTCGCGAGGTCCGCCGGCGCCTTCTGCATGACGAACATCCAAGGTTTGCCGTCGGGAAAGACTCCACCGAAGCCTGCCACGTTGAACGGTAGGTGGCTACTGAGAAAATCGGTCTCCACGTCGACGTGTTGATCGTCGCCCAGATGAATGAAGTGGCCGGAGGCAATCTCCTCGCCCATTGCCGGCTCAGCCCATGTGTTGTTCCACAGATCGGTCATCCGACTGCCTTCGGGAAAATCGAGAACCTCGAAGAGAAAACCCATGTCTCTACAACTCCCCGTCGAAGTGGGTGGTTACTCCACCGGTCAGTCGAGAAACCGTCTGCGCCGAGGTCGCGAGGACGACTCGGCTTGTCTCGAAGGTCATCTCGTCGCGTTCGGTGTCCTCCGATTCGGGATCCTCGGCGAGTGAGAAGTCGAGTTCCACCTCTCGATCGGTGCTGGAACAGACCGAGATCATCAGCCCGAGTCGTTCGTCGGTGAACGCCGGAAGCGATTTCTCGGGATGGAAGTCTGCGGCCGCGTGAAAGAAGAACGCCGCCAGCCGTTCGACGAATCCGTCGTCCGTATGTCGGCTGAGATACTGATTGAAGCGGTCGGGGCTGAGCAGCCCGACGTCGAAAACGAGTGTGGGTACGTCGGATTCGAAGACAGTGGCGGGAACCGCATGACTGCGAAGGAAGACTGCGGCGCCGCCGTATCCCGGCAACCTGAACCCATCACGCATCTGGTGTACTCCCGTCGCAGTGGTGTCCTGTCCACGCTAGGCCATTGCTCGGCCGCGTGCTGCCTACTCGAGTAGGCAGCTTGATGGAAGAATCACCGCCTATGACTGCTGTCCTGTACCCGCCCGTCGAGCCGTACGAGTCGGGGCTGTTGGAAGTGGCGGACGGTCAGAGTCTCTACTGGGAGACAGTCGGCAATCCGGCGGGCATTCCGGTTCTCTACCTCCACGGCGGTCCTGGTTCGGGATGCACTGTCGGCGCCAGGCGTTTCTTCGATCCCGAAGTCTTTCGCGCAGTTCTGTTCGATCAGCGAGGCTGTGGGCGCAGTCTTCCGCTAGCGAGCAGTCCGGACGTCGATCTGACCGTGAACACCACGGCGCACATTGTGGAAGACATCGAGCGTCTTCGTGAGCATCTCGGTATCGAGCGATGGATCGTGACGGGACTTTCCTGGGGCGTGAGTTTGGGTCTGGTGTACGCGCAGGCGTTTCCCGCGCGGGTGCAAGCGATGGCCCTGGGCGCGATCACCGGCGGGACGAGGGTCGAAATCGAGTGGATCACCCGTGCCATGGGCCGGGTATTTCCGCGTGAATGGGAAGAGTTCGTGGCGCCGTTGCCGGTGGACGAGCGTGACGGAAACCTCCCCGCGGCGTACGCGCGACTGCTTGCCGATCCGGATCCTGTTGTGCGCGAGAATGCCGCGTTGCAGTGGTGCCGTTGGGAAGACGTGCACGTGTCGCTGATGCCGGGGTGGACTCCGAGTGTTCGATACCAGAATCCGGACTTCCGCCGGGTGATGACCAGGCTGGTTACGCATTACTGGGGTAACGACTGCTTCCTGGCGCCGAATCAGATATTGGACGGAATGGACCGTCTCGCTGAGATTCCCGCGATTCTCGTGCACGGACGGTATGACATTTCCGGGCCACTCGACACTGCCTGGGCGATCCACCGGCGTTGGCCGGGTAGTGAGTTGGTGGTACTCGACGGCGCCGGGCATGGCGGCAGCGGATTCAACGAGGCAATCGTGGAAGCGCTGAATTCACTGGCTCATTCGGCCTGATCGAGTGCCCCGGCGCGGGCCGCAGCGAGCGCGCCGGCAGCAGCACGATCGGCAACCGACTGGTCGACGGGTAGATCGGCGACCAGCAGGCGATAGTAGATGGGTGCGGCGACGGCCGCCAGAAGATCAGCGGCCGAGACCTTCTCGGAGATCTCCCCGCGCTCGACTGCTCGGCGAACGACGATGTCTGCCAGTTCGTAACGTGCGGAATAGAACTCGCGCTTGAGTCTCGCGACCTCGGGCGTGCGGACCGCGTCGGAGAACAGTGCAGCCACCAACGCGCCGCCCGACTCGCTGGTCACCAGTGCGACTATCGATCTGGCCATCTCGCGCAGGTCGGATTCGATGGAACCGGTATCCGGGATGGGGACGGTGGTTGCCGATACCTCGATCGCCGCGTCGGCCACCAACTGGGACAGCGTGCTCCACCGCCGGTAGATCGTGGTCTTGTGGACTCCGGAGCGGGCGGCTATGTCCTCGATAGTCATCGCCGCGAATCCGCGTTCGGACAATTCGGCCGCCGTGGCTGCCAGGACGGCCTCGCGCACCCTGGCACTACGCCCTCCGGGCCGTTGTGGTGTCGAAGTCATGAGCCAACCTTATCGCAACAAGGTGTTGTGTTAGCTGGAGGCACGTGGTTCACTGAGCTAATGCAACTGATCGTTGCATTAGAGATGAATTGAGGGGTGTTTTCCCATGTCATACGAATTTCCTGTCGATCACCGAGGCCTCTTCGAAGAGCGCACAGGACAGTTTCTGAGCTTCGGGCTCCCCGTCTCGGATCTCGAGGAACTGCGCGCGTCCATCCACTCGACCTGGGCCGACGCGCCGGGTGGTTGGTCGTACGAGTGGTCGGCGTTGGCAGCAAAGTACTCCGCGGCCGGCAATCATTCACTCGCGGCGATGATCTACGGAATCGCCAAGTTCCCCGTCCTGGCCAACGATTCGCGGCGCCGGGCCCTGCAGAATCAGGTGGACGAATACGTCAAGGCAGCACCGGGATTCGGGCTCGAGTTCGAGCGTCGAATCCTGTCCCTGCCCTACCGAAACGGCGAGATCGAGCTACCGGTACACATTCTCTCCGTGGACGGAAGGTACGAAGACGCACCCGCCCTGTTGCTCAGCGGCGGCGTCGACGGCTGGAAGATGGACATGCATCCGTTGGTCAGTGCGTTCGCGAAGAACGCCGGAGTGACTGTTGTCGCTTTCGACCAGCCGGGAACTGGTGAATCACCGGTTCCTCTCGACGCTTTCGGTGACGAGGTGATCGACGGACTGGTGGCGACGGCTCGCGCCCTCGGCAATGGCCAGGTGGCACACCTGGGAGTCTCCTTCGGTGGCAACTTCGCCGTGCGGTCGGGGTTGACCGGCGCCGTCGATGCGGTGATCAACATCGGCGCCCCGGTCAAGGGCGCGTTCGAGACCGCGAACGCGGAGCGCCTGGTCTACGGCATGGGTGACATCGTCGGAAACGCACTGGGTTTCGATGCACCGGCAACCAAAGAGGCGCTGGTACAGGGTCTGCGTGCTTTCGATCGCAGTGTCTTGATGACCGCCGACGACGGCCGGACCCCGATGCTTGTGGTCAACGGGGCCGACGACGTTCACATCCCGCTCTCCGACACCACTCTCTTCGAGGAGCGCCCGAACACGCAGGTACACGTCATCCCGGATGCGGGGCACTGCGCAGTGACCAAGCTGCCCGAGTTGACGCCGATGATGATCGAGTGGCTACGAGATGCCCTGTCAGGAACCGCTCCACGAACCGGTCGATGATCCGCCGCCGAAGCTGGCAAAACGATACGTCGCAAGAACGGCCTTGTGATCGGTCGGCCACGGCGTCGGTGAAGCGATGAAGTTGTCCTGGGAGTTCTCCTCCACTCTTTTGTTGTGCACGATCGTCTTTCGCGGGCCGATGATCCCGACGGATCCCAGCTTCAGGTCGGAAGCGCGGTCGGCGAAGATGTAGTCGATCCGATCGCGTTCGTCTGCCTCGGGTGCCCAGGTGAGCTGTGAGGTGTCGACGTCGGGATTGTCGGACGGCCAGGTGAAGCCCGGGTGTGTGGCCGGGTTCGGGTACTTACTGCGGTAAGCGTCGACGAATCCGGCTTGGTCGAGCAGGCGGGTGGATTCCCAAGGAACGACTACACCGTTGTGGTCGAACAGATTTCGCGTGCCGTCGGTCCAATCCAGGGCCGACGGTTCGTTGAAATCGCCACCGAGGATGACGGATCTGCCCTTGGCCCGTTCTTTTGCCGCATCGTCGACGAACGTCGAAATTGCCTTGGGTCGTCCCGAATTGATGTTCACGCGCTGAACCGTCTCGGGGTCCGTGACCGGACCGGACGGCATCTTGTTCCAGCCGAACTCGGAGAACTCTCCGGGCTTGGGAACACCCGCGCCGTATCCGCGCGGTAGATACGTCGCGTAGGACGTGTAGGCCAGATGTGCCGAGTAAGCAGCGATTTGTTTGCCGTCGACCGTCACGACTGCCTTGATCATCGAGTTCAGGTCGGCTGTTTCCTCGATCGGAAACTTGGAGAGAATCCCCACGTCGGAGGACGCTGCTCCGTAGAAGGTGGTTCCTGATTTGGTCAGCATGTCGGCCAATGCATTTGTCGCAGTGCCGGCTTCCGACAGGAGAACTATCGACGCCTGTGTCGAGATGATCATGTCGGCGATCAGCTGCAGGCCACCGTTGATCTTGGTTCCGCCGTGCCAGGTGTTGAGGGAGAGCACTTTGATCTCCTGCGCGGGGCTCGCCCCCGCGACGGAGGTATTGGCACCCAATGTAAATGCGCTCGCGGTGACTGTGCCCGCGGCTACCGCCATCGCCTTGACCATCTGGCGGCGCGTCAATCCATTCATCAAATCCCGGCTCTCGTTGTCGTGTGCTCGAACCCCCGGAAGATGATTACCATCGCTACCTAAACGGACAGTTAACCAATTGTAAAATGGCAGATTTCCACAGAACGCCGTGCGGGCAATAGTCTTCTGATCGTGGTACTCAGTGAGCGTTTCCCCGGTAACAAGACCTTCGCGAAGGTTCGTGTCCTGCCGCCGGTGGTGAAGCTGCTCCTCCTCTCGATGGTGCTGTTCAACATCGGGTTCTATCTGGTTGTCCCCTTTCTGGCGGTGCACCTTTCGGAGGACCTCGGATTTGCGGCCTGGATTGTCGGCCTCGTCCTCGGATTGCGGATGTTCAGTCAGCAGGGCATGTTCTTCATCGGTGGAAGCCTCGCCGACAGGTTCGGCAAGCGTCCGATCATCCTGCTGGGCATAGCCGTTCGTGTAGTCGGTTTTCTGATGCTCGGTCTGGCAGAAAGCATGAGCGCCGTGATCGTCGGCGTGCTCTTGGTCGGCTTTGCTGCCGCGCTCTTCGCGCCCGCAGTGGAGTCGGCCAACGCGGAGTACGGACGCGAACTCGAGTCCGCCGGAGTTATGCGTCGTACCGATTTGTTTGCAGTGGAACAGATGTGCAGCCGCCTGGGAACAGTGATCGGTCCGGCGCTGGGAGCTGCTCTCCTGATGTTTCCGTTCTCGTGGACGGCGTCGAGCGCCGCGTTGCTCTTCGCGATCATGTGGGTCGGGTTCTTCATCTGGTTCCCCCGACCGGGCGATGCCCACGACGGCCCGGTGTCGACCTATACGCTGCGCGACGTCTGGCGAAGTGTCCTGACCAACAACAACTTTCTGCTCTTCGCGACGCTCTGCAGTTTTCAGCTGGTTGCGTACAGCCAGCTGTACCTGATGCTTCCGGAACAGCTCGAGCGCGGAATCGGTTCGCAGTCGGCGCTGGGATGGTTCTACGTGGGCGCGGCGGTGTTGGTGATCGTCGGGCAGGGACCGACGGTCGCGGTTGCCCACCGCATCGGGCATCGGCGCGCGATCACCTTCGGGCTTGTGCTCATTTCGGTGTCGTTCCTGGTTCCGCTGGTCACCGGCGTCGACTCCGCAGCTTCGGCGTCGACGCAGATAGTCGGTCTGGCGGTGTGGATCGGGCTGCTGCACCTGGGACAGATGTTGATGGTGCCGCCGATGCGAGACACCATCGCGATCCTCGGTCGTGAAAGCAACCTCGGAGCGCACTTCGGCATGCTCAACACGATCGGCGGTCTGCTCGCGCTCCTGGGAACCGTGGGAGTCGGATTCGTGTACGACCTCGTCGACAACGGCCACGCAGCGCCGGCGTCACCATGGGTGATCGTTGCGCTCTGCGTGGCCGTGTCGGCTGTGGTGTTGTGGGTGTGGTCAGGCCGAACGAAAGTTATCGACCAGCGATCGTCTGATTGATCTTTGCGACGAAATCTTCCAGCACAAACGGAATGGTGAGTGGGTTCGGCATGGACACCGCGTCACTGACGATGGGGTCCAAGCTGATCAGGCCTCCGGTCTCGACCACGTTCAGATTGGTGAACGCCGGCTGCGACTCCATCTCGGCGCGAGCCTTCTCGTAGTTGTCGAAGAGCAGGTAGTCGCACTCGAGGAGGTCGTAGTTCTCGGCGGAGATCTCGTAGTTCAGCTTGCCCGCGAACCGATCCTTCAGTGCGGCAGGCGCCGTGAATCCCAATTGCGTGAGCAGCTGAGCCCGCGCTGCCTCGGGGCTGAACGCTCGCAGATTTCCGTCGCTCCAGCGAATGACGAGAGCTGCTGTCTTGCCTTCGAACTGGGGGTTCTCCGCGCGGGTGCGAACGATGAGGTCTTCGACTTCCTGGACCTCCTTCTTTGCCTGCGCGGGAACGCCCACAGCCGTACCGATGCGGGTCGTGACTTCCTGCCAGGGCAGAACCCAATCCGTCTGATCGGCGGCGTGCAGCACCGTCGGCGCGATGGCGCTGAGCTGCTTGTACAGATCCTCGTCGATCGCGTTGTTGACGGCGATGATCAGGTCAGGCGCTGCAGCCACGATCGTTTCGATGTCGAAATCGGTGGTGGCGTTGGCCAATGGCGTCGGCTCGGCGCCCTGGACTGCGGAGTCGGCCCAGACGCCGATTCCGTCGTCGGTCGATCCCTTCCACACCGGGACCAGGACGGGCGTCAGCCCGAGGGAAAGCAAAACGTCCGCGTCGCCGATACCGACCGCTGCGATGCGGCTGGGTGCCTGCTCGATGGTGGTGGAGCCGAACTTGTGGTCGATCGTCACCGGGAAGGCGTTGGCCTCGGCGTGAGCACCTTCGGTGCCGGGAGTGGATTCGTCCTTCGCGCTGTCGCCACAGGCAGCAAGGGCGAAACCGGCTGCTGTTGCGAAGGTGACGGACAGCATGGCACGGCGGCTCAACATAGGGTTCACGGCAACCTCGGGTTTCATGGTTATGGGACCCTAACCATAGTGGAGTTGCTGTGTCGGCAGTGTTTGTTAACGTCCGCCCATGACGGCGGTTCTCGACTACACATCAGCAGGACCGTTCACCCGCATCGATGGAGTGGACCCGCTCGCCCTCGAGTCGCTCTCCACCGACCCCGTGAAAATATGCCGGGTAGTGCCGTACCTGGTGGTCCAACCCACCGATGCTCAGTCGCTGAATCTGCCTGCCGACCGATTCGACGAAAACCAGATCCGGCCGGCAAGCGTTCTGCTCCAACGCCTGCTTGCGCTCGATCCGGCACCGGTGACCTCCGCCCGTGAACCCGACAATCGGGTCGTCGGAACCTGTCGGCACTTTGCAGTTTTGAGTTGTGCGTTTCTGCGCTACCGCGGTTTTGCCGCCGGGGTCCGTTGTGGTTTCGCCACCTACTTTCAACCGGGACAGGGCGTGGACCACTGGATCACCGAGTACTGGGACGACGCAGGCAAGCGGTGGATCCGCATCGATTCCGAGATCCTCGGACAGAACGTCCTTCCTCACGCCCATGATCTGCAGCCGGGAGAATTCCTCAGTGGTGGTGAGGCGTGGCTGGCATATCGACGCGGCGAGATCGACGCGTCCCAGTTCGGGGTGTACGGCACCGAGAACTGGGGGCCTGCCGAGATCCGCGGCAACGCAGTGAAGGATCTCGCCGCGATGAACAAGGTCGAAACCCTGCCGTGGGACGAGTGGGGTCGTATGACGGACGCCTACGACGGAAAGACAGGCGCCGACTACGACCTACTGTTGGACGATATCGCCGCGGTGTGCGCCGCCGACGATCCCGTTGCCGTGCGAGCACTGTACGAGCACGATGACTTGCGCGTGCCGGACAAGCTGATTCGTTTCTGAGATGCTGGTGCGATGAATCCGGAGCATCGCCAACTCGATTACGGACTTCGATTCGACTGGGGGTTGCGCGGCGCCGAAGCGATTGCTGCCGGCGTCGATGTGGCAGTGGTGGTAGACGTTCTCTCGTTCACGACGACGCTGAGCGTTGCCGCCGACGCGGGAATCGACGTACTTCCCTTTTCCTGGAATGACGAGAGTGCGGTCGACTACGCGCGTGATGCCGATGCGGTTCTGGCTGTACGGCGAAGTGTGGCCAGAGAGGGTCAGATCAGTCTGTCTCCCAAGACGATTCGCGAGACCGAGGCGCCAAGTCGGCTGGTGCTGCCGTCTCCGAACGGGTCGACTATCGCGTTTGCGTTGGCGTCCGAGGTTGCGGTGTGTGTCGGCGCTTCCTTGAGGAACGCTTATGCCGTCGCGGATTGGATTGTGCACGAACATGGTCCGGGATCGCGGGTTGCGATAGTCGCATCCGGGGAGAAGTGGCCCGGTGGAGAGTTGCGCCCGGCGGTGGAGGATCTGTGGGGTGCCGGTGCGGTTGTCACGGCGCTGACCGCTGCTGGTTGGGACGGCCACGTATCGCCCGAGGCTCGGATGGCGGCGGATGCGTGGGCGGCGGTGTCGGATTCGTACGAGGAACGGTTACGGGACTGCGCCTCAGGGCGCGAGTTGATCGTCATGGGGTTTCCACACGACGTCGCCATCGCCTCGGAACTCGACGACAGCGACACCGTACCTGTTCTCGAAGATCGTGTGTTTCGAGGTCAGCGCACCGGGCGTCGGTTGAACAAACTCCGCGCCCAGAGGTAGGAGAGGAAGGTGATTGCGACGCACCATCCGATCGCGAGTATCGCGTTGTTCCCGATAGCTTCGCCGAGAAGAAGTCCTCGAAGAGTCTCGATGATCGGAGTGAACGGCTGATACTCGGCAAACCATCGCAACACGGTCGGCATCGAGTCGGTGGGGACAAAGCCGCTTCCCAGGAACGGCAAGAGGATCAACACCATTGGAAGGTTGCTGGCCGTCTCGACACTCTTGCTGACGAGGCCGAAGGCGACCGACAACCAGATCATGGCGATGGAGACCAGGACGAGGAGTGCAAACGTCGCGGCCCACTCCACGAAGCCTGCAGTGGGCCGGAAGCCGACGGCTATCGCTACGGCGATGACGACAACGAGGCTCACGATCGTCTGAAGGAGGCTGCCGAGAACGTGACCGGTCAGGACGGACGTGCGCGTGATCGCCATCGTTCGGAATCGTGCAATGATCCCGGCGGTCATATCGGTTGCGACGGAGATGGCAGTACCTTGTGCCGCTGATGCCACGGTCATCAGAATGATCGCCGGTGCAACGTAATTGACGTACTCGGCTCGACCGCCACCGCCGGGGCCGAGGCCGTTCCCGAGCGTTCCGCCGAGCACGTAGACGAACAGCAGTAGGAAAACGACTGGCATTCCGACGAGCATCACCGTCATCGACGGATATCGAAGGATGTGTCGAATACTGCGACGCAGCATGGTTTTCGAGTCCTGATAGGCAAGCGTCATGGTGGTCATCGCGCGTCGGTCCTTTCGGTGGCGGTCAGAGTCAGGAACACGTCGTCCAGGTCGGGTGTGTGCACGGAGAGTTCCTTGACGTCGATCGAGTGAGCGTCGAGTTGGTCGAGAAGAGAGCGCAGCGAGCGGACACCCCCGTCGCTGGGGACCTGGAGGACATAGGCGGCATCGTCACGTGAAGATTCGTCGAAAACAGCTGCAGCAGAATCGAGCTGATCTCGGTCGAAGAAGTGAAGACGAATGTGGCCGCCGGGGATGTGCCGTTTGAGTTCCGCTGCCGTACCTTGGGCGACGATCCGTCCCTGATCGAGGACGGCGATGTGGTCGGCCAGTTGATCAGCTTCCTCGAGGTACTGGGTCGTGAGGAAGATGGTGACACCGCCCTCGACCAACTCCCGGATGATCTGCCACATGGTGCGTCGGCTTCGGGGGTCGAGGCCGGTGGTGGGCTCGTCCAGGAAGATGATCTCCGGTCGTCCGATCAACGTCATTGCCAGGTCGAGCCGTCGACGCATGCCGCCCGAGTAGGTCGACGCCAGCTTGTCCGCGGAGTCGATCAGATCGAACTTCTTCAGGAGTTCTTCAGTGCGCGTTCGACGTTCGTCCTTGCCGAGATGGTGCAGGTCGGCCATGAGGAGAAGGTTTTCCTCACCGGACAGATAGTCGTCGACCGCTGAGAACTGCCCGGTGACGCCGATGCGCGAACGCACCGCGTCGGGATCGTCGGAAGGGTTGTACCCGGCGATGCGGATGTTGCCGCCGTCTGCCGGAACGAGGGTCGAGAGAATTTCCACGATGGTGGTCTTGCCGGCGCCGTTGGGGCCGAGGAGCGCAAAGACGGTTCCGCGGTCGACGGAGATGTCGATTCCGTCCAGTACCGTCTTGTCGTCGTAGGCCTTCTTCAGGCCCGTCGCGGTGATGGCTGGTTTACGGGACATCAGCGTTCCTTTCGCTAGATCTTCTTGTTGGATTCTTCTCGGGGCTCCGAACGTCGAATGACGATGTCGCCGTAACTGGTGTGTGCCCGGACGTCTACCCGGCGTTCAGTGGAAGCCGGACCGTGCGTGGCATTCATCTGGTTGTCGACGCGGCCGAAGGACGTATGAGCGTCGAATCGTGCGGCGGTTCCGGATCGAACGCCGATATGGATTCGCCCGGCGGCCGTCTTGGCGGATACGACTCCACTCTCGATGGTCTCGAAACGGATGTCGCCGTTGGCGGTTGCGGCGCTCGCGTCGGATTCGGCGTGCTCGACGGCGACACTGCCGTTGGCGGTCTTCGCCTTCAGTGCGCCGGTGATCGTGCCGATGTTGATGTCGCCGTTGGAGTTCTTGACCTCCGCGTTGCCGTCGACGCGGCCGATGCGGATGCTTCCGGACCCGGTGCTCGTGTCGATGTCACCGGCCACGTGCTCGACGATGATCGCGCCGGCCCCGGTGCTGATGTTGAGCGGCCCGGTGGTTTCCAGTGTGCAATCGCCCGCGGAAACCTTCACCCGTGATCGTCCGAGAGTGCCTTCGCTACGGAGGTTGGCAACTGCGGCAGTGCCTTCGAGTTCCGAGCCGGAGGGAAGCTGAACGGAGATGTCCACAGATCCTGTCTTCCCGAAGATGCCGAGGCCGCGCTGTTTCGGAGTCTTGATCTGCAGCCGGCCACCTGCGAATTCGACGCGTGTTTGTTCGGCGACTCGAACGTCGACCTCGCGAGACGAGTTGCTGGGCAACACTTCCACGACAGTGTCGTTGCGGCTGCTCGCCGTGATCCGGATGTGTGCGACTGCCACGTCGAAGTTCAAGGTGATTGGGTCAGGTGTGCTGAATGTAGGCATGGTGATACTCCCGATGAGGTTGTCTCGGTTGATGAAAGAGGGTGGTGCGAAAGATGAAGCCGGTGTCAGTGCACCCAGCCGCTGAAGCTTTCGGAACCTTGGGACGTGCGCTGTCTCGGAGTGCTTCTGTTCGCGCCGCCTTCCAGAGCCGTTGCAGCCGAGCGAACCAGCCACGCGTTGACGGAGATCCCGGCTTCCCGGGCCGCCGCCTCGATCCGGTCTTTGAGGTCTTGCCCCAGCCGCAGGTTGATTCGAGTCATCGAGGCGTCGTCGGACTCCGTGACGGGGCGCGGTGCCGGAGTCGGGTCCTCTTCGACGGGGGCTGGAACCGGTTCACTGATGGCTGGTGCCACCACGAATTCGGGTTCGCGTCCCCGCAGGCGCAGGTCCACCGAACCCGGGGCGAGGTCACGCGTGATCTCGGCGGCTGCCGCAGACAATGCGTCGAGAAGGGTGAGTCGCACTGCTGATTCCAGCGGTGCGGTCAAACGATCGGCGAGTGCCTTTGCGTCTTCTCCGCCTGCTTCGGCCGCCACCGCGAGTTCGTGGCGAAGGTTGTCTACGTACGGTGTCAAGTCCATGGCATCACTATGGCACCACTTTGGTGCCACCGCAATAGTTTGGTGGCACATTCGTGTGAATTTGGTGAGAATTGCCAGGTCATCGAGGTGGTTGGCGATTCGGTTCGCGGCAGGCTGGCCCACTCGTAAGGGTGAGTCCTGCCGAATCGAACCGCCGACGCCGCATCGTGCTCTGGATCGCCGGGGTGCTCGGCGTCGTGATCGTGGTTGGGGTGGTGGTCGTCGCGATCGCACCATCGCGGTACCTGCCCTGGGACACGGCTGAGTTCCCGGCGGTGGACGCGAGTGCGCTCACGTCTGATCAAGGTCGGGTGCTCGAGCTACTGCAATCCGAGCATGAGCAGGACCGTCCGGGCACCTTCTATTCCGACGGCATCGACGAAGAGTGGTGCGCCGACTTTGTCAGCTGGATCATGAGGGAAGCGGGTCGACCGTTGTCCAACCCGAACTCCGGAAGTTGGCGCATCCCGGGGGTGTACACCTTGCAGGAGTATTACCAAGGGATCGGCGCGTACGCCGAGAACGGCAGCGGGTACACCCCGAATGTGGGTGATGTGGTGATCTACGACAGTTCGAGATGGGTCGGTCAGCACACCAACATCGTTGTGGCAGTGGACGGCAACTCTGCGATCACGGTTGGCGGCAACGAGTTCGGCAAGGTGCGGGTTCATGACCTGGACTGGCAATCCGACTCTGCCGTCGTGGGATTCGGAAAACTTCACCCCTGATCGTTGCTCTTCGGAGACAAGGCGAACCACCGCGCCGACGCACGTGCTTCGCCGCCGGCGTCGATGTGCAGAGTGTTCGTGCCGGTTCGCACGCTCACCTGCTCACCTCTCTTGATGGGCTGGGTGTACTCGAGGATCGCGCGAAAGGGCCCGCTTCGTAATCTGTCGGGCAGTGCATCTTCCACGGGCTGCCAGTAGATTGCGTTGTTCACGTGATCGAAGGGGTCGAAATCGCTCGAGCGCAACGGGAACGGCGTATCCGCTGACGGCGTCGTGTCCGGGGTCGGGTCGATCCACCGACGCCAGTGAAGATGCTGGTCCACGGCCGTCGATGCCAGGGCAGCGGTGAACTTTTCACTGATGGATGCCGGCATTCCCGTCTTCGGGTCGATGTTGATCCAGAACGCCTCGGTTTCGATCAACCCGCCGCCATCGGATCTGATGCGAACTCGCATCGAACACCACTTGTTCGACAGGCCTGAACACCAGCGCTGCAGGTGAACTCGATCCGGCCAGACGACCGGTTGGAGTACATCGATCACCGTTCTTCGTACTATCCACAGCGGGTGTGTATCCATGGCGCCGCGGTCGAGGAGATTATCGAAGCCCGCGTCTTGGAGGTAGCGCGCGATCGCGTCGAGGCGCAGTTGTTTGTCGGTGTGGATGTCACCCGTACGCACCGGCCACGAGGCCTGGAAGATGCTTCCGGTTGTCGGTAGTTCGGCCATCGCTACGTGGTCGTCGACTTTTGTACGGTTCATCGGATGTGGGCTCCCGGTGTTCGCTTGGTTGGGTGGCTTCACGCTTGCGTTACCCGATGGTGGGATCTTGAACCATCGGAGTTCATCATTTTCTGAATCCAGTTTTCGATGTACTGTCGCACGTATGGATATCGAGGGCGTAGATGTGGTGACCAACGTGGCGGTGCTTGCGAGGTTCGGGCATGCACTGTCCGACGAGACTCGGACACGGATACTGCTCGAACTGAAGACCGCACCGCGGTATCCGTCCGACCTCGCTGAAACGCTGGCTGTGACCAGGCAGAAGCTGTCCAACCATCTGGCGTGCCTGCGCGGTTGTGGCTTGGTGGTGGCCGTCCCGGAAGGGCGCCGGACCAGATACGAACTCGCCGATGTACATATCGGTCGGGCCCTCGACGACCTGCTCGGGGTCGTACTCGCGGTGGATCCGTCGTACTGCCCGGACAGCGAATCAGAGGGGTGCTGCTGATGGTTGCGCCCGTTGACGGTGTCGGGCTCTCGACTGACCGGCGTGCGCTCTTGTCGAGAAGAATTCGCATCTTCGTGGCGATCACGATCAGCTACAACGTCGTCGAAGCGATCATCGCGCTGGCGGAGGGCACACGGGTGTCGTCCGCAGCACTGTTCGGTTTCGGCCTTGATTCGGTGATCGAAGTGTCCTCGGCGGCAGCTGTTGCCTGGCAGTTCTCGGCGCCGGATCCGACGAGCCGTGAGAAGACGGCACTGCGAGTGATCGCATTCTCGTTCTTCGGGCTCGCTGCGTACGTCTCGTTCGACGCGATTCGGTCGCTGTTCGGTCTGGGGGAAGCTCAGCACACGAGCGTCGGAATACTCTTGGCTGCGGTGAGTTTGGCGATCATGCCGGCCCTGTCCTATGCGCAACGCCGAGCCGGTCGGGAGTTGGGTTCGCTGTCGGCGGTCGCGGATTCGAAGCAGACGCTGCTCTGCACTTACCTCTCTGCTGTCTTGTTGGTCGGTTTGCTGCTCAACTCGCTGCTCGGCTGGTCGTGGGCGGATCCGATTGCGGCACTGGTCATCGCCGTCATCGCGGTGAAAGAAGGCATCAACGCGTGGAAGGGTGATCCGTGCTGCCCGGTTGTGGCTGTGCCCGAGAGCGGTGACGAGTGCGACTGCTGCTGAGTGAACACAGGTTTTGTCGAGTGAGCACTCCCTGCGGTGCGTCAGAGCGGGTGTTCACTCGATGAAAGGCGTGCCGACTTCTGCGCGGCCCTTGATGTGCGCGGCGCGTTGCTCGAGAAGGCGCCGCCGATACGGGCCGACAGCCAACCTCAGTGCCAGGTGTCCGAGCACTCCGAAGGGGGCCGTAACCGTGAAGCGGTCATGCATCCGCGTCCACCCACCCGGCTGAACGTCGAAGACGTGCCGGAGAGCGATGACGAGTGCGACTACTGCTGAGTGGGCACAGGTTCAGCTGAGTGAACACCCCCACAAGTACGCCACAGCCTGTGTTCAGTCGAGGAAAAGGGTGTCAGGCCTGGTTTGCGATCCCGGCAAACGGGTACGGGTCGGTGACCTGCGGTTCATCCGCGACGGGTGATGTTTTCGCCTTCCAGCCCCTCGAGACTGAGTAAGGGAAGTGCATTCTGTCGAAAGGAACGCTGATGACTGCTCCACCGCGGGAACCCGCGAATCACCCTGTCCGGCAGGGTTTCGCGGTAGGTACGACGTTTGCAGCAGCAATTCTGCTGCTCACCGCAGGCATTGTCGCTCTGCTTCAGGGCATCGCGGCCGTTGCCGACAACAATCTGTTTGTCGTGGGTATCAACTACACGTACAAGTTCGACATCACGACGTGGGGTTGGATCCACATCATCTTGGGCATCATCGGGATCGTGGTGGCCCTCGGCCTCTTCACCGGTGCAGTGTGGGCCAGGGCGGCGGCAATCGTCATTGCGTCGCTCTCGATCATCGCCAACTTCTTGTGGATGCCGTATTACCCACTGTGGTCGATCCTGGTCATCGCGCTCGATGTCGTTGTGATCTGGGCGGTCGCGACCTGGGACAGGGACAGAGTCTAGGCACCGAACAACCCGAGAGCAGTTGGTCCCGACCGAGTCGACTCGGTCGGGACCATCGCTCGTGCGTGGGACATTTCGACAGGGTGTGGCTCGGATCAGTCTGGGAGTCGACGCATTTCGGCGACGGTCAGGCCGAGGGAATCGAGACGGGCCATGATGCTCCGCATAGCCGTGTGGTCCGCGACGGGTCCGTACAAACTGGTGAACCCGCCGGCCGCACTGGCGACACTGAGTTCAGGAAATGCGGCCTTGACGCGGTCCGACACTTCGCCGTCGATGAGGAATTGATACCGAGTGGGAGCATTCATCAGTATCCGCTCCATTTCGTAGGGCCATGAGGTTCGAGAAGGCAGCGCTCCGAGCCTCGAAATCGCATGTCGTCAAGTGCAATCGGCGTCGCTGCCCGATCCAGGACTCCGCATCCGTGGGATCCAGTCTTACTCCCGTACGCGCTCGGGGCGTCATCCCCTACGGGTGAATGTCGTCGCGGGTCCGTTCATCCCTTTTGTGTGAGGCTCCGTAGAGTCGCCACCCCTAGTGTCGACCGGGAGAGAGAAGAGGTCGGCATGGGATCTGTCATCGGGGATCTGTTACCCCTCGCGGTCGGCGTTGCGGTATCGCCGATCCCGATCATCGCGGCAATCTTGATGTTGTTGTCCAAGCGTGCCGGCAGCACGAGCGTCGGGTTCGCGCTGGGCTGGATACTGGGAATCGTCGTCGCCACCGTGATCTTCGTGCTTCTGTCCAGCAAGCTCGGTGACTCCGAAGGTGATCCGTCAGCGACAGTGTCGTGGATCAAGCTGGCGTTGGGTGTATTGCTTCTTGCGTTCGGAGTCAAGCAATGGCGCGGACGCGGAGGCGAGCACGAAACCCCGAAGTGGATGCACGCCATCGATGACATGACCGCTGTCAAAGGCCTCGGCTTGGGCTTCGCTCTGGCTGCGATCAATCCGAAGAATCTGATGATGTGTATCGCGGCCGGAATCTCGATCGGATCCGCGTCATTGGGTTCCGGAGAAGTTGTTGTCGCCATTCTGGTTTTCACGATCATCGCGGCCTGCACAGTGTGCGTGCCCGTGATCGGCTACCTCGTTGCCGCGGAGCGACTGCGTGGTCCGCTGGCCAAGCTGAAGGTGTGGTTGCAGGAAAACAACGCCACGGTGATGAGTGTGTTGATCCTGGTTATCGGTGTTGTTCTCATCGGCAAGGGCATCGGCGGTCTCTGACAACTGGAGGTAGTTATGGGATCGCTGCTACTGCAACAGATCCCGCTGGCGCTCGGGATCATCATGAGCCCGCTGGCGGTTGTCGCCGTTGTGGCCGTACTGTTTTCCGAACGAGCGCGTATCAACAGCATTGCGTACCTGATCGGGTGGTATCTCGGAATAGTTGTCGCGCTGGCCGGTTCGTACGTCATCTTGACCGCACTCCAGGTTCATCAGCGCACACACCCTCCGCTGTGGGTGCCCATCATCCATCTCGTTCTCGGGGCAACTCTGCTGGCGGGTGCCTGGTTCGTCTACTCACGCAGTCGTCGCGGGGTTCAGGCGATGGCGGCTGCAGTTGCCCCTGGCGACGTTGTGGCTGCGGCCCCTCAGCTGCCGAAGATGCTGCAATCGGTTGAGCACTTCCAACCAATGCGATCCGGTGTGCTCGGTTTCGCGCTGTTCGTTCTCAACCCCATCGACATGTCGTGTGCCATCGCAGCAGCGATGAACCTTCGTCTCAGCACCGTGGCACCGACGTCGCAGATCGTCTCGGCCGTGATCTTCTCGTTGGTGTCCGTGACCTCGGTCGCGGTACCTGTTGCCCTCCTGCTGATCAAGAAGGACGAGGCAACCGAACCGCTGCTGAAGATCCGCACCTGGATAGCCACCAACACGCACTTGCTGAACGTCGGGCTCCTCGTCCTGATCGCGGCGATGCAGATCAGTAAAGGGGTGCAAGGACTATGAGTGCTCCGCACACGCGGACCTGGTGGGTCTTCGGATCGTTGTCCGACTATCAACGCGCTTGGCTTCGCCCCGACATCATTGCGGGCCTTACAGTGTGGGCTGTCCTTGTTCCGGAAGCGCTCGCGTACGCCACCATCGCCGGAGTTCCGCCGGTGGTCGGGCTTTATGCTGCGGTTCCGTCATTGATTCTGTATGCAGCAGCCGGCAGTTCGCGCCATCTGATCGTCGGGCCGATGTCGGCGACCGCAGCGTTGTCCGCGGCGATGATTGCGCCATTGGCTTCAGGAAACGACGGCCGATTCATCGCGCTGTCGGCGGCATTGGCGATCGTGACCGGGCTCGTCGGACTGCTCGCAGGATTCATGCGCCTCGGATTCATCGCGTCCTTCATCTCCGAGCCGGTTCTCAAGGGATTCATCGTCGGTCTGGCGCTCACGATCATCATCGGTCAAGTACCCAAACTCCTGGGCGTGGACAAGGGGGAGGGAAACTTCTTCGTCCAGACGTGGACAGTGGTGAAGGAACTGGGTGAGGTCGACCTACCGACCGTGATCATCGGATTGCTCAGCCTGGCAATGGTCCTGGGCGTCAAGCGATGGCTTCCGCTCGTACCGGGTTCGCTCCTCGTCGTGCTGCTGGGCATTACCGCAGTAGCGTTGTTCGGCCTCGACGATCGTGGCATCGACATTGTCGGACACATCGACTCGGGCCTGCCGTCGATGGGTCTGCCGAGTGGTGTGGGAGCCGAGGACTACCTCGACCTGGTCGGACCTGCGGTCGGCGTTCTGCTCATCGGTTTCGCCGAAGGTCTTGGCGCTGCAAAGACATACGCGGCCAAAGCCGGCTACACCATCGACGCCAATCGTGAACTGGCAGGACTGGGTGCGGCCAATCTCGGATCGGGTCTCTGCTCGGGAATGGTGGTCAACGGCAGCCTGTCGAAGACCGCCGTCAACGGAGGAGCGGGCGCCAAATCTCAGGTCAGCGGACTGGTGGTCGCGGCGCTGACGCTGGTGACACTGCTGTTTCTCACCGGCCTGTTCGAGAAGTTGCCAGAGGCGACGCTCTCGGCTGTGGTCATCGCAGCAGTGATCGAACTGGTCGATTTCTCCTCCCTCGCAGCGCTGTACCGGGTGTGGACGAAGAGGTTGGGCAGTATCTACGGGCACGCTGCCCGGGCCGATTTCGCGGCGGCGATCGCGGCGATGTTCGGGGTTCTCCTCTTCGACACGTTGCCCGGTCTGATCATCGGAATCGCCGTCTCGATGTTGCTGCTCCTGTATCGGGTCTCCAAACCGCACGTGGCCGCTCTGGCCAAGGACGGCACGCGCTGGGTCGACATCAGTGGGCATCCTGATCTGAAGACACTCGACGGCGTCGTAGTGGTCAGGGTCGAAGCGGGGATGTTCTTCGCCAATGCCGATCACGTGCGTGATCAGATCACCGGTCTGGTGACCGCCGGCACCACCATGGTCGTTCTCGACGCCGAGACGTCACCGTTCATCGACGTCAGCGCTGCGCAGATGTTGGCTCAGCTTCGAGATTCGTTGGCACGCAGAAATGTGAGCTTCCGAGTGGCACGCGACATCGGGCAGTTCCGCGACGTTCTGTCCGGTGCCGACCAGGGCGCGCTGAAGGTCGACGTCTATCCGACCGTCTCGAAAGCGCTTGCAGGTCGAGACAACACCTCAGCGTGATGTCCGTAGCCAGATTCCCAGGGGACCGGAATCTTTGGCCACTGATCCGACGATCGACGACGCGACAACCACGATGGCCGAGAAGATGAACAGCCAGCCGATGACGGTGAACATCACGCCCAGAAGACCGAACTCGTCCTGCGACGTCTTTGTCATTCGGGGGAGGAAAAGAGTGCCGGCCACGTGCAGTCCGGTCAGGCCCGTCGCGGTGAGCAATCCTGACCCGACGCACATTCGAGTGGTCATGCGATTGGCCGTCAGCAGCATGGGCACGGCTGTCCACACGAGTGCCCACACGACGTAGACCGCTGTGAATTCCAGGACTCTGCCCACTCCCGGAACACCATTCAGTTCACGGCACAGGGCCGCACCGACCACCGACGCGGCCACGACGCACACTACCGCGAACCACCGCCACGCCTGACGGAGTGTCGCCGTCGGCACGCTCCAGATCCGTCCGTACATCCGGCCGAGAGCGCGAGCGTAGGACGTGGAACTGATCAGCAGCATGAGCAAGCCGACAATCCCGAACGCTGCCGCGGTAGAGGTACTGGTCAATACGGTGTCGGGGAGTTGGACGCCGAGGTCGTCTTTGGCGGCATCAGCCAACGGCTTCAGCTTCTCCAAGGTCGACGCTGCAATCATGACCGGGAGCAATGACGTAAAGGCCTGGGCCGCCAAAGTCATGGCGCTGTCCACGAGCCCGACTTCGAAGACCCCGATGGTTGCATCAGTCGCCAACCGTCGACTGGGTGTACGTCTCGCCCACACGGTCAATCGATCGCGCGTATCGGAATACAGCTTCGGGGGCATGGAAGCAGTCTTGCTCAGATGAGTCCGCCGCGTCGCGCAGCCTTGAGCGCGTCGCGTCGGTTGCTCACTTCCAACTTGCGATAGATCCCGCGAAGATGCGTCTTGATGGTGTTGACGGAAAGGAACAGCGTGTCGGCAATGGACTCGGTGGTGTCTCCGGAAGCGAGTTCACGGAGCACGGTGTATTCGCCTGGCGTGAGGATCGGTGCACTCACCAATTCTTGTGGGCGAATGCGGCTACGTACCTGTTCGGCAAATGCTTCCTGATCGCCGAAATGTCCACTGAACTCGTCGAACACCGGCCGCAGGGATGCGCCGTAGTCGAGGAAGGGGCGTAGCAGGCTACCGGCTTCCGCGGCGCGCAGCGCTTTGTGGAGGGAGCGAAACGACTTGCGCTCGTGACCTGTTGCAGCGTGGATCCCGGCTTCGAGTGTCCAGGCGTAGACGTGATGTGCGAGCAACGGGATTTCGGAGGACCCGAGAGCTTCGGAAACTTCGACGAGTGCTTCCGCGAACTTGTTGGACGAGAAGGCGACGGCACCCCGTGCGAGATGTATCTCCGACGTTTCTCCGAATTGATCGGCTGCGTCACGCACGAGTCTCGCTGCCCATTCCACCTCACCGACGGAAAGGCATGCGTGGACGACGGGTGGTAGAAGAGCCAAGGTCGCGAACGCGAAGGTACGTAATTCGATCGCGCTGAGCATCGCGTCGCGAACATCGGCGGCGGTCGAGCGTCGGTCGGTCGAGCTGTCGAGACTGTGAAGGCCGAAGGTTACGACGGAGTGCCACCCGAACACCGGCGCGCTGGCGCCGAGAACGTCTGTGCTCCGGTAGTTTCCGATTGTCGGGATGCGGTACGGGAGTTCGCTCGAAGCGCAGAGATATGTGGCAAAGGCGGCCACCGACGCGGACAACTCGTACTCCGCAGTCGTCGTGATGCGATGTTCGACCGCGTAGTCGAGAGCGTAGACGGAGTGAGCCCTCATCGCCCCGATGTCTCCGCTGAGAGAAGCTACGTAGCCCAGTCCGGTCAGCGACTTCAAGACGAATCGCGCCCTGCCCCGTATTGTCCCGAGTGCGACGGCTTGAGTGTATTCGACAGTCGCCCTGTCGAACTCACGTCGCAGTAAGTGTGCCGTCGCCAATTCCATGTGTGCGTAGGCTTCGATGTCGGAGTGGGTGCTTTTCTGACGCCGCTCCAGACGTGCCGCCAGCGGCTCGTTGTCGGAAGTCGCCGTAACGCAGGAGATTTCCAGGCTCATCGCCAGGAACAATGGATCTTCTGCAATCGGTGGATGAGTTGCCTCGAGAAGATCGAGGCACGTGGTCGCCGAGGTCACGTCACCGGAGTGGAGGGCGGCCGCCGCCAGCACCAGTCGGGTGATCGGGGATTCCGAGACCTGCGTCGACACGGATTCCAGGACTCGCACGACGTCCCCGCAGTGCCCGTCGAGTACGAGGCCCAGCCCGCAGCGTTCGAGAAACGCGAGAATGCGGCATGGGTCTCCGATCGACACCTCGAGTTCGAGCGCCTCGAGTTCGAAGTGATTGCTTTCGAACCAGCTTGCTGCTCGCAGGTGTACGCGGTTTCTCTCGACGTGATCGACGCGACGGAACTCTGCCCGAAGGTGCTCGCGCAAGAGAGGGTGATAGCTGAACCACGTTGTGTGGTCGGCGGAATCGGTACGGGTCACGGGGAAGTTGAACTGAATCAGCGAGTCGATCTCGGATCGAGCGTTCGAGTCCGTCAGAGTTTCCGCCAGTTGGGCGGAGAAAGAATCGACTACCGATGTTCGCAACATGAACGAGGTGACATGTTCGGGCAAGGACGTCAGTACCTCGTCGACGAGAAAGTCGGCGATCGGGCGGGGTGTGTGCGTGAACTCGTCCAGTGCATCGCCGATGTCACTGCGGCCGGCCAGAAACGCGGCGGTCAGGCGAACGACGGCGCCCCACCCCTTGGTGAAGTTCTCGACGATTGCGAGTTCGTCGTCGCGCAGCGTGATGTCGTACTCGCCGAATATCGCGGTGATCTCGGAGCGATCGAAAGCGAGATCGGTGGATGCAAAGCGGGTGAGTCGGCCGTCGAGAGCCAGACGATGCCACGTGAGCGGTGGTTCGTAGCGGGCGGCAACGATAATCGACAGGTTGCCCGGGGTCTGTGTGAGTATCCGATCGAGGAGACCGATCGACATCGGATCGTGGAGGGTGTGAACGTCGTCGAGGATCAACGTTGTTCGGCGCTCGTGCGTTTCGAGGGTTTCCGCAAAGTGCGCGAGCCACTGCTCGACGGGCGGCCTGGATCCGGTCTGCACGGGGAGCCTCTGGCCGGCCGCATCGACGGAGGACGCGATCGCCTCGGCGAGGGATTCACACAGTATCGACACGTTGTTGTCGCGCTCGGCCAACGTCAGCCAGGCCAGCGCAACATCAGGGGAGGCTCGGGAATATTCGCGAGCCCAATCGGCCAGAAGTAGGGTCTTCCCCGCACCGGCCGGAGCCGAGAGCAACCCGACAGGCCCGGGGCCTGAGCCTTTGGTGGCAGTGGATGCGGTGAGTTTGCGGTGCAGGCGCGGACGCGCGACCAGTCCTTTCACGGCAGTTGGCGGGTGAAAACGACCGTTGAGTGCGGCGCCTGGCACGTGCGCTTGCCCGACGCGGTGAGACGCGTCGAGCGTTACTGCAGCGGCATCACGAAATGGGCTGCTCATCCGACTCCTGTTCGACTGGCTGCACTGGACGTGACCGCTGGATCGAAATTTTGAACGAGTTAGATGATGTGAAACTACCCAATTCGGACACCAAATAAGCGTCCAAGTCGAAAATTCGGACCAAAGTCCCTGATTTAGTGAAGTGAATTTCGAACAATGAATGGTGTCGCCAGTTCTACCGCCCGAACGGCGGGGTGCGAGCAAACCTCGAATAGCGGTCGAATACCTTTTCCAGGCCCACGAGATCCGGATCTGACAACAAGGCTGCCAGAAGTACACGTGCCTGCCCGGCTCGAAGATCGGTGGAAAATACAGCGCCTGCGGCGATCAAGTCGTGCCCGCCACCACCGCCACCGTAAACCGGGGAGATTGGCCCCGAGGGCACCCGAGTTGTCACGGCTACCGGAATGTGAGCGCCTACGCAGTCTCGTACGGCCTCGACTATCGTCGGATTGGCATTTCCCGAACCGAGCCCGTCGAGAACAAGTCCCTGCGCCCCGGCGTGCACGCAGGCGTCGATTTGTACGCGGTCTGCCCCGGGATACACGGCGATGATGTCGACGCGGGTGTCCGAAATCGGATGCCACGGCAATGGTTCGGGAGTACGCAGCAGGAGCGGATCGATGTGCACGCGGCGGAAGGCATCGAGTGCCGTCGTATCGGACTTTCGCGTACCTGCGGCTGGATGGACCGAACCGCCGAAGGCGATAAGGACACCACGCCCGTGTGACGAGATGTCCAGTCCGGCTGAGATCGCCGCGGCGAGATTCGAACGAGCGTCGGATTCGGGATGGTCGAAAGTGCGCTGCGCGCCGGTGAAGACCACCGGGCGTTGGTCGTCGTGGTGCAGGTCCAACAAGAACGCAGTTTCCTCCATCGTGTCGGTGCCGTGAAGCACGACCACCGAGTCGAGTCCGGGATCTTTCAATTGATCGGCTACGGCGTCGCGAACACGATCCATGTCCGCGAAGGTCATGCTCGAGCTGTCCTTCGACATCACGTCGACGACTCGAAGCTCGATGTCGGCCTGCTCGTTGCCGACCAGATCTGCACCGGTGATTGCGGGCCGGCTGATTCCATGCGCATCCCGGGTGCTGGCGATGGTGCCACCGGTAGTGACAACTGCGACTTTCGACACTGTGGTCCTTTCACGTCAAGCTGCGGGGTGGTGGATGGCCAACTCGCGAATACGATTCCTGGCGGCGTACCAACCAATCATCAAGAGCGGTGCGATGATCGCGATGGATCCGACGGTCCACGTTCCAACGGGGTTGTCGAATGCCATCAACACGATAACGACCGCAAGAAAGACCAGTGTCGCGATCCCGGTGTACGGTGCGCCGAATATGCGGAAGGAAGGGCGAGTGACTTTGCCTTGTTTCGCAAGTTGCCAGAGCCTCAACTGGCACAGCACAATTACCGCCCATGCACTGATGATGCCCAGTGCCGCAAGATTGAGGACTATTTCGAAGGCCTGCGCTGGGACAACAGCATTGAGCCCGACGCCGAACAGGATGACCACGCCGGTGAGTGCGATTCCCCCGTACGGCACTCCGGATTTGTTCATTCTGGCAGCGAAGGCAGGCGCCGAACCGGCCGCCGCCATCGAATGGAGTATTCGTCCGGTCGAATACAATCCGGCATTGAGTGAAGACAACGCCGCCGTGAGAACGACCAGATTCATGATCGCATCTGCGCCTTGGATGTTGATCGAACCGAAGAATGTGACGAATGGACTTTCACCGGCGTGGTATTCGGTGTAGGGGAGCAACAGCGAGAGCAGCAGGACCGACCCCACGTAGAAGACGAGGATCCGAATGATCACTGTGTTGATCGCCTTGGGTATCACCTTCCGGGGATTTTCGGTCTCTCCAGCCGTGGTCCCCACGAGTTCAATTGAAGCGTAAGCGAACACGACGCCCTGAATCACCACGACTGCCGGCAGTATTCCGTTGGGGAACAGCCCACCGTTGTCGGCGATCAGGCTGAATCCGGAGGAATGCCCTTCGATGGGCGTGCCGAAGAGTACGAAATAGACACCGAACCCGAGGAATGCGGTCAAGGCCACGACCTTGATCAACGCGAACCAGAACTCCAACTCTCCGAAGACTTTCACGGACACGAGATTCAGTCCGAGAACCAGCAACACCGCGATCAGAGCGAACATCCACTGATCGATGTGTCCCAGTGGCGCCCAGTACTTTTTGAAGAAGTTCATGTACAACGCCACAGCCGTGACGTCGACCACGGCAGTCATTGCCCAGTTCATCCAGTACAACCAGCCCGCAGCGAAAGCCATCTTTTCGCCGAAGAATTCGCGTGCGTAGGAAACGAAGGATCCGGAAGTCGGTCGGTGCATCACCAGTTCGCCGAGCGCCCTCAGGATCAGGAACGCGAAGAATCCGCACAGCGCGTACACGAGAACCAAGGCCGGGCCCGCCTGTTGTAGTCGCCCTCCCGCCCCCATGAAAAGGCCGGTTCCGATCGCGCCACCGATCGCGATCATCTGAATTTGTCTGGGGCCGAGCGCCTTCTGATATCCGAGATCCTCCTCAGTGGCAACTTCGGCGCGGCCTGTCTCTTCCCGTTCGACGGTCATCAAACCTCCTCCGCAACAGCGGTGGCATGAGGCTTCTCGCCCGAAACGCGGAGATTGGCGAGATGTTCGGGGCTGAGCAACCGATCGAGTTCCTCTCGGTCGAGCAGGCCGGCTTCGATTACGAGATCTGCGACGCGACGCCCGGAAATCAACGCCTCCTGGGCGATCCGAGTGGACGCGGTATATCCGATGTAGGGGTTGAGCGCGGTGACGAGGCCGATGGAGTCTTCGACTCGGGCGCGCAGCAGTTCGGTGTTAGCCGTGATGCCGAGTACGCACCGGTCCGCCAAAATGCGGCAAGCCGCACCGAGGTGTCGCATTCCTTCGGACAGTGAGTGCACGATGATCGGCTCGAAAGCGTTGAGTTGGAGCTGACCGGATTCCGCAGCCATCGTGATCGTCACGTCGTTGCCGATGACTTCGTACGCGACCTGATTGAGGACTTCGGGAATGACAGGATTGACCTTGCCCGGCATGATCGACGAACCTGCCTGCACCGGTGGAAGATTGATCTCGTTCAATCCCGCTCGCGGGCCCGAAGAGAGCAGTCGGAGATCGTTGCACACCTTGGACAACTTCACAGCGACCCGCTTGAGGACGCCGGAGAGGTGGACGAACTGGCCCACGTCTTGGGTCGCTTCGACCAGATCCGTTGCCAACACCAGCGGCAGTCCGGTCAGTGCGCCCAGGTCGGAACAGGCCACCTCGGCGTAGCCGGCGGGTGCGTTGAGGCCAGTGCCGATAGCAGTCGCGCCGAGGTTGATCTCGTGAACGAGAAGAGCGGCCTCAGCCAGACGCGCCCGATCCTCCTCGATCATGACCGCGTAGGTCCCGAACTCCTGACCCAGAGTCATCGGCACGGCGTCCTGCAGTTGGGTGCGTCCCATCTTCACTGTGTCGGCGAACTGAAGAGATTTGGTCGTGAATGCGTTCTGGAGTGTAAGAAGTGCATCCAGCAGGTCATCGATCGCGAAGATCGTCGAGATATTCACGGCCGTGGGGTAGACGTCGTTGGTCGATTGGCTCAGGTTCACGTGTTCATTGGGGTGAAGCCGTTCGTAGTCGCCGCGCTGGTGGCCGAGGATTTCCAACGCGCGATTGGCGATGACCTCGTTCGCATTCATGTTCGTCGACGTGCCGGCGCCACCCTGGATGACGTCCACCACGAACTGTTCGTGCCACCGCCCGTCCACGATCTCCTTGCATGCCTGTGAGATGGCCTCCGCGCGCGGGCGGTCGAGGATGCCCAGCTTTTCGTTTGCGCTGGCTGCGGCCCACTTGACGTAAGCGATGCCGCGGATCAGATGCGGGTTCGTGGAGATTGTTCGACCAGTGATCGGGAAGTTCTCCATTGCGCGCAAGGTGTGGATACCCCAGTACGAATCGGCTGGAACCTCGCGATCGCCGAGCAGATCGTGTTCTGTTCGCGTTTCGAGCACTTGATCAATTCCTCGTGTCTCTTCGCGCGAGCATCACTCTGCGCGGTGGGTGTATTTCGGGATCGCAGCGCTGACGGTCGAGTAGTAGTCCCGCCCTGCTATCGGGCTATCAGGCTGTCTGACAGGTGTAATTGTTACCTCGCTCACTCCGGCACGTCAACCCTTCATCAAGTGCGATGTTTGACGCGGGACTTCGGCAGTCGCAACAATGACGGCATGAACCTGTCAGACAGCTGGGCCACCAGGCGACCCGTCGCCTCGCGGGTGAGTGCTGCCGAGGCGGTTCTCGCCGACCTCCGTGCCGCAATAACCTCCGGCGAACTGGCAGTCGGAGAGCGTCTCCCGTCCGAGGCGTCCCTGGCCGAAAGACACGGGGTCAGTCGATCGGTCATCCGTGAAGCCCTGCGCTCGTGCCATGCCCTCGGGCTCACCGAGACGAAATCCGGGCTCGGCACCTTCGTCGTCAGCGATTCGATAGCGCGAGACCTCGACTTCGGCAGCTACGCGGCCAACGAGTTGGTCGAAGCGCGGCCGCATGTCGAAATTCCGGCCGCAGGGTGGGCTGCCCAACGGCACACAGTGGAGGAGTTGACGGCCCTCCGCGGACTGGTCCAGCAGATGCGTGACGAGGATGATCCGCTCGTATGGGTCGCACTCGATGCGCAGTTCCACGGACTGATTGCGAAAGCCAGTAGGAATCGGGTCTTCGAGTCGGTAATCGTCGATATTCGTGAAGCGTTGACAAGGCAGTCCGAGACACTCAATCTTGTTGCCGGTCGCCAGGAAAGGTCGAACGAGGAACACGAACGAATAGTCGAAGGAATCGCGTCCGGCAGTTACGACCACGCCTCCAGGGCGATGGCCGAACATCTGGACGCCGTCAGGATGACGCTCGAAACACTTGTCCAAGAAAGTGATTCGTTGTGATGGCGCGGCCGCGCAGGTCTGTCCTCGCCTGCGCAATCTTCGCGGCATCGGTGACCGGAGCGTTGGCTGGCTGCAGTTCGTCCGACACCCCGCTGACGCCGACAACCGCGGCGTCAGCACCAACAACGGCAGCTGTACCGCCTACGGGTGTAAATCCACCATCGACGCCGGAATCCGAACGCGCGCTCTTCGATGCTGTGGACCGCAATGATCCCGCAGCTGTTACCGCTGCCCTGACTGCCGGCGCGAACATCGAAGCGCGCGGCGAGGGCGAACGGACTCCACTCGTCGAGGCCACCAAGAACAACGCCGTCGCTGCGGCTTCTACGTTGATTCTTGCCGGAGCAGACGTGAACGCGAAGGATTCCATGCAGGATTCGGCCTTCCTGTATTCCGGAGCCGAGGGTTTGAACGAGATTCTGGCGCTCACGCTCGCCCACGGCGCGGACGTCGACAGCGTGAACCGTTACGGCGGTACGGCGCTGATTCCCGCGAGTGAACGCGCGCATGTCGAGACCGTCCGGATGCTGATTGCTGCCGGGGTTCCGGTCAATCACGTCAACGATCCCGGGTGGACGGCGCTACTCGAAGCCGTTGTGTACGGCGATGGTTCGGCGCGCTATATCGACGTGATCACTCAGCTTCTCGACGCGGGGGCAGATCCCTCGATCCGGGATGCATCGGGGAAGACCGCGTTGGACAATGCCGAAAGTCGTGGTCAGTCAGACGTTGTGGCGCTGCTTCAATCGCGGAGCTGACGCCAACGAGTCGGGCTCAGCCCGTAGGCCTGTCGAAAGCGTCGGCTGAAGTGTCCGGCGTCGACAAACCCCGCCCGGTGCGCAACGGTCGCGATCGGCAGATCGACGGTAGCGGGTCGAGCCAGTTCGTCCCGAGCCTTCTGCAGGCGCTGGGTGATGATCCACTGTTCGATCCGAAAGCCGTTGTCCGAGCAGATCTTGTACAGCTGTCGCAGTGAGATGTTGTGGGCGTGAGCAATTCGTGCGGGATTCAGTGTCGGATCGTGAAGGTGTTCACGGATGTATCGACGGATCGAAGTCATGGCAAGGGACGATCTCGGAGCGGATGCGTCAGGATTCGCATGTGCGATCGAAGCGACCAAAGCACGTGCGAGTTCGATCGAGGCCTCGCCCAATTGTTCGGCGGCAGGATCGGTCTCCAACAGAGCGGCGCTGCGGAACAATTCACGAACGTGCGCGATCATCACGGGGTACAGATTGCTGTGATGAGGCCGGGTAGCAGCGTCCCGCATGGTGTCGATCGGCAGTCCCAGCCGATCCATCGGAACGTAGAGGCACTGGGAAGCGCCCGTTCCCGGCCAGGAGAAATCGTAGGTCGACGTCAGGTCCGTCATCAACAGTTCACCGGCGGGCACTCTGCGTTGTTCGTCGTGCTGATCTAGATGGCCGATCCCGCTCTCCTGCAGGGCAATCGCAAGGACGGGCATCGACGCGGACCGGACGTGACGTGGTGTTCGAGTCAACCGCATACCGGTCGACTCGGAGCGGAACAGTGATGCTGCACCGAGGTTCCACACGTTCATTCTCGCGCTCACCCGTTCCGGGTTCTCCAAGTGGATTGCACACGGGACCGAGGCACGACCCATCGCGTCGACAAAGGCGTCCGCGCGTTGGTCAGGCTCCAACACGGAAGTATCCAGGAGCAAAGCCATGCAGCCCTGATACCCCGCGATGCGGACGCTCAACCAGAAGTTGTGCAGTGTGAGCTCAAAAGTCTGCACGGACAGTCACGTCCGTCGCAGCAGGTATTTCTAGGATCGAAACGGGCGTGTCCCGGCCTACCGCAGTTTCTCGCTTTTCGACGAGAGTGAAGGAAACGCATGAAGATCTCACGTGTATTCACCGCAGTTCTGGCGTTACTCATGACAGTCGCGGCCGGAGTGATCTTCGGCTCCGGCGCTGCGGTGGCGAGCCCCAAGCCAACCGTCGTTCTCGTCCACGGCGCTTTTGCCGACGCGACCAGTTGGGACGGCGTTGCCGCCGACCTATGTTCGCGTGGCTATCGCGTCGTGGCGCCGGACAATCCTCTACGCGGGCCCGCTTACGACGCGTCCGTGATCGAGAAGACGGTTGCGGACATCGACGGACCTGTCGTGCTCGTCGGACACTCGTACGGCGGCGCGGTGATCACCAATGTTCACGACCCGAAGGTGCAGTCGTTGGTGTACATCGCGGCGTTTGCTCCGGTTCAGGGTGAGCCGGTGCAGATCACGATCGATCCCATCAGGTTTCCTGGCAGCCAATTGCTTCCTCCGGCTCTGGGATTGAAGATCGTCGACGATCCTCACGCGATCGGCGGGAAGAACGTCGACGGCTACGTCACGGACGAGTATTTCCATTCCGTCTTCGCTCAGGATGTTTCCGACGAGACAGCGGCAACGATGTTGGCGCATCAGAAGTCTGCGGCTTTGTGGGCGAACCTCGAGCTCGGCGGGCCACCGTCGTGGGCGAACACACCGAGCTGGTATCTGGTTGCCGGTGAGGATCGCGTGATCCCAGCATCGGCGCAGCGGTTCATGGCAAACCGGATGGGCGCGAACACCAGCGAACTCCCGACCTCGCACGCATCGCTGGTTTCCCAGCCAGGGGCAGTGGCAGACGTGATCGTGGCGGCCGCTCACGGGTGAGTGTGCGACCGCCACGAAAGTTGAACAGGGTCAGGCGGAAACGATTACCGAGGAGCCGTGTCCGAACAGACCTTGGTTGGCGGTGATACCGATGCGGGCGCCTTCGACCTGACGGCCTTCGGCCTGTCCACGAAGCTGCCAAGTGAGCTCGCACACCTGCGCAAGTGCCTGTGCGGGAACGGCTTCGCCGAAGCATGCGAGACCGCCGGACGGATTGACCGGGATGCGGCCTCCGATACTGGTGTCACCCGCACGCAGGAGGTGCTCGGCCTCGCCCCGCTTGCAGAGGGCAAGGTCTTCGATCCAGTCCAGTTCCACGGAGGTAGCGAGGTCGTAGACTTCGGCGACGTCGACGTCCTCGGGAGAGATCCCGGCTTCTTCGTATGCGGCGTAGCCGATGGATTCCTTGAACGTGCGCTCCGGAGCGGGAACGGCGGAGCTGGAATCGGTGGAGAAGTTCGGCATGTCCATGATCGTCTGGGGGAACGTCGGCGTGACCGTCGAAATAGCCTTGATGCGAACAGGTTCCGCGATGCCCATCTTGCGGGCGTATTCCATCGACGTCAGCAAGATTGCGGCGCCGCCGTCGGACGTCGCGCAGATGTCGAGCAGGTGAAGGGGATTGGACACCACGGGGGAGGCCAACACGTTCTCGACGGTGACTTCCTTGCGGTAGCGCGCATTCGGATTGCTCAGCCCGTGCCTGGCGTTCTTGACCTTCACGTTGGCGAAATCCTCCGCGGTGGCGCCGTAGAGGTCGATGCGACGACGCGCGTTGAGCGCGAAGTACGCCGGGTTGGTCATACCCATGAGGCGGAAGCGCAGCCAGTCCGGGTCGTCCCAACGCTCACCGGCGACGGGAGCGAGGAAGCCCTTCGGCGTGGTGTCGGCGCCGACGACCAGGGCAACTTCGCTGAGGCCGGCCAGAATTCGTGCGCGAGCGGTGTCGAGTGCCTGGGCTCCCGTCGCGCACGCTGCATACGACGTGGCGACGCGAGCGCCGTTCCAGCCGAGGGCCTGAGCGAACGTGGCTCCGGCGACGTATCCGCCGTAACCGTTGCGGACGGTCTCGCCGCCGACGATGAAGTCGACGTCCTGCCAATTCACACCCGAATCGGCGAGCGCGGCGCGAGCGGCGGCAACGCCGTATTTCACGAACGACTGCCCCCACTTGCCCCAGGGGTGCATACCGACACCGAGTACTGCGACGTCCTTGCTCATGACTGCGACTCCTGATCAGCTGCGGCGACAGGCTTCCAGCGCCACGTCGTACGTACTCCGGTTTCGTCGGTGTACAGCGGCTCGACAACCAATTCGACGGTATTGCCGACCTTGAGATCGTCGACGCCGAATCCGTCGGCCACCTGGCCGAGGATGACGATGCCCTCGGGCAGTTCGACTGCTGCGAGAGCAAAAGGCTCGTACGGATCCGAGCGCGGGATGTATGGCGGCGGGGGCTGGTATTGCGCGTCGGTGTACGACCAGACAGTGCCGCGGCGGGAGAGTTCCACGTCGTCGAACTCCTCGCTGAAGCAGCTCGGGTTCTTGCAGAACGTCGCCTCACGAGGGAAGGAAATGGTGCCGCAGGATTGGCACTTCGTGCCGATCAGAGCAGGTTCGTCGCCGGTGGTGAACCAACCCTCTACTGCAGGTGTCACACTCCCGTTCGGCGCCGGCGTTGCAGTCTCGCTCATGCAATCCTCATCTGGTTGGCGAGCGTGATCCGGGGATCGTGGCTCGCTGTGCCGCTTACTGGAACAGGTTGCAGTATTACATGATTTCGGCCGCTGACGGGCATAAATTTTCGCTGAGTGGGACGTTGCCGGAACGCAGACGGCCCCGCCGGGCAGACGAGTCTGCAGGCGGGGCCGTGTGCGTGAAAGTAGCTGTTTACCTGTAGTGGATCAGCGAACGCGTACGGGTCGACCGAATCGACGCGTCGGTTTCACCCGGGCCGCAGCGTCGAGGATGGAGGTGATTTCGACCTGATCCAGAACCTTTTCGCGGGCACGATCGTGCGCAGCGCCGCGTTCCAGTTCCGCCTTGTCGATGGCGTGCCAGCCCTCGCGGTCGACGACGTCGGACTGTCGCGCCCGGACCAGACGATCGACTGCGGAGTCGTCGGCGACCGGGTTGGTCAGGTGTCCGTCGTTGAAGTCGTCGACGAGCATCCTGATCGTTTCCTGCGCGCAGGACTTGTTGGTGCCGATGAACCCACTCGGTCCGCGCTTGATCCAACCGGTCGCGTAGACCCCGGTGGCGGGATCACCGTTCGGAGCTTCGAGGACTCGGCCGTTCTCGTTCGGAATGACCGAAGCGCGCTCGTCGAACGGGACGCCGGGGATGGGCACTCCGCGGTAGCCGATCGAGGTGAGGACCAAGCCGGTATCGATGGTCTCGGTATCGCCGGTTGCTTCGATCTGCACGGTTCCGTTGGCGTCGACAAGAGCGTTGCGCGCGAACTCGATTCCGCTGACCTGATCGTCGCCGGTGATCGAGGTCGGCGTGAGCAGGTAGCGCAACGTGATGCGCTTGTTGCCGACGTCGACGTGATCGCGGTTCTTCAGGGCTTCGAGGAGACGCAACTTCTGCTCGACGGCATGCGGGAGTTCGCCGCGTTTTGCCAGTTCTTCGGTGGCCGAGTCGAGAACCATGTCGTCGGGTCCGACAGAGAGTTCGATGTCCGGCAGTGCCATCAGGCCGGTGAACTCGGGGACCGTGAACGCGGACTGCGCGATTCCGCGTCGACCCACGATGACAACTTCTTCGACGCGACTCTTCCGCAGAGCGGCGAGTGCGTGAGCGGAGATGTCGGTACCGGCCAACTTCTCGGGATCGGCCGTCAGAATGCGAGCGACGTCGAGCGCGACATTTCCGTTTCCGATGATGACCGCGCGGCGATGTGAGAGGTCGAAGACGTCGTCGGCGTGATCGGGGTGGCCGTTGTACCAGGCTACGAAGTCGGTGGCCGAGGCCGTGCCAGGCAGATCAGCGCCCGGAATGCCGAGACCACGGTCGGACGAAGCGCCGACTGCGTAGAGCACCGCATGGTGATTTTCGAGCAGTTCGCTGTGCGAGATGTGCTTGCCGATCTCGACGTTGAGGTAGAACTCGAAACCCTTTTGTGCGGCGATCTTGTCGAACAAGCGAGTGACCTGCTTGGTCTTCTGATGGTCCGGAGCAACGCCGGCGCGAACCAAGCCGTAAGGCACAGGAAGGCGATCGAAGACGTTGACCTGCACGTCAGGCTGAGTCAGTAACTCGTCCGCGGCGTACATCGCCGACGGTCCGGAACCGACGATGGCAACGCGCAACGGCGGTCGGCCCTTGTCGACGTGGGCTGCCGGGATGACCTTGGCGAGAAGCGGCCTGGGCCGCTCTTCCTTGTAGAAGTCCGAATTGATGGACAGGAAGACTCGCTGCGGGTCGGTCAGCTTCGACTCGGGGACGATGGCGTCGACCGGGCAGGCCGAGACGCATGCGCCGCAGTCGACGCAGGCCTGCGGATCGATGTGCAGCATCTCGGCGGTGAGGAAGTCCGGCTCGTCCGGCGTCGGATGGATGCAGTTGACCGGGCAGGCGTAGACGCACGAGGCGTCGCTGCAACAGGACTGCGTGACTACGTGTGGCATGGCGCTATGAGTCCGATCTCGACTGTCCGGGAGCTACGCGGCGGCGTTGTGCGAGCTGCGGTGAGGTTCGCTACGGAAGCGTGATGCGCGGCCGTCCATCTTGCAGGCCTTCCACACCAGGCGCGAGGCACGGTTCATCAGGCCGGTGTCGGTGGCCAGCATGCGGACGTCACCGAAGTAGTTGCGCAGGGTCTGGCGCGACTCGGGCAGATCCCAGAACAGGTCCTTCTTCACGGACTTCGGGATGTCGAACTGCTTCCAGAAGGACTTCGGCGGGATGACGATGGCGTCACAGAGAATGCGCATGACGATCGGGAACAGCAGCGAGAGGACAAACCGGTTCGGGCGTGACATCAGCGGGATGCGACGGCTCAGAAGCTTGTGCGCGAACGAGATGTGACGCGCTTCCTCGGCTACGTGGATGGCCATGACCGACTGCATGATCGGGTGGATCTGGCCGCCGGCGCGCAGGATGCTCTTCTGAATGTGGTCGATCGGCTCTTCACCGGCGAGGACACCGACGAAGAACAGTTCGGGGAACGGACCCGCAGCGAGGGGGATGAAGGGTGCAAGCATCTTCATCGGACGGCTCATGCCGGGAGCGTCGGCACCGATGCGGTTGACCATCTCCTGGAACATCATCGTGTGGTTGCACTCTTCGACCGACTCGTGCGTGCAGTAACGCGCCTCGGCCGAATCGTTGGGCAGCGAGAAGACGTACTGCATCATGCCGCGGATCAGAATGTTCTCGAACTGGAGACCGACCTTCGCGACATTGGCCTGGCGCCACATGCCGATTTCGATCTGCCTGGCCTCGGACTGCGACTGGTACCACGGGTGAGCACCCAGCGGATCTGTCTCGGCCGGGAGGATCCAGCGGCGATCGTTCGGGACGACGGCAAACTCGGGGGAGTCCCAGTCGATGTCGAGGTACGGGTCGAAGTGCTTGTGCACCGAGCCCTCGGACAGGAGTCGAAGCGTCTCGTTGTACGAGTCGTCGGATGCTTCTCCGCGCTTGTCGAGCGGCGATGTGAGCGTCATGGCGTCTCCTCTTCGTTTCGGTCACCGCTGGTATTTCTCGCGGTGTTCGGTGGAATCGAGGGCCGGTTGTGTGATCGCTGGCACTCGGTCTGGATTTAATGTAACCCGAGGTATCAGGAAAAGCTAGTGGCAGATACTCCTGAATCCCGACGAATTCTTGACATGGCCGAAACGGCGCCATAACTTACTTTTGAGTAATTTCCGCGGTGCGTCCGAAGTGGGCTGTTCAGGGACGGGTTCGCACCGAATCGCACGCGAAGATCGAACCGAGGCCGACGTGATCAGATCGATTCTCAGCAATCTTGCATTGAGACCGCCGACGCGTCTGCGCTCCCTTGTTCCGTCTCGCGGCGTCACGCTTTCCGACAAGACCATCGTCCTGACGGGAGCCTCGTCGGGGATCGGTGAGGCGACAGCTCATCTTTTGGCTCGTCGGGGAGCCGAGATGATCCTGGTCGCGCGCGGTGAGGAAAACCTCGAACACGTACGGGACGAGATTCACCGCAGGGGAGGATGGGCACACATCGTGCCTGCGGACCTCTCCCGCGGTGAAGCCGTCGACGAACTCGCGGAGACGATCGCGGATCGATTCGGGTCGGTCGATATCCTCGTCAACAATGCGGGTCGCTCGATCCGGCGTACCGCGTTGGATTCGGTCGACCGATTCCACGACTACGAGCGCACCATGGCGCTGAACTACTTCGGGCCGACAAGACTGACGTTGCGGCTACTGCCCGCGATGCTCGAGGCGAAGTCCGGACACATCATCAACGTCGGAACCTGGGGAGTCACTGCGGGCGTGATGCCCAGGTTCAGCGCCTATCACGCGTCGAAGTCTGCTCTCAGTGCATTCGGCCGAAGCCTCGGCGCGGAATGTCACGGCACCGGTGTCGATGTCACCACAGTGCAATTCCCACTCATACGAACACCGATGATCGCGCCGACGGCGGATTACGTGAGCCAGCCGGCGCTGACGGCCGATCAAGCTGCATCGTGGATCTTGAGGGCGATCAATACGCGTCCCGTCGAGCTGTATCCGCGGTACGCGGGGCTGTTACGAGCGATTGACGTTGTATCCCCTTCTGCCACTGACGCTCTCGTGCGAAGGGCCGGGATCTGAGGGGCTGGGATTTGAGGGGTTGGGATTTGAGGGGTTGGGATCTGACCAGAAACGTGCGCCAGCACCGGGGCATGGTTCGTCCCCGGTGCTGATGTATTCGATTGTCGCGGTTCAGGCTGCTGTAGGTGGGCTGTTCCCGCCGATCGGCTGTTGATACGGATCGATCGACATCGGTGGATAGAACACCGATTTCCGATCCGGGCCGATCTCGACACGCCACTCGGTGTGATGCAGCGTCCGATGATGATGACCACACAACAGAATCAGATTATCGAGATCTGTTGGGCCACCATCGTTCCAGTGAACAATATGATGAGCATCGCACCACCCCGACGGTGTCCCGCACCCCGGAAACGCACACCCACCATCACGAACCGCCAACGCCCGCCGCTGCGGAACCGTCGCCGTTCTCGCTTCCTTACCGCAGTCGAGCGGAACACCATTCTCGTCCAACAAAATCCGCGTGATCGTGCAGTCGCACGCCAACATCCGCGCAGTGTCGATACTGATCGGGCCCACCCAATCCGTCCACGCAAATCCCAACTCCTCAGTGGACGGCAACAGGTCTTTCAGAACTTTAAGGTCTGTCATATCTTTCGCCGACGCAGTCACCGTGATGTGCGGTTTAACCCCGCCCTCGATCGGACCCAACCCCGCCCGCTCGTACCGCCGCAGTAGTTCGCAAAACCCGTCCGCACGCCGTAATGCCGGCGTGCGGGCGTCCTTCACGCCGTCCTTCTCCGGTGTCGGCGCAGACAGGCTCGACAACAACGTGATCAACCGGGCCCCGTTGATCGCATCCAGGTCGCCCTTCACAGTGACCCGCCCGTACAAGCCTTTCGAGGCGTAGAACTCGTTACGCTCCGAATCCTCACCCACCGGAACGCCGTCCTCGCGCTTGCCGTACTGCTTCTCGATCCGCCGGATCGCCGCCCGCACCGCATCGCAATCCGCAATGTTCTTCGACGCCAACCCCAACAGAATCCCGCGAGCCTTGTCCACATCCGCCAGGGTCATGTTCTTCGGCGGATGCTGACAAAACGACGCCACCTGCCGCGCCTTCAACGCATCCACGTCACCGCGATGAAACGCATCCGCGACAACAGGTTCGAGCATCAACAACCGCGCCAACCCGACCAGCAGACTGCACTCACCGATCTCCAGATTCGTCGAACCATGCAACCACTGCGCGATCGCCCGAAAACCCTTCCCGCCGAGAACCTCACGGGAAAACATCTCCACGATCAGCAACACCATCCGCGACTGCAACTCGTGCCGGACACGCACCAGATCCAGAACCTCACTCTTGAGGCCCTCGCCATCCAGCTGCCACGCATCCCGACTGTCCATGCCGAAAGCATAATCGAACAAAGTTTCGAACACAAGAGAATGTGAATCGAAAATTGCTGCTATCAAATCGATTTCGACATTTCGGACAGTCGGTTATAGGCGGGTCGCCGACGTCGTCCACGTGCGCCGACGAGTGCGAGCGCCACCATCAACCCGGAGCACAACAGCATCACGGCAGTCTCGATGAACTGAAATTGCCAGTACCGGCTCTGTGGGTGATAGATCACGGCATAGTGATCGATTCCCTGTTCTCGAAGGCAGTTGTCGACCTCGAGGTCTTGCTGCTTGCGATCGGAATTGTCTGAGCCCCAGCACATTGTGTAATCGGCGTCGATCATGTTGCCATCCGTATCGGCGAAGCCGGCATCGATGACCCACCTCGAGTCGAGATTTTCATACGGCGACGGTGCATATTCCGCTGCACGTGCCAGTCCGTCGATGGGTTGCACTTCAGTGTCGGGGGCCAAGTAATGCTCGCGCATCGTCGCGCTCAGTGCGACGGGCACGATCAAGAACGCGAGAAGAGTCATGACCATCGCGAAGACGGTGTTGCGGATGAGCAATGCGGCTGCGCTGCCGGTAGTCATTGCTAAAAAGGTGTAGGCGCCGACGACGATTCCCGTCGTCTGAAAATTGGGGAACTCCATCAAGGAAAACGAGGTGGCTTCATTTGTTGCCGCCTGTCCCCGGCCAAGCGTCTGGGTCCAGCCGAGCACCAGGCCCAGGACTGCCATCGCAAGGGTGATGGGAACGAAGACCACCAGGACCCGCAAGAAATACCATCGAACAAGGCTGGTGGACTCGAGAAAATCGAGGTTTTCGGGACCCTGCTCGAAGTCTCGGGCGAATGTGGTGACGCCGACCAGCATTCCTGAGGCGAACGGTAGTAGGAGTACGAGAAGCGTCGTCAAGGTGAGAGCGGTGTCGGCACGGCAACTGCCACCTCCGTCGTACCAGCGTGAGCAGATGTCGCCGAAGTCCCAACTCTCGCCCGAACGCTGAACGAACCAACCTGAAATCGCCGTTGTCAGGATCAGAAGGAATATCACCATCGATGACCATACGATCTGCCCTCGGCATTGCCGCCAGGTCGCGCACATCATCGGCGAATGCAGCTCGGTGAAGTGTGTATGCGTCTCATGATGAAACAATACTGTCCGTTTGACGATTCGCACTGATTGCGAAGCCGATACCCCGGACCTGCTCCGAGGTATCGGCCTGAGGTCAGAGGCAGAAGAAACTGAGCGAACTGATTGCCGCGTTCTGCTCGAGTTGGCCGGCATCTCCGACGTTGCCGGCGGCGACTGACAGATCTTGAAGGGAGAGAATAGCGTCCATTGTCATTTCCTTTGTTGATCGGCGTTCTTGCCGATGGATTTGATCGATCGAGTTTGCTTGCGGTGTTGATTTAATTCCAGGTTTTTCGCCTGGTACTTCTGTGCTCCAATCTGCCGTGGGTGATAACTTCCGAACAATTAGGCGATGTGGCAGTTCGACGCGCACATCAGTGGAAACGACTGTCGGGCAGTTGCCGATCGGGTATATCGGAGCAACGCCAGTATTCCTGCAGATCCGGTTGCCCAGTCTGTCGAGAGTCTCAGGTTCTGTTCACCTGGAAAGTGCAGGCCTCCTGCGTGATTGAGGCTGTGCAAGCCCAGAAGCTGAAACTGCTGTGCAAGCGTCTGTTCACAATCGGCGCCGGCGTATGGAGTCTTGGAGAGTTCGCTGAGAAACAGAATCAGCCCGGCTCGCCCGTTGAGTAGTCCGGCTTGGGCAGTGAATTCGACTGTGGCGGCGCGGGATATCGCACGCACCGCAGCTGCGTAACGCGGTTCGTCGACATGGCGCAGAAGTTGAAGAAGTACCAGGCCCACACCGACAGACCCGGATCCGAGATACGGCATCGTCCGGCGCTCCTCTCTCAGCTGCATCGACCCGTCAGGGCACATCGACATCACAGACAGATCGATGTCGACGAGCTGGCGTGCGTGTTCCAGCGATCGAGGATCACCACTCAGTTCGTAGTGGCGAGTCCAGAACAGTGCTTGTCCGCTCGGTCCCCGCATCAGCCCACCTCGGCCGGCCACTGCCCAAGGTGTTCCGCCGGCGTCGCGGACATGCAAGCGAGCAGCTGAAATTCGTTCGCGCAGAGTTTCAGTCACGACGGCGAGAGTGGGTGACACGATCGGCCGTGAAACCGATTCCTCGAGTAGGAGGCAACCGATTCCGGAAAGGCCGCTGAAAAGGCTGGAGTCGATGTCGTCGAGTGGGGCTCGACGCAAAGTCTCGACCCACCTGTCGGCTGTCGAATGTCGCCCGTGATGCCGAAAGGTATGCACCGCACCCGCGAGCCCGTCGAAGAAGCCGAACTTTGGTTGAGTATCCGAATCAACTTGATGTTCAGTCCATTCCAGAACTGACTCCAAGGTGTCTGCGGGAAGTACATCGGCGAGCAGGTTTCCGCACGAGCCGTGAGCAATGCCGTAGCCGTTCACTTCGAACTGGGCGATGTCACCGGGAAAGAGTCGATCAGGGCGGGAGAGATCAAGCGAGGCGAGGATGCCGCAGCGCAATAGAGCGGCCGCCCGTTGCAGGTTTTCCCCGGGCGACGTGTCCCAACGATGCGGGCGATTCTCCGGTTCCGGCGCCTGTACGTCGAGCATCGAATAGAGCGAGGCACCGAAGGCACGAGGAAGATCGAATCGAGACACCGCATAGTCGATGAGTTCGGGAATCTTGTTGCAATCGAGAGGGAACAATGTAGTAAGTGGGACAAAGAGTCCCAGCTCGATGCATCCCAACGAGTATCGATCCGCCGCGATTCCTGTCAACTGTCGAGGTGCTGTGTATCCGGGGGCTCCGGTGGACCGGGGCGGATGCTCGTCGATGTTGTGGGCCATCTCGAAGTCGATGATCCGAATACCGGACGGTGAGCACATGACGTTGCCAGGGTGAAGATCGGCATGAACGATTCCGGCGTTGTGGAAGCTCTCGACTGCGGTAGTCAACTGTTGTGCAATGTCGAGTGCCCAGGTTCTGTATTCCGTTCGGGAACTGAGTGTCTGGTCGGCGCGTATCAGTGGGTGGCGGAGCGCAACTTCCTGATTCAGGGGAGTGCCGGCAGCGCGCTCGGTGACAAGGAAGTGGTGTCCCTCGCGCTCGAACAAGCTGATCGCAGAAGGTGTGTACGGGTTGTCGGCAAGGTGAGTCAACTTGTCGTACTCGTTACGGATGCGGTCGATTGCGTACCGGCCGTTTGCGTCTGGGGCGGTAAAGGGACGGCCTTCTTTGATGACCAGATCGATGCCGGCGTCGTCGAATGCGGAGTAGATCCCCCCGCTGTTGCTGAAGTGCAGGGCTTCATTGATCGAATAGGGGAATTCGTCATGTGATTTCAGCTTGTCTTGCTGCGCGCGAACGAAGTCCGGGATTTGTACCCAGTCCGGAGTTCTGAAGGAAGTGCCGCGCACATCGGGTTCGAGCGATCCGTCAGGACGCCGAATTGCCGGGACGCGATCGCCGAATGAATCGTAGGTCTGCATGGGCAGATACGCGCCGTACCGTAAGTAGAGCGGTCCCCGGTTCCATCGCACATCGCTGAGGATGTACGGCCCGTCGGCACCGGCGACAAGCTTGTCCAGTTCGGTGATGACACGTTGTGTGGCAACACCATCCGCCGGATAGATCGTGATGAATTTTCCGCTGGAAGTTCGATTGGCCTGCTTGCTGTTGGACAACATGAGGTCTGCTGCCGTCCGAAGAAATTTGAACGGCACATGATTGTGACCGCAATATACGGAAACGGTATCGAGCAGCTCCTGCGCGTTGGCTCGGGTAGCGGAGCAGTGAATCTTCCATCCTTGTTCTGGCAGCAGACCGTCGGGCGGTTGGAAGTAGTTCCACGGTCCACTTTGGGGACCGCGCCGCCAGAGCGACCAATCCACCGACTTCGCGGGGATAAAGTGCTGGTCAGTTGATGTATCTGGTCGGGTGACCGTTCTGATTCGGTCGTAGAAATGCGGGTCGGCACGCGTGAAGGCAACGTATCGCAGGTCCACGCCAAACCTCCCAGTCAGTCCCCCTGCGGTTGTCATCGATTGGTGCCACGCCCCGAATCCCCTGTGGCTTGGATTGCTTGTGGCGGAAGGTTATCCGATTCCGGACATTTCGGGCGAAGATTGAAAACCTATCATTCGAAAGTACTAATGAATGGCGTGGGCCAGGCGAGGTCACTGATCGCCCAGCTTTTAGTCGGCCGCATTTGTTTCGAGTTCGGAGGCCCCCTCTTGACGAGAGGATCAAGTCGGTGGTAGTTCTTTAGCGAGCGCTAAGTCAGGGTGCTCCCTCGATCTCGGTCCGGTACCCGGCGCCACGAAACACGGGTGCCGGACCGCCCCAGCAATGCACGTCCTCGAAGGGAACGAAGATGACCAAGGCAGTGATCGTCGATGTAGTCCGGATCGCGTCCGGCAAGGGAAAGCCGGGCGGAGCACTGTCCGGGACGCACCCTGTCGAACTGATGGCCCACGTTCTGCGTTCCATCACCTCGCGAAACGGCCTCGACCCCGCCCTGGTGGACGACGTGATCGGCGGTTGCGTCGGCCAGGCCGGTGAGCAGGCGCTCAACATCACCCGCAGCGCGGTCCTGTCGGCAGGGTTCCCCGAGTCGGTACCCGCCACCACGATTGATCGCCAGTGCGGATCAAGTCAGCAAGCTGCGCACTTTGCGGCGCAGGGCGTGATCGCCGGGGCCTACGACATCGTGATCGCGGCAGGCGTCGAATCCATGAGTCGTGTCCCGATGGGTACCACGACGATGGGGAAGGACGCTTCCGGTCCGGGCGTCGCGACTCGCTACCCCGAAGGCCTGGTCAACCAGGGAATCTCTGCAGAATTGATCGCCGCCAAGTGGAAGCTTGACCGCGACACTCTCGACGCATTCTCCGCGCAGTCCCACCAGCGGGCAGCAGAGGCAGCGGCGAAGGGGCTCTTCGACAAGGAGATTCTGCCGATCTCGGTGACCAACGCCGCCGGTGAGACCGTCTCGCATATCGTCGACGAGACGGTTCGAGCGTCTACTACCGCCGAGGGACTCGCCGGTTTGAAGCCGTCGTTCTACTCGGAGAAGTACGCGCAGCGCTTCCCCGAGGCGCAGTGGTCGATCACTCCCGGTAACTCGTCGCCGCTCACCGACGGCGCGTCCGCAGCACTGATCATGAGCGAAGAAATGGCGTCGAAGCTGGGGCTGACGCCGCGAGCTCGTTTCCATTCCTTCTCCGTTGCGGGCGATGACCCGATCTTCATGCTCACCGCACCCATCCCAGCCACCCACAAGGTGCTCGCTCGCGCGGGTCTGAGCATCGACGACATCGACACCTACGAGGTCAACGAAGCCTTCGCTCCCGTTCCACTCGCCTGGGCTCACGAGTTCGGCGCCGACCCGGCAAAGCTCAACCCGTGGGGCGGCGCGATTGCACTCGGCCATGCCCTGGGGTCCTCGGGTACTCGTCTGCTGACCACTATGGTCAACCACCTCGAGGCCACCGGCGGACGCTACGGATTGCAGACCATGTGCGAGGGCGCCGGCATGGCCAACGCCACCATCATCGAACGCATCTGAAACACATAACCTTTCGAAAGGAACTCTCATGATCGTCAACGACAGCGTCGCCGTCGTCACCGGTGGAGCATCCGGCCTCGGCCTGGCTACGACCAAAGCCCTTCTTGCCGACGGTGCCAGCGTCGTCATTATCGACCTTCCGTCGTCCAACGGTGAAGCCATCGCCAAGGAACTTGGCGACCGGGTCCGCTTCGCGGCTGCAGACGTCACCGACGAGGCTGCGGTCACCGCGGCACTCGACGTGGCCGAGTCCCTCGGACCCCTGCGCGTGGCAGTCAACTGCGCCGGAATCGGCAACGCAGTCAAGACGGTCAGCAAGAAGGGCGCTTTCCCGCTCGACGCGTTCAAGAAGGTCATCGACGTCAATCTGATCGGCACCTTCAACGTCCTTCGTCTTGCTGCGGAACGTATTTCGAAGACCGAGCCGATCGACGGTGAACGCGGCGTCATCATCAACACCGCTTCGGTCGCAGCGTATGACGGCCAGATCGGGCAGGCTGCGTACTCCGCGTCGAAGGGCGGCGTCGTCGGTATGACGCTTCCCATCGCCCGTGACCTCGCGTCGCTGCTGATCCGCGTCAACACCATTGCACCCGGCTTGTTCAAGACCCCGTTGCTGGCTGGACTGCCCGAAGCAGCCCAGGCGTCGTTGGGTCAGCAGGTGCCTCACCCCTCTCGCCTGGGTGATCCCAGCGAGTACGGCGCGCTTGCTGCGCACATCGTTTCCAACCCCATGCTCAATGGTGAGACGATCCGCCTCGACGGTGCAATCCGTATGGCACCGCGGTAATTTCGGCTATCACATGACTGGCGAGGTGGAGTCGGTGAGCTCGGTGGCAGTGGACTGGAGGTCCTTCCCGCCGCTGGTGATGACCGACATCCTGACGGCTTCGCTCGAGCTTTTCGACGAGAATGGTTACCACGGCACGACGGTGCGCCAGATTGCCAATCGTGTCGGGGTAACCGTTCCCGCGCTCTACTATCACCACGCGAACAAAGAGGCAATTCTCGTCGCTTTGTTCGAGGTCTCGATGAGTGAGCTGAATACCAGAACCGAAGCGGCAGAAGCGGAGGCCGGCGAAAATCCGGTACGACGCTTCGCCTTGGTGGTGGAGGCGATAGTTCTCTATATGACCCACCGGTCGCGGCATGCTGCGTTGGACACCGAGATCCGGCATGTCTCACCGGAAAGCCGAAGTCGATACGCCGCCAGTCGTAAGCGGCTCGAGTTGCTGATGCGCAGGATCGTCGACGACGGTGTGGCATCGGGAGATTTCGCGGTCACCGATACCGAAGAGACCGTCCGGGCAATACTCGGTATGGCGCAGTCACTGCCGCGTTGGTTCCAGACCGGCGGTCCGATGTCGCCGTCGCAATTGGCGCAGAAGTACGTCGACATCGCTTTTCGCACGGTCGGTTATCGTCCGTAAAGTGCATTGCTCGTTAAATGAAGGTGGGCAACAGAGTGAAAACCTGTTGCCCACCTTCAGTATTCATACTTCGGCATTCACTCCGTGTCAGAGGCGAGTGACTTCGAGTCCGCCCTCGTGGTAGTCGGCGCGAAGGCGTTTCTTGTCGAACTTGCCGACGCTCGTCTTCGGAACTTCCTGAACCACAGCCCAGTTCTCGGGGAGCTGCCACTTGGCTACCTTGTCCGAAAGATATTGCTGGAGTTCGGACATCGTGGTCTCGGATCCGGCGCGCAGAACAACCGCGACCAACGGGCGCTCGTCCCACTTCTCGTCCGGCACGCCGATGACGGCAGCTTCGGTGACGTCAGGGTGACCCATGACGGCGTTCTCGAGGTCGACCGAGGAGATCCATTCGCCGCCGGACTTGATGATGTCCTTGGAGCGGTCGGACAGGCTCAGGAAGCCGTCGGCCGTGATGGATCCGACGTCACCGGTCTTGAGCCAGCCGTCGTTGAACTTGTCTTCCGCATCGACGCCGTAGTACGACCCGGTGATCCAGGGGCCGCGCACTTCGAGCTCGCCGACGGAAACGCCGTCGTGTGCAACAACTTTGCCGTCATCGTCGATGAGACGTGCCTCGACGGATGCCGGGAAGCGGCCCTGAGAGTAGCGGTACTTCCACATCGCGTCGCCGGTGACACCGGCCGGCGGGCGGGCGACGGATCCGAGTGGGGAGGTTTCGGTCATGCCCCAGGCGTGCAGGACGGAGACGTTGTGGTCGGCTTCGAATGCGTGCATGAGGGCCGGCGGTACCGCGGACCCACCGATCAGAACCTCGCGCATCGAGGAGATGTCCTGCGGGTTCTGCTCGAGGTAGAGGTGCAGGCCCTGCCAGATGGTGGGGACGGCTGCGGCGAACGTCGGCTTCTCGCTGGCGATGATCGCAGCCAACGGGGCAGGCTGGAGGAAGCGGTCGGGCATGATCAGCGAAGCACCGATCATGAATGCGGCGTAGGGAAGTCCCCACGACATGGCGTGGAACTGAGGCACCACGGCGAGTGCACGATCGCCCTGCGCGAGGTTGGGGCCGTCGCTCATGCAGACCTGCATGGAGTGCAGGTAGATCGAACGGTGGGAGTAGACGACGCCCTTGGGGTCACCCGTGGTGCCGGACGTGTAACACATTGCGGCAGCGCTCAGTTCGTCGACCTCGGGCCAGTCGAACTCGGTGGGCTGATCGGCGATCAAGCCCTCGTAGGTGTGAACCTGCACTCCCTCGGGAGCTTCGAGTCCTGCAGTGGAGGAGCCGGTGACGACGATGTGTTTGACGGTGGTCAGCGACGGAAGCTGCGGAGAGAGAAGCGGAATCAGGGACGGGTCGACGATGATCACGCGGTCCTCGGCGTGATTGGCGACATGGATCAACTGCTCGGGGAACAGACGAATGTTCAGGGTGTGGAGCACAGCGCCCATCGAGGGGATCGCCAGGTACGCCTCGAGGTGCTCGGAGTTGTTCCACATGAACGTGGCGACTCGCTCGTCGCCCTCGACGCCGAGCCCGCGCAGGGCGTGCGCGAGCTGAGCACAGCGCTTGCCGACGTCAGCGTAGGACACACGGCGCGGGCCGGACTCGGTCCACGTGACAACCTCGGAGGCGCCGTGAACGGAGGCACCGTGGCGGAGAAGTTGAGCAATGGAGAGGGGGGCGTCTTGCATGGTGCTCAGCATGGGCTGCTCCTGTGTGGTGTGTGAGACCGGTGCTTTTGCCCACGGGTCGTCACAAACGATGTGCTGTGGCTGCCAGATTAGTCACAGCCCCGAAGTGCTCGCTAGTGACCCACTGCACTGGCGAAGAACCACGCTATGAGTAGCGCTCCCGGATCGACTACTCCGCGAGCGGCTTCGCCCACATAACTTGCACGTCCGCGGTTCGCGAGCATGGTTTCGGTCGACTCCGCCCCGGCCGCTGCGGCTTCCGCTGCGCTCGCCAGCGCAGCATCTCGATCGGCTTCCGAGCTCACGGATTGCTCCAACGACTCGACCGCCGGAACTATCGCGTCGACCATCGTCTTGTCGCCGACGCGTGCGCCGCCGAGCGAGGTGATGTTGTCGAGTCCCGCTCGCGCTGCAGCCGCGATCGCGCCGAGGTCGAGTTCGGAGTCCGCCGAGTCTGCGGCAACGCGGAAGAAATGCCGGAACCAGATGCCGAACAATGCGCCGGAGGTGCCACCGGCGTGGCCGAGGTACGCCTGTGAGACTGCATCGAATATCGTTGCGGTGGAGTACGTGTCACGGATCGCCGAGATGTCGAGTTGATCCAGTGCGGCCACCATGTTGGTCCCGAAATCGCCGTCGCCCGCTCGTCGGTCGAGATCGGTCAGTGCCGGTTCCTGATCCAGTACCTTCTCGGCCCAGTCCGCAATCCAGCTTCCGACGAAGCTGCTTTCGGCGGTGCGTGAGGTGTCGGGTGTGAATGTGGGACCGAAAGATTCGCGCGTGCCCATGCCGGTGTACTCACGCGCTATAGCATTCGGCCAGGCGGGCGCTTTTGTTGGTGCGTCCCATAATTCGAGGATTTCTTTGTCTGTGCGAACAAGGGTGATGGACGCGCCTGCCATGTTCAATGCAGTGACGAAGGTTCCGATCAGTGTCCGCTCGATGTGAATTCCCTGTTCGTCCAGATAATCTCCGAGTTCGGCGAACAGAAGTTGCAACTCCAGCGGGTGGGTGGCGCCGAGACCGTTGACGACGGCGATGACGCGGTCGCCTTCAGCGAGACTCAGGGACTTGATGATCGGGTCCGTCAGCCGCCGCACCAATTCCGGTGCGGGCAGGGCGTCCACGCGTTCTGTGCCGCGTTCGCCGTGGATGCCGATACCGAGTTCCATCTGACCCGCCGGCAAGTCGAACGACGGCTCGTCAGCCCCCGGCAAAGTGCATGGGCGAAGGGCGACGGCCATGCTCCGAGCGGAGTGCGCGACGTGTTGTCCGATCCGGGTCACCTCGGCCAGGTCGTCGCCGCGGGCGGCGGATGCGCCGCAGACCTTCTCCACCACGATGGTTGCCGCAGTACCGCGTCGCCCCGGGCCACTGCCGTCTGCGCGTTCGGTCGCGACGTCGTCGTCGACCAGGACGACGTCCGTATCGATCTTGTCCTCGCGTAGCAACTCTCGGGCGATACCGAAGTTCATCACGTCGCCGGTGTAGTTCTTCACGATGTGAAGGACGCCGCCGCCGGCGTCGGCAGCCTTGGACCCCTCGTGGATCTGAAGTGCATTGGGTGAGCTGAAGACCAATCCGGGGCAGACGGCTGTGAGCATTCCTTCGCCGATGAATCCGGCGTGCATGGGTTCGTGGCCTGAACCGCCGCCGGAGACGAGCGCGACCCGTCCGCGGGGAAGTGGCCTTGCGCGTGTGAGGTACCCAGGGTCGGGATTCCACGCGATGTCGTCGGTGGATGCGATCAAACCACGGAGTGCGTCGGGAACAAATGTCTTTGCGCTGCGCATGAACATCACTTCAGAGTAGGTCTAACGTCGACTTCGGGCACGGATCACGATCGACGAGAGGTGGACGGCGTGAAATTGGGGTTGGTACTTGCCGGTGGCGGCGTTGCGGGAATCGCCTGGGAAACAGGTTTTCTGTTGGGCCTTCAGGACAAATCACCGGACACTGCCGCTGCGCTGCTGACGGCGGACGTGTTGATCGGCACTTCCGCAGGTTCCACGGTGAGCGCTCAGATAGCGAGCGGCGTGACACTGCAAGAGCTTTTCGACGCACAAACAGCGGAGGCGACCGGCGAAATCGACCCGAAGGTCGATGTCGAGGTACTCGGTCAGATGTTCGTCGACGCGATCGCAGGATCGCAGGACCGGGCCGAGCAGCTCCGTTTGCTCGGCGAAGCAGCGATGAGAGCCGATACCGTCGAACCTGCCGTGCGTCGCGCGGTCATCGAGGCGAGGCTGCCCAATCGGTTGTGGCCCGACCGGGAGTTGCGCATCCCGGCGATCAACGCACAGACCGGTGAGTTGAGGGTGTTCGGCAACGCTGACGGCGTAGAACTGATCGACGCAGTCGGAGCAAGTTGCGCCGTACCAGGGGTGTGGCCGGTAGTCGTGATCGAGGGCGAGCGGTACATGGACGGCGGAATGGCGAGTGGCTCGAATGTTCATCTGGCTGCCGACTGCGATGTGGTCGTGGTTCTTTCACCCGCAGCCGACCCCGCCCCGAATCTTCTGGGCGGCAGTCTACGAGAGGAAATCGACGTGATGACGCCCTTGCCCGTGCTGCCTGTCTTCGCCGACGACGCCGTCGTCGAAGCGATCGGAACGAACTCGCTTTCACCGACAACCAGGCGCCCCGCAGCCGAACTCGGCCGCGAACAGGGCCGTCGAACCGCCGACGAGATCGCCGCGTTTCTGGTGACGGCATGAGCGCCGCACGGATTGCCGTCGTCGTGCGCCCGGAGCAATCTCCGGAAGATCTGGTTCGACATGCCAGGTGTGCAGACGAAGTCGGTATCGACGAGGTCTGGTTGTGGGAAGACTGCTTCTTCGGCGGAGGAATAGCCACTGCTGCAACTATATTGGCTGAGACCGATCGCGTGGGTGTGGCGATCGGTGTGCTGCCGACCCCGATGCGCAACACCGCGATCACGGCGATGGAGATTTCAGCGCTGGCCAGAGTTCATCCGGATCGACTACGGGTTGGCTTCGGCCACGGCGTTCAGAGTTGGATGCGGCAGATCGGGGCCAAAGCCGAATCGCCGTTGACCCTCCTGCGGGAGCAGTTCGGAGCGGTGGAGAGGCTACTGCGCGGTGAGTCGGTGACGGTGTCCGGTCGATACGTGAATCTCACGGACGTGACGCTGGCGTGGCCACCGGAGACGGTGCCGCAGTTGCTCGTCGGCGCCACGGGGCCAAAGACTTTGGCACTCAGTGGCGAGTTGGCGCAGGGCACCGTGCTCTCGGGTGGGACGACCCCGGACAGCGTGCGTCGGGCGATCGCTCACATCGGGGCGTCGGATCACGAGGTTGTCGTCTACGTCATCTGTGCTTTCGGTTCCGGCGGTCGTGAGCGCGCCCTTGCCGAGGCCGCAGCGTCCGGTAGCGAGTCGCCGGAGGATGCGATTGCCGTGGGCAACGCGGCCGAAGTCGCGGCAGCAGCACGGCGATGGGTTGCAGCAGGTGCAACCACCGTGGTACTCCAACCGACTGTTGACGAGCCGGATGTCCGCGAGTTCATTCGCTTTGTCGCGCAGGAGGTTCAACCCCTGGTGGCGTAGTTCAGAAGGTTACTCTGGACAGAACCGCGTCGATGTCGGCAGTGCTCACGTCGCGATGTGTCACGAACCGAACCTTCCCGGCAACGGTGACCGCGCCGACATCGACAGCGGCGAGCTGAGCAACGGTGACCGACGGATCAGCTGTCGCGGCCAGAACGATGTTGGTGGCAGGTTCGTCGACGGCCCAACCGCGTTCACGAAGCCCCGACGCGAGGCGCTGCGCGTTGTCGTGATCGTCGGAGAGGCGAGCTTGTGAGCGCAACGCGACGATGCCGGCTGCGGCCAGCACTCCGCCCTGACGAACGCCGCCGCCGAGCATCTTGCGGATCCTTCGGGCTTCGGTGATCAATTCGGGTGATGCGGCGAGTATCGAGCCGACCGGCGCACCGAGTCCCTTACTCAGGCACACCTGAACGGTATCGGCGCCGGAAGTCAATTCGGTGGGCGAAACATCGAGTGCAACAGCGGCATTCCAGAGACGGGCGCCGTCGAGGTGAATCTTCAAGCCGCGTGATCGCGCTGCGTCGACCAGCTTCGTCCATTCGGTCGGATTCATGACGGCACCGCCGGCGAAGTTATGAGTGTTCTCGAGACAGAGCAGCGTGGTGTTCAACGCGAAGTACGGGCCGGGGGAGCCCGCCGCCTTCACAACAGTCTCGGGGGTGGGACGTCCGGGTCCGCCGTCGTGCGGCAACGCCATCGGCATTCCCTGGGCGAGCCAGGCAGCGGTGCCCAATTCGGAGCCCAAGACGTGAGAGTGTTCCGGTGCCAGGAACTGATCGCCGCGGTGAAGGTGCAGCATCAGCGCAATCAGGTTGCCCATCGATCCGCTCGGCACCCACAGTGCCGCCGGTAAACCCAGAGTGTGCGCCACCTCTTCCTCGAGCGCCGCCATGGTCGGGTCGTGATCGAGGACGTCGTCACCGACCTCGGCGTCGGCCATCGCCTTCCGCATCTCCGCATCAGGCTTGGTGACGGTGTCCGAGCGTAGGTCGATGTACGACGAAGTCATGGCTCATTCGATCAAGCCGCGTGTTCCGGCGTCAAACCGCGGTATTTCCAGGACGGCTCTTCCGGCCTGATAAATCGATATCGCTGAGGACGCCTTCCGTGTGATGATGAGCGTCGGCAATAGCCGGTGACGAGAACAAGAAGTGGAAGGGGACAGGCATGCGCGACTGGAAGCAAGCGTTGCACCTGCGCGGGCACTCGCCCCGCGGTATTTCCCATCCCGCATTCGGGGAACAGAGCGGCGCTGGATATATGCCGTTCCCCATTTCTTGCATTTGCTCCTGACCCGTCTTCGTGTCCAGGAGTTTCACTCCTCGACACGAACTGAGAACTCTCATGCGGAACCCGAACCGCGCACTTGCTCACAGTTGGATGAACCGCCCCGTCCGGGTACTCAACGCCACGTACGAGTACCTCGGTGAAGTGAGCGCCGATCGTGCGGTCGTCCTGATCGCCACCGGCTCCGCGCAGTCCACCGAAGACGTGACCCCGATATTTCCGGTGCGCTCCAAGCACGTCGAAATCCCACTGCCGAGGACGATCCTGCTCGCCGAGTACGTGTACGTTGCTCACCGGGTGACGGTCACCGATTCCAGTCGGGCCACTTTTGCCGGTGTCTTCGACCGGGACGGTCGTCAATGTGCGTACTGCGCCGCCCGGGCAACGACCATCGACCATGTCCAGCCGCGGAGCCGTAACGGGCCCAACACGTGGGGAAATCTGGTGGCGTGCTGCAGTTCCTGCAATCAGCGCAAGGCGGATCGCACTCCGGCCGAGGCCGGTATGCGGCTGCTGTGGGAGCCGAAGGCACCTCGGCGCATCGAGAAAGTGCAGCAGAAGATCTGGCGCGAATTGAGTCGGGCGTGACGGTCGAAGGGAGCAAGTGATGTGCGCTGACGAAATCTCGAATTTGGCAGAGCTTCTGCCGATCTCGGACGACCGAACCTGGTGGCAGGCGGAATGCCGAGGAGACCCGGAGCCGGACCGGTGGTTTCCCTTTCCGTCCGAGGGATACGACTACGCGACCGACGTGTGCAACAGGTGCCCGATTGTGGCTTCGTGCCGTGAATTCGCCTCTGCCACTGGTCAGACCGGAATCTGGGGAGGCGTGAAGTTCGAGCAGGGCAGGATCGTCGCGGCGTGAGGGATCAAATTCCCGGCTCCGCGGCGATCGTGCCGGCCAATACCGCTCGGCACAGAGCGTCGTGGTCACGTTCGGTCTGATCGGCGTAGAGCCGAGCGAACCGGGTGAGGGCGGTATCGACCGCGTCCGAGGTTCCCAGGTAACCGGAAATCAGTGACGCGCCGCTGGTTCGTGCATGCCCCTTGGCCAGTAGGCGGCCGCAGATCGCGACGTAATCGGTCAGCGCTGCGGCGTCGATATTGTTCAGGTCCACAGAACCTTTCATGTTCCGGAACTGACGGACGTAGTACTGGCGGTCGTCCACGGTGCACCACCCGAGCAGTGGATCGCTGACTGTCTGGAGAGCCTGCTGGTATTCCGCGACGCGTCGTCCTTGATGGTCGTGCCAGGCCGAGTCACCGTGCACGAAGGGTGCAACGACGGATCGGCGAGCCTGCTTGAGCTGCAAGAAGATGACGTCGTCCGGGATGCTCCCTTCGCACAGGGCCACATAGGCGCGCAGAGCGACACTCCCGACTCCGACAACCCGGTGCGCGACGTCGATGACGTTGTATCCCGAGACGACTCGGCGCCAGTGTGGTGCAAGGGTTTCGAGATACTCGTCCAGACCCTCCAGGAGGAAGTCGGTGTCCTGCGGCGTGAGTCGTGTTGTGAGCGGCGGGTTCTCGACCAACTGGCGCCGTCCGTGATCCTCGACGGTGAACCGCGGCACCGCATGGTCACTCGTACGCCGCCGGGCGCGCTCCGCGGCGCGCCTGATCTCGGCCAGCAACCCAGGATCGGTGACGTGGTCGGTGAGTCCGTCGAGATCGACCCGGTCGAAGGAGCGATCGAACAGTGGACGCTCGGACAGCTTCGCCAAGTGGAGGCGATACGCGGACACACACGAGGTTGTTGCTGTTTCGCATTGAGCTTCGGTGAGACCGTTCTGCCGACCGGCCACCCAGATGCTCGCAGCCAGCCTTCGTAGATCCCATTCCCAGGGGCCGGGATGTGCTTCGTCGAAATCGTTGAGGTCTATGACAAGTTCGCGTTCCGGAGATCCGTAGAACCCGAAGTTTCCGACGTGCGCATCTCCACAGATGACGGGAGTGATGCCGGTGGACGGCAGCTGCGCCATGTCCTCTGCCATCAATCCGGCGGTACCGCGCAGGAATCCGTATGGCGAAGCGACCATTCGCCCCACACGGATCGGAACCAACCAGTCGAGTCTTCCCTCGTGTGCCGTGTTGACCTGATCGACCGGGTCACGTCGATCGGATGGGGGCGTCCAGTCGCCGAGCGACGATCGCGCCACTCGCTTGCGCAGGCCTTTCCCGATCTTGCGACGCTCACTGCGGGGCGTCTGACGCGCCCGCAAAGTCGCCCTGCCGTCCGGTTCGTTCTCGAGAGCCAGCTGACCGGCAGGCCTGTTCAGCGGGTCCATGTCGGGCTCTCTTTCGTCGGGCGTGCGAAACTCGCGCTCGATCTTATGCCCGCCGGATTGTGCGCCGCGCGACGAGTTCCTTAACTACCCGCCTGGGCAATCAACTCGACAGCGCGGTCGGCGCACAGTTCAGGATCCGGCATTCTCCCGATACCGAGGCATTCGACAACGGCGAACGACGCATCCGGTGTGGTTTCCACGCCGAGCGCCCACCCGAAGTAGTGATTCCAGGCGAGTACGGCTCGGTGGCCACTGTGCTGCGGAATCTCGCTGCCCAGAACGAGTACTGCGTCGAACGCGGGGCCGTCGCACCAGATGACCGATTCGGCGAAGGTGGAGCTGGCGACGGCGACTACGTACCTGTGACAAGTCGATTCACTCGGAATGGCGATGTGTGCACGCATGGTCGCTCCTCCGGCTCGGTTGCGATCGGAGGGTTCCCCGTTGCCGGCGCCGAAAAAACGCTTGTCAGATTACGTCCCGGCCACAGATCTACGACGCAGACGGTGCCTGAGATGTTTTTGTGCTGCCCGCGCGACCGAGCGAGTCGAGAGATACTGTTCGGCCGGTATCAACCGGGAACCGAACAAGTAGAACCTTCGGGCTTCGTCGTGGTCGTGGGTGGCCGCGGAGATGAGCAGACGTTCGATCGCGGTGAACTTTCGCCCACCGGCGTAACCACTCATGTAGTCGATGTGATTCGTCATACTCGCTCTGGCGCTACGGTATTCGGTCAATGCAGCGTTCACGTTCCGATGTGAGTCGAGTGTGTCTGCCGGCGTCTCCGTCAGCATGTGCGCGGTCGCATCGACCAGCATCTGAGCGGTCTCGAGTGCCCACGAGCATCCGATACCCCACAACGGGTCGTTGGTTGCCGCAGCGTCGCCGATGAGTGCGAACCCGTTACCTACGGGTTCGGTGAGGGTTGTGGAGAAGTGTTTGGTACCAACGATCTTCCCGACGATGTGCTCTCGCCGAACAAGCGGAGCGCCGGGTAATGCGTTGGCGTACTCGAGGAAAGCAGTAGACAGGTCGTCAGCGAACGAGCCGAGCTTGTCGAGGGCAGGGAAGACGACCAGCACGCTGATTCCGCCGTCGTTGGGGAGCAGATAGGCGACGTCGGGATCCATGAACCACGACAATGACGTTTCTCCGCCGGGTCGTTCGAGTCCGGAGAGTTGGGCGAAATAGCTGAAACGCCCGTTGGATGCAGTCACGGAGTCGCAACGAGCGGATCGTGCGACGGTCGAATCCTTGCCGTCTGCTCCGACGGTCAATCGTGCTCCGACAGTGAAGGCCGAACCCTGTTCGGTGCCGTAGACGCCTGCAGTAGTGCCGTTCTCGGTCAGCAGTCCGGAAACGCGATGCCCGAGAAGAAGGTCGACGTTCGGGTAGTCGTTCGCGAGTTGGCGCAGTAGGGGGTCGAGAGTTTCCCTTCGGACGTTGAACCCAGGTGGCGGTGAGTTCTCTGCGGCATCAGGGGTGATCATTCCCCACGGGGTCCAGAATGTCGGAACGGTTTCCACCATTCCCAGGGCGAGCAGTTTTTCCGTGGCGCCGAGTCGTTGCAAGATCGGGGCACCGCACGGTTGCAGGTGGTGAGTGCACAGGACTTTGTGCGCCCGGATGTCGGAGCGAGCGTCGAGAAGCGCTATCCGCAGACCTTGCTGGGCGTACATGATGGCGGCCGCGCATCCCGCGATGCTCGCGCCGACAATCACAACGTCATACTTTTCCCGTGCCTTCGAAGTCACTCGATCAGCTTAATGCATAAGGTTATAACTTAAATATGACTGGATTCAGTCATCGTGTTCGGGCGTTAAGTCCCGAACTGCGGCCCGGATGGACTGTTCACGAAGCTCGTTCTCTCTGCGCAGTTCACGACGCCGTCGCCCGGCCTCGAATCGCTGCCTGGCGATTGTTCCGGTCGGCCGGAGTTGGGGTACCTCAGCCGGTTTCCCGTCGCTTCCCATCGCCACCATCGTGAAATAGCAACTATTGGTGTGGCGAGATTTTCCGAGAAGAATGTCTTCGGTTTCGACTCGAATTCCGATTTCCATCGAGGTGCGCCCGGTGTAATTGACGGAAGCGCTGAACGTGACGAGTTCGCCGACATGCACCGGTTCGCGGAACACCACACGATCCACCGACAGAGTCACGACGTAGGTCTGGGCATATCGACTCGCGCACGCATAGGCAACCTGGTCGAGAAACTTCAGAATCGTTCCGCCGTGCACGTTGCCCGAGAAGTTTGACATGTCCGGCGTCATGAGGACGGACATGGACAAGGTTTGTTTCGATGCTTGCTGCGATGCTTGCTTCAATTCAGGTAGGGAGTTCGATTCAGACATCAAGCGGGCCTCTTCGGTTCGGTGGACGGTGAAGAGACCGTATCCGGCCAAGAGGGTTACCCGCGCGTTCGGAAGAGCGCGGTGTCAGAGTTCGGGACAGTGCCCGTGTGGAGGACGTATTCGCTGGTGGCGACGGGGCCGGCCGCGCTCGACCTGAGATAGGGCTCGAGCGTCGAGCGGAGGTGCGCTGACATCGAAGCCCAATTCCCTGTGCTTCGAACGGCCTCGCGAAAGTTCTTCAACGCCGGTGCCTGGTCGCACAGTTCCTCGACGGGATCCGATCCGGCTGGTAGTTGCCACTCGAGCAGGTGCGAGGCCGAGCTCACCGACTCCAATCCGGCTGCTGCCTTCTCGAATTCGCTCGAGCTCGACCATGTCGTCGGTAGTGGTGTGATGCCATTCCACGCCGAGGCGGCCTCCCGGCGGAGTGCTGCTGCCCACCCGTTCTCCGACCACGTTGCGACGCAGATCTTTCCGCCTGGCCGGGTCACCCGCATCATCTCTGCGAGGGCAATCGAGGGGTCGGGACAGAAGATGATCCCGAAGATGCTGACGCAGGCGTCGGCACTCGAATTCGGCCAGGGTAAAGACTGCGCATCGCCGATCGTGAAGTTGGGTTGGGTAGTGCCGGGGTGGGGAATCCAGCGTTCGCGTGCGACCTCGAGCTGGCTGGCGGAGAGGTCGAGTGCGTGGACCGTCATGCCTGACTGAGCCGCCGGGAGCGCAAAGTTCCCGGTTCCGGCGCAGACGTCGTACACCGTGCTCACATGCCCGATCGAGCGCAGTGCCTCCGTCGATGCCGGTGAGAGTTGCTCGGCAAGAGGCGAATAGGTCGTACCGTTCCAGTTTCCCCGATTCACGCCAAGCTCCTTTCGACGGCGTCGATGACCGTGTCGAGCGCTGCGCCTGCCGCGTGCGCTGCTTCGTCGGGGTTGCGTTCCTCGATGGCTGCGATCAAGGGTCGGTGCTCGTCGACGTGGAAACCTGGACCGACACTGACTGCGGACAGCGAATCCGTCACGGCGGCAAGGACTCCCCGGTAGACGTCGATCAGTGCGGAATTGTGGGACGCCTCGACGATCGAAAGGTGCAGGGCCATGCCGGCTTCGACAGTGAAGCCGCCGACATGACCGGGGTGGGCATTCCAGGCTGCATGTATCCGCGCGAGATCTTCGGGGGTGTGGCGCTGCGCTGCAAGTCGCGCGGCTTCGACCTCGAGTCCGCGTCGCAGGCTCAGTACGTCGAGAACGTCACCTCTGGCGAGCCTGCGCCCGAGTAGTCCTTCGACCGGCGACGCCGCCATGACGTACACGCCGCCACCGTGGCGTACGGACAGAACTCCGGCGTGTGCAAGCGCCCGTACCGCTTCGCGCATGGTGTTTCGGGCGACTCCCAATTCTTCGACCAATGCGGTCTCCGGCGGGAGTTTCGATCCGACGGGCCATCGACCGGTCGAGATCGCCTCCTCGATCGCCGCGGCGACGATGTCTACCTTGCGTCCGGAATCGGCCATGTATGTCACCTCGGATAAGTGGGTCAATGACTTGATCGAGGTTAGCGTGCCCGACCAAGTGGGTCAATGACTCGGAAATTACCCGCGTACGTCCAGGCTGCGGGCGTAGTGCTCCTTGAATACCTCGAGATGTGCCCAAGATTCCAAGCCGCTGACACCGTCGATCCCGCGGATTCGTTCGGACAGCGCATGCAGGTCGCTCGAGGAGTTGGCGGCAACCGTCGCGATCACGTCGTATCGTCCGAGGGTCCGGGCGAGGAATTCGATTCCGGGCAGCGACTCGATCTCCGATACCGCGTTGTCGTCCCGTGAGCCCAGATTGACGCCGATGCCCATCGCCAGCGTTCGGCCACCACCTCGCCGCTTGACGACAGCGCCGACGCGCAGTGCCGTGCTCGCGATCAGATGATTGACCCGGTTGCGCACGGCGCTCGGCGACAGTCCGGTCTGTTCGGCCAGCTCGAGAAAGGGCATTCGCCCGTTGCGCTCGAGCAGTTCGATCAACGCGACATCTGTCGAGTCGAGTCGGATATCGGCTTGTAAAGCGGTCTCGGGCATGAAGATTCCCTTGATGACGTCGACGTAGACCAGCGTGCTCACGGATCGAACGCCACGTTGTGAGCGGAGTTCGGCGATGGCACGGTACAGATCGTCGTGACTGGGCACCCGAAGTTCCGCAATCACGTTGTACTGCCCGCTGACTGCCGAGATGTAGACGGCGGCCTCGGATGCGATCAACGCGTCCAGTACCGGGGTCATCGGTCCGGACACTGCGATCGAGACGTGTGCAAGCGCCTTCAACCCGAGAAGTTCGGGGTGCGCGACGGCCACTACGGACACCGTTCCCGAGTCGAGTAGCGCCTGCACTCTGGTGGACACCGCCGCTCGTGGGGCGTCGACCGCCACGGACAGTTCGCGGTACGTCGCTCGCCCGTTGCGCTGAAGTGCGGCAATGAGCTTGGAATCGAGATCGAGCGTCATGGTTGCCCCAACTTTTCCAGAGATTTTTCTGTATGAGCTTCCTATTAGAACAGTCGCATGTGGCCATGGATGATGTGGATAAGTGCAGAAATGCTCGAAAACTCATACAAAAAAGTTGTATACCGCCTGGTCTGAAACTTTGATGCATTGCATAGCTCCAGGTCAGGGCGTAGTTTTCGCTCAACACGCAGTGACCTGCACCACCATCTCGACGAAGGACCACCATGCGCAAGTTGCACACGCACGAAGCCTCGCCTCTCGACGCCACCGGCACGATCTTCACCGGCGCCAAGATCCACACCGTTGACGACAGCACGGTGGGAGCCGAAGCGTTCCTGGTGTTCGGAAACCGCTTTGCAGCGGTGGGAACGCTCGAGGAATGCCGCACCGAGGCGCGTCGGCTGAGCACTCGCACAACCGCGGTGGTCGAACTCGACGGCGCCACCGTCGTCCCCGGCTTCGTCGATCCACATGCACACCCGTTGATGTACGGGCAGATGCTCAGCTGGGTGGACTGTGGGCCGGAGAAGGCACATTCCATCCCCGGAATCATTGCGCTACTTCAGGAAGCGGCGCTCACAGCACCTGCGGGCGTCCCGATTCGCGGATACGGCTACGAGCACCGCAACCTGATCGAAGGGCGTCACCCGCTCAAGGAAGAGCTCGATCAGGTGGCCACCGATCGCGAGGTCTACCTCATGAACGCGAGCGGTCACGGCGGCGTCGTCAACTCCTTCACTTTCGACAAGCACGGTATCGACGCGAGTACCGAGAATCCGGCCGGTGGCGAGTTCTTCCGAGATGAAGACGGCGAACTCACCGGTGAGCTCTCCGACGCCGCGTGCAACATTCTCACCGGCGTCAACGGAGTGAAGGTCGGCCATCACGGCCCCAACTTCCATCTCGAGGACGAGCCGGAAGAGCACCTTCGCCAGCTGTCGGTCGCTCAGGACAAGTTCCTGGCCGGTGGCGTCACCACCATCGGTGATTGCCAGGTGACCCGGCGTGAATTCGACATGTACCTGCGTCTGGCCGAGCAGGATCAGCTCAAGACCCGCGTCAGCATGTACATGCTCAGCCACCTCCTCGATCACGTCATCGACACGGGAATGCACGGAGCCTTCGGCAATTCGCGGCTCGCGTTCGGCGGCATCAAGTTCTACGCCGACGGCACACTCGGAGGCTGGACCGCATACTTCCCCGACGGCTACGTGGGCGACCCGTGCCGCACCGGGCAGCTCTACCACGAGCCGGCGGACTACTCGGAGCTGATTGCCAAGGCACATTCGGTGGGTCTGCAGACCGCCACGCACGCTCAGTCACCGACCGCCATCGACATGGTGCTCGATGCCATCGAAGCTGCGCAGAAGGCTCACCCCGACGCCGACGCTCGTCACCGCATCGAGCATTGCGGACTCCCGACGGCCGAGCAGATCGCAAGGATGAACCTGGCCGGTGTCTACCCGGTGAACCAGCCACAGCACTACTACAACTGGGGTGAGGGCGTGACCGCTGCGATCGGCACTCCGGGCGAGCGGTTCAACCCGCTCGGCGAGTTCATCGCTGCCGAAGTTCCCGTGACCATCAGCTCCGACGCCCCCGTCGCAGAGCCGAAGCCGCTCGAAGCAATTCAGGCAGCCGTTACTCGTGTGACGCGTCAGGGCCATCAGCTCGGCTCCGATGCACTCCGCATCACCGCCGACCAGGCATTGCAGGCTCACACCCTCAACGGTGCGCGTGCGCTGGGCCGCGAAGCAGAGCTGGGCAGCATCTCGGTCGGCAAGCGGGCCGACTTCGTCATTCTGGGCGCGGATCCCCTCGAGGTTCCGGCCGACGCGATTGCGCAGATCGAGGTCCGAGAGACCTGGATCGACGGCGAACTCGCACATTCAGGTCATAACCACCTATTGTCGAGCACTTCGACCACCGAGGAAAAGTAATGAACCGAGAGCAACAGATCGTGAAGGCCCGCAAGGCGGGATTTGCAGCCTTCGTCGGTACAACTATCGAGTGGTACGACTTCTACGTGTATGCCACGGCAGCAGCCCTGGTGTTCGGTGACATCTTCTTCCCACCTGGAACCGACCGCCTGACCGGCGTTGCGGCGGCGTTCGCGACATACGCCGTCGGTTTCTTCGCTCGCCCGCTCGGCGGAATCGTGTTCGGCCATGTCGGTGACAAGATGGGCCGACGCACCGCATTGGTTGTGACTTTGACGCTGATGGGTGCAGGCACGTTCCTCATCGGCATGTTGCCCACTTACGCGTCGATCGGGTTCTGGGCGCCGTTACTGCTGGTACTGCTCCGCTTCGTCCAGGGCTTTGCCGTCGGCGGCGAATGGGGCGGCGCGGTCCTGATGGCCGTCGAGCATGCACCCGAGGACAAGAAGACCTTCTACGGCGGTTTCGCTCAGCTGGGCAACCCGGCCGGCGCGCTCCTGGCCACAGGTTTCTTCAGCATTCTCTCCACCTTCGGCGACGACGCTCTGCGCGAGTGGGCTTGGCGACTGCCGTTCCTCTGCTCGGCGCTGCTGATTCTCGTCGGCTTGGTCGTTCGCCTGAAGGTCGAAGAGTCCCCGGTTTTCGAATCCGAGGTGAAGTCCGCGGACGTACCGGAAATGCTCCCGCTCAAGTACGCGCTGGTGACCAACTGGCGCCCGATCATCCTGGGCATCGGCATTCTGCCCGTCGCAGTCGGCGGCTACTACCTCGTGACGACCTTCATCACGGCATACGCAACCGACCCCGATGTCGGATTGTCGGAGACGTTGATTCTCAACGCGCTGAGTGTCGCTGCAGTGGTCGAATTGATCGCGACTCTCGGCGTGGCGTGGCTCGGCGACAAGGTGGGACGCGTCCGCGTCGTCATCTGGGGCCTTGCGGCAGTCGCGATTCTCGCAGCGCCGCAGTTCCTGGTGCTGAAGTCCGGATCCGTGTTCCTGATCTTCCTGACCTTCGCTGTCATGCGACTGGTGCTGGCGGCCACGTACGGCCCGATCGCCGCCGTCCTGTCGCAGATGTTCAAGCCGCAGGCGCGCTACACGAGCATCTCGTTGGCGTACCAAGGTGCAGGCGCTATCTTCGGCGGACTGTCACCGCTGGTGTCGACGCTGATGTACAAGGCAACCGGCAGCATCTGGCCGGTCATCGCACTGCTGATCGGCATGTGCATCCTGAGCATCGTGTGCCTGCTCTTCGCTCCGCAGCACGTGGACGAGGCGACCGATACCGACAGTGCTCAGCAGGGCCTGAACAAGGAATCGGCTTCCGCCTGATTGCCGAGAGTCGGCTTCCGCCTGATTGCCGAGAGTCGGCTTCCGCCTGACAACTGAAAACACGACAGCCGGGGCAGTACACGATTTCCGTGTACTGCCCCAGCTGTCGTTTCAGGTCAGTTGTCGTTCAGCGCCGGTTACGCGCCGACGAGATGGCGATGAAAATGATCGCTGCGTCGGTGGGCCTGGCTGAGATTTCTGATCTCACGCAGCCAGAAGTGAGACGCCAGCGTGTTACTGCTTCCGTAACCAGTGCCGGACGTGTCTTCGTCGATCAGTGCGACAAGCGCTTTGATCAGACTGGTGACCTTGAGGTTGTTGGTCTGAGAATGTCGGAGCAACAGCTCGGCGGCTTCGTCGGTGCTGCAACGGTAGAGGGTGCAGACGATTTCGATACCGCGCTCGCGGATCCGGCCCGAAGTAGTCGGGATCCGTAGACCGTTCGTCGAGTTGCTGTTCGCCTGGTTGTTCGTGTCGTCGGGGTGAATCATGGTGTTGATCAAGGTATTCCTTTGAACCGCAGGGTCTTTGGGCCCGTGCGGTGTGTAGCGCATGTTGATACTGGTGCAGTCGGTACGCGATTGGCGGCGGACTCCGTCGGAGCCTTCGGCCTGGTCAACAATCTGCGGGACTGATGAAAGTGCGTAGTGATCAAAGGCGCGGATTTGCACCGAACTGGAAGTCTGCCCCTGGAACGAATACTGGAACTGTTGTTCCGGGCGAAGCGACCGGCTGCCTGACTGACGGCTGCCCTCTGATAACCCCACCGTACGTCATCGATTGAGTTTCAGCTAATTCTATTTCGAGCGGCTGAGAGCACTGTGGCCCGTATTACCTGCTCAAGAGGCATTTATGTGGCCGATTATTGCTTGCTTGGTGGTAGCCCAGGCGTCGGTCGTCGGGTTGCCGAACTCGCCGTGGCCGACGCCGGGAAGTTCGATCAGATCGACCACGTCGCCTGCTGCTCGGGCGGCACGGGCATAGCGCCGACTCTGTTCGACCGACACGACCTTGTCTCCGAGTCCGTGGATCACCGTGACGGGGAGGCCGGTGGGGAGGTGCTCGATCGGTGATGCGATGCGGTAGCGATCGGGATGATCGGTAGGCATGCCGCCCAGAAGGTTTCGAACAAATCGATCTTTGCCCGCGGTTGCGGCGAGCGTCATGTCGAAGACGCCGGCCATGATCGTCGTCGAGCGAACCGGCACCGAGAGGTTTGGTTCCGGGGCGTCTGCACCCTGTTGGGATCGCGATGCGACCCAGGCGGCAAGTTGTCCACCCGCGGAGTAGCCGGCGATGTGTATACGGCTCAAATCCAGTCGCCCGGAGGCCTTTTCCTGAACGATGCCGGCCAGGGCGTTGGTGGCCGTAACGGTATCGGAGAGCGTGGTCGGCCAACCACCCTGACCGCCGACGCGTCTGTATTCGATGTTCCAGACCGCAATTCCGTACGGGGTCAGGGTTTTTGCCCACGCGCCCGCGTATTCGAGATTGCTCTTCTGGGCCCATCCACCGCCGTGAATGAGTACGACGACCGGCAGGTCACCGTCCGATCCTTCTGGAAGATACAGATCGCCGAAAGTGTCTGCGGCCGCGGCGTAGGCGATGCGGACCGGAGCGACGTCGCGGTCGAGGCCGGTCGCACTGCTGACAGATGCGAGGAGGGCGAGTGCACAGACCAGCACTACGGCGAGATACCCGGCCAAGCGGTCGCGGGAGCGGTGCGCGATGACCTGATTCCTCTCGGCAGGCGACGGACGATAATTCGGAAATCAGTCTATCGGTGCCAGGTGAATTTATGGTGTGAGCGAATGGGCCGTGCTCGCTCGCACGCGGAGTTCGCTAGGCGTATAGCTCTGAACTGCGGGTTCGTCACCGTTGACCAGAGCCAACAGCGCCCGCACGGCCGCTGCCGCCTGTTCTTGGGGGAAGAAGTCGAATGCCGTGATCGGGGGCTGGGAAACCAGCAGGGCGGGTTCGTCACTGTCCTGTGCAATCAAGACGTCACCGGGAATCGACAGCCCGAGATCGAGGGCCGCTCGCGCCGCTGCCGGGGCGCAACCGAGAATCAACGACAGGATCGCGTCCGGCGGAGTCGAGGAGTCGAGGGCCTCGCGGGTGGCCGCATACGCGGCGCCGATGAGGCCTTCGACGGTGCTGGCGCCCGGAAACGACGTCAATTCCTCGCTGGTGCGTGGTGCCACGCCTCGGGCGCGGCACCACTCGAAGTAAGCGAAGGTCGTTGCGCGGGTCCACTCCGAATGCATTCCGGGAGTGAGGACGAAAATGTCCCTTGCGCCACGTTCGGCGAGGTCTTGTGCGACCCGTATCCGTACGACGAGGTCTGCATCATGATCAGCGGCCGGGTGGCGCTGATCGACCTCGATGGAAACCGTCGCGAATTCTCCGCTGGGGAAGCATTTTTCGTGCCGCAGTCGTTTCGCGGTACCTGGGAGACGGTTGAGCCGTCGAAGAAGTTTTTCGTCGCGCTCCCCGGATCGCGCTCATGACGGTGGAAACTTCGATGACTGTCGCAGCGTTTGGTCACGTGATCGATGGAACGTGCGAGAGCCCGGCAGGTAGACTTTCCGTGCTGGTCGATCCGGTGACCGACAATGTATACGCCCGTGCTGCCGTCGGTTCCGCCGATGACGTCGACCGAGCCTGCCGTTCGTCCGAGAAGGCTGCGCGGTCCTGGCGCCGGTCCACCCCTGCGCGCCGTCAGGAGTTGCTGCTGGCCCTCGCGGACGCGCTGGAAGCAAACGCGAAATATTTCCTCGAGGTCGAATGCCGCAGTACCGGCAAGCCTCTCAGGCAGGTGCGAGACGACGAGATCCCGCAGTGTGTTGACTTTCTGCGGTACTTCGCGGGTATTGCCCGCTCTCTGCCGGGCGTTGCCGCAATGGAGTACACGGAGGGTGCTACGTCTTATGTCAGACGTGAACCCATTGGCGTGATCGGTGCGATCGCTCCTTGGAACTACCCGTTGATGATGGCGGTCTGGAAGATCGCGCCGGCACTCGCGACGGGAAACACCCTCGTGCTCAAGCCGGCCGAGGAGACGCCGGAAACCGCGGTGATGCTGGGAGTGCTTGCAGCGCAGATCTATCCGCCCGGGGTGTTGAACGTAGTGTGCGGCGATCGCGATACCGGAGCCGCGCTCGTCGCTCATCCGGTTCCTCGGATGATTGCGCTGACGGGATCGACGAGAGCGGGTATTTCGGTCGCAAAGGCCGCGTCGGAAGACGTCAAGCTGTTGCATCTCGAACTCGGAGGCAAGGCACCCGCCGTTGTTTTCGCCGACGCGGACCTCGACGGCGCAGTCGCGGGGATTGTTGCCGGGGCCTTTTACAACAGCGGTCAAGATTGCACCGCTGCGACGAGGATTCTCGTTCAAGAGGAGGTTGCGGAGGAGTTCACCGAGAAGTTGACGGCTGCGGCCGCGGACTTGAGGTTGGGCGGACCGGAATCGGGCGATTGTCTCGGCCCCCTGGTCAGCCGCGCTCACCGTGATCGAGTGGCGGAGTTGGTAGAGAGACGCTCAGCAAATACGAACGTATGTATTGGCGGGGGAAAGCCAGCTGGACCAGGGTTTTTCTATCTGCCGACTGTTATTTCCGGGGTGCAGCAGGAAGATGAGCTGGTCCAGGAAGAGATATTCGGGCCGGTTGTCACCGTACAGTCGTTCTCCACCGAGGCTGAAGCGATCGAACTTGCGAACGGGACCAAGTACGCTCTCGCGTCGAGCGTGTGGACGTCCGACCACGGCACCGCGATGAGGATGACGGCCGAACTGGACTTCGGCTGCGTCTGGGTGGGAGCCCACGGAATGCTCGCCGCTGAGATGCCTCACGGTGGCTTCGCTGGGTCGGGTTACGGCAAGGATCTGTCGGAGCTCGCACTGGCGGAGTACACGAGGGCCAAGCACGTCATGCATGTGACGAGCGTCTGACTCCTCGGCAATATCCAACGACGGCCATCTGCCCGCGCTGCGGGCAGGTGGCCGTCGTCGTGCCTCGGTGGACCTGCAAGATGCTGTTTGAATATGTTGCAGTGCAACATATTTGGAGAGAATTTTCGTTGATCCGGGTCGCGAATGCCGGTAAAGTGACGTGTGCAACATTGCGCACTTCGGCGCACATTCAACCCCACTTTCAATTCTGACTCCAGGAGACTGCCATGGGTTCATCCGACACCGATCTCAAAGCGCTCGACAGCGTTATCACCGTCGCCGGTGCATTGGCGGCGATATTCGGCGGAATCGCCGGAGTTGCCGGGCTGGCCACTTTTCTCGGAACCGGCGGCGGTTCTTAGGTTTTCAGCTGACATCAGTGAGGCTCGGACCGTTCGATTCTGACGATCAGATCCGCGCGTGGCCTGACTGCGCTGATCAACTCGGCGTTCGGCTGATCTACCCGTTTCACCCACTCTGCAGCCGCTTCGGAACTCTTTCCGAAGCGGCTGTGGCGTTTCACCAAGCGCTTCGTCCGAGTTTCCTCCGGAACGTCGAGATACCAGACCTCGTCGAGTGCTGCTCGCACTTCCTGCCATCCACCACTGGGTAGGAGGAGATAGTTCCCCTCGGTGACTATCAGCGGTGCACATGGGTCGACAGCCGTTGTGCTGCCTATTGATTCGTCGAACTCGCGATCGAAGACCGGAGCATAGACCGTCGAGTTCGAGGCTCGGAGTCGGCGTAGTAGAGCCGCGTAGCCGTCGACGTCGAAGGTGTCCGGTGCGCCTTTGCGTTCATGCCTGCCGAGTCGGTCGAGTTCCCGATTGGCAAGATGAAAACCGTCCATCTCGACGATGGAGCAACGAGAACCTAATTTCCGCACAATTGCCTGTGACACCGTCGACTTTCCGGCTCCCGGTGCACCCGTGATGCCGAGGATTCTCCGACCGTCGTCGGTGATCAGGGAAGCAGCGCGTGAAGCAAGTTGGTCGAGCGTCAGCGAGACGGTCGGCGGTGAGGTCGTCACGTGTTGCTCCGATCAGTCCGAAGGGCCGGTGCATCGAGAGTACGCCGGAGGCTTTCGGCCATTGACAGTCTGAATGGACTGTGAAACTGTGATCCATGCCACTCGAGAAGTTGGAGGTGAGACCGTGACCCTGCGCGATGCGCAGCGCGAAGCGACGCGCCACCGGATTCTCGATGCGGCAACGGATTTACTGATAGCGGACGGTTATTCATCTCTGACGGCGCAGTCGGTGCAAACCGCTGCCGGAGTCAGTCGGGGCGCTCTGCTGCACCACTTTCCGAACATGCAGGAGCTCACTGCGGCGTTGGTGTCGAACATCGTCGTACGGAACGAGGTGGCGGTAAGAGCTGCCATGTCTCGGCAGGATTCGTCGGTTGACACGATCGAGAACTCGATCTCCGCTCTGTATTCGGCGTTGACTCAGCCGCCATTTCAAGCGGAACTCGAACTGTGGTCCGCAGCGCGGACGGATCCGGTGTTGGCCGAGGTGCTCCGGGAATCGGAGCGAATCGCCGGACGGGATCTGCGGCGAGTTGTCCACGACGCTTTCGGTCCCGAAATTGTTGCTTCCGAGAACTATTCGCAGATTGCAGATCTGACGGTGCTGATGCTCCGTGGTTTGGCGCTGTCCCGGGCAGTGCAGAAGAGCGACGCGTCTGCGCGTCGTTCGATCAGTCAATGGGCAGGCATCGTTCGCCTGCTCCTCACCCAGAACTAGCGCAACTCGTTCCGAGCGAGGCGCGCTCTGTCGACAGGACCGATGATGACGGATTTTGCGACCCTGAAGTACGAGACGTCCGGCGGTAAAGCGTATATCACGCTCAACCGCCCCGATCGGCTCAACGCGATCGACGACCGGATGCCGTCGGACATTCGAAACGCGGTGGCAGCAGCCAATGACGACGACGAGGTCCGTGTGATCGTCTTGCAAGGTGCGGGCAAGGCATTTTGTGCCGGGTACGACCTCAAGAAGTTTGCCGAAGGCGACCTTGACGGAAAGTGGAACCAGGGCCCGGTCTGGGACCCCATCAAGGACTTTCGCGGGATGAAGCAGAACACCGACGACTTCTTCACGCTCTGGCGATCGCTCAAGCCGACGATCTGCAAGGTTCAGGGATATGCGATTGCCGGTGGAAGTGACATCGCGCTGTCCTGCGACATGCTGATCATGGCCGACGACGCTCGCATCGGATACCCGCCTGCGCGTGTGTGGGGTTGCCCGACGACGGCGATGTGGGTGTACCGGCTCGGAGCCCAGCGTGCCAAGCGAATGCTGTTGACGGGAGACACCATTGACGGTGTCACTGCGGCTGACTGGGGATTGGCGCTCGAAGCGGTGCCGGCCGACGAATTGGACTCGGCGGTGGAAGCGTTGGCGGATCGCATCGCCGGTGTTCCGCTCAATCAGTTGGCCATGCAGAAGATGATGATCAACCAGGCGTACGACAACATGGGATTGCAAGGCACCCAGGTACTGGCAACCCTGTTCGACGGAATTACGCGTCACTCCCCGGAGGGGCGCTGGTTCAAGGATTTTGCCGAGCGCGACGGATTCCATGCCGCGGTTCAGTACCGCGATTCCGGACGCAAGATTCCAGACGGAGGCGGGCCGCTCCCCGCGTCCGACACCCCTCCTCGATAGAAAGTGGATGTGAGATGAGCAGTGTTCTCGAAACGTCGTACTTCCCCGCTGACGTGTCTGACCCGATAGAGGAGCAAACGGTGGGTGGGCTGCTGCGAGAGTGCGCCGCGGACTCGCCGAATCTGATTGCAATCAGAGAAGTGGTTCCGACGCAATCGCATTCGCTTTCCGGGGCGGCTGAAACCGATCGCACGTGGACCTTCGCGGAGCTTCTCGACGAAGCAGAGGGGTGTGCGCACTACCTCTTGTCTCAATTCGACTGCGGAGATCGGATCACTGTCTGGGCTCCGAACGTTCCGGAATGGATGATTCTGCAATACGGCGCCGCGCTCGCCGGGATGGTTCTGGTGACCGCCAATCCTGCGTTGGGTGCGGAGGAGCTGGCGTACGTCTTGTCGCAGTCCCAGTCTCGGGGGCTCTTCCACACCGGAAAGTTTCGCGGTGGCGATATGGCAGCGGTTGCATCCGAGGCGATTTCGATTTCGGGAGAAGAAGTTCTCGCAGTCAACTTCGAGGAGTGGGATCGCCAGGTTCGAGGTTGGGCGGGCGAACGGGGCGCTCTGCCGGAAGTCTCGCCTGACGACAATGCGCAGATCCAGTACACGTCGGGAACCACCGGAGTTCCCAAAGGTGCTCTGTTGCATCACCGCGGATTGGTCAACAATGCCGATTTTGTGAGTCGGAGAGGCCGATTCCCTGAGCGGGGTTCGGTTGTGTCGGCCATGCCGCTGTTCCACACCGCCGGGTGCGGCATCCTGGTTCTCGGCGCCGCGCAGCGAAGAATGTCCATCGGCCTGATCCAGTACTTCGATCCGACTGCGGTTCTCGATGCGGCGGAACGCTTTCACGCTGACGTGGTCAGTGGAGTGCCGACGATGCTGATCGCGATGATCAACGACGCCAGCTTCGCGAGCCGCGACTTCTCGGCCTGTTCGGTGGTCGTATCCGGCGGGTCGTCGGTCCCGCCCGAACTCGTCAGCACGGTGGAGTCGGCCTTCGGGGCGGGGTTCAGCATCGTCTACGGACAAACCGAGGCCAGCCCCGTCATCACACAGACCAGCCCGGCCGACACCCCCGAGGACAAGTCGGAGACGGTCGGACTCGCGTTGCCGCAGGTCGAGGTGAAGATCTCCGACGTCGTGACCGGGGGCAGCGTGCCGCTCGGCGAACAAGGCGAGATCTGTGCGCGCGGGTACCTCGTCATGACCGAGTACTTCCGTAATCCGGAGGCTTCGGCCGACACCGTGGACAAGGACGGTTGGTTGCATACCGGCGATTTGGGGACGATGGACGAACGTGGATACGTCCGGGTTACCGGCCGCCTCAAGGACATGATCATCCGCGGCGGTGAGAACATCTATCCGCGTGAGGTCGAGTCCGTGATCTTCACACATCCGAAGATTCTCGACGTGGCGGTCGTGGGTGTGCCCGACGAGGTGTGGGGTGAGCGAGTTGTCGCCGTTATCCGCTGGAAGGACGAGTCCGACCAACCTACCGCCGCCGAGCTGGTCGAGTTCTGCACCGAGCGACTGGCGCGCCACAAGGCGCCCAAGGAGTGGTTCAGCGCGGAGGCGTTCCCACTGACAGGGTCGGGCAAGATCCAGAAATATCGAATTGCGAGCCTGGTCGGCGAAGGCGTGTACGGCGTCGTCAACTGATCGGTGCTCATAGCACGTCGGAGCGATTCTGTCTGGGTTATCCCCGTAAATCGCTTCGACGTGCCCTGTTTATCCTGGTGCCGTGAGTTCAACCTTCGGTGAGACCGGACACAACGCCACCTCCAACCGCATTCGCGCCACAGCGTTTGCGTCTAAGGTGATGTCCGCGTCCGACGCCGTGAAGTTCATCAACCCGGGCGACACCGTCGCGATCAGCGGTTTCGCGAGCGCCGGTACACCCAAGGTTGTCATTCCGGCCCTGGCCGAGCGTATTCACCGGACCCGCGGCAACGGATCGAACTTCACGATCAATCTCCTGACCGGCGCTTCTGTGTCCACCGAGACCGAAAGGCTGCTCGCGGAGGTCGACGGAATCGCGCTGCGCATGCCGTATCAGTCCGAGGCCACCGCACGTCGCCGGATCAACGACGGTCGTATGGACTACGTGGACATCCATCTCTCCCACGTGGCTCAGCAGGTGTGGGAGGGCTACTACGGCAACGTAGACGTCGCGGTGGTCGAGGTCGCCGGTATCACCGAATCAGGGGAGTTGATTCCCTCCGCGTCGATTGGCAACAACAAGACCTGGCTGGACGTCGCCGACAGGGTCATCCTCGAAGTCAACTCGTGGGTGCCCGAGGCGATGGAAGGTATTCACGACGTCTATTACGGCACCGCGCTGCCGCCGCATCGCAAGCCGCTCGAGATCATTCGTGTCGAGGACCGGATCGGCCAGACCACGTTCCGAGTGGATCCCACGAAGGTTGTGGCCGTTGTCGAGACCAACTGCCGTGACAGCGCGAGCCCTCTCACTGCACCCGACGCCGTCAGTGAGGCGATCGCCGGCCACGTCCTGGAATTCTTCGACTTCGAGGTGCGCGCCGGACGGATGCCGGCCGATACGTTGCTTCCGCTGCAGGCGGGCATCGGCAATGTCGCCAACGCGGTGCTCGGAGGGCTCGATCGGGGGCCGTATCGCGGCCTCACCTGCTACTCCGAGGTCATCCAGGACGGGATGCTGAAGCTGATCAAGGACGGAACGGTCGCGCATGCGTCTTCGACGGCTTTGGCGCTCACCGAAGAGGGCATCGAAGAACTGACCGCGAACATCGACTTCTACCGCCACCACATCACTCTCCGTCCGCAGGAGATCAGCAACCACCCGGAGGTGGTGCGCAGGCTCGGAATCATCGCCATGAACGGCATGCTCGAGGCCGACATCTACGGCAACGTGAACTCGACGCACGTCATGGGGACGAAGATCATGAACGGAATCGGCGGCTCGGGGGACTTCGCCCGCAACGGCTACGTGTCCATGTTCCTGAGCCCGTCGACGGCCCGCGGCGGTGAGATCTCGGCGATCGTGCCGATGGTTCCGCACGTCGACCACACCGAGCACGACACTCAGGTGTTGGTGACCGAGCAGGGGTTGGCGGATCTGCGCGGTCTGTCGCCGCGGCGACGCGCGCGCCTGATCGTCGACAAGTGTGCTCACCCGGAGTTCCGGCCACTGCTCCACGATTACATCGCTCGCGCCGACGCTCAACCGGGTGCGGGGCAGACGCCGCACATCCTGGGCGAGGCATTCTCGTTCCATCAGCGGTACATCGACACGGGTTCGATGCGCCTTTCGTGACGCCAGGCAATGCTGCCGGCAGTGAGAGAATGCGAGGGTGAGCCGAACCGGGGTACCTGACGACGCCATACGCCGGGTTGCCGCGGCGGGGGCCGATGACGCCGGTGGCCTACCCGTCGAACTGCTGGGTGATTTCCTGTACGTGCTCAGTGTCGCCGTATGCGAGGGGAAGCCGCTGCAGCGTCGTCAGCTGCACCGCTTCCGCGCTCGCGGGGAAGAAGCAGCGCAGCAGGGTGTCGCCCTGCGAGCCCTGCTCGATCTGTATCTCTCCTCGGCCTGGCGTCTGTGGCGTGAACTGCCTGCTGTTATTGCGGCACAATCGGATCCGAACGCCGTCGTCGCGGCCGGCGAAGTGATGCTGCGTGCCGTCGACGATGCCGTCGCCGAACTGGCCGAAGGGTTTCAGTTGGCCAGACGTTCTCTGGTCCGCTCGCAGGTATCGGCACGCCGCGAGTTCGTCGACGACTTGTTGACCGGCGGCGCTGACGTCGTCGGATTGTTGGATCGCGCTTCAGGATTCGGTCTCCACCTCAGTGGTCCGCATGCCGTGGCGGTAGTGACCGCCGCCCGTGAGTTCACCGACGACAACCCTTTGGTGCGCGCCGTCGAACGTGCCGTTCTGGGTAGCAAGGGTGACGCCGACGCGTTGGTCGCCAGCAAGAGCGGCAAACTGGTGGTCGTTTTCGCGGCGCCGGATCGCGATGCCGTCGACCACGTGCTGGCAGGGATTCGTTCGGCTCTCGGACCGGGGACCGATGACGATGGGCGAGTGCAGTTGCAGCGGCGTCCTTTGGACGGCACGTGGCAGATCGCTGTCGGGCGCCCTCGAACCACCGCTTCGGGCGTGGTGGCGTCGTACCGGGAGGCGCTGGACGCACTGGACCTGGCGCAGCGCCTGTCGTTGACCGCACCGATCATCGATGCTCGTGACCTGCTGGTCTACCGGGTTCTGGTCAACGACAGACCGGCGGTCACCGACCTGATCCGCACCCTTCTCACGCCGCTGCTCGAGGCGCGTGGTGGCGCTGGACCGATGATCGACACACTGCTCGCGTACTTTTCCGCCGGCGGCAATACGGCTAAGACCGCCCGAGACCTACATTTGTCCGTCCGCGCCGTGACGTACCGGTTGGACCGCATCCGTGAACTCACCGGTCAGAACGTCAACGATCCCAACGACAGCTTCGCACTCCACGCTGCCGTACTGGGTGCGAAGCTGCTCGACTGGCCGGCCACCGAGCTGACCTGATCAGCTTGCGCGGGCGCGTTCTTCGTAGGCAGCACGTGCCGCGGTGTCGACGTCGCCGAGAAACTGCGTCTCGACGCCGAACAGTCGGCTCAATGCCTCGTACGGCCGCCGGGGGAAGAAGCCCTGTGCCTGCACGAGCAGCCCGGACACCCGCGTAATGCGTACGCGTGGGCGCGGTTTGGTGATCAAGCCGACGACGGCTTCGGCGATTTCCTCCGGCTGAACCTCTCGGAATCCCTTCATGCCCGAAGTGCCCGAGGTGAGTTGGGTGTTGGTGAGCGTCGGCAGCACGGACGAGATGTGAACTCCGGTGCCACGAACTTCCTTGCGGACAGAATCGGTGAAGCCCAACACCGCATGCTTGGCGCCGCAGTACGTCGACAAACCGGGGCACGGGAGTTCGCCTGCAAGCGAAGCGATATTGATGACGTGTCCACGTCCGCGCGGAAGCATCCGTCGCAATGCGAGCTTGGTTCCCGTGATCACGCCGAGGACGTCGATCTCGATGATGCGTCTGGTCACGGAGTCGTCCTCGTCGACGATCCGTCCGACCGGCATGATGCCCGCATTGTTGACCAGCACGTCGATCGGGCCGAGTTCACCTTCGACGGTGTCGAGGAAGTCGAAGAACGAGGCGGGGTCGGTGACGTCGAGGCGCCCGAACGTGCGGATGCCCAAATCCTTGGCTGCTCGCGCGAGAGTGGCTTCGTCGATGTCGCCGATCGCGACCGTCGCACCCAGGCTGATCAGCCGCTTCGCGGTGGCGTATCCGATGCCCCGGGCGCCGCCGGTGATGACCACTACCTGACCGTCGAAAGGTTTGTTCATTTACTCCAGCGTCTCCAAAGATAGGGGTTGGTTGCAGTGAGATGAATCTGCAGTGAGATGTGATTGTGGACCAGTCGAAACCGGGTTGCTAGGGCTTCTTGGCCGAAGCGAGACGGTAGATTTGTGACTAAGTCACAATCAGGGTGACAAGTCAGGGAGGCGCCATGGACACATCGGAGTTGGACGGCTGGATTGCAAATCTCGCGCCCATCTATCTCCAGCCGGAGGTGATCGACGGTTTCGTTCAACGCATCGACGACGCCATTGCGGTGGCCAATCCTGAAGTGGCGGGTGATCGGGAGCTACGACGCGATGTGGATGCGAGCACTGCGGCGCAGCTTCGCGTCATCGTGGCCGCGATCGCGGGCGGTTCCCAGGAGGTCACGCCGCCGCCGGAGTCGGTTGCGCTTGCACTCACCGTCGCTAGGCGCGGTATGGATCTTCGAGTCCTGCTCAAGATCTACGGTGCCGGACGCCTCGCGATGCTGGGCTTCGTCGACGAGTCGATAGAAGCACTCCCGATCGGTCCGGAACTCAAGCGCGCACTTCTGGTCCGAGTGTGGGGTTCGGCGATGAGATGGCTGGAAGTGACCACCGAATTGTTGGTGGCAACGTATGCGAAGGAGCGTGAGAGCTTGGCGCGCGGCGCTTTTGCGCGTCGGTCCGAGACGGTGCACGCGATTGTCGCAGGCGAAGCACTTCACTCCGATGAGGTGTCGCAGATTCTCGACTACCCGATGCGGCGCCACCACACTGCGTTTGTTCTCTGGACGGACGACACCGATCCGGCCGCCGACGTATTGGCCCGATTGGACTCGTATGCGCGTTCCTTTGTGGACGAGTCGAATGCCGAGCGCGTGCTGACGCTGCCTTCGGGGGCGCGCGAGGTGTGGTCGTGGGTCGCGCATTTCGACGACCATGAGTGGGCGGCGCTCGATCGTGCTCGGAATTCGGATCTCCGTGTCGCGGTGGGGGCCAGCGGTTACGGAATGGAAGGATTCGCGCGCAGTCACCGCGAGGCTCTCGCCGCGCAGCGCATCGCGGTCCGTTCGACGGGTTCGCCGGGGGTCACCGTCTACGAAGATGTTCAGGTTCCCTGTCTGCTCACCGAAGATCTGGACGAACTGCGTGCGTTGGTGGCTCGGGAATTGAAAGGCCTCGCCGGCGCGGACGGTGTCACGACGCGTATCCGTGGCACCGTTCGGGGCTATTACGAGAACAATTGCACTGCAGCCGCTACCGCCGTGGCGCTCGGTCTGCACAAGAACACCGTGCGGTATCGACTCGATCAGGCCGAAAAGCTGTTAGACCGCAGCGTGGACCAGCGTCGGCTGCCAACAGAGTTGGCGCTCATCGCGCTGGAGAGCTACGGAGCCGCCCTCCTGGCGAACCCGTGACTCGCTACTGCATGTCGTCGAGCCCGGGGAGCGAATAGCCGGAGCTGTCATCCCAATCGGCGGGGGTGTCGTCGAGTGAAACGTCCCAGTCTGCGTCGGGCACCGCTCGCCGGAGTTCGGTCAGAGCGTTGAACCAGTAGACGAGCGAAGGGATTACCTCGGTCGGGTCGCTCGAGATCTTTGTCGAACCGTTGAGCAGAGTGTTGGGGATATCCGACGGATAGAGGTCCAGGACCTCGTAGTCGAACGGAAATTCGTCGTTGTGGACGGCGATGAGTCGGTCGACTTCGGCCTTCTCGTCGTCGGTCAGCGGTGTGGTGCGGACGGCGGAGTAGTACAACGAGGTGCTCATGCTTGCCAGGCTAGAACAAGATGCCGTCCAGCGGCGGTTTCGGACGCAACACCCTCAGATTGCATGGTTTCGGCAACTTCAGGTGTGAAAGTCGTCGATATTTCGACCGGGATGGATAGAAGTCGGCAAGGAACACTGGAGAAGACGGCGAGACGGCCGTCCGAACCCAGTGAAGGAGCTCCCCGTGACCGCAGTCATCAGTGCCATTCGGGTAGGTGGTCAGCGATGAACGTTCCCATGTGGGCGTGGGCCGCGTTCGCCGCAGTCATCGTCGTCATGTTGCTCATCGACCTGCTCGCCCACCGCGGCGCGCACGTCATCGGCTTCAAGGAAGCGGCCTGGTGGAGTGCACTCTGGGTCGGTTTGTCTCTCGTATTCGCGGTGGTCGTCACCCTGACCTTGGGGGTGAACTCGGGCGTCGAATTCACCACGGCCTGGCTGTTGGAGAAGAGCCTCTCCGTCGACAACCTCTTCGTGTTCGCCCTGATCTTCGGTTACTTCAAGGTGCCCCGTGAATACCAGCACCGCGTGTTGTTCTTCGGTGTCATCGGCGCCCTGATCTTCCGCGGTATCTTCCTCGCCGCCGGCGTTGCCGTGGTCAGCAAGTTCACGGCCGTTCTGTTCGTCTTCGCCGCCATCCTGCTCTACAGCGCCTACAAGCTGCTCAAGGACGACGACGAGAACTTCGATCCGGGAACCTCGCTGGCGGTTCGCTTGCTGCGCAAGATCATGCCGGTCCGTGAGGAATACGCAGGAACCAAGTTCTTCGTCAAGGAAGCCGGAAAGCGCGTCGCAACACCACTGTTCGCCGTCGTCGTCGCCATCGAAGCTGCCGACCTCGTGTTCGCAGTCGACAGCGTCCCGGCAGTGCTGGCAGTGAGTGACGATCCATTCATCGTCTACTCCAGCAACGCGTTTGCGATCTTGGGTCTGCGTGCCCTGTACTTCCTGCTCTCGGGCCTGCTCGAGAAGTTCCACTACCTGTCCAAGGGTCTGTCGATCATCCTCGCCTTCATCGGCGTGAAGCTGATCATGCAGGCCAGCCACAAGGTGATCAGCACGTCGATCCCCGAGATTCCCTCACTGGTCAGCCTCGCGGTGATCATCGTGGTGTTGGCAGGCTCGATCATCCTGAGTCTCAAGAAGCCGCTACCGGAAGAGCCTGAGGCCGAAGAGGTTGCGACCGGTGATGCACCGATCGACCTCGAGAAGTCAGGTGCTGACGGCAGCATCGAGAAATCCGGCGTCCAGCTCGCAACCGGCGAGCGCGACGACGATGACGACAAGGTAGATGCTCGGCCCAGAGGCTGACGCCTGATCGGCTGAACGAATCGAAAAGGGAGACCACACAACGACGTGTGGTCTCCCTTTGTCAAATCATCACCAACTGCTTCCCCCGGTTGTGGCCCGAAAGCTGCCCGATCAAGGCCGCTGGGGCATTTTCGATGCCCTCGGTGACATCGTTGCGGTAGCGCAGTCCACCTTCGGCGATTCGAGCGGACGCCCACGCCCGGTACTCCGGGTACCGGTCGTAGTGGTCGTAGCAGACGAACCCTTCGATGCGTAGACGTTTGCGTAGTACAGGGCGTAGGGGAGGCCCGACTTCGCTTTCATCCTGGTTGTATTCGCTGATCATTCCGCACACGACGACCCTTCCGAAATCGGCCATGCGATCGAAAACCGCTCGCGTGATCGAGCCTCCGACGTTGTCGAAATAGACGTCGACGCCCTTCGGACACAATTCGTCCAACTGCTCGCCGATGTTCGCCGTCTTCCTATCTATGCAGGCGTCGAACCCCAATTCCTCCACAACGTATTCGGTCTTCTCACCCCCGGCGATTCCGATCACCCGGGCGCCCGCCAGCTTCGCGATTTGGCCTGCAACCATGCCGACTGCTCCGCCGGCCGCCGAAACCACGACTGTGTCTCGCTCTCGGACGTCGGCGACCAACCGCATTCCGCAGTGTGCGACAAATCCTGGCTGTCCTAGAATTCCGAGTTCATCTCCTAGGGAAGCTCGATTCTCCCTCGGTATGCGGTCCAGGGCAGCGCCTTTGATTGTGTGATAAACCTGCCAGTGCGTGCCGCCTCGAACCAAATCACCTGCCGCAAAGTCAGGATGCCGCGAAGAAATCACTTCGCCGACTGCGATGCCGTCCAAACCGGAGTGCGCAGGCACTACTCCAGCCAAGACGACGTCGCCGATACCGGCAACAGCTCCCAACGGCCCGGGGGCAGAGCTGGTGGACGGTAGGCGTCTTCGTATCGCCGGATCGATCGAAAGATAGTGGGCGCGGAACAGAACTTCGCCGTCCGCGGGCGGCCGGATCGGAACCTCGTCGATCCGAAAATCTTCTACGACAGGCAAGCCGCGGGGAGCTCGAACGACTCGCACAGCGCGGTTCACATATTCGGTCATGCGCAATTTCCAATCTGCTTCGACACCGGTTCGCATCACTTCTCGGGACGATTGCCCGGAATTGATCTCGCCGCCTTACTGATTCACGGCGAAGACGTCTGGGAATTCTGTCCTCGAGCAGCAAGGAGCGCACCTTCCCGCCCGCTCAGTGAGAATGTGGCAACCCGACGTCCGGAGCGCGACTTCATTTCCCATACAGCGGGCGGTTTGTTGGTTGCCTCGTAGTCCGACTGTGAAGCTCTGCGCAGTTCAGTTCAGCGCAGCGCTGACGCTCGTCACCAGTGGTATTCGGCTGTGGATTTTTACGAGGGCGTCAATGATCTGCCAGATCTTGTGTGAGTGATTTTGTCGAGGACGAGAGGTTGACTATGACTTCGCCGGTGGGTTCGGAGCGTGCGGTTCATGACACAACGGATTGGCTCAGAACGGGATTGGTCGATCCAACGGAGCCAGGCTTCCTGTCCGATCCGTACGCGCGGTACGCGATTGCGCGAGAAGTTGCTCCGGTACAACAGCATTCGAATGGCGTATACATGCTTTTCGCCTACGACGACGTGAAACGCGCACTGGCGGACAAGTCGCTGAGTTCGTCGGAACAGTATGCACTCGAGGCACCGCGCAATATGCGGATCAAGGCGGCCGGTGGTAGCGACGCCTACTTGTTGCGCCCATCGTTGTCGAAGCTGGATCCGCCGGACCATCTGGCATTGCGCAAGCTACTGGCGCGCCCGTTCACGCCCAGGGCAATCAAGCGTTACGACGCGCGGGCGAAGGAAATCGTCGACGAGTTGCTTGCCGATCATGGACGGGGCTCCGAGATCGAGCTGGTGACGGAAGTTGCTCATCCGCTACCGATTCGCCTTGTCTGCGAAATTTTCGGTATCCCCGTACCTGCCGACACCGATACGATGTTCGAGTGGACCCGTAAGGGACTCAACCTACTCGATCCGTTTCTGACTGCCGAGCAGACCAGCGACTACATTTCCGCTCAGCGTGATTTCTCGGCACACCTTCAGGACGTTATCGCTTGGAAGCGCAACAATCTTGGCGACGACATCCTGTCGGACTTCATCTCCGCCGGCGACGAAGGCGAGATAATCGGGCCGGATCAAGTTGCCGCAACCGTGCAGACTTTGGTCATCGCCGGACTGGACACCACAGTCAATCAGGTCGGTCTCACCATGAATGCACTTATGGGCCATCGTGATCAGTGGGAACGACTCGTCGACGACAGGGCACTGCTCGATCACGCGGTAGAAGAAGTCCTGCGCTATGAGCCGACGGCGCAGTTGATGATTCGCATTGCTCCCGAGGATTACGCGGTGGGAGATGCGGTGATTCCGGCCGGAAATCACATTGTGACGTGGCTGGCGTCGGCAAACCGCGATGAAACTCGATTCGGTCCGAACGCGGACAGATTGGACTGGTCGAGGTCAAATGTCCGGGACCACATCACGTTCGGTCACGGTGCGCACGCTTGCCTCGGTGCGTGGTTGGCCCGGCTGGAGATCAAGACCATCCTGAATGCGTTGATCGACAAAGCGCCGAAGACCGAGCTCGTCGACGGTGGAGTGACGTGGGGTGGCACGGCCTTTATCCGCGGTGTCTCCGAACTGCGATTGAACCTTTTCTGATTGCACGAATTCGTGAACAGACCACTCGGTGGGCAAGTCGGTGTCAGATGGTCGACGTCTTGTTAGTCTGGGCCGGTGCCTGATCCCGCAACTGCGTGTTACCCGGCATTGCCCGCGACAAGTTGGGCAGTGCTGGGAATGCTCACATTCGGAGAAGAACTCAGTGGCAGCGATCTGAAAAGCTGGGCCGACTGGAGCATCGGGTTCTATTACTGGAGCCCGTCGGTGAGCCAGGTCTATACCGAGCTCAAAAAGCTGGAAACGCTGGGATTCGTCAGTTCGCGGGAGGTTTCGGAATCGGGTGGGCGTCGTCGACGAGTGTTCACGATAACCGAATCCGGTATCGAGGCTCTCAGATCATGGTCACGCCGATCGGAGATCGAAACCCCCGTTCTCAAACATGGAGTGATGTTGAGACTGTGGGTCGGCCACCTCAACGACCCCGATCAGCTCAAGTCGATAGTGCTCGATCACATCGACAACCTCGAGGCAAAGAAGCTCAAGGCAATCGAACACGCCGATAACTCGGAGAATGAACCCGCCTGGGCATTTACCGAGATGAGTCTGCGATGGATAGGCCGCCATTTTCAGATGGAGATCGACCTCGCCGCTCAGTTGCTCGATGACATCGATGAGGCCGCCGCTCGATTCGCGCAAGGCGACGCCAACGCTCTCGGCTTGCCGCAGCCCGTCAATGCCGGTAGTTGGAAGTTGATCTGAGCGTGCGGAGGTACAACTCTCCAGATTCTGCCCCACGCCAATAGAATTGTGCTGTCGAGGTTTTCGTGCCCAGTCTTCGAGCTTGGTCTTCGTGCTTGGTCTTCGTGCCTAGTCTTCGTGCCTAGTCTTCGTGCCTACTGAGCTCGCATGCTTTCGGTGGTCCGGACGCCCGCATTTCGCCACAGGGAAGCGGCTGTTTCCCGAAGAAGCCCGGTGAGAGGCGAGTTCCGCTCGTCGAGCGGCATTTGTCGGAGCGGTCCGCAGATCGACAGCGCGGAGGTCGCGACGCCGATCGGGCCGATCGGAGTGGCGATCGTGCCGAATCCGTCGATCGGCGTGTCACGGCCGTATCCCACGCCGGTTTTTCGGACCTCGTCGGCCGCCTCTCCTCGCTCGTTGTTGAAGGTGTGGAGGACCCTGCCGACGAGAGTTCCGTCTGCGCGCGTGCTGAAACCGATCCGATTCGGAATCATGCTGGCGAAACGACCTGCCATGTGGGCGCGGCACACCACATTTGAGCCGTCGAGAATCGTCATCTCGACGATCAGTCCGGTACGCCGGTGCAATTCGTACAGGTGCGGATGCGCAGCTGAGTGAAGTCTGTCCTGGTACACGGCCAACGAGCCGAGTTCCACGAGCCGCAACCCGAGCGTGTAATCGCGGCCGCTGCGGTGCAGCCACCGAAGTTGGACCAGATGGTCGAGTATGCGGTGGGCTGAAGACCTTGGAAGCCCGGTTCGTCGGACAATCTCGGCGAGGGTGAGACGATCTCGACCGCCGAACGCATCCAGTAGCAGAGAGACTCGGTCGAGGAAGGCGTTCGGCGTTGCGGGATCGACCTCGAGCTGGAGCGACATGTGTTCCCTCTGCTATCCCGTAGTCAAGTTGGACAACTGCCCTGGACAAGGCTATTTCGATTAGGAATGATGACATGTTTTTTCTGCTTTGTGAAGAAGGCCACCCTGTGGATCGGACGCCTCCGGTGCTCGTCGGCGGAAACGGACCACTGATCGGGAGAGCGGGTTCCTTGCTTGGTGGTGGGCGATCTACGTTGACGTGATCACACGCCAAGTGGACAAACGCGGATGCCGGCGCAGACGTAGCGCCACCCGCCGGGCTGAGAGACCAGGAGACGATATGACGATTCAAGCGGAAGTCACCACGATGCTTGCAACCCTCAACGCTGGATTCCCGGATGTCACCAGTGTCCCGCCGTCGGAGCTACGAACTCTGATTCGGAACCGACGTGCGCCGCTGACGGGTCTTCCCGACATGCTTTCAGTCGAGAATCACGTAATCGACGGTCCCGGTGGAGATCTGGCAATTCGCGTCTTTCGTCCGCATGGAACCTCGAACGACGTTCCTCTCGTGGTCTTCGCTCACGGGGGCGGTTTCGTGTTCTGCGATCTGGACAGTCACGACGAATTCTGTCGATCGATGGCGCAGGGAGTCGGCGCAGTAGTGGTTGCCGTCGACTATCGGTTGGCGCCGGAGCATCCGGCACCGGCAGCCCACGACGACGTCTACGCCGCGGTGGCGTGGGCCAGCGAGCATGCTGCCGAATACGGTTCCGACGCAGGTAAAATCGCACTTGTGGGCGACAGTGCGGGAGGGAACCTCGCGGCGACCGTGGCTATTGCCGCTCGGGATCGGGGTGGTCCGGAAATCGCCCTTCAGGTTCTCATCTACCCCGTGATCGACGACGACTTCGAAACCGAGTCGTATCGGCTCTACGGCACGGGTCACTACAACACCACCGCAGCGATGGAATGGTACTGGCAGCAGTACGCGCCTGAAGGTCGCGACGACGCCCGTGTGATTCCTACGCGTGCGGAGACGCTCGCCGGTCTTCCGTCTGCTGTCGTCGTGACAGCCGAACTCGATCCGCCGTGTTCGTCAGGTGACGCGTATGCGCAGATGCTCGCGACGGCTGGCGTTTCGGTGCGCCATCATCGCTTCGAAGGATTGTTCCACGGCTTCCTCACTATCCCGTCTTTGTCACTGACCGAGCCTGCGCGACAGAAGCTTTGGGCGATGACGCGCGAGGCGCTCGGTAGCGAGTAGGCAGATCACTTCACTGTCAGGAGTCTCTCGGTGAGATTGCCGAACGTGTGACAGATTCTGTCGTGGACCACTGCCTCGGGACATTCGGGGTCGAACCACCGGTCCACCACTGCCCAGTGAATCGGATGATCGAGGTACTGGGTCTGCAGTGAGCCGAGGTCGGTGAACTCCTGCTCCCAGACATGAGTCCATGGTGTGTGCCCGGTCGCTGCGTCGACTCGGCTGAGACGCCAGGCGCAGATCGACGAGATATGGGTAGGCATCCTGAGCAGATCCCGTTCGAATTCCTCGAGTACGTCCTGGGGTGTGCTGGGGGATATCCGGATGAACAGCGCTCGGTACACCTGACCGGCGGCTTCGGCGCCGGAACGTCCCGTGGTCCCGGACGAGTACTCGGCACCGTGGAAGTGGTCGACGGCGGCGCAGCGCAGGCTGTCGTCGACCGCATCTCGGGCTGTCTGCCAAGCCATCTCGTCTTCGAACTGAAGATGGACGATCAGATCTCCGCCGTTGATGACGCCGGGAAGTGTCGTACATACGAGATGACGCAGCGCGTTCGACGATTCGGCAACTGCGGCAATGTTCTTCACTGCAGCGGTCCACTCGTCGGCGCCCGCCCCGTTGGCGGCGTGCACGACTCTTGTCACGTTATACATTGCTCAGTCCTTCGATGTCCTTTGCTGCGGCGGCCATGGAGCGACTCCGTTCGATTATGAGCGGAGCCATTGCATCCCACCACTGCCTGAGGGTGGAGTCTCTGCGGCCCTGGCGCGTCATCGACCACCAGCCGGCCGTGCCGTCGACCGTCCAGGTGACGGTCAAGGTGTTCGGGTCTTGATCGCACCACAACGGAGGGCTGACGAGTACGTCGGCGAGTGTCATGCCGCGACGCTGTGCACTCGGCAAATACTGGTCGAGTAGCGCGTCGACGAACTGTCGACCGCATCCCGGTTTCGTGACTATCCGATCGATCACGTAGAGCGTTTCATCTGTCATTGGTGAAGATTACTTTCCCCTAACCCGTTGTGATGCTTTCGATCTCACACAGCGGGAGATAGCGGATTTGGTCATGTGCCCGGCATTTCGACACCTCCCGTCAGGCGGGAATCGTTGCTGTGCAACAGAATCGGATGATGCAACATGGCGGACAACGATTGCGTGAAATGCAGTCGAACTCAGGTCGAACACATACGTCATGTGTTCGATGTCGTGAAGTGGAAGAGCCTTGGAGGAGCAGTTGAATCACTCGCTGGTAGGGAAGACCGCGCTGGTGACCGGGAGCAGTCGAGGCATCGGCAGGGCGATCGCCAGGCGACTGGCGGCAGAGGGGGCAACCGTGGTCGTCACCGCACGGTCGGCTCGGCCTACCGCGGCAGTCCGTGCCGACAGTAATGTCGTCATCGGCGGTACGTTGTCCGAGACCGTCGAGATGATCGAGTCGCAACACGGTCGTGCACTTGCCATTCCGGCCGATCTCGAGGATTCCGAGGCTCGCGACGGATTGATCGAGAAGGTCGTCTCGCGGACCGGAGGTATCGACATCCTCGTGAACAATGCCGGGTTTGCCGACTACGCGCCGATCGAGAAGATGTCGCTGGCGACGTTCGATCGGACCCTCGACCACTACATTCGCGCGCCGTTCGCCCTGTCGAAGGCAGCCATCCCCTACATGCGAGAGCGCGGCGCAGGCTGGATCGTGAACATCGGTTCCTCGACGGGACTGAATCCGATCAGGCCCTTCCGCGACTACAACAAGACGTCGGGTGACGTGATTTACGCGTCGATGAAGGCAGCACTGCACAGGTTCACACAGGGCCTCGCCGCGGAGGTGCTGGACGACAATATCGCGGTCAACTCGGTGGGGCCTTCCACTGCGATCTCGACTCCCGGCGCCGACGCACTCATTCCGGATGGATACGAAACCGAGCCCGTCGAGTATCTTGCCGAGACGGTACTGGCCATGTGTTCTCTTCCCGCGGCCGAGCGGACCGGCCTTGTAGCCTTCAGTCTTCATTTTCCCTGGTATCAGGATCTGGTCGTGAAGGCGCTCGACGGGCAAGGGCTGATGCCCAGACGTGAGCCACCGACGTGGTGCAATCCCAACATTCTGCCCGAAGGAATCTGAAGTCTTTGTCGAGCAATAGTTTCGGCGACACAACCCGAGGAGTGGAGATGTCCCACGCTGAACGCCGGTTCGGTACCGGCACGGCCGTCGTGACCGGTGCGGGGGCCGGTATCGGTGCAGGGTTCGCCCGTCACCTTGCGCGGCTGGGAATGACGGTGGTCGTTGCCGACATCGACGAGGAGCGTGCGTCGCTCGTCGCCGAGGACATTCGCGCGGCCGGTGGGAGAGCTGACGTCCATGGGGTGGACGTAGCGGATGCCGATGCCGTGAAGAGGATGGCGGACAATGTGTTCGATCGTCACGGCAGCGTCGAGTTGCTGGTCAACAATGCCGGAGTGGAGACGGCCGGGTTGCTGTGGGAAGTCAGTGGTGCGCGGTGGAGACGGTTGATGGAGATCAACGTCGACGGCGTCTTCTATTGCCTTCGTGCTTTCGTGCCATTGATGTTGAAGGTGGGTAAGCCGGCGTGTGTGGCCAATCTGTCTTCTGTCGGCGGGATCAACAGCGCCGCGGTGCAAGGACCGTACATCGTCAGTAAGTTCGCGGTGCTGGCGATGACCGAGAGCTTGCACCAAGATCTGTCGTTGGTCGACTCTCCGATTCAGGTCAGTGCTGTTGTTCCACACTCGATCCGGAGTGAGATCTTTCGTGCGGCCCAGCGTGACGCGCCGACTACGAACGTCACGGCAAACGCTGTCTTCGATGCAATGCAACAGGCGAACGTCGAATCCGGACTCGACCCGCTCGATGCCGCCGAGCACATGACCGAAGCAATAGCGCGTGGGGACTTCTGGGTGTTCTCCGACGACGACGCGTGTCGGCAGTTCACCGACCGCCGAGCCGCTCAGCTTCGAGACCTGCTACCTCCCGCCGATCCTCGCACAATGCTCACACGCATGGGCATCTCGTGAATGCGGAGCTGTTCGGAGCAGGCCTGTTCACGCGCTGCCGTTGACAGACGTCGACGCACTCTTGGGGAGGCCTGACCAACCCACCAGGCCGACCAGAGCGAAAGCTACGGCGGCAGTGACGAAGGTGACGGTGAAGGCGGATTCGCTGGGCAGAGCGGATACGCCCTCTGGCAGGTTCGCGATGGTCATCGAGGCGAGAATCGTAGTCACCACTGCACTGCCCATGGCGCTGCCGGTGGAACGGGAGATCGAGTTGATGCCGTTGGCTATTCCACTCTGGTGTCGCGGAACGCTCGACATGATGATCGCGGGCATGGCCGCGTAGCCCAGGCTCACGGCGGCGCCGATCACGATGCCGGCACCGATGACCGACGCGGTGTGCGTGTGGTCGTACGCGAGCCAGGCGAACGGCACCGCACCACAGATGGCGGTGAGTCCCAGGACGAAGCGTGGCCCACGCACTCTGATGAGCCGCCCACCGATCGGTGCTGCGATCAGCGAGGCAATCGCACCCGGCAGCAGGAATTCCACCGACGCACGCAGAATGCTGGCGTCGAATCCGTATCCCGTGAGGGCGTGGGGAAGCTGCACGAGATAGGAGATGCCCAGGAAGTTGGCGAACATTCCGAAGCCCAGCATGACCCCCGCCAGATTCGCCATCATCACGGGCCGGTGGACGAACATTCGCATGTCGACCAGTGGTTCGTCGACGATCTTCTCGATCCAGACCCAGACTGCGAACATCACGATCGAGCCCAGGAAAACACCGATGGTCACGGGTGAGAACCAACCCCATTGGTGGCCTTGCGAAATCGACAACAGGAGCAGAAGGAGTGCAGCGCCCAGGCTCAGCGCGCCGATGACGTCGACGCGCCCGCCGCTCTTGTGCTTGGTTGCCGGAACCAGCGTGATGACGGCGACGAGGGCAAGCAACGCGAACCCGGTGGCCATCCAGAAGGCATTGCGGTAGTCGGCATCCGGAGCCGATGTGAGAAGTCCGGTGGCTACGAGGGCGAGCCCGCTGCCGAATGCGAGAGTTCCGCTGACCAATGCCATCGCGCCGGGAAGCTTGTGTGGGCGGACCTCTTCGCGCAGGACCGACAGAGCCAGCGGGAAGATGGCGGTGGCGGTCCCCTGGAGGACGCGTCCGAGGATGAGAAGTGGCAGATTGTGTGCCAGTGCGGCGACGATCGAACCGATGACCATGACGACCAGAACGCCGACCAGCGTGCGCTTCTTGCCGTGCTGATCGCCGTAGCGGCCCAACAGGGGAGTGAAAACGGCGGCCGACAGCAACGTCGCCGTCGTCACCCAACTGATGCCGGCCGCGGATGCGCCCAGATCGGACTGAATACGCCCCAAAATCGGGACGGGCAGTGTCTGCATCATCGAGACGATCATCGCGGCCAGGCTGAGCGCCCCGATGATGACGGCCTCGCGGCGCGGCGATGTTACGACGGATACATCCGGGGTGTCGTGGACCGTTGGCTGCGCAGCGCTGTCGGTCGTCACTGAATTCGTCAAGTGGGTCCTTCTCGGGAATTACAAGAGAAATTGCTTAATGTGCCGAAGTAATTTTCTCTGGATGGTAAGTCCGCGAGATCGATCCCGTCAATGCTGGTCAGTGAGCCCCTGGGGTCAGTTCGGTGTATTCAGGACCAACTCGGCGTGTTCCGGACTAGAAGGGGTAGACCGGGAGTGCGCTCTGCGCAGTCACCCACTGCGTTTCGGTGAAGGCGTCGAGGTTTGCGCCGATACCGCCGACGCGGCCACCGTTACCCGAAGACGCCATACCGCCGAACGGGATGACTGCTTCGTCGCCGACGGTCTGATCGTTGATGTGTACGAGGCCGGTGGGGATTTGTTGGGCGAGCTCGAGCCCGCGCATGGCGTCGGAGGTCAGAATGCCCAGTGACAGTCCGTACTCGGAATCGTTGGCTATGGCGACGGCCTGTTCGACGGTGGCGAAGGAGGTGACCGGTGCGACTGGCCCGAAGACTTCGTCGGCGAATGCCGGCGCGGTGAGTGGGGTGTCGGCCAGCACGGTGGGCCGGTAGAAGAGATCTTCGTAGGTGCCGCCGGCCGCCAGTTTTGCTCCGGCCGCGATGCTTCCGGTGACCAGGGAGTGGATGTGGTCGCGTTGTCCGGAGTCGATGATGGGTCCGAGTGCGACCTGACCGGTGAACGGGTCGCCTACCGGAAGCTTGTCGGCGTGTTCGGCAAGGAGTGCGGTGTAGTCGGCGGCGATACTTTCGTGGACGAGTTGGCGGCCGGTGGTCATGCAGATCTGCCCCTGGTGCATGAAGGATCCGAAAGCGCCTACAGATGCGGCCTTTTCGAGGTCGACGTCGTCCATGACGATCAGTGCGTTGTTTCCCCCGAGTTCGAGGTGTGCTCGTTTGAGATGGCGGCCCGCCAGTTCACCGACAGCGCGTCCTGCCCGGGTCGACCCGGTGAATGCGATGACGCGAACGCTCGGATGAACCACGATTGCCTCACCGGCGTCAGCGCCACCCGGCAGCATGCCGAACACTCCGGCAGGCAAACCGGCTTCTTCGAAGATGCGGGCAAGAACCACACCGCCACAGATCGCCGTGCGCGGATCAGGCTTGAGGATCACCGAATTGCCCAGTGCCAGTGCGGGAGCGACTGCACGGATCGACAGAATGATCGGGAAGTTGAACGGTGCGATGACGCCGACGGTGCCGACGGGGACGCGACGAGAGAAGCTCAGCCGCGGTTGCTCCGAGCGCAGCACCTCGCCGATGGGGTGTGCGGCCAAAGCTGCTGCGTTGTAGCACTCTTCGGCAGCGGTGTGGGTTTCCAGTCCGGCTTTGGCGGGAATGCTGCCGGCCTCGCGGATTACCCATTCGCCGATTTCGTCGGCGTACCGCTCGAACAGTTGACCGGCGCGGCGTAGAACGGCGGCTCGTTCGGTGTACGGCCTTGCTGCCCAATCCTTCTGAGCGGCAGTAGCTTTTGTTGCAGCGGCTGCCACGTCGTCTGGTGTTGCCATGCCGACCGTCGTCAACTGCTTGCCGGTGGCCGGCTCGACGACAATACGATCGTCGGCGCTACCGCGAACCCATTCGCCGTCGAAGATCTTCGATTCCCACACAGGTTCGCTCAGCAAACGCGTCATGGCCGCTCCTCGGTAAAGGGATGCAACCGCGCGCCGCATCACATGGTTGTGGACCACGTTGCTCCGTGAGGGGAGTCGATCGCCATCGCACTTTCACTCAGTGAAAGACGGATTCATGGCGTCCTTGAGCGCTTGGATCAGATCGGCGAACTCGGTCGAGTGGGTGGCGCCGCTGCGGGTCACTCCCGAGACGGGAATTCGCAAGCGGCCGTTCGATTCTCGCATGAAGCTGATGCCGGCGCGTGGAGATTCGCCTGCGGTGATCGAATACAGCAGGGTCCAGGCGCGCGGGTTGGTGATCACGTCCAGCGTGGCTGTGTGATCGCTCGGAATTGCTGGGCCCAGTTGGACGCGTCGATCTATCTCGCGGAACGCGTCCTCGACCACCTTGTGAATGAGCACCTGGCTTTGGCGCGGCGGCAGGAGCAGGGGGTATGCGGCCAGATCATTGAGGTCGACGCTTTGCTGGCCGGCCAGGGGGTGCCGGCTCGACATTACGACCAGCAGATCTTCGACGCCGAGATCCAAGGGTTCGAGTCCGGGGCGGTCGACGCCGCCGCGAATCAGCGCGATGTCGGCGTCACCGGAGGCCACGGCGTCCATGCGGTGGGCAAAACTCTTGATGACGAACTCGACGTCCAGGTCCGGATGAAGTTCGCGCACGTGTGCGATGGCGTCCAGCGTCTGAGCGGCGAAGCTCATGTTTCCGGTGATCCGGATCCGGGCTCGTGGGTCGCGTGCGACGGAGTAGGCCATCGTTTCGAGGCTGAGGACTTGCTGCGCGATGGGCACGAGTCGCGATCCTGCCGGGGCAAGGCGAACGGCTCGGGTCGAGCGTTCGAAGAGTGTCGCGCCAAGCTCCTTCTCCAGTCGGGCGACCTGATGGCTGATCGCCGACTGCGAGATGAAGCAGCGCTCGGCAGCGCGACTGAAGCTCAGTTCCTCGCTCACGACGAGGAAGTACTTGAGTTGGCGGAAGTCCATGAGGACAGCTTACTTATGAGCAATCGAGATAACAGTCTTGCGAATACTCCAGCTAGCTGGACCCGACCCATGATCAGTCCATACCGTAATAGTCATACTTTCAATTTGGTTGAGGAGATTTGTTGTGGATAGAACAGCTGCGGGTCGCGCTGACATCGACGCGACTGGACACGAGCAGACTCAGGTAGTCATCGTCGGTTCGGGATTCGGAGCCCTCGCCGCGGCCAAGACCCTCGCGAAGTCCAAGACGCCGTTCGTCCTCATCTCCGCCACCACCGAGCACCTCTTCCAGCCGCTGCTCTACCAGGTGGCGACGGGCGTTCTGTCGGCAGGCGAAGTTGCTCCGCCCATCCGCACGATCCTGCAGAAGTACCCCAACGCCGACGTGCGTCTCGGTCGCGTCGTCGAGGTCAACGCCGAAGAGAACACCGTCGTCTACGAGGCTTCGGGCACCCGCCACACTCTCGGATGCCGCTCGCTCATCGCAGCCACCGGTGCCACCCAGGCGTACTTCGGTCATGACGAGTTCGAAAAGGTCACCTACAAGCTCAAGACCGTCGAGGATGCCGAGGTCCTGCGTAAGCAGATCCTGCGTTGCTTCGAAGAGGCTCACACCACCAACGACGCGCTGGTTCGCCGCAACCTGCTCAGCTTCGTTGTCGTCGGTGCAGGCGCGACCGGCGTCGAGCTCGCCGGACAGATCAAGGAACTGGCGCGTCGCTACTTCGCCAAGTCCATCAACAACATCAGCGCCGACGAGGTCACGGTCACCATGGTCGAGGGCGCGGGCGTTGCGCTTCCGGCCTTCGGCGGCAAGCTCAGTGAGTACACACAGGCCTCGCTCGAGAAGTCGGGTGTTGAGGTTGTTCTCAACACTATGGTCACCGCCATCGACGAGCACGGTGTCACCGTCTCTTCGGCAAAGACCAAGGAAGAGAAGCGCATCGACGCCGAGACCGTCATCTGGTCGGCCGGTGTTCGCGCCAACGACTTCGCAGCAGTGCTCGGCGAGGCGACCGGTTGTGAGAGTGACCGTGCAGGTCGTCTGCTCATCAATCCGGACTTGACCGTCGGCGGGTTCGCCAACGTCTTTGCCATCGGCGACATGACTTCGCTGAACGGTCTGCCGGGTCAGTCGCCCGTTGCAATGCAGGGTGGCCGTCATGCAGCGAAGACTGTGAACGGAAAGGTCAAGGCCGGAACGCCTTTCAAGTACTTCGACAAGGGCAGCATGTCGATCATCAGCCGATTCAGCGCTGTGTGTCGCGTCCGCAAGGTCGAGTTCAAGGGCACGATCGCCTGGTTCATGTGGCTGGCCGTGCACGTGATGTATCTGGTGGGCTTCCGCAACCGGTATGTCGCTGTGATGTCGTGGTTCGGTTCGTTCATCGGTCACCGTCGTCCGCACTTCCACTACGCGCAGGAGCCGATGAAGATCGAGGCCACGCCGCCGGTGACCGAACGCGAACCGGAGTTGGCGCACTCCGCGTAGCTCCGCACCGCCTGAACACGTTTCGCCTGATGTCAGTCACACTGTGTGAATGGCATCAGGCGAGCGTTCGTTGATCGGCCGGGCATTTATCGTGCTCGGTGCCTTCGACGCGAAATCGCCGCGGTTGACGCAGTCGGAGATCAGTCGTCGCAGCGGCTTGCCTCTGCCCACCGTCCACCGACTGTGTGGGCAGTTGGTGGCTGAGGGCGCACTCGAGCGTCGGAGTGACGGCAAGTACCAGGTCGGAGTCCGGTTGTGGGAGATCGGCGCTCTTGCTCCCGGCGCTCACGGCCTACGGCAGGTGGCGTTGCCGTTCCTCGAGGACCTGTACGAGGTCACCCGAGAGAACGTGCAGTTGGTCGTTCGTGAGGGCACCGAGGCTCTGTACCTCGAGCGCTTGTCCTCGCGTAGCGCCGTCACCGTGGTCGGCCGTGCCGGCGGAAGATTGCCGTTGCACGCGTCCAGCGGTGGATTGATTCTCCTCGCTCACGGCGGAACCGAGCTTCTCGACGACGTCCTTCGCGCCGGCCTCGAGTCGTTCACTCCCAAAACCATTACTTCCGAGCGGATTTTGCGAGCAACTCTCGACGAGATCAGGCGCGCCGGATTCGTGGTCTGTCGTGAGTATCTGAACGTCGGAACCCTTGCCGTCGCCGCTCCTGTCCGCGAAGCCGGGGGCAGTGTCGTGGCAGCGGTCTCGACAGTTGTTCCGGTGGAGCAGGATCCGGCTCCTTTACTGCCGGCGTTGGTCGCGGCCGCCCGTGGAATATCACGCGGGCTTGGTAGCGGTGGGTTTCGATAGCTCGTTTCGGTCTTTCACTGAGTGAAATTGCAGCTGTTCAGAGGAGTGATCGTGGTCGAGGGTGGTCTCAATCGTCACTCACCTCAGGAGCTCTCTGTATGTCTTCTTCACGCACCCAGGTCGGAATCGTCGGTGGTGGTCCCGCCGGGTTGATGCTCTCGCATCTGTTGCATCTGAAGGGAATCGATTCGGTTGTCCTGGAATGCCGCACCCGCGAAGAGGTAGAAGGCACCATTCGTGCCGGCGTGCTCGAACAGAACACGGTTGATCTCATGGTCGAGACCGGACTCGGTGATCGACTGAAGCGGGAGGGCCTCGAACATCACGGAATCGAGTTGCGATTCGGTGGACGAGGGCACCGAATCGCGTTCGACGAACTGACCGACGGGCGAGCAGTCACGGTGTATCCGCAACACGAGGTGCTCAAGGATCTGATCGCGCGGCGTCTCGCTGACGGCGGGGACATTCGATTCGGAGTGTCCGACGCGCAAGTACACGATCACGAATCGGATCGCCCGAGTATCACTTTTGTCGACTCGGACGGAAATGATCAGAAGCTTGAGTGCGCCCTGGTGGCCGGTTGCGACGGTTCACGCACCGGAACGCGAAAGCTGATTCCCGAACCGTCGATCCGAACGGATCATTTCCGCCAGTATCCCTTCGCGTGGTTCGGCATCCTGGCCGAGGCGCCGCCGTCGTCCGAAGAACTGATCTATGCCAACCATGAGCGCGGGTTTGCGCTGATCAGCACACGGACGCCCGAGGTACAGCGTCATTACCTTCAGGTCGATCCGGACGACTCCGTGGACAACTGGTCCGACGATCGAATCTGGGACGAGCTGCACATGCGCGTCGACGGTGAGGGGGCGGAGATCAAGGACGGCAAGATCTTTCAGAAGTCGATCCTCCAGTTCCGCAGCTTCGTGTGTGAGCCGATGCAGCACGGCAACCTGTTTCTTGCCGGGGATGCGGCGCACACCGTGCCGCCGACCGGCGCGAAGGGAATGAATCTCGCGATCGCCGACGTTTACGCACTGGCGAAGGCAATGGACGGTTTCTTCACCTCGTCCGACCGAAAGATGCTGGACGGGTACACCGAAACGGTGTTGCCGCGTGTGTGGCGGACGCAGCACTTCTCGTGGTGGATGTCGTCGATGCTCCATCGCTTGCCAGACGACAGCGGTTTCGGGCATCGCCGACAGTTGGCCGAGTTGGACATGGTCACGCGTTCCGTGGCGGGACGAACGCTGATCGCCGAGAACTACGTCGGAACTCCCTTGCATCAGTAGGCCGATTCGCAGGTTGCACGGTGCGAAATCAGGGGGAGTGGGGTGCCAGGTGTCACCAGGACCCCGAAGTTCTTGGTATGTGTCCGCCTGGCGGGAAGCCGCCGAGCCGAAGTAGCGGGAGCTTTGTAACCTCGAACACGTCCTTGTCCAACCGAGGGTGGCTGATGCTTCGACCGCACTGCGGGGGAGTTGTCGTATGACTGAGCGTTGCAAGAAGTGACTGTTCAGGATCCACTGTCTCCCAAGCCGATCGGTGCGAACCGACTTCGAGCTCATCGAGGCACTTCAGTCGCTCCGGTCAACTGAACAGAGGGATCTTCCGATGAAGTTCAGCCTCGCCGTGGCGATGATTCCCCTCTCTCAACTCGTTGCATTTGCGAAAGTGGCCGAAGAATGCGGCTTTTCTTCGATCACGATGCCCGACTCACTGTTCTTTCCCGAGCGGGGCGCTACCGGGTATCCGTATACCGCTGACGGTGTGCGGATGTGGGACGCGAAGACACCATTTGTAGACCCCATGATTGCCGCGGCCTTCATGGGACCCGGAACGTCGAAGATTCGCTTTTATCCGCAGGTGCTCGAGCTCAGCTCACGCAATCCTCTGCTGCTGGCAAGCCAGGTGGGGTCGGTCGCGAATCTGACAGGAGGCCGCTTCGGTCTCGGGGTCGGTGTGGGCTGGGCGCCAGAGGAATTCGAGTGGTGCGGCGCTTCCCCCAAGGATCGAGGCCCGCGAGTCGACGAGATGCTCGAGGTACTGCGACTGGTTCTAGGCGGCGGTATGGTCGAACATCACGGCAAGTTCTTCGACTTCGACAGGCTGCAGATGAGCCCGGCGCCGGTCGATCCCGTCCCCATCTACATCGGAGGACATTCCGCGGCCGCATTGCGCCGTGCAGCGCGAGTGGGTGACGGTTGGACCTCGGCTACAGTCTCTTTCGCTGATCTGCAAGCTCTCATCGCGAGGATCGGCGTCCTGCGGGTCGAGTACGGGCGCGCCGAGTCCCCGTTCGAAATTCAGGCCGTCTGCGCCGATCGCTTCGGTCTCGACGGCTCCCTGGAACTGGCCGATAGCGGAGTGACGGAATCGATCGTCATTCCTTGGGCCATGTACGGCCTCGGGTTCGACTGCGACCTGGAAGCGAAGAAAGATGCGGTACGCAGGTTCTCCGAGGAAGTCATCTGCAAATTCTGAAATTCACGTAGCGCACCCGTGCTGCAATGACCCGTGTGCGGGGATCAATCCGTATGCGGGCGTTGCGGCTCCAACATCCGTTCGCGCAGACTGTCGTAGATAGGTGCCGACCCTGCCGACCTGGTGACGAATACCGCTGCCGCAGTGGCAGCGAGCATCGGGACCAGCGTCGACGTCACCGCGGTCATTTCGACCACGATCACGATGCCGGTGAACGGTGCGCGTACTACGGCGCCGAAGAAGGCCGCCATACCGACGGTGGCCATGGTGACCGTGAGCCCGGCGTCCACTCCGGGCACGAAGCTCGACAGTCCGGTGAAGATCGACCCCCAGAGCGCGCCGAGAGCGAGTAAGGGAGCGAACAGTCCGCCGGGAGTTCCAGCGGCATACGAGAGCGGGCCGGTGAAGAACCGAACCACCAAGTACAGCAGCAGGATCGGCAGTACGAAGGTCCTTCCGCCGACGATCATCTGTGCAAGAACGTCGCCGCCCCCACTGGCCAACGGGTCGAGGAACAGCGTCAGGCCGATGACGGCGCCGATCGTTGCGCCGATGACAGTCGGTGGGATCTTGTCGAGCCGTGCCACGATGTCGAGTAGTCCTAGAATCAGGCGGTTGTACGCAATACCCAGTAGCCCCGTGAGGATTCCGAAGACGACGAACAGTGGCAAGAGTGCAAGTTGAGGTGTCGGCACGGTGCCGACCTCGAAATCGGGTTGATCACCGATGACGATCCGTGCACAGCCCACCGCCACTGAAACACCGAAAAGCGTTGGCAGCACGGTGCGCAGCCGGAACGAGTGCGTCACCTCCTCGCAGACGAACAGTGCTCCCGCGATCGGCGCGTTGAATGCGACAGCGAGTCCTGCTCCGGCCGCGGATGTTTGCAGCATGGCGACGTCGGGTTCGGTGAGGCGGGCTCGCCGTCCCGCTTCTGCTCCGATCGCCGCACCCATGTGTACGGTGGGGCCTTCACGACCGAGAACCAGACCGGAGCCGATCGCCAAGAGGCCGCCGATGAATCTGGCGGGCACGAGATTGATTCCCGGCGGTTTCGCTTCACCGCGGGACACCGCCTCGACGTGCTGGATGCCGCTTCCCTTTGCGAGGGGCACTCGTCTGACGATCAGTACGGCAAGTACGGTGCACAGGGCCACCAGGAGGACCGGCACGAGCCACCCGACGTACGGAACGTGATGCGCCCAGTTCACGATCGCCTGACGAAGTTCGTCGGCCCTGATCAGACACCAACGGAACGCGCCGCCGACAAATCCGACCCCGACGCCGGCGACCGCAGCGAGTAGACACAGCAAACCCAGTCCGCGGTTGGAGTCACGCGGTTCGGTGCCGCCATCGTCCTCGGTCATCGTGATCAGCCCTACCTGATGGTCACAACTCGCGACAGGTGAATTGAGCTTCCTCACCTTGGACGGTAACCCATCGCGCTACCCGCAGGGTCGGATCGAGGTTGTGCAGCCTGGTCACAATTCGACAAGCAGGCTGATTCCGAGAACCGCCATCATCACGGCGATCAGAGCATCGAGAACCCGCCAGGCGTTGGGTTTCGCAAAAAGCGGCGTCAGCAGACGTGCGCCGTAACCGAGGGCGCCGAACCAGACCACACTTGCCGTGATGGCACCGGCGGCAAACCACCAACGTCCGATCTCGCCGCGACCGTTGGCGATAGAACCCATGAGCACGACGGTGTCGAGGTACACGTGTGGATTGAGCCAGGTGAGAGCCAATGCCATCGTGACGGCGGCAAGCCTCGACCCGTTGCCATGTCGATCCGGTGCCAACGTCTGGGGGTGAAGTGCCCGCTTGGCGGCGAAGAGCGAATAGCTGAGGAGGAAAACGGCGCCGGCGATACGAACGAACGTGATCATCGACGGTGCGTGTTCGAGGAGGGTCCCGATTCCGCTGACGCCCGCGAGGATCAGAATTGCGTCTGACAACGCGCACACTGCGACGATCGGGAGTACGTGCGATCGCGTCAGGCCTTGACGAAGAACAAACGCATTCTGGGCGCCGATTGCGACGATCAAAGACAGTCCGACCCCGAAACCGACGAGGGCCGACGCAGGGTCGTTGGTGCTGAGCATGTTGTCGAGCCTGCCGCGCAGATATCATTCAGTCCAGCTAATGATTCTAAGGACACATCAGAGTAGCTTCAGATTATGTTGGATTTCGAGCAACTGAGGGCATTGCACGCCGCGGTCGACGAGGGAACCTTCGAGGCGGCGGCGCGGAAACTACACATCACGCCTTCGGCGGTCAGCCAACGAATCAAAGGTCTCGAGACCTCGGTTGGCCGGATCCTGGTGCAGCGCACCAAACCCGTCCAGGTCACCGATTCCGGGAGAGAAGTCCTGCGTCTTGCACGTCAGATAGACGCTTTGTCGCGTGACACCGTGCGAGAGCTCGGCCTTGAAAATGGTTCAGGGATGTTTGCGCGTGTCTCGATCGCGGTCAATGCCGATTCGCTGTCCACCTGGGTTCTCGGGGCCCTCGCGGAGTTCACGCAAGAAGTCAGTTTCGATTTTCATCTCGACGATCAAGACCACACCACCGAACTGCTGCGCGACGGTTCGGTCATAGCTGCCGTCACGTCTGTTGCGTCACCGATTCAAGGGTGTACCTCCAGTCGGTTGGGCATCATGCGGTATCGGCCGATGGCGAGTGCGGAGTTCTGCCGTCGTTGGTTCGCAGACGGTGTCACGGCCGAATCCCTTTCGGAGGCGCCGCTGGTGGTGTTCAATCGCAAGGATCTGCTGCAGGATCGGTACCTCGATCAAAAGGTCGGCCACCCCGCCGATCCGCCCCGTCATCTTGTTCCTTCATCGGCAGACTTCGCGGACGCCGTCAGGCGGGGATACGGCTGGGGATTGATACCGGACCTGCAGCGCGGCGACGACGATCGCTCCGGCGTGCTGATCGGATTCGATCCGGACTTCGTGGACGACGTTCCGCTGTACTGGCAGCAGTGGAAACTGTCGTCACCTGTCTTGCGCCGGATCTCCGAGGTGGTGACCAGACGCGCCCACGAGGTGTTGCATCAGCCGTCGAACTGATGCATACCGTACGTGTGGTGTTGTGCTCAGGGAACAAAGAACCTGGACAAGTTGATCCCCTGGGACCGTTTCTTCGGCCGCAGGACGCCGATAGTGTTTTGAGTCACACACGAATGAAAGGTGCTGACTCTCGTGGCGAACATCGGATATCTGGCTTGGGATCTTGCAGAGAAGTACGGGCAGAAGCCGTGCTTGCGGGACGACCACGTCGAACTCACGTATGAAGAGTTCGCAGATCGCACGGAAGCTGTTGCCGCGCAATTGGCTGGACTCGGAATCGGCCTCGGTGACGTGGTGGCGATCATGCTGCCCAATCGCGTCGAGTTGCTGATCGCGATCATGGCTGCCTGGCGCATCGGTGCTGCCGCTACACCCATCAATCCGATGTTCACCGCGAACGAAGCGGACTACCAGATCGCGGACTCCGGGGCCGAGTTGGTCATCACCGCCACTGCCGACGCACCCTCGGGCGGCCGCGCAGTGTTGGCCGTCGAGGATCTGGCGACAGTGCCGCCGACCGATCCCCGACCCGGAATCGATGTTGCAGCAGACGATCTGGCGTTGCTCATCTACACCAGCGGCTCCACCGGACGGCCCAAGGGAGTGATGCTGACTCATGCCAACCTGCAGTTCATGGCTTCGTCGATGGGCAAGAACATCGGTGTTACCGGCGCGGATCACTGCCTGCTGATTCTGCCGCTGTTCCATGTCAACGCGATCTGCGTCAGCGTCTTGACGCCCTTACTTGTCGGCGGACAGGTGAGTGTCACCGGGAAGTTCTCGGTTTCGAGATTCTTCGACGACGTCGCGCGGCTTCGCCCCACGTATTTCTCGGCGGTGCCGGCAATCTACGCGATGCTGACCTCACAGCCGGAAGACCCTTCGATCGACACGTCGTCCTTGAGGTTTGCCGTGTGCGGTGCGGCGCCGATCAGCAAGGAACTCCTCGAACGCGCTGAGCAGCGTTTCGGTTTCGTGATCGTGGAAGGTTACGGACTCACCGAGGGGACCTGTGCGTCGGCCTGCAATCCTGTGGACGGCGTGCGCAAACTCGGTACGGTCGGCCCGGCGTTGCCCGGCCAGCAGATTTCCATTCTTGCCGAGGACGGAACCTTTGCGCCCGCCGGGACTGCCGGAGAGGTGGTCATCAAGGGTGGCAACGTGATGCGTGGCTATCTGGGTAAGCCGGAGGAAACTGCGAAGACCGTCAAGGATGGTTGGTTGCATACCGGTGACGTCGGAGTCCTCGACGAGGACGGCTACCTGACCCTGGTCGATCGCATCAAGGACATGATCATCCGTGGGGGAGAGAACATCTACCCCAAGGAGATCGAAAATTCGCTCGCTACACATCCTTCCGTGCTCGAGGCAGCCGTCATCGGCGCTCCGCACCAGGTCTACGGAGAGGTGCCAGTTGCCTATGTCGTTGCCTACCCCGATGCACCCGTCACCGAAGACGAACTGCTCGAACATGTCACGGCCTTGCTCACCCGAGTAAAGGTGCCAGTGGCGATCTACGTCGTCGATGCGCTTCCCCGAAACCCGGTGGGCAAGATCGACAAACCTGGAATGAGACGAGCTTTGAGCGCAACTCCCGCTCACTAGTCACTTCCCCGTAATACCAGCACAGCTCGACGACGTCCGTCGAGTCGATCCGTCATGCCCACATTCCGTATTTCAGGAGCACATCATGGGATTCAAAGAAGGAAACTTCCCTCCCGTCGATCCGGCAACGTTCATGGACAAGCCGTTTCTCGAGCGTCTGCGTGACATGTCCACGCACTGGGTGGATTACGGCTTCGGTACGCCGAAGATGGTCCACACCGTCTACATCATGAAACTGTTGTTCCTTTACCTGGCAGCTGGAACAGCCGTTGCCACTTTGACTTCCGGCCTCTCGTGGTTCGACATCGGATCGTGGTGGAACCAGCCGATCGTCTACCAGAAACTCATCATCTGGACGATGATGCTCGAGATGCTGGGCTTGGCAGGATCCTGGGGACCGCTCGCCGGCCACTTCAAGCCGATGACCGGTGGAGTTCTCTACTGGCTCCGCCCCGGCACGATTCGTCTGCCACCGTGGCCGGGCAAAGTGCCGCTCACCTCGGGTGACACCCGCACGGTGTTCGACGTCTTCATCTATGCCGCCGCAGTCGCCAATCTCCTTGTTGCCGCTGTTCTCCCCGGTGTTCACACCACAGGAATCGATTCGGCAATCGCTGACAATGCCGGACTGGTGCGCCCAACGGTCTTGTACTCCTTCCTGGTACTCATGGTGATTCTCGGGTTGCGGGACAAGGTGCCCTTCATCGCTGCCCGTAGTGAGCAGTACCTGCCGGCGATCTTCTTCTTCACATTCCTGCCGTTCGTCGACATGATCCTGGCGCTCAAACTGCTGATCGTCATGGTGTGGATCGGTGCCGGTGTCTCGAAGTTCGGTCGCCATTTCTCGCTGGTGGTTCCTCCGATGCTCAGCAATACCCCGTGGATCCCGTCGAAGAAGATCAAGCGCGCCCACTACCGGAATTTCCCGGAGGATCTGCGGCCTTCACACCTGGGCGGCGGCGTCGCACACGTGGCCGGAACGATGGTCGAAATCGTCACCCCGTTGATACTGCTGTTCTCGACGAACAAGACCCTCACGATCCTCGCCGTGATCCTCATGGTCGGATTCCATCTGTTCATCGCGTCGACCTTCCCGCTTGCCGTCCCACTCGAATGGAATCTTCTGTTCGCCTACGCCTCGGTCTTCCTGTTCCTGGGATTCCCGGCATGGGACGGCTACGGACTCGGCGCCATGTCCTCACCGTGGATTACCGCGGGAATTGTTGCAGCCCTTGCCTTCTTCCCCATTCTCGGAAACCTTCGACCCGATCTGGTGTCCTTCCTGCCGTCGATGCGTCAGTACGCCGGCAACTGGGCATCCGCGACGTGGGCATTCGCGCCGGGCGCTGAAGCCAAGATCGACCAGTTCATCAAGCGTCCGTCGCCGGATACGCGCAATCAGTTGATGACGATGTACCCCGAAGATGTGTCCGATGTCGTTCTGCATCAGCTGTTGGGCTGGCGTTCCATGCACAGCCAGGGGCGTGCGCTGTTCTCTCTGATGATCAGGCACCTCGGCGACGACATCAACACGTACTCACTGCGGGAAGCAGAGTTCATGTGCAACTCCATCGTCGCCTTCAACTTCGGTGACGGGCACCTGCACGACGCGAAGTTGATCGCAGCCATTCAGCGTCGCTGCAATTTCGCACCCGGTGAGTTCCTGGTGACCTGGATCGAATCGCAGCCCATCCACAAGGGAACGCAGGAGTACCAGGTGATCGATGCCGCTCTCGGTGTCATCGAACGAGGTACTTTCAAGGTCGCCGACGCAGTCGCCGAACAGCCGTGGTTGCCGAACGGGCCCATTCCGTTCGACGTTCAGTGGACACTGGACGTACGGGCCGACCGCGCGGCAACGGATCCGCAGGTTGTCTCCGAACCGAAGATGCGTACGAGGGTCAGCGGTAGCGAGCAAGAGGTGAGTAAGTGACAAAGGCCGTAGTCGTCGGCAGCGGGCCCAATGGGCTCGCTGCCGCGGTACACCTCGCACGTAGCGGTGTGGACGTGCAGGTGCTCGAGGCTGCCGACCAGATCGGCGGAGGCACCCGCTCCGGTCCGATCGACGTGCCGGGGTTGATCCATGATCACTGCTCGGCGTTTCACCCGATGGGTATCGGCTCGCCGTACCTGTCCAAGCTGGACCTCGAGCGATACGGGCTGATCTGGAGATGGGCAGAGGTGGACTGCGCGCATCCGCTCGACAACGGGGACGCCGGGGTTCTGTACCGCTCGCTGGAGCAGACGGCTGCGGGACTCGGCGCTGACGGGCCTCGATGGCAACGCATGTTCGGTGACTTGTCGACTGGGTTCGATGCGCTGGCGTCCGATCTGATGCGCCCGATCGTCAATGTTCCGCACCATCCGCTGCGGCTCGCAGCTTTCGGTCCGCGAGCGCTGCTTCCGGCAACGGTGACCGCCAAACTGTGGAAGACGGACAAGGGGAAGGCGCTGTTCGGTGGGGTTGCCGCACACGCCTTCTATCCACTCAACCGTCCGGCCACCTCGGCGGTGGGACTGATGATCACTGCTGCTGGTCACCGCTACGGTTGGCCGGTTGCCGAGGGAGGTTCGCGGTCGATCACCGACGCGATGGCTGCGATGCTCCTCGATCACGGCGGCAAGATCGACACCGGCGTTCGGGTTCGTACGGCCTCCGAGATTCCGGACGCCGATGTTGTTCTGCTGGATGTCAATCCGGGGGGTGCGCTCGAAATTCTGGGCGATCGACTCCCTGGTCGAGTGGCGAGGGCCTATCGAAAGTTCAAGCAGGCTCCCGGAGCATTCAAGGTCGATTTTGCGATCGAAGGTCATGTGCCGTGGACCAATCCGGACTGTGGTCGGGCCGGAACTGTGCATCTGGCAGGTGGTTTCGACGAAATCGTGGCCGCTGAGCGTGAGACGAATTCAGGCCGTATGCCGGACCGGCCGTTCGTGCTCCTAGGTCAGCAATACCTGGCTGATCCCACCCGATCTGCCGGGAACGTTCATCCGCTGTATGCCTATGCGCACGTGCCTCACGGTTACGCCGGCGACGCTACGGAGGCGATCATCCGTCAGATCGAGAGGTTTGCGCCAGGATTCCGGGATCAGATCGTCGCGACATCGAGCAGTGGTACAGCTGACCTGGCACAAGACAATCCGAATCAGGTAGGCGGCGACATCATCGGAGGTGCCAACACCGAACTGCAGGTTGTCTTGCGTCCGCGCGTCGCAGTCGATCCGTACAGCACGGGGATCGCGGGCACTTACCTGTGCTCGGCCTCGACCCCGCCGGGTGCCGGAGCACATGGAATGTGCGGGTACAACGCAGCCGAATCGGCTCTGAAGTACCTGCGACGAAAGGGTGCGGAAGTTCTGTGAGTAGTCCATCGCACAAGGAGCGAGGCGCCGGTGCGATGCGGCGCCTCGCCCGAGTGCCTGCAGCCGCGGAGCCGGAAGTGCTTGCGGTGGTTGCCGAGTTGGCACGACGACTCGACGAGCGCAGCGCCGACATCGCGCGTGAGATGGCCTTCATGATGGCTCACGAAATCGACCAATTGGATGCAGACGCCAAATTGCTCGAAATGCTCGAGGCCAGCGTGCAGGGAAACATCACGACGATCATCCACGTATTGGCCAACGACATTCCGATCGATCATCTCCAACCCACCACTGCTGCAGTGGAATACGCTCTGCGTCTGGCGCAGCGGGATGTCCCGTCCAACTCCCTTGTCCGGGCCTATCACATGGGCCAAGGCGATCTGATGCGGATCTGCCACGACGAGATCAGCACACTGGATATTCCGGCGCGACTCACTTTGGCTGTCCTGAAACATACTTCGGACGTGGTCTACAGCTACATCGACTGGATCACGCTCTACGTCTTCGACGCGTACGAGCGGGAACGCAGTCGATGGATGGCAGCGCAGGGAAACCTCCATTCGGCCGCAATCCACGCCCTCCTGTCCGGCGCCAACGCAGATACCGCTGCTTTCGAAGCGGAGACCGGGTACCGCCTCGGTCAGAACCACGTCGCCCTGGTGGTCTGGTCGACGTGGGATGCCGACGTCATGGGCATCAATACGCTGGACCGACTCGTACGTGATCTCGGCGCAGCGGCGGGAGCGGACAAGCCGCCGATCATCACCGCCATCGATCGACGCACGGTGTGGGCGTGGCTGCCGTTCGGTCGCCGGGTGCCTGCGCCGGATCCGGAGTTTCTCGCGGCGGCAGTGCCGTTGGACGGCGGGGCGCGGGTGGCAATCGGACTGCCGGGGTCAGGGGTCGACGGTTTCAAACGGTCCCACGAACAGGCAACCGCCGCCTATTCGGTTGCTGCCGTCCCGGATACACCGCAGCGACCTGTGGTGAGCTTCGGAGACCGCGGCGTCGCTGTGGTTTCACTTCTCTCCGAGAACATCGATTCGACGAAGTCATGGGTCTGGGAGGTGCTTGGCCCGTTGGCGGAAGATACGCCCTCTGCTGCATCCTTGCGGACGACGTTGAGTGTGTACTTTGCACATGGTGAAAGTCATCTGCACACTGCCAATCACATGAATCTGCACCGGAATACGGTGAAGTATCGCATCAACAAGGCGCTCGGCGATCCAGTTGCTGCCGGCCGAGACAAGTTGGATCTTGCTCTGGCCCTGCAGGTTTGTGAGTTGTTGGGCAGATCGGTCTTGCGCCCGGCCAAATCGTCGTGAGTCGTGGATGCGACACGGCCTGTGGGCTCCGTATCGGGTTTTGATGTCCGATGCGGAGCCTGGCCGTGTTCTGTTGTCGCCAAAAATGTTTGACCCCTCAGGTTTTGAAGGTGGTGTTCGCCGGCCTGGGTTGCTGTCCGGGGTCGATCGAGGGCGGCGGGACGAACCAGGGTTTGTTGTCGGCGCCGATTCGGATTTCCCATTTGCCGACGAACCCGGATTTGCGGTGCATCAGTCGGTGATGTGAACGGCACAGCAGCACCAGGTTGTTCATCACCGTCGGGCCGCCGTTTGCCCAGTGCCGGATATGGTGCGCATCCGTCCAGGCGGGCACGCATGTGCAGCCCGGGAAGGCGCAGCCTTTGTCTCGGGCGATGAGGGCGACGCGTTGTTCGGCGGTGACCAACCTCTTCCCTGGTTGCGCATCCAAGGGCGCGCCGTGATCGTCGAGCAGGACGGTGGAGAGGAAGCAGTCGCACCCGAGGAGTCTGGTCTGTGACACGGACAGTGGTCCGAGCCAGGGCATGTGCCCGACATCAAGATCCGACAGAGACTCTTCACCATCAGCAGTGGAGGGTGTGGCGGCGCAGTCTCGATGCTCAGCGAGATCATGGGCATTGATGTGCACGTTCACGTGCGGACGTTGGCCACCGTCTTTGCCGGTTTTGGCGCAGTCGAGGTACCGGCGGATCAGTTCGGTGAACCCGTCCGCGGTCCGCTTCGCTGCCGACCGGGCGTCGGGGGTTCCGTCCGGTGCCGGGGTGGGCATCGTCAGATTCGACAACGCGGAGAGCAGCATTTCGCCGGTGAGGGCGTCGAAATCGCCGCGCACCACCACCCGACCGTTCAATGTCGAGGCGATCCGCAACTCGTTCCGGTCGACATCTTCGGCGGGCGGGATCTCATCGGATTCGAACAACCGCTCCAAGGTCGCGATCACGTTCCGCACCTTCGTCGTCGTCGCCTCCACACCCGACGCAGCAGCGAGCAACAAATCGATGCACTTCGGGAGCGCCTCCTCCGGCATCCCCTTCGGTGGTGATTCACAGAACGCCACGATCAACACGGCATGATCGAAGGAGCAATCCCCGCCATCGAACCGAGCCGCCACCGCCGGAAACGGCCGCAAAGCCGCACCCAACGCGGCGATCTTCTTCCCGTCCCGAACCTGCAGCATCGTGTTGGCCGCCAACCAGGACCCCACTCCGCGGCTCGCAATCACCTGATCATCGGGACGCAACGACAACTCGTCCACCACCGCCACCCGCACAGCCTCGAGACGCAGAATCTCCGCACTCGCCTCGACAGCAGCGGTACGCAACTCGGCAGCAGACAACTGCCACAGGCGTCCGCGTAACCCCACCGCAGAACCAGACACCACATCCGACAACAAGACACTCATTGAATCCCCCGATCCCCTCCCCAAATCATATTCGAATATGTGTTCGAGTCAAGAGGTTATTCACCAACGAATCGGCCTGACTCTGTGATGTCAGCGGGTTGTCATACTGTGGTCGAGTGACTTCGCCGTGGACAGCTGGGCAGGTGGCGTCGGTAGCTCCGGACGCCGCATCGCTGGCCGCTGCGCGCAAGTTGGCTGGTTCGTGGAGCCATGCCGGCAACAGGGGTCTCGCGCTCTGGGGGCTGTGTCAGGGCAGCGGCTCGAAGCCGTATCAAGCAGTGGTCGACCTGCGGGGCCCTGCATACAAGTGCTCGTGCCCCAGTCGAAAGTTTCCGTGCAAACATGCTCTGGGGCTGTTGGTGGAATGGTCGGAAGGGCGTGTGCCGTCGGCGGACGAGCCCGCCGACTTCGCGGCAGAGTGGTTGTTGCGCCGCGAGGAGAAGGCCGAGACCCGCGGCGAAAGGGCTGAGACCGGCGACGAGGCTCCCAAGAGGGCTCCCGACCCGGCGACAGCGCTGAAGCGCGCCGACCGCGTTGCGAGCGGTCTCGTCGAATTGGACCTGTGGATCACCGATCAGATTCGCAGTGGTCTGGCAGCGATGGACACATCCTGGGCGGGCTTCGACGCAGTAGCTGCTCGAATGGTGGATGCTCAGGCGCCTGGTGTCGCAGGCACACTTCGAGCCTTGGCGGGCACCGTTGCGTCTACCGAGAACTGGCCCGAGAAAGTCCTCGACGAGTTGGCTCGGTTGCACCTGCTGGTTGCTGCGCATCAGAAGCTGTCCGAGTTGCCGGAAGATCTTGCCCATTCGGTGAAAGCACACGTCGGCTATCCGGTCTCAACCGAGAGTGTGATGGAATCGATTCCGGTGAAAGAGAACTGGATGATTCTCGGTTCCGGGATCACCGAGGAGAAGCGACTGTTCACCCGAACGGTGTGGATGCTCGGCAGGAATTCAAAGCGGTGGGCCATGCTGCTCGACTTCTCCCACGGGTCACCCAATTTTGCCACCGAAACGCCGCCAGTCGGGTTTCTGCTCAACGCCGATGTTCATTTCTATCCCGGTGCCGCGGCATTGCGGGCGCGGATAGGGGTCACGCACGGAGAACCGGAGCCCTTCACAATCATGCCGTTCGGAAGCATCGACACTGCGTTGCAGCAGTTTACCGATGCCCTCGCCGCGGATCCATGGTTGCGCTCGTGGCCGGCAGTGATCAGTTCGGTGGTCCCGTCGTTCGTCGACGGATCATGGTTTGTCGTCGACGAATCGGGCACAGCGCTTCGGGCAGAGGGTGATTCGGATCTTCTGTGGAAGTTGCTCGGCATTTCCGGCGGTTACCCGGTCACAGTCTGCGGAACGTGGAACGCGCTGGCTCTTACTCCGATCTCGGTTTTCACGGGAGGGCAGGTGATCGTGCTGTGAGTACATTGATCTCAGCGGCGCTCCTTGGGACAGCCAGAACAGCAACAACATTCGAGGAGCTGCCGACTGAAGTGCGTGGCTACGCTCGCGAACTCGACGGCGATCCTGCCGAGATGCTTCTCGCAGGAGTAGCGTTGGAGAGGGCGTACCGCCGTGGTGGTGCGGGCTCCACCACGGCGGCGGTGCCGACACCTGCGCCAGACGATGTTCGATTCACGCTGCCGGAATCCTCATCGGCGCATCTGCTGTCGATGCTCGCGGCCAAGGCGACCTTGCTCGACGAATGGTTCGCAGTCGCGTTGGAGCACAATTACCGTGCGCCTGATCATCTGGTCGCCGAGTTGCTTTCCTTTGCACGTGCAAGTGAAGCTCACCGGGAGAGCATCCTGCAGATTGTCGGCGAGCGTGGTCGATGGCTTGCCGCGCAAAACCCCGAGTGGAGCAAACTCGTCCGAACCAGGGATGCCAACCCGGACGTGTGGCGTCACGGAAGTTCGTCGCAGCGCACACAGTGGCTGATAGACACTCGTCGAACAGATCCCGCGCTGGCGCTGGCCGAACTCCGAAAGTCCTGGGGCACCGAGCGGGGCGAACAGAAGGCTGCCTTCGTCGCGGCGCTGGCAAACGGACTGAGTGCGGATGATCAACCATTGTTGGAGGAAGCCCTCGACGACCGTCGCAAGGACGTGCGACGCGCGGCAGTGGAAGTACTCGGACAACTCCCCGAATCGGAGTTCGGGGAGAGAATGGCTGCTCGGGTTCGGAAATGGGTGCGGGTGGAAAGGAAACTCGTTCGGTCCACGCTCGTCATCGTCCCGCCTGAGGAAGTCGATTCAGCGGCGAGGCGAGACGGCATCGAAGACCGGCCGAATCCACACACCGACTATCGTGCCGAGTATGTGCGTCAGGCGATCAGTTCTGCGCCGTTGTCTCTGTGGAACAACATGATCGGTGGACCAGGCAAGGTCTTGGGGATGAGCGTTGACGAAAGCTGGGAGCCGATCCTTCACGACGCGTGGTCCACCGCCGCAGTCGCGCAGAACAATACGGAATGGGCGCTGGAACTCTTTCGTATGCGCGGCACCGCCACCGATCGACGCGTGCTCCCGTTGGTGCCGGCCAAGGCGCTGGCTGATCTGTTGAGGTCCGGAAACGGCGACGCCAATGTTCTGCACCCGGGCCGGGCAGCGATCTACGACGCTCTGCGAGGTCCATGGCCCGAGGACATCACCCGGGCAGTGGTGGCCCAGTGGGAACGAGTTGCGGCCAGACGTGCCGACGGAGGCGCCAAGGCCGGCGAATTCTCACGCTACAAGTACGTCGCATCGCTGCGCCTGGCCGAGACTCGATTTCCTTACAGCGCAGTAACTTTGCTGGAGCGTGCTGCGGAACGTGCACGTGACCCGGACTGGCGGCAGACCTTCGCCAGAACTGCCAGTGCCATCACCCACCGCAAGACTCTGCTCGAGGAGCTCAAGTGACTGACAGCGTAACCGTGCCCACCACGGAACCGGAAAAGCTCGCGCAACCGGCAAAGCTGATGCGGCCCCACGCAGAGCAGGAGTACGCGCTCGAACTCGAAGCACTGGCCGCGCAGGACACCCGTCCGCGTCCACCGTCGTGGAACTTGTCGCCCTGGGCCGTCGTGACGTATCTGTTGGGTGGCACTCTCGACGACGGAACCGTCATTTCGCCGAAGTACGTCGGTCCACGGCGGTTGATGGAAGTGGCCGTCGCAACTCTTGCCACCGACCGGGCGCTACTGCTGTTGGGGGTTCCCGGTACGGCCAAGACCTGGGTCTCCGAACACCTTTCGGCCGCAATCTCGGGTGCGTCGACGCTCCTGGTTCAAGGCACGTCGGGTACGCCCGAGGAAGCTATCCGCTACGGCTGGAACTACGCACGTCTTCTCTCCGAGGGGCCGACCGCCGGTGCGCTGGTGCCTTCTCCCGTGATGACGGCGATGGAAACCGGGAAGATCGCCCGCGTTGAAGAGTTGACGCGTATCCCGGCCGACGTGCAGGACGCCCTCATCACCATTCTCTCCGAGAAGACGTTGCCGGTGCCGGAGCTGGGCATCGAGGTGCAGGCAGCCAAGGGCTTCAACCTGATCGCTACCGCCAACGATCGCGATCGCGGTGTCAACGACCTGTCGTCCGCACTGCGTCGACGGTTCAATACCGTAGTCCTCCCTTTGCCGGCCAGCGAGGAAGACGAGGTGGCCATCGTGGCACGTCGAGTCGAACAGCTGGGCGCAGCACTGGAATTGCCGACAACCCCCGCAGCAGCCGAGGAAATTCGCCGGGTCGTCACCGTGTTCCGGGAACTGCGATCAGGCACGACCACCGACGGCCGCACCAAGTTGAAGTCCCCGTCCGGAACTCTGTCGACGGCGGAGGCGATCTCGGTGGTCACCAACGGTTTGGCGTTGTCTGCGCATTTCGGGGACGGCGTACTGCGGGCATCCGACGTCGCTGCCGGAATCCTGGGCTCGGTGATCAAGGACCCGGTCGCAGACAAGGTGGTGTGGAACGAGTACCTCGAGGCAGTAGTGCGTGAACGCGGCGAGTGGTCCGACTTCTACCGGGCGTGCCGCGAGGTCACCGGGTGACCATCGTGATTCCGGACCTGCGTGTCCGGGTCTTCGGTATCCGTCACCACGGCCCGGAATCTGCTCGTTCGGTTCGGCAGGGCCTGGAAGAGTTCTCGCCTGACGTCGTCCTGATAGAAGGGCCTTCGGACGCAGACCCGTTGGTGATGCTGGCGGCGTCGGAATCGATGAAACCGCCGATTGCGTTGCTCGCGTACGCCACTGGCGAACCGTCGAACGCGGCATTCTGGCCGTTTGCGGTGTTCTCACCCGAATGGCAAGCGCTGCAGTGGGCTGCGAAGAACGGTGTGCAGGCACGGTTCTGCGATCTGCCCGCCTTCAACGTGTTGGCGGATCAGGGGATTCGTACTGTCCGCGAGGGCGATCCTCTGTCGGAACTGGCCGCGGCCGCGGGTTTCGACGACACCGAGCGCTGGTGGGATTCGGTGATCGAATCGAGCTCGGGCGCAGATTCTTTCGATGCGATCACCGAGGCGATGGAGGCGCTGCGTGAGACAGTGCCGATCGACGAGGAGACGGCGCATCGCGAAGCGTATATGCGTCAGGTGCTGCGAAAGACGTTGAAAGATGGCGCTGAGCGGGTAGCGGTCGTCTGCGGAGCCTGGCACGCGCCGGCGTTGGTCGGAGCCTTGGGGCCGGCGGCACCCGATGCTCGCATCCTCAAAGGAATGTCCAAGGTCAAGACCTCGCTGACATGGGTTCCCTGGACTCACTCACGCCTGGCGTCGGCATCGGGTTACGGCGCCGGAATCACCTCGCCGGGTTGGTATCACCACCTGTTCACCGCGAACGACAAGACGATCACGCGGTGGCTCACCAAAGTTGCGCGGGTGCTCAGGGACGAGGACCTTCCGATCTCGAGTGCTCACGTCATCGAAGCTGTCCGTTTGGCAGATACGTTGGCGGCACTGCGTTCTCGACCCTTGGCGGGATTGTCGGAGGTCACCGAGGCAACGAGGTCGGTGATGTGCGACGGGAACGACGTTCTTCTGGATCTGATCACGCGAAGATTGGTTGTGGGCGAAGCGCTGGGCGCGGTGCCCGAGGAAACTCCGACAGTCCCACTCGAAGCAGACCTGCGCGCACGCTCGAAGACCTTGCGGCTCAAACAACAAGCGGGAGCAAAGACTCTCGATCTGGACCTGCGACGCGATATCGACGTCGAGCGTTCCCAGTTCCTGCACCGACTGGGGATCCTCGAGATCGATTGGGGAACCCCGGCCGACAGTGAGGTCCGTTCCACCGGAACGTTCCGGGAGACTTGGGCGCTGCAATGGAAGCCCGAATTCTCGGTCTCGGTGATCGAGGCGTCGCTGTGGGGCACGACGGTGGCTGCAGCGGCAACATCACGTGTCGTCTCGAAGATCAACGAGCCGGACATCTCCCTCGCGTCACTGATCGGACTACTGGAGAACTCGCTCCTGGCGAACCTGCCGGCAGCGTTGTCCGCTGTGCTGGAAAGTGTGAAAACGGTTGCGGCACTGGATCATGACGTGTCGCACCTGATGGCGGCGCTGCCCACGCTGACGCGAACGCTGCGGTACGGCGATGTGCGCGGAACCGACGTGTCGGCATTGGTCGACGTCGCCGACAGCCTGTTGATCCGCATTTGCACCGGCCTCGCAGTCGCCGTCACGGGCCTGGACGATCCCAGTGCCGAGGAGTTTCGCGAACACCTCGACAAGGTTCACTCGGCAGTCATGGTTCGAGACGATCGCGATGCGAGCGCACGGTGGCTGCAGGCCATGGCCGGCGTGATCGACCGTGACGACGTCAACGGATTACTCGTCGGCCGGATGGTGCGGCTACTGCGCGACAGCGGTTCGATCACGGAAACCGCTGCAGCCCAGCGCTTGTCTCGGGCCCTGTCCGTGGGAAGCACGCCGACCGCCAAAGCCGGGTGGGTCGACGGGTTTCTCGGTGGAGGAGGGCTTGTGCTCGTTCACGATCGAGCGTTGCTCACGCTGATCGACACGTGGGTTCGCCAACTTCGTGAGCAGGACTTCATCGACACGCTTCCACTGCTTCGACGTACGTTCGGAGCGTTCGAGGCGGGGGAGCGTCGAGCGATCGGTCAGGCGGTCAGAGGCGGCCGACGCGTCGAAACTACAGTGGAGACCGATGCTCGACGCGGCAGAGCGGCAATGGCGGTCGTTGCGGACATCTTGGGGGTGGGCGCATGAGCGACGACGATCAGCGCCTTCGACGCTGGAGACTGATGCTCGGGGAATCCGCCGAAGAATCGACGGGTGGGCTGGGCCAGCCGGGCGAGCGTCGAATGGATGCAGCTCTTGCCGCACTCTACGATTCGTCCGGCCCGACCAAGGGGCGACGCCGCTCAGCCGGATTGGGGGCGTCGGCTCCGTCCGTCGCCAGATGGCTCGGCGATATCCGGACGTACTTTCCCAGCACGGTGGTGCAGGTGATGCAGAAGGACGCGATCGACCGACTGGGTTTGGCGCAGTTGCTGCTCGAACCGGAACTGCTCGATGCCGTCGAGCCCGATGTGCATTTGGTCGGGACGCTGCTGAGCCTCAACCAGGTCATGCCGGAGGCCAGCAAGGCAACTGCTCGAATGGTCGTCGGCAAGGTGGTTCGGGAAGTCGAAGAGCGAATCGCGCAAAAAACGAAGGCCGCGGTGACCGGGGCTCTCAATCGTTCGGCCAGAACGTCGAATCCGAAGTTGCGTGACATCGACTGGGACCGAACCATCCGAGCAAATCTGTCGCACTACCTTCCGGAGTATCGAACCGTCGTCCCCGAGCGGCTCGTAGGATACGGCCGCAAGTCGAAATCCGTGCAGCGCGACGTAGTCCTGGCGATCGACCAATCGGGTTCGATGGCGTCCAGCGTCGTCTACGCATCCGTGTTCGGCGCGGTGTTGGCGTCGATGCAGGCGCTGAAGACTTCGCTCGTGGTTTTCGACACTGCCGTCGTCGACCTGACGGACAAACTGTCCGACCCAGTCGACGTCCTTTTCGGGACCCAACTTGGTGGGGGCACGGACATCAACCGCGCAATCGCGTACAGCCAGTCACTGATCTCGCGTCCTGCCGAGTCGATGTTCGTTCTGATCTCGGACCTCTACGAGGGCGGTATTCGCAACGAGATGTTGCGCCGCATGGCCGCCATGAAGAACTCCGGCGTTCAAGTCGTGGTTCTACTGGCACTCTCGGACGACGGGGCACCGTCGTTCGATCACGACAATGCAGCGTCGCTGAGTGCCCTCGGGATTCCCGCGTTTGCGTGCACGCCGGACAAGTTTCCGGAACTGCTGGCGGTGGCTCTGGAACGCGGGGACGTGTCGGCTTGGGCGGATCAGCTCAGCCTCGAACAGCACTGACCGGTCTGCTTCGAGGACCTGAACACCGGGTACACCCGCACGATGGGTGACGGACAGGTTGCTGGTTCGACGACGCAGGCGGGTTCAGGACTAGTTCTCACGGTGTTGGCATCCAGCCAATTCCTGATGACGTTGGACAGTTCGGTCATGAACGTTTCGATGGCAACCGTCGCCGAGGACGTCGGCACGAGCATCACCGGCATTCAAACCGCGATCACGCTGTACACCCTGGTCATGGCGACGCTGATGATCACGGGCAGCAAGCTGGGGTCGATGATGGGTCGTCGCCGGGCCTTCGCGCTCGGCTTGATCATCTACGGCGCTGGTTCTCTGACAACGGCGCTCGCTCCCAATCTTGCGGTCCTGCTGATCGGATGGTCGTTCCTCGAAGGCGTCGGTGCGGCACTCATCATGCCCGCGATCGTCGCGCTCGTCGCCACCAACTTTCCGGCGCAGAAGCGCCCGGCTGCCTACGGTCTGGTCGCTGCCGCCGGCGCGATGGCCGTGGCGGTCGGGCCGCTGATCGGCGGCGCCGCGACGACATTTGCGTCATGGCGTTACGTGTTCGTCGGCGAAGTCGTGATCGTTGTCCTGATCTTGCTGGTGCTGAGCAAGGTGGTCGACGTCCCACCGTCGAAGTCGCGCCTCGACTACGTCGGATCGATCTTGTCCGTGGTCGGGCTGGGCATGATCGTCTTCGGCGTACTGCGCTCGAGCGAGTGGGGTTGGGTGCAGGCCAAACCCGACGGACCGCAGCTGGTCGGGCTTTCCCCGGTGGTGTGGCTACTGATCGCCGGGCTCCTGGTCGTGTACGGATTCCTGCGCTGGGAGGGACGCCTGGCCGCTGCGGGGAAGGAGCCGTTGCTTGATCCGGCGATGCTGCGAAACCGCGAGCTCAGTGGCGGACTTTCCATGTTCTTCGCGCAGTTTCTGGTGCAGGCGGGCGTGTTCTTCGCGGTTCCTTTGTTCTTGTCCGTAGTTCTGGAACTCAGCGCTCTCGAGACCGGAATTCGCATCCTGCCGTTGTCGGCGGCGCTCGTCGTGGCGGCGATCGGTATTCCGAAGCTACGGCCTACCGCGAACCCGCGACGCGTGGTCCGAGTCGGATTGTTGGTCATGGTCGTCGGCATTCTGATGCTCGTTGCAGGCATGGACCCCGGCGCCAATGCGGCGATCGTGATGCTTCCCATGCTGTTCATGGGTTTCGGCTTGGGGTGCCTGTCTTCGCAGCTCGGAGCCGTCACGGTGTCCTCGGTCCCGGACGAGCGCAGCACCGAGGTCGGCGGGTTGCAGAACACCGCCACCAACCTCGGCGCTTCCTTGGGAACTGCCCTGATCGGATCGGTTCTCATTGCCACTCTCACGACGTCGGCGATCGCCGGAATCGAAGACAATCCGGCGGTTCCGACATCGGTGCAGCAGCAAGCGAGCACCGACATGGCCTCGGGCGTGCCGTTCCTGTCGACGACGCAACTCCGATCCGCTCTCGATGACGCCGGCGTCGCCGAGTCCACGGCGGATGCGATCGTGGACGTGAACGAAGAAGCCAGGCTGGACGCGTTGCGTGTCGCTTTTGCCGTGGCAGCGCTGCTCGCAATCGCCGCGTTGTTCCCGACCGCTCGAATCCCCCGCGTCGCGGTCGGCGACAAACATGGTTCGAGCTAAGAATCAGCAATCGCGGATCGACCTGGACGATCGACGGAACGACCTCTGGATATAGTGATCTGCGCACAATCGATTCGTCAGATGGCTACCGTTGTGAAGGAAACAAGCAGCGAGTCTGAAACACTGACGTTTCACCGGATAAGGGTTCGGTGGGGAGCCAGGGGAGGTTCGGATGGCCAGGCGAGCGGATTCGACGCCCGCTGATGGCGCCTGCGCAGATGTCGGGATGCCTCGCTGATGAGCCGTCCGAGTCGATTGGGCAGGCAAGATCCTGCTTCGGAGGCCGACTGCAACAGCCTGTTTCGCCGTCAGATAGACGAAGCTGCAGCCGTCGCGCCGTTCGCCAATCTTGCGTACATGGCGAGTTTGGTCGTGATTCTGACCTACACCGTCCCGCCCGGACGTCAGACGCTCAGGTGGTTGGGTGGCGCCCTCATCTTTCTCGTCCTCGCGAATTCGATCCGAGTATGGATTCCCCTTCGCTGGCGGCCGTCGAAGCACACCCCGCGCTACGACTACGTGGGTCTGCTCGTCGAAGTGATCGTGGTCGCGACCCTCGACGTCACACTTTTCGCTCTGCTCTTTCACGACATGGACGTCTTCCGCGACTTGGTTCTGATCGCGACGATGGCCGGGATCATGGGCGCCGGGACCGTGACGTTCTCGAGTCTGAGATCGGTGAGCCTGACCTGGATCTACATTCACGGCCTCGGCGTCTTCACTGTTCTCGTCGTCCACGCCGAACCCCACTTTCGCATACTTGCGATTCAGTTGTGCATCTACATGTTTGCGCTCACCGTAGGGGCGGTCTATCTGTCGGCCTCTTTCCAGAGACGTTGTCTCGCAGAGTTTCAGGCGGAATCCGAGCGTCAGACTGTGGCGTTGTTGCTCGACGGTTTCGAGGGCGGTTCCCGCGACTGGCTGTGGGAGTGCGACACCAACGGCCGGTTCTCCCACACCTCGGCACGTCTCGCCGAGGTCGCAGGTATGACGGTGGACGAGTTGCAGCAACTCACCTTCGGGCAACTCCTCACCAGACTCCAGATCGCATCGAGTCCGGAGGGGCGTGCGGCCGCGGCCCAGATGATCGACAAACTCGAATCGAGTGCTCCCTTCCGGGACACCGTCGTGCCGGTGCATGTCGACGGTAGGCGACGCTGGTGGTCTCTTTCCGGCAATCCACGGGTCCTCGAATCCGGCGTGATTCTGGGTTGGCGCGGTGTCGGTTCCGACATCACGGAGAGGTATGTCCACGAGCAGGAGATCCTTCGCCTTGCGGCCACCGACTCGTTGACCGGGTTGCCGAACCGTCGTGCGTTCGGAGTGGCACTCGAGGAAGCGATCGATTCCCGCGCGCCGGAGAAGCAGGTTCTCGTCGGGATTCTCGACCTCGACAACTTCAAATCGGTGAACGACACCCTTGGTCATCCGATCGGGGACCAATTACTTCTCGAAGTCACGAAACGCCTTCGCGACGTGATCGGTTCGGACATGTGCTCGCGGATGGGCGGTGACGAATTCGGGCTGATCGTCTGCACGTCTTCGCGCGACGATCCCGGTGTGATCTTCGATCGGTACCTGGAAGTGCTGCACGAACCATTCTTCGTCGAAGGCAATCGGATCGAAGTGCGGGCCACGATCGGTTACTCGAGCGCGCCCGAGGATTCGACGGACGCCGACGGATTGGTGATGCTGGCGGATCTGGCTCTGTACGAGGCGAAGTCGACGGGACGCAATCGAGTGGGCAAGTTCTCACCGCTGCTGCGGGCGAGGGCATCGGCGCGGGCGACGGCGTTGCACGAGCTGGACAGAGGGATCGAGGAAGGGCAGTTCGATCTCCATTACCAGCCTCAGGTCGACACTCAGACCGGTGAAGTGGTGGCCTTCGAGGCTCTTCTTCGGTGGAACCATCCCAGCCGCGGCCTCATCGGGCCCAGCCAGTTCATCTCGGTGGCGGAGGAAACCGGAATGATCATTCCCCTCGGTGCGCAGGCAATGGCGATGGCGACCGCCGCCGCTGCGGGGTGGCCGACCGGAATTGGCGTCTCGGTCAACGTTTCACCAGTGCAGTTGGTGTCGCGAGAGTTCGGTGCGATGGTGAAGAAAGCGCTGACGGATTCGGGCTTGCCTCCGCAACTGCTGCAGCTCGAAATCACCGAGACAGGTGTTGTGGACGATCGCGCGATCCGGGATCTCTACAAGCTGCGTGAGCTCGGGGTTACCGTCGCACTCGACGATTTCGGCACCGGCTATTCGTCCTTCGCCACGCTCCAGAGACTTCCAATCGACGTTCTCAAGATCGATCGAATGCTGGTCACCGACTCGGACGATCCGAAGATGTCCGTGGTGAAGTCCATTGTCGAATTGGCCGCGGCCCTCGGTATGAAATCGTTGGCCGAGGGCGTGGAGACCATCGAGCAGTTCCGCCGCGTCCAGTGGGTCGGGTGTGACCTGGTCCAGGGTTACCACATCAGCAAGGCTCTGACCGCTGAGCGCGTCGATGTGTATCTTGCCGCGACGGACACGGAAACCGGGCGCAGCGTCCACCCACTTACGTGGCTGTGAATCAGATCTGAGCCGAGCGGATCGTATTACCGCCTGCCGCTTTCGCTTGATACATCATCGAATCCGCGACATTTGTCGCCGCCAGGATTGCGGAAGCACCGCCGCTCCACGCCTTCGATTCGGCGGTCATCATCACCGCTCCGACGCTCACCGTTGTGGGGATCGCGTCGGAACAATCCGACAGCGCCGCGTTTATCCCTTCGATCAACAGGGTTGTCGATTCGGGATCGCCGGCGATGACGGCCAGGTATTCTTCCCCGCCGGTTCGAGCGATGACTCCGCGTTCGCCGAGATGTGTGCTCAATCGGTTCGCGGTTCTCCTGATGACATGATCGCCTTCGGCATGACCGTGAAGATCATTCACTGTTTTGAATTTGTCGATATCGACGACGATGAAGGCGAGAGATGAAGAATCGTCTCGGGCGCTCTCGAAGAGATCGCCGACTGCCCCTTCCAGTCCCCGACGGTTGAACAGTCCAGTGAGGGGATCCCGGTCCGAATACTGGGCATCGCGGTAGAGAGTGCGCCAAGTCAGGTGCGCAAAAATGGGAACGAGTGTGACAGCTCCGAAAAGAACGGTGCCGCGGGCCAGAAGCGTCGTGATATCGACGTCGCCTTCCAGATATGCAAGAACGAAAACGGTGGTCGTGACGGTCGTCGACCAAACGACATGAGCGACAAGCCACTTTGCGCTGACAAAAAGCGTCGCAAAGGTTCCGGTGACCGCGAAGACGATGCAACCGAACGTCCCGGACGAGCGATCCGGCACCAGGAGGACGGCAGCCGCGATCCCGAGATCTGCGAATATTCCGAATGCAAGCAACCCCCGGCGTCCGGGAAACGGTTGTGTGAACCAGCATGCGGCGATTCCCACACACGTACAGATCATGAAAATCGAAAGAGCTTTGCCGGGTGTGGTCGGCGGCGTATCCGGACCGATCAATTTGTAGAAAGCGGACAGTCCGAAGATGATCGTCATCATTCCGAGCAAGGTTCGAAAGATCGGAATGATTGCCCGGCCGGATCTCTGGTGCTTTATCCACTCGTAGTCGTGTGGTTCGTTGAACCATTCGTGAAGTGTTCGCCAAGAACTGTGCCCCTCGGAGGCGATGACAGGGCTCGGCATGCTGTCCATTTTGCCTTGAATTTAGGTAAAGAGAAAATCTATGTTCGACCGCTTCCATCGGATCGGCTCTTTTCGGGGAAGAGGTTCAATTATCGAGTCGAGCGCTTACTCGATGCTTGTTTCAAGCCTTCTTCGAACTGCTGTGTGCGTTGTTCGAGGCGGTCGCGAACGATCCGACTTTTCGCGTACGAGACTTTCTCACGCCGTAAGCGGCGAGGATGACCCCCAGCGCGACCAGGCTTTGGACGAATTCCGCGCGCGTGGGTTCGTTGAGCCCCATTCCCACCAGGATCACGAGAATCAGACCAGTGACCACTATCGGCAGGCCGGGATACAACCAGACACGGAATTTCAGAATCTCGGGGCTTTCGCGTTCCCATCGGCGTCGGAGGCGTAGTTCGGATACACAGATCAGGATGTAAACGAACAAGCAGATTGCGCCCGACGAATTCACGAGGAACAAGAAAATCGTATCCGGCCAGATGTAGCCGGCCGCGATACAGAAGTACCCGGCCACGGTGCAGGCGAGTACGCCCTTCACCGGCACGCCGCGGCTGTTGGTCCGTGTCATCCAGGCCGGCGCGTCGTTGTAGACGGAGAGTGCGAAGAGCATCCGTGACGCCGTGTACAGGCCGGAATTGAGGCAGGACAGCACCGCGACCAGAACCACGAGATTGAGAATGTCGGCGGCGCCGGGAATTCCGAGCAGGTCGAGTGCGGAGATGAACGGAGAATCGCCGACGACGAACGAATCCCACGGCAGCATCGTCACGAGGAGGAAGGTGGCGACAACGAAGAAGGCGAGAATGCGGAAGACGACCGTGTTCGTGGCCCGCCTGATCGCTCCGGCAGGTTCGGCGGATTCCGCTGCGGCGATCGTGACAAGCTCGGCTCCGGTCATGGAGAAGATCACGGCGACAACGCCCACCAGTACGGGGGTGAAGCCGTTCGGCAGAAATCCTCCGTGGCCGGTCAGATTGCTGAAATCGACTTCATTGCCGGGCCAGATGCCGAAGACGAACAGACTGCCGAGCACGATGAAGCCGATGATGACGGCGACCTTGATACCCGCAAACCAGTATTCAGCCTCGCCGAAGTTGCTGACGGAGAGAAGATTGACCCCGGTCATCACCAACAGGAGTACCGCTGACATGAGCCAGAGCGGGACACCATGGATCCACCGGGAGAGCAAGGTTGCTCCGACGACGGATTCGATGCCGACGACGATCACCCAGAAATACCAGTAGAGCCAGCCAGTGGTGAAACCCGCCCAGTCGCCCAACGCCATGCGGGCGTATTCGGTGAACGATCCCGTACACGGCTTGGCCACGGCCATTTCGCCGAGCATGCGCATCACCAGGAACACGATGATCCCGCAGATCGCGCACGTGATGACTGCGCCGGGGCCGGCCTGGTTGATGATTCCGCTCAGACCGACGAAGAAACCGGCGCCGATGACGCCGCCCATGGAAAGCATGGTCAGGTGGCGCTTCTTCAAGCCTGTTTTGAGTGTCGAATGAACGCTGGCGGCTTCGGCTGTTTCGGTGCTGCTGTCGGGCATCTGGGCTCAGCTCCTATTGCATGACGCGATCAGTTCTTTCGGAGAGACGCTAAGCTCATCGTGTGATCCAGAACATGGACTTGATGTACAAATCTGAACTGGAAACTGTCAGTTCTGTCCACTGCCCATTTATCCACTGCCTTTCTGTTCAATGTCTTCGGAGGTTCCGGTAATGCCGATGACTGTCCGGCGCCTGGCGGCCACCACCTCGCTCGGCCTCACGATCGTTGCCGGTCACGACGACGTGGATCTGTCGATCAGCTGGGCGCACGCAATCGAATTGCAGGATCCGACCCGTTGGCTCGCCGGTGGAGAGCTTGTCATGACGACGGGGCTGCATCTACCGCGTTCGGCGACAAAGCAATACGAGTACGTCGAGCGCATCGCGCAGACCGGTGCGGTGGCACTGGCGTTCGACACCGGCACCGTGCACGAGAGGGTGCCGGACGCGATCATCAGGGCCGGCGACGAACTGGGTTTTGCCGTGCTTTCCGTCGCCAAGGAGACGCCGTTCATCGCCATTTCGCGGGCCGTGATCGACGAACTGACCGCCGACCAGATACGAACGGTGCAGGCAGTGGTCGACGCGCAGGAGAAGTTGGCGCGTGCTCTGCTCGACGGGGTGCCGGCTCTGATCACTGCCCTGGGTCGAGCCGTTCACGCAGCAGTCTGTGTTCTCGATCGGGACGGCGCGGTGCTGGCTCTGACGGAAGGTGCGAGTTCGTCTCTGCCCGAACGCATCAGGGAGCGATCAGGTAAGGAGCGCAGCCGGATCGTGGTGGACGACGACGGCCACCTGGCCATTCACCGCCTTGCTGTGAGCGGCACGCTGGCCGTGGCGTCCGAGGCCGCCTTGGATCAGTCCGAGCGATTGTTGGTGGGCCACACGGTGTCGCTGTTGACCATCGAGCTTGCCAAGCCGTTGCGGGTTGTCGATGCCGAACAGCGGCTGAGGTTGGCCGTTACGACGATGGTGCGCCAGGCCGGCGGTGACGTCGACGAAAGTCTGTTGCGGTACTTCGGATTCGAATCCGAAACCACGGTGGTGGCAACCGCCTTGACCGATGTCGGACCTTTGCTTGCGGCCACCGACATCACTTCAGCGGCCCTGGAAGAAGAGTCGGTGCCGTACCTGTTGGCCCCGCTGAATGACGGAACCGGTGTGTGGTTCGTCGTGAAAAGTGAAGTTGCGGAGAAGGTCACACGCAGTGTGTATGCGAGAGTACGGGAGAATTCACGCCGGAGTATCAACGGTGGAATCGGTGGCGTCCGGCCGATGAGCGGTGTTGCGGCCAGTCTGCGCGAGGCCGTCTCTGCTGCCAAAGTGGGGCAGGTCGAAGGACACACGCTCGTTCCGTTCTCAGAACTCGGGACTTTCAGTCTCTTGTTGAGTGTGCAGTCGAGCGAAGTTCTGCAGTCGATCGCGGCCGGAGGTCTCGGTGTGCTGGAAGGCTACGACGCCGAGAACAGTTCCCGTCTGGTGGACTCGATCGAAGCGTTCCTGCACCACAATGGTCAATGGGAATCCGCTGCAGCGCAATTGGGTGTTCACCGGCACACGCTGCGTAACCGCATGGACAAGGCTGCCGAGTTGATCGGGAGAGATCTCGATTCCGCCCACACCCGGTCCGAGTTGTGGATCGCACTCAAAGCTCGTGAACTGCTGCAGGCGGAATCGAATTCAGATCACGCTCGGCCGCCCCTGAGATAGACGGTGGTGGTGTGAGTGAAGAACTCTCGCGCCGCGTCGCCTTGTTCCTTGGGTCCGTATCCACTCCTCTTCGCGCCGCCGAAAGGTACGTGGGGATCAGCGCCCGCCGATTCCGAATTGACGTGCAGGATCCCCACGTCCAGATCGTCGATACCGGCCAGTGCACTGGTCAGGTCTTGCGTGAACAATGCTGCGGACAAACCGAATTCGCCCTCGTTCGCCAAGCGGAATGCGTCTGCGGTTGTTGCTGCCCGCTGCACCGCCAGCACCGGGCCGAAGAGTTCCTCGAACCACAGTTCGGTGCTCGACGGTAGTTCCAGCACTGTCGGTTGGACGTAGTAGCCCGACTGCGGCGCTTCGGCGGTGGCCACAACCCTGGCGCCGCCGTCGACGGCTCGATTGATCCCCTCGATGATCGACTGCTGCGCGTATGCGCTGACCACGGGACCTGTCGTGACGTCGGGATCGAGTGGATCTCCGACTCTCAGTTGCTTGACTTCAACGGTCAGCCTGGCCAGGAATTCCTCGGCGATGGATTCATGGAGCACCAGACGTGAAGTGGCCGTGCATTTCTGGCCGGTTGACCGAAATGCGCCCAGCATCACCTGCTCGACCGCAAGCTCGAGATCTGCGTCGGCAAGTACGACGGCTGCGTTCTTTCCACCCATTTCCGCCTGTACCGGAATTCCGCGCGCCGCAGCAGATCCCGCGATCTTTCGGCCGACGCCGGTGGAACCGGTGAAGGTGACGGCGTCGAGGTCCGGGTGATCGACCAGCGCTTCACCGGCCGCGCTGTCGGCGAGGATCATGTTCAGGACTCCGTCGGGTAGGCCCGCTTCGGTCAGTGCCTGCGCGAGACGGAAGGCCAGAAGGGGCACCGCGGCAGCCGGTTTCCAGACGACGGTGTTTCCGTACACCAAGGCAGGCGCAATCTTCCATGCCGGGATCGCGATCGGGAAGTTGAACGGCGTGACGACGCCTACCACGCCGAGAGGTTTGCGAGTGACGAGAATCTGCTCGCTGCTACGTGGGGAGGAATACACCGTTCCGGTCTCGCGGTCGGCGGCGTTGCCGTAGTAACGCAGAATCTGCGCTGCGCGGCGCACCTCTCCGATACCCTCGGCCAGCGTTTTCCCTTCTTCGCGGGTGAGTTCTTCGCCCCAGGCCTCAGCGTTGGATTCTATGATTTCCGCTGCACGAGTGAGGTATGCGCCGCGTGCGGACATCGGCAGGCGGGCCCAGTCGTTCGCGGCGATGCGGGCGACGCGAACACCGGTCGCCATTTCGGAGGCACCGGCGCGGCCTCCGGTGGCGACAACCTCGTCGGGACGGGCCGGGTTGGTGTCCGTCAGTGTGCCGTCGCTGCCCGTGACCCAAGCTCCGCCGATCAAGCTGCGCACTGCGACGCTCATCGGACTGCGGCCACAGCGTCGCGAAGAATACCGAGTCCTTCGGTCAGCAACTCGTCGGAGATGCTCAGCGGTGGGAGGAAACGGACGACGTTTCCATAGGTGCCGGCGGTGAGCATAAGGAGACCGTGCGCGTGGGCGTAGCTGACGATCTGGGCGACGGCCTCGCGATTCGGAGCCTTGTCCTCGTCGTGGACGAGTTCGATTGCAATCATGGCGCCGCGTCCGCGAATGTCGCCGATTATGTCTGTGTCCGAAGCGATTTCGGACAAACCTGTGGTCAGAATGTCGCCGATGTCCTTGGCGCGGTCGAGGAGCCCTTCCATCTCGATCGTCTCGAAAACTGCCAGGGCGGCCTCGCAGGCAACGGGATTGCCGCTGTACGTACCGCCGATACCACCGGGATGCGCGGCGTCCATGACGTCGGCACGGCCGGTCACGGCGGCGAGTGGCATTCCGCCGGCGAGACCTTTTGCGGTTGTGATGATGTCGGGGACGAAGTCCTCACTCTCGCTGGCGAACCAGGATCCGGTTCGTGCGATACCGGTCTGGACCTCGTCCGCGACGACGAGAATGCCGCGCTCACGGCAGAATTCCGAGATTCGCTTCAGGAATCCCGGAGCGGGAACGATGAAACCGCCCTCACCCTGAATCGGTTCCACGACCACAGCGGCTACCGATTCGGCGCCGATCTGAGTGTCGATCGCAAGACGGAACTGGGCGAATGCTTCGTCGGCCGCGTTTTCGGGGCCGCTCGGCCAACGGTAGGGGTATGCCATCGGAACCCGGTAGACCTCTGGTGCGAACGGGCCGAATGTGGCCTTGTACGGCTGGTTCTTGGCTGTCATCGTCATGGTCATCAACGTGCGACCGTGGAATGCGTGGTCGAAGACGACAACTGCCGGGCGACCGGTGGCGGCACGTGCGTATTTCACGGCGTTCTCGAGCGCTTCGCTGCCGGTGTTGAACAGCGCTGTTCGCTTCTCGTGATCTCCCGGGGTCAGGCGGTTGAGCGCTTCGCAGACCTCGAGGTACCCCTCATAGGGGTTTGCGAGGAAACACGTATGGGTGAACTGACCGAGCTGGCGCGTGGTGCGTTCGACCACGCGCGGCGCACTGTTTCCGACGGTGGTCACGGCGATGCCGCTGCCGAAGTCGATGAACGAGTTGTCGTCGACGTCGACGACAACTCCTCCGCCCGCTGCGGCAACGTAAATGCTGGATCCGCTGGTCAGCCCGGCCGGTAGTGCGGCGCTCCGGCGCTTTGCCAAAGCGCGCGAGTTGGGGCCGGGCACTTCGGTGACGAGGCGTCGTATCTGGGGAAGGGTCGGTCCACCGATGCACGTTTCCGTGCCGTGCTCGAGAATGGTCATCGCAGTGCCTCCAGTCGTTTTCCGAACTGTAGGACGGCGATGAATGATCCGGACATGGCCGGATTGTCGAGTGGCTTCTATCTCATAGGACGCCGCGTCCAGCAGGTTGTCCAGCAGGTTACTGTGCGAAACTGCCGAGGAATCGTTGCAACAGTGGGTTGTACACCTCAGGGGCTTCCCAGAACGCTGCATGCCCCACACCGGGAATCACGTGATACGTGCCCTCCCAGAGATTCGCGAAGGTCAACGACGCGACATACGACGTGTTCACGAACGGGTCCTCGGCGCCGTCGATCACCGCGAGAGGCACAGACGCCGTTGCAACCAGAGCCTTCTGATCCGATTCGCGGCCGGCGCCGAATGCGTCGAACATGATCTTGCGAGCGCGTCCGTCCGTGCGTATCGCGGCGTCGAGGGCAGCCTGCTCGAAGGGAACGGCGGTCATTCGTGCGTAGAGTTCGGCTTCTTGCGCGGTGATGACCTCGGTGCCGCCGATGGACAATCCGTCGCCGGCATTGAAGGCGTCGCCGAGCGTCTCGGGATTTGCCGGCGGCGTACCGGTGATGACGATTCCGGTGAGCCCGGGGAATTTCGCGATCAACTCGAGAGCGATGTGTCCGCCGAGCGACCAGCCGACGACAACGGCTCTTTCGACGCCGAGTTCGGTCAGAACATCGACGATGGCGTCGGCGTAACCGTTCTGCGTGTATGCGGTTTCGGGATCGCTCGCGTCCTCGGAGTCGCCGTGGCCGAGTAGGTCCAGAGTGATCATGCGGTAGTCGCCGGCCCAGTCGGCGTCGACCTGATGACGGAAGATGGAGCGGCTGGCCGAGTTCCCGTGAATGAAGACAACCGGAAAACCGTCGGTGGCACTGTCGTCGACTGCCATGACGCCATGCCGGGTTTCGATCTTGGTGGTTGTCATCGGAATCCTCATCGTTCGAAGTGCACGGTCAGCGGGTATCCACGCTACCGGGCGTATGCGGCATAGAGTTCACCCGTGGACTTCGCATTGCGCTCGTGCAGTTGGCACGGTCACGAGACCTACGCTCCGGACGAACCGGAACTGCGGGATCGACTACATGTGGATACTGCGGTGGGTCAGGCGTGGCGATGCCTACGTTGCGGCAACTTCGTCCCGGGAGCGCCCCGAGCATCGGGACCGGCGGACGCCGCCCCCGAGGTTCCGCGGGGGAGGCTGCTTCGCGACCGGTTGATCATGCGACTTCTCGCCACCGAGAGAATGTTCCGCGCTCTGGGTTTGGTTCTTCTGGCGATCGGTGTGTTCGAACTGAGATCGTCGAAGGGTCGCGCCGAGGACGCCTTCGAGAACGAATTGCCGTTGATCAGGCCACTTGCCCGTCAATTGGGCTGGAACATCGACGATTCCAAACTGGTCCATCACATCGAGCAGGCGTTTTCGTTGTCCGCTACGACGCTCACCTGGATCGCAGTCGGGCTGTTGGTCTACGCCGGCCTTCAAGTGATCGAGGCAGTCGGCCTGTGGATGGTCGAACGCTGGGGCGAGTACTTCGCGGTGGTGGCGACCAGCTTGTTCCTGCCCCTCGAAATCTACGAATTGACCGAGAAGATCACGTGGTTGAGGGCCGGGTTGCTGCTGGTGAACATCGCTGCCGTCGTATGGCTGATCTGGAGCAAGCGACTCTTCGGTGTCCGCGGCGGCGGCGCGGCGTATCACGCCGAACATTCGGAGGAGAGCTTGCTGACGGTGGAGAGGGCCGCGGTCAAGCAGGCTTCGTGAGACCAGCTTTCGACGCGGCAGCACCCGCCAGCGTTGCTGCACCGATCGTGATCATGGCGGCGAGGAGGATGGCTGCGGGTTCACCGTCGCCCATCACCCCCAATTGAGTGCCCACCGTAACTGCGGCAACCGGTACTCCCAGTTGTGCGGCGGACAGCACGCCGAGAGGGAGCGGGAGACCGAGGGCGCGTATCGCGGCGTGAACCACGAGAGTTGCTCCGCCCAAGACCAATCCGAGCCAGATGGCGGACGGATGGGTGACGAGGTCGCGCAGATTGATCGCCGCTCCCAACCAGACGAAGAAGAGGGGAGCGAAGAAGCCGTCGGTGATGGCGAAGAGCTGTTTGGCGAGGCGGCGGGGTTCACCGATCGCGGCAAGAACGAGCCCGAAGGCGAAGCCCGCGAGCATGATCGACACGTGAGTGCTCGACGCCAGCGCTGCCAGAGAAAAGAGGATCACCAGATTGATCCGGAGTTCGAGTGCAAACTTTCGTTTCTCCGAGAATTTGTGGAGCCTTCGCCAATGGCCGGACCGGTGGAAGGCTCGCAGTACGAAGAACAAGGCAACCGCACACGCCGCCACAGCCAGTGCGCCGACACCGGCACGAGGGGCATTGTCCGGATCGATCACCAAAGGCAGCGCAACAATGCAGACGGTGTCCGCGATCGCGACCTGGGCAGTCATCTGCAGAACCGAGGTTCCACCGAGCCCCAGCGAATCGACGATGGGGAGAATCAACGCCGCGGACGACGACGCGATCAGGACCGCGTACAGCGCGGCGTGACCGGTGCCGAATGCCGTCGCCGCACCGTAGCCGGCAACAACCGACAGAAGTCCGACGACAACCGAGCGAACGGCACCCTTGCCGATTGCCGCACGGACTGCCGGATCGCGGACCGGGACGTGTGAGCCGGCCACCATCATCGTGAGCGCGAATCCGATATCGGCCAGGAACGTGAAAGTCTGGTCCGAAGAGTCGAGCAGCCCGAAACCGGTGACACCGAAGACGACGCCCGCGGCAAGTTCGCCGACCACCACGGGGACATGCCAGCTGACGCGAGCGCCGAGCAGCGGGCCGAGAATGCCGGCCAGCGCGACGAGGGCAAGGATGCCGAAGGTCATCGACGACCTACGAGTTAACTGTCGAGGGTGCGATCTTCGCGGGGATGGCGGTGTTCTCGTCCACGTGGTAGCTCGCACAGACACGGTGGTAGCCGTCGGCGATCTGCGCCGGTACTCCGGCGCGGAAGTCTCCCTGCACCAGCAGGATCGGCGACAGCGCGATCCCCTTGCGGATCTTCAACAGGTCGGCAGCAACGTGTGGGTTGTCGACAGGCAGCAGGGGTAGCCCGGCAGCCCGCAGGATGTCTTTGGCCTTCTTCGAGACCAGCGTCGCCGTCTTGAGGGCGTACACGAGAGCTTGGACCTGAACCGGCGTCGCGCCCAACTGGAGGTAATCGCGGGCTGCCGGGTAGTCGTGCTCGTCCGGCAGGTCCTTCCAGAGAACGGCGGGAGCCTTCTCGGCTACCTTCGGCTCTGCTGTCTTGGGAGCCTTGGGCTGCGCTGCCTTCGACGCCTTCGGCTGGGCTGCCTTCGACGTTTTGCTCTTGGCCATCTGTGCTGTTTCCTTCAGTGTCGGTCCGCGAGTGGAGCTGGTGCAGAAATCGTGCACTATCAGCGCCGCAGGCACCACATCGGAGCTGTTTGGCCCCCTAGGCGGCGGGTAATCAGCAGACTGCGGGGGAACGAGCAGGAGGCGAAGCAATGAAGCGGATTCTCGCAGTGCTCGCAGCGCTGATCCTGGCGGTGTTCGCACTGACCGCGTGCAGTGACAACAACGATTCGTCGGACAACGATTCGGCCGATCACGACGGCATGGGGATGACCAGTATGCCGATGACCAGCATGCCGACCAGTATGTCGATGCCGAGCATGCCTCTGGGTATGTCGACGCCGGGAGCGTCGTCGATGGGAATCGTGATCAGCGGTTTCGAATATTCGACGCCGGAGTCGGTGATGCCCGGACAGGTACTGACCATTCAGAACAACGACACCGTCGAGCACTCGGTCACGTCCGATACCGCGGGGTTGTTCAACGAGGACATCGAAGCGGGTGAGACGGAAACCATCACGGTGCCGAACGAGCCTGGAACGTACACGTTCCACTGCACCTACCACCCGAGCATGCACGGCACCTTGACGGTCAAGTAGAGGTCGGCTCGGTCTGGCGTGACTTTCGCGAGAAAACGTTGGCGGCACGCGCCGGATTGAGCTGGTGGAGAACAGATCCGGGTGTACGGTTTTCAGGTGCGCCGGAGAACAGCGATCAGTGTCGTCACGCTCGTGGTTTGCGCCCTCGGCTTTTCGCCGCCGGCGCTCGCGGATTCACCGAACGGCTCGTATTCGTCACAGCTGCTGTACTTCTCGGTCGATGTCGGGCCTGAACTCTCGACGCCGTGCACCGTCGTCGGTGAACTCTTTGTTCCCGATGGCGTCGACGCTGACAACCCAGCTCCCGCGATCCTGACCACCAACGGGTTCGGCGGTTCGTACAAGGACCAGATTCCTGCCCTGCAGAACTTCGCCGAGAACGGGTATGTCGGACTGACGTATTCGGGATTGGGTTTCGGCGGCACGAGTTGCAAGATCACACTCGACTCGCCCGCATACGACGGTATCGCCGCTTCCCAGTTGGTCAGCTTCCTCGGCGGCCAAGAAGGGATTGCCTTCACGGATCAGGCTCTGACGCAGCCCTATCCGGCGCTCACCACGGTCGTTCAGGACTCCGTCGATCACACCGGTGCACCGTCGACGAACGACCCGCGGGTCGGAATGACGGGTGGCTCTTACGGCGGCGGGATTCAATTCGCCGCCGCGAGTGTCGATCCCCGTATCGACACGATCATCCCCATGATCACCTGGAACGATCTCTCGTATTCTCTGGCGCCCAACAGCACCGGGATCATCTCCGGAGTGTCGACTGCGGAGCCGGGAGCCGCGAAGGTGCTCTTTGCATCGCTGCTCTTCGGCGCGGGCATCGCGAATCCCGGTGTGGACGGTTACATCGCAGATCCCGCACGGCTACCCGGCTGCCCGAACTACGTCCCTTACATGTGCAACGCGATCGCCGAGGCGGTGGTGACCGGCGACATCGGACCGCAAGTAGTGAGTGAGCTCCGAGCGTCGTCGGTCTCGTCGTTCGTCGACCGGATCAACATTCCGGTACTGCTTGCTCAGGGGCAACAGGACACCCTGTTCGATCTGAACGAGGCAACCGCGACTTACGACGCGCTGAAGGATCGTGGCGTCGAAGCCAAGATGATCTGGCATTCGTGGGGGCACAGCCACTTGGCCGCTGCGCCGGGCGAGTTCAGCTTCTCCGCACCCGACGAGGATACCCAGTACGAGACCGGTCGCTTCATGGACTGGTTCGATCACTACCTCAAGGACGAGAACACGGAGACCGGCCCGGAATTCGCGTATTTCCGCAACTGGATCGACTACGAGGGAAACGCGGCACCGGCCTACGCGACGTCCGACACCGTCGATGTCGGGACCGCTCGCGCCTTCCATCTGTCCGCTGACGGGGGACTGCTACCGGACGGCACGCCGGTGATACCGGGTTCGAAGACGATCGTCACCGCACCGGCTGGGCTGCCGACGGGCGTAGAGCCACTCAATATCAATCCGGCCGGAAACATTCCGAATGCACAGATTCCGGGAACCGAGGCGCTCTGGACCACTGCGCCGATGACCGAGGCGATGGACGTGGTGGGAGCCCCCACTGTGACGCTGCGTGTTGCGGCGCCCGGACAGCCGGTGGTGTTCGCGAAACTCTACGACGTGGCTCCGGACGGAACTTCCTCGCTGATCAACGGACTCATCGCACCCATACGCATCAGTGATCCGTCGCAGCCGGTGCCTGTGACGATGCCGGCGATAGTGCATCGATTCGAGCCAGGGCATTCCGTGCGTCTCGCGATCACCGGTGGCGACATCAGTTTCCGTGGGGGACTGCAAGGTATGCCGGTGACGATCTTTGCCGACGGTTCCGGCCCCCTCGAACTTCCCGTCGTGGGCTGATACACCGTGGGCTGAATTTCAGCGGGTGATGGTTCGACTGTCGCCGCGGAACTCGGCCACGACGGCGTCGCCATTGCGAACGGTCACGTCGTAGATCCCACTTCGGCCGCCTCGAGCCTTCTCGGTGGCGACCGCGGTCAAGGTGTCGCCCAGACGGGTCGGACGCAGAAATCTGATGTCCGCGCGCACTGCAACGGCTGAATCCTCGTAGCCGTTGCAGGCGAGCGCAAACGCGGTGTCCGCGAGCAGGAAAACATAACCGCCGTGTGTGATTCCGTGACCGTTCACCATGGTTTCGCCCACGGTGACGGTCACGGTTGCGCTACCGGGCGCCAGCTCGGAAATCTCGATACCGAGTGCCTGCGATGCCTGGTCCGCGTCGAACATCTCTCTGGCGGTGATGCTTCCTGTACTCACGAGACAACTCCTGTGTGATCGGGAAATTGCAGGGGTCTAGAGGACCGAGACAACTTCCTGGACATACATGTCGACCGTGCCGGTGGCAAAGTTTGCGACATCTTTTCCAGCGGCGCCCATCTCCGGGGACTTCAGGCCGCTCTGCATAGTCTCGAGATCGGGAAACTCGAGGTTGGCGACGGCATAGAAGACTGGATCGGAGCCGTCCAGCGTCGAGCACTTGCTGAACGTGAAGTCCGAGAGCCCTGGCACTGCGCTGGCGAGCGGGACGTGGATCTCGTTGTAGTACTTGTCGAAAGCCTCCGGATCGGTGGGGCGTCCGTAACACACTGCTACTCGATAGGTCATGTGCTTTCAATTCCCTTCGGGGCGAGTCTTGGCTACCAGAGTCAGGACGTCGTATGTCGCGACCGGATCGTTGTCCTGGTTCGTCACCACGGCGTCCCAACGAACCTCACCGTAGTCGGCGCTGCTGCGAGGTGTGATGGTCTTGGCTGTGAGGGTGACCGTCAGGCTGTCTTCGGCTTTGACCGGAGTCAGGAACCTGAGGCTGTCCACGCCGAAGTTCGCGAGAACCGGGCCGGGAGCCGGGTCGACGAACAGGCCCGCAGCGAGTGAGACAACAAGATAGCCGTGCGCGACGATGCCGCCGAAGAGTGGATTCGCCGCAGCGGCCACCGGATCGGTGTGAGCGTAGAAGGTGTCACCGGTGAACTCTGCAAAATGATCGATGTCTGCGAGTGTGACCTGGCGCGGACCGCCGACAACAGTGTCACCGATCTTCAACTCGGCGAGACTCTTTCGGAATGGATGTTCGGATCCGGTCGTGCGCTGCGATCCGGTGAACCAGCGCTCGCCGACTGCGGTGAGGACGTCGGGTGTGCCCTGTACGGCGGTCCGCTGCATGTGGTGCAGAACTCCGCGGATGCCACCCAGCTCCTCACCGCCGCCGGCACGGCCGGGACCGCCGTGTACGAGGACTGGAAGGGGAGAGCCGTGGCCGGTGGATTCCTTGGCGTCGTCGCGGTTCAGCACGAGCACTCTGCCGTGAAAAGCTGCGAGACCCAGCACCAGTCGACGTGCGATGTCGGTGTCGGCAGTGACCACCGAGGCGACGAGGCTTCCCTCGCCACGGGCCGCGAGTTCGATCGCATGATCGATGCCGTCGTATCCGATGACGGTGCTGACGGGTCCGAAGGCCTCCAGTTCGTGTACCTCGTGCGCATTCTCTTCCGCCCGGAGAAGGACTGGGGAAAGGAAGGCTCCTGACTGGCCGTCGGCACCGACCACGTCGACGTTGTCCGGGTCTCCGAATACGATGGTTGCCGACTTCGTCAGACCGCGAATGGATTTCAAGACCTCGTCACGCTGTTCGATGCTGGCGAGAGCTCCCATAGTGACGCCATCAGCATCGGGGTGTCCCACGACCACTTTGTTCAGTCGCTCGGATGCGGCATCGACAACGGCGTCGACCAGCGAGACCGGGACCAGGGCGCGCCGGATCGCCGTGCACTTCTGACCAGCCTTGACTGTCATTTCGGTGACGAGTTGTTTGACGTACAAATCGAATTCGGGCGTTCCTGGTACGGCGTCCTCGCCAAGGATCGACGCGTTGAGTGAATCGGCCTCGGCATTGAAATGGACGCCCTTGCCGACGACGTTCGGGTGAGCACGCAGCGTTGCGGCGGTGTCGGCGGATCCGGTGAATGCCACTGAGTCCTGCCCGCCGAGGTGATCGAGGAGGCCCCGTGCACTACCGGAGAGCAGTTGGACGGAACCCTCCGGGAGCAAGCCTGATTCGATGATGCGCCGGAAGACGAGTTCGGTGAGATATGCCGTGGAACTGGCAGGTTTGACGATGGACGGCACCCCCGCGATGAATGCCGGTGCCAGCTTCTCCAGGAACCCCCACACCGGGAAATTGAAGGCGTTGATCTGCACGGCGACGCCGCGACGTGATGTATAGATGTGTTGCCCGAGGAAGGTTCCGCCTTTGCCGAGAGGCTCGACGTTTCCGTCCAGAAAGACTGTGCTGTCGGGCAATTCGCGCCGAGCCTTGCTCGCGTAGCTCAGCAGGGTCCCGAATCCGCCGTCGATGTCCACCCCGGAATCTCGCGTCGTCGCACCGGTGGCAGTGGAGAGTGTGTAGAACTCGGCTTTTCCTGCCATCAACGTGAGGGCGAGAGCCTTGAGCGCGCCGGCACGTTCGTGGAAGGTCATCGCGGACAGTGCAGGCCCGCCGACCTCGCGTGCGTACGTAACCATCTCGGCGAGGTCGACGCCGGTTGCGGAGATCCGGGCCACCTCCGATCCGTCCACTGCGCTCGGCAACGGGGTACCTGCGTCCGGTGCGGCGTACCACTGACCGGCCACATAGCTTTCCAACAGTCTGCTCACGACAACTCCATCTCACCGTACGTTCGGTCGGTAATTACGATCGCCCGGTAACGCCGCGTTGTCAAGGATTCGGCAGAACTGCCTGGAGTCAGGCCTTGCGAAGTCCGTCGAAAGTGACGGCGACGACCGCGTCGGCGATGTCGGAGACGGACTCACCCGCTCGGGGTTTGTACCACTCGATCAGTGAGTTGACGGTGCCGAACATCAGCTTGCTGGCGAGGGCTGGTTCGATGTCCGGGCGCAAGTCTCCCTCCGCTGCGGCGGACGCGACGAGACCTCCGACGAAGTTGTCGAATTCGCGTCGACGGGCGAGCGCGGCCCGCTCGACCGTCGTGTTGCCGCGGACGCGCAGGAGCAGGGTGACGTACGGAAGCTCTGCGACCAGCACCTCTACGCTGCGCCGGACCAGGTATTCGAGCCGGTCGATGTACGGACCGGTGGTGGCGCCTTCTTCGGTCGTGACCGCAAACAGGGCGTTGAGGGCACGCGAAAGTGCGAGTTCGAGAAGTTCCGACTTGCCGGACACGTGGTGGTAGATCGAGGACTTCGTGATGCCGAGTTTCTTGGCGAGCACCTCCATGCTTGCGCCGTCGTAGCCCTTGTCGTTGAACACCTTTACAGCCACGGCTAAGAGCGAATCGAGGTCGTAGCCGGGACGTCCGGGGAGGCCGGTGCGTCGAGTGGGGCGTGCCGTAGTCATGTCCCCATCTTCTCAGTTCGGGCAAAGCTGTGCACCATCCTCGTTCTCACCCTTGCCAAACGACCGAATGTTCGGTTACTAATGGAGAAGAGCGAGAAGGAGCGAATGTGAACACCCTGCACGTGGACGAGCGCGAGGATCGCGTCGTGGTCACCCTCGACAGGCCCGCGCAACGCAATGCGATCAACGCGGAAATGATCGACGAACTGCATCAGGTTTGTGGACGCCTCGAACGGGATCCGAAGCTGCTCCTGCTTGCGGGGCGCGGCGACCACTTCGCAGGCGGCGCTGACATCGCGGAGCTCCGAGAGCGCGGACGAGAGGAAGCGTTCGCGGGTATCAACCGCACGCTGTTCGACCGAATCGGAAAGCTCCCGCTTCCCACCGTGGCCGCCGTGAGCGGCTACGCGCTCGGCGGTGGGGCAGAGTTGACCTACGCCTGCGACATTCGCATCGCGACAACGACGGCGGTCTTCGGGAATCCGGAGCCCAATCTCGGCATAATGGCAGCCGCCGGCGCCAGCTATCGACTGCCGAAGCTCGTCGGCGTCTCGATCGCGAAGCAGGTGCTCCTCGGTGCCAGGAACCTCGACGCCGAGCAGGCGCTACGAGCGGGCCTGGTTGTCGAGGTAACCGAACCGAACTGCCACGTCGACGCAGCGCATCGGCTGCTCGACCGCATTTCCCGACTGTCCCCGCTGGCACTGCGATTGACCAAGATCATCGTCGATGCGCCGGGATCGCATCCGTTTGCCAACGACATCGCCCAGGCCGTCCTGTTCGAGAGTTCGGACAAGCGCGATCGCATGACGGCCTTCCTGGAGAAGAAATCATGACTGAAGCAGTTGCACCGAAGACCGTCGGAGTCATCGGCGGTGGACGCATGGGTGCGGGTATCGCCCAGGTGTTCGCCAGTCTCGGCGGGGCGGTCACCATCGCGGAGAGTGGCGACACCGCGGCCGCGTTGCAGCGTGTTTCCGCCGGCCTCGACAGAGCTCACGAGCGAGGGAAACTCGACGACCAGGACCCCGCGACGGTGCTGGCGCGCGTGAGCACCGTGGACGCAGTGACCTCGTTGCCACCGTCGCTCGACCTGATCGTCGAGGCGGTCCCGGAAATTGCGGCCCTCAAGGTCGAGGTGCTCGCCGCTGCGGAAACCGTTGCCGGAGAAAGCACCGTGATCGCCAGCAACACCAGTTCCATGTCGATCGCCGAACTCGGCGCAGCGCTGACGGATCCGGGCCGGTTCATCGGTATGCACTTCTTCAATCCAGTCCCGGCGTCGCTGTTGGTCGAGATCGTCCGGGCGCCTCAGACCCGCCCCGAGGTTGTCGACTCGGTACGAGCATGGGTGTCGATGCTCGGCAAAGCCGAGGTGCTCGTCAACGACTCACCTGGTTTTGCAACCAGCCGACTTGGTGTCGGTCTCGGGCTCGAAGCCATCCGCATGCTCGAAGAGGGTGTGGCGGACGCGGAATCGATCGACCGAGCAATGGAATTGGGGTATCGGCATCCGATGGGCCCGCTGCGTTCGACAGATCTGGTCGGGTTGGATGTGCGCCTGGCGATCGCCGAACACCTCGCGAGCACGCTCGGTGATCGATTTGCACCTCCAGCACTGCTGCGAGAGAAGGTGGCTCGCGGCGAGTTGGGGCGCAAGACGGGACAGGGTCTTCACACATGGAGCTGAACCGAACTGCCTGCGAAAGGAACATCGATGACTGACGTGATTCGCTTGGAGATCGAGCGAGGTTTGGCGACAATCACTCTCGACCGACCCAAGGCCGCCAATGCCGTCAACGGCGAAATGAAGTCTCAGCTGCTCGAAGCGTTGCTGCAGGTTCACGCGGACGCAGAGGTTCGAGCGGTGTTGATTCTCGCCGAAGGCAAGAACTTCTGCGTCGGTCAGGATCTGGGCGAGCACGCCGCAGCGTTGGATGCTGATCCGGCGCACGCGATGGATACCGTCGAGGCGCACTACAACCCCATCGTCACGGCGCTGTCGACGCTCTCTGTCCCGGTGGTGGTGGGTATCGGCGGAGCCTGCGTCGGGGCCGGGTTGGGAATCGCGTTGGCCGGAGACATCCGTGTCGTGGGGGCTCGCGCGAGCTTTGCGACGGCATTCACCGGCATCGGTCTGGCCAGTGACTCCGGGCTCAGTCATGCGCTCGTGCACGCGCTCGGACCTAGCCGCGCCAGTGGCCTGATGTTGCTCGGCGACAAGTTCGACGCGCAGAGCGCGCTGGAGTGGGGCTTGGTTCATCGCGTGGTGGCCGACGAGGACGTCGCAGCTGAGGCTCGGGTACTCGCGCGTCGGCTTGCCGACGGACCCACCGCGGCCTTCGCCCACGTGAAATCGCTGATCCGTGCCGTTGCTCCTGGGCTTTCCCAGACGCTGGCGGCCGAGGCGAACGCACAGGTGGAGCTGGGTTCCACGGCAGATCATCGAGGCGCAGTCACGGCTTTCCTGTCGAAGCAGAAGCCGGTTTTCGAGGGTCGCTGATTTCTGGTGCGGCGAAAGATTCTCTTGTGTGCTGGGACACCTCGGTGCATACTAGTTACCAACCGATCATTCGGTAATAAAAGGTAGGTACGATGACCAACGTGGAAGCTCCACAAGACCTGCAGAACCTGTTCGACGAGACGATCGCGGCAGACCAGCGCATCGAGCCTCGCGACTGGATGCCGGACGGCTACCGCAAGACTCTGATCCGCCAGGTCGCCCAGCATGCGCATTCCGAGATCATCGGAATGCAGCCCGAGGGAAACTGGCTCACCCGTGCGCCTTCGTTGCGACGCAAGGCGATCCTGATGGCGAAGGTCCAGGACGAAGCCGGGCACGGTCTGTATCTCTACTCCGCGGCCGAGACGCTCGGTGCCGATCGTGGCGATCTGACCACCAAGCTGATCGAGGGAAAGCAGAAGTACTCCTCGATCTTCAACTATCCGACGCTGACATACGCCGACGTGGGTGTGATCGGCTGGCTGGTCGACGGAGCTGCCATCTGCAATCAGGTTCCGCTGTGCCGCAGCTCCTTCGGGCCGTATGCGCGCGCGATGATCCGTGTGTGCAAGGAGGAATCGTTCCATCAGCGGCAAGGCTTCGAGCTGTTGGCGACGATGATGCGCGGCACGGAAGCTCAACGGGCAATGGTGCAGGAAGCCGTCGACCGATGGTGGTGGCCCGCTCTGATGATGTTCGGACCGCCGGACGACGAATCGCCGAACACCGAGCAGTCGATGAAGTGGCGCATCAAGCGGCACACGAACGACGAACTGCGGCAACGATTCGTGGACATGTCGATACCGCAGGCCGAGATACTCGGTGTGACCTTCCCTGATCCCGACCTGCGCTGGAACCCCGAGCGTGGCGCACACGATTTCGGCGAGCCGGACTGGAGCGAATTCATGGACGTGGTCCGCGGCAACGGAGCGGCGAGCGTCGAGCGGATCACCAATCGGAAAGCCGCACACGACAACGGGGCCTGGGTTCGCGACGCCGCGTACGCCTTTGCACAGCGCGAGAGACTCGCGCACGATCGCACGACTGGGGAAACATCATGAGCGAGAACGATCAGGTACAGGGCGATCAGGTGCGGGGCGAATGGCCTTTGTACGAGGTATTTCTGAGGGGAAAGCGCGGACTGAACCACGTGCATGTCGGATCCCTGCGCGCGGCAGACGACCAGATGGCGTTACGCCACGCGCGCGACGTCTACACCAGACGTAACGAAGGCGTGAGTATCTGGGTCGTGCCATCCGCGAAAATCGTGGCTTCGAGTCCGGCAGAAAAGGATCCGTTCTTCGCGCCGAGCGGCGACAAGGTCTACCGGCACCCGACTTTCTACGACATCCCGGACTCCGTTCCGCACATGTGAGAATCACTTCGACTTCGAGGACCAACAGATGAACGATCACGACAGTGCCTACGACGGCCTGGTCGACGGCGACGGCCACGGTCAGTGGGCGTTCGGAACCAGCTTCGACGACCCCCTCGCCGGAGTCGACACCACGGTGCCGGATGACGTCGATCTCGGTGCGCTGGCGCGCTACTGCCTCATGCTCGGCGACGACGCGCTCGTCAGTTCGCAGCGCCTCGCCGAATGGTCGACGCGGGCACCGGAACTCGAAGAAGAGGTAGCTCTCGCGAATGTCGGTCTGGATCTGATCGGGCAGGCCAGGCTGCTGCTGGCTCGCGCGGCAGCAGCCGATTCCACTGTGGTTCCGTTCATCTCCGATACGTCACCGGTGCCGGCCGAAGATGCGCTCGCCTTCTTTCGTGATCAGTTCGGTTTCCGCAACGTGAGACTGGTGGAGCTCGCCAACGGCGACTTCGCGCACACGGTCGTTCGGCTACTCGTGTTCTCGACCTGGCGGCTGGCGCTGTTCGATCGGCTGCGCATGTCGCGCGATCCGGTTCTCGCAGCTGTGGCGAACAAGGGCGTCAAAGAACTGACCTACCACCGCGACTACGCGGCAAGATGGGTCGTCACGTTGGGCGCCGGCACGGCAAAATCCAAGCGTCGGACTGCCGAGGCCCTGCTCGAGATCTTCCCGTTCGTGGACGAACTCTTTGTTCCCACCCAGGACGAACTCGTTTTGGCAGAAGTTGGCGTCGGAGTGGATCCGCGTACTGTTCGGCCGGAGTTCGACGCTGTTCTTGCCCAGGTCCTCCATGCAGCCGAAATGGAAGAGCCCCCTTCGCGTTTCTCCGGTTTCGTCGGCGGCCGCGGCGGGCGTGCCGGACTGCACACCGGGGCACTGGGGCTACTTCTCGCCGAAATGCAGAGCGTCGCTCGGGAGCATCCGGAAGGGGTGTGGTGACCGTGACTGCCGCTACCGTCTCTTCCGCGCAGGAGATCGTCGCCTCGGTGATGGATCCGGAGATGCCACTGTTGACCTTGGCCGATCTCGGCGTCATCCGATCGGTCGACGTCGAAGCGAACTTGGTCTGTGTGACAATCACTCCCACCTATTCCGGGTGTCCGGCGATGGCGACGATGCGAGACGACATCGAGCACAAGCTGACCGACGCGGGGTACGGCAGCGTCCAGATCAAGACTCAACTGTCGCCGCCTTGGAGTTCGGATTGGATCAGCGAAGAGGGGCTCGCGAAACTTCGGACGGCCGGGTACTCGGTGCCGGGGGCCGCGCCGCGTCGCACCTCCGGCCCGATCGCCTTGACCTTGACGGCCAAGCCGCGCGACATCCTGTGCCCCCAGTGCGGTTCGGCAAACACCAGACTGAGTTCGGAATTCGGTCCGACCCTGTGCAAAGCGCTCTATCGCTGCCTCGACTGCCTCGAGCCGTTCGATCACGTGAAGGAGATCTGAACAGATGAGTACCGCAACGACGAACCGGAACAAACCATTTCACCCGTTGACGGTCGCCGGTGTCGAATCACTGTGCGACGACGCAGTTGCCGTCACCTTCGACGTGCCTGCCGATATCGCCGATCAATTCGACTTCGGCGCCGGGCAGTCACTGACACTGCGGCGGATGATCGACGGCGTCGAACACCGTCGCTCCTACTCGATCTGTGCACCGGTAGGGGCGTCTCCACGGGTGGGGGTTCGCGAAGTGGCAGACGGACTCTTCTCCTCCTGGTTGGTGCGAGACGTCAAGGCCGGGGATCGAATCGACGTCCAGGGCCCATCTGGCAATTTTGTCGCCGATCCGGCATTGGGTGGACGGCACGTTCTGATCGCGGCGGGCTCCGGAATCACGCCCATGTTGTCCATCGCTGCAACACTGCTGGTGAACCCCGAGGCCGATGTCACCCTGCTGTACGGGAACAGGCGCACCCGTTCGGTCATGTTCGCCGAAGAAATCGCCGACCTGAAGGACCGGTACGGTGCACGCCTGGACGTTATTCATGTTCTCTCTCGCGAGCCGCGCGAGGTCGAGTTGTTCTCGGGCCGTCTCGACGCCGACCGGTTGCGCGAGATCTTCATCTCTCTCGTTCCGTGCGACCAGGTCGACGGCTTCTGGTTGTGTGGTCCGTTCGGGATGGTCAACGACGCCCAGGAAGTACTGGCCGGCTTGGGAATTGCCAAGGATCGCATCCATCACGAGCTGTTCTACGTCGACGACGTCGCGCCGCCGGTCGCGGTGCATCGTGAGCCCGGAATTGTGGGACCAGGCAGCGAGGTCACCATCACGCTCGACGGTCGATCGACCACCGCGACACTTCCGCGAGACCAGTCGATTCTCGATGCAGCGGAACAGTACCGATCGGATCTGCCCTTCGCGTGCAAGGGCGGGGTCTGTGGAACGTGTCGCGCCAAGGTCACCTGCGGTGACGTCGAGATGCGCAGGAACTACGCACTCGAAGATTACGAAGTCGACGCGGGTTTTGTACTGACCTGCCAGACCTTCCCTGTCGGTGAACAGATAACAGTCGATTTCGACGCCTGACCGCCCGCACAGCGCCCTCACTGAGCCCACCGGAGACAATCATGACCGAACTCGTCACTGCTACATCGCAAGACATCGAATTTGCCAGTCGGGAACGCATTTCGACGCTCCAACTCGAGCGGATGCGATGGTCCCTGATGCACGCGTACACCAATGTTCCGCACTACCGCAAAGCTTTCGACGACGCCGGCGTCCACCCGAGCGACTTGAAGGATCTGAGCGATCTCGCGAAGTTTCCCTTCACCACCAAAGCGGATCTACGTGAGAACTATCCGTTCAAGATGTTTGCAGTGCCCCAGGACCGGGTCTCGCGAATTCACGCGTCTTCGGGGACCACCGGTCGCCCGACGGTGGTGGGGTACACGAGCAACGACCTGAACAACTGGGCCGATCTCATCGCGCGCAGTCTCTCGGCCGGCGGCGTGCGGTCTTCGGACAAGGTTCACGTGGCTTACGGGTACGGTCTGTTCACCGGTGGGTTGGGAGCACACTACGGTGCGGAGCGCTTGGGCTGCACGGTCATTCCCATGTCCGGTGGCATGACCGAGCGGCAGATTCAACTGATCGAGGACTTCGAGCCCGACGCCATCATGGTGACTCCGTCGTACATGTTGACCATCGTGGATGCGATGATCAAGAAAGGCATCGATCCCTCGAAGACCTCACTGAGGGTGGGAGTTTTCGGAGCGGAGCCGTGGACCGAACAGATGCGTACCGAGCTGGAACAGCAACTCGACATGCATGCGGTCGACATCTACGGACTCTCCGAGATCATGGGCCCGGGTGTGGCAATGGAATGTGTGGAAACCAAAGACGGGCTGCATATCTGGGAAGACCACTTCTACCCGGAGATCATCGATCCGGTCACGGGCGAAGTGCTGCCGGACGGTGAAGAAGGTGAGCTGGTTTTCACCTCTCTCACCAAGGAAGCGCTGCCCATCATTCGCTACCGAACCAGGGACCTGACCCGACTGTTGCCGGGTACGGCGCGCTCGATGCGTCGGATGCAGAAGGTCACCGGCCGGACCGACGACATGATCATCCTGCGTGGGGTCAATCTGTTCCCCACACAGATCGAAGAGCTGATCTTGACCGTCCCCGCCCTGGCACCCCAATTCCAGTGTGTGCTGGAGCGTCCGGACCGGATGGATACTCTGACAGTGCGCGTCGAGGCTCGCCCTGACGCGGCAATTTCCGATCATGCGGCAGCGTCTTCGGCGTTGCAGAAGCTGGTGAAGAACAAGATCGGTGTCACGGTCGAGGTGAGCGTTCTCGAACCCGGCGGACTCGAACGCTCGATCGGCAAAGCGCGTCGTCTGATCGACCAACGTCCGAAGGACTGAAACTACTCCAGGGCCATGCGGGTGGCGAAGATTCCGAGAATGCCACCAGCTAGCCATTTCTGAGCCCGCATCCACACCGGACGCGCCATGAGGAAGGTCGACACGGCTGCCGCACAGCACACGATCAACGCGTTGACGGTGACTGCGACCAGGATCTGCACGCCGCCGAGTACGAGTGCCTGTTGCCAGACCGGACCCGCAGTGGGATCGACGAACTGGGGGATCAGGGCCGCGTACATCAGCGCAATCTTGGGATTGAGCAGATTGGTGGTCAACCCCATCCCGAACAGACGGCCGCTACCGTGGCGGTCGACCTCGCCCACCTCGAAGGCGGACTTCCCACCTGGTCGGAGTGTCGACCAGGCGAGATAGGCCAGGTACAGGGCACCACCGATTTTCACCGCGGTGAACACCGTTGGTACGGCGAAGAGAACCGCCGTCAGCCCTGCACACGTGGCGGTGAGGTAGACCAGGAAACCGGTTGCGACTCCGCCGAGCGAGATCAAACCCGCCCGGCGGCCCTGGCTGATGCTGCGGGACACCAGATAGATCATGTTGGGGCCCGGTGTCAGAACCATCGCCAGGGCGATCAGCGCGACTCCCGTCATCGACGCTGACGTGATCATGTCGGTCTCCCACTACTCGATGCGTATGTTTCGTCGAGTACACAAGGGTTTGCAGTCGCGCGCCAAGGTCCAGTTCGCAGGCAGTGGTCCGCTCAGGTGTTGGCCCAGCTGTCGGGCCCGAAGACCTCGTAGTGGATATTCTGTGCCGGGACGTCCCTTTCGAGCAACGATGCGCGCATCGCCAACATGAACGGCATCGGCCCGCAAAGGAAGGCTTGGGTATCGGGCTCCACTGCAATACCTTGCAAATCCGCCCGTCCTTCGTGAACCGATCCGAACGCAACGTGCGTGCCGAGATCCTCGTACCAACGGTGCAGGGTTGCGGCGGGAATCTGGTCGACGAGTGTGCTGAGTTCTGCGCGGTGCGCGTGATCCGCAATGGATCGATCCGCATGGATGACAGATACCGAACGGTCAGCGCCGGTGTCCACGAGATGATTGAGCATCCCGATCATCGGTGTGCAACCGATTCCGGCCGACGCGAGCAGGAGCGGCGAGTTGTCGTCCGGCATGGTGAGATCACCGAAAGGTGTGGTGACGGAGAGTTCTTGACCTTCGAATACGTTGTTGTAGAGGAAGTTCGACACTTCGCCATCGGGAGTTCCGGAGATTCGCTTGACGCTGATCCGCCAGTCTGCGCTGCTCGGTATCGAACACAGGCTGTATTGGCGGATCTGGCGGGCGCCGTCGGGCAGCGTAACCCCGACCGAAAGATACTGTCCGGGAGCGAAGGTGGGGAGTGCACTGCCGTCGAGCGACGTGAGCGTCAGTGAGACGGTGTCGGCGGACTGAAGAACTCGTTCACTGATCCTGACTGTGCGCCAGACGTCACCGGCCTCCACGCCGGCGAGTTGGTAGAGGCCACGCTCCATCGTGATGAGGGTTTCCGCCATCAGCCAGTAGACCTCGTCCCAGGCTGCTGCGACGTCGGGAGTGACTGCATCGCCGAGTATTTCGACGATCGCGGCAAAGAGGTGTTCGTGCACGATTGCGTACTGGTCGGGCGTGATTCCCAGCGACGCATGCTTGTGGGCGATACGTGAAAGTATGAGATCGACCTTGGCGCTGTCCGGCTCGAGCTGAAGCGTCGCGAATGCCGCGATGGCACCGGCGAGAGCTTTCTGCTGTTCGCCCTGCTTCTGATTGCCGCGATTGAACAAATCGCGTTCGAGTTCAGGATGCGCGTCGAACATCCTGCGGTAGAACAGGGTTGTGATATCGCCGATGGCAGCGCCGACCACGGGAAGGGTGGCGCGAATGACCTCGGTTGACTGTGGGGAAAGCATGAGCTGCTCCGTTCGGTCGAAATTCGATTGATCAGCCTGCTTCGTCGCTCCGAGTGGTGAGGCGTAGCAGGACAGTTTTGGACGGCTGCCGGATGACGTCTTCGATCGTGACCGCGTCGAGTGAAACGAAGAACGCTTCCTGTGCTTCGCGCAAAGCGCTCCGAAGGAGGCAACCTCCGCGCAGTGGGCACGGTTTGTCCCCTTCGCAGTCGACGACTTCACCCGGGCCTTCGAGGCGTCTGGCCAGCCAGCCGATGGTGGCGGTGCGGCCGAGTTCGGTGATGGAAAGCCCACCGCCGCGGCCGCGCCTGGTTGTCACGATGCCGAGCTCACCGAGCCGTGTAACCACCTTGGTGGCATGGGAATACGACACGTTGAGCTGCTGCGCAACATCCCGAGTGCTGGGGGAGGCATCCGCGTCGAGTACGGCCAACCGCATGACGACGCGCAATCCCAGATCGGTGAACTGCGTCAGTTGCATGATCTGAACCTACATAATTCGCATCTGAGATGACTATTTATGTGAGGGGGATCTCGAGGTGCCCCAACCAGGGCGAACGGTACGTTCGGCACCTCCAGTGCGCTGAACGTGCCGTTCGCTCAGAGACGAGCGGCCGAACCCCCGGCAACGACGCCGAGAAAGTGTGGTGCTCGCCAACCTCGCGCCGCAAAGTCGCGGCTCACCGATGCGATGACCTCCGCTCCGCTTCCTTCCGGAACCAGCGCGATGGCTGAGCCTCCGAATCCGCCGCCGGTCATCCGCGCACCGATCGCGCCGCCGCGTCGTGCTGCGGCAACGGCGACGTCGAGTTCATCGCACGAGACCTCGAAGTCGTCGCGCAACGAGGCGTGCGAGTTGTCGAACAGCTCGCCGACGTCACTGAATCTGCTGCTGCGCAGAAGTTCTGCGGTCTTCCGCGTCCTCTCGATCTCGGTCACGACGTGCCGTGCCCGCGCCCGGAGGATCGGGTCTCGCACTGTCTCGGCCTGGTCTGCTGTAGCCTCTCGCAAGCTGCCGACGCCGAGAGCTGCTGCTGCAGCGACGCATTGAGAGCGCCGCATTCCGTACTGTCCGTCTGCGAGCGAGTGTTTGACCCGGGTGTCGATGACGATCAGTTCGTACCCTGCACCGTGGAGTTCGAAAGGTATGGGTTCGGTGGATCCGCCCTGGCAGTCCAGCAGGAGCGCAGTCGAGGGCTGAGCAAAGAGGGCAATGGTTTGATCCATCCCTCCGGTCGGTGCGCCGACGCCGTCGTTCTCGGCCTGGATGCACACCTGTACCAGCTCATCGCGGGGGAAGGGTGAATCATGAAGTTCGTTGACGGCCAACGCAACCGAACAGGTGAGGGCAGCGGAGCTCGACAGCCCGGCCCCGACCGGTACCGACGAGTCGACGGCAAGATCGATTCCTTCGATCGGGAGGCCTCTGCGCGCAAGAGACCACAGAACGGCTGTGGGGTAGGCGGCCCACCCTGTGGCGATGTCGCCGAGGGGCCCGGTGTACGTCTCGGCGGATTGCCGACTGTGCACGCGGACGACCCCGTCGCTGCGCAGTGCGACGGCAACCAGTGTTCGCTGCTCGAGAGCGACCGGTAGGCACAATCCACCGTTGTAGTCCGTGTGTTCACCGATCAGGTTGACTCGACCGGGTGCCGCCCACACTCCGGTTGCCGGATAGCCGTAGGTGGCGTGAAACTGTTGGAGCACAGAATTGTTCGAGACCGTATCCACTATTTCAACTCCCGTAGGCGGGCCGCGACTGCCTCGGGAACGGTGTCGTTCACCCAGGCGCCCATGGCGGACTCGGACCCGGCGAGGTATTTGAGTTTGCCCGGTGCGCGCAAGATCGAGAACAGCTGAAGATGCAGTCGGCCCAGAGGTCGGTTGATGCGGACGGGAGCTTGGTGCCAGGCCGCGATGTACGGTACCCGGTCGACGCCCGGATAGAAGCGATCGATACGGCGTAGGAGATCTTGGTAGACGACCGCAAGCTCGTCGCGCTCTTGGTCGTTCAGCGAGGGAAGGTCCGGGACGTCTCGGTGCGGTGCCAGGTGAATCTCGATGGGCCATCGTGCGGCGGTCGGGACGTAGGCGCTCCAGTGATCGCCGTCGTAGATCAACCGGGCCTTGTCCTCGCGCTCGAACGCCAGAACATCGGCGAGTAGTGAGCGACCGGTGCGCTCGAAGTGTTTGTGCGCCTGCGTCAGCATCGATCGGGTGCGTGGCGTGACATACGGGTATGCGTAGATCTGTCCGTGTGGATGGGTGAGTGTCACCCCGATTGCTTCGCCGCGGTTCTCGAAGCAGAACACTTGTTCCACAAGCGGATCCGCCGACAACTCTTCGGTCCGAGAAATCCAGGCGCCCACAATCGTGCGCATGCGTTCGAGTGGAAGCTCGGCGACGGACGCCGTGTGATCGCTCGAGAAGCACATCACTTCGCAGTGACCGGCCGCTGGGCGATCGCCCGCACCGTCTCCGGGACTGTCAATGGCTTCCTCAGGCGCCGCGGCAAAGCTCGGAAACCGATTCTCGAACACCGCGACGTCGTAGTCTCCGTCGGGTATCTCTGTGGGCGTGCGTGTTTCGTCGGTCGGGCACAATGGACATTCGGCGGCGGAGGGGAGATGTGTCCGTGTCATGCGATGCGAAGCCATGGTGATCCACTCCCCGGTGAGAACGTCGAATCTCATCCGAGACGAGTGGTCGAGAGCCGGCAATTCGCGGGAATCTCGCGCAGAGTGGGCGCGGGCACTGCCGGCATCGTCGAAGTAGAAGATCTGACGCCCGTCGGCGAGGGTGCGACGGGTCGGATCCTGCTTGGGTGTCATGCGTCGACTTCCCATTCCAGAACACCCTTGCTGACAACGGGTTTCCACACTCCGATCGTTGATCCTGTTTCCAGCGCTACGGCATGGGCGGCCAGCATTACCGAGATGGACGCCCAGATCGGACCGCCGTTGTCAGTGGCGTCCGAGGCATACTCGGTCACACAATGGTGGAGTGCGCCGCTACGGGTGTCCACGAAGTAGTGGTACTCGTCCAGTCCGGCAAAGGGAACGAACGAGGGGATGAACATGGTTGCGGCAGTGCCTGCGTCGCGTTGATCGTGTCGATCCATCTCGTCCTCGGCGTAGAGGTCTGGATTCTCGTAGATCGTCTCGTCCCACGTTTCGAGCAGAGTGAGACGAACTTCGGTTGCGACGTCTATGGGGTAGAAGAACTTGTCCGGGAGCACGCTGCCGAGAAAGAGGCCGGTCCGGTCGTCGTGGGTCAGGCTGCCGTTGTGGACCCGATACAGGTCGCGAAGTTCCTGGGGCCACGTGACGCCGGTCGAGGCTTCGAATTCCTCGATAACGGCGTCACCGAGTCCTGGTTGAAACGCTGCAGCCGTCACCGGTGCGTTTGTACGGCACCACGCTTCGATTCGGCTCCATTCGTTTGCAACGCTCATGGGCTTTACGATACGTCCGAGTCAGGACCCGTGAATCAGGTACTGCAGTGTGTCCACGAGCTTTCGGTCCGAAGCCTCGGACTTTCGGCCGGTGATTCCCGATCGGAGAATTGCGGAACCCTCGAGCAGGCTCACGATGGTCTGCGCTGTCGCGCCAAGTTCCGCCGCATCCAGCTCCGGTTGTGCACACGCGACTGCGCGCTCTACGTGTGCGATGTACTGGGCGTAGAAGTCTCGAAGCACGACCGCGACTTCTTGGTCCGCCGCTGCAATGGCCCATACTTCGACGTACAGACGCACCGTGGCCTGGTCGTCCTGTTCTCCGAGCAGGACTCCGATGAAGTGTTCGGATTCCTCGCGGGAGAGGCTCTGATCCGTATCGGGGACGACGGCAAGGCGATCCAGTGAGCGGGTCAATGCACGTGACATCACTGCGCGTATCAGATCTGCACGGGTGGGGTAGTAGTGCTGCAGATGTCCTACCCGCACTCCGGCCGCGGCTGCGAAATCGCGCATTGCCGAGTTGGCATTGCCCTGAGTAGTGAGGACCTGTTCTGCTGCGTCGAGAAGTGCTGCCGCACGGGCGGCGCCCTTGGAGAGGGTCATGGTCGCAATACTGCCACCCCGAAGCTCTCCAACTCGGAGACGGTGCGGCGAGGGTTCGGAAGCGATTCGGGGAAAGTGACTCCAGGCCGGGCATCGTCGGCCAAGGCTCGTCTGACGGCCAACGCGCCGCCCACCGCGGTGAGGTGAGCCTGGCCCTGCCGGTCGACGATTGTCGCGCTTGTCGTGCCGCTCGGGCCGGTGACATCGATGCGTACTTGCGCGCTCCCGCCCTTGCCCGGCGAGTACAGGAGTCCGCGTCGTAGCGGTGTGAAGCGGTCGCCGCGACCCCAACGGAACAGACCCACCTTCTTGGCGGCGAGCAGCGCAGTTGTGGATGCATTCGAACTGAAACCTATTCGAGTGCTGGCAGTTTCGGCGCCCAAGGTCATGGGGAACGTGAATTGTTCCGGAGTGTCGATTCTTCCGACCTTGGTGCGCGATCCGGGGAAGTCGACCCAGCGTGTATCCGTCAACGGGCTGACGGTGATCGGGTTTCCTTGCTGCATCACCTCGAAATCCTGCCCGAGCCGATCGATGAAGTCGACGGAGTCCAGCCCGGCAATGTCGTTGACGTCGTAGCGAATCGAGACGTCGATCGTGCTCGCGCCACCCAGTTCCTCGGCCAGCGCTGCGGCGACGATATTGGTGACTCCGCCCATCCATCCGGACGACAGGTACACCGGTGCGCTCGGCGACTTCTGACCCGCCAGAGTGGCGGCGCGAGCGACGCGGGTTGTCCAGCGGGTGATGTCCACGTACGGAATGCCGGCCTCGACGGCGGCGGACAAGACACGATCGTGGGGATCGTTGACCGTCGACACGACCGCGCGTACGGACGCGTCGAAGGGTGTCGGGTCGAGGAGGTCCCAGCGGCGGACGGAAGCGCCGTGACGGCCGGCCAGTTCGTTGCCTCGCTCGGGGGTGCGTCCGGTGAGGAGTAGTGGGAAGTCGGGGGCGAGCAACGCAGTCAGGGCGCTGCCCACGGTTCCGTATCCGCCGGCCACGAGGATCGGGCCGTCGGCTGAATACTGCAATGAATCGGTCATGCACGTAACTCTAGGTCAAATGACCTAAAACGTCGAATGGGGTTCTTTCCGCTGCTCAGTCCCGGTGTCGCACGATGTTGACGACGTTGCCATCGGGTGCCCGGACGAGGAATCGGCGAACACCCCACTCTTCGGTCGTTATGGGGTGCACGATTTCGTAGCCGAGCCTGCGGGCCTCTTCGTAGGCGCCGTCGATGTCGTCCGTGTGGACTGAGATGACGGAGTCCTCGGCCGCAGTGGCGTCGTGCGTGACGAGCTGTACGTTCGCGCCGGTGTCGGGAGAGGTGTAGCGAGCGACCCACCCCATGTTGAACTCTTCGGTGCTCAGGCCGAGAAAGTCGGAGTAGAAGCTCTTGGCGGTTCCGATATCGGCGACTTTGAGATTGGCGGTGATGCGTCGAGCGCGCATGTGGTTCTCCTACCTTCGGCAACAGATGCGCTCGATGATCGTCCGAAAGCGGATCCATGTCGACTGTGCCGTCCGAAGATGCAGGCCGCCTGGTTGATTCGATCTGTCACTGCGGATCGAACGAGCTCACAGTTCCCCACCGTGAGAAGGGAAGGACGATCAATTGAACCTTGCCGATGACATTGTCGATCGGCACCGTTCCACTGTGTTCGTCATCGAGATGGAAACGTGAATCCTTCGAATGGGCGCGGTTGTCGCCCATCACCCACAGGTTCCCGTCGGGAACCGTGACCGGCCCGAAATACCTTCCTTGGCAAGAGGTACCGTTGCCCGGAATGCGCTTGTCGATGTACGGCTCGGTCAGCGGCTTGCCGTTCACTCGAAGCCCCTCTTCCTCGGACAGGCACTGTACGGTTTGGCCACCGACCGCGACTACCCGCTTCACGAGGTCGTTTTCGTCCGGCGGGACCAAGCCGACGATGGACCCGAGTCCCTGAAATGCGCGAACAATCGAATTGTCGGATCGAATGGATTTGTACTCGTCGTTCCAGGACTCGGGTCCCTTGAACACGACCACATCCCCAGGTTGCGGATCCCCGAATCGATAGCTGATTCTGTCGACGAGGATCTTGTCTCCCGTGCAGCCGGTGCATCCGTGAAGTGTCGGTTCCATGGACTCCGACGGGATCAGAAAGATGCGTCCGACGAAGTTCTGAATGACAACACTCAGGACAAGTGCGACGACAACGAGGATCAGAATCTCACGCCACAGTGGACGTTTTCTCGGGTGATCGGCCACTGCCGATTCAGTGGAGTCGGTCGAGTCCTCGTGGGCGTCGGATTCCGTCACACTCCCGACAATAGATGGCGCAACCAGTCGTCGGCCCGATACGAATCTTCTCGGTTCGTGGGTCTGTCTGTCGGCTGACATGCTTCGGAATTGGATCACATCACGCGCGAAGATCCGGTCGAGATCGGCAATCCGCGCAGTCCTGACCCAAACATCGTGCCGACGAATACCTTTCGCAGAAGCAGGTTGAACAACTCTCCGAGATTCAAGCGTGCAGCACGCCGGCGCCTCTGTTGATCGATTGGCACAATCTTTTGCGAGAGATGGGCATTCTCCCACTGAAGCGTCGGTGCGAGACAGCGCCTCGTAAGGACGACTGTACTTCCGGGCAATTTCTCTCGAACTTGGATTGACCGCACGAAAACCTGATGTTTGGGGGACAATCATCTGGGGCGATCACCTGGGGCGACAAGTCGAGGAGATGCAAATGTCCGAGGCCAAATCCGAAAGCACTGAGTCTTTTTCTGAGACGACACCGCCGGCGGAGCCGTCGAAACAATCGGTGCTCAGGCGGTACTACCCGGCTGCGGTGCCCGTCATCCTCGGCCTGATCATCTATTTCATGCCTGTTCCGGACGGTGTGGATCCCAAGGGCATGCACATGCTCGGAATCTTCGTCGGCACCATCGTGGCGTTGATCTTGCAGCCTCTGCCGACGGGTTCTGTGGCGCTGGTAGGCCTGTCGATCGCCATGATCACCCAGACCGAGACGCCGACGGAAGCGTTGTCCGGCTTCAGTAACACCACGATCTGGCTGATCGTCGCATCGTTCTTCATTGCCGAGGGCTTCCTGGTCACCGGACTCGGCAAACGGGTTGCACTCATGTTCGTGACCAAGCTCGGCAAGTCGAGCCTCGGTTTGTCCTACGGAATGGCGTTGACGGACTTGATACTTGCTCCGGCGACGCCGTCGAACACCGCCCGCGCTGGTGGCGTCGTCTATCCGATCATCGTCTCGCTGAGCAAGTTGGAGGACTCCAATCCCGAGCCCGAGGACTCTCGCAAGAAGCTCGGAGCATATCTGCTGCTCACGTCGCTGCAAGTCAACGTCGTGACCTCCGCGATGTTCATCACCGCCATGGCGGGTAACCCCGTCGCCGTCGATGCGGCTGCCAAGATCGGCATCGACATCTCGTGGGGCAAATGGGCGCTGGCAGCATCGGTTCCGGGAATTGCGAGTCTCATCGCGATCCCGTGGGTGATGTCGAAGATCTTCCCGCCCACGATGTTGAAGACTCCGAAAGCACCCGAGCAAGCCAGGGAGGAACTGCGCAAGGCAGGTCCGATCAGCCGCAACGAGAAGATCATGGCCGCCACCTTCGTTCTGCTGCTGGTGCTCTGGTGCCTGGGCTCGCAGCTCAACGTCAACGCCACTACAACAGCGTTTGTCGGAATCGGCATCCTGTTGGTGACCAAGGTGCTGACGTGGAACAACCTGGTCCACGATACCGGGGCGTGGCAGACGCTCGTGTTCTTTGCCGTTCTGGTCGGTATGGCAAGCCATCTCGAAGAACTCGGCGTGATCTCGTGGATCGGAACCCAGGTCTCCTCGAGCGTCGACGGTTTGCCGTGGATCTGGGCTTTTGCGATCCTGACCTTGGTGTACTTCTACGCGCACTATCTGTTTGCGTCGAACACCGCGCAGATCGTCGCGATGTACGCGGTGTTTCTCGGCGCGGCGGTGGCAACCGGTGCACCGCCGCTGTTCTCAGCCCTGGTGTTCGGCTTCATCGGCAGCCTGTTCGGCGGTATCTCGCACTACGCGTCCGGTCCGGCCGGAGTGATCTACGGTTCCGGATACATCAAGACCTCGGAATGGTTCCGAATCGGTTTCGTGATGAGCGTCGTGATCATCCTGATCTGGACGATCATCGGCGGCGCGTGGATGAAGCTGATCGGCGCCTGGTGACGATCAGTTGTCCTTGCGCCGCAATCCGAATCGCATCGATTCCTTGTTGACAGCGGCAATCGCGGTCAGCGGTATCTCCGCGGGACACACCTGCGCACATTCACCGTAGGTCGAGCACGGCCCGAAATCGGCCTCCATCTGGTGCGACATCGCTCGGGCCCGCTTGCCACGTTCGTTGCGGCCCTGCGTGACGAGAGACAGGTGGGTCAGTTTGGACCCGGTGAAGAGGTGCGCGGCACCGTTCGGGCAGGCTGCCACGCAAGCGCCGCAGCCGATGCACGCGGCGAAGTCCAGTGCAGCTTCGGCACTTTGATGCGAGAGCGGCTGACTGTCTGCGTCCGGCGCGGTTCCTGCATTGACCGAAACGTATCCACCGGCTTCGAGCACCCGGTCGAGCGCAGAGCGATCGACGACGAGGTCGCGGACCACTGGAAAGGCTGCGGAGCGGAATGGCTCCAGTTTGATTCGGTCACCGTCGGAGAAGCTGCGCAGGTGCTGACGGCACGTGGGAGTGTTCGCAACCGGCCCATGGGGAACGTCATCGACGGTGATGCCACAGGACCCGCAGATCCCTTCTCGGCAGTCGGAATCGAAGGCGATGGGTTCGTTGCCGCTTTCCACGAGTTGGTCGTTGAGTCGGTCGAGGAGCTCCAGCAGCGACATCTCCACCGTCGCGTCGTCTATTTGGTAGGTGTCGAATGCGCCGGACGACTCAGGTCCGGATTGGCGCCACACGTCCACGGTGATTTTCATACGTAGTTCCTCGTCTGCAGTGGAACAGCGGTGAAGGACAACGGCTCGTCGTGTCGAACGTGTCTGCCGTCCTGGGCGGTTTCCCACGCGGAGACGAAGCACCAGTCCTGATCGTTTCGCTGCGCTTCGCCGTCGGGAGTCTGATGTTCGGCACGAAAGTGCGCTCCACAGGACTCGTCACGATCGAGAGCATCGACGCACATCAGTTCGGCGAGCTCGAGGAAATCGGCTACCCTGCCGGCCCTTTCCAACTCCTGGTTGAACTGGTTTCCGCTGCCGGCAACTCGCAGGTTCGACCAGAAATCGGTTCGCAGTGCGCGGATTTCGGCGATCGCCTTGGTCAAGCCCTCGGCCGTTCGGGTGACACCGCAACCCGCATAGAGGATCTCGCCCAGTTGTCGATGGAACCTGTCGGGGCCGTGTGTTCCGCCGACCGAGAGCAGCAGGTCCACCCGACCCCTCACGTCAGTGAGCGTCGACGTCACAGCGGGATCGGACAGTTCGAGTGGAGTGGATCCGAGTAGCGGTGCAAGATAATTCGGAATCGCGTACGGGAGGGTGAACCAGCCGTCGACGCATGCCGAGAGCAACGAATTGGCGCCGAGGCGGTTGGCCCCGTGGTATCCCCAGCCTGCCTCACCACCGACGAACAAGCCGGGGATGGAGGTCATCTGGTCGTAGTCGTTCCACAGTCCTCCCATGGTGAAGTGGGCTCCGGGGGCGATGCGCATCGGCACCGTATAGGGGTCTTCGCTGGTGGCGTCGCGATACATCGAGAACAGATTTCCGTATCGCTCCTCGATGGTCTTGCGGCCGAGCCGTGCCAACGCATCGCGGAAATCCAGGTACACACTGTTTTTCAGAGGGCCGACGCCGTGACCGGAGTCGATTTGCTCGCGGGCGGCCCGTGAAGAGACGTCGCGGGGAGAGAGGTTCCCGAACGCCGGATATTTGCGCTCGAGGTAGTAGTCGCGTTCGTTTTCGGGAATGTCGCCGGGCTCACGATCGTCTCCGGGCTTGGCCGGTACCCAGATCCGGCCGTCGTTGCGCAGGGATTCGCTCATCAGAATGGTTTTCGACTGCCACTCGGAGTTGACGGGAAGTGCCGTCGGATGGAATTGGATGAACGAGGGTGAAGCCATCAACGCACCGCGTCGGTGCGCTCGCCAGGCGGCCGTGGCGTTGGAATTCTTCGCAAGTGTGGACTTGTGGAATACGGTTCCGTAGCCGCCGGATGCCAGTACGACGGCATGGCCTGTGGTGGCGCCGATCTCACCGGTCACGAGATCGCGTGTGACTATCCCTTGTGCTCGCCCGTCCGAAACGATGAGATCGAGCATCTCGGTTCGGGTGTGTAGGTTGACCGTTCCGGCTGCGATCTGACGTTGCAGTGCCTGCGACGACGCTATCTGCAACTGCTGGCCTGTCTGCCCGCGCGTGTAGTACGTGCGCGACACCTGAACGCCGCCGAAGGATCGGGTGGCCAGAGTGCCGCCGTACTCGCGAGCAAACGGTGCCCCGATGGCATTCATGTGATCGATGACGCGTACGGATTCTTCGGCGAGACGGAAACAGTCGGCCTCACGGCCCCGGAAATCACCGCCCTTGACGGTGTCCTTCACGAAGCGGGCGAGACTGTCGTTGTCCACTTTTCGAGCGCGAGCAGCGTTGATGCCTCCTTGCGCGGCGACACTGTGTGCACGGCGGGGTGCATCGTGGAAGGTGAAGGACTCGACGTGGTAGCCCAGTTCACCGAGGGAGGCGGCGCAGGCCGCGCCGGCGAGGCCGGTACCGACGACGATGACCGTGAACTTGCGCCGGTTGAGTGGGCTGACGAGCTTGTAGTCGAGTTTGCGAGTGGGCCAGGCCGTCGCCGGATCGCCGGCCGGGACCTTACCGTCCACCGGTGTCCCGATGCTGCGCAGATCGTCGAGTTCGAAGCTGTTCACTTATGACGCTCCTGTCTTCGAGATGGCGCCGGTCATGACCGCGATGGGGATCGACATGTTTCCGACCATCACGACGAGCGCAAAGATTCCGGAGAGTGCAACGCCAATCTGGCGCAGTCGTTGGCCGGTCACGCCGAGATCGTTGACCGCGCTCCAGAGTCCGTGCGCGAGGTGCATTGCCAGCAGAGCCATCGCGACGATGTAGAACGCTGCCACCAGCGGACGCTCGAAGCTGGCAATCAGATTGTCGTATGCGTAACTCTGTGTGCGCGTGGCCGCTTCGTACTCGCTGCTGCCGATAGGTCGGGTTCCGGTCGTGAGGTCGAGTATGTGGAAAAAGACGAACAGCAGCAGCACAGCTCCGGTGACGGGCATCGTGCGCGCTGTAAAGGACTTGATTCCCAGACCTTTACGTCGAAATTTTCCTCGAGCTCGGCGTCCGCGGACGGTGAGCAGCCAGGCACACCAGACGTGTGCGACCAATGACGCGAGCAAGACGATGCGAAGAATCCACAGAAGTCCCTCGTAGGGCAGGAAGGGTTCGAACACCGTTCGTAGCCAGTGTGCGTAGTCGTCGAAGTGATCGGCACCGGTGTAGACCTTCAGGTTTCCGATCATGTGGACGAGAACGAAAGCGGCGAAGATCAGTCCTGTCACGGCCATCAGAATCTTGCACGTGATGTTGGACGGCCGCGGTCGAGCTTGGAGTGAATCGCCGGTAGCTCGCGATACACGGGTCGGAGCACTCACAGACAAACCTCCCACGCCAGACTTGCCGGACAGGTGCCGTCAGCCTAAGCCCGATCGAGGTTTTCGGCCAACGGATGGGTGCCCGACTTGTCTGTTAATGCAGGTGAATGGGAGTGTAGGGGTGCTCATTACCCGAAAGTAAGGAACTCGTGAACGATGTTTGACTCGACGTGGCGACGGTGGTCATGGCGCGCCGGAACGGCATCGGCCCTGGCAGTGGCCTTGTTTGCGGTGGGGTCGCCGGCTGGTGCGCAGGAGACCGTCGAGTTGGCCGACGTGTTCAACCCGTTGGTCGTGAAGGCACTCCAAGGCGCTGACATTTCCACCGAATTGACTCCACTCGGGCTCTCGTCCGATGATCCGTGGTTCGACGAACCTGAAATCGAGCCGGGTACCGCCCCCGGCACACTTCTCAAAGCGCGTCCGGTCAGCGTGCAGGTCTACCAGGTCCGTCCCGACGTGGTCTCGGCTCACCAACTCATGTACACCACCACTGATCACTTCGGTCGGCAGGTGATCAGCACCGGAATTCTGATGATTCCCGAGGACGGAACTGCGCCAGGTGATCGCAAGATCATCGGATACGCCGAGGCGAACGACAGCCTCGGCGCGAACTGCGCACCAAGTCACCAGTGGACCGGCGGCAATCAGAGCGACCCGGCGATGTTCTCGGCGCTCGGCCCGGTGGCTCAGATGTTCGGCCACGGCTGGGCAGTGATGATGAGCGACGTCGGCAACGACGGCGACACTGCTCCCCATCCGTTCTCGATCGGACAGTTCTCAGGGAAGGCAACGCTCGACGGCGTTCGGGCAGCACTCGCGCTTCCGGAAGGCGGCCTCGAATCAGACACCCCTGTCGGCATCTACGGTGTCGCCGGAGGCGGTGTCGCAGCGGGCTTTGCCGCGGAACAAGCCCATGATTATGCGCCGGAACTGAACGTCCAGGCCAGTGCCATTCAGGCGATGATGATCGACCCCGCAACGTTCGAGGAAACAGCGGCCGGTGGGATCGGTTCCGGATTCGTCTTCTCGAGCATTCTCGGATTCGACGCGGGCTACCCCGACGTTCGGCTCGACGATCATCTGACTCCGATCGGTCACAACGTCGCCGCAGCCTTCCGCGCGTCCTGCCAGGCGCTCTACCTCGGACTCCCATTCGTTCCATTCGACGTCCTACTCACCAACCCTTCGCCCCGAACGATCCCTGCGCTGGCCGCGGCGTACGCGGACAACACGTTGGGAAAGCAGGCGCCGGCTTCCAAGCTTCTGATTTCTTCCTGTGAGGACGACTTTCTCGTTCCCTTCAGTGAGGCAGAGCAATTGGCGCAGACATATCGAGCAGACGGCGGCAACGTGGACCTGCTCCCGTCGCAGTGCGGGCCGCTCGATTACGTGACCAACCTGTACAAGACGGTGACCGATCAGCTGGGTATGCAGGACATCGCCTGGCTGGCAAAGACGTTCGACGAAGCCGAGGGGCGATGAGCTTGCGGAAGTCTCTGACGCGCAGGGATTTTGCGCGCACGGTTCTCGTTGCTTCGGCAAGTATCGGCGGTGCCGTCGTACTGGGAGGCAGGGCGTCCGCGGGTACTGGTGAGCTCGACAGGTACCTCGACCTGGAAGCAGTGAACGCAAACGCCGAAGCCACGGGCGGTCTGCATCCTTCTCTGCCATCGGATTCCGCGACCCTGCGGTCTTTGGTGGATACCGCCCGAGCCTCGGGAGTGGATCCGCATCGCTATCAGACACTGCTCAAGCAGTACTGGCTCGCGGTCGGGACGGAGTCGGCAGGTATCGATCTCGCTACGTGGACTCCGTTCGACGGTGTGCACGCGAATCTCGGAAACCTCACCAACACTTTCCAGTTCTACGAGCGACTCCAGCTCGAGCATCGAGAACTGCAGTGGGCAGGTATGGGAGGAATGGTCGGGCCCGCTTTCGCCGGTGGACTCCTCGACTTGGACTACGGGCGAGTTGTGCTGGAAGTCCAAGCGATCAGCGAGGCGATGGCACTGGTGTGGCGAGAGATCGACCGCATCGGGGCGCCGGTTGCATCGTCGATGGGAGCCCCCGAGGACATTGCGGCACTTCTCAAGGTAGGCCACGAGATTCGCCCCGAGGACGTGATGTGGTTCCAGGGGAAAGTGATTGCGATGAGCAAACACATCTTCTCGGACCTGATTCCCATGCACATGGCGTGGGTTCACGACGGTGTCGACGGCATCGCCGAACTCGATCGCGCAGGGCTGCTCGACGAGAACGCCCGTATCGCGTGGAACAACATTGCCTCGGGGACACCGGAATCGGTCTTCGACGGCAATGTGCGTCTGCTGCGAAGGGAGCAGTACCAGTCGGTGGGTGATCAGTGGGACGAGGCGAAGGCCTACCGCGGCAGTGTTGGTCGCTCGTTGACCTACCTGACCACCTTCGCCGCATCACCGTCGATGCCTGGCGTCGTGCCGCCACGCGAGTCGAACCCGCTCTCGTTCGAGGTGGGCAATGCTGTTGTGCAAACGCCGCTTCCGGACTTCAACTGGGCGGACCGGGACGGTCGTTGGACCTACATCAACGGTCAGCTGCTCCCGGTCTACAACAACCTGATGAACAATCAACCGGAACTGTGGCGAGCGACGCTGGCCGCGCCCGTCTCCGTTCGGATAACCGAGCAGCGAATGATCGCTCGCTTGCCGGACATGTTGCGGTCCATGTTGTCGACTCTGGCGATTACGGTCAACTGAACTCGGCGGTGGCGGGGCCTCAGGGTCCCGCCACCGCCCGTGAACTTGTCGGTCAGGCCTGGCTCAGCTCCGCTTGCATGCGCGCGGAGTCCTTGCCGACAGTGCGGGTAGCCAGGTAGATGAATACCGCGGTGAGTGCCAACATGATCGGCACGAGATACATGGCCGAGTTCAACCCGTCGCCGGCGTACTGAGCCAACTTCCCGGTACCTGCATCTGCAAGTGCACGCTTGGCGAACCAGTCCGAGATCGCTCCAACGGCAACCGGTCCGGAGAATCCGCCGAGAAGGTACATGGCAGCGAAGAACAGCGCCGTCGCAGTGCCGCGGAGCCTGGGAACCACGACGTCGTGAATGGCGGGGTAGACGCTGATGTAGAAGCCGTAGGCCAGAAGCCACCCGGCCGAGAACAAGAGCGTGAACATCACGACGTTCCCGCCGTGTTGCAACAGTGCCAGCGCCGTCAAAGGTGCCGCCAATGCCGAGGTTCCGACACCGATCATCAACCGTGCGCGCGGTGAGCGTGCGCTGGCCTTGTCAGCGTAGCGAGCGCCGAGAAGCAATCCGATCAGGCCCGTGATTCCGACGATGATGCCGGTGACCGATGCCGCAGCAGTCAGTTTCAGGTGGTACTGGCGCATCAGAAGCGGGACGACAAACGAATTCACTGCGTAGGCGGCGAAGTTGAACGTCAGTCCGGCAAGGATGAGCCAACGAAGCGTGGGAATTGCGAGCAGACGACGGATCGGACGGGTGATCGGTGCCTGTGAAACAGCGGCTGCGCGGGCCTCCGGACTTTCGGAACCACCACGAACCGGATCTGCCATGCGGTAGAGCACGACTGCCAGCAGGACACCGGGAATCGCCGCGAGGAAGAACGGTGCACGCCAGCTGTCGAATGCCTCGGCGATCTTGCCGACGGTGAAGTAGGCGAGCATGAGGCCAATCGGCAAACCGAGCATGAAGACACCAAGTGCGCGTGAGCGTCGTTCTGCCGGGTAGATATCGCCGATCATCGAGTTGGCTGCAGGTGTGAAGGTCGCTTCGCCCACACCGACGCCTAGACGCGCGAGGATGAACAGCACATAGCTGCCGGCGGCACCGGTTGCTGCCGTCAGTCCGCTCCACACCAGGAGTCCGATCCCGATGATCTTGGGACGGTTCTTCGTGTCGGCCAACCGGCCCAGAGGCAGTCCTGCGACTGCGTAGACGAGGGTGAATGCAGAGGTGATCAATCCCAATTGCAAGTCGCTGAGCGAAAACTCGTTCTTGATCGGCTCGGCAACGACCGAGGGGATCGCCCGGTCGAAGAAGTTGAGCATGTTTGCGAGAAATAGTGCGACGAGTGTGCCGCCGAGAAGTTTGTCGCGTGTTCCGACAGGGGCGCCGTCGACGGACGGCAGCGGCGGAGCGTCTCGTTGAATTGACATGATTGTTCCACCCTTTTCGCGAGTGCTGAATGAATTGTGTTGGGGGAGAAGCTCAGGACAGAGCGTCGGCGACGGTTTTGCCGATCGCCTGCATCCCGGCCGCAGTGGGATGCAGTGGAACCGCCGGCTGGCTAGGGACGATTCCCGTGTAGTAAGCAGTGGCAGAGTCCGTGCAGATGTCATGTCCGGCAGTGGTTTCGGTGATGTCGATGTACTCGACGCCGTGACGGGCCGCAGTTGCTGCCATGACCGTGTTGCCGTAGTCGATCACACTCTGGAGATAGTCGGCGTCGCGCGGCCAGAACGGCTGAGTGCCGGGGCAGCCGCCACCACGGATGTATGTTCCGTATCCGACCACGACGATGCGCGCCGAAGGTGCTCGATCCTGCGCGACTTCGATCATAGAACTCCAACCTGTGGACGCATTTTCGATCATTTGTCGCTGTTGATCGACGCCACCGGAGGTGAACTTGTCACGGCAGGACGTTCCGGCGGGTTCGGGGAGTGGATTGACGCAACTCAGAACTGTCGGGAACAACGAGATGTCGTTGGCACCGATGGTGATGGTGACGAGGTCGGTATCAGGCCCCAATGCTGTTGCCTGCGGTGATACTTGACCGGAGAACGTCGATTGTGCGGTGTCCGTGACGTTGGCGGATCGCGCCGACGAGCAGGTCATATCCGTGAGTTGAGCGCCGAGTTCTCGCGCCACCACGGACGGGTAGTTGTCGAGTGATCGTAGACAGCCCGGTGACGACGAGTCCTGCGCGGTGACCAGTGGGCCGGCCGCCGCGGAATCGCCGAGTGCGACGTACTGGATAGTGCTGACCGGTGTCTCGGCACTCGACACACCGGTCCCGAGAGCCGCGATCGAACCGGCAGCCACGACGCCTGCCAGAATGGCTGCGCTGCGCGTTTTCCACGTCACTCGAGGCTCCTCTTGGTCGAAGGTGGGACTTCCAGTTACGCCGCTGATTGTGAATTCGTGAGTGGCGTGGGTTACATAGTGATAGGAAAAAGGCAGGTCGGCCTTGTGGTGGCAATTCAATTCTGTGGAGGGTTTTGTGTCAGGAAACAAAAATCTGCCGTTCGAGCCGATCCTGGTTGGTGGCAGATCTCTGGCCGACCGACTGGCGCAACGCACCCATCCACTGGTCATTGAGACAGTCGATCTGGTCCACCGCGACGTCACCTTCTACCGGTTGCTCCCTGACGAGGCATTGCGTAACGACGTCACCACCATCGTGAGGCGCAATCTGGAACTGTTCATTTCGATGCTGCGGACCGGCGCCGATCTGACGCCCGAGTTGCTCGCCGACATCAGCGAATCGGCTCGCCAACGGGCTCAGGAATTGGTTCCGCTCGGTGAGGTGCTGCGGGCATATCACCTGGCTGCCGGGCTGTGGTGGGAGACCATCAGCGAATGGGCGGTCCCGGAAGACGGTGTCGCACTTGCCCGCACCGGACGACTCTTGAATGCATACACCGCGGCCTCCGCGTCGGCGGTTCTTGCCGGCTACGGTTCCGACCACGCCACCCAGACGGACGAGGATTCTGCGCGAAGGTCATTGTTCGTAGCACTTTCGACGGGTGTCGATGTTGATCGGGTCTCCGACGATGTGGGCATCAGGTTGGCGCGCCTGTACTGGGTGGTGGCGCTGCACGTCGAACGGAATGACGACGAGTCCTCGACCGAGGTGGACACTGCCGTCGCCGAGCGGAGAAAGGTGCGCCACCTGCAACGAGAGCTCGATCAGGTGGGGCGTGACAAAGCGCTCGGGGTGCTCGGGAGCAATGGCGGAGCCGTACTGATTCCTATTGTGGAATCGGAACCCGTTGAGGGGAACTGGGCGTCAAGTCCGCAGTATCTTTCATTGTGTCGACGATTGGGTGATCTCGAGAAGGTCATCGGTGCATCGACGGTTGCCGCCGTACATGTCGCGGCACCGCCGGCAATTCCCGCAGCGGTGTCGCAGGCGCGCGAGGTGCTGAACGTTGCCCGAAAGTACGGCCGTACAAGTGGGGTCGTGCGTCTCGAGGATCTTGCAGTCGAGTATCAACTGACCCGCCCGAGCGCTGCGCTGCCGATCCTCGCAGATGTGTTGTCGCCGTTGGAGTCCGATCCTGCCGTGCTCGAGACGCTCGAATCTTTCATCGACTCCGGATTCGATCGAGCTACCACCGCTCGGCAGTTGCACGTACACCCGAACACGGTCGTGTACCGCCTGCGTAAAGCGAGTTCCCTGACGGGACTTGACCTGTCGTCACCGAAAGATCTTGTACAGGTCACCATGGCGCTGGGAGCGCGTCGCGCGCTCGGAATGGAGGCGGACTCTTCCCAAACGTGATGGGTCTGTGGTTCTCTGTGAACGTGCCTGATTCTCGGATTGGCAATCCGGCCGGGAGACATGGCCAGACTGGGTCAGCTGATGGTGCAACGAGGCGCGTGGCGTGATCAGACGTTGATCGACTCCGCCTACCTCGACGAGTTGTCCGCGCCCTCTCCGTCCAATGGGGGGTACGGCTTCTTGACCTGGGTGAACGCGGGCGAGGACTTCTACTCCGTGAATGCGCCGGTGAGCAAGTATGTTTCGCATCCGGTGTGGCAGAACGCGCCTCGGGATCTCTATCTCCAGGAGTTCTTGCGGCTTGTCGTCGCTTCGATCGTGGACGTTCCACCGCCGCCGTACGTCGGGCCTCCCGTGCATGGGTCGGGTGGTCCGCTCATCGACGATCCGTCACAGCTCGTCGGCTTCGCGAACCCCGAATTGATCTTCGACACGATGGTCGGGACGGGGCGAGCAGGAACACCCGGATGCAACATCGTGATCTGCAACAACGAATTGTTGCCGTTCAGTGTCGCCGACCTGCTCGGGGATGCTGCAGCTCAGATCGGTAACGCGGCAGGCGCGTCGATTCGAGATGCTGGTAGATGACGGTTTCGAACCCGAATTGTTGCCCAATATTTATGTTTAATCTGTGTGACGGTCAGTGAACAGTAAATTTGAGTCAAATGATGCAATCGCGACGAAATGTTCGTTACCGTGGGCTGGACAATCGACAATCTGGGGGTTCGGCTACATGGCAAATGTTCGTAGGTCTCTGACGAAGGGATTGATTGCTGCTTCGGTAATCGCCGCAGCCGGAGTGGGATTGACGCCGGCGACAGCGAGTGCCGACATCACTCCGACGACGGTCGTCAACGGCATCCTGTCGACGGTGGGCGGCTGCCAAACACCGGTGCGGTCTCTCATTCTCGCGTGCACGAGTGCTGAGACGCTGACACGCCAGTCGCCCGTGCTGCTCGACCTCAACCCCGTGGGCACGAACATCGTCGTCTTGGGTGCCGGCCTCTTCGACGACGGCACGATGCGTCCGATGTTGGTCGACCGGCTTCAGGCGGCGCTCCAGCTGGCCCGTCAGTACCCGCAGTCTCCGATCATCACAAGCGGTGGGGCTCCGAAGGCCGGAGTAACGGAAGCCAGGGCGATGCGCGAATGGCTCGTTGCCAACGGCGTCAACCCGGGCCGGATCACCGAAGAGGGAACTTCGTGGTCGACGGTCGAGAATGCGATCAACTCTGCGCGGATTCTCGCCGATCGAGGCGCGACCGGCGTGGTTGTGGTCTCGAGCGCCAATCACGTGGAGCGCGCGATGGTGGACTTCCGCGTTGCAGTTCTCGGCCGGATCCCGGTCGCAGGCGTAATCGCTGCGACCTGACGTCAGTGATTGTGGGAGTTGGACTTTCGCCAGTTCAACGGCGAGGCGTCGAATCGTCGACGGAAGGCGCGGCTGAACGCGGCATCGGATTCGTAGCCGACAGTTATCGCAATGGTTCCGACCGGCTCGGTGGTTTGCACGAGTAGTTCGGCGGCACGGTCGAGTCGGCGCTCGGTGATGTAAGCGCCGGGCGTCTGGCCGACCAGTCGCGAGAAGCGCTCCGCAAAAGACGATCTCGACAGGGTGGACAGCGTCGCCAGTTCGTCGATGGTCCAGTTGCGTGACGGGTCGTTGTGGACGGCCTCGAGGGCTTGCCCGATTCGTGGATCCATTGCTGCGGTCAACCATCCGCCGTTCGATCCGTCCGCTCGAGCCCACGCTCTGAGGATCTGGACGAAGAGAAGGTCGAGAATCCGGGAAACCATCACGGAGGAACCAGGTTTCGGATCGTCCACCTCGGCGCCCAACAGTCGGCTGCTCACCTCGAGCCACTCGACCGGGGTTCCTTGTGTCGCGCGCAGTTCGACGAAGTCCGGCAGAACGGACAGCAGTCGCTGCGCTGCGACGTCGTCGAGTGTGAAAGTACCGAAAAGCCAACATGTTTCGTTTTTCGTGTGCATCGGCATCGCATTCTCGATCGTATGAGCAAGCCCATGGGGTAACAGTACGAGTTCCCCGGGGCCGAGTTCGATCGGGGCTTTGCCCTGCGTTCTGATCACGATGTCACCGTGCTCGGCAATGTGAAGTGCTCGCACCCCCGTGGGTACCTCCACGGTGAAGTTCTCGCCGTGGACGCAGCGATGAATCTGATCACCGCGAAGGTGGACGACTTCGAGAACGTGCGAGAGGGTGTCCCGGGTTCGAGTCTCGTCGGTGGTGGGTACGTACCGCTGTGATGATGTTGTCCTCATGGATCGATCACTCCGATGTCTCGAGCATTCGGCGTTTCTGCACAAAAACTTGGCAATCTGGTCATGGTTATTGATCCAGGATCCCCTTAACGTGGGTAACAGGCAAGGTCTGGGTTTCGAAGGCTTGCCGATCGTCGGAGTATTCGTCGCACTGCGTATCTGGAGGAGTTGGTCATGACCGAGAAGGTAAACATCGTTCTGGTGCATGGAGCCTGGGGAGACGGTTCTCATTGGCGTCACGTCATACCCACCCTGCACAACGCCGGGCATCGAGTGGTTGCGGTCCAGAATCCACTTACTTCGCTCGCCGACGACGTGGACCGGACCAGGAAGTTGGCCGAATCGATGGACGGCCCGACCCTGCTGGTCGGACACTCGTACGGCGGCGCGGTGATCACAGGCGCGGGTCATGCGGAAAACGTTGTGGGACTGGTATATATCGCTGCCTTTGCGCCGGACGAGGGTGACAGCCTGGGAAGTATCTTCGCCCGCACGGATCAGCCGGCGGGCGCGGCGAACATCGCGCCGGACGCCGAGGGCTTCTTGTGGATCGCCCCGGACAAGTTTCAGGAGAGTTTCAGTCAGGATCTCGACGACACCGAAGCATTGGTCATGGCGCTGACGCAGAAACCCATTGCGGGTCAGTGCTTCTCGGACCCATCAGGGCCGCCGGCATGGCGTGGGAAGCCCAGTTGGTATCAGGTTTCAGGGCAGGACCGAATGATTCCGCCGGAAACCGAGCGATGGATGGCAGAGCGTATCGGTGCCCGCGAGATCGAGGAACTCGACGCAGGCCATGCATCCTTGGCGTCCCACCCGCACGAGGTCACCCAGTTGATCCTGCGTGCTGCTGCAGAATTGTCGTGACGGCGTAAATCGTCCGGCTGTTCGAGTGGGCTGCCCATCACGACTAATTTGTCGTCAGTCCTCGGAACTGCCCAGTCGGTGAAGCAGCGCTGTCAGCGTGGTGATGTCGTCCGTATCCCATTTCGCGAGTCGGGCGCGCCAGCGATCTATTTGGTGATTGCGGATGGTCGTGAGCTTCGTTCGCGCCTCAGGGGTCAGAGCTACCAACTTGGCGCGAGCGTCGTCGGGATCGGGGATTCGTTCCACCAGGCCGAGTCGAGCTGCGGCGTCGATTTGCCTGGTCAAGGTGGACTTCTCGATATCGAGGGTGCAGATCAGGTCGGACATCCGCACCGCATCCGAACGGTTCAGGATGACCAGAACCGGGTAGAGCGCCGGATCGAGTTTGGGATGAATTGCGCGCGCATAGGTGCGCGCCTGGGCGCGTCCTCGTTGCCACATGTCGGCAAGTTCCATCTCCAGGCCCGTGATCGGATCTGAAACCACTGTCGTTTCCCCTTTGGTGCGATTCGTTCGGTGTTCATCAAACCAGAAGGGGGGCCGAAGTGATTTGGGTGAAGTCACGCTGAGCGAAAGGTACGTTCGGCGTACTGAAGGCGCCGGGCGTACCTTTCGCTCGCAAAAGTGCGTGGGTCAAGCCACCGCATACGCCCGCACACACGTGTTCAGGTCGCGGGTGAGATCGGCCGCGGTACTGGTCGGAGAACCGAATTTCACGACGGACCCGTCGCTCCCGTGGAACAACAGCGTCGGAAACGAAGTGGCGCCGAGCCTGCGTGCTCGGACGAAATCAGCGCGGGCAGCATCCTTCGAGGCGGCGGTGAACAGGGAAGACACCGCGGCAGATGGGTCGAGTTGGAGGGATTCCGCGATGGATCGGTACGTCTCGGGATCGGAAAGGCTGCGACCGTCTCGGTAGAACGCGATCTGCATGGCCTCCGCGATGTCGAGGGCGCGTGTCGGATCTTGCGCGCGCAGTGCGGCGAGTCCGATCGCTGCATCCGTCGAATCCATGACGAACCGCCCATCAGTCACCAGTTGTGAATATCCGTCACCGAAGACAGCGCCGGTCTGGGCGGCGATGGTCGCGTTGGCTGATTTCAGGTACGGAGCCGAAGACATGGGCGCGACGCGCTCACCGGTGAACAGTCCGCCGCTGACCACGGACAAGTCGATGGAATCGGCATTTTGACGGACGAACTCCGTCAACGCAGGGCCGAAGCCGAAACACCACCCGCAATAGGCGTCGAAGACGTAGGTGAGTTGCGTCTTGCCTGCTGTTTCCGAGCGTGATGTCTGCACTGGAAGATTCCTATCCGAGCGTGAACTGATTGATACTCTGACGGTATGTCGCATTCGGGTATTCGGTCACGGTGAAGATGAGTCCCGAACTAGTGAAAAACAGACAAGTACCCGTCCGGGACGTCGGGTACGCATCGTCGGTGGCAGATGCGACCGAGATCGAAGTACTCAGCCTGGACACCATTCGCATCAACGGGGGAAGCGCAGAGTTCGTCGGCCCCCAACGTCCGCAATTTCACTTGCTCGCTCTGGTGACCGAGGGCTCGGCGCTACACACCATCGACTTCGTGAACTACGCGGTGAGCCCGGGGACCGTGTTCTGGGTCAGACCGGGGCAGGTGCAACAGTGGGGGCGAATCCAGGATTTCGAGGCGACGGTTGTTCTGTTCACGCCCTCGTCGCTCGATGCCGTCAGTCAGCAGTTGTTGGACGGGAACGCTCGCAGTCGGCAGGCAGCGTGGCAGTTGTCCGGTGAGAACCTCGAGACCATCAGCACGGGTATGAAACACCTGAACCTGAACTACGGCTGCCCGGATACTTCCGCGCCGGTCGTTCGCGCGGCCATTCTGCGGCACACGCTGACAGCAATTCTGTTGAAACTGACCCATCTCGGTGGACAGGAACAGAGTTCCGTGCTGGCGCACAATGACGTGTTCGAAAGGTTTCATGCCGTTGTCGAACGTGACTTCGCCACGGTCCGTTCGGTTTCGGAGTACGCCAACAAGATCGGGTACTCCGAGAAGACTGTGCTGCGGGCTACCCGAGCCGCTGCTGGGATGACGGCAAAGCAGTACATCGATCAGCGTGTGGTTCTCGAAGCGAAACGTCTGCTGTCTTTCGGCACGGACACGGTCACCCAGGTGGCGTCGAAGTTGGGGTTCGACGATTCTGCGAACTTCACGAAGTTCTTCGCCACCCGGGTGGGTGTTTCTCCGCTGACCTTCCGTCAGGACGTCAGAGCGCGCTGAATGCCGCCCATCGCGCGTCGGCGCTGTCGAGGGTTCCGATACTGTTCTGCCCCTTGCCATGTGCGATGCCGTCCAGATCCTGGATGATCCAGTAGATGGCAAAAGGATGGCTGCCGAACCAGAGATCACCGCTGACGTCCAGAGCGTGCGCCGGATCGGGTGTCAGGTTGTCGAACAGTGGAGTGTTTCGCACGATGGATGCGTCGTACTGCTGCCCGGAAAGTACGGCGACGGTCTGCGCCGCATGCTCGGGTAGGAGTTCCGGCGAGACGGGGGAAATCGTGCCGGTGACTTGATTGTTGGTCGCGTTGACTTCCGATGCCGGCCTGGTGAATCCGGCCTCGGTGACCAGTGTGGAGATGGGAGTGGTCGGTGGCACGGTGAACAGGTTTCCGCTGTAGCCGAGAAGGATCGCAAGGCTCTGGCCGGCAGCCGCGGACTTGACGCCTTCGAGGCCGGATTCCAGCTTTCCGATCATGGCGGTAGCTTCGCTGCCTCGATCGAGCTGTGCCCCAGCTTGTTCGAGCACGTCACGCCACGGCGCCGAGTACGGGAGGACCAAGGTTGGCGCCACGGCGTTGATCTGAGCGAACAGGCTCGGTAATGGACCGGCATTGCTCATCAAGATTTCATCGGGTTCGACGGACGCGATCTCCTCGACGGCGGGGTTGGCGAAGAAGGTCGGCTTGTCGAGAACTTCGACGCCCTGCTCGCGCAGGATCGACTTGGCGACGTCCGATCGCAGGGTGCTGTAGACGACGGTGGGCTTCACGCCGAGTGCGAGTGCACTCAACCCCGCGTACTCGTCGAGCGCGAGAATGCGCTGCGGTGAGGCCGGAACTTCGACGGTGCCGAGTTCGTGGGTGACGGAGCGAGTTGCAGAGGCGGTGTCGGACTCGGCGGAGCTGCTGCACGCGCTTGCGCCGGCGACGGTCAGGAGAAGCGCCGAGACGATGCCGAATGCGGTTCGGGTGGTGAACATCTGAGGTCAACGATCCATTCGTGGGAAGAAGAAGGACAGGAGGGTACCGGCCAGCAGTAGGCCGGAGCAGACGAAGAGGGCTTGGGAGTATCCGGAAACCAGTGCTTCGGTCGGCGCGCTGTCCGAACGTGCCGTCGAGGAAGCGGCGACGCTCACGAGAACGGCTAGTCCGAGTGAACCGCCGATCTGACGCGATGTACTCAGTAGCCCGGATGCCATGCCGACTTCTTCGGGGGGAGCGTCGGCGGTGGCGACGTTACTGAGCGGCATGAACGACAGACCGATGCCGATGCTCGCCAGAAGCGAAGGCACCAGGATGACGGCCCAGAAGGGACTGTCGAGGTTCATGGTCGAAAACATGAAAGTTCCGATTGCGGCGACCGCTGTTCCGACTACGAGCAGCGGTCGAACTCCGTAGCGCGGAAGGAGTTTGGTGGACGCGAGGATGCCGATCACCAGGCCGAAGCAGAAGGGCAGGAAAGCCAGACCGGTGGTGGTCGGTGAATAGCTCAGCCCGCGTTGCAGGAAGAGTGAGACGAAGAAGAACGCGCTGAACTGTGCCGCGCACACCAGGCACATGATGGCGTTGGCCAGTCCGATTCGGGGTCGAAGCAGGGTGGACAGTCTTACCAGTGGTGTGGCGCAGCGGCTTTCGACCACAACGAACGCAGTGAGCAGCGCGATCGTGAGCGCGAATCCACCCAGCACGTAACCCGAAGTCCAGGAATGTGATTCCGTGGCGATCACTGTGCCGACAAGGGCGGTGATTCCGGCCGTCGCCAAGATGGCTCCGGGGAGATCGAGGGAGCCGCCTCTGGCGGCTTGGCCGGCCGGCAGGCCACGGGCACCGGCAACTGCGGCGATCAGGGCCACTGGTGCGCCGGCGAACATCACCCATCGCCAACTGAGCCCTTCGGTCAAAATGCCGCTCAGGACGACACCGAGTGCGCCGCCCAGTGCTGACGACATTGCGCCGATGCCGAATGCCTTGGCCCTGGCGCGTCCGGTGGGAAAGGCCTGACTGAGTGCGGCGAGCCCGGCAGGCGCGATCAGTGCAGCGCCGACGCCTTGAAGCGCCCGCGCTCCGACAAGCATTTCGGCGGACACGGAGAAGGTGCCGACGATGCTGACGAGGGCGAACAGCAGAAGCCCGGAAACCAGAACTCGACGAGTGCCCATCACGTCGCACAGACGACCGCCGAGAAGCAGCAGTCCGCCGAAGGCGAGGGCGTACGCGTTGACGACCCAGGACAACCCGGCGTCGGAAAAGTTCAGCGATTCCTGGATGTCTGGCAGCGCGACGTTGATGACCGACATGTCGAAGGCCACCAGGAACTGCGCTGCCGCGGCGGCTGTGAGGACCAGAGCCGGTGCGGCTACCGCTCGAGTTGTTGTTGTCATTGCAGGTACCTAATTTGTATACGCGTTCTCATAAGTAGTTAGGTTTACCTTGCTGGCGACTGAGATGCAAGGGGTTCCCCGGGCGAGAGCGTCGTAGCAGGGGCGCGCACAATCGACGGATGGCCGAAAAGATGGAACCGAGATCACCGCGGCTCGGACGTCCCCCGACGATCACGTCGGAGCAGATAGTCGACGAGGCGAAACGGCAGCTACAGACCGGCGGCGCCGACGCGTTGAGCATGCGAGCGTTGGCGAAGTCGCTCGGCACCACGCCGATGGCGCTGTACCGGCACGTGGGCGACAAGGAACAGCTGATCAGCGCGGTGCTCGATGTGTACTCACAAGATCTCGGCGCGCTGGTCCTGCCGCAGGATCAGGTCGAACGGCTTCGCACGATCTTCACCGCGATCTTCGAAACGCTGGCGTCGGAGCGCTGGATCATCGAGTTGCTTCAGCGCGGTGGCCGTGGTGGGAGCGGCGCTGTGGTCTTGGTCGATCGGGCGATGGCCGCGTGTGTCGAACTCGGTATGTCACCTCGTCGCGCACTGTTGGTCTATCGAGCGCTGTGGAACTACACACTCGGCGCATTGCTCAACATCTACGACACCACTACGCGACCGGAAGGCAGCGTGTCACCTCTCACGGTCAAGATCCGAGAAATCGGGCCCGAGAAACTGCCGGTGCTCAGTGAGGTGCTCGAGGACTGGCCGGGAGGGACGACGACTGAGAGCTACTTGGAAGGACTGGAAGTCTTGATCAGCGGATATATGAACTCCGACTGAGTGTGTTCACAGCAGTCCGTGCCGCGGTGGGATTGTCCCGGACAGTGTCCACCGGCCGATGTGCTGGACCTTCCACCTCGTCGGATCGTGCAGGGTGTGCGTGCGCGCGTCACGCCAGAATCGGGAGAGGTTCGCCGATTCGCCCGCGCTTCTGGTGCCACCGATCTCGAACAAAGTGCTCGTGGCCGCCAATGACGCCCTGGCGCCGACCACTTTGGCAGTTGCAGCGTCGATGGATGCTCGGGCCGTGGAGTCCTCGGTGGGATCACGACGCGCCACGTCGATCGATCGCGCTGCTTCCGCCAAGAGGGATCTGGCAGCGCGAACCTCGATTGCCGCTTCGCCGGTGAGTTGAACGAGCAGTGGATCCTCCACCGCTGTATCGACTTTCGCCTCGAAGAAGGGACGCGCCTTTGCCGCGAGTTTCACGGATTCACGCAGTGCAGCCGACGCGATGCCGGTGTCGATCGCGGCGTGCAGGATCTGGGCCTGTGCTCCGTAGGTGGTCGGGTGAGTGAAGAGCGACGTGAAGGGTACGACATTGAACTGCGGTACCGAAACGGATTCCAGGGTCACGGTTCCGCTTGCAGTTGTCTTCTGTCCCATGCCGTCCCAGTCGTCGACGATCGACAGTCCGGGAGTATTCCGGGGTAGGTAGACCGCGGATTTCACCTGTGCGCCGGTCTCGGTGAATTGATCCGCATTGGCGGCACGCACCACGATCCAATCTGCGAAAAGCGCTCCGGTGCAATAGAATTTTCGACCTTCGAGCACAAAGTCTTCCCCGTCGGGGGTGAGAGTGGTGCCGTCGATGTCGATGGTCTGGTTGCCGCGCTCGCTCTGGGCGTTGGCGAACTGCTTGCCCGACAATGCTTCGGCGTAGAAGAACTGCTTCTGCTCATTAGACCCCTGGTACCGGAGCGCTTCCAGGAAAGTGAAGTGGCTGTGCGGAATCTGCGCGATGCTGGGATCGCCCTCGGCGAGTAGGCGGAAGACCTCGGCCAACGTCTCGGTGCTTGCGTCGATGCCACCGAACTCCTTCGGCACCGAGAGTCCGAGCAAGCCGGACCGCGCCAGGGTGCGAACCTCGTCGTGGGGAAGGAGGCGCTGCGCATCGCGGACTCCGGCACCTGCCGCGAACTCGTCGGACAGCTGTGACGCCACCGAGAGCGCCTCGTCCTCGCTGGTGATGCGGTGCGCGATCTCCTGAATGTCCACAGCAGTCATGCTGCCACCGTTTCACAGTCGCAGCACCCACCCAACACTTACAACCTGTGTGATCGCTACCCTGGAAACCACTGGGAACTGCATGTTTGCTGGGTTTCATGTCTACTGAACGTATCGCCGACGAGATCAAGTTCGCCTACTGGGTGCCCAATGTCAGTGGTGGTCTGGTCACCTCCGACATCGAGCAGCGGACCAGCTGGGACTACGAGTACAACAAGAAGCTGGCACAGACCGCCGAGAACAACGGCTTCGAGTACGCCCTGAGCCAGGTACGTTACGAGGCGAGCTACGGGGCCGAATTCCAGCACGAATCCACGAGCTTCAGCCTTGCGCTTCTCCTGGCCACCGAGAAGCTCAAGGTGATCGCCGCGGTGCATCCGGGACTCTGGCAGCCGGCAGTGTTGGCGAAACTGGGCGCTACCGCCGATCACCTGTCGAACGGTCGATTTGCCGTCAACGTCGTCAGTGGTTGGTTCAAGGACGAGTTCACACATCTAGGCGAGCCGTGGCTCGAGCACGACGAGCGCTATCGGCGGAGCGCCGAGTTCCTTCAGGTTCTTCGTAAGATCTGGACGGAGGACGACGTCGATTTCCGTGGCGACTTCTACCGCATCCACGACTTCACGTTGAAGCCGAAGCCTCTCAACACTCCGGAGCGCCCCAATCCCGAACTGTTCCAAGGTGGTAACTCGGCGGCAGCCCGTGAGAACGCTGGCCGGTATTCGGATTGGTACTTCAGTAACGGCAAGGACTACGACGGCGTCACCGAACAGTTGGTCGACGTTCGCCGTGTTGCTCGTGAGAACGATCGGGAGGTCAAGTTCGGGCTCAACGGATTCATCATCGCCCGCGACACCGAGGCGGAAGCAAAGGACACACTGCGCGAGATCATCGCCAAGGCCAACCGCCCTGCGGTCGAGGGATTCAAGAATGCAGTCCAACAGGCCGGCGCGTCGACCGCGTCCAAGGACGGGATGTGGGCGGATTCGACGTTCGAGGACTTGGTTCAGTACAACGACGGTTTCCGCTCGCAACTGATCGGCACGCCGGAACAAATCGCGCATCGGATCGTCGAATATCGCCGTCGCGGTGTCGATCTGATTCTCGGCGGATTCCTGCATTTCCAGGAGGAGATCGAATACTTCGGGGCCAAGGTGCTTCCGCTGGTTCGTGAACTCGAAGCAGCCGACAGCGACGAGCAGGTGCTCGTCACCGCCGGCTGATCGCCTGATCTCTCAGGACTTCGCGTGGCGTTTCGCCAGCATCCAACGTGAGATCTTCATGTCCCTGGCTTTTCGCTCGATGGTCAGCAGGTCCAGCGGAGCGTTGAACTTCTGAACGGCCAGTGATTTCACACTGCTGAACTCACGCAGCCCATCGGCTCCGTGGATACGGCCGAATCCGGAATCGCCGACCCCGCCGAACGGCAGGGCGGCGATTCCGGCGAATCCGAGAACCGAATTGACCGTTACGACACCGCATTCGAGCTTTTCGGCAATCGCTCGGCCCTTCGACGAACTCTTGGTGAACACCGAGGCGCCCAAGCCGTACTTCGATGCATTGGCGCGCTCGATCCCCTCGTTCATGTCGGCGACCTTGTTCACCACGACGCTCGGGCCGAACGTCTCCTCGGTGATCGCCGTGGAATCCTCCGGAACATCCGTCAGGATGATCGGATCGATGAACGGACCGTTGAACGAATCAAGTCCGCCGAGTACAGCTTTCGCGCCGCGACTGAGAGCGTCTTCGATCTGGCCCCGGACTATCCCAGTCTGCTTTCCCAGCGTCATCGGCCCGTAGGTCGAGCTGTCGGTGGCGCCGGCGTGGGCGTCTCGTAGCGCGGCGGTGAGCTTGGACAGGAAGGCGTCGTACACGGGCGCTGCGACGTAGATTCGTTCGACGCCGGCACAGGTTTGTCCGCCGTTGCCCACTGCCCCGAATGCCGCGAAGCTCACGGCCGCATCGAGGTTGGCGTCGGAGTCCACCAGCATGGCGTCCTTGCCGCCGCATTCGGCGACCAGGGGGGTGAGGGTGTCCGCGCAGGCGGCCATTACGCGCTTTGCGGTAGCGGTCGAACCGGTGAATGCGATCTTGTCGACACCGGACGAACACAGAAGTGCACCGGTTTTTCCGTCACCGGTAATGGTCTGCAGGACAGGGTGTCCGGGTGCGGCGATGTTCCACAGCCGGGCCAATTCGACGCCGACGCCTGGTGAGAGTTCGCTCGGTTTGAAGACTACGGCGTTGCCGGCGGCCAGTGCGTAGCCGATCGACCCCATCGGTGTGTACAGCGGATAGTTCCAGGGGCCGATCACGCCGACGACGCCCATCGGCCGGTAGCCAACGGATGCAGACTGGTTGGCGCTGATCAGTCCTGCACCGACGCGTCTGCGGCGCAACACTTTCTGTGCGTTGCGTGCCGCCCAGTCGAGATGTTCGACGGCCAGCATGACTTCGAGTAGTGCGTCGTCGCTGGGTTTTCCGGTCTCGGCGGAAATGATCGCCGCCATCGATTCGGCGTGAGTGGCGATCGCGGCGCGGAAATTGCCGAGCACCTTCCGGCGGCCTTGGAATCCGAGTTGATCCCACCACTTCGACGCCGTGCGTGCTGCGGCGACCGCTTTCTCGATCTCCTGCTGGTCTGCAATGGGGTGCTGCGCGACCACGGAATCATTGCGAGGGTCGAGGCTCGCGAAAGTGTGATCGTCCGATCTCGGATCTGTCGACGTGGACGTGCTCTGGCGGCCGAGCTGTTCTGTCATGTTCTTCAGATCCTCCACATGTCGGTGCATCACATATATGTGATGTGATTTACTGTGCTGGTAGTCACAGTATGCGTCGGACCGAGCTCCGACAAGCCTCCAGCCTCATCTCACTCGGGAGTTTTCGATGTACATGGATTTCACGCAGGAGCAGTCTGATTTCGCCAAGTCGGTAGCGTCGTTCTGCAAGAAGGAAAGTGGTACCCGTGAGCAGCGAGACCTGCTGACCGATCATGGCGCCCATAACCACAACCAGGCGTTCTACGAGAAGATGGCGGAATTGGGATGGCTCGGGCTGACTGTCCCGGAGGAATACGGCGGATCCGCCGGAAGCACGGTCGACCTGTGCATCTTTCTGGAGGAAGCCGCCAAGGGCATGGCGCCGATCGGTGGACTCGGCCCGACCGTCATCACCGGGGCTGCATACGAGAAGTTCGGCAGTCCGGCCCAGAAGGAGGCAGTGCTCGGCGGGATCGTCCGTGGCGCGTCTCAGTCGATCTCGATGTCCGAACCCGAAGCGGGCTCCGACGTGGGAAATCTGAGTTGCCGCGCCGAGAAGGTCGACGGTGGGTGGCTGATCAACGGCCAGAAGACGTGGTGTTCCAACGCGCACTTCGCCGAGAACATCCTTCTGGTGGCTCGCACATCCCGAGGTGAAGGCAAGCATGAGGGCCTGACGATGTTCCATGTCCCGGCCGACATCTCCGGATTGAAGATCAGTGGAATCGACACCATGGGCGGCAAGGAGGTCAACGATCTCTACTTCACCGACACATTCCTGCCCGAGGACGCGGTGGTTGGCGAAGTCGGCAACGGCTGGCGTCAACTCATGGCCGGACTCAACATCGAACGCCTCATCCTCGCGGCGATGATGCTCGGGACCGCGCAGCGCGCTTTCGACGACACCCTCGAATTCGTCACCACGCGTAAGCAGTTCGGCCGTCCGGTCGGATCGTTTCAGGCGCTTCGCCACCGGATCGCGGATCTCGCCACGGAGATCGAATGCGGCCGTCTGCTGGTCTACAGCGTGGCCAGGATGGTCGACGCCAACCCGACCAAGATGTTCCCGCGGGAAGCGTCGATGGCCAAGCTCAAGCTGACCGAGACCGCCAAGAAGGTCGCGCTCGAGGGGATGCAGATGATGGGTGGGTACGGTTACGCGACTGAGTTCGACATGGAGCACCATGTGCGAAAGACTCTTGTGTCCTCCATTTATGGTGGTACCAACGAGATTCAGCGAGACATCATCGGCAAAACGTACGGACTGTGAGGATCGGTTGTGGCAACGTCTGCACGCACTCGGAGAGCGACATCTGAGCTGAGGAGACGGCCACAGTTGTCGGAGGACGTGGCCAACCACGTTCGCAACCTGATCATGTCCGGCTCGGTCCGTCCGGGCGAGTTCGTCAGGCTGGACGAAACCGCGGCCGACCTCGGGGTCAGCGTCACGCCGGTGCGAGAAGCCCTCGTCGCATTACGCGGCGAGGGGATGGTCGAGTTGGTTCCGCATCGCGGCTATCTCGTCTCGCCCCTCAGTCGCCAGGACATCGAAGACATCTTCTGGTTGCAGGGGCAGATCGCGGTCAAGCTGGCGTTGCGGGCGATGGACAGCATCACCGCTGATCAACTCGCGGAACTCGCGGAACTCAATGCCGATTTGCGAGCGGCGGTCGACGCTTCGGATGCAGCTGCGATCGAGCAGTGCGAATTCGAGTTCCATCGCCTGATCAATCGCGCTGCGGGTGGTGCGAAGTTGGCATGGTTCCTGTTCGGCGCGATTCGGTACACCCCTGCTCGTCTCTACGCGACGGATCCAGGCTGGGGTGAGCTTGCGGTATCGAGCCACGATGCTTTGATCGCGGCGTTCGAGAAGCACGATCGAGAACAGGTGGACGCGCAGATGAGTCTGCAGTTCTCCGACGGCGCTGCTCGACTTCTCGCTCACCTCGACAACATCGGGATCTGGGACTGAATGCAGGAGCTCAAGACGGCGGCAGGGCGGGTGCGAGCAGGATCGCCGCACATTCGGCGACCAGTTCTTCTTCCGTCACGTCGATGTACCCGTCGAGCCATGCACTGAGGGTCTGCGCCAGGCCGCCGACCAGGAACGTGGCCGTCAGGGTCAGATGACCGCTGTCGTTCAATCGGTAGAAGGTCTTCGCGTTGGCGGCCAGGAGACCGATGAATATCGTCGTCGACGCTTGGCGTTTCTCGGCCAGGACAGGGCTCGTCAGGGCGCTGGAGAACAGTAGACGTCCGCGACGGGGATCGTTCGCGATAGAGCGGACGATGTTCGCGATTCCAGCGAGCGCCTTGCCGCGTTCGGTCACGGCGGCGTCCACTGCAGCCTGGGTTGAAACGGCGATGTCCGTGATGACGGTGTCGTAGACGGCCGACATCAGAGCATCACGATCGGTGAAGCTCTCGTAGAAGTACCGCGCCGCGACACCGGCCTTCTTGCACACTCCGCGGACCGTCAGTTCGGGCTCGGCGGAGCCCATGAGTTCCAGACCGGCCTCGATCAGCGCCTCCCGTCGTTGGGCTATGCGGAGCGCGCCGTCGACGCCACCGTACGAACGCGGTTGGTCATTCATGAAGACCATCTTTGCATCCCGAGATTGCTTGACATCTCGGCATTTCGGCGTTTCACTCATCTGAGAACATGCGTTCGCAGATATCGACTCGAAGGGGTTCTGCCATGACGGTGAGTAGGGATTCGATGGACGGGCGCGAGGAAGCGGTGGTAGGCGGCATCGGAGCGGTCGGCGTCCAGGCGGTCGACATCGACGCCGAGGTTGAAAAGGCGATGTCCGGGCTCGGACTGTTGGCCGCAGGCGCCAACGTCATCATGCAGTTGGCGCGCCCGGCGGTGGGGTACGGCGTGTACGAGAGCAAGGTCGAGACGGGTCGGTTGGATCGGCATCCGGTGAAGCGAACCCGGACGACGCTGACGTATCTCGCGGTGGCGAGCCTGGCGACGGACGAAGAAAAGAAGCTGTACCGACGCGCAGTCAACGGCTCTCACAAGCACGTTCGCTCCGATGAGAACAGCGCGGTCGAATACAACGCGTTCGATCCCGAACTGCAGTTGTGGGTAGCCGCCTGCCTGTACCGAGGCTTCGAGGACGTCTACAAAATCTTGTACGGGGATCTCGATCCGGTAACCCGGGATGCGTTCTATCAGCGCAGCGCCACGTTCGGTACAACCCTTCAGATGCGACGCGACATGTGGCCGGCGGACCGGGATGCGTTCGAGGTCTACTGGAACGAGAACCTCGACAAGGTGGCGATCGACGAGACGATTCGTGAGCATCTCTACGGGATCGCGTCGGCGACCTTCACTCCGAAGCTGTTGCATCCCGTGGTCGGTCCGCTCAACCGATTTGTCACCACCGGGTTCCTGCCCCAAGCCTTTCGTGACGAAATGCGGCTCCCGTGGTCAGTGCGTCAGCAGCGTAACTTCGACCGATCCATGCGCGTCGCCGCGCTGGTCAATCGGTTCAGTCCGAAGATTCTGCGGATGTTTCCCTACAACTTCTATCTCTGGGATCTGCGTCGGCGCATCGCCAAGGGAATCCCGTTGGTCTGAGCCGACTCTGGCACTTGAAGTGATTGACACCACAGGTGAATCGGACACATACTCAACGTAGTTGAAGTTGACGTCAAGTTTCATCATTCCTGTGGAGGCTGTCAGTGGCGAACATCGAAGGCGTATGTGACCAGCGATTCTCTGGCTTGAAGGAGGCGCTGGCACGCAATCTCGATTCCGGCGAGGACGTCGGGGCAGCGATCGCACTGACGATCGACGGCGAATCCGTCGTCGACATGTGGGGCGGTTGGGTCGACGTCGAGCACACTGCTCCTTGGTCTCGCGACACCGTTACCAATGTCTGGTCCTGCAGCAAGACCGTGACCGCACTGGCCGCGCTCATGCTCGTCGACCGCGGGTTGCTTGATCTCGACGCCCCGGTCGCGCAGTACTGGCCGGAATTCGCAGCAGCGGGCAAGGACCGAATTCGGGTCCGGCAACTGTTGTCGCACACCTCGGGTGTGTCGGGGTGGGATCAACCGTTCACGCTCGAGAACATTTGCGACGACGAATATGCCACCGCCCGGTTGGCGACGCAGGCTCCGTGGTGGGAACCGGGTACGGCATCCGGATACCACGCCCTCAACTACGGCCACCTGATCGGCGAGGTCGTCAGGCGCATCGACGGACGAACCCTCGGCCGCTTCATCGACGAGGAAATCGCCGGCCCACTCGATGCTGATTTCCGCCTGGGCTTGCCGAAGTCGGAATACGGGCGAGTCTCGAATGTGATTGCGCCACCGCCGTTGCCGATCGACATCGCGGCACTCGGGATGGACAACATCATGGTGAAGACATTCACCGCGCCGCCCGCTGACGCTACAGGTTCGTGGACCGACGGGTGGCGCGCCGCCGAGATCGGTGCGGCCAACGGTCATTCGAATGCGAGGGCACTCGCAAGGATCCAATCGGTGATCGCGTGCGGTGGCAAGGTCGGTGACGTTCGCTTGCTGTCGGAGGAAACGATCGACAAGATCTTCGAGGAGCAGTCGTACGGGGTCGACCTCGTCCTCGGCGTGCCGGTCCGCTTCGGCGTCGGATTCGGATTGCCGACGCCCGAGTCCGTCCCGTTCATTCCGGAGGGGCGAATCTGCTTCTGGGGAGGTTGGGGTGGCTCGCAGATCATCATCGACACCGAGAAGCGCATGACGTTCTCGTACGTGATGAACAAGATGGGGCCGGGTCTGCTCGGTTCCGAGAGATCGGCGCAGTACGTATCGGCGGCCTACGACGCTTTGAGTTGATCGACCGATTCAAATCCGGCAGAACGGTTTTTGTCTGTCGCCGCTGACTATGCTGCCGGATATGCCAGTGTGCTCCGGGGGGAAATCAGCGAGTCCGTTTCGTCGAAGTACGCCCAAAAGTTGCGGAGCTGCATCGGCTGATCGGCGATGAACGGTTTGGTCGACGTCGTCATGCGCTGGTGGCAGTTGCCGGACCAGTTCCACAGTTTCAGCAGGTACCTCCAGGACCGCGGGTTCTTGACTTCCTGCCGGGCGCTGGTCGGCGGAACAGCATTCTGGATGGGGCTGGTGTTGCTGTCGGCGCGATTCAGTGACGTCGGTCCGCAAGGTACGTTCTGGCGAGCGGTCAATCTGGCGGTCATCGCGCTGTGCCTCGGCGCGGCCCTGATCTGGTGGCTGTTTCCGCCTACGCCGCTGTGGTCGTACACCTTTGTCGTGGGTTCCGACGTCGCGATTGCGGCGGCGGCCGCAACCGACTCGGAACCGCTGGGACGACTCATCGCGTGCGTCGTTTTCGCGTCGATCGGCGGCTACATCGCGTTCTTCCACAATCCGAAACTCCAAGTCGGTCACTTGGTCTTCGCCTCGACCGTCACGGTGCTTTCGGGGTGGACTTTGTTGTTCGGGCCAGCAGCGGACGTCGGCTTGGGACTGGCGAAGATCTCGGTTGTGCTGGCTACGATCATCGTGATTCCTGTTGTGTCACAGATTGTTCTGGCGGTCCTGGGTTCGGATGCCACTACCTCCGACATCGACCCGTTGACCGGACTGCTCAACCGTCGCGGATTGGCGCGTCGGGTGAACGACTTGATGGGCGCTCCGGTCACCGAAGCGGATGCACTGCTCGTAGTGGTGATCGACCTCGATCGCTTCAAGACGATCAACGACGTTCACGGCCATGACGTAGGAGACAGCACGATCATGCGAACTGCACTGCGCATCCGTTTGTGGACAACCCAGTCCGCCTTGACTGCTCGTATGGGCGGTGACGAGTTCGTCGTGGTCGAACGGGTACCGGTCAGCGTGATCTCCAGGCTGGAAGGACAGATCCGCTCCGCGATGGACGGAGCGAACGATGACCCTCCGACGAGCGCGAGCATCGGAATGGCGGTCCGCACCGCGCCCCGGAATCCGGGTGAGTCAGTCGACGCTGCTTTTGCCGAACTCTTCCGCGTCGCGGACTCGGTGATGTACGAAGCGAAGCGCGAAGGTGGCAACCAGGTGCGGGCGAGCCTGGTCTGATGTGAGAGCTCAGTCGGCGAAGCTCAGACCACGTTCGGCGAGTGCTTCGCGCAGAATCCTCAAGGCCTTCGGTCCCATCCCGTGCAAAGCGCCGAGTTCCTTCTCGGACACGGACGTCAGCTGCGCGAGATGGGTGTAACCCGCTGCGATCAGCGCGCGCTGTGCGGGAGCTCCCGTCTTCGGGAAGTCGGTTTCCACTGTGCCCGGATCCGGTTCTGTCACTGGCCAACTCCTCCGTGTGGGTTTCTCACAGTTTAGCGAGCGTCGTGAACGATTTCGGGGCTGCCGATTTTGTCGGGCGTTCGCGGAAGTGCGCGAGCTGCCACGGCAATGCCGATGATCGAGACAGCGGCGAAGGTGAAGAGAAGCAATTGCGCAGAACGAAGCGTCGACGGTTCGCCGATGTTGACCAGCACTCCGGCCAGGGCTGCACCGAAGGCATTGGCGATCAGCTGAACGGTGTTGATGGCAGCCGAGGCACGCGCACCTTCTCCGGGATCGGTGACCGAGGTCATCGCCCCGACTGCAAGATGAGGCCAGGCGATGCCGATTCCGACGCCGGCGAACAGCAGTCCGATCACCCACGCGACCATCGCACCGGCGCCGGCGTGTTCGGTGAGAAATGCTGCCATGATGCCCAACCCGATCGCGACGAGGATCGGACCGCTGACAACGATTCGTCGCACGATACGAGGGGTCGTGGCCGAGGCGCTCGGGATTTCGCCGAGAGTCCAGCCGAGAGCGAGTGCGGCCCCGAGGAATCCGGCCGCGAGAGGCGCCAGGCCGGCAAGTCGTTGCCCGAAGAGTGGAATGAACGTCTCGACGGTCGACGCGACAGCGAGGACGACGATGGTCAGGTACACCCATTTGAGGGACGACGCGTTGAACGTCGACGGCGGTAGTACGCCGTGGCGCGAGCGACGGTCAGCGGCGACAAAGGCGATCAGTAGCAGCACAGCGGCGAGAACCATTGCGGCGGTCACGGCGAGGTTGGACAGAATTCCGGCAACGCTGACCAGCAAAGCTGCCGCAGTCAGCAATGCCAGCGAGAGGACCGGCACCGGGCTACTGGTGGTGCTGCCCGGTTCATGTGCCGGTAGCGCGCTGGGGACGAGAGCGGCGACTGCGATCGTCGCGATGACCAGGACGCCGAAAGCCCATCGCCAGGCTCCGAACTGAGCAAAGACACCGCCGATTGCAGGGCCGGCGAAGGTGCCGACTCCCCACATCGCCGAAACCAGCGCGGCCCCGCGAGTCCACAGATGTCTGGGGAGCGCGGCATTGATGACGGCGTAACCGAGACCGGCCAGCAGGCCACCGCCCGAACCCTGGATCGTGCGGCCGACCAACAGCAATTCCATCGTCGGGCTGACCGCACAGACAACGGTGCCGAGCGCGAAGATCGCGAGGCCGATCAGGTAGGCCCCGCGCGGTCCCCTGGCAGCGAGGACGTTGGTGACCAACATCGAAGAGATGACGGAAGCAATGAGGAAGACCGTCGCGGTCCAGGCGTAGTACTGCTGACCGCCGATGTCGTCGATGGCAGTCGGAAGCAGGCTGGTCGTCAGGTAGACGTTGGTCGCGTACAGCGCAACGCCGCCTGCGAGGACGGTAGCGGTGCCGAGGTATCGACCGCTCAGGAGTTGCCGCCAGGTTCCGGCGGGAGCATCGGTGGGGGAGTGCATGTTGTCGAAGGTAGAATCTCGAGTGCGCTTCAGGTCAATGTCGCGCAGCCATTGGGAGGCAGAATGATCCGTAAGAGTGACGAACTTCTCTCGATCGGTGAGGTATCGGAGCGCACTGGCGTCGCCGTGTCGGCTGTGCGCTACTACGAAACACTCGGTCTGGTTCCTGCGGAGCGGACGGCAGGAAATATGAGGAAGTTCCCGCGGCACTCGATCCGGCGGGTGTCGCTGATCCAGTTGGCAGTCAGGTTCGGGATACCTCTGGCCGAAGTTGCCGAAGTATTCGGATCGTTGCCGCAGGGTCGAACTCCGACGAAGAAGGACTGGCGCAAGATTTCCACGGAGTGGAATCAGCGCCTCGAGGATCGCAAGCAGGCCATCAACCGGATGCAGGACGAACTGACGGGCTGTATCGGCTGCGGGTGTCTGTCACTGAAAACATGCAACCTGCTCAACCCTGGAGACGAACTGGGCCGGGAGGGACCCGGCGCCAGGCGTCTCTGAAACTACTGTCGGTCACACTCTTTCGCGTGGCCGCGACTGGGCATTCCACCGACCACCACGACGCTCGATCTCGATGGGATGCGAGAAGCACTCGCTGATGTTCTGGGTGGTGATCACATCCTCGGCGAGGCCGCTGGCGGTCACGACGCCGTCCTTGATCAGAAGAGCATGTGTGGTGGTGCTGGGGATCTCCTCGATGTGGTGCGTCACGAGGATGCTGGCAAGTGACGGGTTCTGATTGCGGAGGTCGTCCAGTGCCGTCAAGAGTTGTTCGCGTGCAGCAAGATCGAGCCCGGTCGCCGGTTCGTCGAGCAGAAGCAGGCGCGGTTCGACCATGAGTGCGCGGGCGATCAGGGCTCGTCCCCGTTCGCCTTGGGACAAGTTGGGCCACAGTGCGTCCGAACGCGGACTCATTCCGAGTAGATCGATCAGTGCGTCGGCGTGAGCCTCTTGCTCCGGCGTCGGTGACCAGCGCGGCATCACCTCGGTGGTGTTGGTGAGGCCGGTGATCACGACGTTGCGGACGGTGATCGGAATTCCGATCGTGTGACGAGGGTTCACGTGCCCGATGTCCATCCGCAGTTCCCTCATGTCGACGCGGCCCAACTTGTGGCCGAGGACGTAAACGGAACCGCGAGTCGGGTGGGCGGTTGCTCCGAGCAGGCTCAGAAGCGTGCTCTTGCCCGCGCCGTTCGCGCCGAGGAGGACCCAGTGTTGTCCGGGTTCGATCGAAATGTTGATGTCTTTCAACAAGTATCGGCCGTCGCGGACGAGATCCACGTGTTCGGTCGACAGAACTGTGCCGGTGGGGTGTTGCACGAGAACTAACCTCTCTTAGGCGTCGAGCACACGCAGTCGTCGTAGGACGGTGTCGATGTTTGCTCGAGTTGCCGCTACCGCGGCTTCTGGGTCGGCGTCTTGAAGGGCCTCGACCAACTGATCATGGGCATGTGAGGTGTCGGGGACGCCGGCCTCGTGGGCCATCATCTCGACGAGGGATTCACGAAGGAGTGGACGCACCGACGTGAAAAGCGAGAGCAGAACTGCGTTTCCTGACAGTCGAACGACTTCGGTGTGGAAGTCGAGGTCGACGTCGACGAACTTCTCGACATCACCCTCGAAATGACTGTGTCGCATGGTCAGTCGACGCCGCAGGCCGTCGAGGTCCTCAGGTTGTACCCGCTCCGCGGCCAGTCTGGCGGCCTCGATCTCGAGTGCGCGACGGACTTCGAAGACCTCGAGGATCCTCGAGCGTCGAAGAAGTTTGGTGAATTCGTCGACGTGCTCGAGTTCGGACGCGGCAGCCACGAAGGTTCCGACGCCGTGTCGGACTTCGAGTAGTCCGTCGCGAGCGAGGAGGCGGATTGCCTCGCGAATCGAGGAACGCCCGACGCCGAGTTCGACGGCGAGGGCCGCCTCGCTCGGTATGCGCTCGGACGGCGCCCACGTTCCATGCATGATTCGCCCGCGCAGCAACTGTTCGAGTTGCGGTACCAGCGGACCACTGCGAAGTGTGAATCCTGTGTGGTCGTCGGACACTGCTTGCCTCTCGGGTGGGTACCGAAAGAGTAACAACTCATCAGACGTCTGAGGACTCGGGTGGCCGGTGTGTCGCCGTAGTGTTCACGCGGTCGAAGCGTGTCAGTTGCGGGTGACGCCGAGGAGCAGTGCGATCAGGTCGAGAGCCGTCTCGATCTCGGCCTTTTCTCGGCCGAGCAGGGGGGCGTAGAGGTGTACGTCGCAGATGCGAACGAGGGCTTCGCCCAGCACTTGCGGCGAGAGCGTGATCGTCAGTTGGCCGGCGTCGACCTGGGACTGCAAGATTTCGGCGGTGATGGAGGCGGAGATCGATTCGATGGAGCCGGGCATCATCGCGAGTTTGATGAACACCATCGGTTCGCGTTTGGTCAGCGCGCGCAGTTCTGTCGACGATTCCACCGATCGCATAACGCGGCCGAAGACGTCGAGAATGTACTCCGGACCTTGCCCCGACGCCTGTGACATCGCCTTTCGGTATGTCCGTTCGGTGGCCTCGGCCAGCACTGTTCCGAGCAGTTCGTCGCGGTTGCCGACCCAGCGGTACAGCGTCGCGCGGCCTACGCCGAGACGTTCGGCGAGCAGTGACATGTCGAGTGGTTCCTCCGCGAGGTACATGCTCGCGGCGGTGTCGATCGCGCGTCGGCGTTCGAGGTCGGTAGGCATCGGGACATTCTCTCCGGTTGTCCGGTACTGCACAATTTCGGCCGTTGAAAAATGGTGAGCCTCGGGGGATCGAGCCTATTGACGAACCTGGCCACGTGAGACACACTAGCTCATTGTCTCATGTTAGTGATGGCGATCACAGTCAGGGGTTCGATCGATGAGTTCAGTACAAACCGTTCGTGGGCCGGTGGATACAGCCGATCTGGGAAAGGTGTTGATGCACGAGCATGTCTTCGTTCTGGGTGAGGAGTTGCGCCAGAACTACCCCGACTACCCCGAACCCTGGGACGAGGAAGTACGGGTAGCGGACGCGGTGGCAAAGCTGACCGAGGTGAAGTCCCGCGGAATCAGCACGATCGTCGATCCCACGGTGATCGGCCTCGGCCGGTACATTCCGCGCATCGTCCGGATCAACGAGCAGGTCGATCTCAACATCATCGTTGCTACCGGCATCTACACCTACAACGACATTCCCTTCCAATTCCATTACACCGGACCGGGATTGCTGTTCGACGGCCCCGAGCCGATGGTCGAACTGTTCGTCAAGGACATCAGGGAAGGAATCGCCGGAACCGGTGTCCGAGCCTCCTTCCTGAAGTGCGCCATCGAGGAGCCGGGCCTTACCCCCGGCGTCGAGCGGGTCATGCGCGCGGTCGGACAGTCGCAGGTGGAAACGGGAGTGCCGATCACCGTGCACACCAATCCGCACACTGAATCCGGGCTGGTCGCGCAGAAGGTTCTGGCCGAAGAGGGTGCGGATCTGACCAAGGTGGTCATCGGTCACTCCGGCGACACCACCGATCTCGACTATCTGTGTGCGCTGGCCGATGCCGGTTCGCTACTGGGGATGGACCGTTTCGGTCTCGAACCGTTCCTGTCGTTCGAGGATCGTGTCAACACGGTGGTGGAGATGGCCCGTCGCGGTTACGCGGAGAAGATGGTTCTGGCACATGACGCGTCGTGTTTCATCGACTACTTCCCCAGTGCTGCAAGAGAAGCGGCACTTCCGAACTGGAACTACACCCACATCAGTGATGATGTCATTCCGGCGCTGCTCGAACGTGGTGTCACCGAAGACCAGGTCAAGGCGATGCTGGTGGACAACCCACGTCGGTACTTCGAGAGCTGAGATATGACCAACGTGTACGAGAGCAAGCCCTGGCTCGCCAATTACGACGCCGACACTCCGCCGAACGTAGACATCGAGCACGTCGACGCCCTCGCGATGTTCCGTGCTTCGCTGGAGCGCGATCGCACTGCCCCGATCATCAGGTACTTCGACAGGACCGTCAGCTTTGCCGAGCTCGACGAGATGTCGGATGCGCTTGCCGTAGCCCTCGCCAAGGATGGAATCGGGTTCGCAGACAGAGTTTCCTTTGTCCTGCAGAATGTTCCGCAGTTCGTGATCGCGACAGTCGCGGTCTGGAAGCTCGGTGCCGTCGTCGTTCCGGTCAATCCGATGTACCGCGACCGTGAGCTGTCCACCGTACTGGCCGACAGCGGAGCGGCGGCAGTCATCTGTCTCGAGTCCTCGGCCGAGACCGTGGCGACTGCGTCCGAGGGCACCGCAGTGCGACGGGTGATCACCACGTCGGAACTGGATTTTCAGTCGCGCGACGATGAACGGATCTTCGGTTCGGCGTCCAGGATTCGGCACGATGGATTTCCGGATCTACTGGAATTGATCGAGGCTCATCGAGGGCAGAAGCCCGAGAAGGTCGATCTGTCCCCGGAAGACCTTGCCTACCTTCCCTATACGTCAGGGACAACCGGCCCGCCGAAGGGGTCGATGAACACGCACTCAAATGTCGTGTTCGCAGCGCAGATCTATCGGGACTGGCTGGGGTTGCGCCCCGGCGGCGCGATGTTCGCGGTGGCGCCACTGTTCCATATCACCGGGTTGATCGGGCACGTCGCGGCTCCACTCCTAGCCGGCGCGCCCACGATTCTGACCTGCCGATTCCATCCCATCGTTGCAGCGGAGTCAATTTCGGAGCATCGGGCTACCGCGATCATCGGAGCGATCACGGTATTCATCGCGTGGACGGACAGCGCCGCAGTCTCGAAGGAATCTTTGAGCTCTCTCGAGTCGGTGTATTCGGGTGGCGCGCCGATCCCGCACGCGGCGTTGGAAGCGTTCCGGGCGAAGTTCGGTCACTACATTCACAACGGCTACGGGCTGACCGAGACGAACAGCCCGGCAATCGTGGTGCCGAATTCGCGTGAAGCGCCGGTAGATCCGGCGTCGGGGGCCGTTGCTGTCGGCGTACCGGTATCGAATACGTACGCCGAGGTGGTGGACGAGAACGACAAGCCGGTACAGGTCGGGGAGTACGGCGAGATCGTGGTCTCCGGTCCCCAGGTTGCACTCGGATACTGGAACAAGCCGGACGAGACCGCACATGCCATGCCGGACGGGCGTTTTCACACCGGCGACATCGGAGTCATGGACGGCGACGGTTGGTTTTACATCGTCGACCGGATGAAGGATCAGATAAATGCGTCGGGCTTCAAAGTGTGGCCACGCGAAGTGGAAGATGTTCTTTACGAACACCCCGCCGTACGAGAGGCTGCTGTCGTCGGTGTCATGGATCCGTATCGCGGCGAAACCGTGAAGGCCTTCGTGTCCTTCAAGGACGGTGCCGAGGCGACCACCGAGGATCTGGTCGAGTTCTGCAAGGAAAGGCTTGCAGCATACAAGTATCCACGCATCGTCGAGGTCATGAATGACCTCCCGAAAACAGTGAGCGGCAAGATTCTTCGTCGTGAACTGCGGGTACCGAACTAGATCTGCCTGACAAACGAATTGCCGGCCGCCGACAAGGTGAGCCGGCCATTCGTCGTGGTGGCTGACGAGCATCGGTAGGGGATTTAGTCCCCTATGCGGCAATGCATTTCAGTGATTGACATCACTCTTTTTGTATCGCAGACTGATCGCAACGCCACAGAGTTGAAGTTGGTGTCAGTTTCTACTTCTGGCCCGGTTCCGCTTCTCAACTCCCGGCGCGACGAGCGTCCGACCCATCGAGGAGTAACCCATGACGAGATCGGCAGTGGATTCGAGCACGCAGGCAGGGGGCCTGTCCGATCAGGAACGGAAGAAGAAGAAGGCGCACCGCAAACTTCTCGGCGCGGGACTGCTCGGCAGTTCCATCGAGTGGTACGACTTCTTCTTGTACGGAACGGCTGCGGCACTGGTCTTTCCGCATGTGTTCTTCCCCGATTCATCCGCACTGATGGGCACATTGCTCTCGTTCAGTACGTTCTGGGCCGGCTTCGTTGCCCGCCCCATCGGCGGTTTGGTCGCCGGACACTTCGGCGACAAGTATGGGCGTAAGCCCGCTGTCGTCACCTGCCTGTTGCTGATGGCTGTCGCGACGTTCCTGATCGGCGCGATCCCGAGTGCTTCGGCAATCGGCGTCGTCGCTCCGATTCTTCTGGTGACACTGCGATTCATCCAAGGTCTCGCCTGCGGTGGCCAGTGGGGCGGAATCGTCCTTCTCCTCACCGAATCCGCGAGTCCCAAGAAGCGCGGATTCTCAGGCACTTTCGGTCAGATGGGTGTCTCGTTCGGTGTAGTGCTGGGCAACCTGGTCTTCCTCGTCGCGACCGCGACCATTTCCAATGATGCATTCCTGAGCTGGGGTTGGCGAGTTCCGTTCTTCGCCAGCGCGCTGCTCTTCCCTGTGGTTCTGTACATCCAGACGAAGGTCGAGGACACGCCGGAATTCCTCGAGTTGCAGGAAGACGCCAAGAAGAACCAAAAGGACGTCGTCGTTCAGGCTCCACTGGCGCAGGCGCTCAAGGATCACTGGCGCAAGATTCTGCTCGGTTGCGGACTTCTGGCCGCCACCAATGCACTGTTCTACATCAGCATCGCCGGCGTGCTCAGCTACGGCACAACCGAACTGGGGTTGAAGCGGAACTCACTGCTCATCATCTCGCTCCTGAGCGCGTTGCTGACAGTCGGCGTGGTGCTGTGGTCCGGGAAGATGTCCGACAAGATCGGTCGTCGTCCGATGATCCTGATCGGCGCCGCGGCGATCGTGGTCTGGGCATTCCCGTACTTCTGGTTGATCAACACCAAGTCCCTGCCGCTGTTCTTCATCGCGGTGACGGTTGGCAGCGTGTTCCAGTCGATGACCTACGGGCCGATCGCGGCATACATGGGTGAGCTGTTCGCACCCAACGTGCGCTACTCGGCAGCATCGTTGGCCTACCAGTTGGCTGCGATCACGGTCAGCGGTGGCACTCCGTTCATCATGACAGCACTTATCGCGAAGACCGGAACCACGACATGGGTTGCCGTGTTCGTGGCACTCATGGGCTTGGTGACCTTCTTCAGTGCCTGGGTGCTGAAAGAGACCAACCCGAAGGAAGTTCGGGACGATCCGAACGCAATTCCGGGCGCGCACCTGTACGCCAAGTAACTCTTTCGGTTTCGAGCAGACGCCCGCTATCGGTCACCGGTAGCGGGCGTCTGACGTATAACTGGAGCATGGCTGCAGCACGCACAGGCTCCGAAGATGCTTCGTCGACAGTGTCACGGGAACTCCCCTCCACTCAGCGTGGTTTGCGTACGCGGCGAGCGTTGATCGATGCGGCCCGCACCGTTTTCGAACGGTCCGGCTATCTGGACTCGCGGCTGATCGACATCACTGTGGAGGCGCAGTGCTCGGCCGGTACCTTCTACACCTACTTCGCGAGCAAAGAAGAGATCTTCGCGGCAGTGATGGAGTTGGCACGCGAAGACATGATGCATCCGGGTATGCCGCACACTCCGAAAGGCGCGGATCCTGCTGAGGTCATCGCGGCGAGTAACCGCGCGTACCTCGAGGCGTACCGACGGAACGCGAAGCTGATGGGACTGCTCGAGCAGGTAGCAAGCATCGATCCGGAGTTCCGGGTTCTCCGCCTCGAGCGTGCTGACGCGTTTGTTCGACGCAACGCGCGCAGTATCGAGAAGCTGCAGAAGGCCGGACTGGCGGACGCGAATCTGGATCCGCTACTGACGTCTCGGGCACTCTCCGGGATGATCAGTCGACTTGCGTTCGGGTACTTCGTATCCCGCGGCGGCGAGGACGGCGCCGCCGGAGTGACCTTCGACGGTCTGCTCGATACCGTCAACCGGTTGTGGATCAACACTTTGCAATTCTCGCTACGCCGAAATTGATGTTGACGCCGGGTTCATGTTTGGTGTCTGATGGAGCAATGACACCTACGCGTACGGCAGTGCTCGTCGATTTCGGTGGAGTTCTCACCTCCAGTGTTCTTCAGGCCTTCGAAGACTTCGGGGCCTCGCTTGGCGGCGACCCACGACTTCCGTTGACCCTGCTCTCCCGCGACGACATCTCGAAGAGACTGCTCTCCGATCACGAATCCGGAAAGATCGACCAGGAGGCCTTCGAAGCAGGATTCAGGGAACGGCTACGAGCGCACGGCGCCGTCGTGGACAGCGAAGGATTGGTCGACCGTATGCAGGCCGGGCTTGTCCGAGACGAAGAGATGGTGCGACTGATTGCGGACGTCAGAGCGGCGGGTCACCCTGTTGCGCTCGTGTCCAATGCTTTCGGGCGTGATTGCTACGCGGGTTTTGTGCTCGAGGACCTCGCCGACGAAGTGGTGATCTCCTCGGAAGTCGGGATTCGTAAGCCCTCTCGTCAGATCTACACCATCGCGTGCGAGCGGCTGGGTGTTGCGCCCGAAGGCGCCGTGATGATCGATGACCTGCAACAGAACCTCGACGGCGCGGCACGATTGGGGATCGCCGGCATTCTCCACACCGATGCGGAAAGCACTCGCAGTCAGTTGGAATCGACGTTCGGACTACTGCCCATGCAGTGAAACTGTAGGTTCTCGGTAACACTCGAATACTGCTGGAACACTTTTGGAGGAATGAATGATTGCTGTCATCGCGGATATCACCGTCAAAGACGGAAGCGGCGAACAGTTCGAAGCCGTAGTCGCCGAACTTGCCGAGAAGGTGCGCACGGAAGAGCCCGGAACGGTTCTGTATCAACTGATCCGCTCGAAGACGGATACGAATTCCTACAAGTTCATGGAGCTGTATCAAGACGGTGCTGCGATCAAGGCCCATGGATCGTCCGAGCATTTCCAGGCCGCAGGAAAGGCGATGGCGCCCTTCCTCGCAGGCGCCCCGCAGATCGAGTACTTCGACGCACTCTGAGCGTATGGACAGGGCACTCTGAGCGCATGGACAGGTGAACCCCGGCGAAATCTCGCCGGGGTTCACCTGTGTTTTCAGTTCTGCTTCTGGGCGAGGAGTTCGGTGCGGTCGATCGATCGCTTGAGGATCTTTCCCGTCGAACCCTTCGGGAGCGCGTCGATGAACTGGACGACCCGCGGAATCTTGTAGGCGGACAGACGTTCCCGAGCCCACGAGGTGACGTCATCTGCTTCGAGGTCGGAGCCTGGGCGCACGGCCACCACCGCCGCAACCTCCTCGCCGTAGTAGTCGTCGGGTATACCGATCACCGCGGCCTCGATGATGTCGGGGTGCTGGTAGAGCACCTCTTCGACCTCGCCTGGATAGACGTTGTATCCACCGCGGATGATGAGGTCCTTGACGCGGTCGACGATGCGAAGGTCACCGTCGGCGTCGGTCTCGCCGAGGTCTCCGGTGCGGAACCATCCGTCGTCGGACAGGACGGCGGCCGTGTCGGCCGGGCGCTTCCAGTAGCCCTTCATGACCGTCGGTCCTTTGATGAATACCTCGCCCACTGTGCCTGCCTGGCAGACATTTCCGTCGTGATCACGGACCTCGACCTCGGTGCGCGGTACGGCGCGGCCGGTGTATCCGATCTTTGCGACGCGGTCGATGCTGTTGAAAGTTCCGAATGCGCTCGTCTCGGTCAGGCCGTAGCCCTCGAGGATTGTGCAGTTGAACCGTGCTTCGAAGGCGCGAGCGACTTCACCGGGAAGTGATGCGCCACCGGAGATTGCGATCCGCAGTTGTTCGAAGTCGGAGCTGTCCACGTCGGCTGCGGCGTGCAGCATGGCATTCCACATGGTGGGGACGCCCGCCATGATGGTGAGCTTGTCCCGACGCACCAGGTCGAGCATGGCGGCCGGGTCGAACCGGGCGAGCAGGGACAGTGATCCGCCGCCGGTGAAGGTTGCCATCATCACCGAACCCTGGCCGAAGATGTGAAAGAGCGGCAGTCCGGTACCGGTGCGGTCCGAGGGATTTCCGCGGCTGCTCTCGGCGCCGATCTCACCGGCAGACAACAGATTCCCGACCGTCAGCTGAGCGCCCTTCGGACGTCCGGTGGTACCGGAGGTGTAGAGAATCGCCGTGGTGTCCGCTGTGTCGCGGTCGACCACCGTTGCCGGTGGATGGTCGGCCTTCGCCGATTCTTCGGTGAGCGTCCACACCGGGACGCCGCGCGCACTCCCTGCATCCTGAACTGCGGGACCGAGCTGGTGCCAGGCGATCGCCAGCGAAATCTCGGCGTCGTCCAGTACGTACTCGACTTCGGGTTGCGCCGACATCGTGTTGATGGGCACCACGACACAACCTGCAGCCTGAATCCCCATGTATGCCACGATGAATTCAGGCACCGACGGCGCCGCGAGCAGAACCCGGTCGCCGATGCTCAACCCTTCGTCGCGAATGCGGCCGGCGAACGCCAGAGACGCGTCGTGAAGCTGTCGGTATGTCCAATGACTATCCGTGCCGCGAATTGCAATATTTTCCGGAGTGGCTTCCGCGTGACGGGTCACCGGGTCGAGAACGCTAACCATGGTTCTGCCTTTCGGGAGGAATCGACCGATTGTGTGTCCTGGGTCTCACCAGAGCGTACACTTGAATCCGGCGTCAACATCGAGTCTGCTGGGATTGTCCCGAAAATGATGTTGATCGGAAGGATGAGGAGCGCACCGTGCTCGACGACGAATCGCGAATTGCCGCCTTACCGGTGGCTCCGCCCGCGCTGCTCCGGGATCGACCGACCACCGAGCGGGGGACACGCACGCGTGCGGCATTGGTTGCTGCTGCCCGTAAGGTTTTCGAGCGCAGTGGCTATCTCGATGCACGTTTGATCGACATCGCAAAAGAAGCCGGTTGCGCGACGGGATCGTTCTACACGTACTTCGCGAACAAGGAAGAGGTGTTCGCCGCCGTCCTCGAGGTCGCGCGAGACGACATGATGCACCCGGGCATGGGACGCGTTGCGAGCGCGGACGATCCGTACGCCGTGCTCGAGGCAAGTAATCGAGCGTATCTGGCCGCGTATCAACGCAATGCGAAGTTGATGGGGCTCATGGAGCAGGTTGCTCACATCGACCCGGAGTTCCGGAAGTTCCGCAGCGAGCGTGCCAATGCGTTCATACGCCGTAATGCCCGCGGGATCGCAGATCTGCAGTCCCGCGGCATCGCGGACACGGCGCTGGATCCGATGACGGCGTCGATTGCTCTGTCCGGCATGGTGAGTCGACTCGCCTACAGTCTGTTCACCCTTCGTGAGGGTGAGGTGGACGGGCGTTCACCGGAGTTCGATCAGATTGTCGCCACTGTGACCGATCTGTGGGCGAACGCTCTGAAGTTCCCCGACCGTCTCTGACGAGGTGGGCCGCCCCGGCTGCATCGATGTTCGAGCGGCCGGGCGTCCCAGTCTCGGTTCAGCTCTTTTCGGTTCAGCTCTTTTCGACGACGCGAGCGACGGATTCGGCGACCACGACGGGCTTGTCGGAACCCTCGCGCTCGACCACCTGGCTCATCTTCACTTGGATTCCGCCGGGCAACTGCTCCGCGGACACGACGGTTGCGCGCATGCGGACCCGGGATCCCACGGGAACGGGAGCGGGGAAGCGAACCTTGTCGTAGCCGTAATTGAGGCTGTGGGCGAAGCCGTCGAAGTGGATGAGTTGGTAGGAGAACTGGGGTCCCAGTGAGAGGCTGAAGAGTCCGTGCGCGATCGTGCTGCCGAGCGGGCTCGATGCGGCTCGTTCCGGGTCGACATGAATCCACTGATGATCGTTTGTGGCTTCGGCGAACGCGTTGATGCGCTCCTGGGTGATGTCGTACCACTCCGTCGGGCCAAGTTCCTGGCCGATGAGCTTCTCGAGCTCGGCGAAGGTGGACGGGCGGACGGGCAATTGGTTTTCAGTCATCGTTATCCCTTTACTCGCAGTTCAGGAGGACGGAACGGGCCGTTCGGGTGACCGTCGCGATTCGACGGTTGAAACTGACGCCGGATTCAACTATACATGAGGGGAGACGTGGATCACTGTCAGCGCGTAGGTATGACGCAAGCGAGAGGAATCGCTCATGAAGGTTGCCCAGAAGGTAGCAATTGTCACCGGTGGCGGCGGGGGAATCGGCGGTGCACTGGCCGAGCGACTGGCTGCCGAGGGGGCTCGCGTCGTAGTGGCTGACCTGGACGGGGCAGCAGCTTCGGCAGTAGCAGAGGCGATCAACGCGGAGCGTCCCGGAGCGGCCGTGTCTGCCGGTGGCGACGTCTCCGACGAGACGGTCATTGCGGGCCTGATCGCGCAGGCGGAAAAGGAATTCGGCCCGGTCGACCTCTACTTCGCCAATGCCGGCGTTACCGGTGGCATGGGCCTCGACATCAGTGAAGACGTCTGGGACACGACGATCGACGTCAACGTTCGCGCCCACATTCGCGCTGCCAGGCTCCTCGTCCCCGGCTGGACGGAGCGCGGGGAGGGCTACTTCATCAGCACGGCCTCTGCGGCCGGCTTGCTCAGTCAGGTCGGGTCCGCCGCGTACTCGGTGACCAAACATGCCGCGGTCGCGTTTGCCGAGTGGCTCTCGATCACCTACGGAGATCAGGGTGTTCGCGTCAGTTGCCTGTGCCCGATGGGCGTCAACACCAAGCTTCTCTACGAAGGTGAGAATTCCGGCGATCCGGTCGGCAAGGCCGCAACCGGAGCCGTGCTTGCGGCAGGCAATGTTCTCGAGCCTGCCGAATGCGCCGAAATCGTTCTTGCGGCAGTGGATGCCGAAGAGTTTCTCATCCTTCCGCACAAGAACGTGCTGGACATGTACCGGCAGAAGGGCGCCGACTACGACCGTTGGCTGCGCGGGATGCGCCGGTACCAGGCGTCGCTCCTCGCGGGAACACGATGACCGAGGAACTCGTCCTCTCCGAGCAGAGAGGAGCGGTGCTGGTTCTGACATTCAATCGGCCCCGCGTTCTCAACGCGTGGACCAACGAGCTCGAAGATCAGTACTACGACTTTCTGGCCGTGGCAGACGAAGATCCCAGTGTCCGAGCAATTGTTGTCACCGGCTCCGGCCGAGGATTCTGCTCGGGGGCTGACCTCGGCAATTTGAAGAACGTCGGCGAAGTCTCCGAAAGTGATCTTGTCCGGCCGCGAGACCGTCATTTCCCGACCACCATCCGCAAGCCGCTGATCGCCGCCGTCAACGGCGTCGCTGCCGGGCTCGGAATGGTCGAGGCTCTGTACTGCGACGTTCGTTTCGGTTCGAGCGCAACACGATTCACTACCGCGTTCGCGCGTCGAGGCCTGATTGCGGAGTACGGCATCTCCTGGATGTTGCCCCGCTTGGTCGGGCACAGTCGAGCAGTCGATCTTCTGCTTTCCAGCCGGATGGTGGACGCCGACGAGGCGTACCGCATCGGTCTGATCGACCACCTGGTCACCGGCGGTGACGTTCTGGATGCGGCGATTGCTTACGCCGAGGACATCGCGGCGAACTGCTCGCCGACGTCCCTCTCCGTCATCAAATCTCAGATGAGTGCCGACGCGCACTCGACCTTCACTGATTCCGCCAGGCATGCGGAATCGCTGATGCTGAACGCATTTCACGGCCCGGATGTCGTCGAGGGTGTCAACAGCCATCTCGAACATCGAGCCCCCAATTTTCCTTCCCTCTCTGTCAGGAGTTCACATGTCAGTGTTTGAGTTCTCGGATCGCACCAAGAAGTACCAGGCCGAACTGCTCGATTTCATGGACAAGCACGTTTACCCGGCCGAAGCGGTCTACGAAGAGCAGATGCGTGAGTCCGGTAACCCGCACTTTCAGCCGCCGATCATCGACGACTTGAAGAAGGAAGCCAAGGCCCGCGGGCTGTGGAACCTCTTCCATCCCCATCCCGAATGGGGCCCCGGCCTGACCAACCTGGAATACGCACCGCTCGCGGAGATCATGGGCCGCAGCCACCTGGCCTCCGAGGCCACCAACTGCGCCGCTCCGGACACGGGAAACATGGAGGTGCTCACGCTCTTCGGCACCGACGAGCACAAGGAGAAGTACCTCAAGCCGCTTCTCGAAGGCGAAATTCGTTCCGCTTTCGCGATGACCGAGCCCGAGGTTGCCAGCTCCGACGCCACCAACATCCAGCTCCGTATGGACCGTGACGGCGACGAGTACGTGCTGAACGGCCGTAAGTGGTTCGCTTCCAACGCCTTGCACCAGAACTGCAAGGTTCTGATCGTCATGGGTAAGACCGACTTCAATGCCGCCACCCACCGTCAGCAGTCGATGATGGTCGTGCCGATCGATGCTCCCGGCGTCACGATCCTGCGCAACCTGCCGGTTTTCGGCTACCAGGACCGCGAAGGACACGGCGAGATCACTTTCGAGGACGTGCGCGTCCCGGCCAAGGACATTCTCGCCGGTGAGGGTGAAGGATTCGCGATCAGCCAGGCCCGCCTCGGCCCCGGCCGCATCCACCACTGCATGCGTGCAATCGGAATGGCCGAGCGCGCACTGGAACTGATGTGCAAGCGCGCATCCACCCGCATCACCTTCGGGAAGCCCGTCAGTGACAACGCGAATATCCAGGACTGGATCGCCGAGGCTCGTATCGACATCGAGATGGTTCGACTCCTCACGCTCAAGGCCGCACACATGATGGACACGGTGGGCAACAAGGAAGCGCGCACCGAGATCGCAGCCATCAAGGTTGCGGCACCGAACATCGCGCTCAAGATCATCGACCGCGCCATCCAGGTTCACGGCGGTGGCGGCGTCACCGACGACTTCCCGCTCGCGATGGCTTACGCCCACATGCGCACCCTTCGCCTGGCCGACGGCCCGGACGAGGTGCACAAGCGCGCCATCGCCAAGCAGGAACTGCGCAAGTACCGCGAAGTCAAGGCGAACTGACATGGCAGGACTGGATCTCACCGGTAAGACGGCAATCGTCACAGGCGCATCGCGGGGCATCGGCCTCGCGACCGCGCAGGCGATTGCGGCGGCGGGCGGAAACGTCGTACTGACTTCGCGCTCACAGGAATCCGCAGATGCGGCTGCCGCGCAGGTGAACGGCAACGCGATCGGCGTCGGCGCTCACGCGACGGACGAGGATGCTGCACGCAAGTGCGTCGAGCAGACGATCGAGCGTTTCGGCAGTCTCGACATCTTGGTGAACAACGCGGGCACCAACCCGTCGTTCGGGCCGATCATCAACCAGGATCACTCGCGCTTCGCCAAGACTTTCGACGTCAACGTGTGGGCTCCAGTCCTGTGGACCGGCCTCGCAGCGCGGGCCTGGATGGGCGAGCACGGTGGTTCCGTGGTCAACACCGCTTCGATCGGCGGCATGGCGTTCGAGGCGGGAATCGGTACGTACAACGCGTCGAAGGCTGCTCTGATCCACATCACCAAGCAGTTGGCGCTCGAGTTGTCACCGAAGATTCGTGTCAACGCCGTTGCGCCGGGAGTGGTGAGAACCAAACTCGCCGAAGCTCTGTGGAAAGAACACGAAGAAGCGGTGTCCGCGTCGACTGCTCTCGGACGCATCGGTGAACCCGAGGACGTGGCCGCTGCCATTGCCTTCCTGGTTTCGGATGCAGCCCAGTGGATCACCGGCGAGATCATGACCATCGACGGTGGCCAGTTGTTGGGTGACGCACTCCCGTTCCGGCAGGGAGCGTCCGTCGGTGGCTAGCGTCGGAGTAGTGGGACTCGATACCGAAGCGGTCACCGGGTGGATCGCAGGCCTGGGGATCGACTTTTCCGGGCCGTTGTCCTTCGATCGAATCGGCTTGGGGCAGTCGAATCTCACGTACCTGGTTCGCGATCAGGACGGCAATCGCTGGGTGCTACGACGCCCACCGCTGGGGCATCTGCTGGCCTCGGCTCACGACGTGGCGCGTGAGGCTCGAATCCTGAGCGCTCTCGAATCCACCGACGTGCCTTCGCCGCGAGTATTCGGGTTGACCGAGGATCCTGCCGTCACCGAAGTTCCGCTGCTCCTCATGGAATTCGTGGACGGCGAAGTGGTGGACCGAATGCCTCTTGCGGAGGCGTTGTCGGAAGATCGTCGCCGGGCAATCGGAATCTCGCTCGCTCAGACGCTGGCGAAGATACACGCCGTCGACCTCGAGCAGGCCGGTCTCGACGACCTGGCAAGCCACAAGCCCTACGCTGCACGGCAGTTGAAGCGTTGGGGAGGTCAATGGGAACAGTCGAAGACGCGGGAATGCCCTGATCTCGACGATCTCACCCGACGCCTGATTGCAGCCCAGCCGGATCACACTGAAACCACGTTGGTGCACGGCGACTTTCACCTACGCAATGTGATCACCTCGGCGAGCAACGGCGAAGTTGTCGCGGCCCTCGACTGGGAACTGTGCACACTCGGTGATCCGTTGGCGGACGTCGGAAGCTTGTTGGCGTACTGGCCGGCGGCTGGTGAGAATACCGGCGGCGATTTCCCGGCGTCGGCACTCCCGGGATTCCCCTCGCGAGAGGAGATCTCCCGGATCTATCTCGAGGCCACCGGACGGGATCCTGCTGCGCTGAAGTTCTGGCACACGTTGGGACTGTGGAAGATTGCCGTGATCGCCGAGGGCGTGATGCGTCGCGCCCGCGACGAACCGCAGAATGCCGCCGAGAGCGGAACTCCCACCGTGGAACGTATTGACGCCTTGGTCGCCAAAGCCAGGGAAATTGCAGATCAGGCCGGGATCTGACGAGATCGTCCGGTGTCCGTCGAATCACGAAAGTATGGAGGGCCAGTGAGCCAGGAACGTAGAACCGCAATTGTCACGGGTGCAGCACGCGGAATCGGTGCGGCAGTAGCGAAGCGACTGTCGGAAGACGGTTTTACCGTCGCCGTGCTCGACCTCGACGAAGCGGCGTGTGCCGGAACCGTCGACGCGATCAAGGCCGCAGGCGGACAGGCACTGGCCGTCGGCGCTGACGTCTCCGACGAGGCTTCGGTCGCTGCAGCAGTGGATCGTGTTGCCGCAGAACTGGGTGCACCTACCGTGCTGATCAACAATGCCGGCATCACTCGCGACAACCTTCTGTTCAAGATGAGCGTTGCCGAGTGGGATTCGGTGATGAACGTCCACCTGCGCGGAGCGTTCCTCATGTCGCGTGCGGTGCAGAAGTACATGGTGGAAGCGAAGTTCGGCCGCATCGTGAACCTCTCGAGCACGTCCGCGCTCGGTAATCGCGGACAGGTCAACTACTCCGCTGCGAAGGCCGGAATGCAGGGCTTCACCAAGACATTGGCCTTCGAGCTGGGCAAGTTCGGCGTGACCGCGAACGCTATTGCCCCCGGATTCATCGAAACCGAGATGACCGCCGCAACGGCCGAGCGCATGGGCGTCGGCTTCGAGGACTTCAAGACCGCTGCCGCTTCGCAGATTCCGGTCAATCGCGTCGGACAGCCCGAGGACATCGCGCACACCGCATCGTTCTTTGTCAGCGAAGGCGCAGGCTTTGTTTCCGGTCAGGTCGTCTACGTCGCCGGTGGACCGAAGGACTGACCGTCCGCTCACCGCTCGAACCGAAGGAATGGGCATGGCTTTCGACGAAGAGGCAGTATCGCGTGATCTCACCGAGAAGGTGAACACGCTTCTCGCGGAGAACGATCCGAACAGCGTGTCGGTATCGGACTTCCTCGGCGCACGATTCGACGCCGGACTGGCGTGGGTTCATTTCCCCGAAGGTCATGGGGGACTCGGTGTACCGCAGAGCTTTCAGCGTCAGGTGAACGCTCAGCTGGAGGCCGCCGGTGCACCGGGCCCGGCCACCGGCAAGAACGGGATCGGACTGGGCATGGCGGCACCGACCATCGCTGCCTTCGGCACCGAGGAGCAGAAGCAGAAGTTCCTGCGCCCGTTGTGGACTGCGGAGACGGTCTACTGCCAGCTGTTCAGTGAACCGGGCGCAGGTTCGGACCTCGCGGCCGTCGCTACCCGCGCCGTCCGCGACGGCGACGACTGGATAGTCAACGGGCAGAAGGTATGGACGTCGGGCGCGCAAAATGCGCAGCTGGCGATTCTCGTGGCCAGGACCGATCCGTCGCGCTCCAAGCATGCGGGTCTGAGCTACTTCATCTGCGACATGACCGACCCGGGCGTCGATGTCCGGCCGCTGCGTCAGATCACCGGCGAGGCCGAATTCAACGAGGTATTCCTCACGGACGTCAGAATTCCGGACGCCAATCGCCTCGGAGCCGAAGGCCAGGGGTGGAAGGTTGCGACCACCACCCTGAACAACGAGCGTGTTGCCATCGGTTCGGGCGCACCGCGTGAGGGAGGCATGATCGGAAAGGTCGCTCAGGCCTGGCGTGACGAGCCCGAGCTGCGTAACCCGGCGATGCACGACGAGTTGATGCGGCTCTGGACCGAATCCGAAGTTGCGCGTCTGACCGGTGAGCGACTGCGCCAGCAGCTCGCCGCCGGCCAGCCCGGCCCCGAAGGCTCGGGAATGAAGCTCGCGTTTGCCGGTTTGGCCCAGCAGATTTCTGGATTCGACCTCGAACTGCACGGCGAAGCCGGTCTGCGCTACGACGACTGGACGCTGCGTCGACCGGATTCCGTCGACTTCACCGGGCGTGAACCCGGATACCGGTACCTGCGAGCCAAGGGCAATTCGATCGAGGGCGGAACGTCGGAGATCCTGCGCAACGTCATCGCAGAACGTGTACTCGGGTTGCCGCCCGAGCATCGCGTCGACAAGGACATCGCCTGGAAGGACTTACCCCGATGAGCGCCGATCTGTTGTACTCCGAGACCGAACAAGATCTGCGAGCCAGCGTCAGACGACTGCTGAGCGAGCGCGCCGGCGCCGACACCGTGGTCACGGCGTACGACGACGTGTCCGCCGACTTCACCGGGCTGTGGAAGTCGCTGGCGTCGGAACTCGGTTTGGCGGGACTGCTGGTACCCGAAGAACTGGGCGGGGCAGGTGCGTCGACGCGTGAGGCGGCGGTCGTGATGGAGGAGATCGGACGTGCGGTCGCTCCCGTTCCGTTCTTCACCAGCGCTGTGCTGGCGACCACGGCGTTGCTGAAGGCCGGCGAGACCGAGGTGCTCGGTCAATTGGCGGCGGGGGATTCGACGGCTGCTCTGATCGTCCCGTTGTCCACTGCACCAGGAACTTTCACACCCACTGTCAAGGCAACGGCGAGTGGACTCGTCGGCAGCGTCACGACGGTTGCCGGCGTCGCCGAGTCCGATGTTCTTGTTGTTCCGGTTGCCGGTGAGAGCGGTCTGGAGCTGCATACCGTTCGGATCGCCGACGCCACCGTCACGCCGGTTCTGTCCCTGGACATGACGCGCCGATTGGCGGACGTCGAGTTCTCGGGGTCGTCGTCGGTCCGTGTCGACAGCGGCAACGCGGCGCAAGCGGTTGAGGAAGCGTTGCTCTGCGGAAGCGCACTGCTGGCGTCCGAACAGTTCGCTGTAGCTCAGTGGTGCCTCGAAACGACTCTCGCGTATGTGAAGGAGCGCAAGCAGTTCGGCCGGGCGATCGGTTCGTACCAGGCGATCAAGCACCGCCTCGCCGATCTCTGGCTCGAAGTCAGCTCTTCGGGAGCGGCAGCACGATATGCGGCGGACACCTATGCACGCGGCGACGAAGATGCGGCGATCGCAGCGACGGTGGCCCAGGCATTCTGCAGCGGCGTCGCGGTTCATGCTGCCGAGGAGTGCGTCCAACTTCATGGTGGTATCGGAATGACGTGGGAGTATCCGGCGCACTTGTACCTCAAACGGGCGAAGAGCGATCAGCTGTCGCTGGGAACCGCGTATCAGCATCGGGCACGCCTCGCCGAGTTGGTCGACCTCCCGATCTCGTCCTGAAACTCACCCACTATCTGTCTGGAGAATTGCTGTGAAGGCTTGGCGCGTCAACGAACTCGGTCAACCCCGCGATGTGCTCGCGTTGGAGGAGACCGCGGATCCCACCCCGAATGCGACGGAGATGTTGGTCAAGGTGCTGGCGGCTCCGGCCAACTTCCCCGACGTCCTCATGTGCCGGGGTGAGTACCAGATCAAGCCGCCGCTGCCCTTCACACCCGGTGTCGAACTGTGTGGTGAAGTGGTCTCGGTCGGTGAATCGGTGACCAAATTCGCAGTGGGGGACCGGGTGATCGGTAATCCGAGTCTGCCGTCCGGCGGATTCGCCGAGTACTCGGTACTGGATCAGAACAACACGTTCCCGGCGCCGTCGGCTCTCGACGACGCGGAAGCATCCGCTCTGAGCATCGGCTATCAGACAGCGTGGTTCGCTCTGCATCGCCGCACCCAACTGCTTGAGGGTGAGACGTTGTTGGTCCACGCTGCTGCGGGTGGTGTCGGTAGTGCGGCAGTGCAACTCGGCAAGGCGGCAGGCGCCAAGGTGATCGGTGTCGTCGGCGGCCCGGACAAGGCCGAGTACGCGCGCAAGCTCGGCGCAGACCTCGTCGTAGACCGTCACAGTGAGGACTTCGTGGCAGCGGTCAAGGAGTTCACCGGCGGCAAGGGCGCCGACGTGGTCTTCGATCCGGTCGGCGGCGACGCATACGCGAAGTCCACCAAGTGCATCGCCTTCGAGGGACGGATCGTCATCATCGGCTTCGCCGGTGGCACGATCCCGCAGCCGGCACTCAATCACGCTCTCATCAAGAACTATTCGATCATCGGACTGCACTGGGGGCTGTACAAGGCCTACAACCAGCAGGCCATCGACGACTGCCACGTCGAGCTCACCAGGCTCGCCGATGCCGGCTTGGTCAAACCACTGATCAGTGAGCGGTTGTCGTTGACGGACGTTGCCGACGGTATCGGTCGCCTCGGCGACGGCACCACGGTCGGTCGCGTCGTGTTCCAGCCCTGATTCTTGCTGTGCGCCTTTATTAACCCCCGGCGGTTAATAAAGGCGCACAGCACTTCGTGTTCGACGAAAGGATTCCCCGATGAGGCAAGCTGTCATCGTTTCCACCGCCCGTACCCCGATCGGTAAGGCGTACCGCGGCGCGTTCAACAACACTCAGGCTCAAGAGCTTGCTGCACATGCCATTTGGAATGCAGTTCAGCGCGCGGGCCTCGAGGGCGGCGAGGTCGAGGACGTCATCCTCGGCGCCGCGCTGCAGCAGGGCTCTTCCGGCGGCAACGTCGCACGGCAAGCGGTGCTGCGGGCCGGGCTTCCGGACTCGGTGTCCGGAATGACGATCGACCGTCAGTGCTCGTCCGGTCTCATGGCCATCGCAACCGCAGCCAAGCAGATCGTGGACGACGGAATGCAGATCGCGGTCGGCGGCGGAGTCGAATCGATCTCGTTGGTCCAGAACGATCACATGAACAACTTCCGCGCGGCTGATCCGTGGCTGAAGGAAAACAAGCCGTCGATCTACATGCCGATGCTGCATACGGCCGAGATCGTCGCCGAGCGCTACGGAGTCACCCGCGAGCAGCAGGACGAGTTCGCGCTCGTCTCCCAGCAGCGGACCGCAGCGGCCCAGGACGCAGGTCGGTTCGATCTCGAGATCGTCCCGCTGCCCTCGATCAAGCAGGTGCAGGACAAGGAGACGGGTGAGATCCGCAGCGAGTCCGTGACGCTGACCCGCGACGAAGGCAACCGCGCTTCCACCACGTTGGAAGGGCTGTCGAGTCTGCGACCGGTTCTGGCCGACGGGACTGTCAGTGCTCATTCGTCCATCACTGCGGGCAACTCGTCTCAGCTCTCCGACGGCGCTTCGGCGTCGGTGCTGATGGAGGCAGGCGAGGCGGAACGCCGCGGGTTGGCGCCTCTCGGTATCTACCGTGGCATGGCTGTCGCGGGTTGCGCTCCCGACGAGATGGGCATCGGACCGGTGTTCGCGATTCCGCGTCTGCTGGATCTTCACGGCCTGAAGGTCGACGACATCGATCTCTGGGAACTCAACGAGGCCTTCGCCTCTCAGGCCCTGTACTGCCGCGACAAGCTCGGGATCGATCCCGAGAAGTACAACGTCGACGGCGGCGGTATCTCCGTCGGCCATCCGTACGGAATGACGGGCGCTCGTCTGGTCGGCCATGCTCTTCTTGAAGGAAAACGGCGCGGAGCCAAGCTCGTGGTGGTGACCATGTGCATCGGCGGCGGTATGGGTGCTGCCGGGCTTTTCGAGGTCGCATGAGCTTGATCGAGGGACTGTTCGACGTCAGTGGCAAGACCGTTGTGGTCACCGGTGGATCACGCGGCATCGGATACATGATCGCTCGCGGGTTTGTCGAAGGCGGAGCGACGGTCGTCATTTCGGCCCGAAAAGCCGAAGCCTGTGACGAAGCCGCGCGAGAGCTTTCGGAGTTCGGCACCTGCATTTCGCATCCGGCCGATCTGTCCACGGACGAGGGGGTCGAGAGCCTCGCTGCGAAGGTCGCCGAGATTTCGCCGACGCTCGACGTACTGGTCAACAACGCCGGTGCCACGTGGGGAGCTCCCGTCGACGATTTTCCGGCCGCAGGCTTCGACAAGATTTTCGACATCAATGTCAAGGCAATCTTCCTACTGACGCAGAAGCTGTTGCCGCAGTTGCGGTCTGCAGCCACGGCGGAAGATCCCGCGCGCGTGATCAATATCGGATCGATCGACGGACTCGTGGTGTCGGGGTCGGAGAACTTCTCGTACGGAGCCAGTAAGGCTGCGGTGCACATGTTGACGCGCAAGCTCGCGGCAACGCTTGCGGGGGAACAGATCACGGTCAATGCCATTGCGCCGGGCCCGTTCCCGTCGAAGATGATGGCATTCCTCCTCGAGGACGAACAGAGTGCAAAGGCTGTGGCGGACTCGGTCCCGTTGGGCCGGGTCGGAACTCCCCAGGATGCCGCAGGTCTTGCCATCTTCCTGGCTTCACGTGCCGGGGCTTATCTGACCGGCGCGGTGATTCCACTCGACGGCGGTGCGAGCGGAGCGCGCTGACCTACTGACTGATCTTCTCTGTCCGAAAAGGCCTGAAAGTCTGAACTACTATGACTTTCAGGCCTTTTCGCGTCTTTGTCTGATTGGGTTGTCTGTGACTGCAGTTGCTAGATTGTCCGAGGTTCGGGGGGAACGACGACGACAACACCAACAATCCCGGCCATGGGGGAGTCATGTTTCGCGCGGGGAGATCGTTGGGGGTGTTCGGGGTAGTTGCTGCTCTGGCAGCTGCTGCCGTCACGGCGGTGGCTTCGCCGGCGATGGCTGCGCCGGGCTGCGTCGGAGTCAGTGGCGTCGGTAGTAGCGGTGGTCCGGCCAATGCGGCACCGTGGCTCAACGGCAACACCGGAGGGTTGCCAGGTCTGTCCGGTCGTACTGCCGCGATCGAAAAGGTCACCGGGACATACAGTCCAAACAAGACCGTAGATCGCTTCAATGTCCTGGGTACCGACCTGGGCATCATGTGGGACAACGGTGCGGGGCAGATTCTGACCGCTTTCGGCGATACCACCGGGCTCAGTCGTAACCCCGGCTGCGACGGTTTGGTGGGCGAGTGGCGAAGCAATGTACTCTTCCGCAGCTCGGATCGGGTACTGGCCGACGGTATGCGCATCGACAGTGCGCCGATGGACGGCACAGGTCAGGCGCGTGAGATCATTTCCGGTCTGAAGATTCCGGGTGTCGAGGCCTCCAGCATCCCCACGAGCGGCATCGCAGTGAACGGTGTGCAGTATCTGAGCTACATGTCGGTGCGTAACTGGGGCGAGGCCGGGCAGTGGAGCACGAACTACTCGCAGATTGCCACCTCCTCGGACAACGGCGAAACGTGGACCACTCGTCCGGAAACTCTGCGCCCCAACATCGGTGGGATTCTTCCCGCGGGTGTCGCCCCCGTCGCCGGTAGCGAGAACTTCCAGATGAGCTCGATGGTGAAGGACGGCGGGTTCGTCTACAACTACGGAACCCCCGCGGGACGATCCGGCGAGGTTCGACTTTCTCGCGCGTCCGAGGGTTCGATCCTCGATCTTTCCGCCTACGAGTACTGGAACGGAAGTGGCTGGGTCCGTGCCGATCCCGCTGCGGCCGTACCCGTCATGGACGGCCGCATCGGTGAGGTCTCCGTTCAGTACAACGAGTTCCTCGGCAAGTTCGTGGCGATGTACGCCGACGCGTTCAGTTCGATCGTGATGCGAACCGCTCCCGGTCCGGTCGGTCCGTGGACGGCACCGGAGACACTGGTCAATCTGGTCGAGGTTCCCGGTATCTACGCCGCATACATCCACCCGTGGTCCAGTGGTTCGGATCTGTACTTCCTTGCCACCACGTGGGCCGACTACAACGTCATGTTGATGCGTACGACGCTCGTTCGCTGATCCGGCTCACGCTTGCGTTTGCTGGAGGTACACGATCTCCTCGGTGATCGGCGCGTCGTCATCGGCGTCGGTCGGCGGTTCTTGTCGGCGGCGCCACCAGATGGTGAACAGGACGGCTCCGATCACCAAGGCAGCCAGAGCGATTACCGCCACCCAGAATTTCGGGCCGTAGTATCCGACAAGGACCATGCGCATGGCGTTGCGCGCCCACGTGAGTGGCATCAGAGCGTGCAGCCTCTGCAGAACCGTCGGCATCTGTTCGATGGGGTATACCGCGCCGAAGGCGAAGATCTGAATCATCAAGGCGCCCAGAGCGATGAAGGTTCCGTTGACGGCACCGAACACAACGGTGAAGAGCCTGCCCGAGCTGACCGCGGCGGCACCCACCAGGATCATCACTGCGATCATCGCCAGAACACTAGGTGGTTCGACGTTTGCCACGGTCAGTGACACCACCGACAACACGAGCGCCGCGACCAAGGTGACCAGGGCGGGAATGCGGTAGCGGCGCAGCCCCTCACGTACCACGCTGGTGTGCGAGTTCAGTGAACGTCCGCGTCGTGGGCGGACGACGAACCACGTGAGAATTCCGCACAGGAACAGTGCCACCGAGATCACGGCAGGGACGGCTCCCGGCCCGAAACCGGCTGCGGGATAGTTGTTCCGCGCGTCGACGGCAACCGGGGAGGAGAGGAGATTGGCCGTGGTGGCGCGCTCGTCGTCCGTGAACTGCGGTACCTGGGCGGCACCGTCGGACAAACCGGTGGCGAGTTCCGCGCTGCCCGCGTCGAGCTCGCCGACGCCGGCCGATAGCTGCCCGAGACCGTCACGGAGCGCAATACTTCCAGTGTCCAACTGCCCCAGCCCGGTGGAGAGTTCCTGTGCACCGGTAGCGAGTTGGCCTGCGCCGTCGGACAGTTGGCCCAGGCCGGTGTTGAGTTCACCTGCACCGGCCGCGGCGGCAAGGAGCCCACCACGGTAGTCGCTGCTCGGATCAGTGAGCTGCCGCGAGATTTCCCGCGCGCCGTCGCGAAGCTGGCCGAGCTGACCGATCACGTCGTCGTCCGACGGTTGTGCAGTCAGGGAAGCCCGCAGTCCAGCCAGGGCTTCGACGAGTCCGGCGGAGACCGGATCGGCCGAGTTTCGAAGCATCGACGTGAGGGCGTCGATCTGACCGACGACGGCGTCCGAGGACCCCGCGAGGTCGAGTACCGGGGTGGTGACCATGTCGACCACTTCGCTGATCTGTCGGGCGCCTGCGCCGAGTTCGTCGGTGCCCCCGACCAACTGGTTGAGTCCGCTGCTCAGCTCGCCCGAGCCTGCAGCAGCTTCGCCAGCTCCGGCAGCCAGCTCGCCGGCTCCGGCGGCCAGCTCCTTGCCGCCCTGATTTGCTTCGCCCATGCCGGTGGCGAGTTCCTTGCTTCCAGCGTAGAGCTCGTTGGTTCCGGCAAGCGCTTCGGAGGATCCGTCGGACAGCTGTTGCGCTCCTGCTGCTGCTTCACCGAATCCTGTTCCGAGTTCACCCAACCCGACCAGCACCTGGTCGATGGACTGCTCGCCGATCGACTCGGAGACCGCCGAGCGCACCTGAGCGATGATGCTTTCACCGACCGGGCCGGCGACCAGACTGTTGTAGTCGTTGTACACGACGTCGAGTTCGGCCTTGCGGCCCGAACCCGATGCGGCACTGGCCACATCCGCGCTGAAAGTTTTCGGAATGACGACCGAGAAGTAATAGGTGCCGTCGTTGACGCCGTCGGCGGCTTCCTGTTCCGAGACGACCTTCCATGCAACGTCTCCGCTCTCGACGAGCGCGGCAACAACTTCATCGCCGGCTTGCAGACGTGTTCCGTCGAGTTCTGTGCCCGCATCGGCGTTGACGATGGCGACGGGCAAGCGGTTGACCGTGTCGCCCGGATCCCACAGTGCCCACATGTAGAACGCCGCAATCGACAGCGGTGCGATGACGAGGACAGCGAGAACTGTCCGGATGATGTGCGTGCGTCGCGTCGTGGCCGCGTTGTCGACTACGGGTTGTGGCGCCATGTGGAGCTCTCTTCTCGTGGACCGAAGCAGGTGTGGCACGAAAGGAAGCCACCAAAACTGCTGGACATACGTCCAGCTCGGTCACGATACAAAGCTAACGGCCATCCTGTGACCGTTTTCGAAGAATTGGGCGTTATCGGCCGCCGTGCTCTGCCTCGATCTTTGCCCACGCCCACCCTCGGAAGTTGGCCAGACGAAGCTCCTCTGCTTCGTCGAAGGTGTACCACTCGGTGCTCGGCGCATCAGGGAGAGTGCCGCGCAAGTATTCGCCCAGGTAGTGAAGTGGGCCTTCCCAGCCGGTTCCGACGCCGTAGCAGCCGGTGTCAGGGTCGTTACGGAAGACATCGGCGACGGAGGCGTGCTCCAACTCGAGCCAGGTGGCGTCGGGGCCGTCGGCAGTCAGCCGGATCTCGACCTGATCGCTGTATCCGCGATCGCCGGGCGGTGTCCACTGCAGTCGCAGCAGGTGTGGGGCGTCGCAGGCCAGGATCTCGCCACTTGCCTGGCCTTCGAAGGCGTACGAGCCGCCCACCTGGAAGTTTCCGCTCACCGGAAGGAAGAAACGGTTGATGCGGTCAGGGGTCGTGATGGCATCCCAGACGTCGTCGACCGACGCGTTGTAGCGGCGCTTGAGTACGGCTGTTCGAGCCGAACCTTCTGCGATGTCGCGGTTACCCATGCTCCGCTCCACCGCGGTGAGGCTGGTGTCCTGGTTCGCGATCTCGGTCATTGTGAGTCTCCTTCGTCGGAAGAATTCGATTGTGAAGATCTGCTCCGCTTCGAGCCGCGTCGTTTCCCGCGGGCGAGTTCTGTGGCCAATGCGTCGAGAGGGCCGCTCCAGAACTGCCGGAATCCGTCGAGCCATTGGTCCACTTCTTGCAATGGCGCGGGCTCGACGGCATAGAGACGCCTGGTGCCTTCGCTGCGGACGGTGGCGAATCCGTTTTCTCGGAGTACTCGCAGGTGTCCGGACGCGGTCGGTTGCGAGATTCCGAACTCCGCTGCCACGACTTCGGCGATCTGACCCGCCGAGCGCTCGCCGCCGGACAGGAGTTCCATGATTCGTCGCCGCACTGGGTCTCCGAGAACGTCGAATGCATGCACCAATCATTTATATCGGCAATGACCAATATAGGCAAGCGCCGAAACTTGTACCCGGACTCGGTCAGTCCGAGAGCGCGAACTCGTCGGCGTCGAAAAGTTCGCCGATCAGCCCGCCGAGATGGCGTCGATGTTCGGCTGACAGCGTCGCTGCCGCCTCGGCATCGTGGTCTGCGCACAGCTCGATCAGCCTGTTGTGATGATCGACGGAGTCCTGGCTCCCGAGGAGGCTCGAGAACTTGCGGTAGTAGATGCGGTGAATTTGTGGGTGAACCTGGTGAATCAGCTTCTTCAACAGCGGATTCGCCGCAGCATCGATGATGACGCTGTGTAGGCGATCGTCTGCGGTCAGGGCTCGGCCTATGTCGTTTCGCTTGACGGCGGCAGCGAAGTCCTTGTTGGCCGAACGCATCGCCCCGATCATCTCGTCGGTGAGATTCGGTACAGCGGTGACGACGGCCAGTTGGTCGAGAGCTTCGATGACTGCGAGTGTTGCCTCGACGTCACCGCGGTCGAGGGTGGTGATGCGCGTGTACGCACCGGGTTTCGCTTCCACGAGTCCGGTGTCGACCAGCCTTGCGAGCGCTTCGCGGACCGGAGTTCTGCTCAAGCCCAGATACTCGGCGAGTTCGCTGTCCTTGATCTTCGAGCCCGGCGCCAGTTCACCGGTGACGATCGCTTCGCGAATGCGTTCGAGAGCGATGTCGCTCATTCGTGCTCGCTCAACCGGTTTACCGCCACGCAACATACTGGATATCGTACTCTGCAGCCTCCCTGCTGCAGGTCAGCCCGAAACGACCATCCAAGGGTGTCTCCGGGCATCTGCAACCCGCCGGAGCAGAGCGCGGGCGAGAATTGTTGCCGGATCGATGATCTGACAGGTTGTGGCGTCGGCGGGCAGTCCGAGCGGAATCTCGGTGCACCCGGCCACGACGACCTGCGCGCCCGATTCGACGAGAAGATCAGCGGCCCTGACGAGCTTGTCGGTGGTCTCGTCTCCGACGTTGCCGCTCTTGATTGCTCGGATCGCCGGCATCACCAGTTCGTCCTGGATCGCAGGTCCGGGCACCAGGACGTCAATCGAGTATTCCGACAGCCATTGTTGATACAACCCGGTGCGGACCGTCCCCGTGGTGGCCAATAGTCCGACGGATGTGACGGCGGGTGAGAGCGTCCGGATGTGCCGAGCGACTTCGTCGATCATGTGGACGACGGGAAGTCCCAGTTGGGACGAGATGGCGGGCAGGAAGGCGTGGGCGGTATTGCATGGGATGGCGAGCGTCGTCGCACCCGACTCTCGGAGAACGCGCGCACCGCGGATCAGCCAGGGGGTGGGGTCAGGGCCGTTCTCGGTGAGTGCCAATGTCCGGTCGGGAACGGTGGGATCGGCCCAGATGACAACTTTGGGGTGCTCCTGATCCGTCGAACCTGGTGTCAGCGCAACGAGTTTGGAGTAGAAGTCGGCAGTAGCGGCGGGCCCCATGCCTCCGAGTATTCCGATGACGGGGTCGCTCATGGCCGCCGGAGAGTTGACGCTCTGCCGTATTCGTTGCACCTTCATATTGCAATCCAACCTTTCGCATCCAATATATTGGATACTCGTAATGTTGACTACAGTGAAGGAGATCGGAGGTGGTTGTCAAGTAAGGCGCAGCGTTCCCGGAATTGCGAAGTTCGAAAACTCAGTCGATCAGCAAGGGTTCGGTTCGCCGATCTTCACGGCCGAGAGCACGGCTTCGATTTCCCCGAAAGGACTTCCGGCAGAGGGTGTCTGATCGACGACAATCCAGTTGGAATCGACCAGTTGGCGTCGACCCGCGCCGGTTGCGTCAGCACTTCTGGAGAAGAAGACTCCGGCCGACTGAATGGTGTCCTGCGCGTCTTGAAGATTCATGCACACGACGTTGGGCATGATCGCGGGAGCTGCAGCGGGCGTCACTTCCGCGGCGACTGGGGTCGTGGCCAGTGGAGAATTCGTCGTACCGATCACCGAGGTGGTCAATGGAGCCCGAGTCGTCGTGGGTTGAGTTGTCGAGGTTGCAGTGGTGGTCGCGGTGGATGTTGATTCGGCCTCGCTGTCGGTGCTTGTTCCTGAGCACGCGGCAAGTGACGCCAAGGCGAATGCGCTGAGTCCGATGCGAACGGCAGTTGAGGGCGGGCGAATCGATGTCGAAAAGAGGTGTGGTGCGCGCACAAACGTTCCTTGTCGGTAAAGGGGCGATGAAAGCGGAGATTCGAGCGCAGAGCACATCCGACGCCGTCGATGTGCCTTATGTCGAATAGAACCATAGGCTTTCGGCACCGGATTCGAGAGGAATTGCCTACATGCATTTTCTGGAACTACGACACGCGCAGTGTGAACCCCCAGCGGCGTATTCGCCTGTCCTGGAGAGCTACGGAGACGTGCAGACTGTTCTTCTGGGCACCGACCCGCTTCCTGCGCATCGACGGTTCGACGCCGTGATCGTGATGGGCGGGCCGATGGGCGTCGGCGATCAGGGCGAGGTCGAGTGGTTGGCATCCGAGATCGAATACATTCGCGATCTGGTCGAGAGCGACGTCCCGGTGTGGGGAGTGTGTCTGGGTTCGCAGTTGCTCGCCGCGGCGCTGGGTGCTCGCGTCTACACGGGCGCTGTGCCTGAAGTCGGAGTTGAGGAGATCACCTTGACTGTCGAGGGCCGGCAAGATCCCGTGTGGGGAGATCTGCCCTCCACATTTCCTGCAATGCAATGGCATTCGGATACCTTCGACATTCCGAACGGCGCGGTGCGGCTCGCTGGTTCAGCCAAGTATCCGAATCAACTCTTCCGATACAAGCAGAGTTACGCCGTTCAGTTTCACCTCGAAGCGTCCTCCGCGGTGGCGCGCGAATGGATGGAACTGGCCGAGTACCGCGATTCGCTGCATGCTTCGCTGGGAGCGGACGGTCCGCGCATCTTCATGCAGCAGTTGAGTGCAGCCGAGTCGCAGGGGCTCGAGATTGCCGCAGCCGTGATGGAGAAATGGTTGAAATCCATCTCCACCGAATAAGCCCGTTTTGTCCTGATTGACCGATTTACCTGTTACCTTGTGTTCTCGTGGGTGGATGAACCGATCCGGTCGAGCAACACACCTCGTAGAGTCCGGATCTCCCCCGCGAAAGGGGAGCGATGCGCCGGATGCGGAAGATATCGACAGCAGCAGTGACGTGTGTACTCGCGTCGACCGCGGTCTTGGGGGCGACCCAGGCCAATGCATCCCCGTGGGATTGCAATGTCACCGGGAGCTTGGATCAATCAGGTGGGCCGACCAATCCGATTCCCTGGCTCAACGGCACGGATGGCAAACTGCCGGAATTGCAAGGCCGCACCTCGGCGGTCGAGTACATCACGGGCGCGCTGAGCCCCAACCAAACCGTCGAGCGGTTCAACGTTCTCGGCACGGATCTGGGCATCATGTGGGACAACGGCGCAGGTCAGGTCCTGACAGCTTTCGGTGACACCGTCGGTATCGGATCTGACCCTCTGTGCTCCGGGGTGGTCGGCGACTGGCGCAGCAACGTCCTGTTCCGTAGCTCCGACGGAAATCTGTCCGACGGCATGAACATCGACTCCTCACCGACCGACCGACCGAATCACTCGCGCGAGATCATCGGAAGTCTGAAAGTCACCGGCGTCGAAACCAGCAGCATTCCGACGACGGGTATCTCGGTGGGTGGCGTTCAATACGTCAATTACATGTCGATCCGCTCGTGGGGAGGGTCGGGCGAGTGGGTCACCAACTTCTCGCAGATCGCGTCCTCACACGATAACGGTGAGACCTGGCAGGTCGAACCGGCCTCGTCCCGGCCCAATCTGCCGTTGACGGGTAACGACAACTTCCAGATGGGGTCCTTCGTCAAAGACGGTGGTTACGTCTACAACTTCGGTACCCCCGCGGGACGTTTCGGCGAGGGGCGCCTTTCGCGGGTCAAGGAAGCCTCCATCGCGGACGTCGCGGCGTACGAATACTGGGACGGAAAGGCATGGGTCCCCAACAATCCCGCTGCCGCGGCGGTAGTTCTCGACGGGGATGTCAGCGAACTGTCGGTGCAGTACAACAACTATCTCGGCAAGTTCGTCGCGATGTACTCCAACGAGTGGGGAGCGCTGGTGCTGCGGACGGCGTCGGACCTGACCGGTCCGTGGAGTGCACCCGACGTAGTGATCGGCACCGACGAGGTTCCGGGACTCTACGGCGCGTACATGCACCCCTGGTCGCAGGGGCAGGACCTCTACTTTCTCGCCACCACGTGGTCCGACTACAACGTGATGCTCATGAAGACCACGCTGCACCAGTGAACCGGATGGTTATCGTTGAACGGTGAGCACCACCGACAATGCGCTACTGATCACCGCCCTTCGAGACGTGTTGGTGGGACCACTTCCCGAAATCGGCCGACGATTTTCGACGCTGATCGCGGACATGGCGCCGCACACCTCTCTGGTGATCTTCACCCGTGAGTGCACCGGTAGGCCGCGCAAGGTTGCCGGGGATCCAGCTGTCGTCGATCGTGTGACCATCGCCGAACTCGACCGTATCCGTACGGATCTCACTGTCGGACAGATATTTCGGGGAAAGTGCGCTATCGCCGGCCGAGACCGTGAAGTGCTCGCGATGCTCGATCGAACAGACACCCTCCTCGTGCTGACGCCACACCCCGGACCGGTGAAGGCGGCATCCCTCGAATTGATCCAGGCACTGTTCGCGGTGACTGCAACCGGAATTCAGCTCCAGGTGCGGAACGCGAGTCCGGCATATCTCGCCGAGTCGCGGGCAGCGTCGTCCGAGCGTGCACGCACCGTGGCAGAGATGACGGAGGTGCATGCGGCCACCCTCGAGACGATGCTGGCGACGCTGCGCTCGGCGGATCTCGACGACACGCGTGCTCGAACCTCGGCCAGGGAGACTGCGGCTTCGGCCCTGATCGGCCTGCGTTCGGCCGTCGACGTGCACCGCGAGTTGGCCGAGGAGTCGACCACCACCGCTTTTGCGCGGATGCGTGGGGAATTGCGTTCGCTGCTCAAGCATCGGGAAATCGCGTTGGAGTTGGTGGAGCCACCCGTCGACGGGCGTGGGTTACCCGGTGAAGTGGCGCACGGCGCCCGCGCGGTCGTCCGCGGCGCGGTCTTGGCCTTGTCGGATCAGCAGACGCTCTCGCGAATCCGGGTGGCCTGGACCCTCGACGCGGCTTCGCTCTCGATCGACATCCGCGACGACGGTGGTGGTGAAGCCGACGTGATCGACGTGGAACGCCAATTACGTTCGAGGGTAGAGACTTTGGGTGGAACCGTCGAATCCGAGTCGACGCCCGGGTGGGGGAACCGGATCAGCGCAACCATCCCGCTCGACGCGCCCGTCGCCCTACCGAACCGCGACGTCCTGACGGAACTGGCTCCGCGGGAGTTCGAGGTACTCGAGCATCTGGTGGCCGGACGGCGCAACAAGGCAATCTCGGAGCGACTCGGCGTCAGTGAGAGCACAGTCAAGTTTCATGTTGCCGGGGTCCTGCGAAAATTGGGCGTCGAGAGTCGGGGTGCGGCGGCCGCCGCGGGCGCCGAGGCCGGCGTGAAGCCTGCACCCTAGTCCTTTCGGCCAGGTCGGTCAGTCAGTTCGACCAGGGTTGCGGGCACCTACTTCGGGCTAACCTTTCAACGAGTGCACATATCGCAATGTGAAAACACGGCGCCATGTGACGACACGTCCTCAATCGCACGAAGCCAGGAGCAAAGCCATGCCACAGCAGGTACGCGGCGTCATCGCCCGATCCAAGGGTGCCCCCGTCGAAATCGTCCCCATCACGATCCCCGATCCCGGCGCCAACGAGGTAGTGGTCGCCATTGCAGCGTGCGGTGTGTGCCACACCGACCTGACCTACCGCGACGGCGGAATCAACGACGAGTACCCGTTCCTGCTCGGGCACGAGGCGTCGGGCATCGTCGAGAGCGTCGGCCCCGGTGTCACTCACGTCGAGGTGGGCGACTTCGTCGTCCTCAACTGGCGTGCCGTATGCGGGCAGTGTCGTGCGTGTAAGCGTGGCCGCCCGCAGTACTGCTTCGACACGTTCAACGCCGAGCAGAAGATGACGCTCGAAGACGGCACCGAACTGACGCCGGCACTCGGCATCGGCGCATTCGCAGACAAGACGCTGGTTCACGAAGGCCAGTGCACCAAGGTCGACGCCTCGGCCGATCCGGCTGTCGTCGGACTGCTCGGTTGCGGCGTCATGGCCGGCATGGGTGCCGCGATGAACACCGGCAACGTCGGACGCGGTGATTCGGTGGCCGTGATCGGGTGTGGCGGCGTCGGCGACGCAGCGATCATGGGTTCACGCCTGGCCGGTGCCAATACCATCATCGCCATCGACCGGGATCCACGAAAGCTGGAGTGGGCCACGGAACTTGGTGCCACGCACACGATCAATGCCACCGAGGTCGACGACGTCGTCGAAGCAGTCCAGGAGCTGACCGGAGGTTTCGGTGCCGACGTGGTTGTCGACGCAGTCGGCCGTCCCGAGACCTGGAAGCAGGCGTTCTACGCCCGCGACCTCGCGGGAACCGTAGTGCTGGTGGGAGTTCCGACGCCGGACATGAAGCTGGAAATGCCTCTGGTGGACTTCTTCTCGCGCGGCGGAGCCCTCAAGTCGTCGTGGTACGGCGACTGCCTGCCCGAGCGTGACTTCCCCGTTCTGGTCGACCTGTACCAGCAGGGGCGTCTGCCGCTCGAGAAGTTCGTCAGCGAGCGCATCAAGCTCGACGAGGTGGAGAAGGCATTCGAGACGATGCACCGCGGCGAGGTTCTCCGTTCGGTGGTGGTCCTGTGACATTGCGAGTCGATCGCGTCGTCACCTCGGGCACGTTCAGCCTCGACGGCGGAACATGGGACGTCGACAACAACATCTGGCTGATCGGTGACGACAACGAAGTGGTGATCGTCGACGCAGCTCACACCGCGCAGCCGATCATCGACGCTGTCGGTGGACGCAAGGTGATCGGAATCGTCTGCACCCACGGCCACAACGACCACGTCACCGTTGCACCGGAGCTGGCCGAGAAACTCGACGCTCCGATCTACCTGAACCCGGCCGACGATGTCCTCTGGGAGATGACTCACCCCGGGGTGAAGCATCTGAGCTTGGAAGATGATCAGCGTATTGCTGTGGCGGGTACGGACATTCTGGCCATCCACACACCGGGCCATTCCCCGGGGTCGACCTGCCTCTACCTGCCCGAGGCGGGGGAACTGTTCAGCGGCGACACCTTGTTCTCCGGTGGACCCGGCGCAACGGGGCGGTCGTACTCAGACTTCCCGACCATCATCGGGTCCATTCGCGACAAGCTGTTCGCGCTCCCCGCCGAGACCAAGGTTCACACCGGTCACGGCGACGGCACGACGATCGGTACCGAGGCGCCGCATCTCGAAGAATGGATCCGCGCCGGATCCTGATGTGGTCAGAAGCGAAGTGGGGACGCCGGTACCGGCGTCCCCACTTTTGTCACAACGCTGATGCCCAACCGGCGGTGTCGTTCTCACCCGGGATCGCCATCAGGCCGTGCCACAGTTCGAGGATCTCGAACCATTCTGTCTCGGATCGGCTGAGGGGACGGACGGATTCGTAGCCGGCGCGCAGGCTCTGCCGTACCGCGATCGGTGTCGGTCGCCAATCGGTGAACAGGGTGCCCAGATAGACGCTTGCCTTGGCCAGGTCGCTCACCCGGTGGTCGATCACCACGTCGTCGAAGTCGAGTACTCCGGTGGTCCGAGAGTTTCGAGTCAAGATGTTGGCTGCACGGAAGTCGTTGTGTACCAGTTGAGTTCGGTCATCGAGCTCGGACGCCCGCGCCAAGAGATTCGTGAGCCTACGCGTTGCCTCAGGCGCGAACCCGCGGTCGAAATTCTCCAGCCAACCACCGATGCGCTCCTTCAACCCGGTGCTGCGCGACGAGAACACCGATCCGTCGACATGGGTGGCGCCGAGCGTTCGGTGTATTTCTGCCAGACATGCTCCTGCCGAACGGACCGCCGCGCGGTCCTGCACGTCCAACCAATCTCCCGCCAACTCCGGCAGTACGGTGAACGACACTGCGCACGAAGGCCCTTCCAGTGTTTCCCGGTCCAACAGTGTTTCCCGGTCCAATCCGTTCAGGGACGTGATTGGTGACGGAACGGGCACGCCCTGCGCGGCGAGTGCGCTCAGCAGGCGCGTCGACGCCTCCAGGTTCGCGAAGCGCTCTGTGGCGCGCGACCACTTCACCACCAGCCCACCGCGGTCGCTCGCAACCCACACGATCGCGTTCTGGTCACTGATCGCCATTCGCGAGCATTCGAGGGCCGTCAATCCCCAAGTCTGCTCGAGTACCGCCGAGACCCAATGGGTGGCTGCGCGGAAGCTGTTGAATCCGAATCGCTGCTTCAATGCGGCTTCCGGCTCCACCGATTCCCAGAGCATGGACAACCCGAGTGGCAACATGCCGTTCGACTCTAGTGGGGAGAAGTTCGAATCGAGGTGCCGATCTCGGAAGCACTCGAAGACGCCTTGGCGACAGCTGCAGTTCAGCCGCCTTGACTCAGTTCGCTGAAGATCAGGTTGGTCTGGGTATTGGCGATGGCCGGATCGTTGAGGTGCGCGCTGACGAAATCGCGAAGCCGAGTGGGGGATTCACACGACACGTGTACCAGGAGATCACGGTCCCCACTCATCAGGAACACTCGCTGAACGGAATCCAATCCGCTCAGGTGCTCGGCAATTTCCGTCATTCGACTTCTGGCGTGGGAGTGAATCAGAATCGACACCATCGCCGAGATCTCGAGGCCGAGTAGCTCGAGGTCTATGTCTGCGTGAAACCCCTTGATGACGCCCGATTCGCGTAGAGCGCGCATCCGCGCCAGAGCGGTCGACGGCGCTATCCCGACCTTCTCGGCGAGTGCGTTGTTGGGGATGCGTGCATCCCGGACGAGTTCGCGGAGAATCGCTGTATCGACGTCGTCGAGCCGAACATGATTCGGCCGAGCCGCGGCTGCCGCCCGTTCGATCGCATTAATCATCCGATTTCTCCCTGCCGTCGCGAAAATATTCAGCAACTATTGACCGCGCCCGTCGATGATTCTAGCTTTTGCCAAACACATCGAATTATCAAACGGTCGAGATCTACACAGTCGACTGTTGCGACGAAGGGGTCTGGATGCTTCCGAGGATCGGCCGACACGCGGGCGACGGACACACGGGCGACTGGAGGGCGCGGTTGATCGACATCAGCCCGCCGATCTCCGAATCGACGCCCGTGTGGCCAGGTGATACCGCCTTCAACCGGGCTGTCACGTCCGACCTCGGCGGCAGTGACGCCGTCACCATCAACCGAATCACCACCACTCCTCATATCGGTGCTCATGCCGATGCGCCGGCGCACACTCGCATCGACGGCGCGACCATTGGTTCCGTTCCCCTCGAGCCCTATCTCGGCGAAGCACTGGTGGTCGACATGACGGGGGTCGACGGTGCCGCCTGCATCAGGCCCGTCGAAGAGACGGTGGAGCGACTCGGCGGCCATCTGCCGCAACGGCTGATTCTGAGGACGTACCCGAAGTACCCACGCGAGTGGGACAACGACTTCGCCGGTGTATCTCCGGAGCTGACCCACTGGTTCGCCGACCGCGGTGGAGTTCTGATCGGAATCGACGGCGCCTCGTTCGATCCGATGGACAGCAAGACCATGGACGGGCACCACGCGGCAAGCGATCGTAGCGTCGCGATCCTCGAAGGACTTTGCCTCGACGACGTCGACGAAGGCTACTACGAGTTGATCGCACTGCCGCTGAAGTTCCTCGACCTCGATGCCAGCCCGGTACGGGCCGTGCTCCGGACTCTGCCTTCATCACCCTCAACGCCGACACATGCAGGAGAAGAATCGTCATGACATCGACAACCACACTTTCGTTGGAAGACTGCGTCAAGGCCGACGCAGTGGATCCCCTGAGGGAGTTCCGCCGCGAGTTCGCGATTCCGGAGGGCGTTCTCTACTTCGACGGAAACTCGCTCGGCGCGCGTCCCATTGCCGCGCAGGAATGCGCCGCGAGAGTGATCGGCGACGAGTGGGGCAACGGCTTGGTTCGCAGTTGGAACGAGGCTGGATGGTTCGACCTCCCGGTCCGCCTCGGTGACAAACTTGCCCCGTTGCTGGGAGCAGGTGAAGGCGAAGTGGTAGTAACGGATTCGACGTCGATCAACCTGTTCAAGGCATTGGCCTCCGCGCTGTCCATCGCGGCTGCACAGGATCCCAGCCGGAAGGTGATCGTCTCCGAGCGCGACAATTTCCCCACTGACCTCTACATTGCGGAGGGCATCATCTCGCTGCTCGATCAGGGATACGAACTACGCCTGATCGACCAACCGGGCGACCTCACCGAAGCAGTAGGACCGGACACCGCCGTAGTGATGTTGTCGCACGTCAACTACCGCACCGGAAACCTGTATGCGATGACGGAAGTCACTGCAGCAGTGCAGGAACGTGGCGCCCTCATGATCTGGGATCTCGCACACTCGGCCGGCGCCGTCACTGTCGATCTGAGCGGTGCCGACGCCGACTTCGCGGTCGGGTGTACGTACAAGTACCTCAATGGCGGTCCGGGTTCACCTGCATTCATCTGGGTCAACCGTCGCCATCAGAACACCGGAATCCAGCCGCTGTCCGGGTGGTGGGGGCACGCGCGACCGTTCGCGATGGAGTCGGCCTACGAACCGGGCGCAGGAATACGACGGTTTCTGAGTGGTACTCAACCCATCACGTCGTTGTCTCTCGTCGAATGTGGTCTCGACATCATGCTCAAAGCTGACATGGCCGACATCCGCAGCAAGTCGCTCGCGCTGGCCGATCTCTTCATCAGCCTCGTCGAGGAGCGTTGCGCTGCCTACGGTTTGGAGTTGATCACGCCGCGCGAGCACGAGCGTCGTGGCTCGCACGTGAGTTTTGTTCATCCCGAGGGCTATTCCATCATGAAGGCTCTCATCGCGCGGGGCGTCATCGGCGACTACCGCGAACCAGGAGTGCTGAGGTTCGGTATCACTCCGCTCTATCTCGGATACGCCGACGTGTGGAACGCCGTCGACGTGTTGCGAGGCATCCTCGAGAACAAGTCCTGGGATCGCCCCGAATTCCGCGAGCGCGACGCAGTCACCTGATTCTTCCAAGTTTCCGCGGACCGGGAGGTACCGCCTTTCGCAAGGAGCTTTCATGAGTGATTTCAAAAACATTCAGCAGCGAGAATCAGGTCTCAAACGCGAACTCGGCCCCAAGCAGATGAGCATGATCGCGCTCGGCGGTGCAATCGGCACCGGACTCTTCCTCGGCAGTAAGTTCGCCATCGGATTTGCCGGCCCGAGCGTCATCATCAGTTACGCGATCGGCGGGTTGATCGCCCTCCTGCTGATGGGTGCCCTCGCCGAAATGACTGTTGCACATGCGACATCAGGTTCGTTCGGTGCGTACGCAGAGTTCTACGTCGGACCGTTGATCGGCTTCCTCGTTCGCTATCTCTACTGGTCGTGCATCGTCCTCGCGGTCGGTACCGAGGTCACCGCAATCGGTGAATATATGCAGTTCTGGTTCGCCGACGTACCGTCATGGCTGTGGATCGTGTTGTTCTCCGGAGTGCTGGTCGGCGTGAACATGTTCAACGTCAAGGCCTTCGGAACGATGGAGTACTGGTTCTCGACGATCAAGGTCTTCGCGATCGTGGCGTTCATCGTGATGGCAGCGTACGTAGTGTTCGGTAGCGGGAACCCGGACTACGGATTTCACAACTACACGGCCGGTGGCGGATTCTTCCCGAATGGTTTGTCCGGCATGTGGTTTGCCGTGATCGTATCGATCTTCAGCTACTTGAGCATCGAGATGATCGCCATTGCAGCCGGTGAGGCGGAAAACCCCGCGGTGGCGGTGAAGAAGGCGTTCCGTGTGACGATCGTCCGACTGTTCGTCTTCTACATCGCAACGCTTGCCCTGATTCTGGCAATCGCTCCGATGGACAAGATCTTGAGCGGCGGAAGTCCCTTCGTCACGGTGATGCAGGTTGTGAAGATTCCGGGCGCAGACAGTGTGCTGAACTTCGTGGTGATCATCGCCGCGCTGTCCGCGATGAACAGTCAGCTGTACGTGTCTTCGCGAATGATGTTCTCGCTCTCCCGTGCTGGTGACGCGCCGGCCATTCTCGGCAAGGTCAGGGCCAACGGCTCACCGGTCAATGCCTTGCTGCTGTCGACGTCGGGTATCGCCGTCGCAACCATCGTCTACGTGCTCTTTCCCGAGCAGGCATTCACCTTGATGATCTCGCTGTCGATGTTCGGGGCGATGGCGACGTGGCTGCTGATCTTCGTGACGCACTGGTTCTTTCGCAAGCGGATGGCAAGCGAAGGACGAACCCTCTCGTTCACGATTCCGTTCTTCCCGGTGGGGACGATACTGGGTGGTGTCCTCATGGTCGCGATCCTCGTCACGACATTGTGGGTCGAGGATTTCAAGATGACCTTGGTGTTCGGGGTGCCGTTTGTTCTTGCCGTGATCGGCATCTACTACTTCACCCGATCACGTCGGGCGCAGAGTCGAGCGGTAACGGCTGAACAGGTTCAGGACGAGATCACCGGCACGGTGGTCAAGCGGGTTCCCTGACTTACATTGGCAATCACAGGGTTTCGGCGAAAAACTCCATAGTGCGGGTCCAGGCGAGGGCAGCAGAATCCGGGGCGTAGTGGCTGGTCGAAGTGTCGTTGTTGAACGCGTGGCCGGCGTCGGCATAGCGGTACACCCGGGCGAGATCGGACGCGGTTGCGCGCAATTGCTCGACGCTCTCCGGCGGGATACTCGGATCGAGGTCGCCGTAGTGACCGAGCCACGGGACCTGCAGTTGCGCTGCAAGTTCGGTGCCTGCGGCAATCCCATCCCATCGGGCTTCTGCAACGCCGCCACCGTAGTACGTGACAGCGGAATCGACGAGGGGTACGGCGGCACACCACAGGGATGCGGTGCCGCCCATGCAGAATCCGAGGGAGCCGACTTTGTCTGCTCCCTCGGATCGGCTGTAGTCGACGGCGGCACGTACGTCGTGGCCGATGCTTGTGCTGTCGAGTGCCATGAGCGCATCCTTCGCGGACGGGAAGTCGGTGAAGGAGGTCTGTGCGCCGCGGTGGTAGAGATGCGGGGCGACGGCAAGGTAGCCGGCATCGGCGAGGCGTTCGAGGATGCTCTCGATGTGTTGGTTCACGCCCCACGCTTCTTGGAGAACTACTACCGCATGTCTCGGTTCACTCGGCGAATCCGGTCGGCTGACGGTCAGCGGTACATCACGTGTGGTCGTCGTGAAAGTTCCCATGTCCCGACTGTATGCGAGCCCAGCCTGTAGGTGCACGGTCGAACTAGACTCGTCAAATGTTGAGTTCCGCCGTTCCGCCGATCAGCTTGGGCAGTTGGCCGACGCCCGTCGAACCTCTGGCGCGTTGCGCGCAGGCACTCGGATTGGGGCCGGAAGATCTGTGGATCAAACGTGACGACGTCACTGGCCTGGGCGGCGGCGGCAACAAGATCCGAAAGCTGCAGTACACCTGCGCTCAGGCTTTGGCCGTCGGCGCGACGACTCTGATCACTACCGGTGCACCGCAAAGCAATCACGCTCGCTTGACTGCGTCGGCAGCAGCCCGTTTGGGATTGCGTTGTGTGCTGGTGCTCGGTGGTGCCGAGCCGGAATCCGCGCAGGGAAATCTCGTTCTGGATGCACTCGCGGGCGCTGAGATCGTCTGGGCCGGTGCGGACACGGCATCCGCGCTCGACGCCGCGGTGCAGGCCGTCGCGGACTCGGGCGGTGTACCTTTTGTCATTCCCTTCGGTGGTACCAGCGCGGTGGCTGCGCAGGGATACGTGGACTGCGCACGCGAGATCGAACAGCAACTCGCCGGCGTCGATCGCGTCGTGGTTGCACTCGGATCGGGTGGAACGATGGCAGGCCTTGTCGCGCATCTGGGCGTCGACAGAGTTGTGGGCGTCGACGTCGGGGCTGTTGCCGACCCGGTGTCGACTGTCGCTGGGTTGTTGGACGATATGCCTGGTCCGACCGCGCGAGCCGCAGATCTTCAGATCCTGCGAAACCAAGTTGGACAAGGATATTCGACGCTCACGGAAGCATCAGCCGGCGCGATCCGATGTTTGGCTCGTACTGAGGGCATCTTCCTCGACCCGACGTACACCGGCCGAGCCTTTGCGGGATTGATCCAACTCATGAAGGACGAAGCCATCACGGCGGGATCAAAAACGGTCTTCCTGCACACCGGTGGGTTGCCTGGCCTGTTCGGACATCCCGAACTGTCGACGCTGCGGTGAGCGAGCAGATCGACTACCCGATCAGCAGTCCGCTCGACGAACTGTCCGAGTGGCAACGCGTCGTTCGACCGCTGCGCGTCAGTGCCGACGGGTACTTGCGGTTGGCGACCAATCGGCTGGCCGTCGATTCCGACTTCACGTGGGAGATGCACCGCCACAGCGATCACGAATTGCTGTGGGCGATCGACGGTGTTCTCGAGGTCCGTACTCCGGAGACTGTGTACACGGTGCCGAGCGGAGTCAGTCTGTGGATCCCGTCCTTTGTTCCCCACGAGGTGACGGCGCGCAGCGGCACAGAATTGTCGTGCACGTGGTTGGTGGCATCCGATGTGACCGGGTTGGATCGCGTGGTGGCCTTGTCCACTCCTCCGCTGCTCGAACAAGTACTCGATCACCTCACCCGAGACGACCTGACCGACGCGGCTCGTCGACGAGCCGAGGCGTTTGCCATCGACCTCGTCGAACCCGTTCCGCGACTGATTTTCGATGTACCGCTGCCGACGACGCCGTGGCTTCGGCAGATCGCAGATCAGTTGGTCGCCAGCCCGGCCGACACCCGATCGGTCGAGGAGTGGGCCACCGACGCGAAGGTCAGTACGAGGACTCTCACACGAAGGTTTCCGGCCGAGACCGGATTGACCTTCTCGGAATGGCGTATGCGATTGCGGGCTCATCACGCGATGCAACTTCTGGCACTCGGTCGAAGCATCTCGTTTGTGGCGCGGAAGCCGGGTTTTCGTTCCGAAAGCGCGTTCGGTGCGGCTTTTCGTCGAACGATGGGCGTGACACCGGGGGAGTTTGCAAGCCTGATCGATCATCCGCGCGCGCCAATGACCGATTGGCTACAGGACTAGTCCGAACAGCGACTCTAAGCGCCTCGATCGGACTTGTGCCGTGCCGCAGAATGAAATTAGGGTTGGCTAAACAATCACCCTGTAGGAGTTCTGCGTGCGCGCAATTCGATCATTTTCTTTCGGTTCCAGAGTCATCGCAGCGGCGGCGGTTGCCGTCGTAGGTGCGATGGTGGTGACCGGCTGTTCCTCGTCGTCGGCCGACTCCGAGCAGACGGACGTCCGGACCGTCGCGTCGGCGTACGGGGACATTGAGGTGCCGGTTTCACCTGAGCGCGTCGTCGCCGCGTCGTACGACACTCCTTGGCAGCTCATGTCCCTCGGAGTGAAACCGGCTGCTGTGCAGGACTACGGCAAGTGGATCAGTGAATTCACGCCGGAGCAGCAGGCCTTCGTCGACGGGCTCCCGACCATCGGGCCTTTCGGGGAAATGAACTTCGAAGCGATCGCTGCGGCGGATCCCGACATCATTGTCGGCGACGCCGACGAGGTGGACCAAGCGGCGTTCGACCGTCTGTCCGGCATTGCACCCACCGTCATCGTCAAGGGAGAGAGCCGAGGCGACTGGAAGAAGATCACCACCGAGCTTGCTGAGGCAATTGGCAAGACCGACGTGCTCGAGTCGACGCGGACTGCTTACGAAGAGAATCTCGAACGTGTCCGTGGCGAGTACGCCGACGTGATCGCGACCAACAAGTGGATTCACATTTCACTCGGAGACGCGCCCGGCGCTTTCTCGGTTCAGCAGCCCACCGGTGCGATCGGCAATTTGGTGGTCAACGAACTCGGATTGGCGTACGGGCCCGGTGTTCCGACCAATTACACCGATGCCGGATACGCGTCCTATCCGATGGAGCAGTTGGCCGACATCCTGAACGGCGTAACGGTCGTGCTGTATCCGCTGAACGCGGACGGGTCGACCAGTGCGGCGGTTCAGGCGGTCCTCGACGACAACCTCTTCACGAGGCTGCCGGCGGCGCAGGCCGGGCACGTCTTCGGATTGCAGTCGAGCGTCACAGACTTCGTGACCGCGAACGGTTGGCTGAACGAAGTGAAAACGAAGGTGTTTGCAACGCTCTGACGCTTGCTCACCTTTTCACTGCGTGCCCGCAACTGACCAGTTGAGGGCGCGCAGTCTTTTTGGTCGCCACTACGAGCGGAAATCCTGTCCTCTGCTTATGATTTCTGTCACTGCCGGTTACCGTTACTTCGACGAGGGCGACGCGGTTCAACCTTGCCTTGGCAGGGATCATCGATCCTCGGCGACGTGCGGAGGTGGTCGCCATCCCCGCAGATCCGTGGGGTATTTTGTCCGTATCTACTGTCGGGGTGAGCAGTGATGTGCGGGGGAGTTTTTGGTGAGTACAAGCGCTCGTGCCGTCTTTCGAGCAGGGCGCTCTGGATTTCGGGACCATACCCGTCCGGACATTAGTTCTGGTTTGCTGAGCGTGAACGGTGCGTGGGGCGAATCGTTCGAGGGGACGAAAGGCGAGATCGGCGAATGACAGCGACTTCCGACGCACGGCGTACCGAATCGAACGCTGTCCAGAACACCGACTCGCCGTCCGGCGAAAATCCGCGCTGGCGCGACCGCAAGAGGTACCTGTGGCCGCTCGGATTGCTGATTCCACTCAGCCCGTTCATCTCCTGGTTTCTCGTCGACAACCTTCGTCTCGGATTGTTCTGGGCGACCGGCGCGTGGCTACTGGTCATCGTCATCCCGATCATCGACATGCTGGCCGGTGAAGACGGCGAAAGTCCGCCGGACGATGCGATCCCACGACTGCAGAAGGACCGCTACTACCGCTGGTGCACTTACGCGTTCCTCCCCTTGCAATACGCCGGTCTGGTCTTCGCCTGCTGGTGCTGGATCAACGCTCCGATGGGAATCGCGGAGAAGATCGCGATGTCGTTCACGGTGGGCGTCGTCGCCGGCGTCGGTATCAACGCGGCCCACGAGCTCGGCCACAAGAGCGAGAAGATCGAACAGTGGCTCGCGAAAGTGGCGCTTGCGCAATCTCTGTACGGGCACTTCTACGTGGAACACAATTTCGGCCACCATGTGCGTGTAGCTACTCCGCAGGACCCGGCCAGCTCACGGTTCGGTGAGAGCTTCTGGAGGTTCTTGCCACGAAGTGTGTTCGGCGGGCTGCGTTCGGCATGGCGCATCGAGAGCGCTCGACTCCAGAGGAAAGGCAAACGAACCTGGAGCTTCGAGAACAATATTCTCAACGCTTGGGCGATGAGTGTTGTCCTCTTCGCGACGCTGATCGGTATCTTCGGTTGGGAGGTCGCGCCCTGGCTCCTGCTGCAGGCAGTTGCCGGATTCACCTTCCTCGAAGCCGCGAACTACCTCGAGCATTACGGCCTGCTGCGTGGCAAGCGTGCCGACGGCTCGTACGTTCGCTGCAGCCCCGCTGACAGTTGGAACAGCGATCACGTCGTGAGCAATCTGTTTCTCTACCAACTGCAGCGGCACAGCGATCACCACGCCAACCCGAAGCTGCGGTACCAAAGTCTGCGTAGCGCGGCCGAAGCGCCGCAACTTCCGGCCGGCTACGCAGTGATGATCGTGATCGCGTGGATTCCACCGCTGTGGCGCCGGGTGATGGATCAGAGATTGTTGGACTACTACGACGGCGACACAGAACGAATCAACGTCGGCTGATCCGCATCCCTCTCTGAACTGTTCGGAGTTGTCGTCTCAGCGACCGTCGTCCCACACGGTGTTGCCGCTTGCAGTCGTCGACGGGTAGTCCTGGACGGCGTCCCAATGCTCGACGATTTTGCCGTTCTCGTCGAATCGGAAGATGTCCATCGAGCCGCTGCCGGCCGTTCCCTCACCGGACGAAGCGAAGGTCTGAACAAAGACGAAGTCGCCCTCGGCTACCGTCCGTGGAAACTTGGTGGCCTTGTCTCCGGTAACGGGTTCGATCCCGGCCAGTGCGGTGACAAATGCGTCCTTGCCGTCAGCGAACGAGGGGTTGTGCTGGGTGTAGGTCGGACCGACCAGCTGGTCGGCAGCCTCGGCGGCTTTGCCTTCGTTGAAGGCGAGCTGCAGGAACGTCAACGCGTTGGCCGTGTTGCGCTCCAAGACTTCTGACGACTTGGACGGCGACGAGGTGGGTCCGTCGAACATCGTGTTCGGATTCGCGGACGTTTCCGGCACGTCTTGAATGGCATCCCAGTGTTCGACGATCTTGCCGTTGTCGACGCGGAAGATGTCGAATACCGCCTGGCCGCGGTCGCCGGGTGCAGACGTGGTGTGGGACTGGAGGGCAACCAGATCGCCTTCGGCGAAAACGCGAGTGATCTCGGCATGCAATCCGGGTGTGGCCTCGACGTAACCGCCTATGCCGCTGACAAATCCGGCTGCCCCATCGGCGGCGGTGGGGTTGTGTTGGATGTAGACGTCGCCAAGGTACCGGTCGGCGGCTTGCTGTACCTGACGGCCGTTGAACGCCAGTTCGTAGAAGTCCGTGACGACGGTCTTGTTGGATTCGAGTTGATCGCCCTGTTCGGCAACAACGCTCGTGGACGTCGTAGAACTGCTGGGCGTTGCGGATTCCGCGTCGTTGGAGCACGCGGTGAGCAGGAGTGCGGCGGCAGCGGGAACAGTGATCCAGGCTGCGCGCCTACGGAGGTTGCTCATGTTCAGTGTGCGACGGTGAAACGCTGGCGACGGTGGGCCGGAGTTTCGATCTCGTCGACAAAAGCATGGGCGTAGTCTTCGCCCGCGATGGCGGAGTTGCCCTCGGCGTCCGTCAGGAGAATGTCGCCACCCAACTGGAACGATCCCTTCGGGGCGACGCCGGCATGGGCACCGAACGCTGCGGCCGGGCTCACGTAGAACCAGTCGACATTGCTGTCGGTCGCGCGGAGCGCATCGAGGACGTCGGCGTGAGCGAGTGCCTCACCCTTGTATGCGTCCGGGAAGTCGGGGGTGTCGACGACGCGTGGCCCACCCTCGGAGACCAACAGGCTGCCGGCGCCACCGACTACGGCAATGCGAGCACCGTTGCGTGCGGCGGCATCTGCGAGGGGAGTGACGGCGTCGAGCAGGCGCTTGCCGTCGATCTCGCGGGCGGGGATGGCAACGACAACGACGTCGTTGTCCGCCGTGACCTGCTCCACGATCGTGTTGTCGTGAACGGAACCCTGCACGACATTCGCCTCGGTTCCGGACTGCACACTGCGGGCGACGACGGTCACCTCGTGGCCGCGTGAAGTGGCTTCCTTCGCGATTGCGCTTCCTGCAAAACCGTTTCCACCGAATACTGCGATCTTCGACATGGCGTGTGCCTTTCCTCGATGTCGTCGTTGTGCTTGTAGTAGTAAATTTATTCACCCCGAGGTGCATTGTCTCGGTCAGATGCGGGCATTCCTTGGTGAAAAACAGACATCATGATGACGATGGGCCGACTGCTTCGGGTCGACGTTGCGAACCGTAGGGTTGGTACATGACTCTCACCGCCGACAACAATGCAGGCCCAGTGGCAATCGAGCGCTCGGACGTCGAAGCTGCGCGGACTCGTATCGCAGGTTTGGCGCGGCGTACTCCGATCTTTCGCAGTGCGCTACCGACGCCACAGGGTGAGGTACCGGTTCTGTTCAAGCTCGAGTACCTCCAGCACGGCGGTTCCTTCAAAGTGCGCGGCAGTCTCAATGCAGTGGAACGAGCGGTCGCCGACGGCGCCATGCCCGATGCCGGCGTGGTGATCGCGTCTGGCGGCAACGCTGCAATCGGGGCCGCGTGGGCAGCGCGGCGACGAGGACTCACCTGCACAGTGGTGGTGCCGGAGACAGCGCCTGATGCCAAGGTGAAGGCTCTCGGAGAGTTGGGTGCAACCGTTCACAAGGTAGGCGACCGGTATGCACTCGCTGCTGCCGCTGCGGCGGACATCGCACGCACCAGCGGTGCGCTCGAACTGCATGCCTACGACCTGCCCGACATCGTCAGTGGGGCCGGCACCATCGCTCTCGAGCTCGAAGACGACGCATCCGGACCGATCACGTATTGCGTTGCAGTCGGCGGCGGCGGATTGGTCTCTGGAATCGTCGCGGCGGCTCGTCCCGAAGATCACGTGGTAGCCGTCGAGCCGACCGGGGCTGCCACCTTGCGCACCTCGCTCGATGCGGGGCGTCCGGTGGATATCGAAGTGAACAGTATCGCCGGAGACTCGTTGGGGGCTACACGAATTGGTGCCATCGCCTGGGAGACACTGCATGAGAGTTCGGTAGACAGTGTTGTGGTCGAAGATGATTCGATCCGGCAAGCGCGGGCATTCCTGTGGCGGGAGTTCCGGATTCTGGTGGAGTTGGGAACCGCGGCAGCATTGGCTCCGGTTCTGAACGGAACGGTGTCGCCGCCGTCCGACGGTGAACTGTGCGTGGTTCTATGCGGAGCCAACACACATCCGACCGACCTGTAATTTCAGCGTATTTGTTTGCCTGCGTGTGAGAAAGTCGCAGGTGGGTACCTCTCGCAGTATGAGTACCAGCAGCATTATCTGGATAATTGTTGCCGTGGTCGTGGTGATAGCGATCGTGGCCGCACTCCTGTGGGTGGCGCGAAACAGGCGTGACGAGCGTCGTCACATCGAGGCAGAACAGATCCGCGAAGACGTCGCAGACAAGTCACTGCAAGTAGGCGAGCGCGAGGCGCGGGCAGAAGAGACAGCAGCCAAAGCGCGCATGGTGCAGGCAGAGGCCGACGCCAAAGCGGCGGAAGCGTCTGCGCTGCAACATCATGCAGCGCAGCATCGGAAAGAGGCGACGAGTTCTCGCGAGGAACTGAACCAGCAACGAGATCATGCAGACACGATCGACCCCAAGGTTCCCAACCCCGAAGAACCGCGGTCGACGCCGGATCAGAACCCTCGAAACCCTTGATCTCGAAACACTTGATGCAGGCGTTCGAGGGAAGCGTCTGCCCGTATATGGTTCGACGATCATGATGAATAAAGAATCGTCACCGCACGACCAGAAGAGCGTCGCGTCCACGGCGGCTGACGTCGCACAGAACAATGTCTTCGAGCGCTTTGCCCGTGCCGGATTCGTCGTCAGCGGTGTGGTTCATCTGCTGATCGGATATATCGCGATCCGCCTTGCTCTCGGTGGATCCGGGTCTGCGGACCAATCGGGTGCGATGGCCGAGTTGGCAGGAAAGCCAGGGGGTGTCTTCGCTCTGTGGGTCGGCGTCGTGGCCTTCCTTGCCATGGCGTTGTGGAGATTGGCCGAAGCTGCGTTGGGAAGCTCGTCGTCGCCGTCCTCTGACGACAAGAAGAAAGAGTTCTTCAACCGCGCAAAGGCTCTGGGCATTTCGCTCGTCTATTTCGGTTTTGCGTTCACTGCATTCGGATTCGCCCGCGGTAGCGGGAAGTCCAGCAGCGGTCAGAGTGCGGGGATCACGGCGCGTTTGATGGAGAACACGCTTGGAACTATCGCATTGGTGATCGGCGGGATCGCGATCATTGCCGTTGGTGTGTACCACGTGTACAAGGGCGCGAGCCAGAACTTCCTCGATGATCTGAAAGGCACACCCAGCAACTTCGTGCGCCGACTCGGAACCGTCGGGTACGTCGCCAAGGGCTTGGCCATCGCTGCAGTCGGCATTCTGGTTCTTCTTGCGGTCAACAGTTCCGAACCCGGCAAGTCCTCCGGACTCGACGGAGCGTTCAAGACGCTGGGCGCGCAGCCGTACGGAGTGGCGCTGCTGATCCTTGCCGGATTGGGCATCATCACCTACGGGCTCTACTGCTTCGTGATGGCGCGCTCGACGAAGATGTAGCGCCTGTAGGCAAGTGGGCCTATCCGAATGACCCGGTCTGGAAGCCGACGTCGCTGCCCGACGAACTTCCCGTCGAGCTACCGAATATGGGTCGTCTCGGAACCAGATCATGCATCAGGTTCACGGCTGCAGGGTCGATCATCGCCGCATTTCCACCGTTCGCCAGAATCGTGATCGACCAGCCGCTGTCGGGAACCAGCAGGGTGATGCAGTTGGATCCCGAGCTGTCTCCGTTTTTCTTGGCGAACCGTTGTGGGAAGTTCGGCGTCGGGGGTTGGAGCTGCCACGCCATTCCCATTCCGAATGCAGGATTCTCCGGAGCTTGCGTGTCGATCTGCTCGAGCATCGAGGTCAGGACTGGTTTGAGCGGGTTGTTTCCGTAGCCGAGAGTTGTTGCAGCCCAAATCGACATGTCCTCGGCGGTGCTGACCAGCCCACCCCCTCCTGCGATCGCACCCGTGTTGTTCCACAGAGGCGCTCGTGTGCCGTCGAGGTGGTACGGAACGGCAAGGTCGGTTGCTTTGGTCTCGATCACGGTACCCATCATCCCGAGCGGGTCGGTGATTTCGCGGGCGACTGCCGCCGCGAATGGTGGCTTCTCTTGTCCCGGAATGATTTTGTCGGCCATGAATGTGCCGAGCAGTCCGAACCCGAAGTCCGAGTACAGCCAGTGGCTACCGGGGGCGAACTCCAAGGCGCCGGCGTCTTGGAGTCCTTTCCAGAGCATATTTCTGGTGTACTTCGCCTTCTCGTCCGTGCACGATCGTGTGGGATCGGCACACCCCGCCGAAAGATTGGGCGGGTCGTCGCTCAGGCCGGAACGGTGGGTGACCAGTTGGCGAAGCGTGATCTCCTCGCCGCCGATGCCTTTCGGCAGCGGGTTGCCATCCGAATACTTGCTCGCCAGGTCGTCCAATCCGACTTCTCCCCGAGCGATCAGTTTCGCCAGTAGTGCAGCGGTGAAGGTCTTGGTCTCCGAGGCGATCTCGAATTGCGTTCGTGGAGTGACTCTCACGCCGTTTTCGACGTCGGCCTGGCCGTAGTGGTACGTAGTGGCGACACTCGCCTTGCGGTTCTTCTCATCCGGTTTGACGATGGCGAAGGCAAGGCCGGGGACTCCGCTGTTCAGCAGTGCCTCTGCGACGCGTTGCACCGCTTGGGCTTCAGCAGGATCGCCGACCCGCGAACCTGGATTGGGTGCCGTGGGGCCGGCGGCGCCGGCGGTCGAGGAGGTCGCGAGGGTTATGACCGCGGTTGCCGCCAGCCCTGCAACGCTGATGAACTGTCGTCGTGACGTCCGGGCGGACCCTCGATCCTGGTTATCCATTGTTTGCACATTACAACCAAAGTCGACTGGTTTGACTGTTTTGTCGGAATTGCCAAGGTGTGGTCCTTAGGCGATGGTTTCGCTAAATCACGCCGCCGTTGACGTAGATGACCTGGCCATTGACCCAACGAGCTGGGCCGGCGAGAAATGCGACAGCCTCCGCGATGTCCATCGGTGTGCCGAGGCGTTCCAGGGGAGCCAGCTTGGACAGGTTCTCCACTGTAGCTTCGTCTTTCCCGTCAAGGAACAGATCGGTGGCCGTGGGGCCTGGGGCTACGGCGTTGACCGTGATATCGCGTCCCCGTAGCTCTTTCGCGAGAACCAGAGTGATCGCGTCGACAGCACCTTTGGTGGCGGCGTACGCGGCATAAGTCGGAAATGCCAGCTTCTTCACGGAGGTGGAGAAATTGATGATCGCACCACCGCGCCGGACACGTCTGGCTGCCTGCTGGTCGACCACGAAGGTCCCTCGGACGTTGGTCCGATGCATCCGATCGAAATCGTCGAAGTTCAGTTCTGCGACGGTGGAGAGAATCATGATTCCGGCCGCATGGACGACGACGTCGATGCCCCCGAACTCCTCCTCGACCGTATCGAACAGGGCCGCGACTTCACCTTCGTCGGCGACGTCCGCATGCACCGCTATGGCGCGACCGCCCGCAGCGACGATGGCGTCAGCTGTTTCCTGGGCGCGTTGAATGTTTCCTGAATAGTGCACGGCGACAGCCATTCCGTCGGCGGCGAGCTTCTCGGCAGTCGCTCGCCCGATGCCGCCGGAAGCGCCAGTGACGATGGCGACGCGGGTGGTGGTGTCAGTCATGATGTAACTCCTGAACTGGTTTCGGTTGCATCGGACAGCTTGCGAAGCCACTCTCGTAGTAGGCCGACTTCGTTGGCGGAGAGAGAAGTTGAATCTGCGGCGGCCAGTTGGGCGTCGAGAGTAGATGCAACTCTGTTGAGTGTGGTTTCCGGGTGGGCGCCGGATTCGTCGATGATGGACGCGAAGATTCCGTCGCGAACTCGCTGTGACAGCGTCGGATCGGGGTACTGTTCCGGCCTGACGACGAGCATCAGAGCGACGCCCGCATTGGCGGACATCACCATCTGCGTAGCCACGTCGACCGATACGGTCAGAACACCTGCCGCAGCGCATCGTTCGAGAACGGATCGAAGTAGCGCCTGGGCCTGCAGGGCGGTGTCGGCGCTCTGGGCGGAAGGTGAGTGCATCAAGCGGTAGTGAGCCGGATGCGCGAGCGCGAAGGCGGTGTGCGCATCCCAGCCGGCCCGTAGATCGGCAACGGGGTCATCGGAAGGTGTCGCAGCCCGTTTGCCTTCGAGGTATTCGAAGAAGCCCGCCTCGACGACGGCTGCGAGCAGACCGTCCTTGTCGCCGAACTGACGGTAGAGCGCGGGGGCGCCGACGCCGGCCATCTCGCACACGGCGCGGGTGGATATGTCGCCGTTGGGGGAGGTGTTGAGCAGCTCGGTTGCCGCGGCCAGAATCTTTGCTCTCGAACCCATGGAAACAACGCTAACACAAATATGTAATCGTTGCTATCGCCGGTTTGGTCGTGCGAACGAACTACAGACACAGGCGCCAGAACTTGATCAGATGAGTGAGCCGGTCCGGCCACGGTTCTGTGTGGAGTGAGCTAGAGCCGTTCTGTTCTCACACTCTGAACGAAGGAATCCTGGTGATCGACTCGGAAACTACTGTTGCGCAGAATAATTCGCATTCCGGTTATCTGGGGTGGATTCTGCGGGTCATCAGTGTCGTGGCGTGCGCTGCGGTTGCAACGGTCGTTGTCTCGCTGACGCTCGGGCCGCCATTCGCGCGGGCCTGGGCACAGTGGGTTGCTCGTCATCTAGGTGGGGACTTCGAGACGGGAGTCGTTGTCGGATTTGTGACTGGGCTTCTGGGCACCGCTGTGACTTTGTTTGCAGCGCTGATGAGTTCGTTGGCGTGGCGGCGACGCGGTGGCCCGGCATTGTCGCTTGGTGTCGGTGCCATTGCCATGCTTGCCGTTATTCCTGGCGCAGTGAATTTGAGTATCGCGGTCGGTGCAGCAGGATCCGGTGTGAGGGCGGCGGGGAGGATCCTCGACGTCGACGGGCCGGCGTTTCGTGGAGCCTGGATAGCCGGATCTGTGGCGGGGCTGTTGCTGTATATGGCCGCGGCGCTGCTGTTAGGGAGGAGCCTTCGTTCGACGTTCGGGCCTGTCAGGCAGGTGGCGGCGCCGCTCCCTGGGGTGGTCGGCGGCACGAATGCCTTGGCCATCGTCGCACTTGTACTTGGAATCTTCGGTGGAGTTCTTGCTATTCCAGTGGGGCATGTGTCGTTGAACCAGATTCGCCGTTCCGGCGAAAGTGGGCGCGGATTGGCAGTGGCCGGACTCGTTCTCGGCTATCTGTCCCTGGTCGTCGTCGTAGGTTTCGTATTCGTGGCTGTGTCCGCGGCCTATCGATAATTTGGGTCGCGCGTCAGAGTTGGGTGGGCTGGAGTGGCTCGATGTCGGAGGTGCGAGGTCCGAACAGGCCCATAGCCCGGGTGCGAATGGACGGTAGTGCTTCGTGGATGCTCCCGCCGAGGCGGTGGAGAGAGTTGAACGAGCGTGATTCCCAAACCGGAAACTCTCCGTCGGTGTCGCGTGATGCTGTGTCCCACAGGAGGGCGTCACCGTTTTCGCTCCATCCGAAAACCTGCAGCGAGTCGGGGAGTGACCAATCGCCGTCGGGTTCGATCATCCAATCGAACTCGTCATCCTGTCCTTCTCTGTAGACCGAATGAAGATGGGCGGTGAGGTTGCGGGCGCGCCCTTGCCAGCCGTCGGCAAATCCGGGAAGGACGGGCGGATAGATGAGCCAGAGTCCGAAGGTCCGCGCCCAACCTGCGTGCCTGATGAATGCGCGATATGAATCGGGGAAGCCCTGCCGGTCGGGAAATCGATAGGAATCCATAAGGGCAAAATCGATATGCGCGAGCGTCGGTCGGCCGTCTACCGTCAGCGCGTTGGTTCCCTGTGCAAACACACGCTCAACGCTAGCAATAGGGGACACCGTGCCGCCCTTTCCGGCTATCGAAGCACGCCGGAATGGGTCACCGAGGCGTGTGCTCGGTGACCTCCGGGTTCAGAGTCGTGTGGTGGAGCGGCGGGGTTTCCGGTCGGGGTCGATGCCCGGTGGTGGGATGAACCAGGGCAGGTGATCGGTGCCCATTCGGATTTCCCATTTGCCGGTGAATCCGGGTTTTCGGTGCATCAGGGTGTGGTGGGTTCGGCAGAGTAGGACCAGGTTGTCCATGACGGTTGGTCCTCCTTTGGCCCAGTGTTTGATGTGGTGGGCGTCGGTCCAGGCGGGGACGCAGTCGCAGCCGGGGAAGGCGCATCCTTTGTCGCGGGCGATCAGGGCGGTTCGTTGTGCTGCGGTGACAAGCCTTTTGAGTGGGGTGACGTCGAGTGGGGCACCGTTTTCGTCGAGGAGGACGCTGGAGAGCATGCAGTCGCAGGCGATCATGCGGGTGCGGCCGACGCTCAGTGGTCCCATCCAGGGCATGTGGCCGACATCGAGATCTTGTTTGTCGAGATCTTGGAAGTCGAGATCGAGCATGCCGGGATCGTCGTCCTCGGAGGGGACAGGTGTTGAGCCATCACTCGTTGTGGCGCATTCACGGTGGTAGGCCAGGTCTTTGGCGTTGATGTGCACGTTCAGGTGTGGGCGTTGGCCGCCGTCGATGCCGGTGGCAGCGTTGTCGAGGTAGCGCCGGATGAGTTCTGCCATGGCGTCTGCGTTGCGTGTGGCGGCGGGTCGTTTGTCGGGTGTGCCGTCTTCGGCGGGGGTGGGCATGGAGAGGTTGGAGAGGGCGGAGAGAAGCATTTCGCCGGTCACTCCGTCGAAATCGCCTCGGACGGCGACTCTTCCGTTGAGGGTGGGGGAGATGCGCAGTTCGTTGCGGTCGGTGTCTTCGCTTGGTGGTGGGTCGTCGGATTCGAACATGTGCTCGAGGACGCTGATGGCGTAGCGCAGTTTGACGGTGGTTGCTTCGGTTCCGGATGCTGCGGCGAGGAGTGTGTCGCGGCAGTACGGTAGTGCGGCGTCGGGCATTGCCTTGGGTGGGGATTCGCAGAACGCCACGATCAGTGCTGCGTGCTCGAAAGTGAGGTCACCGGCATCGAATTGGTCTTCGATCTCGGGAAACGACCGTAGCGCTTTGCCCAGGGCTGCGATTCTTCTGCCGGTGGAGATCTGCAGCATGGTGTGGTTCGCGAGCCATTGTCCGGTGCCGCGGTAGCAGAGTACTTGTTCGTCCGGGTTCAACGTCAGGGTGTCGACGGCGGCCACTCGAATGGCTTCCAGGCGAAGGATTTCCGCTGACGCGGTGATGGCGATCTCGCGGACGTCGCTGGGGTGAAGCCGCCACAATCGTCCGCGCACACCCACAGCGGAGTTGTTGACCACGTCGGTGACGGCATCGTCGGTGATGTTGATCGTCATGAGAACCCCCCGTTCCACCTCCCATCATACTCGAACATACTTTCGAGTCAAGGGCTTTTTCGAGAAGGTGAGGTGGGCCCGGCCGTCGTGATTCTGTTGTTCGAGAGCAGATTCCGTCGCTAGAGCATCAGCGCCGGATCTGTAGTCAGTTCGATGTTCAGCCACGGTTCGTAGGGGAGATCGGCGAGGCTGGTGGCGAACGAGCGTCGTACTGCGTCTTCACCGTCGATGTCCCAGCTGTGTGGCGCGACCATGAACGTCGCTTCGACATACAGCTTGCGACCCACCTTGCTCATGGTGAGAGTCGGTTCGTCCAAACCGAATTCGTCGCGGACGACGGCGATGGCATCGTGCACGCGGGCCTGAACGTTTTCGCCGGGAGCACCTTCGAGGAGTTCGATCAGTGCGGTTCGCAGAAGTGCGTACGGTTGCGGGACCAGCATCGCGCAGCCGAGGAGGACCAAGACGGAGTCGACATATCGGTCGGCGTCGGAGAAATCGTTGCGGCCCAGGATCATTGCGACGACAGCACCGACTGCGACCAGCGCGCTGAAGGCAGCCGACGCTCCCCATTGCCTGGCTTCGGCGACGAGCAGATCAGATGTGCGGTCGACTTGTCCGACGTAGCGCCAGATGATGATCGACACCACTGCGCTGACAGCGCCGTATGCCACCAGAGACCCCGCGGTGACGTCGGCTCCGCCCGCGAGGATGACACGAACTGCCTCGACTGCGGCGTAGGCGAGCGTCGCCAGTAGTGCCATGCCCTGGACAGCGATGACGACCGGGATCAATGCCTCCTTTCCGAACGGGAAGCGTGCGGTGGGGCCCGAGTCGGCTATCCGCGAGACCCGCAGTGAGATCGCCGTCAACACCATTCCGATGAGGGCGTACACACCGTCGAGCAGGATCACCTGGGACTGCGAGATCCAGCCCCAGAATGCGGCGAGCACAGCCAACGCCGTTGCGACCACGAGCGAGTACCGCAGGGCCTTGCGTTCGCGGGTAGCGCTGTCTTCCTTGGTGCCCATGAATTCCAAACCGCCTGTCCGTTTCGATATTCCTTCACGTAGGAATACCAGCAACGACGCGCAGGCACGGGATCAGTGGACCAATTGCGCTGCCAGATCGAGAAAGTCCTCGGCGTTGATGTCGAACTCGTCGGAGAAGGACACATCGGGATTGCCCCTGGCTCCGAATTCGAGTGGTCGAGCTATGAAGGCTGTGCGGAATCCGAGAGCTTTGGCCGCCCGGATGTCATATTTGTGACTGGCAACCATCATGATCTCGGCCGGGTCGTACCCGAGATATCGAGCGGCCAGGTGGTAGATCTTCGGATCTGGTTTGAAGACGCCGGCCATTTCGGCAGTGAAGACGGCATGCCATGGCAGATTTCCGTGCCGGGAGATGCTGACTGCGGCATTCACGTCGGCGTTGGACAAGGCAGCGATTGTGTACTGCTGGCGCAGGGTTGTCAGGCCGGCGACAGTGTCGGGCCACGGGTCCAGGAATTTCCAGGCGGTGGTGAGTTCTTCCTGTTCGGCATCGGAAAGTTCGATGCTCTCGCGGGCCAACAGCTTGCGCAGAGCCTCGCGGTACACCGAATGTACTGTCACCCATTCGCCTGTGGAGTCGTCGGCCTCGGAGGTGTTCGCGAAGTACTCAGCGCGCCAGAGATTGACGAATCTTGGCCAGTCCACGTCGGCGTCGGTGATTCGACGGGCCTCTCGGCACAGTGTGCTGTGAAAATCGGTCGCTGTGCCCTGGACGTCGAACAGCAGTGCTTTGATCTTCTCGCGCACTAGGCCTCCACTCCGAGATCACCTGACGGACTTCCTTCATTATTGCGGCTGCGGCGCCGGATTCGTGCTCGGTGAGCGCAAAGGCTCGACGCGTCGCAAAATAGACATCTATGGCAGACCGCGGATTTACCCCAACTCAGCTCGCCGCCCGAGCTGCCTACTTGCTGCGCGGAAACGACCTGGGCACGATGACCAGCGCTGCCCCGAAGCTGTATCCCCACATGTGGAGCTGGGACGCCGCGTTCGTGGCGGTAGGTCTGGCGCCGCTCAGCGTCGAACGGGCGGTAGTAGAGCTCGATACCTTGCTCTCGGCTCAGTGGAAGAACGGAATGATTCCGCACATCGTGTTCGCGAACGGTGTCGACGGCTACTTCCCCGGCCCGACGCGGTGGGATGTCAATGCGTTGGCAGCGCATGCTCCTTTGGGTACCGCTACATCGGGAATCACCCAACCCCCCGTTCACGCGATCGCGGTGCAGCGGATTCTCGATCATTCGCGTCGGCACGGACGTACGACGCGTGCGGTCGCGGAAGAGTTCCTCGACCGGCGCTGGAGTGATCTGGTTCGGTGGCACCGGTGGTTGGCGGAGGCCCGCGATCTCGACGGCAACGGCCGTATCGCGCTCTATCACGGGTGGGAATCTGGGATGGACAACTCTCCGCGTTGGGATCTGGCGTACGCGAATGTTGTTGCGGGACAAGTGCCTGCGTATCAGCGTGCTGATCTCGCTGTGGTGACGGACCTGTCTCAGCGGCCCACGGATAACGAATACGACCGCTACCTTTGGCTTCTCGAAGAGATGAAGGCCGTGCGGTACGAGGATTCTCAACTCGCCACTGCCATGAGTTTTGCCGTCGAGGACGTGTTTGTCAGTGCGGTTTTCTCGATGGCATGCGACGTCTTGGCAACTATCGGTGAGGAGCATTCGCGGCCGAACTCCGACGTCCGTGATCTGCGCGGTTGGGCAGATCGATTCCGGCAGGGCGTGATTGCTACCACCGATGAACGATCAGGTGCAGCAAAGGATTTCGATCTTCGCACCGGGCGATGGGTTCATACCGAAACCATCGCGATGTTTGCGCCGTTGCTGTGCGGCGGCCTGAGCCGCGATGCCGAGCGCGCTCTGTTGCGCACTTTCGAGGGGCCCAAATTCTGTGGTCACCCGGACATGCGGTTTGCTGTCCCACCGTCGACGTCTCCGGTTTCCGGCGATTTCCGCCCGCGGGAGTATTGGCGTGGCCCGGTGTGGCCGGTGATCACGTGGTTGTTCTCGTGGGCGTTCGCGCGTCGGGGGTGGGCCGAGAGATCGCACGTGTTGCGTTCGGAGGGTTTGCGGCAGGCCAGCGATGGCAGTTTTGCCGAATACTACGAGCCTTTCACCGGTGAGCCGCTGGGCAGTATGCAACAGTCGTGGACCGCTGCGGCTGTTCTCGATTGGCTCGGTTGAGTGAACATTCCTTGAATTAGGGGACAAAACGGACTAGTCGACCTTAGTCTCGGGAAATGGTCGAGCGACGGATCGTCAGGACACTGGGCAAGCTCACCCCGATCGCGATGGCAGCTGCCATCGCGATCACGGCACCTGGCCTCGCCGCTGCCGACGCTCCCCGTGGCCCGGACGTCTCTTCGTGGCAACACGTGGACGGAACCGGAATCGACTGGTTCCAGGTCAAGGCGTCAGGGCACGAGTTCGCGATGGTCAAGGCCACCGAGTCGCTCAACTACGTCAATCCGTACTTCATCCAGGATTGCCTGGTCATGCGTGCTGCCGGCGTCTCGCGCGGGGCCTACCACTACGCAGACGTTCGCCAGTCCCCCGAAGCCCAGGCCGCCTTCTATTCGGCGATCGTCCTGGGTATCAACGGACCTGGTGACCTCCCGCCCGTTCTAGATCTCGAGGACGCGAAGGGACTGCCCGCCGGGCAGGTCATCGACTGGACGCATCGCTACTTGAATACAGTCCAGACACTCACCGGGCGGCAGCCCATCATTTACACGTATCCCAACTTCTGGCGTACTCAGATGGCCAACACCACCGAGTTCAACCACTACCCGCTGTGGATCGCCGATTACAACGGGCAGAACGCACCGGGGCCGCTACCCGGCGGTTGGTCCAACTGGACTTTCTGGCAGTACACCAGCACCGGACGCATCCCCGGAATCACCGGAAACACAGATATCAACGTCTACAGCGGAGCCCAGGGCGATTTCGATCGCTACGCCAACAGTGTGGGGTTCGGCAGCAGCTAGTTTGCGGCGGGGCCCTTGGCTCCGTGGTGCCCGGTTCGGGCCCTTTCGCCCTCGATGCATTTGCCTCGAGGCACGCGGAAGGGCCCTTTTTGGCACTCTTGTGACGCTTGGCTGGTTAGTCCGGTTGTTGCTCGTCAGTTACGAGAATTCTGCCGGGCGGTAGCCACGGTCGCTGAACTTTCGACTAGCTGAGCAGGATCGGAAAATAGCTATGGCAGAAAATGAGCAGAACTGCTCTGCCTGAAAAGCTACAAAACGGACTTGAAGTTGGGTTTGAATCGAAGGCGGCCGCCCGGTTTCGGGCGAAGTTGGTGCCTCGCAATCCAATTATCGGAGCCTCGGGATGCTTCGTTACCGGCAGCCGTCGCTGAGTGTGGTCTGGATCAATTCGATCAATTTCGACGGGCTCGCACGCGTGATCGGACTCCATGCAGGACGGGGTTTCCGAACGTCGTTCGAGGGTCTGTGGCGCATCCAACAGGCCTTATCCATATTGGTCATTTGTCCAGATTCCATATCTTCCTCGAGGTTGGTCGTCACCCGATCTGGTCAGCGGAAACGTTGAATGTCATCGCGTTCGCCGCGGTGCCGCACTCCGAGGGCTGAATTGTCCGCTCGGACAACACTGCTCCTCGAAGCTTGTCCGATCTACGAACAAAAACGTCGATCGGTCTGCTTTGTCCGACTTTCGATGGGCAAGCTCCCGGTTATCTGTTATCTTGTTCCTGATAACTGGAAGGTTGCTCTCGATTTGCGCGGATTTCGAGGGCCAAGGTCCTGTTCAGGGCGGCTCTTCCAACACGCAGGTGTTTCCGAAGAGGAGCTCGAATGACAGGACCGGCAACAGCGTCCGGTGTGAGGTCGATCAGCCGAAAACAGGCGCATCGACCCGAACCAACCGATCAACCGGGAGTTCGCGCCAGCGCTCTCGCATCTCCGTCCATCGAACATCGATCAGGCACATCCTGGGGAGTAAGAAATGCCTAACGACATACCGCCGACAAGGTCGGCCATATTCACCGCAGGGCTCCCGCCCTGGGTGCGAGCGTGGACGGTGGTATGGACCGCCATCGCGATGATTCTCGGTATCTCCGGCGCGACGGCAGTGGTTGCGTCAGCGCAGCCGGCCGCGACGCTCGGCGGCCCCGTTCAGGCTCAGGCGCCGGCTCGCGCCGCTGTTCTTCCGGATGAACAGCCTGCAAAAGGCTGCGCATTCAGCGCCCCCGGCACCGGTCCGTTCTCGCAGAACATCTGCTGGATCGATATGTCGACGCTCGATGCGGCAACGGCTGCTTCTGCGGCCGGGCAGTCGATGGAAATTCAGCTCACCGACGGTTACAAGATCAACTTCAAGGCTTTCCTCACTGACTCGGTTGCAGGAAAGAATCACCAGGGGATCGAGACGAAGGCATTTCCCACGTTGCACTATGCAGCGTTGGGAACTTCCGCGTACACGGGTGTGCCGACGACGATCAAGCCGGCGATCTACCAAACCTCAGCCACCGCTGGTCAGTCCGGTGGAACAGTCTCGCTGAAGAACATCGTGATGACGGGGCCGAATGGCGCCGTCAACAACTACGGGCTTGTAGCAGCCGACGCCGAGTCGACAGACGCGAATATCAATACTACGAACGACCGTGAATTCCTCACTTTCAATTCGGACAAGCCTCTACGGCAGATCGCACGTACCGTCGGTGACGACAGTGATCCTGCCTACCCCGGAATTCGGGCCTGTGACGGTGGGCTGACGGGTATGCCAGCCAATACCGTCCGATGCGATTCGTGGAACAACGTCAATGGCCAGGGGCGCACGCCCGGAACGCTGGTCGTTGCATCGACTGCTCCGACAAGTTTCGCAGCCACTTTCGGAAATACCGTTCAGGCGACCTCGCGTCAGGGCCTGGCGTTCGGTGTGCTGCTGTCGAAGGTCAAGATCGACAAGGACCTCACGCGCGTCACCCCCGGTGACGATTTCACTATCGGCATGAGCACCGGACACCACGCTGATGCAGGCGCCGCTGCAGCAACCGAGATCAAGAGCACCACGACCGGTGCGACTGATACGACGGCATCGACTGGCTGGCGGACGCTCCTCGCAGATACCACGCCCACCCCTGTCACGTTCTGGGAGAAGCCAACTACCTCGGCGACCAAGACCGCGAACTATGCGACATCGTGGGATTGCCAGGTAAACGGCGTGACCCAGGCCCTCAGGGTCGGTGACGTTGCGCAGGCAGCACTTACACCGGGTGACAACGTGTATTGCAAGGTCAAGAACACCCCGGTTCTCGTGAAGAAGTCGTCGTCACCACCTACCGGTGAGACGGTCAATATCGGCCAATCAATCACCTACACTCTGAATTTCGAGAATCCGGGCACTGCGCCGGCAACGATCGACTACACGGACTACCTCGCCGACGTCATTGATGACGGAACAGTTGCGGTCGGTGCTGAAACCGGCGGACTCACCGCCGCATTGAACGGCGCCGACAAGATCAAGGTCGGCGGCACCTTGCCGGCCGGCGGCAAGGGGACAGTCACATACACCGTCACTGTCAAAGACGGCGGCAACAAAGTTCTGAACAACTATCTGGTTCCGGGGACTACAACTCCCCCCACAACATGTGATCCTGCAACCAATCTCTGCACGACGCATCCCATGCCTGGTTTCACGCTGACCAAGACGGCTGATCCGGTTTCCGGTTCGACGGTTCAGGCCGGCGACACCATTACGTACACCGTCACCGGTGCCAACACCGGCAGGACGGCCCTGACTCCCGCGACGATCACCGATGATCTGAGTGCGGTTCTCAACAATGCTGCTGTCATTCCGGGCTCGCTGAAGGCGACCATCGACGGTGCTCCTGTTGCTGCTCCGACTCTTTCGGGCAGCACTTTGTCGTGGTCCGCGAATCTCCCGGCCGGTAAGTCTGTTGTTCTGACATACCAGGTGAAGGTCAATGCCGGCGTTGCCGCGGGAACGGTTCTGAACAACAAAGTCACCGGTACTGCGAAGCCGCCGACCGGTCCGGACATCACTCCTCCTCCGGTGGAAACGAATCACTCGGTTCCAGGTTTTACGCTGGCGAAGACTGCCGATCCGATTTCCGGTTCGACGGTTCAGGCCGGCGAGTCGATCAAGTACACCGTCACCGGCACCAACACCGGCAAGACGAAGCTTGATCCGGTACAGATCAATGACGATCTGGGTGCGGTTCTCAATAATGCTGCTGTCGTTCCTGGTTCGCTGAAGGCGACCATTGACGGAGCTTCCGTGGCTGTTCCGACTTTGTCGGGTACGACGCTCTCGTGGACTGGCGTTCTCGAAGCCGGCAAGTCGGTTGTCCTGACCTACGAGGTGAAGGTCAACGACGGTGTCGCTGCGGGTACGGTCTTGAACAACAAGGTCACGGGTACTGCGAAGCCGCCGACCGGTCCGGATATCACTCCGCCGCCGGTTGAGACGAATCACTCGGTTCCCGGTTTCACTGTCGCGAAGACTGCGGATCCTGCGTCGGGTACCGGCGTCAATGCTGGTCAGACGATCACGTATACGGTGACCGGTACGAACACCGGTAAGACGACGCTCAATCCTGTTGTGTTGACTGATGATTTATCGAAGGTTCTCGACAACGCGACGTTGGTGGACGGTTCGCTGAAGGCGACTGTCGACGGTGCTGCTGCCGCTGCTCCGACGCTCTCGGGGACGGCGCTCTCGTGGACTGGTGTTCTGGAGCCGGGTAAGTCTGTTGTTTTGACTTATCAGGTGAAGGTCAATGCCGGTGTTGCCGGTGGCACGTTGATCAACAACAAGGTCACCGGTACTGCGAAGCCGCCGACGGGTCCGGAGATCACTCCTCCGCCCGTGACGACGGAGCATCCGGTTCTGTCTCCGAAGATTGCTGTGGTGAAGTCTTCTGATCCGGTGTCGGGTTCGAATGTTGTTGCCGGTCAGGACATCAAGTACACGCTTTCGTTCTCGAACACCGGTAACGGTGCGGGTGAGGTGGCGTNGGCGGCCACTCGAATGGCTTCCAGGCGAAGGATTTCCGCTGACGCGGTGATGGCGATCTCGCGGACGTCGCTGGGGTGAAGCCGCCACAATCGTCCGCGCACACCCACGGCGGAGTTGTTGACCACGTCGGTGACGGCATCTTCGGTGATGTTGATCGTCATGAGAACCCCCCGTTCCGCCTTCCATCATACTCGAACATGCTTTCGAGTCAAGGGCTGTTTCGAGAAGGTGAGGTGGGCCCGGTCGTCGTGATTCTGTTGTTCGAGAACAGGTTCCGTCATTACTCGACTCGTTGGAGGAAGGGGCGAGGCCAGGCGCCGAGTGCGAGAACGGCGAGGATCGTCTGGACTAGTCCGGTGGTGAAGAAGATGCCCTGCAGCGGCGACCAGGCGAGAACGATGGCGATCTCGACGAAGATCCAGATCATCATGGTCAGGCCGGCGGCCGCGTGCAGGCCCCACGTCAGACGGAACCTGTTGTGCTGAGCGAAGAGCGCGGCGGCCTGGATGCCTCCGACGACAACGCCGAGGAGGATTCCGGGCCAGAAATATGAAGGGAAGACGGTTCCCTCGATCCACTCAGGAGGCAGGCCCATCCCGCCGCCGATCGTCAGGCCCGCCATTCCTACGAGCGCAGAGAGCAGGTTTAGCCACGCGATGGCGGACAGACCGATCCGGAGACCCCGTGGAGGGAGCGATGTGGACGTCATGCCTGACAACGATAGAGAGGGTCAGTCGAGCCCGTCCATGTTCCTGCGCGTTGCCGCGCTGGCAGCGTCGGCATCACCCGCGACGATGGCTTCTACTAGATCTCGGTGGGCAGCGCCTTCGTCGTCGATCGATTCGGGGTCTCGCGCCGCGACGTCGGTGATCACGTCCAGGGCCGAGTTGCGGAGCGTTTCGATGAATGAATCGAACACCATCGACAACACGCTGTTGTGCGCAGCATTCACCACGGCGCGATGTAGTTCCATGTCAGCGTCGACAAATTCTGTTGGTGTCGAGGCATTTTCACGGGCTTCGAGTGCTGCGTGTAACAGATCGACGTCGGCCGAAGTTCGGCGCATGGCAGCCAGGCGGCCCGCTTCCACTTCCAGGAGTCTGCGTACTTCGTAGACTTCGCGGCGGTCCGAGCGTTTGAGTTCTCGCTCGAGTTCTGTGACCGGTGTCGAGGACATGACGTAGGTGCCGGACCCTTGATGCGAGTAGAGCTGGCCTGACGCAATCAGTGCGCGAACGGCCTCTCTGCCGGTCGAACGCCCGACTCCGAGGAGTGTGCTCAGATCCTGTTCGTTCGGGATTTTGGTCCCGACCGGCCACTCGCCGTCGCCGATGAGGCGCGCAAGTTCGTCCGCGGCTTTCTGTACCAGCGACTGCTGCTTGATCTGGCGCACTGCCATGTGACTGCTCCTGACTGACTCGGTGAACCGCAATGGAGCGGCTCACCGAGTAATACTTCATGTCCTCCGATGAATCTTCAGACTACGGGGCCGTCTATCGGTTTATCGAAGGGCGATGACGTCCAGTTCGCGCTCCGTCTCGTCTTCCGGGTCGAGTCGTCGATCGCGCAAGGTGAATGCGATGACGGCGCCGACGAACAGCACTGCAGTTGTCGCCCCGATCGCCATGCGCGGTCCGAAGTGATCTGCCAGGTAGCCGAACAGCGGAGATGCGATGCCCCCCACGGACATCGCGAGTCCGAGCGTCACCCCACTTGCTGTGCCGGGGCGATTCGGTAGGTAGTCCTGCGCCAATGTCACCTGTGGCGCGAAGGGCAGGAACATAGCAAATCCGAGACAGACGATTCCCAATTCGGCAACTGCGACGTGCGGGGCGGCAGCGAGCAGTGCCAGTGAAGGTACCGCAAGCAGGTAGCCGAGTCGGATGGATGCGCGTCGACCACGACGGTCCGCGAGGACTCCTCCCAGTAGCGTTCCGGCCGCTCCTGCCAATGTGAAGGAGGACAACACGATTGCAGCGCTCGAGGACGATCCGTTCAGTGCGTTGAGCACGAACGGTGAGACCAACGACAGAGTGGTCACGTACGGAATTGACCAACAGACCGTTACCAGCACGAGTCGTGTGAACGAGCGCCAATCGTCTGACACGGGACCGTTCGCTGCCAGTTGCGCACTCAACGACTGGGCTGACTCGGCCGCACCCGTGTTGGCCGATCGCGACTGGGCGACCATCCACCAAATAGCCGCCACCACTGCAGGAACTGCGAGTAGATAGCCGCCGGACAAACCGAGTGAGCCAACCACGAGCGTGACAAACGGTGGCGCCAGCGAGGCGCCCAACGTACCGCCCACGGAGAACACGCTCATGGCTTTCTGTGAATGACCTCCAGCCGCGCGTGCCAAATTTGTGGCGGGAGGATGGTATGCGGCGATGCCGATGCCGGCCACGGCAATTGCCAGCCAAGTGACGATGTAGGTGGTGCTCATCGCTGCCACGACAATGCCTGCTGCGGCCGTCACAAAACCTGTGGGTACCAGCCAGTTTCGGCTCTTTCGATCGACCAGCATGCCGAATGCAGGTTGCACGACACTGGATAGTCCGGTCGCGGCGAGCGTGATTCCGGCGACCGCGGAATAGGAATATCCGCGTTCGAGCATCATGAACGGCAACAGCGCAGGCACAGCCCCCTGGTACAGATCGTTCACGACGTGTGTGCCGGTGAGAAATGCAACTTGCCCCTTCTTCATCTCCTTGGGCATCCCTTCGTTCAGGTCTTCAAGTCCTCAGGTCCTCTGAGGACTTGAAAGCTATCACGAACCCGCGGGCGCACGGTTGCGTTGGAGACCTGGATCTCATTCGAGACGACTGACTAACTCTCAGCAGTCGCGGCGTTGCGGGCGGCGAGTTGCGCGAAAGCGTGGGTAAGTTCTGCCGGGCCGACGACATCGATGTCGGTGTCGAATCGGTTGAAGGAGGCTGCCAGCGCCGTCCAAGACCATGATCCGGCTTCGAGACTGCACTGCTCGGGGCCAAGATCTTCGACGATGCCTTCCCCGACAAAGGGAAGAACATAACTGGCTGGTCGATGGAGAACGACCTTGCCATGGCACGGCCAATTGTTGATATGTTCCGATCCTTTGAAGCGCGCGGACACGTATTCGCTGACGTCGCCGCCGGGGATTTCCTTCGGCGTGAACCGGGGACCGTTCGGGGTGCGTGGGGTGATGCGATCGGCGCGGAAGATTCGCCAGTCGTCTCGCGCGAGATCCCACGCGACGAGATACCAGCGACGCTTGGAGGTCACCAGATGATGCGGCTCCACTCGGCGCGGGGGTGTTATTTCGCTGTTGTTTGAGTGGTCGTTCGAGTAATCGAAGCGGAACACCTCGCGACCGCGGACTGCAGCGGAAATCGCTACGAGCACCTCTGGGGACACGGAGTCTGCGTCGCCGGAACCGGCCGAAATCGTGGTGAACGTGAGCGCGTCGAGGCGATGGCGCAGACGCGAAGGCATCACTTGCCGCACAGTGGTCAACGCTCGAACCGCATCCTCTTCGATACCGACGCCGGTCAGCGTCGCCGCCTGCAGCGCAACTGCCAGTGCGATGACCTGATCGTCGTCGAACAGCAGGGGTGGCAGCTCGCTGCCGGCGTCGAGTCGGTATCCGCCGTCCGGGCCCATGGTCGCCGCAATGCGGTAACCCATCTCCCTGAGCCGGTCGATATCGCGGCGGACCGTGCGATGGCTGATGTCGAGCCGCTCGGCGAGTAGAGCGCCCGGCCAGTCGCGTCTCGTCTGCAAGAGGGACAGCAGATTCAAGAGTCGAGTGGTGGTCGCCATGCGGTGAGACTACGACGAGTCTAGGACGAAAACAGTCCTATACGGCTGTGAGAGTCGACGTCGTCAGGGAAAACCCGAGCGACGTTCGCACCAGGAGCAGACATGAGCATCAAGACAACGACCCACCTCAACTTCCGCGGAGACGCCCGCGCGGCTCTGGAGTTCTACCAGTCCGTCTTCGGTGGCCAGGTCACGATCGCAACCTACGGCGACTTCGGGATGCCCAAGGAGGTGCCCGGCGCTGAGAACGTCGTGTTCGGCCAGGTGGAGACAGAGGACGGCTTCTGTGTGATGGCATACGACATCCCTGGACAGTCGGGCGGCTCGGCCGGCAACGCAGGCTCGACACACCGCGAGAACGGCACCACGATCACTGACCAACCGTTCTTCGTCTCGGTTCGCGGTGAAACCCTCGAAGAGGTGCAGAACTACTGGGCCAAACTCTCTGCTGGTGCATCGATCATCGAGGGTCTTGCCGCCGCGGCGTGGAGCCCCGGTTTCGGCATGCTCACCGATGCGTTCGGGGTGACGTGGATCCTCGACGTCGCTGCCGGCGAAAACCCGGCCTAGCTACTCCCCGTGCTGTGGCGCGCGTTCCGAGTCACCGCGTCGCAGCACCTTCGTCATTGCGGCATCGAGTCCTGTGTCGCCGAGGCAGTCACAGTGCCTTTGTCGTGAACAGCAGGTCCCCGTGGATTTCGTGAGGCTCCGCATGGTCGGTCGCCACGAATACGAGTTTTTCCAGCACACGGCGAGAAGCGCCGTTCCAGTCACGGACCGTGGCCCACAGACGTCGATAGCCTGATGCCTGCGCCCATTAATTTACCGCCCATGAGGCCTCAGTCGCATATCCCTGACACCATGCCCTACGGAGAAATTCGAATGCCAGTTCAGGCTCTCCGTCAGGTCCGTGCTCAGTCTCGATCAGGCCGCAGTAGCCGATGACGTCATGGGATCCTTTACGCTCCACCGCCAGTAGACCGGGTTGGTGTGAGCGACTGCGAATCTGGTCCTCGATGTCTCCGATGGAGGGTCGACCATCGGAATCGATCCGACGATGCGGTGGGACACGAGGATCGCGCTCACCCCAGAGCTCCCGCAAGACAACGGCATCGGGCACACGGAACGGTCGCAGAAGCAGTCGGTCGGTCTCTAGCGAATTCTCCCGTTCGGACTGTGAAAGGGCGTCCATGTCATGGACTCTATCGGTGCGGATCACCTGCGGGCCGCGACGTACCAAATCGCGATGATCAACAAGGTTGCGGCCGAGGAGTATGCGAGGAAACCTCCCATATCGAGCCAGTTGGCCTCCCCGAACGGGCCCGGCTGTATCGGTGACGTCTCGACTGCACGACTGCCTCGCCGTGAAAGGTGGATCCACCACACCACAGAGTTGCCGAGGCCCCATGTCAGCAGTAGCCATCGGAGTGCCCTGTCGGCAGAGGGACGGTCATAGCTGCTTTGGCGCATGATCGAGTGTCCACCCTCCGGTAGGAAAACCACGCGTTTTCGGTTATTGCAGATTCGGCGGTCGACATCGTGGACCTCGACCGTCACGGACCGAGGTCCGACCCCGGACACGACGAAGCCGCCGGACACCTGCAGGTGTCCAGCGGCTCCAGCGCGTCGGTGCCCGTCTTGCGCCTCTCGGCAAGTGGCCACTCGAAGTGGCAATTCTGGGGTGGTACCCGGGGCAAAGAACCGAACACCGACACCATCTCCAACGAACCTCCACACGGAGTTATTCCATGCTGACTTGTGCCGCGGTCAATCGTGGTCCTGCTCATCGCTCAGCTCCAGCAGAGCTGGCGACAACGGCTTCGATTCTCTGAGGTGCGCGTCGTAGCACCTCGGGGATTGCCTGGGTATGAGATTCCCTGGTCAGTAGGCGAAGCACGAGAACGGCTCAGGCCCTCATCTCGGTGTGAGATGGGGGCCTGAGGTGAGGATCTGAATCAGCCGGTGACACCGGTCAATTCGTTGGGGGCGTGATCGAGAGTGGTCTCGGTCAGGATGCTGCCGTCCTCGAGGTCGACTGCGATCAGCTTCTTCGACGCTGGGTCGGTGACGTAAGCGGTGTGATCTTCTACGAAGAGCGCGGGCCTGGGCTCTTGCCATTTGGTGGGCTCGGTCCATGCGTCTATGACGGCGATCTTCTTGGTGACGACGCCGGTGTTCGGGTCGATGACGTGGATGGCGCCGTCGGTGCCGAGCACCAGTGCCTCTCCGTGTGGTCCGCGGCCGAGTGAGCGGAAGGTGTAGCTGGTGCCGAGGTCGACGAGCTTGAGTTCGGACGTCGTCGTGTTGGTCAGCGAGACCCGTTGCGGACGTTCGAGTTCGGCGTCCTTGTCGGTCTTGTAATCACCCAGCACGATGTCCGACTCCTCCGAGCCTGCCTGATTTCCGATGCGGCCGTATGCATCCGGACTCTGGACCTTGGTGATCGCTCCGTTCTTGTACACGAGCAACCCGTCCTGGCAGCCCAGCACGATGGCTTCGCCGGCAGCGACTGCTTCGCCGTGGACACCGGGGCACTGTTCGTTGCGCAGGATTTCCTTGCGGTCGGCATCGAGGATGGCAATGCCGTTGCGGGACTCCGAATTTCCGATGGTCGTCAACAGGCTGCCGTCGGCAAGTGCGACCGCAACGCCGTGATGGGGTTCTGGCGTGGTGTACGTCTCGACGCGGGGTTGGCGTTTTGCCAACTGCGCCGGATCGAAGATCTCGACGAGTCCCGAGCCGTCGTTGAAGAGAACGGTTTTTCCGGCATGGCGTACGACGTGTCCGGGCTCGTTGGCTGCGAACTCGACCTCGGACATCGCGGGATCGGCTGTGTAGTAATGAGAATGATCACCGTGAGCCGAAGACCACGTGCCGGTGTCGAGCACCTTGAATGCTTCGCCGGCAGAGATCATGACGTGGCGACCGTCGCCGGCCGGGTTGAGTCGGGTGAAGCCGTCGATCTCGGTCTCGCCGACCACGTCGAGGGAAGTTGCATCCAGCACCAGGACGCCGCCGTCGTACGACACGGCGAGACGTGGTGTTGCCGAGGCCTGTTCGGTTGGTGCGGCCGACGTCGTGGTCGTGGTTTCGGACTGGGCGGAGTCCTTGTTGTCGGACGAGCAACCCGTAACGAGGGCGAGTGAGAGGCCTACTGATGTGGCAAGGGTGAGGCGCCGCGACATGCGGGTGTTGAGGTGCATGGGTATAGATCTACTGCTTAATGTAAATGATTGTCAAAGTCGAGTATGCGAATATTCGCATGTCAGGTGTAGTCGGCTCGCTCGAGCATGCGCGAGGCGATGACCCCGAAGACGAGTCCCCAGAAAGCGGCTCCGATATTGAGTAGTTCGATGTCGGAGATCGTCACGAGGAACGCGATCAAAGCGCCGAAGGTGAATTTCCCGCCGAATGCGGTCACGAAGGCTCCCTGTAAGGCCTTGAGCATGGCCAGACCACCCAGAGTGACGATGAATGCCGTCGGAGTTCCCAACATCATCGCGACGAAAGTCGGGGCGAACAGTCCGAAGACGACGGCGAGTAAGCCGCAGAAGATTCCGGCGGTGTATTGGCGTGTCCGCTCTCCCGACGCCGTGAGCAATGCGTTCGTCGGCCCGGTAAGGCACGTCGAGACACAACCCACCGCCGCGTTCACGAGAGAGAACACACCGCAGGCAACCGTTGCCGCCCCGATCGGCGGTTGATGACCCGCTGCGCGGAGGACTGCGATTCCTTGGCCGTTCTGGACGACGACGACTGTGATCGCCAGCGGTACAACCAGTTCGATCATGGCCTGCCAAGACCAGGTTGGCGTGGTCAGTATCGGATGCGCCAGCCACTCGTGCGCGTCGCCGGCGGAGTTGAATCTTCCGGCCGCGAGTATCACGACCACGCCGACGATCAACGCGCCGAGAACGGGCGGAACGAATCTTCCCAGCTTGGTGAACATGCTCAGAGCGACAAAGGTGGCGATCATCGGCAGAGCGATCACCGCGTCGTGGGCGGGCGCTTCGACCAAATCCGTTCCGAAATGAAGGAAAACGCCTGCCACCATTGCCATTACGATGGGCAAGGGTAATGCGGCCATGATCGGTGTGACCCACCCTGTCAATCCCAACATCAAGATCAGGGCGCCGGTCGCGAAGAACGCTCCGAGCACTTGCTCCCACGGCAGATGCTCCAACGACGCTCCGACGACAACGGTTCCGGGAATCGTCCAGAAGAAGGCCAGCGGCTGCCGGTACAGCCAGGAAGCCGTGATGGTGAGAATGCCGTTGACGAAGAAGGCACCGAAAAGCCAAGAGGCCAATTGGGCTTGACTCAGTCCACCCGCCAACCCCGCAGCGAGAATGACCGCCACCGGCCCGGTGGCCGAGAAGACGATGCCGATGATTCCGTTGGCAATGGACGTTCCGCCGAAGTCGCGCAAGACCCGCTTCGGGCCGTAGAGCGGTTGCGGGAGTGGCTCGGTGACGACGCGAACGGGCGCGGTCGTCGAAGTGTCCGGCATGTTCTCAGTTCTCCTGATGCGGATCCGAAAGCCCTCGGTCGCGGAACAAAGCCGCGAGTTCGCTCCGTGATCGCAGTCCGAGTTTCGCGTACGCGCGCGTGAGGTGATATTGAATGGTCTTGACGGAGAGGAACAATTCGCCGGCAGCTTCCTTGTTGGACTTGCCCGCTGCGACAAGGTCGGCGACGGCTCGTTCTTGCGGGGTCAGGTCGGTGATTCCCTTCTCCGTCCGCGAGAGGTTCAACCCGCCCGCGCGGAGTTCGCGCTCGCAGCGCTCGACGTAAGTAGCGGCGCCCAACGAGTGATACAGCTCGCGGGCGGCGCGGAGGACGACGTCGGCCTCCGCGCGTTTCCCGGCCCGGCGGAGAGTTTGGCCGTAGGCAAAATTGATTCGGGCTCGGTCGTAGGGGAGCGGCAGCGTCTCGATGCCGAGTAGTGCAGCATCGAAACTTTCTCTTGCCGAGTCGAGTTCGCCCCGTGCGCCGTGGATCCGGCCGCGAACGTAGCCGAGACGTGCCGCAGCTGAGCGGTGCTCCCGACGTCGTGCGGTCTGCTCGTGTGGTTGCAGAAAGGCGTCGGCATCATCAGCTCGCCCGACCATGACCAATGCATTGGCGTAGAGATCGACCCACGGCCAGAAGCCCGGCTCGTCGAGCCATTGTTGCGCCTTGCTCGAGGTGAGCGGAGCCAGCGCCACCAGAACTTCGGCGTAGTCGGCGGCGGCCTCGGCAACCTGGGCCCTGGCGAGAAGTGCAGGAACATACATGATTTCGTAGGCGTGAATGCCGGCGTACGCACGTCGCACATGGTCACGGGCCAGTTCCCAGTTGCCGCGCAGAGCGTGAATCTGTGCTCCCGACCAGTGGACCAACGGCCGGATGATCTCGATCTCGAACCGATCCACCTCGGCACCGGCGCCCTCGACGGTCGAGAGCGCTTCGTCCCAGGCGCCGAGAGCGAATTGAGTGCGGGCGAGCCAGGCCTGTGCCCACAGTGAGATTCTTGCCGAACCACTGGAAAACTCTGTGGACACCGCGCTTTCGAGGTCGCGTCTGGCGGACTCCGGGTGGTCCAACGCAAGCTCGAGCCATCCGCGTCCCATCTGGAAGCGCTGTGCTTGGGCTCCGGGGCGGACACGATCGGAGAGTTCGGCGTATGCCGCGAGCGCATTCTCGGTTCTTCCGGTAGCACCGAGCCCGAGACCCTTGATCGCTTCGGACTCCACTGCTGCGGGATCAGAAGGGCCCACCAATTCGACTGCGCGGTCAACCCACTCGACGAGCGCCGTGCCATCGAGCCGAGCCAGAGAATGCAGGACCATTCGTTGGGCGATCATCGCAGCGATGCCTGGCTCACGATCCACGCTGCAGCTGTCCCACGCTCTGGTCAGAAGATCGGCGGCCTCGGTCGGTCGCCCTCTATGGATGGCGAGGTAGCCGAGGACGGCGTCGCGGAGAGGCCCGCGCGAAATACTCTCGATCTCCGGCACGAAGACCATGGCGCGGGGGATGTCACCCGATCCGGTCAGCGCGTCGACTCCGCGGAGCAGTCGGTCCTCGTGTTCGGTTCGGGCCGTGGTGAGACGGCTTGCCGTGACCATGGCGTCGGCGACTTCCGACCACGCGCCGTCGGATGCTCGTAGTGATGCGTACGCAACGAGTTCGGCGGCGAGGTCCTCGTCATGGGTGGTGCTGGCAGCGGCAAGGTGGAAAAGCCGTTCACCTTCTCCCCAAGCGATCTCGGCTGCGCGTGTGTGCAGCAGATGCAAGTGCGCGGGTCCCAACGCCCCGCGCACTGCGGCCGTGACCATCGTGCTGCTCAGTGACACCTCGGTGCTGCCGTGCTGCTCGTGGACAGAAAGGAGGCCGCTGGCGAAGGCGCTGTCCAAGGCGCCGACCACGTCGTCGATTTCGGCCAGCTGAGCAAGATGCGACAACGTCGTGCTGCGCCCGACAACTGCTGCGGCTTCGATCAACGTTAGTGCTCCCGCCGAACACGTAGCGAGGGCGGCGGCGATCGATACTGCACGATGGCGAGGGACGGGCAAAGTTCGGTGCCACTGGGTCCAATAGGTAGGTGGCAGCTCGTCGAGAAGCGAGACGATGTCGAGTGTGTTGCCCGCGGTGAAGTCCTGAAGGGCAAGCGCGACGCCGGAGCTGAGGTCGATTCCGCTTCGCATGCGCGCGATGTCGATGATGACGGGTGCGTCGATCGGGCTGATGTGCAATCGCGTCGACCAGTGCAGGTCGAGAATCTGCCTGACATCCTCGCGCAGGAACGGCGTTTCCTCGGCGACGAGGACGAACAGCAGTGGTGCCGTTCGGCCTCGATGGAGGGCGGAGGTGATTGCCTGAAGCGAGCTGACATCGCTGTGATGGGCATCGTCGACGACGATCAGGGTCAGTTGCTCCGCTGCGTCGACGATCTCGTGTGCAACGGCGACCGGGTCCGAGTTGGAAACCGGACGTTCGAGTAGTTGATCGATCACTCCGAAGGCAGTGTTCGATTCCCACTCCAGCCCACGAGCGCGGCGGAGCGTATGAGCGGAAGAGATTTCGGCGAACCGGTCGACGAGAGTGGACTTACCGCTACCGGCATCGCCCTCGACCAGCACGAGAGTCGGCACTCCTGTCTCTGCCGCGGCCAAGGCTCGGCCGAGAACGGCGAGCTCGCGTTCTCGGCCGAGCAACAGGTCACGAAGTGTCACCCGACTACCGTAACGCCGGGCTCACCACGGGTTTCCTTTTCGGCACGGTCTCCATCGGATCGAAGTGCAGTGGCACCCAGGTCGGGTGCTTGCTTCGGCACGAAGAAGGTGACGATGGCGCCAATCACCGCGATGCCGGCGAAGACGTAGAACGCCGATTCGGAACTGATTCCGGCGCTGATCAAACTTCCGCCGATCAGTGGCCCGAATATCCCGCCCAGACGTCCGAATCCGGCGCACCACGCGACACCTGCGGCCCGAGCGGCCGTCGAATAGTAGTTGGACACGAATCCGTAGATCAGAACCTGAGTACCTATGGTTCCGACACCCGCGATGGCAACGGAGGCGAGGAGTACGGGAAGCGGGAACCCGAATGTGAACAGGAGCAGGGCGAGTGCGGCCAGGCCGAAGGTGGTTGCGACAACCCGCTGTGGACCGGTGACGTCCGCGATCTTGGAGGCGAGAAGTCCACCGATGATGGCACCGCCGTTGAGTACCAACAGGAACGAGAGCGAACCCTTCGCGTTGTATCCCGCGTTTTCCATGATCTTGGGCAGCCAGGTGTTCAGTCCGTAGGTCAGGAGGAGGCCGGCGAAGCTCATGAGGCCGAGAAGCGCGGTGCCCCAGACATATTGTCTGCTCGCCAACGCTCGGAAGCCGACCTTCTCAGCTACGGCGTCGTTGGGTCGATCTGTACCGGCAGGCAATGGAATTCCGGTTTTCGAGGAAATGGCGCGAGCTTCGTCGACACGTCCGCGAGCAATCAGCCACGCGGGAGACTCGGGCAGTTTGAACCAGGCGAGTGGGAACAGGAACACCAATGGCAGGGCGCCGACGAGGAACAGTCCGCGCCATCCGATGGAATCACGGAGAACGATCGCCAGGACGGAAGCCATGACGCCACCGGCCGGGACACCGCTGTAGACGATGGCGTTGAACAGATTGCGGCGTCCCGGCGGCGCGAACTCGGCAATCATGGCTCCGGCGGTGGCGACAAGCCCACCGACTCCGATGCCGGTGAAGAACCGCAGCAGACCGAAGGTGGTGATGCTGGTGGCGAACGCTGCCAGTGCCATTCCGACCGAGAACCAGATGATGTTGACCAGCATCATCTTTCGGCGACCGAAGTGATCGCCGATAGCTCCACACGTCAGTGCGCCGACCATCACTCCGACGAGTGCATACGAACCCAACGCGCCGGCCTGAGATGCGGTCAAGGTGCCGATATGGCTGGGGTCGTCCATGAGTACGGGCAGGATCGTGCCGTACACGACCAGGTCGTATCCGTCGAACAGAATGGCAATGGCGGCGATGGTGACCACCCACAACACTGACGAGCGATGGCGGGCACTGGCCCAGGAACCACGTTCGATCGAGGACATGGCGAATCTCCGTTCGAGAGATCAGGAATCGGGGGAGGCTGGATTCAGCCGAGGTCGCCACCGGCGACGGGCAGAACCGTTCCGGTGACATACGAAGCCTCTTCGGAGGCAAGGAAAGTGATAGCAGCAGCCTGTTCGTCCAGGGTGCCGTAACGCTTGAGTAGCGACGAGTCGACGGTCTGGTCGACGATCTGCTGGTACCAGGCCTTCTCCTCGTCGGTCTCGGCACCCGGCCCGCGTGCCACGACGCGTGGTGGCGCCTCGGTTCCGCCGGGAGCGGTTGCCACGACGCGTATTCCGTACTGTGCGACTTCCATCGCCAGTGCAGCGGTGATCGCGCTGACCCCGCCCTTGGCCGCCGCGTAAGGAACACGGTTGACACCGCGGGTGGCGACCGAGGAGACGTTGACGATGGTGCCGCTCGCCTGCTCGATCAGATGGGGCAGTACGGCGCGACACGTCCAGAGCGTGGGGAACAGTGATCGTGTGACCTCGGCTTGTATCTGCTGCGGCGTGTAGTGCTCGTAGGGTTTGGCCCAGATGGTCCCACCGACGTTGTTGATCAGGACGTCGATGCGTCCGAAGCGCTCCAATGCGGAATCTATTGCATTCTGGGCACCTTCGAACGTCTCGAGGTCCGCGGTCACCGAATGGGAACGCTCCAGCGGTGTCGCGATGTCGTGAACCAGTTCAGCTCGATCCACAAGCGCGACGGAACCACCTTCTGCGGAGACTCTTTCGGCAACGCTGCGCCCGATCCCCTGAGCCGCTCCGGTGACGACCACGACCCGGTCGTCGAACCGGCCGGCGAAGAATCTCGTGCTCACGACGCCACACTTTCCCGAGCGTCGGTGATTGCGCGGTGCATCGTCGACTTGGCGTGTTCGCTGTGCTGGACGATCAGATCACGGGCCGCGGCGCGATCATTCTGCTCGAATGCACTCACGATACGTGAGTGATCCTCCGCGACATGTTCGTCCACCCAATCGGCGGTGCGGAGCACTCGGTTCATCAGTTGTGTGACCTCGAGACGGTGGTATGCCTGCAGCAGCACTTCGTTTCCGGTGCAGCGGAAGAGGAAGTCGTGGAACAGGGCATTGGTTTCGGTGAATGCCGCTGCGTCCGTGAAGTGATCGCGGTCGATGGAAGCAGCCGAGTTCTCCGCCAGAATGCGGTACTCCGTCAACTGTGCCGGAGTGAGGCGGCCGATCGTGAGTTCCATTGCTCCGAGTTCGAGGGCCATCCGAGCGTCGAACTGTGCGTCCGACTCCGTGACCGGCAGATGTTCTTCACCGATCTCGTACGTGCCGGCAGCTGATTCTTCGGCCGAGGCTGCCGGTGAATCAGCCGGTGCTGCCGCATTGTTGAACTTTTCGAAGTAGAAGTTCGTGGGTGTGATCGATACGTCCTTGAAGTGCAGACGTACGGCTTCGACCATCGGCGGCGGGCCGCACAGGTAGACGTCTACGTTGCCGTCGTCGAGGTGATCGGGCTCGATCAAGCCCGTGACATAGCCCTTGTTCGGTGCTGTGCTGTCGGGATCGGATACGCAGTAGTCGAAGGTGAACTGGGGTAGAGACTTCGCGTAGTCGTGCAGTTTGTCGAGTTCGACGAGATCGGTGTTGGAGCTGACGCCGTAGACCAGATGGACGGGCCGAGTGGAGCTTTCGGTACGCATCTTCTCCAGTATGGAGAGCAGCGGGGCCAAGCCGGTTCCACCGGCAAGCAGTAGGGCTCTCCGTTGACCTGACCGGAGGAAGAAGCTACCCATCGGTCCGGTCAATTCGAGAGTGTCGCCTACCTGCGCACGCTGACTGAGATACTCGGACATCAGACCACCCGGGGTGATCTTGACCAGGAACGACGCCGACGCGACCTCAGGGCCGGAGCTGAACGAGTACGACCGCGTCGCTTCGGTTCCGGGAACGAGGATGTTCACGTACTGACCGGGGAGGAAGACCAGATCTGCGCGGTTGTCGACTGCGACGGTGAAACCCACCGTGGAATCCGAATGGCGAATGATCTCGGTGATGGTGGACGTGTACGAACCGGCAGTGGTCTTGGCGACCGCCGACGTGGTGGGAATCTGCAGCACGAGATCAGATTCCGGCACCATCTGGCACGGAAGGCAGTATCCCTGCTCGGCCTCGTCGTCCGTCAGGGCCTCCTCGATGTAGTCGCCGGCGTCGAAAGTACCTGACTCACAGAGTGATTTGCAGGTGCCACATGCTCCGTCGCGGCAGTCGAGCGGAATGTTGATTCGTGCGCGGTACGATGCGTCCGCGACGGTCTCGTCGGTGTTGCATTCGACGAAGCGGGTGATGCCGTCTTCGAAACTCAGGGCTACTTGAAAGGTCGGCGCAGCTTGAATGCTCATGGGAAACAGCTCGATTCGAAGGGAAGTCGTGTCAGAAGTGGTAGATGTCGACCACGTGATGGATGTAGTCGTTCTTGAGGACTACCTTCTTCTTCATGATCAACGGCTGCTCGCCCGAGAAGTCGATCGTGTAGTGCGAGGTGCCGAAGTAGGTGTCGACTGTGTTGTAGCGGAAGTACAGCGTGAACCAATTGAAGCGGACGTCGACGACGAAGCCGCGTTCTTCGATCACTTCCACGTTGGTGATGTTGTGACCGGTGCGGGGCTCGGGAAGGCTTGTCGCGCTGGAACGGTCAGTCCTGATTCGGAACACGCGGTCCTCGATACCGCCGCGATTCGGGTAGTAGATCAGGGAGATCTCTGCGGCCGGGTCCGTGGTCAGCTCGCCGTCGTCCGCCCATGCGGGCATCCAGTACTCGGAATCGGGGTGGTAGCACTCGATCCACTTCTCGAACTCGCGATCGTCCAGATAGCGAGCCTCACGGTAGAGAAACTGCTGCACTGTTTCGAGGGCGACGGCATTGGTGGTGGTGACAGTCATGGTGATCGTCCTCAGATGGTCCGGTTGGAAGCGGCTTGCTCGGCATCTACGGCCGCAAGCATGGCGTCGCGCCAGTACCCGTGCTGAATGGGATACAAGCCTTCGTCCTCGGTCTTGGCTCCGCTCGAGAGCACGCGATTCATGCCGAGATCCTTCGCGACGTCGTTCGGACCGGGAATCTGGTGTGTGACGCCACGGCTGAGGTCGTTCCACGGGGCGCCGGCTGCCTGGTAGGTCTTCTGGCAGGAACGGAACTCTTCGAGATCGTCCGGGGTGGCCATACCGCTGGCATTGAAGAAGTCCTCGTACTGACGGATGCGGTTGCTGCGCGCTTCGGCGCTCTCTCCCTTGGGCGCGATGCAGTAGATGGTGACTTCGGTCTGGTCCACGGAGATCGGACGGAAGTGCCGGATCTGGCTGCTGAATTGATCCATGAGGTAGACGTTCGGATACAGGCAGAGGTTTCTCGACGCACCGACCATGAATTCGGCCTTCTTGGAACCGAACTGAGCCTCCAGTTCTGCTTTGCGTTCGAACAGGGGTCGGTCCTCGGGATTGCCCCACCACATCCAGAGCAGGAGGTGGCCGTAGTCGTAGGAGAAGTATCCACCGCCCTGCTTCCCCCAGGTGCCGGCGTCCATGGCTTTGGTCTCGTTGGACGATTCACCGGCGGTGCGGCGAGCGGTGGTAGCGGCGTAGTTCCAGTGCGTCGAAGACACGTGGTAGCCGTCGGCACCGTTCTCGGTCTGCAACTTCCAGTTGCCGTCGTAGGTGTAGGTGGATGCACCGCGCAGAACTTCGAGTCCGTCAGGTGACTGATCGACGATCATGTCGATGACCTTCGTGGTGTCACCGAGGTGCTCTTCGAGTGGCAGCACGTCGGGGTTGAGGCTGCCGAAGAGGAAGCCGCGATAGTTCTCGAACCGCGCCACCCGGGTCAGGTCGTGTGAGCCGTCTTTGTTGAACTGCTCCGGATAGCCACCGGTGCGAGCGTCCTTGGCCTTGAGGAGTTTTCCGCTGTTGTTGAAGGTCCAGCCGTGGAACGGGCAGGTGAAGGTGGTTCGGTTGTCGGTCTTACGGCGACAGAGCATCGCACCGCGGTGGCTGCATGCGTTGATCAGCGCACCCAATTCGCCGTCCTTGTTGCGGGTGATCACGATGGGCTGACGGCCCATGTAGGTGGTGAAGTAGTCGCCGACGTTCGGGATCTGGCTCTCGTGCGCGAGGTAGATCCAATTGCCTTCGAAGATGTGCGTCATCTCGAGTTCGAACAGTTGCTCGTCCGTGAAGACGCTGCGCCGCACCTGGTAGCGGCCGGTCTCCGGGTCCTCGACGAGCGCGTCGTCGAGGGCGGCGCGGATGTTCGCGAACTGGTCGGTGCCGCGGGCAGCATCCAACATATCCGTCATGGGTGTCCTCCAGATAAGAGTGGGCGCCTACCGAGAAAGCCGAGGGCTGTCGGACCAAATCGGTGGGACCCGCTTTCCGGACGGGGCTGCGTCCGGTACTGAATTCACCTTGACATCGTGTGTCTCGGGTCACACTAGGCAATTGCCTAGTCCTGACCAAGGGTGCAGTGTTCGTCGAATTCTGCTGATGGGCCATGCCTGCTGAAGACGACGAGCAGGGCGGACTCGACATCGCGAGTCCGCCCTACCTGCCGAGGGGATTACCGGTTCTTGAAGAACGAGACGTCGTCGTTGCCGATGAGGTCAGGGACCGTCCAGCCGTCGAGGTCGTATTCACTCAAGCACTGCTCGGCCAGTCCCTTCATGGAACTTGCGTGTCCACGATTCTGGGCTGCGAACAGCAGTTCGGCTTTGACGTTCTCGTGATTGCCGGAGTAGTTGCGCTCGTAGAGTTCGTGTCGGCCGCCGAACTCGGTCCCGATCGAATCCCACAGCGCCTTCATGACTTTCACGCGGTCGACGGCGGTGATGCCGTCGGAACCGCGAACGTACTTGTCGAGGTACGGACGCACGTCCGGGCTCTTGAAGTCGAGTGAACTCGAAGGCAGGTAGATCAAGCCCGACGCGACGTCCTGTTCGATGATCTCCTTGATCCGCGGGTACCCCTGGATCATGAACATTCGATAGGTGAGGCCGTACTCGAGCTTCGGGATCACCGAATCGCCGACCCACTGTTCGGGATCGCGTGCCATCGATTCGGTCAACGACCAGAAGAGGTTTCGCCACCCGATCACCTCACCGACACGGGTCTGGACTCCGCGGAAGCCGCCGGCGCCGGTGGCTTCGAGTGCCTTCATCAACAGTCCGGCGATGAAGTCGAGCTTGACGGCCAGGCGAGTGCAGCCCTGAAAGGTGAAGCGCGGCAGGAAGCCTGATTGAGGGAAGAATGCGTTGATCCGGTCGACGTCGCCGTACATGAAGACGTTTTCCCACGGAACCAACACCTTGTCGAAGACGAAGATGGTGTCGTTCTCGTCCATGCGACTCGACAGCGGATAATCGAACGGACTGCCCATCACCGCAGCATGTTCGGTGTACGAGGTGCGGCAGATCAGCTTCACACCCGGCGCGTCCATCGGTACCGTGCAGATCAGGGCGAACTGCTTCTTCTTGATCGGCAGACCGTAGTGAGCGATGAAGTTGTAGTTCGTGATCGCCGATCCGGTGGCGACCACTTTGGCGCCGCTGACGATCAAACCTGCGTCGGTTTCCTTCTCCACCTTCATGAAGACGTCACCGACCTCGTCCGGTGGAAGTTGGCGATCCACCGGGGGATTGATGATCGCGTGGTTCCAGTACAGAACTTTCTCCTGCGATTCGCGGTACCAGCGTTCGGCGTTGTCCTGGAACGGTGCGTACAACTCCTTGTTGGCGTGGAGGGTGCCCAGGAAACTCGCCTTGTAGTCGGGGGAACGGCCCATCCAGCCGTAGGTCATACGAGCCCACGTCGCTATGGCATCGCGTTCCTTGAGCAGATCGGCCGACGACGTCGGAGTGCGGAAGAACGGCATGGTGACACCGCCGTTGCCCGTGTCCGTCGGAACGGTCAAGGCGTCCACGTGCTCGCCCGTATGCAGAGCGTCGTACAGCCTCGCGGTCATGCGGATCGGATTCCGGAACGCGGGGTGCGTCGTGACGTCCTTGACGCGATCACCGTGAAGCCAGATCTCGCGGCCGTCCTGCAGGCTCGAGATGTACTCGTCACCGGTCATCGGTCGGGTGGCGAAGTTCTTCGTACGGTTGGCTTCGCAGTCGGCGGCCGGATTGACCTGTGGCGCTCCGGAATCTGCGGGATCGACGCCGGTGGGAGGAATTTCGGTGGTCGTCATGGCAAAGCCTTTCAGATCGTTTGGGGTGCGGGCTGAAGATGAATCGGGGTGAACGAAGTGGTGGCGTCGAACCAGCCGCTGTGGGGGTCGTCCTGACTTCCGTTCCAGACTGTGGTCGACGAGGTAGCGCCTAGATCGTGAAAAGTGCTTCGGTAGAACAGAAGCGGATCCTTGCCACTCGACTGAGCGTCGACGATCTCGCCGATGAAGATGATGTGGTCACCGCCGTCGTACTCCCTCCACGGGACGCACGAGATGGTTGCTGCGGCGCCGTCGAGCAGGGGAGCGGTCGGTCCGTCGATCCACCTCGGTTCGGTGCGCTGCGGTCGGCCGGCAAAATGCATGGCCGTGTCCACTTGGTCGGAGGCAAGGATGTTGACCGCAAACGGCGCGTTGCCGAGGTAGCCGCACGCCTTGGAATTGCGAGTCATCGTGATCTGGCACAGCCGTGGTTCCAGGGAAATGGCCGTGAATGCGGTGACCGTGGCTCCGTGTGGTTGACCGTCGGCATTGGTACAGGTGATGACGGTGACGCCGCTCGCGAATTGACCGAAGATTCCTCGAAGCTGATTTTGTTCCATGACCGGACCTCCTTGTCGGATGGCGGTTGAGTGAGAGTGCCGCGAAGTGCGGGAGGGAAGTAGTGGGCGACTCGCGCCGGGAGTGAAGACGAACGTACGGCGGGCGCAGGCTTCGGTCGATCCGTACAGCGCGGTGGCTATCCGGATTGCGCACCCGATCGCGGCCCGTACCCGTTTTCTCTTGGAAGTGACCGGGGACACAGTGTTCAATGATGTTCAGCGCCCTTGCTCGGCAATGTGGCTGGTCACGGGTTTGGAAGGTGAAGAAGGACGATGGTCGACTCCATGATCGGTACTGCTCCCCGCGACTGGGACGAGGCGTGTCATGCGGTTTCGGACGCCTATTTTCCGCACACGCTGACGCCGTTGTCTCGGCATGCGGCCAGTGGAGTCGGGGTGTGCACCACCGAGTTGGGACCGCTGAGGATCGCTCATATTCGGTGGGGAGCTGACGTCGCCGTCGAATCCGATCATCCCGGTGCCTATGGGGTGAACATCCCGCTCTCGGGCGAGCTCGAGTCGGTGTTCGCGGGCTCGCACGTGCTCTCGACGCAGGGTGTTGCGACGGTATGTCCACCCGACATCACGACGAGAATTACGCGGTGGAGTGCGGACTGCGAGATCGTCGGAGTCCGGATGGACCGTCAGTACCTCGACCGTGAGATGGAAAAGGTTCTCGGTCGACCCGGAATGCACTTGCCTGATCAGGTGGATCTTCGGGGCGACGACGGAGCCAGATGGCTGAAATTTGTTCGCTCACTGTCGGATCAGATACTCGGCCCGGTCGGCGTGCTGCACAACGAACTGGTGGCAGGTCAGCTCTCCGGCGCCGTGGTCACGGCATTCGTCCTTGCCGCAATGCCCGAAAGCGAGGACGCGGTGCGACACGCCAGGCCGCGCATCGTCAAGCGGGTGCTCGACGAGATGCACGACGACCCGGCCCGCGTGTGGACCGCAGCCGAGATGGCGGAGGTGGCGGGCGTCAGCGTACGGAGATTGCAGGAGGGATTTCGGCAGTACGTGGGCCGGAGTCCGTCGGAATGCCTGCTCGACATCCGTCTCGCGCGGGTCCATGCAGATCTGGTGGATGCCGACGACTCGACGACGGTCACCGATGTCGCTGTGAGATGGGGTTTCACGCACACCGGACGGTTCGCGTCGTCCTTTCGGCGTAAGTACGGATTGCTGCCTTCCGAGGTGTTGAGGCGCTAGCTTCGGTACCCCATGTCCGCGCTGAGTTGGTTCGCCTTCTCGACGAGGAAAGGCGCGACGTCGGCGCGGAAAGCTTCCGGGGATGTTCGTCCGGCCGAGGTCGAACACGCTGTCACTCCGACGACGCTTCCACCGGCGTCGCGGACGGGAGCAGCGAGGGAAATCAGGCCGTCTTCCAGTTCCTCCGATGTGAGCGCGTATCCCTGCTCGCGCACCACCCGGAGGGCGGTATGGAATGCGCCTTCGTCGGTGATCGTGGTGGGCGTGAGGGCGTCGAACGTGGAGTTCGCGATGACGTTGTCGACGATTTCGGTTGGCGCCCAAGCTAGCAGGGCTCGACCCATGGAGGTCGCATATGCAGGCACTCTGGTGCCGACGCTGACGTTGATGCTCATGATCCGCCGGACGGGTACACGCGCGGCGTAGACCACGTCGACACCGTCGAGCACCCCGAGCGACGCCGACTCGTGGGTGTGTTCTGCGATCTCCAACAGACGAGGGAGCGCCGCCTCCGTCAAGGCATGTGATGCCGAGAAGTGCTGCCCGATGCTCAGAACGCGTGGGGTGAGCGACCACCGACTGTTGTTGCCGGTGACGTATCCGAGCTTCTGCAGCGTGAGGAGGATGCGCCGGACCGCTGGGCGGGAGAGACCCGTTTCGGCGGCAAGATCGGCGAGCGACGGGTTGGGGTTCTTCTCGTCGAAGGCCGTCAGCACAGCAAATCCACGCTCGATGCTCTGGATGTAATCGCGATCGTTCTCGCTCACGGAATGGCCTTTCATCTGCGGGTATGCCCGATCGGCGCCTTCGAAGGTTGACAAACCTTGTGACTGGGCGCACAGTACAAGCGTACGCACAGCGTAACAGATGTACGCACAGCGTACAACCCAAACTTGGGGAGCCGACGCAGCCCAGCAGTACGGCACCCACCCGGTAACAGCCACATACGGCCCCGAGGAGGACCACATGACCACTTCCGAGAGCCCCACCGCAGTAGGTTCGGGTACTGCCGCCACCGACAAGTTCCTTCAGGAACGAGTCAGCGCGGACACCCCGCCCGAACGCGTCTCGGCCATCGCCAAGGACGTGCTCGAGGCACTCGCAGGCGTCATCGACAAGCACGGCATCACCTACCCCGAGTACCGCGTCCTCAAGCAGTGGCTCATCGACATCGGCCAGTTCGGCGAGTGGCCCCTGTGGCTGGACGTCTTCCTCGAGCACAACGTCGAGGAGGTTGCGTACCGCGGCCAGCACGGCACCAAGGGAAGCATCGAGGGCCCGTACTACGTTGCCGATGCCAAGACGTTGCCTGCCAAGTGTGAACTTCCGATGCGTGACAACGAGGTTGGATCGAAGCTGGTCTTCGAGGGCCAGGTTCGCGATCTCGACGGCAAGGGGTTGGGCGGTGCAACCGTCGAACTCTGGCACGCGGACGACGAAGGCTACTACTCCCATTTCGCGCCGCACATCCCCGACGGCAATCTCCGCGGAACGATCGTCGCCGACGACGAGGGACGCTTCGAGATCACCACGATTCAGCCTGCGCCGTACCAGATCCCGACCGACGGCCCCACCGGCTGGTTCATCGAGAAGGCCGGCTGGCACCCGTGGCGTCCGGCTCACCTGCACCTCATGGTGAAGGCTCCCGGTAAGCGCACCATCACCACCCAGCTCTATTTCAAGGATGGAGAGTGGATCGAGAACGACGTGGCAACGGCGACGAAGCCCGAACTGATTCTCGATCCGAAGCCAGGTGCCGACGGAACCAACCGGGTCACATACGACTTCGTGCTCGATCCGGCCTGATCCACAACTGCTCTGAAGAAAGTGATTTGATGACAGACCTGTCGATCGTCTCCATCGAGACGACCATCCTCGACGTTCCGCTGGTTCGCCCCCACAAGTTCGCCACCACGTCGATGACGGCGCAGCCGTTGTTGCTGGTCGCGATTCGCACCTCCGACGGGGTGATCGGATACGGCGAAGGAGTCGTTCCGGGCGGGCCGTGGTGGGGTGGCGAATCGGTGGAGACGATGCAGGTCATCATCGAGAAGTACATCGCTCCCGTGGTGGTCGGCAGGCGCGTGGATCACATCACCGCGATCATGGCCGACATCGAAAAAGTTGTTGCCAATGCACGATTCGCGAAGGCCGCCGTCGACGTGGCGTTGCACGACGCCTGGGCGCGTAGCCTGGGAGTCCCCGTGCACACGCTCCTCGGCGGGGCTTTCCGCGAGAGTGTCGACGTCACGTGGGCACTGGGTGCTGCGCCGGCGGACGAGATCATCGAAGAAGCTCACGAAAAGCTCGAATCCCGGCTCAATTTCAGCTTCAAACTGAAAATGGGAGCACTCGATCCGGCGGTCGACGTCGCGCGCATCGTCAGCATCGCGCAGGCGCTGGAAGGCCACGCCGGAGTCCGTGTCGACGTCAACGCACGGTGGGATCGCTTCACTGCCCTGCGGTACTTGCCGCAACTCGCCGAGGGTGGAGTCGAACTGATCGAACAACCCACTCCGGCAGACCAAATCGAGGTCCTCGCCGAACTCAGTAGGCTTCTACCGATTCCGATCATGGCCGACGAGAGTGTGCAGACCCCACACGACGCTCTGGAAATCGCCCGCCGGAGCGCCGCCGATGTCATCGCCCTCAAGACCACCAAATGTGGTGGCCTCCAGCACAGCCGCGACATCGTCGCGATTGCCAAGGCCGCCGGTATCGCGTGCCACGGTGCGACGTCCATCGAAGGCCCGATCGGCACGGCCGCTTCGTTGCACTTCGCGTGCGCCGAGCCCGGAATCAACTTCGGAACAGAGCTTTTCGGCCCACTGCTCTTCAGTGAAGAGTTGCTTCAGGAACCCCTGAAGTATTCCGAGGGTCAGTTGCACCTCCCCGCCGGACCTGGCCTGGGAGTCGAACTGAACATGGACGCCGTCAAGACCTGGACCAGGAACTAGAGGATAGAAGAACATGGCACTCTTTCACGTTCGGATGGACGTCGATATTCCGCGCGACCTGGATCCGGAGGTACGCGCCGATACCGTCGCAACGGAGAAGGCGTACTCGCAAGACCTTCAGCGACAGGGAAAGTGGGTGCATCTGTGGCGAATTGTGGGACAGTTCAGCAACATCAGCATCTTCGATGTCGAGTCGGCTGACGAACTCCATGAGATTCTCTGGAACCTGCCCCTGTTCCCGTACATGACCATCGAGGTCATGCCGTTGACGCAGCACGGATCTTCGATCAAGTAGCCCGCCGTGTCTGCCGTGTCTGCCACGCCTCCGAGCCTGCCGGAATCTGTGCAGCAGTGGCACTGCGAGATGTCGGAGACCTTCGGTGGCCTGTGCCCCGAGAGTTCCGTCGATGCCGCGCCTGTCGGTACGGTCAGCGGTGTAAGTCTCGGGGACGTAGGCGCTTTCGACATCTCCGGTTCACCGCAGATACTGCGGCGGAGCGCACGCGCAGCAAAGCGACACGGTAGTGATCTGCTCAAGATCTGCACGGTCCGAACCGGGAGCGCGATACTGCGCCAATCGGACCGCGAGTTGACGGCCCCGCCCGGCGCGATGATTCTCTACGACGTCGAGCATTCGTACGCGCTGCGTTTCGACGGTCACTGGTCGTGCACCGTCATGACCCTACCGCGCAGTGCGGTGAGTCTGACCGAGCGAGAACTGAATTGCGCGCTCGAGCGCACCCACGACGGTCGGCGTGGGTCCGGTGCATTGCTGGAAAATTTCATCTCGGGCGCTGTTGCATCCCAGGTCGACGGCAGCGCAGCCGGGCTTCTCGGAGATGCTGGAGTCAATCTCGCTTCGGCAGTTCTGATGCAAGGATCTGCGCCCGCGACACCCGGACGTTCGACGCGAGAGGAGATCTTGCGATATGCGCTTCGGAATCTCGACTCACCAGACCTCTCGGTCGCGTCGATCGCCGGTGCGTTGCACCTGTCGCCGCGAACCGTTCAGCGTCACTTCGGTGACGGGGATCTGACCCTCAGTGCGCTGATTCGCCGCGAACGGTTGATCCGCGTACGCCGCGATCTCACCGACGTCTCACTGCGGGGTCATTCGATCTCCATCCTGGCCGCACGATGGTGTTTCCATGACGCACCAGCGTTTTCGCGTGCGTTCAAAGCGGAATTCGGTGCGGCGCCGTCGGAAGTACGTAACTCGCCTGATCCGAACGCCCGCGAACGTCACTGATCTGTCGCATCCGAACAACAAACGTGTCCGATCACGACAACTGGGAGCCCGAATACCGGGGCAGAGTGTGTTTCAGATCGCTTTTTCAGGCTCGCGAAGAGCTCAGGTCCACGAACAGCGAGGACCGCAGCGAAAGCTACGAATCGAGGAACGCATGACGAATCTGCTCGCTCATCAGCAATGGCACGGAAAGATTTTCGACGGCCAATGGATCGACGGAGGCGGTGACACCGTCGAGTCGCTCGAACCGGCTACCGGCGAGGTGCTCGGTGTGATCGGCACGGCGACTGCTGCGGATATCGATCGAGCGGCACACATCGCGTCGGCCGCGCAGCCGGCGTGGGCGGCGACGATCGGGCAGGCTCGCGCTTCGGTGATCCGTAAGGCAGCGCAGATTTTGGAAGCCGAGCGAGCCGAGGTGGAGCGCTGGTTGATCCGTGAAGGTGGTTCCGTACCAGGGAAAGCCGCATTCGAAGTTGATCTTGTCATCTCCGAACTGTGGGAAGCCTCGGCACTGCCGACACAGCCGTTCGGGCACCTTCTGCCCGCCAGCCAAGAGGGGCGCACGAGCATCGGTCGCCGGGTGCCCCTGGGTGTGGTCGGCGTGATCAGCCCGTGGAATTTCCCGCTTCTCCTCGCCATGCGCGCTGTCGCCCCCGCCTTGGCGCTCGGAAATGGCGTCGTTCTCAAGCCGGATGTTCAAACCGCGATCAGCGGGGGTGCGGTCATCGCGGAATTGTTCACGTCCGCAGGTCTTCCCGAAGGCCTCCTGCATGTGCTCGCCGGTGACGCGGAACCTGGTCAGGCATTGTGCGAGAGCCCGAGCATCGCGATGGTGTCCTTCACGGGTTCGACCGCCGTCGGCCGTCAGGTCGGGGCAACTGCCGGTCGCACGCTCAAGCGTGTCTCGCTCGAACTGGGTGGGAACAATGCGCTGATCGTCCTCGACGACGCAGACCTGGATGCCGCGAGCTCGGCGGGCGCGTGGGGTTCGTTCCTGCATCAGGGGCAGGTCTGCATGACCGCAGGCCGCCACATCGTGTTGGAATCGGTCGCCGATCAGTACCTGGACCTGCTGGCCAAGCGCGCAGCGGTCCTGCCGGTCGGGGATCCCAATACAGGCGACGTCGCTCTCGGACCGCTCATCAACGCGCGGCAGATTGCGAACGTCGATCGAATCGTCCAGGGCACCAAGGCGGCCGGCGCCGAAATCCGCGCCGGTGGAACATACGAAGGGCTCTTCTATCAGCCGACCGTCCTGGCCGGAGTCACCTCGGACATGCCCGCGTTCCGTGAAGAAATCTTCGGGCCCGTGGCGCCCGTCGTGATCGTCAAGGACGAAGACGAGGCAGTCAGGTCGGCCAATGACAGCGAATACGGTCTGGTTGCTGCCATTCAAACAGGATCGGTCGAACGCGGCGAGCGGATCGCGGACCGACTGCGTACCGGCATCGTGCACATCAACGATCAGACTTTGAACAACGATGCCTATGCACCATTCGGTGGCACGGGTGCCTCCGGAAACGGCGCGAGATTCGGAACTCAAAGCAGTTGGGACGAATTCACCACCTGGCAGTGGCGAACCAGCCGGCCAGCGGCGCAGACCTTCCCCTTCTGAAGTCGAAAGGTACTCCTATGCACACCATCTCGGCTCACGATCTTCCCATCGTGTTGCAGGACGGCGAATTCGAATTGCGGATGCGAGAAGAAGGCGACATGATCGTCAACTTCGTTAAAATTCCTGCTGGTGCAGACTTCGCCGAACCGTTCGCACAATTGGAAGGCGGGCGCTGTCAATGTCCGCACTACGGATACGTCTTGAAAGGAAGGATCTACACAGATTCCGAAGCAGGTCGGCAAACCTACGATGCCGGCGACGTGTTCTACTGGGCACCCGGTCACGTTCCCGGAGCGATCGACGACTCGGAGTATGTCGACTTTGCTCCCAAGGCCGAATTCCTCGAACTGATCGACGGAGTGCGTAAGGCGATGGGCGGCTGAGCTGTTCGGCCGCCACCGAGGTCAGCGTATTCCGTCGCGACGGAGTGCGACGGACACTGCGGCAGAGCGGGTATCGACACCGAGTTTGGCGTAGATGTGCCCGAGGTGTGTTTTCACCGTCGCTTCGCTGATGAAGAGTGCTTTACCCAGCTCGCGGTTGGTCATCCCCTCGGCGAGCAGGCTGAGCAGTTCGGACTCACGGGCGGTGAGCGCTTCCTGCGGGCGCTGCATCTGCTGGACGAGTCGAGAGGCCACGGCGGGGGAGAGGACGCTGCGCCCGGCGACCGCGCCGCGCACCGCGCCGAAGATCTCGTCAGGAGTCGAGTCCTTGAGTAGGTAACCGATGGCACCGGCGTCCACGGCCCGCACGACGTCGGCGTCGGTGTCATACGTCGTGAAAACCAGTACGGGAACATCGACACCGTCGCTTCGCAGGCGTTTGATCGCTTCTGCACCGTGCATGCCGGTGCCCATGTCTAGATCCATCATCACCAGATCCGGTGAGGCCGACGGTATCGCCGTGGCCGCCTCCTCGCCGGACGATGCTTCGCCTACTACTTCGACGTCCGGCTGAGTGTTCAGCAGCGCTCTCAGCCCGGCTCGCACGACCAGATGATCGTCGACGAGGAACACGCGAATGGTGGTGGTCACCGGATCCTCCGTTCGAGAGGGAACTGGGCCGCGACGACGGTGCCGTCTCCCGGTGCACTTTCCACGGTGAACGATCCGCCGAGCTGTGCGACGCGGCTTCGCATCGCACGCAGGCCGTATCCACCGTACCGAGAATGGTCGGCGAGCTTTCCCGGATCGAAGCCGACGCCGTCGTCGAAGATGTCTACGGAGACGGAGTGGTCGAGATACGTGATCGTCACGCCCGCCGTTTCGGCGCGAGCGTGGCGGGCGATGTTGGAGGACGCGCTCGAGACCACTCGCACGACGGCATGAGCTACGTCCGAGGGCAAGATGACGGCTTCACCGACGGTGCGGATCCGAACGGCCGCGACGAACTGGCGGGCGGCGGCCACGACCAAGGCGTCGAAGTCGCCCGTACCGCCCTTGGTCGGCGCCAGATCGTGGACGAGGTCGCGACTCTGCATCAAGCTCGTTCGGATGTTCTCTGCTGCGGCATCGACATCGGCTCGAGACGGCGAACCCGTTGTATTCCACGTTTGTTCGGCTGCCTCGAGCCGTAGAAGGGCGCTCGCCAGTCCCTGGGTAACGGTGTCGTGGATTTCGCGCGCGAGGCGCTCTCGCTCAGCGGCAACGCCGGCAGCGCGTTCGGTATCTGCCAATGCAGATTGCGCTTCTGCTACCTGACGCAGAAGCCGAAGGCGTTCTCGGGCATCTCGTTCCATCTGCCCGTACGCGGCCGCGACCAGTGCCGCGGTGCACAGCGGCCCGAGAAGTGTCACCAATTCGGCACGACCGGTGACCCGGTAGAACGCGATACCGGCGAGGACGCCCAGGATCCCGACGAGGGAGTAGGCGATCTTGCTCGGATACAGACGAATGCAGAGGAAGAGAACGGGAAACGCACACCACGCGAAACTCGGGGCAAGCCAGACCAGCGCTGCCCATGCGCTCAGTACCGGCCACATCCACAGCCGTTGGCGAACCACATCTCGCGAGGACACCGTGGCCATGACGGCGTAGAGCAGGGCGAGGACCACGGCCAGGACGAGTACAACCCCGAACCGACCGCTGGTCCCGTGGACTGTGACGTACCGAACTCCCGATGTAGACAGCAGTACGAAGAACGACGCGTGGATCGCATACGCCAACGGGCCGCGTAGGCCGCGTTCGGCGTCGGCGTTCATGGCTCCGTTACTCATCCCTCGAATGTTACGGAGGGCACCAGGCCGTCGTATCAACCATTCGGATGATATCCGGGTAGCCGTAGGGGGCACGGTTCGTCACCCGAGCGCCCGATGTGCGCACCCGCCCCCGGACGCGACGCTGTAGTGGACGGTTTCGAACCATTCGATTGAAAGTGTGCCCGACATGAACCACCGCATTTACACACGACTTCCCCGTACGCTCGCTGTCGCCGTTCCGGTTGTCGCAATCCTTGCCAGCGCCGCATGCTCGACCACCGACACACCGGTGGCGAATGCATCGAGCACGACGTCGATTACTGCCACGCAGCAGCCTGCCGCGACCGGTGATTCGGCGATTGTCACTCAGAATCGACTCAGTGCCGACGCAGCAGTGAAGGCTGCTGGTGCGGCCCTGGCGAAATGCCGCGCCGACGGTCTCGGCTTCGTCACCGTCTCCGTCGTAGACCGCGCGGGAAATGTCATCGCCATGGTGCGCGGCGACAACGCAGCCCAGCACACGGTGGAAGCCTCACGCGAGAAGGCATACACCTCTGCAGCTTTCGGAGCCGACACCAGTGACCTCTCGCAGCGTACCAAAGGCGAAGGATCAACCATCGCCGACCTTCCCGGCACTCTCTTCCTTGCAGGTGGAGTCACATTGAAGGCTGGAGCCGGGTCGATCGCCGGTATCGGTGTCGGTGGCGCTCCAGACGGAATGCAGGACCAAGCGTGTGCTGCCGCAGGTCGTGATGCGATCGCTTCGTCACTCGGCTGAGTGAGCGCATTCAGCGTGCTTCGTGAATTGTGCTTTTCGCCACCTGGATTCGCTCGGCACGACAGTTGTCCGATTGTTGCGATGACCTCGACTTTGTAACACCGGAGCCCCCGGAAAGGGACAAACACGTCGACAGTGGAACCGACGATGCACTTACCGAAGCGAGTTTCTTGATGCGCAGTTTCGGGGAAAGACACAACCTTGCAGAGAATCAGATTCACGTTGCCCGAACGCAATACACGGCGGGTGCGGGTGCTCGTAGCGGCGTTGTTGTCGATATTCCTGCTCGGCGGTATGTTCGGTCCGACCGCCGCGAGTGCTACTCCGGCGCGCTCGGCGCCATGGGGTGGGTACGACGAGTTGTGGGTCCCGTCTTCGATGGGAAACATCAAGGTTCAGGTGCAGTGGGCCGCGCGCGGTGGCAACGCCGCGTTGTACCTGCTCGACGGTCTTCGCGCGCAAAACGACAGAAATGCTTGGAGTTTCGAAACGAACGCACTCGATCAGTACCGCAATGACAACATCACGTTGGTGATGCCGGTCGGCGGTGAGTCGAGTTTCTACACGGATTGGTACGCGCCGTCCAATTTCAACGCTCAGCCGATAACGTACAGGTGGGAAACGTTCCTCACCCGCGAGCTTCCGGACTTCCTTGCAGGGTATGGCGTTTCACCAACCAACAATGCGATCATCGGGTTGTCGATGGGCGGCAGTGCCGCGTTGAACCTGGCGGGGCATCATCGGGATCAGTTCAAGTTCGCCGGCTCGCTGTCCGGCTACATCAATATCTCGGGTCCGGGTATGCGTGAAGCGATCCGCGTAGCCATGTTCGACGCCGGCCGGTACAACGTCGATTCGATGTGGGGCCCGCCGTGGTCATCCGGATGGCTTCGCAACGACCCGTTCGTCAACGCGGAATCGCTTCGCGGACTGTCGATGTACATTTCGTCGTCCAACGGCATCCCGGGACCGTACGATCATCCCTCTGCGCCGATCGATTACTTCCACACGGCGACGGGTATGGGGCTCGAGGCGCTCTCGTGGGTGCACGCGCGTGCATTCGAAATTCGCCTGAAATCCTTGGGAATCCCAGCGACGTACAGCTTTCCGCCCGCCGGAATTCACTCGTGGCCGTATTGGTCTGCTGAATTGTGGATGGCCAGAGGACAAATCCTCGACACCATGAACGCCTGGTGAAGCTGTAGTGAGGATCTCTCCGGACTTGCTCTCGATCGAAAGTCCGGAGAGAACTCGCTCAGAAGGCGATGATTCCACGGAGGTTGCGACCGGCATGCATGTCGGCGAAACCGTCGTTGATCTGGTCGAGGGTGTACCGGTTGGTGATCAGTCCTTCGAGTTCGAGCTTGCCGCTGGTGTAGAGATCGATCATCCAGGGAATGTCGGCGGTGGGATTGGATGCACCGAACAGGGATCCCTGAATTCTCTTCTGGTACAGCGTGAGTTCCATCAGGCTCACGGGAATTCCGACGTCCGTCATCTTCCCGAGGCCGGTGACCACGCAGGTTCCTGCCTTGCGGATCGACGAGAATGCCTGCGCGACATGTTCTCCGGTGGTCACGCCGACGGTGACGATGGCCGAATCCGCGCCCTGGCCGTTGGTGAACGAGCGCGCTATGTCGGTGGCTTCCTCCATGGTGGCCACGGCGTGGGTGGCGCCCAACTTCAATGCACTGTCGCGCTTGAACGCAACCGGATCCACCGCGATCACGTGGGCGGCGCCGGCATGCGAGGCGCCCTGCACCGCGTTGATTCCGATTCCGCCGACGCCCATGACGATGACAGTCTGCCCGGGATACACCTGAGCGGAGTTGACCGCGGCGCCCCAACCGGTTCCGACGCCGCAGCCGAGCAGACACAAAGCGTCGAGTGGCAGGTGCTTGTCGACTTTCACAGCCGAGAGAGTGCTGACCGTGGTGTATTCACTGAAGGTGGACAGGCCGCAGGTTTGTGCGACGGGCTGACCGTCGAGAGACATTCTGTAACTCGAGGTTTCGCCGGGTCTGCTGCCAGTCATGATGGCGGCGCCGTTGTCGCAGAGGTTCTGGATTCCGCTTGCACACCAACGGCAACGGCCGCAGGCGGCGAGGAACGAGAACACGACATGATCGCCCTCGGACCATCCTTCCGTGTTCGGCCCGACCTCGACGACGATTCCGGCGCCTTCGTGTCCGCCGCAGATGGGGTAGCGGCCGACTCCGTGGTCGCCGCTGGCGATGTGATCGTCCGAGTGGCACAGGCCTGAGGCGACCATTTTGACAGTGAGTTCGCCGCTGCGGGGTGAATCGAGTTCGAGATCGACCACCTCGTATGTGCCTGGTGCTTGGCGAATGACGGCTCCACGAGTGCGCAAGGTATCTCCTGAGGTAAGAGTTGTTCTTCGGCTTCCTCAGTTGTCTACTCGAGAGTTCAGGACGGGCTCGAGGCCTATCTCACTGATCGGACGTTTCGTATCTTTCAGACTCGTCCGGGGTGCGTCCCAAGATGGCGAGTTGCAGTTCGGTGAGCAGTCGCGTATCCGGCTCGTCCAACGAAATGCCCATGATCTGTTCAGCGCGCCGAATGCGGTAGCGCAGCGTGTTCGGATGTACTTTCAGAGACGAGGCGGCCTTCTTCACATCCCCGAAAGCTGTCAGGTAGGCCGTGAGCGTGAACTGCATGTCAGAGGTGTTCTTGTCGTCGTAGGAGACGAGTCTGTCGATACGAGGGTCCCGCAATCGCTCGTGATCAGCAACGAGGTCGAGTATCTCGCCCAGCAACACCGCGGTGCGTGACGCCGCGAGTGTGGTGACCTTCGAGGTTTCGTGATCATCGGTGGTATCGAGCACGCGGTCCACTTCTCGACGCGCCTCGGGTACGCCGTGCAATCGCGCGATCGGGACCGCGACGGCGGCGCGCACGCTGATGCCCGCACGGGCCTCGACTACTCCCACGGTGTCGTAAGCCCAGTCGCTGATCGCGACCTCGTGTTCGGCCTGAGGAAACAGCACGTAGATCCGGTTGTCGATGATCGTTGTGACCGCGTCGCTGCGGAATGCGCTGGCGCGCAGGCGCAAGGCGTTGGTGATTCGATCGAGATTCGATCCGGGCGCGAGTGATGTCGCAAATCCGATGACCGCAGACGGTCCGTCGGTGTTGATGCCGAAGGAGCCGGCCAGCGAGTGCATGTCGACTCCGCCGGAGCGAACGCCGAACAGCCTTTGCAATTGGGCATTCTCGCGGCTGGAGGCGTCCAAGGTTCGCATGAGAATGCGTGCGGCGACTGCCGCTGCACCCCGCAATACCGCTTGGGCGTCGTCGGAAAGAGGTTCAGAGGCGCGCTGCACCCAGATGCTGCCGAGATTGTGTTGGTGTGCAACAGAACCCGTCGGCGCTGACAGGTCCGGGCGGGTGATGCTCACAGCCAACCTGTGCGCGGCTCCGATGCTCGGCTCGGAGGGCAGACTGATGACCTCGTCCGATCGCCTGAGATGCTCGAACACGCCTCTGCGCTCTATCCATTCGGTGTATTCGATCGGCCACTCCCGGCCCAGTATGGAGAGCTGACGGAGTTCGTCTTCACCTTCGTGAGCAGCTGAATATGCGATGACATGGAGTGCCGTGTCGTCGATCGTCACGAGTCCGCCGGTCAATTCGGCGATCGTCTCCGAGAGCGCGAACAGATCCGAATCGCCACCGGCCACAGCTCCTGAGACGGCCCGCGAACGGTACATGCTCTGTGTCAGAAGTCGTTGTACGAGTGAATAGACGTGTCCGGAACTAGCCTGCGGATGTACCGCGGCCACTGCGATTCCGATGTTGCGTGCGGCGGTGAGAAGCGTCGTCGCCTCGCGCGCATTCTTGACGAGCAAGAGCTTCGGACGACGCCTCGCCGGCCTGCCTTCGAACTTTCGCAACCACTGCGTCAACGTCGATTCGGGAACCCCCACGGGGAGGTAAATGTCGGAGATCGCACCACGGCTGTCGGTGCCGTCGATATCGGAGGACTCGACGAGGGCGATCGAACGGATTTCGACATCGAGTCCGTCCGGGCTTTCCAGAAGCTCGATCACGGACTTGTCCGTGGAATGCATGAGGGCGCCGAGGGTGGTGCCGACACTCGGCCCGTTATTCCTCGGACCTGTCGACGCTTGCGGGAGGGCTACAGAAAGTGGCTGCACATTTGCTCCTCGGCCAGTGGGTCATTACAGGCTAACCCCGACAGACGAAATGCAGAATAAGGAAATAGGGGACAAATTTATTCGTCAGGCATGGTGATGCCGAGTTCCTGCACCTTTTCGGCGACTGCCTCTGGAAAAACGTTCTTGAACAGATAAAGGTCTTGTCCGATCACCCAACCAGGTGCCAAAGCCGTCGCATATCGTTCGAAGTATCCGAGCTGTTTACCGAAAAGAACCAATTCCTCGGGACTCGCAACGCCCCACTGCTTGCCCAACTGAATCAGTGCCATGATCAATTCACTGAGCTTGAGTTCACCCAGGTCACGGCCGAGAATCGGGGCCAGGGCCGTTGCGACCTGCATACCGAGCTGATCGTCGTCGACCTCGTAGTCGGTTGCATATCCCAAGGATCGAATTCCGCGGGCGACACGGGCGAAATCACCGTCGATGAGGGTCGCTCGGAACATGTCGGAAAGGATGGATCTCCAGGTCTCGGGAAGGACGCCGACGATGCCGAAGTCGAGCATCGCTATCCGGCCGTCGTCGAGGACCCACAGATTCCCGGCATGTACGTCTCCGTGGAACGGACCGTGAACGATGACTGATTCGAGCCAGACCTTCACTCCGCGTCGGATCAGCATGCGGGCTTCGTCGATACCGTCCGGACCGGCGACGAACCGATCGAGCGGAACGCCTCGCATGCGTTCCATGCAGATGACTCGGGGGCCGCAGTAGTCCCAGTACACCTCTGGTGTCGTGACTCCTTTGTTGTCGCCGAACGCACTGATGTTGTTCCGGAAAGTGGTTTGCCGGTCGGCCTCGACCGCGCTGTTCAATTCCGTCATCGTGGCGTTGTGCAGATCGCGAATGATGGCGGTGGCATTGGCAATTCGAAGGAACTCGACAAATTTCTCGAGGATGTTCGCGCCCCAGTACGCCGCCCGCAGGTCGATCAGCATCCGCGCATAGATGTCCGGACGCTGGATCTTGATGACGGCCTCGCGGCCATCGTGCAGAACGCACGCGTGTACCTGCGCTACCGACGCGGCCGCGAGAGGTACGTCGTCGAATTTCGCGAACAGGTCGTCTACGGAGTATCCGAGGTCTTCGTGCACGACGCTTCTGGCCTGCTCGGCAGGAAATGACGGAACGTCGTCGAGGCAACGTAGGCATGCATTGGCGACGGGGGCGGGGAACAGGCCTGACGACGACGCGACCAGTTGCCCGAGCTTGACGAAGGTGGGACCCAGCGCGATGAAGCCGTCGACCATCCCGTCGGAGGCGGCGTCAGCCCACGTGCGTCCACGCTTGCGGAAAGGCCACACGATCAGTGCCAGCATGATCGACGTGGACAACACGACGGCGATGATCGCGGAACGCCACAACTGGGCGAGGCCGAAGCGTTCGAGGTCCGGCATGTGGACTTCGAGGGCAGTGGCGGGCACTCCTGACGAGTACGGCCCGACAGGTCGCGTTGGATCCAGCACAGCTCTCCCTCGTTCAACGAGCGCATCCAGCATTTTGCCGTGAGATCACTTACGCGACCCCTTCCGTTAGTCAGTATGCCAAGTCACACATAACTGCCGGAACCGCCTACGCGTTCAGCCTACGATCGGTGAATGCGTGAGCACTTGATCCCGATCGGCGAGGTTGCAAAATCGTTCGGAATTGCGGCGTCGACCTTGCGTTATTACGAGGACGAAGGACTGCTGTCCGCGCGGTCGCGAACTGGCGGTAAACGCTGGTACGGGCAGCGTGAGCTGCGCCGGCTGGCATTGATCCGGATGTACGCCGAGACGGGAATGTCCTTGGAGCAGGTGCGGTCCTTCATCGAAACCGACACCACGTCCGAGCAGTTCTTCACAGTTCTCGCAGATCAAGTGTCGACGCTCGAGGCACAGATCTCCGCAGCCAACCGAGCGAAACTGATACTCGAGCATCACCTGACGTGTCGGCAAGAGCGTCCGATGCAGTGCCCGTGGTTGCTCGAGCAGCTCGACATTCGTGTCGAAGCGGCGCTTGACTTCAAGTTGACTTGAACCTTCATAGTTAGGGCGCACTTACCGCCCTACCCGGAGGTTGACCATGTCGGCACGACGATGGCTGCCGCTCATCGCCGCATGCATCGGAACTTTCCTGTTACTGACGTACGCCACGATCACAACGATCGCGGTGCCGGCCATCGCAGTCGGTTTGGACGGCAGTACGGGCGCGATGTCATGGGTCGTCGACGCCTACACGCTGGCTCTTGCCGCGCTTCTTGTGGGCATGGGCGCACTCGGCGATGCGTGGGGACGCAAACGCCTCTACATCTGCGGACTGGTCGTGTTCCTGGTTGCAACGGCCGTGTGCGCGATTGCTCCGGACGTCACGGTTCTGGTCGTTGCTCGCGGCGCGCAAGGAATTGCCGGTGCGGCGATGTTCGCGACACTCCTGCCTCTTCTCGGCGACGCATATTCGGGCCGCGATCGGCACGTGGCATTTGCCGCGTGGGGTGCCGTCGCTGGATTGGCGGCGGGAATCGGCAATGTTGCAGGAGGGCTGCTGACGCAGTTCTTCGACTGGCGTGCGGTCTTCTATTCCGGAATCCCCGTGGCCGCAGTGGCGCTCGCAATGGCTGTGTTCTGTTTCGCCGACAGTGAGCGCGGCGACGACAACATCGACTGGGCCGGAATCGTTTTGTTCACCCTCGCTGCCGTTGCCGCGGTTCTCGGCGTGACGTGGGGCGGCGACATCGGGTGGGCTTCGTCGTCGACAGCTCTTGCCTTCCTGATCGCAATCGGTGCGCTGACGGCGTTTGTGTTCTGGCAGCGTCGAGGCAGCAGTCCGATGCTCGATCCGGCATTGTTCCGATCCCTGAAATTCGACGGCGTCCTCGTCGCTGCTTTCGGGTACTACCTCGCGGCCTACGGCCCGCTCGTAGTCCTTTCACTGTGGCTGCAGAACGGGCTGGAACTGTCGGCATCGGCGGCCGCACTCGTGCTCTCGATTCAACCGCTCGCTTTTGTCTTCGTATCGGCCTTGTGTGGATCACGGCTTCAGCGCGTCGACCTTCGACTGTCGCTCGGATTCGGGACGATCCTTTGCGGAATCGGTTGCGTGGCCATGCTGTACGTTCTCGCCGAGCCGGTCTGGCCCGCACTGATCGCCGGGCTGATTCTGACCGGTGTCGGTTCGGCGATGGTGTCGCCGGTGCTGCCGGGTGCCGCGATGTCGGACGCCCCGGCAGAGCGCGCCGGGACGGCTTCGGCAACAGCCAACTCGTCTCGTCAACTCGGGCTTGCCGTCGGAATTGCGTTGTGCGGCTCGCTCTTCGTCGGTCCGGACGAGTTCGCCTTGCTGTGGCCGTTGGTCTTCTGTGCCGGCGTCGGAATGCTCACGGGTTTGGTGTCGATCCTTCTCTTTTCTCGTTCGTCAACTCCTGAAACAGTTCAATCAATCGCCGAAAGGGCACACACATGACCACGCTGTTCACTCCACGACCGCACCGGCGTATCGAGATGGACTGGAATCGCCGCAGGTTCCTCGGCGCTGCAGCAGGATTGGCTGCTGCGCTGGCAGCGGCCGGTTGCTCGCGTTCGGACGCAGACGCCGGGGGCGAAGGCGACGCAGGCTGGTCCTTCACCGATGATCGCGACAATCTGATCGAATTGGATTCACCACCAAGGACATTTGTCACCTACACCGGTATCGCGGGTGCTCTGTGGGATTACGGACTGGTGCCTGTCGGAGTTTTCGGGGCACTGACACGATCGCCGGGATCAACGGACACCAGCATCTCCGGCAATTTGGATTTCGCGAAGACCGACATGGTCGGGCAGCTCTGGGGACAAGTGGAACTCGAGAAGATCGCTTCGCTGGAGCCGGACGTCGTCATAGTCCCTCAGCTGCGTGGTTCGGCACTACTCGACGAGGCGAACTTGGATGCGGTGAAAGGCTTGTCGACAGTACTGTTCGTGGAAACGGCAGCAGGAACCATCGACCGAACCGTGCAAGAGATCGTGGAACTCGCCGTGGAACTCGGGGCGGACCAGGATATGGAGGCTCAGCGAAAAGACTACGACGCTGCGCGTGCACGGATCTCCGAAGTTGCTTCTTCGCTGAATAATTCACAGGTTTTGTTCGCGTCCGCAGATCCGGACACGATTCGTGTCAGTCGTTCGGGATTCCCGATCCTTGCAGATCTGGCGGGATTGGGCCTTGCCGTCGTCGATCCGGCCGCGGGATCGTCGGTCTACGTCGAGAAACTGGCTTGGGAGATGGCGGACCACTATCCGGCCGACATGATCTTCCTCGACGATCGCCCGTCCAGTTTGCAACTGGATACGCTCGGCGCCAATCCTGCGTGGTCCAACTTGTCCGCGGTGAAGGAGGGGAAGATCGGCACCTGGAATCCGGAACCCGTGCTCAGTTATGCCGGGATCGCCCGTACGTACAACAATCTGGCTGACCAGCTGCTGGCATTCTCACATTCCTGACCGCCGCGTCGTCTACGACGTATGGACCTCTTCACCGATCTGTCTGCTCGAGTTGATTCCCTCGATTGGCCTGCGCTGATCGAGGGAATCGACTCCAGTGGGTGTGCCCAGACGGCGCCGATACTCGACGAGTCGGAGTGTCGCGAAATTGCTTCCTGGTACTCGGAGGTCGACCGGTTCCGGAGCACCGTCGACATGGCTCGATACCGCTTCGGTCAAGGGGAGTACCGGTACTTCGGTGATCCCGTACCGGAGCCGATCACGGCTATGCGATCCGCCTTCTACCGACACCTCCTGCCCGTGGCGCGGGAGTGGGCGTTCAAGCTGGGTGAGGGTGCACCGTGGCCGGATTCTTTCGAAGAATGGATCGATCAGTGTCACGACGCCGGTCAGAATCGCCCTACCCCGATCCTTCTGTCCTACGGACCTGGTGACTGGAATGCATTGCATCGGGACTTGTACGGAGAGTTGGTGTTTCCCTTGCAAGTCGTGATCGGGCTCGACAGACCTCGCATCGACCACGTCGGCGGCGAGTTCTTGCTCGTGGAACAGCGGCCGCGCGCCCAGTCGAAAGGGACGGTGACAGTTCTCGAGCAAGGTCACGCGTTGATCTTCACCACGCGGGATCGACCGGTGCAGAGTTCTCGTGGGTGGTCGAGAGCCCCTGTGCGACATGGTGTCAGCGTGGTGCACTCGGGTACGCGTCGAACATTGGGATTGGTGCTTCACGATGCCGAGTAAGACGTACATTCTCCGCGACGCTCGCAACAAACCCTACGAGAGTTCGACGCCCGGTGTGCTTGGCGGGCACCGGAAAACGAAGATCTACGGGCGACTCGACTGTCGAGGGGCCGCGCAGGCAATCGCGCGTGGCGGGTATGTCGCCAGTCGGGTGTTCTTCGCGGACGAGCCGACCGCGATTGCGGCCGGCTATCGCCCCTGTGCCGTCTGCATGCCCGAAGGTTACGCAGCCTGGAAGGCAGTTGCTACGCGCCGAAGCGGTCGCGGTACTCCTTCGGAATGAGCGGCTTGTCGCCGCGGACCTTCAGCTGCTGGACAGCCCAGGTATTACCGTCCGGGTCGGCGAATCCGAAGAAGGTGCCCCCGTCACGCTCGTCGAAGACGGTGACCTCACTGGCATCGACGCCGCGGTCGATGAGCTCCTGGCGAGCCGCTGCAGCGTCGGCCACGACCAACTGCAATCCCTTCAACGAACCAGGGGTCATCTCGGTCTGCGACGGCAGGTTCCCGATGACGATCGAGCAGCCCGAACCACGCGGAGTGAGCTGGGCGACCGTCATGTGTTCGTTGACGGTGTGGTGGTCGAGATCGAAACCGACCTTGTCACGGTAGAACTCGATGGAGCGGTCGAGGTCACTGACGGGAACGATGACTACTTCGAGGGTCCAGTCCATGAAACTGCCTTTCACTGAGGAGGTTCGGGCAAACAGGTGGTCAGAGTTGCGCGACGATCTTGTCCAGGCGTTCGTAACCTTCGGTGACGCCGAGCTCCATATTGCTCTCGATCATTCCGTCTCGCGCTTCGAGGCTCGGATATACGGAATGGCCGGAGAGGCGGGTGCGTCCGTTGCCCAGATCCTCGAACGTGATTGATTCGATGCTGACGACGTCGGGAAATCCCTCGTATTCGAAGGTCTGGATGGCAAAGTCGTTCTCGCGAACGACGTGAAATACACCGTTGAACCGGAACTCTTCGCCCTCGGGGTTGCGATGGACGTACTTGTATCGACCGCCGCTCACGAACTCGTATTCGTCGATCTCCATCTCGTATCCGTTGGGGCCGAGCCACTGCTTGACCAGATCGGGATTCGAATGAGCTGCGAAGACGGCACTGACGGGTGCGTCGAATTCGCGGGTGATGTCGATGTACGGCACGCCCTCAGGAGCCGTGATGGTGACGGGATTGGTGGTAGCCATGGCTAAGTCTCCTTCTGTGTGGTGCTGAGTAGGTGATCGAGCTTGCGGAACTGTTGTTCGTGGATCAGTCGATAGCGGTCGATCCAGGCGGTCAAAGCCTCGAGAGTTGCGGCGTTGAGATGTACCGGCCGCCTCTGGGCTTCGCGGCTGCGAGTGACCAAACCCGCGGCTTCGAGTACCTGAATATGTTTGGAGATGGCCTGTTTCGTGATCTCGAACGGCTCGGCCAACTCGTTGACCGTTTGGGGGCCGGTGCTCAGGCGGGCGATGATCCGCCGTCGTACCGGGTCGGCAAGCGCCATGAACGCTTTGTCGAGACGCTCGTCTGCCCCTGGATCCACGATCACTTGTCAACCATCTCCTTTATCAACCAACCTGTTGATTACGATACGAGCCCATGCCGAGGGTGTCAATGCTTCGAAACCGATTAGCGTGGAAACCATGAACGCTCTGATTCCTCGGCCACGATTGGAAGTGGCGCCGGGGGCGATCCTCGTTCCGGATTGGCTCAGCGTCGAACAGCAACGCTTCTTGGTGGCCGAGTGCCGACGGTGGGCGACCGCACCCGTACCGATGCGCTCCGCTGTTGTCCCTGGTGGGCACAAGATGTCGGTGCAAACAGTCTGTCTCGGTTGGCATTGGCAGCCGTACAAGTACACGCGCACCGCCGACGACGTGAGCGGTGCGCCTGTCGCAGCGGTGCCTGACTGGCTCGTCGATCTCGGCCGGGCCGCAGTTGCCGCTGCCTATGATGATCCGACTGCGGGGGAGCGGTACACGCCGGACACCGCGCTGATCAATTTCTACGACGAGGGCGCTCGGATGGGCATGCACCAGGACAAGGACGAGCGCTGCGACGCTCCCGTCGTCTCACTGAGTGTCGGGCAGAGTTGTGTCTTTCGATTCGGGAATTCCGAGAACCGGAACAAGCCGTACACCGATGTCGAACTCCATTCGGGTGATCTCTTCGTCTTCGGTGGAGAGTCTCGGTTCGCATATCACGGAGTGCCGAAAGTTATTGCGGGAAGTGCAAGTCCCGACATAGGTCTGCCGTCCGGACGGTTGAACATCACGCTGCGCGATACCGGAATGTCGTGACTGTCTCACCCCTGCTGTGCCACTGGTGCAGCAGGGGTGAAGTCTGCGCTCGAAGGTCCGTCCCCGACCATCTCGATCAACTCGGTCGACGGTGGAGTTGGCAGCGTGCGCCAGCGCTCTCGTTCGAGGTTGTGGGGTTGTGTCTCGTTCATGCCCTCATTATCGACTTCCGGCTCCGATCCACCAGTCGGGGATGGGCCGGGTGCAATTCGGTAGGCCGTTGAGCGCCCCGCTGTCTCGTCGACATCCTCGGACCTCAGCACGTCGACGACAGTTCGGGTCGCGGCACGGGTCTGGGGAGGTTGGTGGGTGGATTCGAGGCGACCGTGGTTCGCTTATCCCAGTGTCTTGTTGCGGCCGGCGAGGGAGCCGAAGACGAGTTGCACGGCCAGCAGCACCAGCAACGCGATCAGCGGAGTCGTCCAGGAATCGACGGCGTCGTGCAGTGCACCGAAAACGAGGGGACCGGTGGCGGCCAGAAGGTATCCGACGGACTGTGCCATACCCGAGAGTGCCGCTGCTTGACCGTGATTGACAGTGCGTATTGCGAAGAAGGACAAGGCAATGACAATCGATCCGCCGATGCCGATGCCGAGGAATGCATTCCACAGCAGGGCCCAGGAGGGGAGGAGGAGTTGGCCGAGAACTGCCACTGCGGCGACCGACACCAGCCCGAGGACGGCTCCTCTCTGATCCTTGGGCAGTTTGTGCAGGAGCACTGCTGTGAGGAGGCTGCCGACGATCGAGAATATTTGCATGATGCCTTGATGCAGTCCGGCGGTAGCCGCGGTAGTGCCGTGTGATTCTTCAATGGTGGGCCACCATGTCAGAACGGTGTAGAAGAAGAGAGATTGGACGCCCATGAATATTGTGATCTGCCACCCGAGTGCTGAGCGCCAGGGGGAGCGATGGCCGCCTGGATGGGGATCCAAAGCCGCAGCGTGATCGTGTTTCGGAAGCGTGCGTCGGCGAAGTTGGGGAAGGAACACCCCAAATCCTATGAGAGCCATAGCAGCCCAGATTCCGAATGCGATCCGCCAACCGTGATCGGTGAGACCGGCGATCGGCACGGCAAGTCCGGATGCGGTTGCGGCGACGGCTGCAGAGACCGCCGAGAAGATGCCGGTCAAACGGCCGGCTTCGGTCGGGAAGTCTCGTTTGAGGAGCGCCGGCAGTAGAACGTTCATTGTTGCGATGGTCATGCCGAGCGATACGGTACCGATCCACAGCGCAGGCATCCACGGAACAGAGCGGATCACGATCGCTAAGGCGAGCATGCCGAGTGCTGCTGCGAGTGTCCGTTCCACTCCCCACCGAGCTGCGATGACCGGGGCAACGGGGGAGAACACTGCGAAGCACAGCAGTGGAAGGCTGATCAGCGCTGATGCTGTTGTCGACGAGATATCGAGATCGGTGCGTACCTCACCGAGTAGCGGGCCGACGACTGTGATTGAGGCTCGAAGATTGGCTGCGATGAGAAGAATGCCAGCGATAACGAGTCCTCGGCGCATTATCGGTATCGCGCTCGGGGCAGACGCCACGTTTTCGGTGTCGGAGATGACGTTAGCCATAGGTGTGCCCTTCTGAGATTGTCTGTGCGCTGAACCTCTTGTGTGTCAGCTACTTCGGCATGTTTTGCAGAAAGAGGGATCGGCTGTGGTCCATCAGTCGGACCACTGCGGCGGCTGCGCCGTCCGGATCGCGGTCACGGATGGCCGCAAGCAGCTGCCGGTGTGGGTCGTCGTCGGTCCAAGGCCCGATGAATAGCTGTCGAGTCTCCTTGTCGGACTTACCTTGTGGGATGCTCATGGTGTCAGAGCGATCGAGACTGCGGTAGATGTCCGCTATCAGTTGGTTCCCGCTCGCTGCGAACATCTCCAGGTGGAAGTCGAGGTCGTACTCGACGGATTTGGCGACGTCGGGCTCAGCGTCTCGGCGATCCAAAGCCCGAGTCATGCGGTCGATGTCTTCGGGCAGGGCTCGTTCGGCAGCGAGTCGTGCGGCGTAGAGCTCCAAAGCTTCACGGGCTTCGAAGATTTCGAGCACGTTCTCCGCCGCTGCACGTCTTTGAAGTGCAATTTCGAGTTCTGAGCTCGCGCAGACGTAGGTTCCGTCTCCCGGGCGTGCTTCGAGGAGGCCGGCATGGACGAGGCCGCGAATGGCCTCCCGGACTGTATTGCGGCTCGCGCCGGTCATTTCGACAAGTTGATGCTCGCCGGGGATCTTCTCCCCTAATTCCCAGTTGCCAGAAGTGATCTGGGACCGCAGTTGTTCCGCGATCTGCACTGAAAGTGGGATGTTGCGTGCGGTGGGTGCGATACGGGAACCCGGCATGAGTCAAATGTAGGACATTTGGCGATTTGTGGATAGGTTTACCTTTGTGATCTAGGGCACTCGGGTTCGGATCGGCCTGGGCGGGGTACCGCCCTTCCGCATGTCTGCGTGCACGTGAGTGCTCCTGCCGACCGCGCACGGGGTAGTTGACTCGACTCGGAGGGCAACTGCGATCGATTCCTCACGGAAGCTCATGCCTAGCAGACCCTCACGTGCGGGTCATTGCTGCGATTCCAGCGTCCATGCGGGCTGGTCGGTCACTTCCGGGCCGTCGTGCAGCACCCAAGCACACGGCTCGGAAATGTAGGTGGCAGCATCGGTGAACCAGTATGTTTCGTCGGGTGCCCAGCCCGCGATGACGCTCGCCGTCTCGGTATCGACCTTGACCGCGGTTCCTGCTGCCGCGAGGTATCCCGTCACGGTAAGGTGCACTCCCTCAAATCTTTCCGCGACCTGCACCCAGTCGGGGATGACCCACCTGCCTGATCGGCCGGTAGTCCGATACCAAACCTGCCGCGTTTCTGCGGTGACCTCGAGCGGGAACCGTCTGCACAGCTCCGACCAGGCTTGCGCGCTGTCGATCTCGTAGATGCGTGCGCCAGTCGGTGGCCGCAATGCTCGGACGACGACCCGTTCCCATCCCATGCTGTCTTCGACGAACCACAAGCCCGCCGGAGTCCCGTCGAACAGCGCCCTCGTCGAACCCTGAGTGGGTGGATTCGACCACCAATAACCTGACCAGTTCGCCGCGGGGTCCACCGGGCGGTCACGTTCAGCTCTCGCTTCCGATTCCAGGGTGCTCGTGCGCCACTCGCTGAGGAGTTGTTGCGCAGCAGGCACTTCGTCTGTGTCCGGAGATTCCTCACCTCTGCTCAGAATCGACCATTGGTCGGATGAGGCGAGCGAGGTTGACCACCACCGCGCGCATTCGGAGCCGGCGATGTGCTCGGCGACGCGTCGAAGCTCATCTCGCATAACTTCGGTGGCGACGAGGACGTCTTCTCCGTCGGGATCCTGCCAGTAACGCGCCGCATCGACCGCTTCTGCGAGGGCGGAGCGTAGATCGACGGCGGTGACGTCGGGGAGCGATATTTCCGTGAGGCTGCGCGCCACGCCCTCCGCGGTGACTATGGTCTGCCGGGCCTCTTCGGCGCCCGGGCCGAACAACACTCGGGAGGTTCCTTGTCCGACGTCGAGGTGATACGCCGCCCGGTGAGCGTTGATGCGGAACATGTCGTCGCCTGGCTCGGGACGCAGGGCGCGTTCGGCGTCGATCGCATACGCGAGCAGCATCCGGCGTCCGCGCGGGCCCGACAGCAAAATATCCGCAGTGAGCATCTGTTCTCCCGTTTTCTGGTTCAGATGACGGTAGCCGAGGTCAGCGAGATGGAGAGCCTTCTCCCGTGATGTCAGAGCTCCTGGCCCTTTAGTCGCGCACGACTTAGATCGTCACAAACTGCATTCGGCGGCGAAGGCGGACGGAAGGGAGCCCCAGGCTGCTGCCAGTCGCGTGAACGCCGCTTCTTTGGTGTGCGCGATCACTGCCGTCTTTGTGCAGCCGTGGTTTTCGTCGATCAGAGCTCTCTGTTCGCCTGTGGTGACTGCGAAATAGGTCGTATTGATTGCTGAGGCTGAACAATAGGGAGGGCTGAAAATGTTGGGAGACAGGTGTTTTGGCGAGAGTGATCCGTGTGCCATCAGTACAGTCTCGACCGGAACCAGTGATCGAGGCTGATCATGTCGATCTGGTGCATGTCGAGACTCAGCTGGGCAGCAGCTTTCACCGCGTCGGCGCGGGGGATAGAGTTCTGGGGCAGAGTCCAGTTGGTCTCCCGCGCATGTTGCTCGAGAAGGTCGATGACTGTCCGCGGGACAGGCTCGTTGACGTGAAGTGTTGAGCCGTAGCGAAATTGCTGTTCTACCGACAACTCGTAGATGGATCGGGCGAGTAGGTCTACGTCGACTACCGACAGGACAGCGCTACCGCCGTCGATGATCGAGTCGAGGCGAGAGACAATTCGCGTCAGTGTCGGAAGAAACCATCTGTCGCCGGGTCCGTACACGAGATGCGGCCGGACGACCAGGCCTCCGGCGTCGCGCACGAACTTCTCGGCGAGAGCGCGCGTGCGACTGGCAGGTGAGAAGGGGCTGAGAGGTGCGCCGTTGACCGGCAAGTCTCGAAACGGTCCCGGCCCGTACACGGCCGCGGTACTGACGTAGAGCAAGCGTTCGACGCCGACGGTGGCGGCCATCGACGCAACGTTCTGTACGCCGTGTTGGTTGACGTGAACGCACTGTTGTTCGTCGTCGCCCACGTACGACACGCAACAGATAACGGTCGACGCCTGACTCATTGCAACTCGTAGAGAAGCACTTTCGTTGATGTCGCCGATCACGGTGGCGATTCCTTCACGGCCGAACTGTTTGGCTGCGGTGGCCGTGCGAACGAAACCGATTGCAGCGTTTCCGTCGCGGGAAACCAGCTGTTTCATCACTGCCGAGCCGATGAAACCAGTGGCCCCGAGTACCAGAGTCGTCACGGTGTGTCCGTGTCGAGAGCGTTGCTGCGGGCTCTTTCGACGTATCGTTGAGATTCATTCCGTCGGCAACGAGAGCTGGGTAGATCATGCAGGAGCGTGCTGTCCTGACGCGCCAGGCCGTCATTTTGGGTGCTGCGAAGAGCTTCGAGAAGTTCGGGTACTCCGCCAGTTTGGGCACGATCTTGCAGCACGGGGGTGTGTCGAAGGGGGCGATGTATTTTCACTTCGCGTCCAAGGAGGAGCTTGCGCACGCGGTCATCGCAGCGCAGCACGGTATGGCGATGGAGGGTACCCGGCGGGTTGCTGCGCACTCCGACATCGCGGTCGAAACCCTGGTGCTCGTTTCGCAGGAGATGGCTCGGCAGCTTGTGACCGAGCCCATCGCGCGAGGTGGCATGCGGTTGACGATGGAGATCGGCAGTATTCAAGGCCCCATCGAACAGCCGTACCTCGATTGGATCGAGGCTATCAAGCAGGTGGCAACCCAAGCGGCCGAAGCCGGCGATATCGTCCCGGGCACCGATATCGACGCGTTGGCTCGATTTGTGGTGGGGTCGTTCACCGGAGTGCAGATTCTCTCGGAAATGCTGACGGGCAGAACCGATCTGTACGAGCGGTTGAGTCAGATGTGGAACCTGGTGCTGCCAACGATCGTCCGCGAGGACAAGTTGGCGCACGTCATGCAACTGGCGGCGCTTGCACCGAGAGAGTGGGAAGCACCGAGCGCTTGACGTGGAAGACGCGACGAGAAGAACGTGTTCGTTCCCTCTCATGATTGGTCCGCAACTGTAATTTCGAGTTCCGCGGTGGTTTCCAGTTCTTGAGTGAACCGAACTCGGTGCACATGGCCCGACGCGTCAAGGGGGATCGTTGACACCTCGCACGGCGTTTCCCATTCAGTGAACCTCGGAAAGACCGCCGAGAGCGAGGCGATCTTTGTTGCTGGGTTGCCGATGTGAAATCGGAGCGCTTGTCGGGCGGCCTCGAAAAGAATCATTCCTGGGATGTGGTCGACGGGGTGGTCGAAAAGGGAGTGGTTGCGCGGATCGGGAGCGCAGAACATCGCGTGCCGAGCAGGATCAGTGCTGATGAGCACATCTCCATCGGTTAGGCGTCCGACTCGCTCCGATCCGACCACCGCGGCTCCGGAAGGAAGGATGCGCCGGCTCGGGCGGTGGTCTTCTCGTCCTTGCCGAATTCGACGGTATCCCTCGGGGCTGACTCCTCGCGCAACAGCGTTGCATCTGGCGACGTGCCGGTTGCCCTCGCTGAGGATCCCCGACACTTCGACCCCCGAAACCGCTCCGTCGCGATGAGTGAGGTTGTCCACTGTCATCGAGAAACTCAACGGCTCCGCGACTGATTGCACGTCGAGCGCGTCCAGCATCTCGAAGCTGAACGTTTCCATGAGGAACTTGTAGTGCAGTGGAATCTCGTATCGGGTGTGGCACAGAAGCACCACTGCCTGTCGAAATGCTTCTGCCACCCCGAGCGGATCGTGTTGCTCGCTCGATACGTCGAATATCCGGTGCGAGACCGGGAGTTGCACAGCAACCTGGTACGCCGAGTCCGATTCGATCCGGTAGTCCGTCAAGAAAACCTCGGCAACAGCATGTCTGTGGACAAGATGCCGCGGCACTGTGCGTGTGTATTCCATTGATTGAATGCACCTTTCGATGTTCACTCGTGTCTTCGGTGTCGTGTAGGACCTAATATTCGACGTCCGGGCGCGTCATCGAATCGTCAAAATTGACGATCTTTTCGAAGGTCGAGTTCGATCAGGGGCGGCACCCCATCTCAGCGAGTGTGTCTGGGGCACTTCCTGCTAGAAGCGTCCGATCCGAAGTTCCAGTGGGTGTCTGCGTGCGTCGTGACCAGAGCGGCGGAGCATCGCGCATGCCTCCAGCTGGGAATGCACCCCCAGTTTCTGCAGGATGCTTCGGATGTGGGCGCGCACCGTGGTCGGTGCGATGTGGGCGGTTCGAGCAATCGAGTCGACATTCGAGCCTCCGTAAAGAAGACCCACGATCTCGAACTCGCGATCGGTGAGACTGCTGATTCGTGCGAATTCTTCGGTGCGCAACCGGATGCGTTGTACGAGCGAGGACTTGTCGTGTGCAGACCGAGCGGAGTTGGGGTTGATCGCGGCCTGCAGCTCATCGAGCAGGGATGCGAATGGCAGTTGAGAGTTGAGCACGGCGTGGGCGCCCGCTGCGAGCCCCCGAATCATGGAGTTGCCGCTACTGAGATCGCCGACCAGGACCGATCCCTCGAGCGCGGAGAGCTCCTTCACCTGCCAATCGACGCCCCCGAGTGGTAGGAGAACGAGCGCTCTACCGTGATCGCTGGTGTGATGCCTTAACAGGCTCATGTCTGCGGTTTGTGGCTCGGAATAAGCCCTGGCGCTGATTCCGGCAGCGATTGCATTGGCGAACTCTCGATCGCTATGAGTGGTGTACAGGGTGACTGTGCTGGAGAGTGTCATAGCGACTACATCTCCGGTGGAGGTCCACTCCGCCCGCTCTCTTCGCTGCGAAACCAAAACCGTTGCTTTCAGCGTGGTTTCGTCAGCAGGTTAGCTATCGCAGTGACCTTTCCGCTGATGCGCACGAAGGTTACGGCGATATCGCAGTTGCCCGTCCTCCCATGGAAACTCGCGCGTTCGACACCTGATCGTGGACCTTCGAATTATGCTAGGGCGCTGAATATTTGGGCGATGAGTATCCCGCGTAGACGAGCCATTAGGCGTTCCGTCGACGACGTGAACGACTCCCCAATGGCTCGAGGCATTCAGGCGTCTCGATCGAGTTTCCGCGAGGCCGGTGCGTCGCGCCTCAATGTTCCGTACGCGGCCGGGTCGAGATATTGACTGTTACCGTCAGTTGCACATACCCTGTTCATTGGCGCTGACCTTAGGGAACCCGGCCTGAACCGGCCGATCGTTCTCGGTCACTGCCGACGCCAGAAGTAGCTTCGCGACGACCGACGAAACGAGTTTCCTCATGACACAGCATGTCGACGTACTGATCATCGGCGCTGGCTTGTCCGGAATCGGCGCGGCTTGCCACCTCATTCGTGAGCAGACCGGAAGCACTTACGCGATCCTCGAACGCCGCGAGAACATCGGTGGCACCTGGGACCTGTTCAAGTATCCCGGCATCCGTTCGGATTCCGACATGCTCACCTTCGGATTCGGTTTCCGTCCGTGGATCGGAACCAAAGTGCTCGCAGACGGCGCCAGTATCCGTGACTACGTCGAGGAAACCGCCAAGGAATACGGCGTCACCGACCACATCAACTTCGGCCGCAAGGTCGTGGCAATGGACTTCGATCGCGCGACTGCTCAGTGGTCCGTGACCGTCCTGGTCGAGGCGACGGGGGAGACCGAGACGTGGACCGCGAACGTCCTCGTCGGCGCCTGTGGTTACTACAACTACGACAAGGGATACCGCCCCGCCTTCCCCGGTGAGGGCGACTTCCGCGGTCAGATCGTGCACCCGCAGCACTGGCCGGAGGATCTCGATTACACCGGAAAGAAGGTAGTGGTCATCGGTTCCGGTGCCACCGCGATCACCCTGATCCCGTCGATGGCCCCCACTGCCGGTCACGTCACCATGCTGCAGCGCTCGCCCACGTGGATCCAGGCGCTACCGTCCGAGGACCCTGTGGCCAAGGGTCTCAAGCTTGCACGCGTTCCCGACCAGATCGCTTACAAGATCGGTCGAGCCCGCAATATCGCACTGCAACGCGCCAGCTTTCAGCTCTCACGTACCAATCCGAAGCTGGCGAAGAAGCTGTTCCTCACCCAGATCCGCTTGCAACTCGGCAAGAACGTGGACCTGCGTCACTTCACCCCCAATTACAACCCGTGGGATCAGCGCCTGTGCGTGGTTCCCAACGGGGACCTGTTCAAGGTGCTCAAGAGCGGCAAGGCCGACATCGTCACCGACCGTATCGCCACGTTCACCGAGAAGGGCATCGTGACCGAGTCGGGCCGCGAAATCGAGGCCGACGTCATCGTCACGGCGACCGGCTTGAACGTACAGATCCTGGGCGGGGCGACCATGAGCATCGACGGCGAGCCCGTCAAGCTCAACGAGACGGTCGCCTACAAGAGCGTGCTCTACTCCGACATCCCGAACTTCCTGATGATCCTCGGCTACACCAACGCATCCTGGACGCTCAAGGCCGACCTGGCCGCGTCCTATCTGTGTCGCGTACTCAAGATCATGCGTAAGCGCGACTACACGACTTTCGAGGTTCACGCCGAACCTGAGGACTTCGCGGAAGAATCTCTCATGGGCGGAGCCCTGACATCGGGCTACATCCAGCGCGGCGACGGAGAGATGCCGCGTCAGGGTGCCCGCGGTGCGTGGAAAGTGGTCAACAATTACTACCGCGACCGCAAGCTGATGCACGACGCCGAGATCGAAGACGGTGTGCTGCAGTTCAGCAAGGTCGAGACCCTTGTCGAAACTGCAGACAAGGCCGCCAGCGCATAGTCGGCTCCACCGGGGGATGGACCGGTCGTACCAGTGGGGACGTCGGAGAATGTGCTGGAGATGTTGCGTCGACGTACCCGCGTCACGGGGTTTGCGATCGGTGAGTTCGCTTCCGTAATCGTCGGTTGTGCACCACCACGGGAAGAACATAGGTAGCGACCATGATCACGGCGAGCAGTCCGAGATAGAGATATGGCCAGGTCCATCCCGCTGCTCGTATGGCCAGCAACGATCCGCCCATGATCAAGGGCATCCCGGCCCCGGCGAGCAGGTCGACGTCACGGGGCGAGACGGGTGGGGTTCCGAGCAGAGGTACGCGGCTGCACGAGTTTTCTCTGATCGTGCGCATCACTGACATGCAGTAGAGGGCGGCGCCGGCGATCGCGATCGCCGCGCCAAGTGCAACTTCGACGACGCCGGTTCTCGCGGACATCAATGCGTAGGCAAACACACCCACCGTTCCCAAAGTGACCGGTGCCGACTTCCAGATCGGCGTCGACTTATGGGTGTCGGCGGGAACACTGACCGGGCGCATCGGTTCGAGAGGCTCCATCAGCTCAGCGTGCCATGCGCCGCTCGGGAAACAAACTGCCTGTGCCGTTTCTGGCAGACTCCGGCTGCCTGGCCTGGATGTCGGGACCCCTCACTACGATTCTCGTCGTGACCGATTACGACGATCTCGACATGTTCGGTGGCCTCGACGCCTCCTCCCTGCCGCTCCGCCAGCAGCAGATTCTGATGACCATCCGGGATCTCGTGGCTGCCAACGGGTGCACGCCGAGCACACGGCAGATCGGAGACGCGGTTGGTCTGCGCTCGACGTCGACGGTGTCCAAGCACCTCAAGAGTCTCGAAGAGAAGGGCTTCCTCCGTAGGGGAGCGGCCATGGCTCGGCAGTTGGACGTGCGGCCGTTCCTCGTAGGCGCGAAGGAACGGTCGTCGTCGAATACGGTGACGGTTCCGGTCGTCGGTGACATCGCGGCCGGCGCGCCGATCCTCGCGGAGGAGCACGCCGACGAGGTGCTTGCGCTTCCTCGCGAGCTCGTCGGCTCCGGCACGGTGTTCGGACTTCGGGTGCGTGGTGAGTCGATGGTCGACGCAGCGATCTGTGACGGTGACGTCGTCGTGGTGCGCCGCCAGGACGAAGCTCATTCCGGTGAGATCGTCGCCGCGATGATCGACGGCGAGGCCACGGTGAAGGTGCTCCGGCGTCGCGACGGTCACGTGTACCTCGAGCCTCGCAATCCCGCGTACAGCGTCATCGACGGCGATCGCGCGGTCATCCTGGGCAAAGTTGTTTCCGTGATGCGCCGTATCTGAGAGGTGTCCGGTCTCAACGACGTTTGGCGCGGGGACCGCCGTATTCCTCATCGGTGACTTTGTCGCCCCATGTAGTTTCGGTGCCTCCGTCGCCGGGTCCTTCCCACAGTGCGAGGTGGCTCATGAAACGGTCGGGTGCCGCGCCGTGCCAGTGTTCCTCTCCCGCTGGGGTGTAGACGGTCTCACCCGGGTGGACTTCGACGATCTCGCCGCCGCGAGCTTGAACCAGCGCGGTACCGGAGACGATGTGGAGGGTCTGTCCGACTGCATGGGAGTGCCAGTCGGTTCGCGCGCACGGTGCAAAGCGAACCATGTTGGCGCGCATCCTCGACGGCTCCTGGCCGGCGTAGATGACGTCCCACCAGACGTCGCCGGTGAACCAGTCGTTGGGTGCTTTGCTCGTGGGCTGGGGCTTCAAGATTTCCATGAGGTCTCCTCGGAATCGAAAGGGGCGGTTCAGTTCTGCGTCAGCGGAACAAGTCGAATGGTGTTGGGTGCGGCGGCGCGGCCGGTGACGGAGCCGACGATCTGCGGGCCGTAGCGGTCGTACTTGGTGTGATAGGCGGAGTCGATCGACGAGTGGGCATCCGGTGCGGCGGACTCGAACGCCACGTCCCGCTCGATTCCTCCTGCTCGGATTCGGCCCGTTCCACTTGCCGTTGCTCGGACGAACCACGGGTTGTCGGTTCCGTAGGCCGAGCGAACGTACAGTTGGTTGTCGGTACGGACAACCCAAATCGTGACGTACGGCCTTGCGGTTCCGTCTCGGCGGTACGAGGAGACCTGCAACTCCTCGGCGTCGCCGATCTTGGTCAGTTCAGCCTCGGTCCACGAGTGCGACATCTCGGCTTCCTTTCTCCTGGTCGAATTGCTTTGCGGTACTTCGCGTTCTCGTAGCCGGGACGATCAGTGCGAGGACGATGACGAGACAAGCGGCGAGCAGGGCGGTGCCTGCGGTGAGAGCCGTTGATACGTGATCGGTGAGTGCCGTTGTAGCGTCGTCGGCAGAGGATCCGGCGCCCGCGGAGACTGCGACGAGGATGCCGAGTCCGAGAGCACTGCCCAGTTGATGTGCAGTGTTGACCAATCCTGATGCGGCACCGGCATCTTCGGCCTGTACCCCGGAGATGCCAGCAGAAGTCAGTGGGGCGAAAGCCAACCCCTGTCCGGCGCCGATCAAGATCATCGGAAGTGCTATCGCAGTGAGGTACGTGCTTCCGGGATGGACCAGACTGAGCCACGCCATCCCGGCTAGGGTGACGGCAATGCCAACCGACAGAATTGCGGAATTTCCGAATCGCGGTGTCAGTCGCGGAATAAGCATCGCCACAGCAAAATTGACGATCGTCATCGGGAAGAAGGCGATGCCTGCTTGGAACGTGCTGAAGCCCATGACGCCTTGGAGTAGCTGAGTCGTGAAGTAGAAGAATCCGATCATGGCACCCAGATAGAGCATTCGGGCGGCGTACGCCCCGGATCGCTCCCGGCTACGGAACAACCTCAGTGGCATGATCGGCTGCTCCGCTCTCGCTTCGTTGAGGAAGAGCAAGGTCAGTAGTATCGCCCCGGCCGCCAGTGTCGCAACGGTGATCGGTGAGGTCCACCCCGCTTCGGCCGAGTTGACGGTGCCGAAGACGAGCGCGGTCATCCCGAGTGTGGCGAGAACAGCGCCGGCCACATCGAAACGTCCGGAGTTGGGCTCGGTTTCCGGAATGAACCGGGGAGCGAGAGCGATCATCGCGATACCGATCGGAACGTTGATGAAAAAGCCTGCGCGCCAAGACACCCAGTCGGCAAGGGCGCCGCCGATCACGAGTCCGAGGCTGGCGCCTATTCCCGCAGCAGCGCCGTACCAGGCAACAGCGCGCGTTCGCTCCGGGCCGGGCGGGAAACTGGCGGTCAGCAGTGACAGCGACGCCGGGGCGACCACTGCTGCTCCGACGCCTTGGAGAGCGCGCGCTGCGATGAGCCACCAACCGTTCGGCGCGACCCCGACGAGAAACGACGCAATCGCGAAAATCGCGAGACCGGCCACGAATACGCGACGACGGCCGAAGATGTCCCCGAGACGAGCACCCAGCAGGAGAAGCCCGCCGAACACCAGGGTGTAGGCGTCCTGGACCCAGGACAGCCCGGTTGCCGAGTAACCCATGCTGCTTTGGATGCTGGGTAGCCCGGTGAAGATGATCGAATTGTCGAGCAGGATCATGAAATAGCTGATCAGAATGATCGCCAGGATCGCGGTGGGATTGATGCGACCGGCAACAGGACGGGTGGCAATGTGGGTCACGCGCATCTTCTTCGCAAGTGGTGGACTTTCGCAAGTGGTGGACTACGGGCGGACGAGGACCTTCAACGATTCACGGGAGTCCATGGCTCGGTAGCCTTCCGCTACGTCGTCGAGTCCGACGGTGTGGTCGAAGACCTTGCCCGGCTCGATCTTTCCATCGAGCACATCCGGCATCAGCTCTTCGATGTACGCGCGCACCGGGGCCGGTCCACCGGTGAGTGTGATGTTGGGTCCGAAGAGTGTCCCGAATCCGATTGGAGCTTCTTCGTATTGGGGTACCCCGACTCGGCTGATGACGCCGCCCGGTCGGACAACTCCGAGCGACTGCTCGTAGGCAGGCATGTGACCTACCGCTTCGAGGACGACATGAGTGCCGTCGCCTCCGGTCAGTTCGCGGACTTTCTCGATGCCCTCATCTCCACGTTCGGCAACCACGTCGGTGGCTCCGAACTCGAGACCGAGATCCGTGCGGGTCTTGTGGCGCCCCATGAGGATGATGCGCTCGGCGCCGAGGCGTTTGGCGGAGAGCACTGCCATCAGCCCCACGGCTCCATCGCCGATGACCGTGACCGTCGTGCGTTGGTTGACGCCACCCTTGACCGCCGCGTGATAGCCGGTGCCGAAGACGTCGGAGAGTGTGAGCAGTGACGGTAGGAGTTCGGAATCCTCACCGACCGGCGCCTTGACCAGGGTGCCGTCTGCCAACGGCACTCGGATGGCCTCTGCCTGACCGCCTCCGATCCCGTTTCCGGCCCAGAATCCACCGTGTCGGCAAGACGTCTGCAAGCCTTCGCGGCAGAAGTCGCACGTCCCGTCGGACCAGGCGAAGGGGGCGATGACGAAGTCGCCCTTCTTCAACGTGGACACCTCGCGACCGGTCTCTTCGACCACTCCGACAAATTCGTGGCCCATCGGGGAACCACCGGGCGTGGCCGGCATGTTGTGGTAAGGGTGCAGGTCAGAGCCGCAAACGCACGCCCTGACGACCCGCACGATCGCGTCCGTCGGCTGCTGCAGTGCCGGATCGGGCACGGTCTCGACTCGAACGTCTCCGGCGCCGTACATGATGGTTGCTCGCATGGTGTCCCCTCTTGCTTCTGGTGTCGCGTGCTTCGAAGTCGACGTTTCGGCGTGGACCGGTCGACTGCAATCAGTCAACGCCGCGCCTCGCGGGCGCGGGAGTGTCTGTTGTTCCAGGTAACGGCAGTACCTCCCTCGGTCTTCTCCGCTCGAGTAACGTGAACTGCATGGACAACCGAGCCGAGATCCGCGAATTCCTCAGCTCCCGTCGTGCTCGCATCACACCCGAGCAGGCAGGGCTGCCGGCCTACGGCGGGAACCGTCGCGTCAAGGGGTTGCGCCGTGAGGAAGTCGCTCTGCTCGCCGGTGTGAGCATCGACTACTACGTGCGCATGGAACGCGGAAATCTGGCGGGAGCGTCGGACTCGGTGCTCGAAAGCCTTTCCCGAGCACTGCAACTCGACGAAGCCGAAACTGCCCATTTGTACGACCTCGCGAAGGCCGCCAGTGCAGGCGCACCGAGTAGAAAGCGGCCCGCCCCCAAGGGCGTGAGCCCGGCGATTCAGCAGATACTCGACGCCATCACCGACGCGCCGGCGTGGGTACGTAATGCCAGGCACGACATGCTGGCGGCCAATCGTATGGCGCGCGCGTTGTATTCGCCGGTGTTGGCCGATCCACGTAGGCCGGCGAACAACGCCCGGTTCGTGTACCTGGACCCGGCATCGCAGGACTTCTTCGTGGATTGGGAGCGCGCGGCAGACGACATCGCCGCGATGCTCCGCTCGGAAGCGGGGCGCAATCCCCATGACAGGGCGCTGACCGAGCTCATCGGTGAACTTGCCACTCGCAGTGAGGTATTCCGCACCCGGTGGGCGAAACACAATGTGCGCTTTCATCGGACGGGATTCAAGAAGGTTCGTCACCCCGTCGTCGGCGACCTGGAGCTGAACTTCGAGGCGATGGAACTGCCGTCCAATCCCGGGCTGACACTGCTGGTCTACACCGCGGCGCCGGGGACGCCCACGGCTGACGCACTCAAACTCTTGGCGAGTTGGGCGGCAACCCAGGATCAGCTGGATCCGGCGAACGACAGCGAAGCGGCGCTCTGAATTCGATCGACAGGTAATCGTGTCGATTCAGCTCAGATGCGTTACTGCCCAAGCTACCTGGTCTCCACCTCGTCGTTTCGCCCGATACATCGCGTTGTCGGCGTCGGCAAGAATCCGATCGATGGTTCCCGAAGCGTCCGGGATTGTCGAGGACAGCCACACGCTGGCTCCGACGCTCACGGAAATCGACTGCCGGCCGGCGGGCCGCGATATCGAATTGTGAATGTCCACCACGGTTTGTTCGATGCGACGTGGCTCCACGGGCATGAGAATCACGAACTCGTCGCCGCCAGTCCGCGCAACCAGTCCGACCTCTCCGACCACCGAGTTCAGGCGCCGGCCGACTGTCACCAGCATCCGATCGCCTTCCGCGTGACCCAGTTTGTCGTTGACGCTCTTGAACGAATCGACATCGATCACCACCGCAAGGACTACGTGTCCTTGGAGTTCGCCGACACCGAACAACTGTTGCCAGACACTGTGCAGCCCACGTCGATTCAGGGCAGCGGTGAGTGGATCACGCCAAGAGTGTCGTGCGTCGTCGGTCAAATACAGGACGAGGAAATGCACGGTCATCGAAGCTGAAGCGATAACACACCCGATGACGAATCCAGTGGACACCGACAGCGAAGAGTCGGTATCCGGATCGGTTACAGCTCGAATTGTCAGTAGCGCAACGACGAACAGCGCGCCGGTGATCTGTGCGGTGACTATTCGAGGGCTGTGGAATACCGACGAATAGTTCGCGACGACCACGAACAGGACGGTGCCGGTCAATGCCAGGAAGCTCGAATGGATTCCGGCGAGAAGTATCAAGGACAAGCAGATATTGGTGAGCGAAACGAAACGAACGGATTGATGGTGACTCGGCCAAGACCGTCCGAGTGACCAGCGAATCATGCAGTAGAGCGCGATCATGCATGCTGCGCCCGCCGCGAGCCGTTCAGGGAGCTCGGTTGCGCCACCCTTCACGAATTGAGCCAGTACGGCGAGTGCCACGAACACAGCACACCAAAAGGTGACGACCACCCTGGCTGTCCCCAACATCGATCGAGCAGCCAGGAACCTCGGGAACCATTCGCCGTCGTACGCAAGAGACCACCAGCGACTCAACAGTCCCGTTGTTTGACGAATGTTCTGCCCCAACCCCGCAGCGCCACTGACTCCCATGAAACCCCCTCCGAGATCTTGCGAAAATTCCCGGAAGATTCTTCGTCAAGATTTGATCCCCGAACAAGGTACCCGATAGTTGAACGATGGATTGCCGTCTCGTGGGGTGTGGGCTGCTCTAGGGTGTGATCGGTGTGGTCAGGATCTTTCTGAGTGCCGGAAGGTCCAGGGTTGCAGCAAGATCTGCAATAGTGACCCCCGACAGCGATGCGCGCCAGGCTTTTTCGGCGTCGGCCATGACCTTGGCGATTCCGCAGGCGGAACGGCACTGCTCCGGTGGAGCGGCGAGGATTCCTTGCTGTCGAATCTCCGTGCACCGGAACGCAGGTTCGGTGCCGTCAACGGCCTGTACGACGTCGAGAACGGTGATCTTCTCGGGAGCCCGGGTGAGAACGTACCCGCCGTCTCGGCCCTCGGTCGGATTGACCAGGTCGGCGTGCGCGAGCGCTCGCAGATGCTTCGCCAGGTATGTCTTCGACACCCCGTGAAGTTCGGCGAGTCTGGCTGTGGGTACCGGCCCCTCGGACTGGCTCAGAACCACGCAGCAGTGGAGTGACCACTCCACGCCTCCGGAAAGCTTCATGATTGGACTCTATCGACGCCGCGGAAAGCGGTGCGGGCCGGACGTCGCTCGAGTTGTCGACGTCAGGCCTTCTCGGCAAGCCACGCGTCGTATGTTGTCGGCGCGATCCATGCATCTGCACCGGGCGTCGGGGTCAGTGCCGAGTTGTCGAGTTTCGCGCCGAAGTAGCCGGCTTCGGGATCGGAGATAACCGAACGCTTGTCGCCGGTGACGAGGAACAAGCGCCGGACCAGTTCGTCGATGCCCAGCGGTTCGGGTCCGGCAATCTCGACCGTGCCGTTTTGCGGCGCGCCGGTCACTACCTCGGCGACGTGGGACACGACGTCTCGAGACGCGATGGGTTGCAGATGTCCCGGCGTTGCGTGGACGGCGCCGTCGGTGGTTCCCGCGTCGGCGATTCCGGCGACGAACTCGAAGAATTGGGTCGATCGGACGATCGTGTAGGGGGTCGGGCCCGCATTGACCAGGTCTTCCTGGGCGACCTTGGCTCGCATGTACCCGGAATCGGGCAGTCGATCGGCACCCACGATGGACAGTATGACGTGGTGCCCGACGCCTGCCTTCTCTTCCGCGGCGAGGATGTGGCCGGTTCCGTCGCGGAAGAAGGCCAAGACGTCGTCGTCCGACCACGAAGGGGAATTGGTCAGATCCACGACGACGTCGGCACCCTCGACTGCCTCGGCGATACCTGCGCCGGTGGTGATGTCGATCCCGTCGCCGCGACCGAGCGCCTTCACGTCGTGCCCGGCGTCAGCGAGCTTGGCGGCGACCTGGCTTCCGATGAGTCCGCTTCCGAAAATGACGATCTTCATGTTTTTCTCCTTTACTCGGATAAGTAGTGTCCAAGTATACTCGGACACTACTTATCCAAGTCAAGGGTTGCCCGGTCAGTCGAAGAGTTCGGCGGCCAGTGCTTCGTAGGTCGCGATCGGATCACCTTCGGCGGGAAGTGCTTGGATCGCAACGTGATCGGCACCCGCCGCGACATGCTCCCGAAGTCGATCCGCGATGGACTTCGCGGTACCCCGCGCAACCAGGGCGTCGATGACGCGATCGTTCCCCTCGTTGGCCAACTCTTCGGGCGCAAAACCGAGGCGCTCGAGATTGCTCGTGTAGTTGCGCAGATACAGATACGGGTTGGCGACGGCGGGGCGACCGATTGCTCTGGCCTTCTCCGGATCGGTTTCCAGGACAACCTTGTGCTCGGGGGCCAGGATCTTCGAAGGGCCGAGGATTTCGCGAGCTTCGGCCGTGTGTTCGGGGGTGGTCAGGTACGGATGCGCGCCGGCGGCGCGAGCGGCGGACAGTTTCAACACCTTCGGCCCCAGTGCGGCGAGGACGCGTCGCGATTCCGGGACCTGGGCCGCGTCGAGTTCGTCGAGGTACGACACGAGTGAGGCGTACGGCTTGGTGTAGTCGCCGGTCGCCTCCGGATGTCCGACGCCTACGCCGAGCAGGAATCGCCCCGGGTGCGCGGCTTCGAGTCGGTGATAGGACTCCGCCACCTCAGCCGCAGGTGAGGACCAGATGTTGACGATTCCGGTTGCCACGGTGATGTGCTCGGTCGCGTCGAGAAGTTTCTCGGCGATCCGTAGATCGGCGCGTGGGGAGCCGCCGATCCAGATGGTGCCGAAACCGAGTTTCTCGATCGCAGTTCCCAGCTCGGGCGGCAAACCAGCCGCTCCTCGCCAGATTCCGTAGGTGCCCAGGTCAGGTGTTTTCGTAGTCTCCGTCACAGCGGGTGCAACTCGGCTGCTGCCGGGATCTATTCCTTCCGTCGTCATTTGCCCGGCGCGCGGTAGTCGGTCGGTCGCTTGACTGCCTCGTCGATCTGCTCCGGCGTGAGCAGTGTGATCGACTCCGAGCGTGCTGCACCTGCCGCAGCCGTGCGAATGCTCAATGCGGCTGCCGCGACGTCGTCCGGCAGGTTGCCGATCACGAACATGTCGTGACCGCCCAGTGCGAAGTGGCAGGATTCGACAGTGCCACCGATGCTTTCGACCATTCGCGTTATCGCGTCGCGCCGCGCAGTGCCTCCCTCCTGCTGCAGACCGGCGGCGCCGGAGGGTGAGTACGTCACTTGCCAGAGGTATTTCGGCATTTCCACTCCTAGCTCGGGATGGGTACTTCGATCGTGTACCCGTAGGGCGCTCGGTGGCAATGGGTAGGGGACAATCACGGCATGGTTGGAACTCCGGTGATCGTGACTATCGTGTCCGTGTGTGTAGGTTTTGTGATCTTCATGCTCGCTGCCAGTGGTGCACGCGGAAAGTGGGACCGTCGCCTCGTGATCGCGTTGTTCATCGGTGCGGTGGTGTGCCTGACCGTCGTACCGGTATCCGTCGCGCTCAGCGCCGGAGTTTGAAACACGGAGTGCCAAAACGCTCGAGTGCCGCTTAGTCTGAATCGATGGCAGATATTCGGGTAGGTATCTCCGGGTGGACGTATCCCGCGTGGCGCGGAGATTTCTATCCGAAAGGTCTTGCTCACCGCAAAGAATTGTCTTATGCCGCAGAGAGATTGACGTCGATTGAGATCAACGGCTCGTTCTACGCGCTGCAGAAGCCGGAAAGCTACACCAAATGGCGCAGCGAAACTCCCGAAGATTTTGTGTTCGCGATCAAGGGCGGCCGGTACATCACACACATGAAACGGCTGCTCGACGCCCGTGACGGACTCGCCAACTTCTTTGCCGCCGGAACGCTCGCCCTCGGCCCCAAGCTCGGGCCGATTCTGTGGCAACTACCTCCGACGCTGCAGTTCGAATCGCAGCGATTGGCCGACTTCTTCGACGGTCTTCCCCGTACCACTCAGGCTGCAGCCGATCTGGCAGCGCAGCACGACGACAAACTCACCGAAGACCGAGTGTTCGCCCAGACCGAGAGGGACGTGCCGATTCGCTACGCAGTGGAAGCGCGGCACGCCAGCTTCGAGACCGACGAAGCCGTGGACCTGATGCGCGAGCACTCCATCGGTTTTGTCGTCGCAGACACAGCCGGCAGGTATCCCCGCATCACCACTCCTACTGCCGATTTTGTCTATGTGCGGATGCACGGGGACAAGGAACTGTATGCGAGTGGGTACACCGACGAAGCTCTGGACAAGTGGTCCAAGCGCTTTCGGGATTGGATGGACGAGGGCCTCGACGTGTACGTCTACTTCGACAACGACATGAAAGGCTTTGCGCCGCACAACGCAATGTCCTTGTTGGAGCGGCTGCGCTGACGGATCGCCTGGCCTGTCGGTGGGATGTGGAAGGCTTCCGCATGAACACGAGGACCGAGGAGATACCACGATGACGCCAGAACAGCGGACGCCAGAACAGAGCTGGCCGACGCATTGGCCGAAGGTCGCCCGTGACATCGCCGATGCCACGGCCGACGCACTCGCCGCGGTGCGGGCGGCAAATCGTGACGGACTACTCGTGGCTGTCGAGGAACTGCGCGGGCTCTCTTTCGAGCAGGTCAGCTCGGTTCACGCGGCGATCGTGCGCGAATTGCTCGAGGACACGCATCCGGACGGCTTGTCCAGCGAGGACGTGCAGGATGCGCTCACCGCCTGCGCCAAGTCCACGATCGTGTGGCTGCCGGATCTGGACGTGCAGGCGCTCGCTGCGGTCTACACCGGGGCGCTCGGGATCTCGGATCTGGAAGACGATTCGTTCCGTATCGGGCACGGCGCGTACCTGCGTTCGGCGGTTCTGGTCATCGGGAGTTTGTCGACCGGAGTGAAGAAAGCTCAGAGCGCGTACATCATTCGTGCAATCGGCGAAATCGCACGTGCTCAGACCATCGAGATGCCCTGAGCGTCAGTTCGTAAATCGAATTAGGCTGAGGTCATGTCCAAGATCGCCAGCGCAGATCGTGTGTCGTTTGCCGAACTCCTCGAGTTCATCAGGCCGCGCCATCGGGCCACGTTCGTCACGGTGAAGAAATCCGGCGAGTTGCAGATCTCTCCGGTGACGTGCGGGGTCGACGACGAGGGTCGGATCGTCATCTCCACGTACCCGGAACGGGCCAAGGCCGCGAATGTCCGCCGCACCCCGGCGGTGTCTCTGTGTGTCCACTCCGACGAGTGGAACGGCCCGTACGTCCAGGTGAACGGAACCGCGGAGTTGATCGACCTCCCGGACTCGGTGGAACCGTTGGTCGACTACTACCGATCCATCGCCGGTGATCATCCCGACTGGGACGAGTACCGCGAAGCCATGCGCAAGCAGGGTAAGAGCCTGATCCGCGTCACCGTCGACTCCTGGGGTCCGATCGCAACAGGCGGGTTTCCGCCCGGACGCTGACGCTATCGAGCAGGCGGCGAGAGTTCGACTACATGCGCGTCTTTGGCGGCCAGCGGCTCTTTGCAGTGCGCGCACACAACTTGGGCGTGCAGGATCTCACCGCAACGGTGTTCGACGACGGTTGGCGGTGGACCCGTCGTCGCAAAGGCGTCCCCCCATTCCATGAGCGCCATCAGAATGGGATAGAGCGCCTTCCCTGATTCGGTGGCGACGTATTCGTAGCGCGGTGGATGGTCTTCGTAGCGTCGCTTCGCGAGGACGTCGGCGTCGACAAGGGTGCGTAGACGCGCGGCGAGGATGTCGCGGCTCGCACCCGTGCCCGCGGCGATCTCGTCGAACCGTCGTTGCCCGAGGGCGATTTCTCTGAGCACCAACAGTGACCACTTCTCGCCGACGACCTCCAAGGCGTTGGCGATGGAGCAGTTGCGTCCTTTTGTCGCCGTCATCTCTGGGCCCCTGTTAGTTGGAAATGTTAGTTGGGAATTCCAACTTAGCACTTGACGGCATGTATTCGAGGGCGGAAGGTAGGTCGAGAAATCCAACGGAGCAGATGAGGGGTCGTCATGACGGAATTGAATCTCGAGGCAGCAAGCGGATTTGTCAGCGCTGCCGGATTGCAACTGGACGAGGTGTCCGGCACGAAGGTTGTCGGGCACATCGATCTGTCCGAGGAGCATCACACGCCGTGGGGCGTAGTCCACGGCGGTGTCTACACGACCGCCGTCGAGTCCGCCGCGAGCATCGGGGCCAGCACTGCAGTGGCGGACCGTGGCGAATTTGCCGTCGGAGTGCACAACGGAACGGATTTCCTGCGGGCGCGTACGGGTGGGCGCGTGGACGTCGTGGCTGTGCCGATACAGCAGGGCCGGGTTCAGCAGTTGTGGTCGGTGGTCATCACCGATCCGGAATCGGGCAAAGAGGTGGCGCGCGGTCAGGTGCGTTTGCAGAACGTGCCGCTGCCGAAGTAGGTCAGTCCCAGATCCCCGAGTCGATGTTGAGTGAGATGCGTTTGAGCAGTGCCGTCAGTTGGGCACGTTCGTCCTCGTCGAGTCCGGTGAGTACTTGACGGTCTCGCTCGACGCGTCGGGGAAACTCTGCCTCGACCAATGCGCGACCGGCAGCGGTGAGTTGAAGCAGAACCACTCGTCCGTCGTGTTCGAAGCGCTGACGCTCGACAAAGCCCAGCTTGGCCAGGCGGTCTGCGTGTTTTGTGGTGGCGGCGCCGCTGACCATCGTGACGGCGGTGACTTCGCTCGCCCGCAGGGGACGGTCACTGCGAGCAAGTGCACTCATCACGTCGAATTCGGCGCGAGAGACCCCGCTGGACGCCAGTGCGCGGTCGAGCTGGTGAAGAGACTGCGCGTTGATGCGGGCGATCCGGCCCATCACCTCGACGGGAGCAGTGTCGAACTCGGGGTAGGCGCGCTTCCATTCGCGACGGACTTTGTCGATGAAGTCGTCTTCGGATCTGTTCGCCGCGCCCATGTCCCTATCTTAGCGACAGAATTCACATTACTTCACAAGTAATTTACTAGTGAAATAAATGTATGCTGATTGGGTGAGCCGAACCGAAACCGCAGCCAGGACGCCCAGCCGTCTCACTCATTCGAGTGAGGCCATTGCACATACCGTCTCCGGGGCGACGTGGCGAGCGGCTTTTCGCGTCGGATCTGCCGACGCGACCATCGCCCCCGCGATCAGGGTCGGGCTCGCCACCGCCGTAGTCCTCGTGGTCGGCGGACTGCTCGGGCATCGGGAATTGGCCGGCTTCGCGGCCTTGGGCGCGCTGTGCGCCGCGTTCGGCAGGTACGAGCCGTATCCACGGTTGGCCGGCAAGCTGGCAATGGTGGGTGCTGCACTGGTGGTTTCGATTGCCTTCGGCGGCGCCATGGGTGTCGCGGGCGTTCCGATGTGGTTGCAGATCGGCATCCTCTCTTTGCTTGCGGGTGCGTCGTACTGCTTCATGTCGGGCTTCCGGATCACCGGGCCAGGGCCCGTCATCCTCGTCTTCGCGGCGACCGGTGCAGCCGGATATGCCTCCAGCGTTGATGATTTGGCGCGGTTGGTCACTGCCGGTGCGCTCGGAGTTCTGGTCGGTTGGGCGGCCGCGATGCTCCCAGCGCTCGTACTGCCGATGGGACCTGCCCGCCTGGCAGTTGCCCGTGCAGTTTCTGCGGTGGGGCGTCTCGAACAGTCCGGCGCAGACGGAGTGGAACCGGCGCTCGGATCGATTGCCAACGCCCGCTTGATTATTGCGTCGAGTGGCCGGATCAAGTCGACCGTCGATCACGGACGCGAACTGGTGGCGGTGCTCGACGAAGCAGAAGCGGCAGTTCAGGAGTGGCAGTTGCACGGCGACGCCACCCTGATTCGCAGCATTGCTCGGCACGAGAAGGAGCTTCGGAAGCTCAAGCGTTCCAGCATGATCGAACACGATCTCGCACCGGCAAAGAACCTGGCCGCGCCCGAAGGCTATTTTCTCGAAGGATTGAATCGGCTGTATTCGCGCCCGGTGCGGATGAATGCTCTCCGCATCGTGGCAGCGTCGGCTCTGGCCGGTTGGCTCGCGGCGGGAGCCGGGTTGGAGCATCCGCTCTGGGCGTCGATGGGTGCCATCGCCGCGATGCAGGGGCTGAACTACAAGCAGACCGTCCAGCGTGGGATTCAGCGGTTGGTGGGAAATGTCGGTGGCGCCGTCGTCGCTGCTGCTCTCATCGCATTGACGCTCGGCTACTGGCAAGCGGTTGCCGTGGTCGTGATTCTGCAGACTGCTGCTGAGCTGCTCGTGATCAAGAACTATGCACTGACATCACTGGCCGTCACCCCGATGGCACTGCTCCTCATCGGTTTCAGTGCTCCGATCGGGACCGAAGCGGCAGTGGCTCGCGTCGCGGACACTCTCATCGGCGTGGTGATCGGAGTTGTCGTCGCCGCTGTGACGATCAGTCGATCGGATCGCCACCACGTCACCGTGTAACCGGTTCTGCCGTGTAACCGGTTCTGCCGTGTTTCCGGTACTGCCGTGTTTCCGGTACTGCTGTGTTTCCGGTACTGCGTAGGCTCCTGCAGGTGGAGGACAGCACGCCGGTCGACGGCCGGAAACTGCGTTACCAGCATCGCCGTGCCGAATTGCTCGAGCAGGTAACCGCGTACGTCACGGCGAACGGCGTCGGTGAACTGTCCATGCGGCCATTGGCCAAGGATCTGGGGATCAGTCATGCGACACTCATCCATCATTTCGGTTCGAAGGAACAACTGCTCACTGAAGTAGTTGCCACCCTGCGAGACAGCTCTTCTCTCGACATCTCTTCCGGGACCGACATCGTCGAGATGTTGACGAGTTACTGGAATGGGCGCACATCAGCGGAATCGTTGCCGAACTTTCGCTTGATGTTCGAGATCTACGGACAGGCGTTGTTGCATCCGGAGCGGTATCGCGAGTTTCTCGACCATGTGGTGGGGGACTGGTTGGGTGGTTTGGCGGAAGCTGCGGTCGCGCACGGATGTCCACCCGATCGCGCTGATCGCTACGCGACGATCGTGTTGGCGCAGATTCGCGGGTTGACGCTCGATCTGGTGACCACCGGTGACCGCGTCAGAATCGACGCGGCGTTCGCCGAATTCGCGGCCGCGATGGGCGCTCTGGCCAGTTCCTGGAAGGCGATCTGACGCTCCGAATGCCGTGACGCTTCAGGCGATCTGCTCGAACAGGGACACGATTATCCCTTCAGGCCCCCGGACGTAAGCCATGCGCACGCTGTTCTCGTACTCGCCGATCCCGCCGATGAGTCCGTAACCGTCCGCAGCCACCGCGTCGACCGCAGCCTGGAGATCGCCCACCTCGAAAGACACGTTGCGTATCCCGATCTCGTTGGCCATCGGAGCAGGCGATCCGGGTACGTGCTCGGGCGTGACGAAGGACGAGAGCTCGAGCCGTGATCCTTCGCCCGGCGGGCGCAGCATGGCGATTTCGCACTTGGCTCCAGGGATACCGCAGACGGTTTCCACGAACTCACCCTCCACGGATCCGGTGCCCTCCACCTCGAGACCCAGACCGACGAAGAATGCCGTCGCTGATTCGAGGTCCGCGACGGTGATGCCGATGTGGTCGAAACGCTGTACGTGTGCCATGGACACATCCTCCTACTGTTTTTTCGTGCGGTTCGATGCTAGGTCGGAGTTGGGGCCGGAATCTCGACATATACCTTTCACGAAGCTGCAAGATTTTGCTTGACCGATCGGTTAAACAAAATCTACGATAACGTCCAACGAGGTCGCCCACCGCACGAACCGGAGTCGTCAGACGTGAAATTCCAGTCGAAGTCGTTTGCCCGCATATCCATCGCAGCCCTCTGTGCTGCAACGATCGGCTCCGCCGTTGCTGCGCCCATCGCGTCCGCGCAGGCACCGAGCGCGTCGCAAGCCACCGGCACTGTGGTGTCGAGTGAGCCGCTACCGAAAGATCTGTGGATTCCGGGTACCGCCGACGCCAAGCGATTCACGTACTGGACCATCGGTTCCAACGGCGGGCCTGCGCTGAGCAGTGGCGCGTACTACGTCCCGGCCGGTCCGGCACCGGAAGGTGGTTGGCCCGTCATTGCGTGGGCGCACGGCACCACGGGACTCGACGATTCCTGTGCCCCTTCGCTGGTCGGTCCTGGCCTGCCCGAGCGCGACTACCCCTACCTGGGGCGTTGGCTCTCCGAGGGCTACGCCGTAGTCGCCACCGACTACGTCGGTCTGGGAACACCGGGGCTGATGCCGTATCTCGACGGAAAGGTGGAGGCGCACAGCGTCGTCGACTCGGTCAAGGCTGCTCGGGTGATCGACCCCACCATCTCGAATCGGTGGGCAGTGGTCGGGCAGTCGCAGGGCGGCGGTGCGGCCATCACGACGGCGCGCTACGCCACTGAATACGGTGGGGATTCTCTCGACTATCGCGGCGGGGTGGGTACCGGAGTGCCGGCCAACATCGAGTTGACCCTCCTGCCTGCCGGCCCGGGCTTCCCTCCCATCGCCCTCGGCGGCGGATTGACGTCGTACGCGCTCTACATCCTCGCGGGCTTGCGGGAAGCGCACCCCGAGATCGACTTGAATTCCTACCTGAACGACTTGGGAAGGGAAAAGGTCGACTCGGCCGAAAAGCTCTGCGCCGCAGACCTGGACGAGGCATCCAAGGATCTGGTCCTCGGTGACATCTTCTCCCGCCCGCTCAGTCAGATCCCGAACTTCCAGGGTCTGCTGAACGATTACATGGGTGTACCGACCAGTGGATACGATCGCCCCATCTTCATCGGCCAGGGCTTGCTCGACGTGGATGTCCCTGCACCGTCTGCACTTTCGCTGGTTGCAGCGTTGGTCGCCAACGGTGAACCGGTCACGTTCAAGACCTACAACACCGATCACAGCGGCGCTTTGGTCGAATCACAGGCTGACACGATTCCGTTCGTCGCGAACCTGTTCCGTTAGACATATCGAGAATCCAACTCATCCGAGGGTTGCTGTCGCACAACTGCGACAGCGACCCTCGGTCATTTCTGTGACTCCTTGATTGCGTTCAGCCGCGCCTCGAGGCCGTCGAGGACACGGTCGAGTGTGTAGCGATAGTGTTCTGCCCGTGTTGCTTCCGCAGCATCCGGTGGACCGGCGAACTTCCCGATCAGTGTCTCCATCGATGAACGAGGATCTGAGGGTCTGTCGTTACTCAGTCGTTCCAGCATCGCGCTGTGATCGGGTGAAGGCTGTCCGCTGGGAATGCGCCTGGCGTCGTTCATGGCGATCAGTGTGATTGTCGAGGTGAAGGCGACGGTGTAAGCCTGAGCGGCTTCTTCCCCGAACCCGGCGTCGATCAGCGATGCCAATCCGGCCTCCATGAGTTCCCGGCTGCGCTGGGTGGCAACTCCGTTCATCAGCAGCCACTGTGCCGCGCCTGGACACTCGATCAAGGCCTCTCGCATCTGCAAGAGCAGATGCGTCAGCCATTGACGCCAATCTTCTTGTGCAGATGGCACGTTCACGGCCGACACCGCACTGTCGACCACCGCAGCCGAGAGTGCGTCCCGATCTCCGACGAGTCGATAGACGACGGAGAACGACGTATCGAGTTCGCCGAGCAGCTGCCGCAGCGACCAGCCCTCGACTCCGTGCTCGCGACTGAGCCCGAACGCCACGGTCAGCACCGCGTCCGCAGTGATCCCGGTGTTGTAACTCCGGCGGCGCTGTGATTTCGCGGCGGACTTCTTGTCAGGTGATGGCGCAGTCATGGTCCGACCGAGCTTAGTGGCGTCGGATCGGTGTGCGTAGTCGACGCAAGCGATTGACGGATGTACTTAGGTGAGGTTTACTTGCCAAATCCGAGCAGTGCTCGGATTTATGCGAACCCCCCGATTTTTCGAAGCTGAAGGACACCATGAAGTTGAAAACGCGACCCGGTTACCTATCGAGGCTGGGTGCTTCGCTGCTGGTCAGTGTCGTTGCCCTGACTGCGGCCGCCTGTAGCTCGAGTGAGGCGGGACCGACGACGGAACCTGCCGAGGGAACGCGTGTTGTGTCCCACGAATTCGGTGAGACGTCGGTTCCGGGCGACCTCGGGCGAATTGTTTCCCTCGACGAATACGCCGCACTCGGTCTCCTTGCCGTCGGCATCACCCCTGACGTGGTCTTCACGTCGTGGGGATCGGAGATCGGCCAGGATATCTTGGCGTCAGCTGGTACCGAGGTGGTCACGGTGCCGCCGCTCGGTGCACCCCCGATCGAGCAGGTCCTCGCCCAGGATCCCGGACTGGTCATCTTCACGTCGATGGGCGATCGGAGCTACTACGACTCCCTTGCGTCGACCGTACCCACAGTGCCGGTCCCGGCCGTCACCACTCCGTGGCGTGAGAATCTTGCCTTCTTCGGACGCGCTTTTGATCGTCAGTCGGTTGCCGACAAGCTGACTGTCGCTTTGGAGGGCAAGATCGCTGACGTCTCTGCTCGGTCCGGTGGTGAAGTGAACACCGTGTCGGTGCTGATGAGCAGTTCTGGAATCCTTGCCACCACCACCGAGCAGGCGCCGCCGTCGTTGCTGTTGGCGGAGAGCGGCTTCGGGCGTCCGGAATCCCAGCGAGCGAATGCCGCTGGAGGACTGCCGTATGCGCCCCTGTCCGACGAGGCGATCCCGGCGCAGGATGCTCGGATCGTAGCCGTGTTCGACGAGGGCGTGTACGAGTTCGGCAAGGTTGCCGGTGTTCCCGGATTCTCGAGTCTTTCAGCGGTGCAGGAGAACCGAGTGGCCAAGGTCAACGGAGACATGTGGCTTGCCACTCATCCCTTCGCCACCTTCTGGATGATCGAGGACATGGATGCCATGGCTGCCGGCAATCTGACCGGCACCGGAACCGAAGCTGTTGCCGCGACGCGCTATCAGGAATTCACGGCGCTGACGGCATGAGTTCGAGAGCGTTGAGTCGGCGCCTGGCTCTGCGATGGGGAGCGGTGACGCTCGGCTCTGCGGCTGTGGGTTCTGCGGCTGTGGGTTCTGCGGCTTTGGGTTCTGTGGCATTGAGTGCGTGCAGCCGTGGCTCGGCGAACGAATCCAGTTCTGAGATTTCACCGTTCGACGACGAAGTTCGTGCTGCCGAACAGGCGAGATTTCATAGCGGGCGCACAGTCGAACGGAATCTGACAGCTGCACCGGCTCGGGTGAGTCTGGGCGCCAGAGAGGTCGACACATGGTCGTACGGTGCGGAAGCAGTTGGCCCGGAGCTTCGAATCTCCAAGGGAGACCGGCTCAACGTTCTTTTGCAGAACGACCTTCCGACGGAGACCTCGGTGCACTGGCACGGCATTGCGATCCGCAACGACATGGACGGCGTCCCGCCGGTCACCCAGGAACGAATCCAACCAGGTGCCGAGTTCACCTACGACTTCGTGGCCCCGGATCACGGAACATATTGGTACCACTCCCATTCAGGATTGCAGGCCGATCGAGGGTTATTCGGTGCACTCGTGGTCGAGGACCCGAACGACCGGACCGGAGCCGACGAGGACGTCGTCATCGTGATCGACGACTGGCTCGACGGGCTGGGAACAACCCCGGATGCAGTGCTTCGCGCATTGTCACCGGACGTGCAGGGAGGACACCACGGGCACGGCGGAGCTCCACCGGAAGTCGATGGTGCAGAGATTGATTCTGCCGCAGAACTTCTCGCCAGCGGTCACGGCAATTCCGAGGCGCTCGGTGGAATGGCAACGCACATCACGTATCCACTGCACCTGATCAACGGACGGCCTGTGGAAGATCCCTTCGTCGTCAGTGCGACGGCCGGAACTCGGCTTCGATTGCGGGTGATCAATGCCGGGGCAGAGACTCCGTACCGTTTCTCGGTCGCCGGGCACGAGATGACCGTTGTCAGTGCTGACGGGCAGGACGTTGCCTACACAGCCGGAGACGAGATTCTGATCGCACCCGCGCAGCGATACGACGTATTGGTGACGGTGCAGTCCGGCTCGTGGCCCATCGCCGCGAAGGTGGAAGGGAAGTCAGGTGGCGTCGCGTGCCTGCTTCGGACGCCGGATTCGGTAGCGGTCGTCGACCTGACTTCGCCTGCAGTGCTGTCAGGTTCCGGCGGTCGGCTCGTTCTGGAATCGGAGCTTCGCCCGTCAGGAGCGCTGGAGCAGAGGGCACCGGATCGTGCGTATTCGGTGGATCTCATTCAGGCCGGCGATCGATACCTCTGGGGAATGGCGGGCGCCGATGCAGGTCGGTTGAGAATGAAGCAGGGCGAGCGAATACGAATCGTCATGAACAACGACACCGACATGTGGCACCCGATGCACACCCATGGGCACACCTTCTCGGTTCCCTCCTACGGCGGGCTTCGCCGAGACACCGTGATCGTACTTCCGCGTACACAAATGGCGATCGACTTCGACGCCGACAATCCAGGACGGTGGATGTTTCACTGTCACAACGCGTACCACTTCGAGGCCGGGATGACTGCCGACCTCCACTACGTTCGATGAGGAGAGCAGAATGTCATTTCGCACCGGATTGACCACATTGATCGCTGTTGCAGCGGTATTCACACTGACGTCGTGCGGCAACGATTCGACGGGATCTACCGAGCAAGCGCCGGTCGAGATCTCGGTGAAAAACCTTGCGTACAAATCGAACTCCGTCACCGTGCACACAGGACAGACCGTCACGTGGATTTTCGAGGACCAGGGAATGCCGCACGATGTCGTGTTCGCCGAGTTGGGGATCAAGAGCGATCTCCAAGGAAGCGGAACCTACAGTCAGACCTTCGACAAAGCCGGAACGTTCACCTACACGTGCACACCACATCCGAACATGACCGGCACGATCATCGTCGAAGAGTGAGTGCGGCAATGAAAGTGAACGAGGCCGCAGCCCCGGAAGACTCGCCTGGACTCGTCGACCGCGACGCTTTGGGCAGGATGATCGCGCCGGTGAGAAATCAACTCCTCCTAGGGGCGGGTCTGTCGGCACTGTCGGTGCCGTTGCGATTCCTGCCCTACGTTGCGGTGGTCGAGATCGCGCGGGTGCTCCTGACCGACTCGTCGTTGAACCTGGTCTGGCTGTGGGCCGCAATCGGTGCAGCGGGCACAATTCTCGGTTTTGTCGTCTACAACGCAGCGCTGACCGTGTGCCACACCGCCGACGCGCATTTCAAATACTCGATCCGCTCGCGTATCGCTCGGCATCTGTCCCGAGTTCCTCTGGGGTGGTTTGCAAATGGTGGCACCGGTGAAGTGAAGCAGGCGATGACGGACGACGTGAAGCGGATGCATCTTCTCGTCGCTCACCTTCCCGCCGACGTGGTGCCCGCGATCTTGTCGCCGATAGTGGCCCTGATCTATCTGGTGGCGATGGACTGGAAGTTCAGCCTGGTCCTGGTCGGCTACATCGGAGTGTGTCTCGCTCTCGCCGCGCCGTCGATGCGCAGAGCCTATCGAACGAACGTCGACTCCTGGAATCTTGCAATGTCGACATTGACCTCTGCGACAGTAGAACTGGGCGACGGTATCGAGGTTGTCAAGACGTACGGGAGTGGGAGTCGCGCATTCGCGCGCTACTCGAGCGCTGTCGATTCGATGGTTGCGGTGTGCGTGCGATGGATGTCGGGGATGGGAAGGCCGGTGGTCGCGATGTCGATCCTCCTCTCACCGGCGGTACTCATCGTGGTCATCACGGCGACGGGAACTGCAATGTTGTCCGGGGGTTGGATTACCCCGGTAGCTCTTGTTGCCTTTCTGGTCGTCGGAATCGGTGTTCCGTCGTCGGTTCTGCACATGGGAACGATGGCCAACCTCTACCGCGAAGGCCAACTGGGAGCGACTCACGTCGAGAGCATCCTCGGCGAACCAGAGCTGGCCGAACCTCAGGATGCAGTGCCTGCTCGCAGCACTTTGGTCGAATTCGACAGCGTCGGCTTCGAATACACCACTGGGCAGCGCGTCCTCGAGAACATCTCCTTCGAGATGCAACCGGGCACCGTGACCGCGATCGTTGGCCCCTCCGGCTCCGGAAAGACCACTTTGGCGCGTCTACTTCCGCGGTTCTGGGACGTCACGGACGGGTCTATTCGACTGGGCGGAAGCGATTTACGAGATCAGTCCAGTCGCGAAGTCTTGAGATCGATGGCCATCGTCTTCCAAGATGTTGTGCTCCTGCGGGACAGCGTGCGCGAGAATATTCGGCTCTGTCGACCGGATGCAACGGATCTGGAAGTGGAGACAGCGGCGAGGCGGGCGCAGATTCACGACGTGATCATGCGACTGCCGGACGGGTACGACACCGAGATCGGTGGTGGTTCGGGCGGTGAGCTGTCGGGTGGGGAGAAGCAACGCCTGACGATCGCCCGCGCCATCCTTCAGAACCCGCCGATCGTCATCCTGGACGAGGCGACTTCGCAGGCCGATCCCCACAGTGAATCGGCCGTTCAACGCGCACTGGGTGAGATCAGTGCGGACGGCGGCACCCTGATGGTGATCGCTCATCGACTGCACACCGTCCGATATGCAGATCAGATACTCGTTCTCGACGCCGGACGGATCGTGGAAAAGGGTACGCACGAACAGTTGTCGGCGCTCGGCGGAACCTACGCGCGGATGTGGGCGCTCCAGAACCCCCTCGTCGAAGACATATCTCCGCGAAAGGCGCTGCAATGATTCGAGACCTGGACGAAATCCTCGGGCGCGGCAATGGGATGCGAGGTCAGATAGCAGGTTTCACGCTCGCTGGGATACTCGAGGGTGTCGTCTTTGCACTGATGATTCCGATCCTGAAAGCGGTGGTTCGCGGCGATTACGACGCCGCAGTGCCGTGGGTTGTCACGGCTGCTCTCGTGGCGGTGGCCTGTGGCGCCGTACGGTGGATCGCCGAGAATCGGGCGTACCGCATCGGAATCGAGGGTTTTGCCGGTGGAATCATGCATCGCCTCGGTGAGCACTTGGTGCAGGTTCCGCTCGGGTGGTTCAGCAAGGCAAACCGTGGAGCGTTCACTCGCCTGGTCACCGAGGGCACGGCTATCTTGATGAGCATCCCGGGAATGATCATCGCGCAACTCGTCACCGTCACGGTGACTCCCGCGACCGTGGCGATCGCTGTCTTGTTTGTGGACTGGCGACTGTCCCTCACGATGGTCGTCTTCGTTCCACTGGGGATTCGGGCTTACCGCAACGTGCAGCGTGCGGTTGTTCCCGAATACGAGGCGATCGGCAAGAGCGAATCCGAGTTGGCATCACGCGTCGTCGAATATGCACAGGCGCAGCAAGTTCTACGTTCGGCCGGTAAGAGTGGCGAAGGCTGGACTCGGTTGGACGAAGCTCTTGTGTCCAACCGGGACGCACACCTGCAGGAAATCGGATCGGTCGACAAGTATCTGCTGCGCTTCATGATCGTCGTTCAGGTTGCCTTTCTCACCGTCCTGGTTCTGGCGGCACTGCTGGTCACCACCGGGTCCATCGACACAGCAAGCGTGATCGTTGTTCTCGTGTTGGCCGTGAGGTTCGTGGAGCCGATGCAAATGCTCGCAGGATTCGGTGAAGGTATCTCACTGGCCCGGGTGTCGCTCGGATCTGTCCGCGAGATGATCGATGTACCGGTGCTGGCGGAGCCTGAGGTGCCGAAAGCGCCTACGTCGTATGATATTCGGTTCGATTCGGTCTCCTTCGGCTACGGCCCGGATCGCGTGATTCGTAACGTGAGCCTCGAATTCCCGGATTGCTCGGTCACTGCTCTGGTCGGTCCTTCCGGTTCCGGAAAGACAACTCTGGTTCGGCTGATCTCCAGATTCTGGGACGTCGACGAAGGTGCGGTATCCATCGGGGGAGCCGATGTTCGCGACATCGGAACGAGAGCATTGATGTCTCGGATATCGACTGTCTCACAGCAGGTTTACCTGTTCGACGGAACCATCCTGGAGAACGTTCGGTTGGCGAGACCGGATGCCACCGAGTCGGAGGTACGTCAAGCAGTGGTGGATTCCAGGCTAGGCGAAGTGATCGACCGTTTGCCGAGCGGTGAGGAGACCAGGGTAGGTGAAGGCGGATCACTGCTGTCCGGCGGTGAACGTCAGCGGGTCTCGATTGCGCGGGCATTCCTCAAGGACACTCCGATTGTTCTTCTCGACGAAGCGACTTCAGCCCTCGACGGAGAGAACGAAGTCGCCATCACCGAGGCAATTCACCGATTGGCCCGTGGTCGAACGGTGGTGATCATCGCTCATCGCCTGTCGACTATTCAGGGAGCAGATCGCATCGTCTACCTCGAAGACGGTGGGGTGGAGGAGGTCGGTTCCCACGAAGACCTGATCGCGCGAGGTGGAAAGTACTTGGATCTGTGGGCCGAGCGCAGTGGCGCGGAGGGATGGAGGATCGACCGAGCGCCTAAGCGGTGAAGAAACCGTGTGGTTTGATCGATGAATGGACGAAGCCGCTGCAGATCCAGTGAAACCGCCGCGCAAGCGCCGGTGGCCTCGTTGGGTCGCAGGCATTGCGGTGCTCGGAGCGGTTGTCTACGCAGGCTCGATCGTGTGGATTTCCGTGGCGTCGGCCGGCCACACGTCGGACGCCGCCGATGCTCCCGATGCTCCGGTCGTGATCGTGCTGGGCGCGCAGATCAAGGACGGTAAGCCGATGGCTTTCCTGAAAGGGCGGCTGGACGCAGCAGTAGAACTGGTGGAAGCGGGAAAGGCTAAAGCGGTCCTGGTCTCCGGCGACGCGAACGGCGGCTCGGGTGACGAGATCGCCGCGATGACGAACTACCTGGTGGAGCAGGGAATCGATGAGCGTCGCATCGTGGGGGATCCGTACGGCCTCGACACCTATGACACCTGCTTCCGGGCCATACATACGTATGGGGTGACCAAGGCGTTGATCGTCACTCAGGGGTATCACGTGCCCCGCGCTGTTGCATTGTGCCGAGACGTCGGCATCGACGCAGACGGTGTGAACAGCGATTGCGGGTGCGCAACTCCGACGCTGATCAAGAACGCCGCCCGGGAGTGGGTTCTTGCCAAGCCCAAGGCAGCGCTGGACATGCTCTGGAGTCGGGACGCAAAGGTGACGTCGCCGTCGGAGGACTCGGTCCAGGTGGCGCTGTCGATTCCCTGACGCGGGGTGAGTGCGCACGGTTTCTGTCGAGTGAACACACGCTCCGGAGAGTCGGAGCGTGTGTTCACTCGAGGTGAAGGGTGCTAGCTCGACAGTCAGATCAGTGCTGCGGCGGCGAATGCTCCCAGTGCGATCAATGCCGCGCCGGTGACGCTCTGCACGCGACGGTCCACGACGCACATGATCGAGAGGAATCCCGGCATCGAGCCACCACGCTTGGTGTGCACGATTGCCGCGAGGCTGGGCATGCAGCGGCCAAGGGATACGACCGTGAACAGCGCCGCCCCGAGAGCCGGTGTACCCGAAGCCATGACGCCGAGTGCCAAGAGGTAGTACGCACTCGAGCGGATGAAGATCAGAAATCCCGGACCGATGATCGCGCCGAAGATCAGCGAGACCTTCCACGGCGCCATCGTGCGGCGCAGATGGCGCGGAAGCTGTTGGCGCCGCATCGGAGTCGGCATGCTCACCGCACCCAATTCATGCAGCCCGTATGCAACCGCGACGACGGCCCAGACGCCCAGCGCCCAGCCGATCGGCACGTACCCGGACATCGCCGCACCGAGAGCGCCGATCAATGCCCCGGTGACGGCTCCCGTCGTGACCGAACCCAGAGCGTGCCAGCCGAGTCGGCGGACGGGAGTCGAGGATCCCTTCCGATCGACTTGCTTCGGCGCCGCAACAACTCCGGCGACGGACATTCCGCAGGTCGACCAGTTCGCGGCCAGCGACGTAACCAGTCCGGCGCCGATAACAGCTGTGGTCAAAGCTGTTGTCGCAGATGGCGTGGCCACGAGTGCGAGGCCGGCACCCGCAGCGGCGCCCGCCGCGACGAGGCTGACACGGGTCGCGGTGCCGACCGAGCCTTGAAGGGTCGGCCGGATGTCAGGGACGTCGGTCTGCAGTGGGCCGTGTGAGAGAACAGTAGTCATCAGATCCTCCGAAGTGTTTGTGGTTCAGGAAAAGTGTCGAGCCGAAGTCGCAGCGAAAAGTGATGAGCCAGAGTTCACAGCACTGTGATGACTCCGATCATGTACGGGTGCACGGAGCACGAATATTCGTAGATTCCGACGCTCTCGAACGTGTGCCGGAACGTTCCGTCTCCGGTGATACCGCTGTCGAACAGGCCGGGTGATTCCACGTGATGCAGGAGTCCGCCGTCGTCGAAGCGCCACTCGACGGTGCCGCCGTGCTCCACGGTGACGTCCATCGGACTGAACTGAACATTGCTGATCTCGACCACCACGTCGGGGACGGGATCTTCTGTGCCGCATGCTGGGACACACGTCGCCGCGACGGCGAGGCCGAAGCCGGCGATCCACCTCCTCACTATTGAACGATCACGGTGCCCACCATCATCGGGTGGGGCGTGCAGTGGTAGGTGAAGGTTCCGGCGTCGTCGAACGTGTACGAGAAGGTTCCCTCGGTGAGCAACTCGCTCTTCAGTTTCCCGTCGAGATCACCGTTGCCGACCACGTCGTGGGGGAGTCCGCTGTCGTCGAACTTCCATTCGACGGTCTGTCCCTTCTCGATGGTGACCGATGCCGGTGTGTACGCCATGTTCTTCACCTCGATCACGACTGCAGGTTCGTCCGACGACGCACCGGCATCACTACTGCAGGCGGTGAGGCTCAAGGCAGCGCACGCGGCCAGGAAAGCGGGAACGAGTTTCTTCATGAGGTGTTCTCTCCATTCTTCGACTTGTCAGCGGACGTAACGCAGATTTGCCGTCATGCCGGCCTCGAAGTGGTAGGCGTTGTGGCAGTGGAACATCCACTCGCCGGGATTGTCGGCGTCGAACTCGATGGCAAGCTCGGTGCCGGGTAGGACGTTGACGGTGTCGCGGCGAAGTCCGCCGTAATCCGGTACCGCAAACGTGTGGCCGTGGGTGTGCATGGGGTGCCACATCGTGGACGTGTTCTTCATCGTGATCCGGACCCGTTCGCCCTGTTTCATGACGAGCTTGCCTGCATCGGCTCCAGCCATTCCCCAGACGTACCGATCGCCGGCCTGGATCAACTCGATGCGGTAGTCGCGATCAGGCGATTTCGTCTCGAGCCGTGCGGATTCCGCGGGCCGGAGTTCGCTTTCGGTGACCAGTCGGCCGGCCAGTTCCGAGAGGTTTCCGCCGACATTCGGGTTCGCCAGCGCCAACGCGTCGGTGCTGCGTAGGACGGTCGACGCATAACCATCTCGGCCCTCGACCTTCGCCACCACCGGCCATGTTCCCGACTTCACCGTCACCAGCACGTCGTAGCGCTGCGCCATTCCGACGATGATGGTGTCGGCGGGATTTGGTTCCACGTCGTAGCCATCGGTAGCGACAATTGTCATCTCGTGACCGGCCACAGCAAACCGGTACGGAGTTTCGGCGGCTGCGTTGATGATTCGCAGTCGCAGGGTCGAACCGGGCGCTGCAGTCACGACAGCAGGATCGTTGGGTGGCCGCCCGTTGATCAAGTGCAGTGGATACGCGATGTGTTGAGTCATCCCGCCGAGTGGTTCGGAAGAACCGTGTCCGCCGCTCACCAACTGTTGCGCGACGGACATGTCGGCTTCCGAGTGTTCCGCCGGAGTTGTTGCCCCACCGCCGTGTCCGCCGTGCCCGCCCGAAATTGCCGGGTTCAGGGCCATCAGGACGGAATCCGGTGTGGTACCCAATCCGTCGAGCCAGTCGTCGAGCACCAGAACGGCATCGATGTCGGCCCCGGTGATGTCGTTCGGGTTCTCGACGATCAAGGCGCCGAACAGCCCCCGATCGGCTTGTAATCCGCTGTGCGAGTGGTACCAGTACGTTCCCGGATCCGGTGCGATGAAGTTGTACTCGAAACTCGAACCGGCGCCGATGGGAGCCTGCGTGGTGGGTGCCGCGCCATCCATGTCGTTGCGGATTCGAATTCCGTGCCAATGCAGTGTTGTTTCGGCGTCGAGGCCGTTCTGGACGCTGACGTTCACCCGGTCACCGGACTTCAGGCGAAGTTCCGGAGCCACCGCAGCGCCTCCGTACGTCCACGTGTCCACGAGGCGTCCGCCAAGATCTACCGTCGAGAATCCGGCGGCAAGGGCAAACGCAGCGGTGGTCCCGTTCCAGGCTCGCGCCGATTCTGCGGCGGCAACTTCCGGGTCGGTGGGCAGGATGTAGTCGAGATCGGTCGTCGGCGTCGGAGATGCTGCAGTGGAACTGCATCCGGCAATCGTCCCCATTGCGCCGAGCCCGAGTGCTCCGGCGCCGAGTGCTCCCAAACTCAGGAAGCGGCGCCGGCCCATCACCACACCGGATCCGGGACGACTCATCGGAGTACTTCTGGTGTGATCAACCCGCTGACATCCCCGACGTTGCCCGAGACATCGACGGAACTGACCTGCTCGCCGGTGCTCGCGTTGTAACCCACGATCTTCTGCGGAGCGGAGCCTTCGACCTCAGGTCCGGTACCGAGCACGTAGAACGTGGCGCCGTCGACGGAAAAGGTCATGCTCTTGATGTCTGTCAGGCCGAGGTCTGCAAGCGTCAAGCTCTTCACCGGGGCGAAGGTCGTTGCATCGGACAAGTCGATCTTGACCAGTGAGCCTCCCCGAGCAGAGTCCGGATGAATAGCCGTGTCCGTGTACGCGATTGCGAGCCGGGTTGCGTCGGCGTTGATGACGTTCTCCGAGAATCGACCGGAGTCCTGCCCGGCGTTTCCGATCGGCTTGACACCTTCCTGAGGCAGTCCGTTGGAGAAGTCGAAGACGTACACATCGCCGTTCTCACTGACCAGCAAGGCTTTATTCGCTTCCGATGCCCACGTGACCTTGCGGGTGGAGACAAAATCTTCGGGTAGGACCTTGCTTCGGGCGGTTTCCTTCGGAACACCGTCGTCACCGATCGTGACGTGCAGCAGTTCCCGGGTGTCCTCGCAGATGCTGTACAGCTCGTGATCGATCATCCACGTGAACGGACCGCAGCCGACTATCTGGAGTGCACCGGTCGCTTCCTTCTTCTCGAGGTCGACCACTCTGATGCCGTACAAACCGTCGTCCCACGTGACGAAGAACTTGCCGTCGGACGTCACGGCGTTCGAGCCGGGACGGGAATGTACGCGTGCGACGTCCGGAAGCATGACCTCGGCTGGTTCCAGCAGGTTTCCGGAGTAGGTGCTGACCGTGAAATCTGCCGCGCCGCGGGAACCTCGGGGGCGCCACACCTCGGCAGCGAGCACCGCAGGATCCTCGGCGGAATCCCCGACGAATCCGTGAATGACCGGATCCCAGATACCCGGGCCGACGGTGATCCGGCTCTCGGCCACACCGGTTTTCGGATCGATGACGTTGACGCTGAGCTCGAGTTGGCCGAATCCACCTTCGACGCCCAGCAAGCGGTCAGCTGCGATCGGGGTGATCGAACCGACGTGCAACGGCTCGGGAATGGTGTCGCCGATTTCCTGATCGTCGTGACCGAGGGAGATTCCTTCACCGGGAGCAGTGAACGGAACTGTCGGATAGGTGACATCACCTGCGCTGGAAGGTTCGTCGTTGTCGGACGAACTGCAGCCGGCCAGCGCGAGTACGACGGTGAGTGGGATGACGGCAACGGCGGGTCGCGCCAGTTTTCGGGTTCGCGGACTGCTCATGATCCGGCACCGACCTTGGGGCGCTCGGCCGGTCGAGTCTGGCAGTCCTCACCGATGATGGGCGCCATCGTGCAGGTGTATGCCTGAGACTCGTCGGAGACACACCAGATGATTTCCTGGTCGTAGCTTCCGGAGACCGGGTTGTACATCACGGCCTGCATGTCCGGTTCGCCGCAGAATGCGTTGGAACACGAAGGTGCACCGCAGCAGTCGTAGTAGGCGATCAGATAGGTCTTGCCGGTATCAGGGTTGGTGCAGCATCCGACCCAGAACTCTGCGCCGGGCTTGCTGCCGGGGGCGCAGGTGGTGACACCGCCGCCGTTGCATGCGGCACAGGACGTTCCGTCCATGTTGCACCAGCGCCAGTACTCGCACTCGGCCGGATCTTTACCGTCGTAGACAGGGACAAGAGGCTCGGGGCCAGGTGTCGGCGCAGGAACCTCGGGCTCTTGGGCGAAGGCACTACGTGTCACAGGAAGTGTGCTGATCAGTGCCACTCCTGACACACCCATGGTCCACTTGCCGATCCGGCTGATCATGGACCGCCGCGAAACGCGTTCGGAGAGTTTGCGTCCGGTTCGACTGGTGAGCGAACCGCCCTGGCCCGCCATCCATTCGGCCTGGGCCTGAACTGTCGCCTCGTCGACGGGATATCGGTTCTCCGTCATGTTGTGCTGCGGGAATTCATTGTCGTCCAACGATTTTCTCCTGATTCGTGAAGAGGATCGAACTGTGCAGGAAGATCAGGCCGCGCTGCCGGATTTCGCCTGGGCATGAAGGTGCTGGAGTGAGGGGGTGCCGGATTCGAGCGCATTGAGCAGGCTTTCCACCTGAGCCATGTGATTGCACAGGCCCTTTCCTCGGATCTTGCCGTGCTCGTCGAGAATCACGCCGTACGGAGTGGTGCCCACCTGGTATGCGATACCGACGTCTCGAGCGTCGATGTAACTGAGCTCGGAACCGATCCCGCTGCCGGCCAGGAACTCGCGATGCTCTTCGGGTGTTCCGTCGGAGATGATGATCACGTCGAGATCCGATTCGGCTCGGGCCATTGCCCTTACGCCGGGAAGAAGGCTCTTGCACGTCGAGCAACTCGGTGCTGTGAACAGCAGGAGTTGAGGTTTGTCGCGGTGACCACCGACTCCGACGGTCCGTCCTTCCTGATCGATGAGACCGGCAAACGACGGGCCGGCCTGTTCGACCTTGGGCCCGGTATCCATCATCCGGGCACCGAGAGGTCCGAGACGTACTTGTACGCGGCCGATTTCACGAGCCAGAGCAAGAACCATCAAGAACAGTACGGCTACGGCGATCACCAGGATCACTGTCGCGACAAGGAGGAAAGTGGTCATCGTGGTAGTCCTGCCTTCGAGTTTTCAGTGGTGGGGATGTAAGTTCACGAGCCGTACCGGGACGCGGTTTCGGCGGTTCGGAGGCGGATGGAGGCGCTCGACAGGTAGTCGTCGACCGGGCGTCGTCCGAGGTGGACCACCGAACGAATCTGTGCGAGCGCAACTCCCGCCAGAGCGAGGAGGAATCCGAAGGTCGTCGCCACGACCTGGACGCCGATCTCAGCCTGTCCGGCGGTGACCGACAGTGCCACAGCGATCACCGCGAGTGTTCCGGCGCGAACGGCGTGGAACCATCCGATACGCGGAATCTCGCCGACTCCGAATGCAAAACATCCGCAGTCCAGATCGCGTCGCCCACGCAGGAGGTTGATCGTGAGGCCCGTGAAGAACGACGCGAACATGACGGCAGCAACCAAGGCGGCGAGGCGATGGGCCACGCCGAGAACCAGAAGGATGCCTACGACGGTTTCCGCGACGGGAAGGATGCGAGCGAGCGGTACTTCGAGTCGCACCGGCAACACTTTGTATCCGCGCACCGAACGAAGCACCCCGTCGTGGTCGTTCAGCTTGGGAATGCCGGCGAGCAGGAGAACAAATCCGATGATCGCCGAAGTGGTGGCGCTGACCAAGTCCATGCTTCCTCCGTTCCTCTCGGGTAGTGCCGGTGGTGTGTGGGACACATCCTGTACGGGCGATGCTGCGAACCCGCGTCGACCGCGCTACGCCTGGACGAGGTGCAACTGAGAGAGCAGTTGTCGTGTGAGAATCGGAGAACTCGCAGTTCAAGGTGCTGCCGGAGGGGCCGGATACCGTCGGCCGCCCTTGATCCGGCATGACGCTGGGTGGGAAACAGAGTCGGATTCTCACTTGAAAGTTCTGTGCGCGCCATCGTGGAAACTGCGCGGAAACATAAGCGGACTAACTTGACCGAATTCTGACAATTCGCTCGTAGGTTCGGGCCTGGACGCGACGGACGGTGACACATGGCCGTGAGTGCGGCACTGCGTGCAGCGATCACGCGAGCGCAGAATGCGGATCAACACAGTGAGCCCGTGTTCTCCCCGCTCCGTGGTCTCGGACGAGGACGTTTGACCCCGATCGACCTGTTGGGGCAATCACTCTCCACGATCGCTCCGGCAACGGGAATGGTGTTCATCGCCCTGTGGATGATCACCTACAGTCCCGGCTACGTCGGGTTGGCTGCGATTGCTGCGACAACTTCGGCGGTGTTTCTCGTTGCGTTCTGCATCACTCAATTCACGCGGAGACTGGCCGCGGCAGGATCGTTGTACAGCTTCGTCTTCCAAGGCTCCGGTATCCGGGCGACACTGACGGCGGGCGCCGCACTGGTACTCGGGTATCTCGGAATCTCGGTTTCGGTTTTCTCGCAGGCGGTTCCGAGTCTGCTCGATACCATCGCCATTGTCGGCCCCGACGTGCGAGGAACTGCCGCGACAGTGATCACGACGGTGGCGATTGCCCTGGCCGTCGCGTGGATTGCAGTGCGAGGCGTCCGGTTCGCCACCCGAGCGATCCTGGTCGTCGAAGCGTGCTCGTTGATTCTCATCGTCGTGGTCATGCTGGCGACGCACAGTGACACGACAACTGCTGTTGCCCTGCCGAATCCGTCGCTGAGTGCAGTTCCGTTTCTCGCGATGCTGACGGTGCTCAGCATGGCGGGCTTCGAAAGCTCGGCCTTCTTCGGCCCGGAAGCGAAACGACCACTCATCAGCGTCACACGCACGGTTCTCATTTCGCCGATCATCTGCGGGGTCCTCTTTGTTTTTGCAGCCTGGGCGGCGATGACCGGCCACGGCGCAACGATCGTCGGAGCGTACTTCGAAGGAACGGCATCCGGAGCCAGCGCGGAAGTGGTTCTGGCAGTCAAGATCGGAATGACGTGTTCCTGGTTCGCATCCACTCTCGGTTGTGCGCAGGCGGGTTCGCGGTTGTTGTACTCGATGGGGATCGAACGGGTACTGCCTGCGCCGCTCGCTCGCGTACACAGACGGTTCCGCACCCCGTACGTTGCGGTACTTGCGTTCGTCGCGGTAAGTGCGGCGGGCGTATTCATCTATTCGGATACGGTTCGCGACGATTCGGGATCCTTCGACGGCGTGGTGGAGACCGCGTTGGTCTGCGCTTACACGCTGGTGGCCTTTGCTTCGTGGAAGTTCTTGCGCCGAATCGGGGAACATACTTCGCTGACCCGGATATGCACCGTATCCGTGAGCGTCGCCGGTGCCGGTCTACTGGTCTACATCGTTCTCGACGGTGCGGTTCACGGGATGTGGGCACTGCCGATCGCTGCTCTTGCTGTTGCTGTGTCGGGGACAGTGTGGAGTTCATTGCTTCGAAGAGCCAGACCGGAAAGCCTTCTGATGGTCGGCGCTTTCGACAGCGTCGAGACGGCGGACCTGTTGCCCGGTGCGGGCACTCTGCTGATCGACGGTGACGGGCGAAGGCGACTCGTTCCGGATCGTGGGACCGCCGAGGGTGACTCGCCGGAGCATGGGCGGTGACCGCGGACCGTGCAACCGCTGGTCCACGATCAGGCAAACAGATCGGCGACGAGACCCACTTCAGTGGACAACAACCGCGTGCGGTCCAGAAGGCGCTGGGGATGCTCGAGGCGGTGGCTCATCTGGGACCGGGAACAACCGCGAAGGAGATCGCCACTTTTGCAGGCGTTCCATCGGCCACGGCGTACCGGATGCTGAATCTGCTGGTGGCGGAGGGCTTTCTCGTGCGGGTGCCGGACCTGTCAGGGTTCGCGTTGGGGCGTCGGACTGCCGAGCTCTCGCATGCGGCGTCGTCGAGTGGTCCGGCGCCGACGCTGCACGAGCGCGTCGAGGACATGCGGACACACACGAGGTTCGGATTGCACGTCGCCTCATTCGCCGGTGGGCGCTTGAGGTTCGTCGACAAGGATCCGGATCACGAGATCATCGGAATAGCGGCACTGGCCAAGAACCTTCACGCGAATGCGCTGGGGAAGGTTCTGTTGGCGCACGACGAGCGGCTGCTTTCGGGTTTGGAACTTCGCCGGGTCACGGAGTTCACCCTCGGTGATTTCGATGCGTTGTATGAGCAGTTGAGGTCTGTTCGCCTGCAGGGTTTTGCATTCGAGAACCAGGAATGTCGCCTGGGTCGATCCGCGGTCGCAGTACCGGTTCGAGATCACGCAGACCAGGTGGCCGGCGGGTTGTGTGTTCAGGGAGCGAGCGGGCGAGTGACGGACGAGGATCGAGAGTTGGTCGGTTTCCTACTCGATTGCGCGCGTCAGCTCACCGGATTGCTCTGACGTCACACGCGCAGGCTCAGGGGGAGCCCGGCGGTCATCAGGACCACGGACTCCGATTCACTGGCGATGCGGCTGTTCACCAGACCGAGTAGATCGCGGAACAGTCTCCCGGACTTCGTGTCCGGGACGACGCCGCTTCCCACTTCGTTCGTGACGGCGACAATCGGAACCGGACAGGCGGTCCAGGCGTCGGCCAAGACGTCGATATCTGCGTGGACGTCGCTGAGATCTTCTGTCGCCCACGCCTGATGTCGGTCCAGACGTGCGGTCAGCCACGTGCCGAGGCAGTCGATCAGGATCGGTGTTGTTGCGGCCACGAGAATTTCGGCGACCTCGGAGGTCTCTACCGTCGTCCACGTCGGCGGCCTCCGCGCGCGATGCGACGCAATTCGTTCGATCCAGTCGGGATCGTCGTCCTGCGGATCCCCGGTGGCGATGTACGTGACGTGCCGGTAGCCGGCAAGCAGGCCCTCCGCGTAAGTGGACTTGCCCGAGCGGGCGCCACCGGTGACCAGAGTTCGATGGCTCTGTCCTACCCCGATCTCGAGCACAGCTCCATCCGGAACCGCTCGCGCCCCGGACACGCGAAGTGCTTCCGCGAGTTCGTTTTCGACCGGGTTGTGGTGCCCGAGGTGTACGGCGACCACGTCGGTTCGATCGGTGATCGCGTCGCAGTTGCGTAGTCGGCTCACCGTCTCCGCGAAACTCGGCAGATCATGGTGCCCGGTGCCGTGGTCAGTTTTGTAGCCGAAGGTCTCTTCGAGAAAGACGGCGTCGAAACGCGCGTCGGCAAGTGCGTCGACAGTGGATTCGGGCAGAGGCCCGGTGTCGGTGGCCCAGAAGATTCGGGTTCCGGATGCGTCGGTGATGTCGTAGAGAAGGGTGGGTACTTCGTGCGCGGCTTCGAGTGCGCGAACACGATAGGTGCCCAACATGATCGACTGGCCGGTCTCGAGCGGCGTGAAGGTCACCGGATCGGCGGGGTCTACCCAGTCTCGGCAGAGATCGAGCGCGTCCGGTGGCCCGAGAACCTGTAGTGGTTCGGTGCGCGAGGCCCAGGACCGGAACAGCAATGCCATCGGGCCGAGGTGATCGGGATGAGAATGCGTCAACAGGATGTGTTCCACGTGTGCCAGCGTGCGACCGAATCGCGACGCGGCACGCGGTACTTCCGGACCACAATCCAACAGGATTCTGTTGTCCACCAGGGCGGCAGTGTGCCCGCGAATGGTTTCACTCGACAGGGCAGCCAGGCAGGAAGGGCAAGTGCAGAACGGGTTCGGCCAACCGTCGGCAGCACCGGTGCCGAGCATCACCAATTCCATCAGCGGGTGCCTTCCTGCCGAATCGGAACAACTATGGGACCGCTGGGCCGGTCCAGGATTTCGACCCGGGCGCCGTACACGCGGCCGAGGAGGTCTGCCTCCAGCACCGCTGAGGGAGTGCCGTCGGCAACGACGCTGCCCTTGTCCAGCAGCACGATTCGTCGACCGTACTGACCCGCGAGAGTGAGGTCGTGCATCGCGGCGATGACCGTGATGTTGTCGTCTTCTCGCAGTTCCTCCACCAAGTCGAGAACCTGCTGCTGGTGACCGATGTCGAGGGCGCTGGTGGGTTCGTCCAGGAGCAGTACCTGCGGCTCTTGAGCCAGTGCCCGAGCCAGGACCACGCGTTGCAATTCGCCGCCGGAAAGTTCGGTGGCTCGTCGATCTGCGAACTCGGTGAGGTCGAGCCTTTCGATCACCGAAGTGATCACCGAACGATCTGTGGCGGTTTCGGTTCCGAATCGTCGTAGATACGGAGTACGGCCGAGCGCAACCAGTTCCTTGACCGTTGAGCCCTCGGGTACTACCGGACGCTGAGGCATCAACGCGACGACGGCGGACATCGCCTTGCGGCTGGAATTGCGAGGACTCAGTCCCCCGACCGAGAGCTCACCGGTAGACGGAATCAATCCAGCGAGGGCATGCATCAAGGTTGTCTTGCCGGCGCCGTTCGGCCCGACCACGGCAACCCAATCGCCTGGTGTCACATCGAGATCGATGCCGTCGACGACGTCCTTGCCGCCGAGGTTGACTCGGAGGTCGCGGCACCGCACTGCGCTGTCGGTCATGCCGAGACCCGGCTGCGGCGCAGAACCAGAAGGAAGAACGGAGCGCCGATCATCGCGGTTACAACTCCGATGGGGAGTTCGGCCGGTGCCATGACCGTGCGGGCGGCAACGTCGGTGAGGACGAGAAACGCCGCTCCGAGCATGAGTGACAGGGGGAGAAGCAGCCGATGAGACGGGCCGACGACCAGTCGAACCGCATGGGGAACAACGATTCCGACAAAGCCGATGAGTCCACTTGCACTCACGACCGCGGCCGTTCCCAGAGTTGCGGCGAGCACCAGCACCAGGCGTGATCTGGCCGGGTCGACGCCGAGGCTGGCGGCTTCGACGTCACCGACGGCCATCACGTCGAGTACACGCCGGTGTACCAGGATGACGGCTGAGGCCAGCGCAACGTACGGCAGGACAACCAGAACTTCCGACCAACCGTCGGTGGACAGTCCGCCGAGTAGCCAGGAATAGACCTCGCGCAGTGAATCGTCGAACCGCTGCTGAACAAAAGTCTGCGCTGCATTCGTGAACGCTGCGACTGCGACACCGGCGAGGATGATGACTACCGCGTTCTGCGGCCCGCCAATGCTTCGACCGAGCGAATAAGTTGCGAACACTGCCAGCACACCACCGACGAAGGCGGCCATGGGAATTCCGAACATGCCCAGCGCTCCACCCGAAACGATGGCGAGGGTTGCGCCCAGTCCGGCTCCGCTGGAAACTCCGAGGAGATACGGATCCGCCAAGGGATTTCGGAACACGCCCTGGTAGGCGGCGCCGGCTACCGCCAACATTGCTCCGACCAACGCGCCCAGGACTACTCGCGGAAGCCGGATCTGCCAGAGAATCGCCTGCTGTGTTGCGGTGAGGCCGGAATCGAGGTGGATGCCGGGTATTCCGTCCAGAAGTTCGAGAATGGTCCGATCAGGCGTCAATCCGGCCGGCCCCACCAGAACACCGATCAGCAATGCAGCGCACAGAATGAGCGCGGCGCCGAGCAGAACGGCGGTCCGATGTTGGGAGATACCGGCTTTGATCATCGAGTGCTCAGGCCGCGGGAACTTGGGCAACGATGGCCGCGACGGCCTTCACCTGGTCGGCGACACGAGGTCCCCAGCGGCTGGAGAGGTCTTCGTCGAGCACATGGATCTGGTTGCCGGTAACCGCTTTCATGCCGCTCCACCCGGGTCGAGCGGCGACGGATTCTGCTGTCACTCCACAGCATTGGGAGTCTGCGAGAAAGATGAGATCGGGATTGGCCTGTACCACGAATTCGGCGGACAATTGCGGATAGTCACCCTGCCCCGCGGCGTCGGCGATGCTCTTCATTCCGAACAGCGAGTAGATCTGCCCGACGAAGCTCGAACTCGTGACGGTGTAGAGCGAGGAGTCGAGTTCGTGGAAGTACGTCAGCGGCTGTTGGCGCGCAGGAACACTGGCGACAGCGGCGTCGATGTCCGAGCGCATGGTGTCGACAACTTCGGTGCCCTTGTCTTCGTGGCCGGTGGCCTTCGCGACGCGCTCGATTTGGGCGTAGACGTCGTCGATGCTCGTCGCTGCCGGTAGTAGGAGTGTCGGCACCTTCGCCTTTTGCAGTCCGGAGACAAGATCGTTCATGTCATCCGATGCGATCACCAGATCCGGTGCGTAGCCGAGGATGGCTTCGACGTTCGGTTGAAAGCCCGAGAGATCGGTGACCGGGATACCGGCCGGGTAGTCGGACTGATTGTCGACGGCCTTCACCTGATCGCCCGCGCCGACGGCCCACAGGGTCTCGGTGGCGCTGGGACTGAGTGACACGATCGACTGCGGACGTGACTCGATGGTGATGTCCGTGCCGGAATCCGTGGGACCGGAAACAACAGTCACCGGGAACGAGCCGTCCGAGGCCGCTGTGGTTGCGGGTGCATCGGACGTCGAGCTACTGCAGGCACCGGCAAGCAGTGCGGTGCTCACCGTCAGTGCTGCAAGTACAGATCTGAATTTACGTGTCGGCCGAGTACTCACAGCCACCCCTCCGCTAGTGGTGAAGGGTCGCGAGCAGCGCGGCCGCGAGGCGAAGCGCCACGAGCGGTCCTTCGTCCGAGAACCATCGTGTCGCCACGAGGCCGGTGACCTGACTCGTTCGCCTCGAGTATTGACGGGCGAATTCACAGTTGCGTCGACAGTGCCGGGGTTTCACCGAGCTTCACACGAGCAGCGTGGCACCCCGGTGAACCGGGGCATCTGCACTTTACAGGGGTCGTCTGGCTTGACCCGGGAGGTCAAGGCAGGGTAAATATCTATTCCACTAATGAACTAGTGAAAGGGTTCGGATGATCGACTTCCGTATCGACCGCCGATCCGGCATTCCCACTTACGTGCAATTGGTCCTTCAGGTGAAGCAGGCGCTCAGGCTCGGTGATCTCCAAGTCGGGGATCGGCTGCCCACAGCCAAGGACGTCGTGGGAGCGCTCGCGATCAACCCGAACACAGTCCTGAAGGCCTACAAGGAACTCGAGCGCGACGGACTTGTTGCTCCGCGGCCCGGATTGGGCACGTTCGTCGTCAAGTCCCTGGCCAAGCCCGGTATGGCGGAAAGCTCTGCGCTACGGCGCGAGTTGGCCCGCTGGGTGGCAGATGCCGTGGCCGCCGGACTCGAGCGCACGGACATCGAAGCGTTGGTGAGTTTGGAGCTCGAGAAGACGTTCATCGAATCGGATCCGTCCGGAAAGCAGGGGGAGACATCATGACTGCGCAAGAATTGGCACTGACGATGCAGGACGTGGACAAGCGCTTCGGCAAGAAGAAGGTGCTCGACGCCTGCACATTCGAGGTCGCGACAGGAAGCATCACTGCCCTGGTCGGGGTGAACGGAGCGGGCAAGTCCACACTGATGTCCTTGGCGGTCGGGTTGACGATGCCTGACCATGGTTCGATCTCCGTCCTGGGCAGCACGCCGGATCAGGACGGCATCTGCCCAGGCCTGTCGTACCTCGCTCAGCACAAGCCCCTGTACCCCAAATTCACTGTTGCAGAACTTCTTCGATTCGGCGCATACACCAACGACGAGTGGGATGCGAAGTACGCTCTGGATCTGGTGGAGCGCGCTGGGATTTCTCTCGATGCAAAGGCGAAGACACTGTCACCAGGTCAACGAACCAGGGTTGCACTGGCTTTGGCGCTCGGACGCAGGCCGCAGTTGCTTCTACTCGACGAGCCTCTGGCAGATCTCGATCCCGTGGCGCGGCGGTCTGTGGCGACCACTCTGCTCGAAGACGTTGCCGAGTACGGCACCACAGTTCTGTTGTCGTCACACATCGTTTCCGAATTGGCAGACGTCTCGGATCGACTTCTTCTGCTGGGCGGCGGAAACGCGAGATTGTCCGGTCCGTTGGATGAATTGATCGCTGCCCATTACGTATTGATCGGGGACGGCGATCCCTCGGACGTGGTCGGCGCCGGTGCGGTCATTCATACCGAGAAGGGGGTGCGGTCGAATTCTCACGTGGTGGAGGGAATCCGTCCGAGCCCTCGGGCCGGCTGGGTGATCGACGACGCAACTCTCGACGACGTGGTGCTCGGGCACCTGAGCGCAGAAACGATGGTGGCGGCATGATCTGGGTTACGTGGCGGCACCACCGGACATCGCTCGTTGTGTCGCTTGGATTCATCGCAGCTTTGGCTATGGCAGCGATAGTCGGCGGGATCGGAACTCGAAGTAGCTTGGGTGCAGAGGGCCGAGGAACGTACTTCGGGTGTGTCGGGGTCGGATGGGACTGCTGGGCGGATACCGCCGTTACCGGCGTGAACACGATCGCCGCCGCCTTACCGGTACTACTCGGGGCGCTGGTGGGCGCGACGGTATTCTCCCGCGACATCGATCAGCAAACACATGTTCTCGGTCTGACGCAGTCGGTGAGTCGAGCACGATGGTTCTGGATGCGAGTCGTTGTTGTCTTTCTTCCGCTCACTGCCGCAGCCGCGATTCTCGGTTTCATTCTCGAAGCCGCTCGGGTTGGATTCGAGAGTTGGAGTTATGTGGTCAACGTCGGACCCGTTCAGTCGTACGGAATGAGTTCGATGCTCTTCCCTCTGTTCAATTCCAGCGGAATCGTCTTGGGTGCATACACTTTCATGGCGTTGGTCGCCGGAGCTGCGGTATCACTGCTGGTGCGATCACCCATCGCCGCGGTGGCCGTCACCTTGGTGGCCGTCGCAGGTTTGATGGTGGGATTTCAGAATCTGGCACGGCCGCACTATGCCGAGCCGACTGTGCTGACGCAAGGTATCGACCACGACACCTTCTACGCAACTTACGTCATGGACTCCTCGATGGCGTGGGTGATACGGAGTGGATACACCGATGCCAACGGGAAGCCGGTCGAGATCGACTATCAGGCGTGCACTAACGATACAGCCGGCAATGAATACGATCAGCGATCCGACGAGAGTGACGTGGATTTCTATGTTCGCCAGAAAGCCTTCTTGGCCCAACTCGACGCCGAATATCGTGCGTGTGTGCTCGCGCAGGGAGTGGACCACTACGAAACCTGGTACCACTCGGTCGACCAGGTCAGACGATTCCAATTCACGGAAGCTGCACTCGTCCTGATCCTTTCGGGATTGTTCCTCCTGCCTGCGCTCTGGGGTCTACGACGTCTTAAGCCGTGACTCAGCGGGCGACCGGCGCGACCGTCAGCTGGTTGATGTTCGCGCCGGTCATCGAGCAACCCTTTGTGGGATAGGCAAGGAAGACCGAGTCGTAGCTGTTGGGCGGGTAAACCCTCAGTCCCGCAACGTCGGTCACGCCGCACTGATCTGCCGGGTAGTTCTCGACGTTCGTAGCTCGCACCAAAGACGTTGCGGCAGAGCCAGGGGCAAGGGAGACGAGTGAACCGGATCCGGAGCGGCCGGCTGCAGCACCCACTTCGCTTCCGGACGCTCCCGTGACATACGAGATGCCGGGGAAACCGTCGAGCGTGCACGTGCGGCCGCCCGTGTTGGTGAAGACCACCGGAAGCTCCACAGAACCGGCGGCACCACTTGACTCGCCGAGGGTGACGTTCAGTTCCCCGATCGTGCAACCCTCGGGATTGGGTGCCGTCGAGGTTGTCGTTTGGGTGTGGTCGGTAGGGGTCGTCGAAGGTGAAGCGGTGCCGGTCTGGGTCGTCGGCGCAGAGGCGGTCGTTGTTGAGGCGGGTGCCGGTGAACTCTCGGCCGTTCCCGTTTCATCCGAGCCGCAACCGCTGAGAAGGGCGAGAGCAGCAAGTGGAGCCGCCAACAAGCCGACGTTGCGCATGCGGTTGGGATTCATCGCTCTGTACTCCTCAAGTTGGTCGACAACTGGCCCCGGAACATCCGTGTCCGGTATATCCGAATCCGAGGCCGGATGTGCAGAAACGAATCAGGCTCGCCGGTGATCAGGACCTACTTCCCGGATGGATTGCCGCTGCGGATCTAGCATGAGAAATGACCTGTCCGGATCGCGACCACCGGGAGTAGCGCATGTTCACCTTCACCAGCGACGACGGAGTGGTCATTCATGTCCACGAATGGCCCACCGAGCAGGAACCTCGAGGGGTTGTTCAACTCGCGCACGGTATGGGTGAGCACGCAAAACGCTACGCACACGTTGCCGAAGCCCTGAATGCTCGCGGTTTCCACGTCTACGCGGCGGACCACCGCGGCCACGGTGAGAGCATGCACGCCGGCCCAGGCAACATCGGCGACGACGGCTGGAACCGCTTGGTTGCAGACATGGTGACCCTCACGGGCATCATCCGCGACAAACACCCCGGCCTGCCCGTCGTACTGCTCAGCCACAGCCTCGGTTCGTTCGCTTCGCAGCAGTACATCCTCGATCATTCGCACCTGATCGACGCCGTCGCACTGTCGGGGACCACCGCGGTCGATCAACTGATCGAGAGCCTCGTCAACGACGGCCCGGACGTCCTCGCCCAGTTCAATGCGGAATTCGAACCGGCCCGTACTCCGCACGACTGGCTCAGCCGTGACGAAGCGCAGGTGGATTTGTACATCAACGATCCGCTGTGCGGTTTCAGCCTGGACGACGCCGGCATGGGTGGACTTATCGCAGCGGGACCGAGGTTCGTCGACGTCGAGGGCGTGCGACAAGACCTTCCGATCCTGGTCTTCGTCGGCACCTCGGATCCTCTCAACGCCGCACTGAGCCGTACCGACGTCGCAGTCGAACGGTACAACTCGGCGGGGATCGAAGACGTCACCTACTACACCTATCCGGGTGCCAGACACGAGATCTTCAACGAGACCAACCGCGACGACGTCATCAACGATCTGACGACGTGGATGGACCGCGTACTCGAAGCGTGACCGCCTCACCGGAAAGGGGAACACGATGTCCACAGTTCCGGCCGCACGACCCGATCCAGACCCGCGAGATGTCAAGCGCTGGAGACGATACCTCGCCGAAGAACAAGCCGAGGCCGCCGTCTACCGAGACCTCGCGAGTAGGCGCAGCGGCGAGGAGCGCGAAATCCTTCTCGCACTGGCCGACGCGGAGGGGCGACACGAGGCGCACTGGCGAGCGCTACTCGGCGATCACGTCGGCAAACCACTTCGCGGCGATATCCGCACTCGGATACTGGGCTTTCTGGCCAGGCGCTTCGGCTCCGTCTTCGTGCTCGCTCTTGCGCAGCGCGCGGAGACGCGATCCCCGTATCCCAACGACGCCGACGCGACTGCATCGATGGGCGCGGACGAGAAGATCCACGAAGAAGTGGTGCGGGCCTTGGCCACTCGGGGTCGGAACAGACTTTCGGGGACGTTTCGTGCCGCCGTCTTCGGAGCCAACGACGGCCTCGTCAGCAATCTCGCTCTTGTACTCGGCATCAGCGGTAGCGGCGTCTCCAACCAGATCGTTCTGATCACCGGCATGGCCGGGCTTCTGGCCGGCGCCCTGTCGATGGGTGCCGGCGAGTACGTTTCAGTCCGCTCTCAGCGAGAGTTGTTGGAAGCGTCCAATCCTGGTCCCGCGGCCAGCGAAGCTGTCGGCCTGCTCGACGTCGACGCGAACGAATTGGCCCTGGTCTACCGGGCCCGCGGTATGTCCGCCGAGGAAGCGGACCAGCGCGCCGCCGAGGTCCTCGCGAACAGCACCTTCGGCGCCGCGGACGTTGTCGACGACCATGAAGCCGTCGGAACCGGGTTGGGCGCAGCGGCGGCAAGTTTCTGCTTCTTCGCCTCGGGCGCAATCATTCCGGTGCTGCCGTATCTGTTCGGCCTGGAAGGCATGACGGCTCTGATCGTCGCATCTGTTCTCGTGGGGATCGCGTTGCTGACGACGGGCGTTGTGGTCGGGTTGCTCTCGGGCGGGCCTCCGTTCAAGAGGGCTCTACGCCAACTTGCGATCGGCTACGGCGCTGCCGGCGCGACGTATCTGCTCGGCATGTTGTTCGGGACTTCGCTCTGAGCGTCTGCTTACGCGCGTAGGGCGGGATCGCGGTGAGCCGGATCGATCCGAACCGGAATCTGGCACACCACGGCCTCGGTGTGTTTGCGCAGTGCATGAGCGATCTCATCGGTCCGTTGGCTCGGGAGGAACCGGTGCCATCTGGTCGCCGGGTCGATGGTGGCGACGACAACAAAGGTCTCTCGGTGGGGGAAGTGTGTGCGGATGTATCGGGCGAGGGTGTTCCCCACGGAATTCTCGGTGTCCTCGATGACGATCAAACGCGAATTCGGATGTCGGGCTTGCCATCGGCGTGTGAAGTCCGTCGTCGATTCGTGGGCCAGGCAGACTCGAATTGCGATGGGCTGTGACGACATCGCCGTTGCCGCGGCCATCGCGCGGGTGGAGAGCGACGTAATTTCGGACACCGGTACTAGGACCGCTGGTTTGTATCCGATGGACAGAGAATCGTTCTCACCCTGAACGGTTAACCGCGTACCGATATGTGTGTACGCACCGCGGATGCGTTCCATGCCGAGGACGAGCGCAGGGAGCGCGAGAGCGATCAGCCAGGCGCCCTCGGTGAACTTCATGGCGGTAGTCACCACTGCTGCGATCGAAGTCAACGCAGCCCCGAAACCGTTGAGCGCCAATCGCCACTTCCAGCCCGGTGTCCGTTCGGCGAGCCAGTGGCGCACCATGCCGAACTGCGCGAGCGTGAATCCGATGAACACACCGATGGCGAACAGCGGCACCAAGGTGTTCATGTTTCCGCCGGATCCGATGAGCAGGAGAGCACCGACGCAACCGAGCGACAAGACGCCGTACGTGAAGACGTCGCGCGTCGACTTTCGGCTGAAGCGGTGTGGGAGCACGTTGTCGTCGGCGAGGATTCGCATCAGATTGGGGAGTCCGCCGTACGAGGTATTCGCGGCCAACGCCAACAGAATCACAGTGGAGAATTGGACGACGTAGTAGCCCACACCATTTCCGAGGGCAGCGGAAGTGAGTTGCGACAGGACCGTTGTTCCAGGGACTGGGGCCAGTGAGAACTTCTCGATCAACACGGCAAGGCCGATCAACATGGTGCCCAAAAGGATTCCCAGAGCTACTTCGGCGCGCTGAGCGCTACGCACGCGAGGCTTCTTGAAACTGGGTACGGCATTGGCGATGGCTTCGACACCGGTCAATGCGGCGCAACCACTCGAAAATGCCTTGAGCAGAAGGAGAATGCCGATCGTGTGTGCATTGTCGACGATAAAGGGAGCCGTTGCGGCGGCAGGGTTTTCCCGAAGCAGTCCGGCACCGATCACCGTGAAGATGCTTACGACAAAGATCACGGTGGGCAACATGAATACCCGCGCGGAATCTGCGATACCCCGCAGATTCAGTGCCGTGATGCCGCTGAGTATCGCCAGTGCGATCCAGACCGTGTGGGGGAGAAGTGCGGGGAAGGCGGAGGTCAGAGCCGCGACACCGGCTGCGATCGATACCGCGACGTTGAGGGTGTAGTCGACGATCAACGACGCGGCGGCGGTCAAACTTGCCCGCGGGCTCAGATGCTTCTTTGCGACGGCGTAGGCGCCACCGCCTTCGGGAAATGCGGCGATCACTTGGCGGTACGACGCCACCAGGACCACAAGCAGCACTGCGATGGCGATTGTCACCGGCACGGTGAACCCGATCCCTGCGCCGCCGGCGAGGGCCAACACCAACACGATGGCTTCTGGCCCGTACGACACCGAGGCCATCGCGTCGAGCGAAAGCCCTGCCAGTCCGGTTGCGACGGAGAGCTTCTGATTCTCTGGCCCACGGGCCGGGCGGGTCGTCGACGATATGACTCCACGGTGTCCGAGTATCACTGCATGTCTCACCGAGTCAGTATCGATACTCCCCGTTGAGCTGAGACCGATCTTGACGGTGCTTTGACGCGATGGCCCGCAAATCTGTACGGGTTCACAACGGGGGTTCGAGTCGCGGGAAGCCTTGTGACAGCTGATCAATCCAGCGAGCGCGCGTGGCGAGAATATCGCGGTTCCGAGACTCCGATTGGGCGGCGACGTGCGAAAGTAGGTCGCGAAGTCGGCCCAGAACGAGTGGCGAGTTCGATGCCGAGGCTATGACGTCGTCCAGTCCGGTTCTGACGAAGCTCGTGAAGTCGGGCAGTGGAATCACCACACGCAGATCACCACGCTCGTCGACGGCCCGGATCGAATCTGCGCGTACGGAGGTCACCAGAGAGAGGAGGTCCTCGATCTCGTCCAGAGCCTGCACGGCCGTCGCAGGATCGTTGATAGCGGGTGAGAGCGCTCTGAGCGCGATGTCAGCCAACAACCGAATCGCGAGTAGGGGGTCCTGGGTGAAGGTCCGCTCACTCCCACTGACCAAGGCGTCAAGGATCGTGTTGGCGGGCATGGGTCCGCCGTAGACGTCGGCGAGCGGCAATCCGTCTCGCAGCGTGCTACCCGGCGACACTCGGAGGACCACCATGGATCGGCAGTTCCGAGCGTTCTGCAGCAGATCTTCGACGAGGATCTGCTGCAGAACGGCCGGCGGTCGATGCCACTCGATTGTCGTGATCACCGGAAGTGTTGGTAGAGGAGGCAACTCCAGATCAGTGGTGGGGTACACGGCGGCGAAGACTGCTCGGCCACGACTCGAGATCGTGGTCAGTACCGGAGCCAACTGGATGGCCGAGAATGCGCGCAGCTGGAGCAGCCTGATCAGCGTCAGCGTGGCCAAGAGCGCCAGCACTGCGAGACTTGGCACAACCACGGACACATCCGTTTCGTTGCTGATGGCGAGCGCCGCCGTGATGTCGAAAACCGACTGGCCTATCGCGAAGGCAAATGTCCGCCACACGATGGGGTCGTCGCGGAACAACAACAAGCGAGGAGTGAAGGTGGTCGCGGCCCACTGGACGACGAGGAACAGCAGCGAGAAGATCACTGCCACTACACCCAGTAACCCCAGTCCGAGGGCAACGAGCATCTCGCTGACCTGACGGGCGGGAATCATCGGGCCGCTCCGGATATACGGCATCCCCAGTCCGGCAGCCAGCCCCACGACGACGCACAGGATCTGGGTCAGGCCGGCACGTACACGGCGCCGGGGGACGAGGAAGGCATGCCCGATCGGGGTGGGAGCGAAACGTCCGGGCTGATCCACACTTCAAGCCTCCACGCTGCGGCAATGGTGCGCCTTCACCCGAAACGGATGATGTCGACGTCGTCGTGATCCTGAAACGCTTGAAAGAGCCATGTGAGAGACAGAAGGCGAGACGTCATGACGGATCCGACAGACCAGAGCCGCGCCGTACTACCGATTCCGGATCGACAACATCTTGGTCTGGTGACGTACGACGCGAAGGATCCGGACACCGAGTTTCCGCCGATCACTCCGCTACTACCGCCGGCCGGCGCACCCAATGTTCTGGTGGTCCTGTTGGACGACGTGGGATATGGCGCGAGCAGTGCCTTCGGAGGACCAGCGGACACACCGACTGCTGAGCGATTGCAAAGTAATGGGCTCACGTACACGCGGTTTCACACGACGGCACTGTGTGCTCCGACCCGCGCCGCTCTTCTGAGCGGGCGCAACCATCATTCGGTCGGCATGGGATCGATCACCGAAACCGCTACCTCGGCTCCTGGTCTTTCCGGCCTGCGGCCGAATACCAAAGCCGCACTGCCGATGACGTTGAAACTCAACGGATACTCGACGGCGCAGTTCGGCAAGTGTCACGAGGTTCCGCCGTGGCAAACATCCCCGGTGGGACCGTTCACGTCGTGGCCGACGGGAGAAGGCGGATTCGAGCATTTCTACGGATTCATCGGCGGGGAGAACAACCAGTATTACCCGGCGCTGTACGAGGGCGTCGCGCCTGTCGAGCCGGACAAGACACCGGAGGAGGGTTACCACCTCACCGAAGACCTTGCCGATCACGCGATCGACTGGGTTCGGATGCAGAAGTCCTTGGCTCCGGACAAGCCGTTCTTCGTCTACTTTGCACCCGGCGCCACACATGCACCGCACCATGTTCCGAAGGAGTGGGCCGACAAGTACGAGGGCCGGTTCGCAGGAGGTTGGGACGCCCAACGCGAATCGATTCTCGGGCAGCAGAAGCAGCGGGGAGTCGTTCCCGCGGATGCGGTCCTCACCCCGCGTCCCGAGGCCATTCCGGCGTGGGAGGATATGAGTGAGGAGATGAAGCCCGTCCTCGAACGCCAAATGGAAGTCTATGCAGGATTTCTCGAACACACCGATTTCCATGTCGGCCGGCTTGTCGATGCGATCGAAGAACTCGGAGCTCTCGACAACACCCTCGTGTACTACATCATCGGAGACAACGGAGCGTCCGCAGAGGGGACGATCAACGGCGCTTTCAACGAGATGGCCAACTTCAACGGACTCGCCGCCATCGAAACACCCGAGTTCATGGCGGAAGTGAAAGACAAGTTCGGTACCAAGGACGCATACAACCACTATTCCGTGGGGTGGGCGTGGGCAATGTGTACGCCGTATCAGTGGACGAAACAGGTTGCGTCACACTGGGGTGGCACCCGTAACGGGACGATCGTGCACTGGCCTGCAGGGATTCGGACCAAGGGGGAGACGCGGTCGCAGTTCACCCACGTCATCGACGTTGCACCGACGATCCTCGAAGTCGCGAAACTACCGGAACCGACCTTTGTCAACGGCGTCCAGCAATCACCCATCGAGGGGACCAGCATGGTCTACACCTTCGACGACGCCGAAGTCGCCGAACGTCACGATCTGCAGTACTTCGAGATGGCCGGCAATCGCGGTATCTATTACAAGGGTTGGAGTGCGGTCACCAGGCACAGCACTCCGTGGCTTTTCGCGGAGGCACTCCCCGCACTCGACGACGACGTGTGGGAGCTCTACGACGGGTCTCAGGATTGGACGCAGTCCAAAGACTTGTCGGCTGAGATGCCGGAGAAACTCGCTGCACTGCAACGCTTGTGGTTGATCGAAGCGGTCAAGTACAACGTGCTTCCGATCGACGACCGAAGATTCGAGAGGTTCAACCCTCACATCGCGGGGCGTCCGCAGTTGGTGTCCGGGAACCGACAGGTTCTGTTTCCCGGAATGAAACGGCTGAGCGAGCACAGCGTGCTGAGTATCAAGAACCGATCGTTCAGTGTCACAGCAGCAGTCGACGTCGCGGATGGCATTACTGCCAACGGTGTGATGATCGCGCAGGGAGGCAGATTTGGCGGCTGGGCACTTTACGCGCGGGAAGGCCGCGCCAAATTCGTCTACAACCTATTGGGCATGACTGAGTTCGTCATCGCTTCCGACGTTGACATTCCGGCAGGATCACACCAGATCAGAGCTGAGTTCACTTACGACGGAGGTGGTCTCGCGAGAGGCGGTGGGGTCACGATCTATCACGACGGTCGCGAAGTGGGCTCAGGTCGCGTCGAGCAGACGCAACCGATGGTGTTCTCCGCGGACGAGACCACCGACATCGGGGATGACTACGGCATGCCTGTCAGTGTCGATTACAGTGGCGCAACCACATTCAACGCACGTATCGACGTCGTGCAGATCGATGTCGGTGACGACGACCATACCCACCTCATCGATCCGGAGGAGGTGGCGCGAGTGGCGGTGTCCAGACAGTGATTCCACAGGCAAGAGCAGCAGTCACAATCTCCTGAGGGAGGGTCGCAATGCCGACCGTCATCCGAACTGTTCACGATCTGGTCCGCCACGCGCGCGGGCCGACGCACCATCACCACCATCAATCCGTGCACGAGGCGCGGCGAATACGTGCCCACCACATTCTGGTCACGCATTCGCTCGCCTGATTTCGGGGCTACAGGTCGCGCGCCAATGCTCGTCCGGCTGCGCGGCCCGAGAAGATGCAGCCGCCGAGGAAGGTCCCCTCGAGTGCGCTGTAACCGTGGACTCCGCCGCCGCCGAAGCCCGCGACTTCACCGGCTGCGTACAGGCCGTCGAAGACACTGCCGTCGGCCTTGATGACCTGCGAATCCAGGTTGGTTTCCAAGCCGCCGAGAGTCTTGCGTGTGAGCAGGTGCAACCGGACCGCGATCAGTGGGCCGTTCTTGGGGTCCAGGATCTTGTGCGGTGCAACGACGCGCACGATCTTGTCTGCCAACAGATTACGGGCACCGTGGATGGCGGTGACCTGGAAGTCCTTGCTGTACTTGTTGTCGACTTCGCGGTCGCGGGCGATCATCTCGCGCTCGATGTCCTCGTAGTCGAGGAGCGGTTCGTCGGTGAGGGCGTTCATGCCGTCGACCAGATCACGAAGGTTGTTGCGCACAACGAAGTCGGCGCCCTTCTGCTTGAACGCCTCGACCGGTCCCGGCGCGCCCTTCTTGATTCGTTCGAGGAGGAGCTTGAAGTCGCGGTTGGTGAAGTCCGGGTTCTGTTCCGATCCCGAGAGTGCGAACTCCTTCTCGATGATCTTCTGGTCGAGGATGAACCACGTGTACTCGTGGCCGCTGTCCAGGATGTACTTGAAAGTTCCCATCGTGTCGAAGCCCGGGAAGTTGGGGACCGGCAGACGCTTGCCGGTGGCGTCGAACCACATCGAGGACGGTCCGGGAATGATTCGGATTCCGTGGTTCGGCCAGATGGGATTCCAGTTCTGGATGCCTTCGGTGTAGTGCCACATGCGGTCGCGGTTCACGATGTTTCCGCCCGCGGATTCGGTGATTTCGAGCATGCGCCCGTCGACGTGCGCCGGTACTCCCGTCAGCATGTGCTTGGGTGCCTTGCCAAGTCGCTCGGGCCAGTTTTTCTTCACCAGTTCGTAGTTGCCGCCGATTCCACCGGATGTGACCACGACGGCCTGTGCGGCGAACTCGAATTCGCCGATGGGGGTGCGCGAGCTCTTCACGCCGCGCAGATCACTGGAAGGTTCGAGGACGGTTCCGCGTACACCAGTGACCGCACCATCGGTGACGACGAGTTGATCGACTTGGTGGCGGTGCTTGAACGTGACCAGTCCACGCTTCTGAGCGGCGATCACTTTGGTCAGAAAGACATCGACGACGCCAGGTCCGGTGCCCCAGGTGAGGTGGAAGCGCGGCACCGAATTTCCGTGTCCGAGAGCCATTCCGCGGCCGCGTTCGGCCCAGCCGACATTCGGCATCAGGCGAAGCCCCAGATCGTGCAGGTACTGACGCTTGTCGCCGGCCGCGAACTCGACGTACGCCTTGGCCCACTGACGCGGCCAGTGATCTTCGCGGTCGCGGTCGAATCCCGCTGTGCCCATCCAGTCCTGCATCGCCAACTCGAGGGAGTCCTTGATGCCGAGTCGGCGTTGTTCGGGGCTGTTCACGAGGAAGAGTCCGCCGAGAGACCAAAATGCCTGCGCGCCGAGGTTGGCAGCGTTCTCCTGTTCCACGACAAGGACTTTGCGGCCCGCGCGCGTCAGTTCGTAGGTGGCGACCAGTCCCGCCAGCCCTGCCCCGACAACGATGACGTCAGCTTGTTCGCTCACGACAACTCCTCTTCCGATTGGTTGTTCTGGATTATTTCGCTGTAGGACAGCAGAATTCGAGTGAAGATATCGCGGCGCAGTGCAAAGGCGGCGTTGGTGTCGGTATCGACGAGGCACTGCACGCTGGTGCCGTCGTGCACTGCAACCAATGCCCGTCCCAACGCCGTCGGGTCGCCGACGATTGTTCGCCCGACGTCGCTGAGTGCGGACTCCACGATGGGCAACAGGGTGCGAAGGATCGCGTCTTCACGGTCGGCAAGGGCTTTGCGAAGTGCCGGGTTGCGGAGCGCGTGGGCTGTGAATTCCGCGTTGATCCGGTACCACTGCGGGTCGACCGGAACCACCGCCACGATCCGGGCGACAGCGGCATGGATGTCGACGGTGTTACCGGCGGTGATCGACTCCGTCGCCAACCGCAGATCGGCGAGCATTGCTGCGGATCGCTGCTCCCACATCGCGAAGAACAATTCGTCGAGTGAATCGAAGTTGGAGTAGAACGCGCCTCGGGAGTATCCGGCGCGTTCGCAGATCTGCTCGACCGTGGCGTGCCCGAACCCGGCTTCGGAGAAGACATCTGCAGCCGCGTCGAGCAGGCGCTGCCGGGTCTGACCACGGCGTTTGGTGACACGCTTGGCCGGCGAGTTGTCCGTTCCAGTCGTCATCGGCGCCTCCGTCAGGGTGGGACCCCAAACGATACACCGATGTATCCGATGCGTAGGCGTATCTCGATCTGTTCTTCTTCGCAGGTATTTCTATGCGTATCTAGTAAATGTCCAAGAGAAGTGAATATTCAGGTGTGATCGCTACAGATGCAGATCACGCTTCCTGATCGCCGCAGTGGCGGCGACGCTGATCGCCGAGGTGGCCACCAGATATCCACAAGCCAGCCACGGTGAACCGCCGCTGGCGCCGATCAGTGCCGTCAGAATCAGAGGTGTGACGCCGGAGGCGTAGATACCCGAGAACTGGTAGACGACCGACAACCCGGTGTACCGGATTTCTGTAGGGTAAAGGCTCGCATACAGGGTTCCCTGGGCACCGTAGAACAAGGCATGAATCACTCCGAAGACCACGACCATCGCGACTCCGAAGAGCAGGAGATTCTCGGTACCGAACAGTGCGAAGGCGGGGAAGATCGCGAGGCCGTACGCGGCGATGCCCACGATGTAGACCCGTTGCGGGCCGAACCGATCGGTGAGTAAACCGGAAAACGGCAGCAAGATCGCCATCACTACTGCGGCCACGGTGACCACAAGAAGTACGGGAACCTTTTCGAAATGCAGCGTCTTGGTTGCATACGTGATTGCAAAGACGCCCCAGGTGTTGAACGCGGCGCCCTCGCCCCAGCGAGACAACATGCCCAGTACGGTGTTTCGCGCGGCTTTTCCTTGAAAGACTTCCCTGAGCGGGGCGGACGAGCGCTGTTCGAGGTCGCGAACGGCCTGAAAGGCGGGCGTCTCGTCCACCTTCAAGCGGACCACCAACCCCACGATCACGAGCACCAGGCTCAGGACGAAGGCGATGCGCCAGCCGAAACGGAGAAACTGGTCGTCGTCGAAGACTGTTTGAAGCAGCGCGAACATTCCTGTGCCCAATGCCAACCCGAGAGCCAATCCGATCTGCGGGATGCTGCCGAACAGTCCACGCTTCTTCTCCGGACTGTGTTCGACCGCCAAGAGAACAGCTCCGGCCCACTCACCACCGAGAGCAAATCCCTGCAGGATACGAAGCAGCAGAAGCAGAATCGGCGCAACGACTCCGATCTGAGCGGCGGTCGGAAGAACGCCCATCATCGCCGTCGCGATACCCATGATGAACATCGTGAGAGCAAGCGTCTTCTTGCGCCCGATGCGATCGCCGATGTGACCGAACGCCACTCCACCGATGGGGCGAACGAGAAAGCCGACTGCGAAGGTCGCAAAAGAAAGCATGGTCCCGACAAAGGAACTCTGGTTGGGGAAGAACAGTTGGTTGAAGACGAGGCTCGCGGCCGTCGCATAGAGGAAGAAGTCGTACCACTCGACCGTCGTGCCGAGCAGGCTCGCGGCGACGACGGTTCTCAGTCTGGATCGCCGCTCGTCGTCGGTCTCGTTCGAGAACGGTGAATTGTGCTCGACTTCGGCAAACGTGGTCATCGGAGCCCCCGGGTCGCGGTGCAAATTCACGAAGCTATCGCCGGAGCCGAAAGTGGGCACCCCTAGCGATCAGGGTGATTTCAACCCTGTTCTTCGAGGTGGACTGTGGTTGTAATGACAGAAGAGTTCTGCCTGTTCGTCGACGAAAGGAATCACCGTGTCACTGCGCTTCCACTGGTTCTTGCCTACTTACGGTGATTCCCGGAATCTGATGGCGGGTGGACACGGCAGCTCGATGTCCGGTGATCGTCCGGCGACGCTGAAATACCTCAATCAGATCGGCGCGGCCGCCGAGACGAACGGCTTCGAGGCCGTTCTCACACCCACCGGCGCGTGGTGCGAAGACGCATGGCTGACGACAGCGATGATGGTCGAGACCACCGAGACGCTCAAGTTTCTGGTTGCTCTGCGACCGGGATTGCTCAGCCCGACGCTGGCCGCTCAGATGGCCGCTACCTTCCAATGGCAGTCGGGTGGTCGTCTGCTGCTCAACGTCGTGACCGGCGGGGAGGACCACGAGCAGCGCACGTTCGGTGACTTCCTCGACAAGAACCAACGGTACGCACGATGCGGCGAGTTCCTCGACGTGATCCGCCAGTTGTGGTCCGGTAACGGTCCGGTTGATTTCTCCGGCGAGTACGTCAACGTGGAAAAGGCTACGCTGCAGCGCATTCCGGATCCGGTACCGCCCATCTTCTTCGGTGGATCGTCGCCGGCGGCCGGAACCGTCGCATCGCGTTACGCGGATACGTATCTCACCTGGGGTGAGACGCCGTCCGCTGTTGCCGCCAAGATCGCCTGGATTCGCGACCTCGCGGAAGTTCAAGGTCGTCACCTCGACTACGGAATCCGTCTGCATGTCATCAGCCGGGACACCTCGGAACAGGCATGGGCAGAAGCGGATCGGCTGCTCAGTGCGCTCGATCCGGCGACCGTCGAGCAGGCTCAGGCGAGTCTTGCGCGATCCGGCTCCGAAGGTCAGCGTCGGATGCTCGAATTGCACGGCGGCGGTTCGGCTTACAAGGAGGGCGTCGGAGCGAGGTCGCTGGAGATTGCGCCGAACCTGTGGACCGGCGTCGGATTGGTGCGAGGGGGTGCAGGCACCGCATTGGTCGGTTCGCACCAAGAAGTGGCTGATCGGATTGCCGAGTACGCGGCGATCGGCCTGGATCACTTCGTATTGTCGGGCTATCCCCATCTCGAAGAGGCGTATCAGTTCGGTGAGGGTGTGCGTCCGATCCTCGAAAAGCGTGGATTGGTAGCACCGCACGGTTCGGTCGGCGGACCGGTGCGAACGCCCTTCGTCTCCAGTGGGAACTGAGTCGAACAGCGAGCTCTTCGAGAAGGGGACGTTTGTCCCGATCTTTCGGGCACGGCCTCCCTCCGGGACTATTCACGCAATTCGGTCAGTAGATCCGATCTAGGCTGCGCACTGTTGCCGAACTCAAGGCGCAGTACGAAAGGATCCTCGATGAAGCTGGGCACGAGTGGAGTACGTCGCGTCGTGGGAACCGTGGCAGTCGCCGCTGCAACCGCGGCAGGCGTCGCGATGGTCAATCCTGCAACTGCGTCGGCCGAGGTGGTCCCACCGGTCGTCTCGTACAAGGTGACCGGAAACGATCTGGCACTGACGATCACGAACAACAACACGGGCATTGCCCCGTTGTGCCAGGCGTTTGTCGTCAACGCCGCGGATTCTGCTGCCGTGCTTGATGATCCGCTCAAGCTGCTCGATCCGAACCTTGTGGTGTACCCCAAGATCACCGACCCGTCCTCACTGTTCGCCGTCGGTAAGGGGCAGACGGTCACCAACACCGTGACCGATGTTCCGGACGGAACCTACGCCGTGCTCGGTGCCTGCTCCGATCTTCTCGATCTGGAGACGTTGGGTAAGCCTGTTCCTGGCGTGCCGAGCCTCGTTGTCATCGGTGGACCGTTCAGCGGCATCAATACCGGAAGCCTGAGCGACCTGTTCGGCAGCGGCAGCCTCGAAGGACTTTTCGGGTAGCTTACCGTCTGTCTCCCCAATTTTCCGACTGAGCGGTCTATTCTTCAGGCATCTGGTGATCTGACCGACTTGTCTGGAGGTTCGGAAATGCGAAGTCGTGGATTCAAACGCGTTCTCGGAAGCATTGTCGCGGCGTCGGCCGCCGTCGTGGGACTGGTTGTCATGACTCCGGCGTCGGCGTCGGCATCACCGGCGATTCTCCCGCCTCCGGTGTCGGTGAGCGCAGCGGACAATGCGATCACCTTCACCATCACCAATCCGAACCCGCGGTTCAGCTTCATCAACTGCACAGTGGCGATCCTCAACGCCAGGGATGTCCCCGACGTGATCCGCGATCCGGCAAAGCTGCTCCAGCCCGGCGTGTTGGTGTATCCGACCGTCAGCAACATCCTCGATCTGTTTGCCGTTTCGCCTGGGCAGACGATCACGCGGACCGTCGGCAATCTGCCGGCCGGGGTGTACGCCGTTGCGGGAGCGTGCGTTCGACTGCTCGATCCGACCAACCCCACTATCGCGATTCCGCAGGCCGTTGTGGTCGGCGGCTGGTTCGAGGGCGCCGGAACTGGAAGTCTCTCAGGTTCTTTGGAGGACCTGGGATACAACACGGTCCAGGACTTGATCGACGCATGGAATCGGATCAGCTCGGGAAGCAGCGGCGGTAGCTTTCAGTTCGAGTACCAAGGTGGCTCGGATTTCGAGGTAGTGGGTCCGACGTCGTAGTAGGTGCAGCTCACTTGCGTGCACGATGACGCCGCACCGCGTCGCGATTCGCACACGTGGGGGAGCAGTACCGCTGATTGCCGTTGCGTGAGGTGTCCGCATAGATGTTGGTGCACTCGTCCAGGGTGCACCGACCTAATCTGTGCATTCCGCGGCCGACGAGGTGCAGCGCCGTGCCTACCGAGAAGAGGGCCTTGAGGACCTCGGCGAGCGACTGTTGCGGATCGCGGTAGTGCAGATGCCACCCGTCGTTGGCGTGGTTGGTCATGCGCGGATACGCCGACGCTTGCTCGAGCATGACGTTCACCAACTCGGCGCGGGCTGCCTCCTCCGTGACGTCGACGATTTTCGACCACTCGATCAGAAGGTCGAGGGTCTCGTCGAGGTCCTTCTCGGCGATGGGGAAATCGAGAATGATGCCTGCATCGACGCAGCGTTCGACGAGTTCGGCCAAGGTCTCGGGATTTCGATTGGCCAGGTCGGCGGCCAGCGTCACCGCATATTCGCCGTAAGGGTTGAGATGCACAATGCCATTACATCATGCTCGTCGTATGAAGAAAACAGATTTCGCGCCGATAAGTTGCATCCACCGCTGGGAGATCGAATCTCGGCATCGGACCAGCGAGGGGACGGTCACCTACCTGCGCTGCCATTGCGGGTCGTGGCAGACCTTGCTCGCCGAATGGGTGTCGGGCGGTACGGGCTCGGCCGTCGCTGCGCCGATCAAGGTCAGGTCCAGGTAATGGTCAGCTAATCGCTCCGTTTTGCCTCGGGTGACATGGAACGTGTTCTAGATTCAGGGTTGTATGCCTCGGTATCGCGGCGCAGACTCTGAAAGGGAAGACGATGCAGTTCAACCTCGCTGATGTATTCGAAACCGTCGCCAGCTCGGTGCCTGATCGCGTCGCCTTGACTTACGAGGGAGAGAACTTCTCCTACGCTGAGCTGGACGCGGAAGCCAATCGAACGGCCAACCTGCTCGCGCAAGCCGGCATCTCGCGCGGCGATCATGTAGCCCTGTTCCTGAAGAACAGCGTCGAACATGTCACGTCGATCCTCGGGTTGATCAAGATCCGTGCGGTCCCGATCAACGTGAACTACCGGTACACGCCCGCCGAGCTCGAGTACATCTTCACCAACTCCGACTCGGTCGCAGTGGTCGTGGAACTCCCCGAGCATCAGCGTGTCCTTGCTTCCCTTTTCGGTGCATGCCCGAAGGTGAAGACGGTGATCGTGATCGGCGAGGTCGAGGCCGAACTGGTCGCTGCCGCGAAAGTCCATGAAGTGTCGGTGATTTCCTTCGACGACGCTCGCGAGATGTCACCGGTAGGGGAGTTCGATTCTCGTTCGGGCGACGACGTGTACCTCCTCTACACCGGCGGGACGACCGGATACCCGAAGGGTGTCATGTGGCGTCACGACGACTTCTTCCGTAAGCCGCTCTCCGGCGGAAATCCGTACGGCGAGGAAGCTCGACAGGACCTCGCCGAGATAGCCAGCGCTGCAAAGGAATTTCCGGAACTCTCGTTCCTCATTGCCGCCCCCCTCATGCACGGCGCAGCGTTGTATTCGCTGTTCACGTTCCTCACCCTCGGCGCGCGCGTGGTACTACGACGAGAATTCGTTGCGGAGAAGGTCGTCGAAGCGATCGAGAAGGATTCGGTACAGGTGATCTTGATCGTCGGTGACGGCATGGGACTGCCGTTGGTCGACGAGATGGAACGACGCAAAGACGAGGTCGATTTCAGCACCCTGTTCTCGATCACCTCGGGTGGTGCGATCTGGTCCACCAGCGTTCGGGATCGCATGCTGGCGGTGAAGCCGGACCTGCTGTTGCGCGACAACTTCGGAGCCTCGGAGTCCGGTAACGACGGCGCCTTCTCCATCGACGAGGCGGGGAATCTGCGAATGCCGCCCTCGCCGAACATGATCCTGGTCGACGAGCGGCTCGAAGAGATCCCCGCCGGCTCCGACGACGTGGGCTACATCGCGCGTATCGGAAACGTCCCGCTCGGGTACTACAAGGACGAAGAGAAGACCGCCCGCACGTTCCCGACCCGCGCTGACGGCACCCGTCTTTCGGTGCTCGGCGACATGGGCAAGGTTGAAGCGGACGGCACGATTGTCTTCCTGGGCCGCGGCTCACAGTGCATTAACACCGGCGGCGAGAAGGTTTTCGCCGAAGAGGTCGAGGCTGCCCTTCACGCGCATCCGGCGATCTCCGACGCGCTTGTCGTCCCCGCACCCGACGCGCGCATGGGGCAGCAGGTTGCCGCGGTGATCGCGACCTATCCCGAGTCCGACGAGCTGACTCTCGAAGCGGTTCAGGAACATTGCCGTAAGACGTTGGCCGGTTACAAGGTGCCGCGCACGATCGTGCTGGTCGATGAAGTCAAGAGGACCCCGGCCGGTAAGGCGGACTACCGCTGGGCGACGACACTGGCGTCGTCCTAGCAGTGTGGAGTGGGTGGCGACAACCTTTCACACGGATTTCACCACGACATAAGAGACATACCGGAAAGATGGCGCAGAGTAAGTCGTTCGCGCCTTGCGTCGTCACTCCACGAAAGGGTCTCAGCTCATGCTCATCATCGGAATACTCCTGTTCGGGATCGTCATCGGAGCGGGAGCCCAGCTGATTCTGGGGAAAACGACCGCACGAGTGGACTGGACCTTCGCGTTCATCGCGGGAATCGGTGGTTCGCTGGTCGGCGGATTGCTCGTGAGTTTGATTGCAGGCGACGGATTATCATTGCGCCCGAGCGGCATCCTCGGGTCCCTTGCCGGCGCTGTCATCATCACCGCGGGGTGGCAGTGGTACCGCGGGAGGAACGCAACTACAACTACGCGTCCGTCTGATCGCTGATTTCCACAGTTCCGTCAGGGGACGGAGAGCGTCGACATATGACCGAACTACTCGATGAAGTCCTCACCGCACATGGCGGAGTCGAACGTTGGCAGTCTGTTTCAGCGATCACGGCACGGGGACGTTTGGGCGGTCTGCTGCCTCAGCGCTTCCCCGGCAACAAGCTGGCGAAGTTCACGGTCGAGGTTGAAGTCGCCGAGCAACGCACTGTCCTCCAAGACTTTCCGCGTGTCGGCGAGTGCGCTGTGTTCGACAAGGGCGTCGTGCGGATCGAAACTCGTGACGGCGAAGAACTCGGGAGTCGAACCGACCCACGTCCAGAGTTTTTCGGGTTGAGTGGAGTCCGGCGCAACCTCCACTGGGACGCGCTCGACACCGCTTACTTTGCCGGCTACGCCTTTTGGAACTATCTGAACGCACCGCTGCTGCTCGCCCGCGACGACATCACTGTCACCGAAGCCGAACCTTGGCAGGAATCCGGGCAGCAATGGCGACGACTACAAGCAACATTTGCGCCAGAAATCGACACCCATTGCCGGCAGCAGACCTTCTATGTCGACAACGGTGGCCTCATCCGCCGTCACGACTTCGTCGCCGAACCGGTAGGCAGCTGGGCGAAAGCTGCTCTCTACTGTGACCATCACCGTCAGTTCGACGGTCTCACCTTTCCCACTCGACGGCGCGTTCTCCCGCGGGGCCCAGGCAGTCGCGTTCTCTCGCGGCCGACCCTCCTGGCGCTCGACTTCGACGACATCGAGATCAAGCGATGAACATCAGTTACTGGTTACCGGTTGTCGAGTGTGAACAAACGGAACACGGTCCGCATGCACAGAACGACGCCGACGAAGCCCAGTACCGCACTCGCGAGTGCATAGCCCGACAGCTGAGGTGTGAGTTGTGGTCCGCCAGGTACGAACAGAAGGATCGCCGCGACAATCAGCGCGGTCACCCCCGCCGCCATACCCAGGGCGTTGTTCGCCGACCGTCGTAGCCATCGCCTGTCGTCGGGGTGTGCGACCGAGCGAGTGCGAAGTGTGAAGCTTCCCGACGCGATCGAGGTCGCGATCTGATCGAGCTGACCAGGCAGGCGCCTGACCACCGCGGTTGTGACCGCCGTCGTCGACAGGATTGCCTGCGCGGCTGCAGTCGGGCTGGCGACATGGGTCAACAGTCGGGGTACTTCGGCCCGTACAGCAGCGACGAGGTCGATCTGCGGATCCAGGAGCCGCAGGGCGCGCTCCAAGGACGCGAGCGAACGGAAAGCGGCGGCGACGTCTCCCGGCACTCCGATTCGGTGTTCTCGAAGCACGGTGAACATTCGCGCGAACGATGCCATGGAAACATTGGGTTGGACACTGAGCAGGGTGATCTCTCGGCCCACCTGGTGACGTAGTGCTCCGCGATCAACTTCGGGCGGCACGTCGAATGCCATCAGCATCGCGTCGACGGTCGCCACCGGATCACCCGCGAGGGCAGCGTTGAGGAGCACGGCGAACAAGATCCGTGTCTCGCCGTCCAGAACCCCTACTGCGCCGAAGTCGAGGAGCCCGACCCGGCCGTCATCGAGGATCATGATGTTGCCGGGGTGCAGGTCCGCGTGAAACACGCCGTGGACAAAGATCCCGTCGAGCAACGACGCAAGAAGTTCGTTGGCGATGCTGCTGCGGGTGTCGCGGTCGAGGCCGGTGAGCGCCGACTCACCGTCGGAGAGCGGTGTGCCGTGAAGACGTTCCATCACGAGCACCCGTCCGCTACTGAGGTTGGGGTAGATATGCGGAACGACGATATCCGGGCGGTTCGACATGGTGGAAGCAATCGCGCCGGTATTCGCTGCTTCGGTGCGGTAGTCGAGTTCCTCGAGCAGTGACGTGACGAGGCCCCCGGCGAGTCGGTGAACGCCGATATCGCGTGCCCAGGGAAAACGGGTCTCCGCGCGGGATGACACGCGAAGGAAGATATCGCAATCCACGCTCACTTGTGCGCTCGCCTCGGGGCGTTGAACCTTCACCACAACGTCGACGCCTTCAACGGTGCGCGCGGAATGTACTTGTGCGACAGAGGCGGCGGCGAACGGCTCCACATCGAACCACGCGAACACCGACTCTGGTGCGTCGCCGAGTTCCGATGCCAGTAGCTCCGCAATGCGGACTGGATCAGCCGGGCGTGCCGAACTTTGCAGAGAAGAGAGGGTGCGAGCCAACTCGGGTGGTATGAGGTCGTCTCGCGTGCCGAGGATCTGTCCCAACTTGACGAAAGTGACACCGCACCGGTTGATTACTTCCACCAGTGCATCCCCGAACTGAGGCGCTGATGGCCCAGCACGGAGAGCGGGCCCGCCTCCCGCTCGCACGACGATGCCCATGATCTGGACGTATCGCTTGGTTCGTCGCCACGATTTGCGGCTGCGCTGCAATGCTTCTGGCGGTCCGGGGATGGACCCTGTTGGAAGGACAACTTCGAGGAAAACCAATGCGGCCAGGCATGCTGCGAACACCCAGAGCGCGACAACTCCGAAGAATATGAGCGCTGTTCCTACGCTCACCAGAAGTTGATCGTCCTGGCTGGCAATTCCTGCAAGTGTTGCGACGTATCCCGACAGTGGAACCCCCACCGAGAGTGCTATCACCGCGACCGCAAGGGTTCGCGGCCATCCGACTCTCGTCCCCAGCGTTCGTCGCATCACGCCCGCCAGTGCTGCTGCAAGAAATGGCGTCGTGACGATCCAGACCATCAAGTCCATTGCGATAGCGTACGGGTTCGCAATCTGCGATACATCCAGGAAAACCCCGAGCCCACCCCGACTGCCGGGTAACAAGCCCGATAGTGCCCAAGCGTCGAACATGCTTGGGCACTTCGGTGTTCATTCGCTCCGATGTCGACTCGTCCTGATCGACCGTCCAAAACTGCGTTCACTGGCCATCCACGAGGCCGAACTGCGCATCATGCTCGTCAGCGATGTCCCGGCCACCTTTCGCGAGGAGCATTACAGCCGAAGAACAGGCTGCGATGGACGCCGAGCAGAAGTGAGACCGAGTGGACTCCTTTAAAGAATGGGGCCGCCGGTGAACAGGTTGACGAGACTCACCGCGAAGAACTGGACGATCGCTATGGCGGTGGCAAACGGGTCGCCCGCATACGTAGCTTGGTTGACCCATTCGTTGAATGCGTTGATCGAACCCACTGTGATTCCTCCTGAGTAGTGATGGCGTGATTGATTGAAACTGGTGGTTTGACACTCGACACGAGGGACGTAGTACGGATCCAGCGCAGTTGGGCATATGAGGCCACGAACGGTCGGTGACGAGCGCCGACAGTACGCTGCGGTTGCGGCCCTCTGCGCTTCGAATGTAGTTTCCCGACTTAGGAATACCGTGAAGGACGGGCGGATTCGGTTATGAGTATCCCGCGACAGACGACATCGTCAATATTATGATGTCGGCAACAAACGCGACGACGGCACCAATCGGATTCTGGACAATCCACAAAATTACTTCAGTCATGTTCTCGGTCCTTCCTTAGCGTAAGACGCGTGATCGAATACTCGACCAGCTGTTGCAGTACCCGGCCCCGTTCGGCGAATTAAACCGTTGCCGAGGATGATTGGCGCAAATAGATAGATCGCACACCGGGGGCGTTGAATCAACTCGCCCAATCGTTGCACCTCTGTGCTCCGGGTTCGATTCGTTACCAATATCTTTCGGAGAAGGGGTGATCAGTCCCATCAGTGATCGGCACCCCGCGTGCGAAACCCTTTTCCGTAACCACCTGCCCAGCAACGTCGTAACGTCAGAGGTGGCAGTTGGCAAAGCCGACCGTCTTCTCGAGATCGTGGCGAGTTTTGCTGGGCAGATGTGACACTACCTTGCGGTTTTGCCGGATCAGACTTCCTTTCGGACATCGATGGCTGTTCTTCGTATGGTTGTTACACAATCGACGGAATCGCTGTTGGGGGTGGCGATGCGCAGCTAATTCCCCTACGAATCTTCAGGAATTGCCTGCGACACCCGCGGATACGGATCCTCGATCTCCACCGAGCGCAATTCCATGTGCTGACAACATCGCAGTGCTTCCGACCGGATCGATGCACCCAGAACCAATCGCCGTCACGCACAAAGAGCCAGACGGTTCTGGGAAAGACCCAAGCGCTCCTTCAGTTCCCGGCGATCTGTTGCGCCAGTTCGAGTTCACGCCTGGTCTAACTGGTCGACGCATAGTGGTGTACCGGTAGCCAAAAGAGTCCCGCCGGTCGGTTAGTGTGACGGTGAAACACGACGAGGAGGTGGCTGTGAGAATCTGGAACTGGTTGATGCTCAAAATTTCAGCAATCGGCGGGTCGCCGAAGTTTCGGAGGATAGTCGACAGTCCGATTTGGGCGGGCGCCAATGACCGCAAGCTCAGACTGAGCGGGCGGCAGATTCTCCAATTTGCAATTGCCGACCTGCGACTGCGAGCACGCTCACGGCCTGCTGCGACAGGAACGCGACTGTCGACCTGAATTTATCCGCAATCGATATGGGAGGGCTTGTGGGAGTCTGGGGTCCGGGAAACTTTGACAGTGACACCGTCGCGGATGGGTTGGGGGCCCTGACCGGTCGAATCGTGGACGACATCACTGCCGAGTTCGAAGACGATTCGAGTCTGGAGCCGGATGAATGGGGCGGGGAGATGGTGCCGGCGTGGCTCGAGATCCTCACCGATATTGCCCAGACGAAACGAGTCGGTGTGACGTTTCCATCGACGCAAGTGCTGATCGACTGGCGCGATCGATATCTGCGCGTGTGGGATGGCTACTTTGACGAACTCGAACCGGACGAGGATCACAAGGTCGCTCGACGTGCAGTGCTCGTCCATACCTTCGAACAGGCCGTCTCCCTCGCAGCCGAGCGGGAACAAGCCTAGTCCTTCGCTAACCGCCGACGTCCTTGCATCCAAATTGAGTGGATCCAGGTTGCGGCTCGCAGATATGGTCCACTGGTGACGCATCCGAATGGTCGAAACGACAGTCCAATCCTGGTGATTGGTGCCGGCGTCGTCGGCGCGTCGATCGCGTATCACCTGGCGCGCGTTGGTCTCCGAGTCACGGTGCTGGAGCACGGTTCGGTGGCCGGAGGGGTGACCGGCAACTCGTTTGCCTGGGTCGGCCTCTCGAAGAGTGCAGCAGAAACCTACTCCGATCCGTTCCGACATGGCGCCGCACTCGAGCTCGACCGACTGGAGCGCGAACTCGTCGAGCCATTCGGTCTGCGCCGCAGAGGCGCGATCACGTGGGAGACGACGGAAGCGGAGACTCGAAAGTTCGTCGACGCGCATCGAGCACTCGGCCATCCCGTCGACCTCATCGGTAATGAGGAAATCCTTGCTCGTGAGCCGGGATTGCGGACGGCCCCCTCGGTCGCAGCGTACGCGCCTGATGACGGTGGCGTTGACCCGGTTGCGTTCGCTCGATCGCTCCTGCGAGGTGCCGAAGCATACGGTGCCACAGTGTATTCCGGTGTCAGTGCGCTCGGGGTGTTCGCGGAGGGCATGAGCGTGTGCGGAGTAATGACTGCCGACGGTCCCGTCTATGGGTCGGCCACCGTGCTCGCTGCGGGTACCGCGATTCCTGGACTCGCGGCGTCGGCGGGAGTCGACGTCGAGGTCGACGCCTCCCCGTGTTGCCTCATCAGATTCTCGACACCCCACCCATTGGTGAACGGAATACTCTCCTCTCCGGATTTCGAGATCCGGCAATTGGACGACACGACACTGATTGCGGCTGAAGATGTTCCGGTCGGGTTCTCCGGAGATGCTCGTGAGCTTGCGGGGCCGACGCTGCACGCGATCCGCAGTCAGCTCGAGGACGGTGACCAAGTGGAACTGATCGAGGCGGTAGTCGCTGACCGTCCCATCCCGCGTGGTGGCCGCCCGCTGCTGGGCTTCGCCGAAGGCGTGTCGGGGCTCTATCTGGCCGCGACGCATCCGGCGATCATTCTGGCCGGAGCAATTGGAGCCCACGTGGCCGGGGACTTCGCCCGAGCGTCAACCCTGGACGGTTAGACGACGACGCCGGAGCCCGGTTCGACAAGGTTCGAGCCGATATTGCGGTTCCTAGTTCTCTCTAGGACACGCGCTAGAGAGCGGGATATTCGTCTACTCGGCTTGTACCGTCGATGGGCATGGACCCCGTGCGCAATCCGTATGCCCCCGGTGCCGGTCAACGCCCGCCGGAACTCGCCGGGCGCGACAAGCAGATCGACGCCTTCGACGTCGTTCTCGAGCGAATTGCGCGTGGCCGCCCGGAACGAAGTGTTGTACTCACCGGATTGCGTGGCGTCGGAAAGACCGTCCTGCTCAATCAGTTGCGTTCGGCCGCGATCTCCCGAAGCTGGGGGACAGGCAAGATCGAGGCGCGCCCCGATCAGGATTTACGACGCCCACTCTCGTCGGCGCTGCACATGGCAGTCCGAGAGATCGCGGTCTCCCATCGCGATCCGGAGCGAGTCGAGCAGTTCCTCGGAGTCCTCAAATCGTTTGCCCTACGCGCCACTGCGGACAAGGGAATGCGCGAGCGCTGGCAACCAGGCATCGACGCACCTGCGATCAAAGGTCGCGCGGACAGCGGCGACATCGAGATCGACCTGGTCGAGTTGCTGCTCGACGCGTCGTCGCTGGCCAGAGATGTCGGCGTCGGGATCGCCATCTTCATCGACGAGATGCAGGACCTCGGAGCAGCGGATGTCTCGGCGATCTGCGGGGCCTGCCACGAGTTGAGTCAGGACGCGGCACCGCTGATCGTCGTCGGTGCAGGGCTTCCGCATCTGCCTGCTGTGCTGTCGGCGTCGAAAAGCTACTCGGAGCGCCTGTTCAGCTACCACCGGATCGACCGCCTCGAGCGTGAAGCTGCAGATCAGGCGCTGATTGCACCTGCCGAGCGTGAGGACGTCGAGTTCACCGAATCCGCGCTCGACGCTCTGTACGAAGCGGCTGACGGGTACCCGTACTTCGTTCAGGCCTACGGAAAAGCCACGTGGGATGTGGCGGCGTCGAGTCCGATCACGGCAGAAGACGTGCGCGTCGGCGCGCCGACGGCTGAGGAAGAACTCGCTGTCGGTTTCTTCGGATCGCGGTACGAGCGAGCAACGCCCGCGGAGCGTGAGTACATGCGCGCCATGGCCGATCTCGCCGGTGACGACGGGCCCGTCGCAACCGCGAAGATCGCCGTCGAGTTGGGGCGCAAACCGGCTTCCCTGTCGCCGGCACGCGATGGACTGATCAAGAAGGGGCTGATCTATTCGGCAGAACGTGGATCCATCGGATTCACGGTCCCGCACTTCGGCCGATACCTGCGCGGACAAGCGGAGTGAACGCGCTCGAAACCGCGTGGGATCGGGTGGCGGCGCTCAGTCCCAATCCACCGGCGTGGGTGGTTCAACTGGCCGCGTTGATCGCCGTGATCATCGTTCTCGAACCACACCTGTGGCGGATCGCCCGCAACGTCGTCACCATCGCACACGAGGGCGCTCATCTGATCGTCGCCGTCCTGGTCGGTCGACGGTTGAAAGGTCTTCGCCTGCATTCGGATACGTCGGGTGTCGCGATTTCGTCGGGCAAACCGACCGGCTTCGGCGTCATTCTGATGACGTTCGCGGGGTACGTCGGACCGTCGATTCTCGGACTCGGCGCGGCCGGGTTGTTGGGCGCGCAGCGCGCGGTCTCGGTGCTGTGGATCGGCGTATTCGTCATCGCGGTGATGATGGTCCTGATCCGAAACCTCTACGGAGTCTTCTCACTTGCCGTGGTGGGAGCCGTGTTGTTCGGACTCGTCTGGTGGGGGACCCAGGAGCAGCAAGTGGCCGCAGCGTACTTCCTGACGCTCTTTCTCCTCTTTGCCGGACCACGCCCGGTCGTGGAACTTCAACGGCAGCGAATGCGACGAGGCGGGGCACCGGACTCGGACGCCGACCAATTGGCCAGGCTCTCACCGATACCCGCGATCGTCTGGGTCGGGTTGTTCCTGCTCGTGAACGTCGCGGTGCTCGTGCTCGGCGGATGGTGGATTCTGCGCCCGGTGGGTGGCTGACCGGATTGAGCCTTTGTCCCGTCAGGACAACGGACCAACGATTGTTGATGCTCTGCGGACGTAGTCATCGCATGAAGGCGCTCATATCGTGGAAGTCGACGAGTGGTCGTGTGGGGACTTCACGCGGCCACACCCGCAGCGACGAAGACCGTCGACGATGACAAGGATTCGTTTTGGACGACAAGAACTTCCGCGGACGAACCGCGATCATGTCCGGGGGAAGCCGTGGCATCGGACTTGCCATCGCCCGTGCGATAGCGGGCCGCGGCGGAAATATCGTGTTGCTCGCCAAGACCGATACGCCGGATCCCAGGCTGCCCGGAACTATCCACACGGCTGTGGACGAGTTGAACGAGCTCGAGGGTCATGCCGTTCCGGTCGTCGGCGACGTGAGGAACGACGACGACATCGCGCGGGCCGTGGCTGCAGCGGTAGAGCACTTCGGTGGCATCGACATCGTGGTCAACAACGCGAGCGTCCTCGACATCTCGAAAACCGAAGATCTCGCGATGAAGCGATTCGATCTGATGCAGCAGGTCAATGTCCGTGGTACCTTCGCGCTCACCCGCGCGTGCCTTCCGTACCTTCGGGTTTCGGCCAATGCGCACGTGTTGACGCTGTCGCCGCCGCTCAACTTTTCGCCGCACTGGTTGGGTGCTCATCCGGGCTACATGTTGGCCAAATACGGAATGACATTGGCGGCCTTGGGTATCGCCGCAGAGTATTCAGGTGCACCGATTTCGAGTAATTGCCTGTGGCCGGAGACCATGATCGCCACGGCCGCTGTCGGAAACCTGCTCGGGGGAGACGACAGTATCGAGCACTCGCGTTCACCCGAGATCATGGCCGATGCGGCTGTCGAGATTCTCGGGCGTCCCGCCGGCACGGATACCGGTCGTACAGTGCTCGACGTCGAGATCTTGCGCGAGGCGGGGATCTCGGATTTCTCGCAGTACGGCGGTCAGTCACCGTTGGCGATCGACATCTTCGTCGACGCGCCAATTCCGTGATCTCGGGCGATCTACAGGTATCTAGCCAAATCGCTAGATACCTGTAGATCTTCCTCACGCCACCTCGTGCTCGCCGCCCGGGGCAACCTTCTGAAGTCCGCGATATGCGTCGCTGGCACTTTGGCGACCACCGATGACGGCCTCGACCTCCGCGGCAATCGGCATGTCGACGCCGTATTCACGGGCCAGATCCATGACAGTGGGGGCGGTCTTGACGCCCTCGGCGACCTGACCGAGCTTGGCGACCGCCTCCTCGACGGTCAATCCCTGCGCCAGAGCTTCGCCGACGCGACGGTTCCGAGAAGTCGGAGCCATGCAGGTGGCAATCAGATCGCCGACGCCCGTCAAGCCGGCAAAGGTGCGTGGGTTGGCGCCCATCGCTTCACCGAGTCGGGTCATCTCGGCGAGACCACGTGCGAGCACCATCGCACGAGTGTTGTCACCGACTCCCAGACCGTCGGCCATGCCCGAGGCGATGGCAACGATGTTCTTGAGGATGCCGCCGAGTTCGCAGCCGAGCACGTCGGTGTTGCGGTAGACGCGGAAGACCGACGACGCGAACAGGGGTTGCAGCGCGGCGGCGACGCGATCGTCCTGGGTCGCCACGACCGATGCCGCGGCCATGCCGTCGACGATCTCCTTGGCGATGTTGGGGCCCGCGAGCAATCCGACGGGATGGCCGGGCAGGCACTCGGCGATCACTTCGGTGGGACGCTGCCGGGTGCCGGGCTCGAGGCCCTTGGACAGTGACAACACCGGGACCCACGCCCGAACCTCGTTGGCGATCTCGGCGAGGGTGGAGCGAACGGCGTGCGATGGCACCCCGCACACGAGTACGTCCGCTTCTCGGGCGGCTTCGACCAGATCCGAGGTTGCCTTGAGCCCCTTGGGAAGTTTGCGCTCACCAAGGTATTTGGAGTTGGTCCGTTGCGAATTGATCTCGTCGGCTGCTTCGGAATTGCGTGCCCACAACAGGGTCGGGGTGTTGCGGGCAGCGAGGCCGGCCACCGTGGTTCCCCACGATCCGGCACCGAGGACGACGACGCGTACCGGGCGGGCCATCAGAGTGCGCTGTTCTGGGTAGCGAGTGCTGTCATGGCGCCAAGCGTTCCACTTGCGGAGCAGTTGCGGGCCAATTCCGCCGAGTCTGTGGCTCGACTTACAGATGAGGCGGCGGTTCGGGGCTTTCGCGCATTGTTTCGACCGCTTCTGCGGATTCCGCGACGATCGAGCGCATGGCGGCTTCCGCGGCGTCGGCGTCCCCGGCCTGAATAGCAGATGCGACCACTCCGTGCAGGTGAATCGCTTCGGGGTCGGCCTCGTGGGGCATCAACGAGTGGCGGGTGCGGCCTTCGAGTATCTCGACGACGATCTGCGACATCGCCCGCAGCATCGGGTTACCGGAGGCGGCGAGCAGGGTGCGGTGGAAGTCGGAGTCATGGCCGAGATAGGCGCCGGTATCGGCAGCGCGAGAGGTAGCTGACATGCCGATGACGGCTGCAGTGAGAGCGCCGCACTGCTCAGGTGTGGCGCGAGTTGCGGCGAGTCGCGCAGCCAGAGGTTCGATGCCGGAACGGAGTTCACTGAGGATCGAAAGTTGCTCGAACCGATCAGGACCGGCCAGTTGCCAGCGGATGACGTTGGGGTCGAGCGAGTTCCAGTGTTCGGAGCCCAGGATGGTGATTCCGACGCGTCGACGAACCGAGGCGAGTCCGAGGGATTCGAGAACGCGGACAACTTCGCGGATGACGGTTCGCGACACGTCGTATCGCGTTGCCACCTCGTCGGCGGAGATCGTGGTTCCCGGAGCGAGCACACCACCGACTATGTCTTGGCCGAGCTGTTCCAGCATCGAGTCGTGTAACTGCTGAAACGGGACAGAAGGCATACGTAGATCGTCCCATGCGTATGGAGTAAGCCCGGTGGAAGCCGAATAAATACTACAAATTAGTGTCTGCTCTTGAAATTGTAGGTTAATTAAGGAACAGTGACCTCAATCACTCATCGGACTGGGAGTCCCTATGAACACCACAGCATTGCTGGCGGCCGAGGTCGTCCCCGCTGGTAGCGACGCACGATTGATCATCGCTGCAGTCGCCGGCGTCGCGGTCATCATCGCGTTGATCACCTGGCTGGACCTGCATCCCTTCCTCGCGCTGTCCATCGGCGCGGTGGGCGTCGGTCTGGCGGCCGGCCTCGGATCGGCCGAGTCGGTCGCGGCATTCGCGACAGGCTTCGGGTCGACAATGGGAAGCGTTGGAATCCTGATCGGTTTCGGCGCGATGTTCGGCAAACTCCTCGCCGATTCCGGCGGTGCCGACCGAGTGGTCGACACGCTGGTCGGCCGTTCCAGCACCAAGGCGCTTCCGTGGACCATGGCTCTGGTCGGCGCAGTGATCGGTCTGCCGATGTTCTTCGAAATCGGTCTCGTCCTGTTGATGCCGGTCATCATCCTCGTCGCGCGGCGTTCCGGCTTGTCCCTGATGCGCATCGCGATCCCCACCCTCGCCGGCCTCTCGGCCATGCACGGGTTGGTTCCCCCGCACCCCGGGCCGCTGGTTGCAGTCTCGGCTTTGAACGCAAACCTCGGCCTCACCCTCGCACTCGGTGTCCTCGTCGCGATCCCCACTGTTGTTCTCGCCGGACCGGTCTTCAGTAAGTACGCCGCGCGGTGGGTCGACGTGAAGGTCCCGGATCTTTTTGTCACAGGCGAAGATCGAGGCGAGGAAGAGAAGAAGCAGCGTCCCTCGTTCGCGGCTACTCTCGCAGCGATCCTCCTCCCGGTTGTTCTCATGCTGGGCAAAGCATTTGCAGACGTGATCGCACCCGATTCCGAGGCACTCCCCAAGTCCGTCCTCGACTTCCTCGGAACACCCGTTGTGGCTTTGGGTCTCGCGGTTCTGGTCGGTATGGTGCTGCTGGGTCGCGGCGGCGGAATGGACCGCAAGGCCATCTCGAAGTCACTCGAGAGTTCCCTACCTCCCATCGCAGGCATCTTGTTGATCGTCGGCGCCGGTGGCGGTTTCAAGCAGGTCCTGATCGACACCGGTATCGCCGGAGTGATCGCCGACGCGATCAAGGGCAGCAGCCTCCCCGTGCTGTTCCTGGCCTGGCTGGTAGCGGTATTGATCCGCGTCGCAACAGGTTCGGCAACGGTGGCAACGGTGACGGCGTCGGGCATCCTTGCTCCGGTTGCGGCAGACCTCTCGTCCGCACATGTCTCGCTGATGGTCTTGGCGATCGGTGCGGGCTCGCTCTTCCTCTCGCACGTCAACGACGCCGGATTCTGGTTGGTGAAGGAGTATCTGGGCGTCAGCGTGGTACAGAACCTCAAGACCTGGACCGTGATGGAATGCATCATCTCGGTATCGGGCCTGGCCGGAGTGCTCGTGTTGAGCGCATTCATCTAGGTAGGCGAGCACATGAACAGCGAAGCGGCACAGCAGAAGCAGTATCCCGTGCTCGTCCTGATGGGTGTCTCGGGTTCGGGAAAGTCGACGGTCGGCGGCATGCTCGCCGGAGCGATGGGTTGGGACCTTCAAGAAGGCGACGATCTCCACCCGCAGGCGAACATCGACAAGATGGCGACCGGGCATCCGTTGAACGACCAAGACCGCTGGCCCTGGCTCGACAAGATCGCCGTCTGGATCAAGAGCCATACCGACGCCGGTCAGCCGGGCATCGTCACGTGTTCGGCACTCAAGCGCAGCTACCGCGACGTGCTTCGCGGTGAGCACGTCGTGTTCGTGCACCTCGCCGGTTCGCGGGATCAGATCGGCCAGCGATTGACCGCTCGCCTCGATCACTACATGCCCGCCTCGCTGCTCGACTCCCAGATCTCGACACTCGAGGCCGTCGACCCGGACGAACAGGCCATCGTCGTCGACGTGGGCGGGAGTCCCGCCAAGATCGCGGAGGAGATCCTGCGACGCGTGGAGACATTCGAATACTGAGCAAGCCCGGCGTGTAAGCACCCGAGGTTCGGGTTACGGTGCTTGGGTGACTGCTGCTGAAGAAGGCCACGACGTCGATCAATTGCGTGTCGATGCCCAAGCGCGTCTGGAAGTCGCGGTGGGTGAGGGGCGTTTGACCCTCGAGGAGTACTCGGACAAGGCGGCAGTGGTGTGGTCGCCCACCGCAGATCGAGGGCAGCTCGAGCAGATCGTGCCGTTCAGTGCGGCACCACCTGCTGTGGTGTCGCCGCCGCAAGCAACGATCGTCGGTGTCTTCGGTGACACGAAGCGCTCCGGCCGTTGGTCTTTGGCGAAAAAGACACTCGCTCTGCTGTTGTTCGGGGACGTCAAGTTCGATCTGCGATCGGCAACCATCACAGCGTCCTCCTCGACGATCACCATCGTGTCGATCTTCGGGGACACGAGGCTGCGGGTTCCGGAGGGTGTTTCAGTCGAGTTGGGTGGCTTCGACCTTTTCGGAGATCGGGAATTCGACGGGGGTCGACAGGATCCCGGCCCAGGTGCACCGGTTATTCGTGTCGTCGCATATTCGTTGTTCGGCGATCTCACCGTGCGTACCGGCTAGCTCGGACGCCGTGACCGACTTCGACTTCCACAGCGTCTGGACGCTTCCTGCCTCTGCTGACCGCGTCTACGAGGTTCTCGCGGATGCCGAACAGTATTCGCAGTGGTGGCCTCAGATACGCCGAGTCGGGACGATCGACGAGCATTCAGGCTCCATGTCCATCCGCAGCGCTGTCCCTCTGACGCTGCTGGTCTTCGGGCGACGCGAGGTGGAAGACTCAGTTGACCGCTTTCTGAAAGTGCGTCTCACCGGCGCAATGACAGGGTGGAGTAGCTGGGCGGTGCGCCCCGCTGGATCTGGTTGCACAGCCGAATTTCGGCAACAGGTAGCGGTGTCCGGAGCGCTTGGTCTGGCCGCGAAGGTCGCGAAGCCGCTGTTCGAGTGGAATCATGAAGCGATGATGCGTGGAGGGCACCGCGGACTGTGCGCATATCTCTCCCGGCCGTGATCGCGACCAGAACTTGCACACGCTCGAGCAATTGATCCATACCCGTCGTGTCATTTTGACGCAGCGTCAGTTATCGTTCACATCAGCAGCCGACAAGTATGTGTAACTCAAATGCACAAAACGGCTTGACCTGGGAGGACGCTATGCGGACGCGAGATTCGACGGTATGGCATTGGAACGTGAGTCCGCGAGCGCGGGTCACCTTCTGCCTGACCAGGACGTTCGTGAAGCCGATGTTCACCCTCTGGCCGACCACCGAACGTGGTATCCGCCAACTCGAGCGACTCGACGCGATGGCGGACAAACTGCCGAAGCCGAAGAACCTCGATATCGAGCCTTTCACGCTGGGTGGTGTGCCCAGCGAGAAGGTGCAGCATCCACGCAAAGCGCAGGGCGAGTTGGCCGGCGCCACGATCCTCTACTTCCACGGAGGGGGATTCGTCTTCTGCGGTCTGGCAACGCACCGGGCACTGTGCGGTTTGCTCTCTGCGAAGGCCGGAGTACCGGTGATCTCCGTGCGCTACCGCCAGCTGCCGGAAGGTTCCATCGGCACCTCCGTCAAGGACGCAATGGCCGCGTACACCGCGTTGCTCGAGACAGCCGAAAACCCGAACAAGATTGTGGTTGCCGGTGACTCGGCGGGCGGATACCTGGCCATGAAGGTCGCCGAAATTACCGCACTGCGCGGAATCACGCGGCCCGCTGCCGTGGTGGGATATTCCCCTCTTCTCAACGTGAACCTCGAGGACCATGATCCCGATTTCATGAAACGTGATGCCTACCTACCGATGTCACAGGTCGAAAAGCTCAAGGACCGGTGGCTCGAGGGTCCGGACGAGATTCCTGGTGCGCAGTCGCCGATCAACGCCGACGCCAGTCTGATTCCGCCGTCGTTCCTGGTGTCCGCCGAATACGAACTGATGCGTCCGGACGTCGAGATCATGACCGAAAACTTGATCAAGGCAGGACAAGCCGTCGAAACGCACATCTGGAGTGGGCAGATCCATGCTTTCCCGGTGATCGGGAAAGCTCTTCGGGAGGGGAAGGCGATCGTCGATCTCACGATCAAGTTCCTCGAGCGAACGATGGCATCGCAGAACCAGATCAGCGCCTGACGCTGCTTTTCAGCCGATCGATGTGAGTGTTGCGTAGTCGTCGTTGTCGAGAACGCCGTCGACGACTGCGCGAACTTCCGAGGCGTGCAACGTGATCGAACCGCCGTGATTGTCGAGGAAGGCTGTGTCTGCGGCATCTCGGCCGGTCGAGATGCGCACAAGATTGCTGCGCGGCGCCAATTGCGTTGCATCGACCACGCGCCAGACGTGGTCGATATTGGCTTCGACTACGGCGTGAAAATCCATCGGATCGCAGCCCGGCGCGTAGACAGCCACCAGTCGAGCGGGAATCCCCACGGCGCGCAGCAGTGAGATGGTCAGGTGCGAGTAGTCGCGGCACACTCCGGCGCCGGCGAGCAAGGTGTCGACCGCACTGTCGGTGCCGCGACTGGTGCCGGGAACATAACTCAAATGTGTACTCACCCAGCGAGTGACTTCGACGAGGAGTTCGGCCGGGGGAGTGGCGAGATCGAATTGCCCGGCGACAAAACCGAAGAACTTGTCGGCCTCGGCATACCGGCTGGGGCGCAGATATTTCGACACGTCGTAGTCGCTGACCGACGCCGGTTCTGCGCGGCCGATGACGGTTGCGTCGTAGCTGACGATCAGTTTGCCTGGAGCACAGTCGAGTAGGTGGATCCGGGTACCGTGTTCGGCGGTGATCTCGCGGGGTTCGAGCGGATTGCCGTCATGGACGAACGACATCGTTTCCAGCAGTTCGACACCCGGCGCGCGCGTCACCGCGATCTTGAACTCCAGGTTGGTCGCCTCGTCGATCTCGATGTCGAGCAGGGCGGCGACGGTACGTTTCATCGGGCCATCTTTACACCGAATACGGACACCCACCACCTGGAGGATTGTGACGTGCGATCAGGCTTCGGGGTAGTCGACGTCGACGCCGCTGCTGAGGTCGCTGCACTCCACCAACTCGACCCCGTGTTCGCGTAGGTAGGTGTTGGCGCCGCCGTCCCCGGTGAGTGACTTTGCAAGCGTCGGCCAGTGATCGCGTCCGATCAGGACGGGATGGCCGGGACGGCCGTGAAAGACAGCTCTTCGCAGTATGTTTCGTGATGGGGAGCTGTGACCCACGATCCGCGTCACGGTGTCTGCGTTGAGGTCCGGGACGTCGACCAGGGAGATCGCTGCCGCATCTGCGTCGTCGATTCGCATGGCGGCTTCGAGTCCGCAGCGCAGTGACGCGCTCATTCCGTGTTGCCAATCCGATATCACCACAATGACATCGGTGGTGGGCAGTAGTTCGAGGGCGTCCTCTGCCTGCGCGCCGAGCACCACGATGACCGGTGAGAGGCCTGCGGACTGCAGTGTCGTCACCCCGTGGTGGAGCCAAGACTGACCCTCGGTGTTTGTGACGAGCGCTTTGGGTTTGCCCATGCGGGATCCGGCCCCTGCCGCCAGCAGGATCCCGCACGTAGACATGACTATGCTCCGGTGACCCGCGGACGCAGCCACTCGACCAGATCGTTCAGAACTTCTTCCTGCTCAGGCTCGTTGAAGATCTCGTGGTACAGGCCGTCGTACACCTTCAAGGTGACATCCGAAGAGCCGGCCAGATCTGCGACGAGCTTGCTGCCGGCCGGGTCCGTCAAACGGTCGTCCGAGCCGTGTTGAAGCAGTACGGGAATGGTGAGCGAGGGCAGCCGCGCCGGGAAGCCTTCCGCGGCGGTGATCATGCCGCGCGCGATGCCGGCGGGAACCTTGCCGTGGTGAACCAGCGGGTCGGCGTTGTACTTGTCGACGACCTTCTGATCACGCGATACGGCAGCAGCTTCCAGGTTCTCGACGGGCACGTCCGGGAGGTATTTGCCGACGATCTTGCCCAGCTGCATCACGATCTTCGGAGTGCCGGTTGCGATGATCACCGCAGGTCCGGACAGGGCGAGGGCTTTGAGATCGGCCTGATGGTCGAGGGCGTAGGAAAGGGCGATCGCGCCGCCCATGCTGTGCCCGAGCAGGAACTTGTCCTTGCCGGGATGTGCCGCCGTCACGATCGAGAACAACGTGTGGACGTCGTCGGTGAAGTCGGAGAATTCCTTGAGGTGAACGCGCTTGCCGCCAGAGCGTCCGTGCCCGCGATGGTCGGGTGCGTACACGATGAGCCCGAGTTCCCCGAGCCGCGCAGCAACATGGTCGTAGCGCCTCGCGTGTTCGCCGAGTCCGTGGCACAGGACGAGAACCCCGGTGGGTTCGCGGTCCGGTGTCCACACGTCGTAGACGATCTTGGTGCCGGCCACTCCGGTGAACGACGACTCTTCGTGCTGCATTGTTGCGCCCTCTCTGCGACCGGTTCCGGTACGCGGATTCTCACATGCTATTCGCCGCGTGCGCAGGGCGCGGGTGTTCAGGGTGTGAGGTCGTCGAGGAAAATTCGACACTTGTTTGTTACGTCTGGTTACATTAACTTAGGGGCGTGACCGGACAAACCGTTGATCGTTCCGACCCTGTTCCCGCCACCCGCTCGCGCCGATTGTGGCGACCCGCGGTTCGGGCCTTGCTGGACGGCGCGCTACCGCTGATCGACAAGCGAATGGCGGAATCGGTACGCCCGTTCGATCGGCCCGACATGATGCGTCCGCACCTGGCTTCGCGGAAGTTCGCGTGGACGCACTACGGGATCTTCGTTCCCCGGCTGCCAGGGCCTCTCCGTTACCTCAACACCATGACGTTGATCGGTGCAACCGGGACGGTGGTGTTCGACAACGACTATCTCGCTGCACCAGACGCGCGAAACACCGCAACCGTGCTGAGTTCCACCGCAGCGCCGGGCCATCACTTCTACCGGGCGTACGACGCTGCCGATGAGTGTGCATTCGAAGAAGATGGTTCGCGAATCGCCTTCGGTGACAACCTGATCATAGAGAACAGCTATCCGAACTTCCGTGTCACCGGGCGATACGACTCATTCGACGTCGATCTCGAGATCGTGGCAACGGACCAAGCGTCGTGGTTCGTGCGTAATCCCGTCTACGACCACGTCAGTCTGCTGGCACAGTGCTCCGGAACAATTGCGAGTCCGGATGGACCGGTGAGTATTTCGGCTCCGTGCACCGTCGAGTACGCGCGGTGCATGACACCGCAATCGTTGACTCGCCGCGCGCTTCCCGAGTCGTGGAAGCTCCCGGCCGACTTTTTCACCTACCAGATCGTTCAACTGGACGACCGGCATCAGTTGTTGCTCACCGATGTTCGAGCGTCAGGCGTTACGGCGTGCAAGCTCGCCTACATTCGGACTGTCGACGGTAGTGCGAAGGTCTTCGACGACGTCGAGTTCGACGTGCTCGAGTACGCCGACGCATTGCACGTCGACCCACAGGGTCGCGAGATGCGTGTGCCGCGCGTACTGCGTTGGCAGGTGCGCGATTACGGTAGGACGGTCGTGGAGTTCGAGGCCGAGATCGACTCGGAGTGGCGCTACGGTCACGGCAAGGGATACGTCGGCGCGTACACCTACCGGGGAAGCTTCGACGGTGCGTCGATCAACGGCACCGGTTACATCGAATGGGTGGACTGCGAAGTGTAAGGCCCCTAGGGTGTATCGGTGCCTTTCGTAGACCCCGCCGCGCTGACGATTCGTCCGCAGAAGATCCTTGTCGCGGGGACTTCCGGTGCCGGAAAGACGACTCTCGCCGGTCGAATCGGGCGGCTTCTCGAGATCGAACACACTGAGCTGGACTCGCTGTTCCACGGGCCCGGCTGGATTCCGCTCGACAGTTTCGAAACCGAAGTACGACGCTTTTCCAGCGAGCCGGCCTGGGTGACCGAGTGGCAGTACGGTGCGGTGCGTCGACTTCTGGCCGAGCGTGCGGACCTGATGCTGTGGTTGGATCTGCCTCGGCGGACGGTGATGCGCCAGGTGATCACACGAACCGTGCGTCGGCGATTGCAGCGAGAGGTGTTGTGGAATCGCAACATGGAGCCGCCACTGCACACCATTCTGTTCGATCCGGATCACGTGGTGCGCTGGGCCTGGCGAACCGACGGACGCAACGAGGAGCGAATGGCCACGGTCCTTGTCGATGTGCCGTCGTTGCCGATAGTTCGGCTTCGCAGTCGAGAAGAGATCGAGGCTGTGCTCGAAGTCCTCGGCCGTCTGCCCTCAGATCGTCTGAGCTAGGCGAAATCCCAAGTCGTCGATAGCAAACGTCGGGTGGCTTCGCCTCCTTACGGTAGCGCCACAACCGCGCTCACTTTCGGCCCAACTGCCGCCGCGGAAGATCCGGTACGTGCCGTACACCTCGGGGTCGTAGAGATCCCAGCACCATTCCCAGACATTGCCGATCATGTCGTACAGGCCCCAGTTGTTGGGTGTCTTGGTTCCGACGGGATGCGCTCTACCCTCTGAATTGTCTCTGTACCAGGCAATCTCGTCGATCTCGCCGTAGCGGTAGCCGGAGGTGCCGGCCTTGCATGCGTACTGCCACTCGGCCTCGGTGGCGAGCCGGTAGCCAGTTGCGCCCCGGTCCCACTGCGGAGAATCGGTGTCGACGTCTCGATATGCGGGTGTCAGACCGTCCGCGACCGAAAGTGTGTTGCAGGTTGCGATGGCGTCCTTCCATGAAAGGTCGACCGCTGGTTTGCTCGAATCGTCCGACGAATCTCCGTGAAGCAGCGCCCTGGTGGTGAGATGGCGTGCGAGGCGGAAGGATTCGACTTTCGAGGTCCACGCAGTACCTTTGCGGTCGTCCCGAAGGTGCACCTCGCCGGCAGGGATCTCGATCATCAACTCCGCTGCTCCGGTCATTCGTCCATCATCGCAGAGGTTGTCGCTCACCCGGGGAGACGCTCGAACGCTGCTTGTGGATCAAGGCCGGTGCGCATGCGCCATGCGGTCAGCGCAAGTCCGAGGCAGACCACCTGTGCCGGATCGTCGAGGGAAACACCCATCAGCTTCTCGATACGCGTGAGCCGTGCATAAAGCGACTGACGCCGAATGCCGAGGAAATCCGCGGTTCTCGCCTTGCCGCCCCGATGTGCGAGGTACGCGTCGAGCGTTCGGACGAGATCGGCGGAATGTGCTGTGTCGTATGCGATCAGCGAACCGAGTTGCTCGGTTACGAACACGGACAGCGAAGCGGGAGTCGTTCCGGCGGCGAGCAGTCGTTGGACGCCGACGTCCCTCGCGAGGATCACTCCGGTCCGGGTGCCGAAGCGCCGCGCGATCTGGACGACTTCGCGAGCTTGCGCGACCGCAGCCCCGACGCCCGACAGGTCCGCGACCGGCGTCGCCACTCCGAGCGTGCGTACCGCGGAACCGCCCGGCCCGCGGCGTAGCAGCTCGTCGGCTTCGGTGAACGCAGTCCGCACTCGAGCGGGGGATGCGGACGCCCACCCGTGCGCGAGCACGATGACGTGATTGGCCGCAGTCCCGACGACACAGGAGCCGAGCACGGCCCGCACGGCGTCGCGTACTTGGTCAGCGAGCTCTCGAACCGGGGTTTGCCGATCGATGTCGACAGCGGCGACGAGGACGTGGTGCCCCTCCGACAACGGCGTCCACCCGGCCGCTGTCAGTCGCTCGGACAAGTCGCCGTGCGATGTGAGCACACCGCCCACCACGTCGGTGATCACCGATTGGGCGAGTGACTGTCTTGGGCCGAGATCGCCGTGACGGCCGAGTTCCAGAGCTACCGCGACGGCAGCGCAGTTTGCGACGGCGGTTCGGCGTGTGGTTGCCGGCCCGCACAGGACAAGTCGACCGAGTGAGTTCGTCGGGCCGCGTACGTCGTGGATAGTGCGTTCGGTCTCGGATCGCTCTGCGCCGGTTGTGCTGCGCTCGACGGTTCTGCCATCCGCGTCGAGCAGATCGACGCCGCACCCCGCGAGTCGTGACACCTTGTCGAGCAGCGCAGTCATGCCCTGGCCTGCAACCACGAGACTCAGAAGTTCTTGCCAGACAGGCTCGCCCGCTTGCGCCGAACCGAGAGTGCGGCGGAGCATGAGGTCGTGAAAGTCTTCGACCATCCGCTCGAAGGGCACTACTGCGTGCAGGGCCAAGAACGCGAGTCCCCGTCGGCGCGAAGCTTCGACGAGTTCGAGAGGGGCCGTGAGGAACGAGCGCCCGACTTCCATCGCGAGTGCGACGCATCCCGCGTCCGCCAATTGGTCGATGTAGGCGGTGAGCTGTTCGGGAGACCGTCCGTGGAGACCGAGGCCCGTGGTCAGAAGGACCTCACCTCCGGACAGCAGCCCACCCATCTCGTACACCTCGGACGAATGGACCCAGCGGACCACCGCGGTATCGATGTCGCCCGCGAGCACCTCGATTGCGGCGGCCGTAAACGAGGGCATCGCAAGAACTTGTCGCAGAGTCGGGAGCATTTCTATATCGTCCGCCGAGGGGGCACTTCGTCATAGAGCTAGTTCTGCCGAACTGACAGGTTGTCCCTTGTCGGGCTGTTACCACCGTGGTCGGATTGTGACACGAGCCACAATCGACGATTTTGGTCAGACTCCAGGAGCGCACATGAATCATCCGGCACACACCGATGAGTATTTTCTCGGACTTGCGATCGAACAGGCGAAGATCGGTTGGGAGGAGGGCGGCGTGCCGATCGGCGCGGCGCTGATTCACCGGGGCGAGGTTCTCGCAGTCGGACGTAACCGTCGGGTCCAGATGAACAGCGCCATCCGTCATGGAGAGACCGACTGCATCGAGCGCGCCGGACGACTGCCGGCCTCGGTGTATCGCGAGTGTGTCCTCTACACGACTTTGTCGCCGTGCTTCATGTGCGCCGGAACGGCGCGCCTGTACGAGATCCCTCGAATCGTGGTCGGCGAAAATCGTTCCTTCGAGGCATCGGAGGAATGGTTGCGCAGCAGCGGAATTCAGGTCGACGTCGTCGACGACGCGGAGTGTGTGGCACTGATGGACCGCATGCTGGCCGAGCGCCCGAGCCTGTGGCTCGAAGACATCGGCGAAGTTGTATGAGCAGCGCCGTCGAACCTGCCACGGTCGCAGGCGATTCGGAGAGCCCAGGCCACCCGGTCGATCCTGACTATCCCGTCACTCCGGTTCCGCTTCATGCACGAAAGCCGTTCTTCTCGCTCGCGGTGGTGTTGTTGGGGTTCACCATCTTCACGCCGACGATGTTGGCCGGAGCAGCGCTCGGTACCGCGTTCTCGTTCTGGAAACTGATGGTGGTGATCGCCGCCGGATCCGCCATCTTGGGGGTCTACGTCGCCATGATGGGGTTCGTCGGAGCCCGAACCGGACTGACTACAGTTGTGATGGCGCGCTACAGTTTCGGCACTCGCGGGTCCAAGCTCGCTTCGATCCTGCTGGGCGGTACTCAGATCGGCTGGTACGGAGTCATCATCGGCACGATCGGTGATCTCACCGCGCAGGCATTGGGCTGGGAGTCCTATCTCGCGCGGGCGTCGGTGATGATCGCGGCGAGCATCTTGATGTGCGTCACCGCCTGCTACGGCTACCGCGGAATGTACTGGGTTTCGCTCGTCTCGACGCCCTTGATCCTGGCGTTGGCCTGCTGGGTCGTGTTCCGGTCCCTCGAAGAGGTCGGTGGATTCTCCGGCCTGGTCTCGGTTCAACCGCAGACGACCATGACGATCGCGCTCGCAATCACCACTGTCGTCGGCACGTTCGTATCGGCGGGAACGCAAGCGCCCAACTGGACCAGGTTTGCCCGTTCCGGATCACAAGCGGTGTGGGCCTGCGTTATCGGGTTCCTCCTCGGAAACGGATTGATGATCCTGTTCGGCGCCATCGGAGCCATCACGTTCCACGAGGGTGACTTCGTGTTGATCCTCTACAACCTCGGGCTTGTCGGCTGGGGCCTGGTCTTGCTGTTCGGAAACCTCTGGAAGAGCAACGCAGACACCGCATACGCCTTCGGAGTGGCCGGTGCCGAACTGTTCAGAAAGCCTCGCAAGACCCCGTTCGTCATCGGTGGATGTGTGATCGGCACGGCGCTCGCTCTGACCGGTGTGCACAACCATCTGGTCGACTACCTGAGTCTGCTCGGAACTTTCATCCCGCCATTGGGCGGCGTGATCATCGCTGACTTCCTGTGCCGGTGGCGGCGAGGCATACCCGAGGGGTACACCCCGCAGCCGGTCCACTGGCGAAACCTGGCCGTCTATGCCGTCGCAGCGTTCCTCGCCTGGCTTTCCGGTGAGTTCGAGGTGGGAATCCCGCCGCTGATCGGCATCGTCGTAGCAATTGCTCTGACGATGTTCCTGCACCGGGTGTTTGGCAACAGCTCGGCAGATCGGGAGGTCTCGACCTCCACCGTCTGAATCGTGCTTCAGGCACCAGCGAGCCCCCGGCGGTATCGACCGCGCCGGGGGCTCGCGTACTTGATGGAAAGGGCAGACGCTTCGGTCTCAACCGTCATCGCAGAACAGGCAGGTACGGCGCCTCGATTCCCTGCTCTTCGAACGCAGTCAGCGCCGAGCGCGCAAATGCGCGCTGGACTGCCCATTGGCGCCCAGGCTTGACCTGCGCCGTCACTCGAATGGTAATTGCCTCGGCAGTAACCGAATTGACTCCCAGCATCTCCGGCTTGTCGATCATGTCCGCCCTGATCGGTTCGGACTCCGCCGCCTCGAGGACAGCTCGCGTCGCCACCTCACACGCTTTGTGCACGTTCGCATTGTGGGCGATCGGGAGATCGAGAACTGCAGTGGCGTAACCCTGACTCATGTTGCCCACTCGCAGGATTTCGCCGTTGCGGCAATACCACAAGGTGCCGTTGACATCTCGAATCGTGGTGACGCGCAGGCCCACTGTTTCGACGGTGCCGACCGCGTCGCCGAGATCGACGACGTCGCCGACACCGTACTGATCCTCGAGCAACATGAAGATGCCGGAGAGGAAGTCACGCACCAGGTTTTGTGCACCGAAACCGATGGCAAGGCCGATGACTCCGGCGGATGCGATGAACGGCGCGACGTTGATCCCGAGGATGCCGAGAATCTGCAGCACACACCAGACCAGGATGACGATGGACACCGTCGATTTGAGTACCGAACCGATGGTCCGGGCTCGCTGCGATCTGCGCTCGTTCACCTTGGCGTTCGGAGACTTGCGAGGCTTCGACATTCGATCGATCCCGCGGTGCAGTGCGAAGCGCAGAACGACTGCGAGTGCCACGTAGATCGCGATCTCGACGGGTCGGTGAATCAACCAGTCTCGGTTGGTATCGGTCAGTTCCCATGCTTGTATTTCGGAAATCATCTCCATGCAGTCTACGGATTCGGGCCGATCCGGGCATCGGTGCAGGGCAGACGGTCCAAAGCCGAACAGGCAGCTAGGCTTACGTCATGGCTGCGTTCACTGGCATACCCGTTGCTGCACTCGATTTCTACGAAGACCTGGAAGCCGACAACAGCAAGACCTGGTGGGCAGCGCACAAGGAGACGTACGACGAAGTGGTTCGTCGTCCGATGGCGTCGTTGACCGCGGCGTTGGAGGACGAATTCGGCACGGCCAAGCTCTTTCGGCCGTATCGTGACGTTCGATTCTCGAAGGACAAGATCCCGTACAAGACGCACCAGGGAGCGTTCGTCGGTCTCGCCGAGAGCTGTGGCTACTACGTGCAGATCGACGCGGCAGGGTTGATGGTGGCCGGTGGTTTCTACGCCAGCAGTTCGGAGACCATCGCGCGTTATCGTGCGGCTGTCGACGACGACGTTCGAGGGCCGGAGCTCGAGAAGATCCTGGCCTCCGTCGAGAAGGCCGGATTCACGATCGGCGGCGACAAGCTCAAGACGGCGCCTCGCGGATACACGGTCGATCACCCGCGGATCGAATTGCTGCGTCACAAGTCGCTGACTGCTGGTCGTAGTTACCCAAGCCCGTCGTGGCTAGACAGCGCCAGGACATTGAAGGAAGTTCGCACAGCGTGGCGCGCACTGACGCCTTTGGTCGAATGGTCCGGACAGGTGCTCGGACCGAACTGACCGTCCGACAGAAAAGTGTGACGTAGCCGTAGGAGAGTTCACCTCGAGTTCATCAAAACTCGAGACGCCTGGGGCTAGCGTGGTGTGTGTAACCGAAAGTTTCGGCCCCGCTTCGAGTCGCAGCGCCGCAGTTCGAAGCCATTTTCTCTCGATCGACATCGTGAACAACCCGTGTCAGTGGAGACCATCATGGCTATGTTTCTCGCTCTCGTCCTGATCATCTCGGTCCTCGGAATCGTCGGCACCTACCTCGCGTTCAGTGCGGTCTACTTCGTCGAGATGCGCAAACTCGACAAGTAAGGGGTGCGAATTGGCCTGATTCGACTATTTCTGGGCCGATCGCGACGACCCTCCCTGCGTACGCTGTTAGGGCATCCTTATCCGCTCGCAACAGTGGATGATTCATTTCTTTTGGAGGTTCGACACGCATGCCCGCTCAATCCACGCTCTTGCTTCCCGACGGCTACTCCGACAACCGCCTCGTTTCGGACCTCACACGTCGGCAGTTCGGCTTCGGTGCCGGGATCGCCGGGCTGGGCGCGTTCCTGGCGGCCTGCGGTGACAGCGGGAGCAGTTCGGGTGAAACCGAAATGCGTTCTGTGACGACACCTCTCGGAACGTACGACATTCCTGTCAATCCGAAGAGGGTTGTCGCGATCGACTCGCGGCTCGATCTGGAACCTGCTGTAGCTCTGGAACTTCCGCTCGTCGGCTACACGTACGCCCAGGCGACACCGTGGGTGCCTATCGATTCGTCGGTACCGTTCCTGTCGGAGATCCCCAACCGCGAGCAGATCTTGGCGCTCGAGCCCGACCTGATCGTGTGCCTGAACTACGAGAGCGAGTGGTGGCCGGTGGCCGAGATGTCCACCATCGCACCGGTTCTGACGACAGAGTTCACCGACGACTGGCGCACAAACCTCTCGCGGTTGTCGGGCTGGCTCGGTCGAACGGCCACACTCGATCGATTGACGCTCGACTACGACAATCTGATTTCCGACATCCGCAGTCGTCATGCCGAGAAGATTGCGTCCAAGACCGTCGCCAGTGTCTCGTTCATGCCGGACACGAACACGCTGTACGTCACGAGCATCCGTACCTCCGAGAAGGGCGACAAGCCCAGCGACATGACGCTCGGCGACATCGGTGGCAAAACCGCCACCTCGGAGGGGCTCGATCCCGAGGGCGGCGTCAGCCGCGAAGGCCTCGACGTGCTGGCCGGCGTCGACGGCTTCATGATCACCGAAAACGAGGACAGTGCCGCGTACCAGGCATTGGTGGCGAGCAAGCTGTGGCAGCGACTCCCGGCAGTGCAGGCGGGCAACGTCACCAGTCTGGGTGGCTCCACGTTCTACGGTTCGATCTACACGATTTCGTACGTGGCACAGGGTTGGGATGCCCTGTACAACAAGATCAGCTGAAGCCTCTGCCGACCGGACCGATGAGTTTAGGTAACGCGGGCGGTCTAATCAGGTAGGCATTGACCAGACCTGAGGAGATCGACGTGCAAACAGAGCAATCCCCAGCGGTAGTGCAATCCCGCGACGGTACGACCATCGCATACGAACGCTCCGGTGCCGGACCAGCAGTGGTCCTGGTCGCCGGAGCGTTCTGCGACCGCGGATGGTTCGATTCCCTGGCTGCAGAGTTGGCGGCGGACTTCACGGTGTACTCGTACGACAGGCGCGGACGCGGGGACAGCGGTGACAGTCGCGCGTTCTCGATCGACGCCGAGGTGGAGGACTTGCGAGCGGTCGTCGCTGCCACCGGTGAAACACCGCTCGTTTACGGATTGTCGTCGGGTGCCGCGCTGGCTTTGGAAGCCGCTGCGCAGGCCGTTCCGATGCGTAAGCTCGCCGTCTACGAGGCGCCGTACATGGACGACGACCAGCGTGACGAGACTGCCCAAAGTGACCTGGAGCGATTGATTGCGGGCGGCGACAGGGAAGGTGCTGTGACGCGTTTTCTGGATCTGACCGGCGCGTCTCCGGAGATGGTCGACGAGATCAGGCGGAGTGCCGATTGGCCCGACATGTGCGCCATCGCGCACACCTTGCCTTACGACGTCGCGGTGTGTGATCACGGCTGTCAGTCGCTCGACTGGCTTGCCTCCATTACCGTCCCTACATTGGTCATGTACGGCGGTGACAGTGGTCAATGGGCACCTGCCTCGGCGACGAGAATCGCTGCAAAAGTCTCGGGGACAAAGACTTTGGAGATCCCCGGTCAGGGTCACGGCGTTGCCGACGACGCTATTGTCCCGGCTCTGCGTGAGTTCTTTTCCGGCTAATCGCTGTGCGGCGAAAACGATCGTCAACCTAGGGTTGACGTTTTCGATTGTGTCAACCTATGGTTGACGCATGAGCAAGCCAGTGGAAATGACCAACAAGGTTCGACTCGACGACCTCATCGACGCGATCAAGAAGGTGCACACCGATGCTCTCGACCAACTCTCCGACGCCGTGATTGCCGCTGATCATCTCGGTGAAGTTGCAGATCACCTGATCGGTCACTTCGTCGACCAGGCGCGCAGGTCGGGAGCGTCGTGGACGGAGATCGGCGCGAGCATGGGTGTCTCGAAGCAGGCTGCGCAGAAGCGTTTTGTTCCCAAGGCGCCGAGTGATCAGAAGCCGATGGATCCGAACGAAGGGTTCAACCGGTTCACTCCCCGGGCGAAGAACGTCGTCATGGCCTCGCAGAACGAAGCCCGCGCCGCCGGTAACGCAGAGATCCGGCCGGAGCACCTGCTCCTGGGGCTCGTCGAGGAGCCTGCCGGGTTGGCTGCGAAGGCGATAGTGGCGCAGGGGGTGGAGCTCGGATCCGTCCGAGCTGCAGTGGCCGGTGTACTACCGGCTCCGACTTCCGAACTACCAGAACTCATTCCGTACGACGCTCGTGCGCGCAAGGTCCTGGAACTGACGTTCCGTGAGGCTCTTCGCCTGGGCCACAACTACATCGGAACCGAGCACATCCTGCTCGCACTGCTCGAACTCGAAGACGGATCAGGTGTTCTGGCTGATCTCGGAATCTCGAAGTCGGTGGCGGAGTCGAACATCGTTGGAGCGTTGGCCGTCATTCAGGATCAGTGATTCAGAGGTGAATCCGATGCAGAAGAGGGCCGCACCCTTGCGGGTGCGGCCCTCTTCTTGTGTCACTGATTAGACAGCGCGCACATTGGTGGCCTGAGGACCCTTCTGGCCCTGGCCAACCTCGAACTCCACACGCTGGTTCTCGTCGAGCGACTTGTAGCCGTTGCCCGAGATTTCAGAGTAATGAACGAACACGTCCGGTGTTCCGTCGTCGGGAGCGATGAAACCAAAGCCCTTTTCGCCGTTGAACCACTTCACGATGCCCTGTGCCATACCGATACTCCCTACAAACTCGATCCGGGCCCTCACATCGAAGTCCCGATCTCGATATGTCTATCCTCCCACGCCGCGCAAGTCGAACGGTGGGCGACGTGCAAAAGACGGTAATTCGGAAGCTTTCGAGGAGGGAATGGCAACTGATCTTCGACTGATTTTCGACGCTGGAGCGACCCGATCGCCGAAGGCAGGGACTGGTGGCTCGCCCAACTGCCTGCGGTGATAGATCAGCGGGAATGTACTTGTCCGCTCGAGAACGGTCCATTTTTATCGCTCCGATCTCTCGGAATCGCAAACGTAGGAACCCTATGGAAGATGAGGGTGGGCTAACCTCTCTTTCGCTGTGCCCTCGGCGCGCGCAGCAGTCGCCGAGAAGGAGAGTGCATACATGTACGGAACGATTTGTGAATCCACGACGTCTGAACTTGTGGACCAGCTCAGTCGCCGCGGGTTCTTCGGGGTCGGCGCACTGGCGGCGGCCGCCATCCTTGCGGGGTGTTCGACTACATCAGATGCTTCTGATGCCGGCGAACAACGTGAGGTGATCAATGCGCTCGGAACCACCACGATCTCGGGAAAGCCGGAAAGGATCGTTGTTGCCAGCGACTTCACGGATCTGGAATTCCTGCTCTCGCTCGGCGTTCACCCAGTCGCCTACGGCAACACAGGATCGTGGGACCGCGGTTCACTGCCTTGGCAGAGCACCGCGGGAATAGCCGACCTCGAAAGCTTCGGCACCACAGGCGAAATCAACCCGGAAATCATCGCGCGCTACTCACCGGACCTCATCATCGGAATGAAGACTTATCTCGAACCTGCAGCCGAGAGGCTCAGTCAGATCGCTCCGGTCATCGCGCTGGACTGGACCACCTCGTGGCGTGACGGCGTCGCCATGGTCGGGCAGGCAGCTTTTGTCGACGAGGCTGCTGCTGCAGCGATCGCCCGGACCGACGCTCTGATCTCCGACACCGCAGCTTCCCTGAACGGCTTGGGTGGCAAGACGATCATGATCGGCTCGATGTACGGCGATCAGTTGTATGTGCAGGGGGATGCCAGTGCGCCCGGGGTTCTGCTGCGCGAACTCGGACTCGACTATCGCGGATACAACGCCGAGCAGATGACTGCGCTGTCGATGGAGCAGGCGGAGGTACTCGCACCCGCAGACATTTTGCTCAGCCTCGCTTCTGATCAGGAAGCGACGACGAGGTTGGAGAACTTCGCAGTTTTCCAGAACCTCCCCGCGGTGAAGGCGCGATCCTATGCGCCGGTCGAACTTCTGCTCTCGAATGCCTTTGTCGATAATTTCGGTCCACTGAGCGCGCCGTACGCCTTGCCGCAGCTCGCCGGGGTCTTGACCGGGCTTGCGGCGGGCCAGGGAAAACAGCTCCCCTGACCTCGCTTCCGAGCCTATTGACGCCGCGTCGGCCTAGCATCGAAACATGGTGGACATAGATCTGACGGGCCGCGCCGCAGTAGTCGGCGGATCACAACCGCTGCGAGCGATACTCGAAACCCCCACTACCCCCGGCCCGTGGCCGGGGGTAGTGATGATTCACGAGGCCTTCGGGCTCGAGGAGGTGATGCAGCGGCAAGCCAAGCGGCTGGCCGCTGCGGGATTCCTGACGCTCGCTGTCGACCTCTACAGCGCGGGCGGGGCGAAGCGGTGCCTAGTGCCCACCATGACGTCGATGCTTCGAGGACACGGCAAGGCGTTCACCGACATCGAAGTCGCTCGCAGTTGGCTGGTGGAATCCCCGGACTGCACCGGAAAGATCGGTGTCATCGGATTCTGCATGGGCGGCGGCTTCGCGATGGTCAGCGCCGGAGATTTCGACGCTGCCTCGGTCAATTACGGTCAGCTTCCACGCAAACTCGATGAGGCCGTGGTGGATGCGTGCCCGATCGTCGGGAGTTTCGGAGGCAAGGACTTTTCGCTCCGGGGCGCGGCAGCGAAGCTGGAGACGGCGCTCAGCAATGCCGGTATCGAGAACGACGTCAAGGAGTACCCCACCGCCGGCCACGCGTTCCTCAACGACGCGGAGGCCGGACCCAAGGTGCTTCGTCCTTTGGAGCGCATCCTCGGAATCGGTCCCGATCCTGTTGCAGCGCAGGATGCCTGGAAGCGAATCGACTCGTTCTTCGAGCGCCACCTGGCGTGATCAGCGACTGGTTCTCTCACCGCCGTTGACTGCCAATACCTGACCGGTGATCTGCCGGGCACCCGGTGAGGCCAAGAAATGGACGGCTGATGCGATGTCGTCCGGGGTTCCGGCGCGCTTGGTGCTGGTGGATTCGATCAGCATCGCGCGACGCTCGTCCGTCAGAAAGTCCCGGAAGAACTCGGTGTCGGCGATGTAACCGGGGGAGACGATGTTCGCGGTGATGCCTTCTGGGCCCAGTTCGGCGGCCAGATCGATATTCCACGTGGCAACTGCTGCTTTGGCAGCGCCGTACGCTCCAGCTCCCTTGTCTGCGGCAATCGATCCGATGGTGATGACGGCACCGCCACTGGGGATTCGATCTCGAACTGCTGCTGTGGTCAACACTGCCGAGATCAGATTGGAGTCCAGATTGGCCCGCCACCCGGCGGCCAGGGATTCCAGATCTGACGGCGCTTCGCGATCGAAGTCCGTGTTACCGCCGGCGCAGTGCACCACGACGTCGATGGTTCCCGGAAGTGAATCCTGCAGCCGCTTCAGGTCTTTCGGGTCGGAGTTGTCACACGTCAAGGCGTGAACATTATCGCCCAACTCCTCCGCGGTCTTTTCGAGTGGTTCCGTGCGTCGGCCGGTGACAAAAACGGTGTCTCCGTCCCGGGCGAACGCCGCTGCAGCTGCGCGTCCGATCCCTGTTCCGCCGCCGGTTACCAGAACTGTGCGTGTCATGCCTACCTCCGTGAGCTACGTTTAGACCTATACGAAGAACGTATCATTTAGAGCTAAACGAGGTGTGCAGTGGTGGGCGACTACAACCCGGACGACGCGGTGGACGCGGTCGCGTTGGCCTGGCTTCGCGAAAGGCCGGGCACGCCGGTAGAGGGCATCGGCATCGTCACCAGGCTGTGGATGTGCGCCAAGCTGCTCGGTGAGGATCGCCGACGGGTACTCGCCTCGGCCGGTGCGGACACCGCGACTCTGGACCTGCTCAGTGTCCTGCGGCGATCCGGCGAGCCGTATCAGTTGACGACTCGCCAGATCACCGAGCAGACCGGAGTCACGGCCGGTGCAATCTCGCAGCGACTCGCGCGCGCGGAGAACGCGGGTCTGGTGGAGAGGTCTTCCGCCGCGGAAGGGTCACGAATAGTGCTCGTGACCCTCACTGCCGCCGGTCACGAACTGGTGGAGCAATTGGTGGACCGAGTCCTCGGCCGTGAAGCCGAACTGACGTCGATTCTCACCGAGCAGCAGCAGGCCGAACTCACCGACCTGCTGCGTGTCTTTCTCGACGGCCTACGCGGCGAACTCGGTGACTCCGGCGTCGCGCACGTCGGGGCTTGATCAGGACAGGCGCTCGAAGACCGCAGCCAGGCCCTGCCCGCCGCCGATGCACATCGTCTCGAGGCCGTAACGCGCTTCGCGACGGTCCATCTCGCGCAACAGGGTGGCCAGGATTCGTCCACCCGTAGCTCCGACCGGATGTCCGAGGGAGATGCCGGAGCCGTTGGGGTTGATGCGTGGGTCGTCGGCCTCGAGATTCCAACTCTGCAGGACTGCAAGTGCTTGTGCCGCAAAGGCTTCGTTGAGTTCGATGACGTCCATGTCCGCCAGGGACAGCCCGAGGCGGCCGAGTGCCTTCTCCGACGCCGGTACGGGGCCGATGCCCATGGTGCGCGGCGGAACGCCCGCAACGCTCCAACTCGCGAGGCGTGCGAGCGGTCGCAGTCCGAGGGTACGAGCTTTGTCGGCGGTGGTGACGATCGCCAGTGCTGCGCCGTCGTTCTGACCGCTGGCATTACCTGCAGTCACGGTGGAGTCGGGGTCGATCTTTGCGCGCATGGGACGAAGGCGCGCAAGCGATTCCATCGAGGTGTCGGCGCGTGGATGCTCGTCGGCGTCGACGAGCAGGGCCTCGCCCTTGCGCTGCGGAACGGATACCGGAACGATTTCTTCGGCGAAGACGCCGTTCTTCTGTGCTGCGACGGCACGCTGATGGGATTGAACCGCGAGTGCATCTTGATCCTCGCGGCTGATGGAGAACTCGGCGCGCAGGTTCTCTGCCGTTTCGATCATTCCGCCGGGAACCGGGAAGTCACGTCCGCCGGCTGTGACGCGGGCCCGCGCGAGACGATCGCTGAGCGCAACTCCTTCACCCTTGACGCCCCAACGCATTCCGGTTGCGTAGAACTCGGCCTGGCTCATCGACTCGGCACCGCCCGCGAGGACCAGGTCACTGCCACCGGACTGAACCTGCATGACGGCCTGGATGACTGCCTGTAATCCCGACCCGCACCGGCGATCCACCTGCATGCCGGGAACATCGATGCCCAGACCCGCGTTGAGCGCCGCGATGCGTCCGATCGCCGGAGCCTCACCGTTCGGCGAAGCCTGGCCGAGAATGACGTCGTCGATCTCCGCGCCGGAAATGCCGGTACGCGTGACGAGTTCGGTGATCAGCGTCGAGGCGAGATCTTCCGGGGCTACGTCACGGAAGACACCGCCGAAGCGGCCGACAGGGGTACGGAGCGGTTCACAGATGACAACGTCAGGCATTGGTTCTTCCTTGGGTCTGCTCGGTCAGCGGGTGGCAGCCGAGTGATTGTTGGACGACTGAGTACGTCCGAGATCGACGGAGATGGCGTCCGCGGTGGCGACTGCGGCCGGAACCAGTTCACCGCGAACAGCTTCGGCGCTGTAGCGGGCGGCTTGGGTGGAGATGTTGACGGCCGCGACCACGTCACCGGTCGCGTCCCGGATGGGTGCGGCGAGCGAGCGCAGACCCTCTTCGAGTTCCTGATCGACAATCGCGAACCCGTCGGCGCGAATCTTCTCGAGTTCGGCACGCAGTCCGTCGGCGGTGGAGATGGTCTTGCCGGTCAGGCGGGCGAAGGACACTCGGGCGAGGTAGGCGTCCAGTGCGTCGTCCGGCAAGCCGGCGAGCAGAACTCGACCCATGGATGTGGCGTACGCGGGAAAGCGCGTGCCGATGGTGATGGACACCGTCATGATGCGGCTGACCGGAACACGAGCCACGTACACGACGTCGTCACCGTCGAGGATCGACACGGACGTGGATTCACGGACCTTGGCGGACAAGGCTTCCAGATGCGGCCCGGCGATCTCGGGAAGGGACAGACTGGAGAGGTAGCTGTAGCCGAGTTCGAGGACACGGGGCGTCAACCAGAACACCGAACCGTCAGTACGTACGTATTCGAGTTCGACGAGCGTGAGTAGGAAGCGGCGAGCAGTCGCACGCGTGAGATCGGTGTGCCGGGCAACCTCGCTGAGGGTGCGACGCGGGTGCTCACCGTCGAAAGCCTTGATGACGGAAAGCCCACGGGCCAGCGACTGCACGTAGTCCGGGGACGGTCCCGGCGCCTGCTCGCTGCTGTTCTCACTCATGTTGTCTCGTTCTCCTCAGGTTCGGCCGAGAGGTCCGCGAGTGCTTGCTTTCCCAGCGCAAAAGCCAAGTTGCTGTTCGGCACACCCGCATAGACCGCGGTATGGAGAAATACTTCCACGAGTTCGTCGGGATCGATCCCGGCACGCAGCGCAGCGCGAATGTGCATGTCGAGTTCGTGTTCGTTGCCGACGGCAGTGAGGATCGCGAGAGTGAGGAGCCTGCGGGTGTGGTGATCGAGGCCGGGGCGCGACCAGATGTCACCCCACGCCGTGCGAGTGATGAAGTCCTGGAAAGGGGCGGTGAACTCGGTGGCACCGGCAATGGAACGGTCGACGTGGGCGTCGCCGAGCACCTGGCGTCGTACGGTCATGCCGGCCGACACCGCGGCGCTACGTTGGGCGAGCGCAGATGTGTGCGAGGCAATATGCGTTGCAAGTAGTTTGGTGACGCGCCCGGCTTGTTCGACGTTGGCCAGGTGTGCGCCCGGATCGACCACGTGCAGTACCGCATCGGCGATGCCGTCGGCGATCGCACCCAACGTCGACGGAGGCGTCGCCGGATCCTGCTCGCCCGCGACGAGGAGCGTCGGAGCGACGATGCGGGCCAGGTCGTTGCGGCCGTCCCACGTCGAAAGCGCCTCGCAGCAGGCGGCATAGCCCTCGTCGGGTGTGGCTTCGACCATCGCGACGTGGCGGGCGACAAGCTCCGGATCGTTTTCGGCCAGTCCCGGCGTGAACCAGCGTCCGACGACGGCGGCCGCGATGGACGCGATGCCGTCCGCACGGACAGCCTGCGCACGATCGATCCACGGTTGAGCCGGGGCGAACTGCGAGGACGTGCACATCAACGTCAACGTCTCGACGCGAGTGGGGTGGTGCGCGGCGATCCATTGGCTGACAGCGCCGCCGAGGGAGAGCCCGACGAGATGTACGGACTCGAGTTCGAGCGAATCGAGGAGAGCGATGACATCGCCGGCGAGATCGGCAATTGAGTAGGGGCCCGTAGCCACCGGTGACTTGCCGTGGCCGCGATGGTCGACGGCGATGACGCGGTAGCGATTCGACAGCGCGTGAATCTGCGGCTGCCACATGGACAGATCGGATCCGAGTGAACCCAGGAGAACCACTGCCGGGGCATCGAGATTGCCGGTCTGTTGAAAGTTGAGCGCGACGCTCATCGAGATCCTCCTGTGGAGCGTTCGGCGAGGGCGCGGTCGACCAGATCGGTGGCGTGGCCCAGATAGTGTGCGGGGTCGAGTAGTTCGGCGATCTCGGTTTCGCTCAGGTGCTCTGCGATGGCGGGATCACGATCCAATCTGGTTCCGGAAGTGGCTGCCGCGGTGACGATGTCGCGCGCTCGATCAGTGTGTGCGGACAGGGCCTTGGTGACACGCTCGGCGAGAATCAGGCCACCGGTGATGTCGAGATTGCGAGCCATCGACTCGGTGTGTACTTGCAGGCCGGTGAGGCTCACGGAAAGCTGGTGCGCCGCTCCGCCTGCCAGACGCAGGAGATCGGTGACGGTTTCCCACTCGGCGTGCCAGGGGCCTGCGGCGCGAGCGAATTCGTGATCCATGTTCGACAGGGCTGTGGCCACCAGCGCGGGAGCACGTCGCGCTGCCGCGCGGGCGGTGATCGCGGCAACCGGATTCTGCTTGTGCGGCATGGCCGAAGAGCCGCCCGGAGCGCTCTCGGCGACCTCGGACAGTTCGGTGGACGCCATGACGGAGATGTCGGTGGCGGGCTTGGAAACGGCGCCGGCGACGATACCGAGTGTGGTCGCGAGTTCTGCGATGGTCACGCGGTCGGTGTGCCACGGAGTGACCTGCCTGGCCAGACCGAGTTCGTCGGCCAGCGCGTCGGCGATCCTGAGCCCGTCGGGATACAACGCAGCGAGTGTTCCTGCGGCTCCGCCGAACTGAACCGGCAACGTGGACAGCACGATCTCGAGGCGAATCGCTGCGGCGTCGAGTGCCGTGAACCAACTCGATGCCAGAAGGCCGAAAGTGGTCGGAAGTGCTTGCTGGCCCAGAGTTCTCGCGACCATCGGAGTGGAGCGATGGAGGCGGGCGAGGTGGGCGGCGGAATCGGCGGCGCGCGTCAGGTCGGCCAGAACCACCGCGCCCGCGCGTCGCGTCAACAGCATCAGCGCACAGTCCATGATGTCCTGGCTGGTGGCTCCCGGATGCACCACGGAGGCAGGCACACCTTCCTGTCCCACCCTTTCGCGAAGCGTCTTCACCAGCGGAATGACGGGATTTCCACCGGCTGCCGACGCCCGGCCGAGCGCCACGATGTCCAGACCACCCGGTTGTGAGAGTTCGGCCGCAGCAGCAGCCACCGCGGCGCAATGTTCCCCGTCCGCCAATCCGACGGTGGCCATCGCACAACTCAGTGCGGCCTCCACGTCGAGCAACGCGGTGACCCACGCCTGGTCGGACAGGTGCTCCGATACGCGGGTGGCCCCGAACACCGGGTCGAACAGTGCGCCGCGAGTGGGCATGTGTACTCCTCTTACAGCTCGAAGAAGGGCGTCTCGACGCCGTTCGCGTCCTCGTCCTGAACATAGACCGTCCAGGAGTACCCACCGTCGACCTTGGTTGCAACCAGCTTCGCGCGTTCGGTTTCGCTCAGTGAGGACAGCACCGGATCTGTTGCGTGTGCGTCGGCGTCTTCGGGGAAGTACAAGCGGGTGACCAGGCGGTCGAGCATGCCGCGAGCGAAGACCGACACGTTCACGTGTGGGGCCTCGTCCGCATCCGTTTCAGTGGGCTGCGCACCGGGCTTGACAGTGTGGACCAATGCAGTGCCCGTGGGATCCGCTGCGCTGCGGGCGAATCCGCGAAAACCAGCCGGAGTGAGCTCCACTGCGCCACGGGGATCGTCCGGATGGTTGAAGCGTCCGAGCGTATCGGCCTGCCATGTTTCGATCATCGCGTCGGCGACGGGTGTACGGGCGCCGTCGATCACCGTGATGGCCAGCGTGATTCGTCCGGGGGCATCGGCGGGAGCGGCGTCGGGGCCGTCCGTCCAGGGGAGGCCGATGTGCCAGTACGGCCCGACGGTCTGAGAGGGCGTGACACCGAAGGGGGCGGTGGTGAAGTCGCCGGGGACGACCGGATAAGTGGGTGCGGGCTTCGCGGTGTGATCAGTCATCGTGGTCTTCCTCGTTCTCGAATACGGAGGCGTTACGGCCGCGCAGGACGATGTCGAAGCGGAACCCGAGAGCCCAGTTGGGGACTGTGGCGTCGTAGTCGAAGACGCTGACCATGCGGTGACGTGCTGCTTCGGGTACCGCGTTGTAGATCGGGTCCTGGAAGAACATCGGATCGTCGGGGAAGTACATCTGCGTCACGAGGCGCTGCGTGAATGCCGTGCCGAACAGCGAGAAATGGATGTGGGCCGGTCGCCAGGCGTTGTCGTGGTTCATCCACGGGTAGGCGCCCGGCTTGATCGTGGTGAAGCTGTAGTGGCCGTTCGCGTCGGTGACGCAGCGACCCAGGCCGTTGAAGAACGGATCCAGCGGCGCGGGCCAGTTGTCGCCGGTGTGGCGGTAGCGTCCACCTGCGTTGGCCTGCCATACCTCGAGCAGTGTGTGGGGGACGGGTTTTCCGTCGCCGTCGAGTACGCGGCCGTGAACGACGATGCGCTGTCCCTGTGCTTCGCCGCCGTTGGCAATGGTCAGGTCGTTTTCGCCGGCGCCGACGCGATCCTCGCCGAATACCGGCCCGGTGAGCTCCGTGAGCCGCTGGGGGAGCAGCTTCAGCGGCTGCTTCGGGTGGCGAAGGGAAGTCGTCTTGTAGTCCGCGAAATCGGCCGGGGCGTTGACGCCAGTCGGCCGCTGGTACCTCGGCGGTAGATGCAGCATAGGGAACCTCGTCGTTCGGTTACGTGAAGTTGTTCGCAATGTGTACATGTGTTGCGCTCTGCGAACAGAATAGTTCGTAGATGTGACCCAGGCAATGCCGGGGGCGAAAAATGTTCGTTATGCGGACGGGGGTTCACAATACGTACGGGTCGCGCTACTGTGATCGACATGATGGACAAAGTCATTCCCACTGCTGCCGAGGCCGTCGCCGACGTGCCGGACGGCGTCACGATCGCTGTTGGAGGTTTCGGGCTCGTCGGAGTGCCGGAAATCCTCATCGATGCGCTCCTCGAGCAGGGCGCGACATCACTCGAAACGGTGAGCAACAACTGCGGCACCGACGGGTTCGGGCTCGGAGTGCTTCTTGAGAAGGGGCGTATCCGTCGTACTGTCAGCTCGTACGTCGGCTCCAACAAGGAGTTCGCGCGTCAGTACCTTTCCGGTGAGCTGGAAGTCGAACTCACGCCGCAGGGCACGCTCGCCGAGCGCATGCGCGCCGGGGGAGCGGGCATCCCCGCGTTCTTCACCCCGGCCGGCGTCGGCACCCAGGTCGCCGACGGCGGCCTGCCACTGCGTTACGACGGTAACGGCGGCATCGCAGTTGCCAGTCCGCCCAAGGAAACTCGTGACTTCGACGGCGTCACCTACGTGATGGAGCGCGGCATCGTCGCCGACTATGCACTGGTCCATGCCTGGAAAGGTGACCGGCACGGCAACCTCGTCTACCGCGCGAGTACCCAGAACTTCAATCCGGCTGCAGCAACGTCGGGGCGCATCACCATTGCGCAGGTCGAGCACCTCGTAGAGCCGGGTGAGCTCGACCCCGCCGAGATCCACACGCCGGGCATTCACGTTCAGCGTGTTGTCCACGTCGGCCCCGTGACGGTCGGCATCGAGAATCGGACGGTACGAGCATGACTTCTGTACTACCCACCAAACTCACCCGCGAAGAGATGGCGGCCCGCGTCGCGCGCGAACTCGAGGACGGGCAGTACGTGAACCTCGGCATCGGTATGCCGACGCTGGTTCCGAACTACCTCCCGACCGATATCACCGTTGTATTGCACTCGGAGAACGGCGTTCTGGGCGTGGGGCCGTACCCGACCGAGGACGAACTCGATCCCGAGCTGATCAATGCGGGCAAGGAGACCATCACCGTTCTCCCCGGTGCGTCGTTCTTCGACTCCTCAGCGTCGTTCGGCATGATCCGCGGCGGCCAGGTCGACGTTGCCGTGCTCGGTGCCATGCAGGTCAGTGCCACCGGAGACCTCGCGAACTGGATGATCCCCGGCCACATGGTCAAAGGCATGGGCGGCGCGATGGATCTGGTCCACGGCGCAAAGCGCGTCATCGTGATGATGGAGCACGTCTCGAAGAAGGGTGAGCACAAGATCGTCGAGGAGTGCTCGCTTCCGCTGACCGGTAAGGGCTGCGTCCAGCGAATCATCACCGACATGGCCGTGATCGACGTGACTGACGACGGTCTCCGCCTGGTGGAGACGGCGCCGGGCATCAGCGTCGAGGACGTGGTTGCTGCTACCGGAGCGAAACTGATTCTTTGACAGTCTGTTTCATCTGATGGCTCAGCCGCCGGGTCGTGACTTCCATCCGACCTGGCGGCTGTTTTACGCCCCGACGTCGTTCAGCTCGCTCTCGACCGGAATCCAGAGCTCGAACCGTGCGACGGTGAAATCGTCGTTGTATTCGGTACGCATGATCTCGGGACCAGGTACGGAGCGAAAAGGGTTGGCAGGGAACCATTCCGTGTAGATATCTCGCCACAAATACTGCACAGATTCGATTTCCGACCCGTCGGCGGTGAAGACGGCCCACGTGTGTGCGTCGACCGTCAGCACATCGAAACCCGTGGGTGAAGGTTTGCCGGTGACCACTCCCAGGTAGTAATCCAGTTCTGTGCCTTCGGTTCTGGGATGCGCCAAATTGTCGACGACACTGACGATTCCCGCCGGGTCCTGATCGGAGAGCTCGCGCAACCCTCGCAACGCAACCTTGTCCACGGAGCGGGTGAAATCTTCGATCGCAGAATTGGGACCTTCGTGAACCAATGGAACCCGGGTCTTGAACCCGACTACCGTCAGGGCAGGTTTGTCCACAAGCATGTAGTCCATCGGTGTGGCTCCTTCCAGTGTCACGTGAATGACAAGTTTCTGTTGGGATTTGAGAACGGCGGGAGCGCGTGTGACCGCGCCGGGGCTCACGCCGTGAAATGCGGTGAACGCTCGTGTGAAGGCCTCCGCGGACGAGTAGCCGTACTTCACGGCGGTCTCCAACACTCCTGATCTGCTGACGGACAACTCGGCACCAGCCAGGGTGAGTCGACGTCGACGGATGTATTCGGATACGGGAATGCCGGCCAGGGCCGAGAACATCCTCCGAAAGTGATACTCCGAGGTGGTTGCCAGCCTTGCCATCTCGGCTGTCTCGATCTCGCCGCTCAGATTGCTTTCGATGTAGTCGAGCGCGCGGTTCAGTCCGTCGATCATCGTGTCTTCCTGTTCACGGGTTTCACGCTACGCAGATCACTTGGGCCGTACCCGACTATCCGTGCCCGAAAAAGTAGGGCAGGAAATGCATCTGGACAACTCAGTTAATCATCATTATCTTGAATCGAACATCGATGGTTGACCAGGAGGCACAGTGAGCACCCGTTTTCCGCAGGCTGAATTGACCGAGGTGCCCGAGGACATCGCCGCCAAGATTCTCGAGATCCAGGAGAAGTCGGGGTTCGTGCCCAACGTCTTCCTGATGTTCGCTCGGCGCCCAGCCGAGTTCCGGGCATTCTTCGCATACCACGACGCGATCATGCTCAAGGAAGATTCCGCACTCACCAAGGGTGATCGAGAAATGATCGTCACCACGATCTCTGCGGCCAACAAATGTACGTACTGCGTTGTCGCGCACGGCGCAATTCTGCGTATCTACGAGAAGAAGCCGTTGGTTGCCGACCAGGTTGCGGTCAACTATCGCACCGCAGAGATCTCCGATCGTCAGCGCGCGATGCTCGACTTCGCCACCAAGGTGAACTCCGCCTCACACGAAATCGCCGACGCCGACTTCGACGCCCTCCGTGTGCACGGCTTCGGCGACGAGGACGCGTGGGACATCGCCGCGATCACTGCATTCTTCGGGCTCAGCAATCGCATGGCGAGTTTCTCCGGCATGCTGCCCAATCCGGAGTTCTACCTGATGGGGCGCGTTCCGCGGTCCTGATTCCTGCGGGTAGAGCAGCAGCTCTCAATTTTTCGGACCGACCGGTCGTAACGTCTGGAAGTCAGCCGACGAAGTAAAGGCTGTCCACGCCGGAATTGCCGTCTTCGTAAAGAAGGCCGAAAGGTTGAGCGCTATGTCGGAGAAGTCCATCGCCCATTCTCGGAGGGTCCGCTCTGCGGCCGCCGGTGCCGTACTAGCTCTCGGATTGGCGGTGGGCGGCACGGGAATTGCATCGGCAGAGCCGGAAACCGTGTGTACCCCGAGCGCTGATCCGCTGGTGACCTGCGCCGAGGAAGAGGCAGCTGCCACCACCGACGCCGACGCGGCGACGAGCACCGAGACCACGCCGGAGAAGGTTGAAGCCGGGGTCGCGGGCACGGGCAGTGCCGAAACCGCTGGTACGGACGCTGCAGCACTGGCGGAAGCCGAAGCAAAAGCCAAGGCAGCTGCCGACGCGGCAGCGAAGGCCGCCGAAGCAGCCGCGACGGCAGGGGTCGACTCGTCCGCAGCGACAGACACTTCGGTGAAGGCGACCGAGGCAATGACCCAGGCGAGCGTCGAGGCAACCAAGGCGGCGGTCGAATCGACCAAGGCCAAGGCGGAGGCCGGGGCCGCGGAACAGTCTGCCAAGGAAGCCGAAGAGGCGGCCAAGGTTGCGGAGTCCGCGGCGGCCGATGCCAAGGAGGTAGCAAAAACAGCTCAGGCAGAAGCCGACGCGGCCGCAGCCAAGGCTGCGGAACTCGAGGAGGCTGCGAAGGCCGCCGGTTCGGGGCCCAAGACCGAAGAGGCAGCAAAGGCGCGCGCCGAGGCTAATGCTCTGCAGGCCAAGGCCGATGAGGCGAAGGCTGCCGCGGATGCAAACGCCAAGCTGGTTGCGGACAAGAACAAGGAAGCCGAGGAAGCCTTCAAGAACTGGGATTTCGCGAAGGCAGCCGTCGCTAAGGCTCAGGCGCTGGCCGCGGCTTGGAACGCCAAGCAGCTCGCGATCACCGTCAAGGAAACTCAGAAGGTGGCCACCGCCGCTGAAACCACGGCCAAGGCAGCCGAGTCCGCAGCTGCCACCGAGGTAGAAGCTGCTACCGCCGCCCGTAAGGCCGCAGATGAAGCGGCGGCTACTGCGGCTTCCGCGCAGAAGGATGCCGACGCTGCGCAGAAGGCCGCGGAGACGGCCCAGGCCGAAGCCGATGCTGCGGGCGAGGCTGCCACCGACAAGCGAGCCATCGCCGACGAAAAGGCTGCCGAAGCCGCCAAGAAGGCCGAAGCTGCCGAAGCGGCGAGCAAGAAGGCGCAGGATCTCTACCTGGCCGCCGAAGACGCGAAGGCCGCAGCCGACGCCGCGGCAGCAAAGGCCAAGGAAGCTCAGGCCGCTGCAGCCGCCGCAAAGGCCGAAGCGGATGCAGCGCAGAAGATCGTCGACGAGCTCAAGGCAAAGGGCGAGAAGGAGATCGACAACGGAACAGGCGTCGGCGGTGAAGTGATCATCGGTGAGCACACTGACGACGGCTCCGGGGTCACGAAGGTCGACGAGACCACCGCTGTAGTGAACAAGACCGGCGTCAAGCTGGTCGGCTACTACAACAACAAGGGAGCCTTCGACGTCGTCGACTACTACGTCACCGATGCCGACGGCGATCCGGCGCTCGCCGGAAGCCTGCCCCCGGTCGACCTTGCTCTCGGTGACACCGCAAGCAGCAGCACCAGCGGTAGCAGCAACTCCAACCTGCCGGCTGTATTGATCGGCGTCGGAGTCGTGGGCGCTGCCGCCGCAGCAGCTACGACGGTGGTTGTTCGTCGCAAGCGTCATGACGGCCCGGGCAACACGTCTGCGTAGCGCCGGTCTCTCGGCGGTAGCGATCCTCGCCCTCCTCGTATCCGGATGTTCGGGCGAGAACGCGGGATCGCTACCTGACCGCTCGCCGGTGCAGTCGCATATCGCGGCTGCACCGGCTTCGGTGACCGTCGATCCGGCAGAACCCGAGAGGATCGAGTTGAGGTCTGCGTCCGGGGTCACGTACCTGAGCAGTCCGTTGCACTCGGAGAAACTGATGCGCGGCGGCGAGAGTGGGCAGCAACTGAATCCCGTCGACGAACTGCCGGTGTGGTGGGGTGAAAGCGGAATGCCGGGAACGTCGACCACACAAACAGTTGTCGTGGTCGGCCACAACTACACCACTCGCGAAGCACCGTTCCGGGCGCTCCGGGTAGTGGAGCCGGGCGATCGAATTCTCCTGGGTACACCGAACGGCACGCTTGAGTACGACGTCGAAACAGTCGGACCGCTGCACAAAGGTTCGCTGCTGGGCGCTCACGAGTTGCGCGAATCGGTTCCGGGACGGCTGATCCTCGCCAATTGTGATGTCGTCGAAGGAGAGTCGACCGACGACAATTACGTTGTCATCGCCCAGCTGGCAGCGCACTGAATCCGTGGCAGTGCAAGAATAGGTACATGGATTCCCTCGGACTTCTCTCGGAACTGGTAGCTCTCGACACGGTCTCGGGGGAGGCCGCTCCTCAACGGCGGGCGATGGATTCGATTGTCTCGTTGGTTCTCTCACGTGCGCCACAGGCGAAGGTGGAGTCAGACCTGACCGGCAATCATCCCTGGGCCTTGATCACCAACGAAGCTGCACCCTCGGCCGCGAGACTACTGTTCGCCTGCCACGTGGACACGGTGCCAGTGGGCACTGTCTCCGACTGGGAGTTCGACCCGTACGCCGCACAGGTCGACGGCGAATTGTTCCTCGGCAGAGGGACATCGGATATGAAGGCCGGCCTTGTTGCCGCTACTGCCGCGGTTGTCGACGCTTTCGAACGTGGAGTCCCGGTCGCGCTGTTGCTGACGAGCGACGAGGAAATCGGATCGCTCGGGGCTGTTCGTTCGGCCGACGCCGTTGCGAATCTCGAGGTCGGGGCCGTCATCGTTCCCGAGGCGACCGGCAATCGCATCAACCTGGGGCACCGCGGCGCACTGTGGCTCGAAGTGTCCGTCAAAGGAAAAGCCGCGCACGGGAGTACGCCGCAGCGAGGAACCAACGCCGTCCTCAAACTGCTTGACGTCGTCGACCGAGCCCGGCGTGAGCTTCCGCTGTCGTCCGACGCGTTTCTGGGTGCCGAAACCTGGAACCTCGGCTTGGTCGGCGGGGGTTCGGCTCCGAACATCGTGCCGGACAGTGCACGTGCGGTGATCGATCACCGCACGGTGGGAGACGGCGCCGACCTGCTCGCGTGGTGGCGAGCCCAACCAGAAGTCGACTCGGTGGAGACGTCGATTCATCTGGGAGGTGTGCGTACCGACGCGTCGGATCCGTGGTTGGCTACCTTGCCTATCCCTGTTGCAACCGAACCGGTTTCGTACTTCACCGACGCTTCGGTACTGGCCGCCGCCGCCCCTGGTGCTCCCGTCGTGATCTGGGGCCCTGGCACTCCCTCGCTGATGCATGCGGCCAACGAAAGCGTCAAGGTTTCCGAACTGGACGATGCGATCGCTGCTTACGGTGCGGTTGCCGCCGCTTGGCCGACGGTGGACTGACGGACAATCAGTTCAGGAGCAAGCGCGATGTGGGCTGTCGACTCGGAAGAGTTGTTCATCGCCTGATCCAGAAGTCGCACAGCTTCTTCCGCGATTCTTTCCTGCGGCTGCCCGACGGTGGTCAACGGCGGGTTGCACAATTCGGAGAATGGGATGTTGTCGAAACCGGTGACCAGAACGTCGCCGGGAACGTCGATGCCCAATGTGTGACACGTCTGCAACACGCCAAGTGCGATCAAGTCGTCGGCGCAGACCAGGGCGTCGGGGCGAGTTTTGCCGGTCAGGATGATGTTGGATGCCGTGCGCCCCCACTCGATCGAGTACTCGCCGAGTTGTGTCCACTCGTCACGAGTTTCGATGCCCATTCGATCCGCGTGGCGGAAGAAGCCGGCCCGGCGAAGTTCTGTTGACGAATTGGTCAGCTCGGAACTGATGAAGGCGGCTGATTGCGCGCCACGCTCGGACAGATGCTCCATCACCAGGGATTGAGCGGCGTCGTCGTCGACGCCGACCCAGTCCGTCTGGGTATCCATTGCAAACCGGTCCAGTTGAACGACCGGAAGCGTTGCCGCGCTGGCTCGGACGGCTTCGGCACTCAGTTCGCCGTGGCACGGGCTGATGATGATTCCGTCCACTTGCCGGGAGACGAGCGACTTGAGTCGCTGCGCTTCCACGTCGGGATCGGAACGAGAATCGCACAGGAACAGTTGTAGTCCGCGCCGAGCGAGGACGTGTTCGACGTTGACCACCAGCGAAGTGAAGAAGGGGTTCGCGATACTCGGAACCACCATTCCGACAGTGTCCGTCCGATTGCGACGCAGTGAGCTGGCGATGATGTTTCCCGAGTATCCGAGAGAATCCGCGGCTCGTTTGATCGTCGCTGCAAGCTCGTCCGAGACAGGGCGGGAGCCGGACAGTGCCCGCGACACGGTGGCCGTCGACACCCCGGCCAGTTCCGCGACATCGCGAATGGTCGCCTTGCGCATGCGTCCCCCGTTTTCTGCTCGATTCGGGTCCGAGGTTATCGAACCGCACGGTCCAGTGTCCCGCATGTAACACGATTGAGGCAATCGTTTACAAATTCGAATTGTGAAATCCTTGACACAACCCGGTGTTGATCGCATAACCTGCTAATTCATCAAGGCAATCGATTACATCGTGTGCAGATCTTGTGCATGGACATACAGCGCAAATCTTGCGCATGGAATGGGGTAGCTGAAGTGACCGCATCACCGCTCGGAGTCTTTCCGCCCAAGCCCTCGGCGCTGGCAGAGATGTTCACCGGCACGCCATCTCTCATCGGGGCCATTCACCTCCCGGCCCTGCCGGGCAGCCCGCACTACACCGGGCAGCCGGTTTCGGAAATTGCTCGCTTCGCCGTCGAGGAAGCACACGCGTATGTCGACAACGGTTTCGACGGGGTGATCGTCGAAAATCACTGGGACATACCGTTCCTCAAGCCCGGCGAACACGGATACGAAACCGCCGCGAGCATGGGAGTCATCACGGCAGCGGTGGTCGGCGAGTTCGGCAAGGCCGTCGGCGTCAGCATCCTGTCCAACGCCGGCGAGTGCGGAGTGGCCGCAGCGTGGGCGGCAGGCGCGAGTTTTGTGCGCGTCAATCAGTGGGCCAATGCCTACATTGCCAATGAGGGCTTCATCGAGGGCCAGGCCGCCAAGACGACGCGCTTCCGCCATCGCATCGGCGCCGACCCGGTCCGGATCTTCGCTGACGTGCACGTCAAGCACGGTGCGCATGCCATTGTCGCGGACCGCACTGTCGCGGAACAGACCGAAGACGCCGAGTTCTTCGACGCAGATGTTCTGATCGCGACGGGTTCGCGCACCGGTGACGCCGCTTCGGTCGACGAGGTTTCCGTGATCCGAGACAACACCGTTCTTCCCGTGATCATCGGATCCGGCATCACGGCTGCCAATGTCGCAGCGCTGATGAAGGAATGCGACGGCGCCATAGTTGCATCCTCGGTGAAGGACAATGGACGCTGGTGGGGACGGGTCGCAGGCGAGAAGGTCCGCGAACTGTCCCGGGCCGCAGGAAAGTAACCATGATTGTCTTTTGTGGATACGCCAACAACGATGTGACGGTACATGTCCCACACGTACCGGTACTCGGTGAGCGCGTTCAGGCAACGGCCATCAGTCAGATCGACGGTGGAATGAATGCAAATGCTGCGGTATCCGCGGCCAGAATGGGCGCGCAAGTGATCTTTGCCGGTGCCGTGGGCCCGGACGCGCGGTCCACCGAGTTTCTCGAATCCCTCGAGGCAGACGGCGTCGACACCAGTTGGTCGCCGCGAGATGCGTTCCTGTCGACGGCAGTTGTTCTCATCGCGCAGGACGGCGATCGCTCAATCATCAGCCAGGACGACCCGAACGATGCCGAACGAATCGGGGTTGTCATCACCCGATTGGCTGCTGCCGGTGGTGGACGGCTGTTCCTCGACGGATACCGTGCGGGCTTCCTGCCAGAGGGATTGCCGGGAAGCGTAAGTCTGGTAATCGATCTGGACGGTTGTGAAAACAAAGCCGCGGCACTGCGCGCGTTCGCTCTGGCCGACCACGTCGTCGTAGGGCGTGCCCTGTGGGAAGGCGAGTTCGGGATCGGTTTCGACCAGTGGCAGACTCTGGCCGCCGAGCACCACACCCACCTGCTGGTGACCGACGGCTCGCGAGGTTGGACACTGGCCACACCGGACGGCGAGGTGACGAGCGAACCGGCAGTAGTGGTCGACGTCGTCGATGCCGTCGGGGCCGGTGATTGCTTCGGCGGTACGTACATCGCTTTTGTCGACGCCGGGCGCTCACCGGTGGACGCCGCACGACTCGCCGGGGCATCGGCTGCATTGGCTTGCGCCACCGCAGGCCCCCGCGGATGCCCCACCCGAGATGAATTGGACAGCTTCACAGCAACATTGACCCCTCACACCCTTTTGGAGACTCGATGATGAAACGTGCATTGCCTCTGGCGCTGGGAGCTGCAGTCGCGCTCACGCTCACCGCTTGTGACTCGGCTTCGTCGAGTGACTCGAAGGACGCATCGGGGGGCTCGTCCATCCCGCAGCCGACCCGGGTCGCCGAAAGCTGTGACGGGACGAACGGCAAGCTCAAGGTCGGTCTGGTGACCATCAACCTCCAGGCGCTGTACTTCAACCAGATCAACAATGCCGCGAAGAACGTCGCGGACAAGGCAGGCGTCGACCTGCAGATCATCAGCGGCAACGACGATTCCGTCGCGCAGGCCAACGCCTTCGACAATCTGATCGCCGCCGGAGTCGACGCGATCATCGTCGATGCAATCGACACGGACGGAATCAAGCCGTCGGTGGTCAAGGCCAAGAACGCGGGCATCCCCGTCGTCGCGGTGGACGCGACCATCGACGATCCGGCACTGTCGACTCAGGTCGGTACGGCCAACGCCGAGGGTGGTGCCAAGATCGGAAACACCTTGGCCGACGTCGCGAACAACACCGGAACGGTCGGTATCGTCGGCGCGCTCAACAGCACTGTTCAGTTGGAGCGGCAGAAGGGCTTCACGGAGACCGTGACCGGCCGCGGAATGACCGTCGGCACCGTCGTGGACGGACGTAACATTCAGGAGAACGCACAGACCGCGGCGGAGAACCTGCTGACCGGCGGTGGCGACATGAAGTACGTCTACGCAACCGGTGAGCCGGCACTGATCGGTCTCGTCGCGGCGGTCAACAGTCAGAAGGCGCAGGATCGCATCGAAGCAGTCGGTTGGGATCTTTCGGATCAGGCGGTAGGCGGACTCAAAGCCGGTTGGCTTAAAGGCGTGGTCCAGCAGAACACCTTCGAATTCGGCCATGAGGCAATGAATTCGGCAATCGACCTGGCTTGCGGACGCGGCGCTCCGGCAAACATCCCGGTTCCCACCCAGATCGTGACCCCGGAGAACGTGGCCGACTACATGTACTACTTGGAGAAGTAATCATGGCACCTCCACTGATCGAACTCTCGGGCATCACCAAGTCGTACGGACCGGTGAAGTCCCTTCAAGGAGTGGACCTTCGGCTGGCGAAGGGTGAAGTACTCGGAGTGGTCGGCGACAACGGCGCCGGTAAGTCCACTCTGATGAAGATTCTCGCCGGTGCGGTTCAGCACGACGGTGGCGAAATGCGCGTCAACGGTGAACCAGTGCGCTTTTCGACGCCTCTCGACGCCCAGCAGAAAAAGATCGGAATCGTCTACCAGGATCTGGCTCTGTGCGACACGCTGGACGTCGCCAGCAACCTGTTCCTCGGCAGAGAACCGCGAAAAGGCCCCTTCCTCGACCGGCATGCCATGCACGAGAAGGCGGCTCACATTCTTGCCGACCTGCATGTCAAGGTGAAGTCGACCTACCAGGAGATCGGGCAACTGTCCGGCGGACAGCGGCAAACCGTCGCGATCGCCCGCGCAGTCTCCTTCCGCCCAGACGTACTGATCCTCGACGAGCCCACCGCAGCGCTTGCCGTCGCCGAGGTCGAGTCGGTGCTCAAGCTGATCACGGACGTCGCAGCGGCCGGCGTGGGCGTCATTCTCGTGACACACCGCCTGCAGGACCTGTTCCGCGTGTGTGACCGAATCACGGTCATGTACGAGGGGCAGAGTGTCGACGACGTTCCGATCGGCGACCTCAACATCGAGTCCCTCGTCGGACTCATCACTCGAACTCCGGTGCCGCAACGGACATCGGCAGCAACACAGGGAGCCACGGCATGACCACTCTCGAGAAGACCCAGGCGCCGATCGAGCGCAAGCTCGCCGCGAAACCCTCCTTGTGGGACAGCGTCAACAAGCCCACCCTCGCGATGCTGGCGGTGACAGTTGCTGTCGCAGCCGTCTTCTCGGCGACCACGTCGTCGTTCCTGACATTCACGAACCTGTCGAACCTGGCAACCCAGATCGCTCCGGTTCTGATCATCGCGGTGGCGATGACTTTCGTGATCACGGCAGGTCAGATCGACCTGTCCGTCGGTGCGATCGTCGCGTTCGTCGCGGCGATGAGTGCCGAGCTTATCCAGGCCGGCGTCGATTCGTCCCTGGTCTTCGTCGCCGCCCCGGTGATGGGTGCGGCCTGGGGCCTGGTCAACGGATGGCTCGCTGCCTATCAGGGTATTCCGCCGTTCATCGTGACCCTGGCGACGATGTCCGTCATTCGCGGTATCGCGCTGTATCGGACCGAAGGATTCTCCGTTCCGGTTCCGGCCGACACCTACTTCGCGAAGCTCGGAACTTCGGAATTCCTCGGGTTCTCCGCCAGCGCCTGGATTGCTCTCGTCGTCGTGGTCATCGGAGCAATTGCGCTCAACCGCATGCGCTTCGGGCGCTACGTCACCGGTATCGGTTCCAACGTCGAATCCGTACGACGGTCCGGTGTCAACACGCGTCGTGTGCTCATGATGACGCTCGTCTTCACCGGCCTGGCTGCCGGCATCGCGGGACTGCTGATCGCGGCTCGACTGGGCTCGGGTTCGGCCAACTCCGCAACGGGATTCGAGCTCACCGTGATCACCGCGGTGGTTCTCGGTGGCACCAATCTCTTCGGCGGTCGCGGCACCGTGATCGGTACCGTCATCGGCGCCGTCCTGACCGGAATCATCGCCAACGGATTGACCCTGCTCGGCGTGAGCCCGTTCCTGACGCCGATCATCACCGGTGTCGTTCTGCTACTGGCCATCTGGATCAACATGCGCGGACACACGCTGAGCGCGCTGTGGCGACACCTGCAGTCCGCACCGTCGGGGCCCGCACGCTCATGAGCAAGGTTCGTACTGTCACGGGAACTGTGGACAGCTCGGAACTCGGACTGGTTCTCCCACACGAACATCTGCACAACGACGTCACCGGTGCGTACACCGAGGCCCCGGATCCGGTTGTGGCACAGCGGTTGGCCGGTCCGGTACGCGCCGAGGATGCCTGGCTTCTTCACGACAATCCGTACTACAGTCTCGACAATTGTCGAGTCGACGACGGATCGGCCGTGGTGGAAGACCTTGCGGACTTCGCCCGCCTCGGTGGTCGGACGATCGTCGATCTGACACCGCCGGGACTGGGCCGGGCACCGGAGAAGTTGGCGGAGTTCTCGCGAAAGTCAGACGTGCGAGTGATCATGGGTTCAGGGTGGTACCTCGAGACGACCCATCCGGTCGAGGTCCACGAACTCGGTGTCGACGATCTGGCAGGTTCGCTCGTCGAGGAGTTCGATCCGGCAAAGGAATTGGCTCCTGGCGTGATCGGGGAGATCGGAGTCTCCCCGCTCTTCACTCAGAACGAGGCGAAAGCGTTGCGGGCGGCATGCATCGCCCAGCGCGAGGTGGACGTGCCCCTGTTCGTCCACCTTCCGGGCTGGCAGCGCGTGGGACATCACGTCGTCGACATCGTGGTCGACGAGATGGGCGTCGATCCGCAAGCAGTGGTCCTGTGCCACATGGACCCGTCCGGACACGACGCCGACTACCAACGATCGCTCGCCGACCGCGGTGTCTTTCTCGAGTTCGACATGATCGGGATGCCTTTCGATTTCCCCGGCGAGGGTCTTTCTCCGCATCCGGCGGAAACAGCCACTGCGGTAGCCGGATTGGTCACCTCCGGTCACGCATCACAGCTCCTGCTCAGTCACGACCTCTTCCTCAAATCAATGCTCAGAAAGCACGGCGGAAACGGATTCTCCTACGTACCACTCGCCTTCGCCGCCCGATTGGTGCGCGCAGGCGTAGATCCCCAGCAAGTGTCCGCATTGATGCGAGACAACCCGAGGTCGCTCTTCGAGCAGGCCGCGAAAGGAAACAGAAGCAGTCATGGGTAAACGAGTACTGATCGCCGGCGAGAGCTGGATGACGACGTCGACGCACGTCAAGGGCGTCGACGAGTTCAGTGTCCATTCCTACGTCGAGGGAGTCGGCCCGCTTCGGGATGCGCTCACCTCACGTGGCCACGACGTGACACACATGCCCGCACACCTGGTGCCGACGCAGTTCCCCGGTACCGCAGAAGCACTGTCGCAGTTCGACGTCGTCGTTCTCTCCGACATCGGAGCGAACTCGCTGCAGCTGGCTCCCGGCGTGTTCGACCAGTTCCGCGCCGGCGAGGATCGCCTTGTCGCGCTTCGTGACTGGGTGAACGCCGGCGGCTCACTGATGATGATCGGTGGTTACCTCTCGTTCTCCGGGTTCCAGGCGCGAGCAGCTTTCCGCCAGACCGCGATCGCCGAGGTACTGCCCGTGACGATGCTGGCCGAAGACGATCGCGTCGAGACACCGGCTGGGATCGTTCCCACCGTCGTCGATGCTGCTCACCCGGCTCTCGGTGGTGCCGGCGATTCCTGGCCGGCGCTCCTGGGATACAACCGCGTCGTCGCGAAGGACGGTGCCGTGGTTCCCGCCACCATCAACGGCGATCCGCTTGTCGCTGCCGGTGAATACGGCGCCGGACGCTCGATCGTCTTCACCTCGGACTGCTCGCCGCACTGGGCTCCGCCGGAGTTCTGTGAGCAGTGGCCCGGATACACCGACCTGTTCGACGGCTTGATCAGTTGGGTCGCCGGCGAATGAGTCGCTCCTCAGACCTGCTCGCGCGGCAGCAGAGTAATCTCGCTGCCGCGCGGGCGGTTCCATTCATCGAGGACACCATCGGCGGGACGTTGAGTGATGAGGGATTCCGCCGGTACCTCGTGATCGAAGAGGCATTTGTACTGACGGCCGTCAAGGTGTTGGGGTTGGTGGTCGCCGAATCCCCGACGCTCGACGACGCGCTCGACCACGTGACGTCGATGTCGAACCTGGTGGGCGAGCAGCGCGAGTATTTCGCGCAGTTGCGTTCCCGCTTCCCGTACGAGGGTGACGCAGCGGCGCTGGTCGAGGAGTCGGCCGTGCTGTCGACGCACGCCTTGACTCTCGCTCGCGAAGAGGGCAGGGCGGCGGCGCTGGTGGGCATGTACGCCGCGGAAACCCTGTATCTGTCGTGGTGCCGGGAGGCGGCGGCAGTGAAGGTAGATCGCGAACCAGCGTTGCAGGACTGGGTGGACATGCATGTCGCTCCGCCGTTCGTGTCCCAGGTGGCGGTGCTGGCGTGCGAAGTGGACGCCATGCCGAAGTCCGTCACCGACGAGGACCTGGATCGGTGGTTCTCGGGCATGCTGGCCGCAGAGATCGATTTTCACAACGTGGTGGTGTGAACCACTGCTGTGCGCCTTTATTAACCCCCGGCGGTTAATAAAGGCGCACAGCAAAAGGCCCGTAGGTCGCTTTCGCAACCTACGGGCCTCTTCTTTGTAGCGGGGACAGGATTTGAACCTGCGACCTCTGGGTTATGAGCCCAGCGAGCTACCGAGCTGCTCCACCCCGCGTCGGTGTGAAACCAACAGTACACGACTTCTGGAGGCGCAATTACCACCCCCTGTCACCGGCCGGAGTGCGCGCTTTCCGAGTAGTAACCGCGGATGTGGCCGACTATGCGCTGACGTGCGAGTTCGCCGTCACCCGCGTTGACCGCATCCACCAATCCTCGGTGTTCGTCACGCAGTCGCATGCAGGTGCTCGGCCAGCTGTCGATCTGGACGCCCGCGAGAACGTAGGCCTCGATGGACTCGCGCAGGCCGGTCATCATGGCTGCGATCACCTGATTGCCCGCCGCGTCGGCGAGCGCCACGTGGAACTGTGCGTCGAGTAGCAAGAATTCCTCGGCCGAGAGAGCTGCGTCCTCCATCGAGTCGAGCAGTTCGACGGCCGCGCGGAGGTCGGGTGCCGGGGTCCGCGATGCCAGGGACTGCATCACCTCGGATTCGAGTACGAGTCGTGTCTTCACTACGTCCGATACCGGAAAGCCCTGTGCTGCAACCTGCATCCGCATCAGCATGGTCATACCGCCGGTCGGTTTGGCGACGATCATCGCGCCGGACGTCGGGCCGGATCCAGTCTGCGCCTTCAGGAGGCCGAGTGCTTCCATGACCCGCAACGCTTCTCGGACCGATGACCGTCCGACGCCCAACTCTGCTGCCAGAATTCTCTCTCCCGGCAGGCGCTGGCCAGGAGACACCTCGCCTGAAACCAGCCGACGTTCGAGATGGCTCAGTACTTGTTCCCACGCTCGCGGGCTCGGCTCGGTCGGCATGAGGCAAGAGCATAACCGGGTGGACGCCGTTTATGGGGTGGCCTGTCCGGGGATGTATTACTGTGGTCAGACCACACCGACAGATTGCGGGGAACCACATGCGAGTAGCGCTGTTCGCCACCTGCATCGGGGACACGATGTTTCCCGACGCCGTCAAGGCCACCGCCCTCCTGCTCACCCGTCTCGGGCACGACGTCGTGTTTCCGTCCGGGCAGACTTGCTGCGGGCAGATGCACGTCAATACCGGCTATCAGCCGGGCGCACTACCGCTGGTCGCGAACTACGCCGATACCTTCGGTGATGCGTCGATCGACGCGGTTGTCGCACCATCGGGGTCGTGCGTCGGCTCGGTCCGTCATCAACACGAGATCGTCGCCGAGCGCTACGGCACCGCGTCGCTGTGTGGACAGGTGCAGACCGTGAAGGCAAAGACGTACGAGCTTTCCGAATTCCTCGTGGACGTTCTCGGGGTCACCGATGTGGGCGCGTACTTCCCGCACCGGGTCACCTATCACCCGACCTGTCACTCACTGCGGATGCTGAGGGTAGGGGACAAGCCACTTCAGTTGCTGCGCAACGTCCGCGACATCGATCTGGTCGAACTCCCCGAAGCAGATTCCTGCTGTGGATTCGGCGGCACCTTCGCCATCAAGAATGCGGAGACTTCGACGGCCATGCTGGCGGACAAGATTCGCCACGTTGCGGACACCGGCGCCGAATTCTGCAGCGCCGGAGACTCGTCCTGCCTCATGCACATCGGCGGCGGTATGTCACGACTGCAGATGGGCGCCAAGACCATTCACCTCGCGGAGATTCTGGCGTCGGTGGAAAGCCGGGTGCACGCATGAGCGCTGTGACGCTGGGTCTGCCCAGCTTCCCGCCGAGGTCGCCCGAGGGTGCAGGGTTCCTGCGAGGTACTGAGAAATTCCCCGTCGCAGCACATCACGAGCTGGCCAACGCGCAACTGCGACGCAATATCGGCAAGGCGACGCACACCATCCGTGCCAAGCGCATCAACGTGACTGGAGAGCTTCCCGATTGGGAAGACCTGCGTGATGCGGGTTCGGCGATCAAGGCCGACGTCATGGCGCGGTTGCCGGAACTGCTCGAACAGTTCGAAGCTGCAGTCATCGCGCGCGGTGGGCAGGTGCATTGGGCGGCGGATGCCAACGAGGCCAACGCCATTGTGACCGAACTTGTCAAAGCCACCGGCTCCGACGAGGTCATCAAGGTCAAGTCGATGGCCACGCAGGAGATCGGTCTCAACGAGCATCTCGAAGCCCACGGAATCACCGCCTACGAGACCGATCTCGCGGAATTGATCGTCCAACTCGGCCACGACAAACCGTCGCACATCCTGGTTCCCGCGATCCATCGCAACAGGTCCGAGATTCGCGAGATATTTCTTCGAGAGATGCCAGATGTCGATCCGAACCTCGGGGAGAACCCGGCCGAACTTGCCGCTGCTGCACGAAAGTTTCTGCGCCACAAGTTCATGACGACGCCGGTCGCCGTCTCCGGCGCCAATTTCGGCATCGCGGACACGGGCACTCTGACCGTCGTGGAGTCGGAGGGCAACGGGCGAATGTGCCTGACGCTGCCGAAAACACTGATCACCGTGATGGGCATCGAGAAGATTCTGCCGACGTATCAGGATCTGGAGGTCTTCCTGCAACTGCTGCCGCGGTCCTCGACGGGGGAGCGGATGAACCCGTACACCTCCATGTGGACCGGCGTCACGCCCGACGACGGTCCACAGGAGTTCCACCTGGTCCTCCTCGACAACGGTCGGACTGCCGCGCTTGCCGACAAGATCGGGAGGGAAGCCCTGAGCTGCATACGGTGCTCGGCGTGTCTGAACGTGTGCCCGGTCTACGAGCGCACCGGCGGTCACGCCTACGGATCGACCTATCCGGGACCGATCGGCGCGGTGCTGACTCCGCAGCTCGCGGGCATGCATGGCAAAGACGATCCCAACTCGACGCTTCCCTTTGCCTCGAGTCTGTGCGGTGCGTGCTTCGACGCCTGCCCGGTCAAGATCGACATACCCTCGCTGCTCGTCGAATTGCGGCACCAGAAGGTCGAGCAATCCGGTGTCACAGCAGAGTCTTTGGCGATGAAAGCCGCCTCTCTGGCGATGTCGACCGAGGGCCGGTGGACGTTGGCTCAGAAAGCTGCCGGGCTCGGACGCGTCGTGGCCGGCAGGAAAGGGAAGATCTCTACGTTGCCACCTCCATTGAACGGTTGGACAGCTGCCAGAGACATTCCCGCACCGCCCAAGCAGACCTTCCGATCCTGGTGGGACTCCGACGAAGGCCGCGCGGCATTGGACGAGGCTCGTCGTGGCGGGAAGGCGGACAGATGAATTCACGTGAGGTGGTGCTCGGACGCATTCTTGATGCCATCACCTTGGCGCCCGCCCGCGAAGGCGAGATACCGCGAAACTACCGGACTGGCAGAACCATGTCCGACGAGGAACTCATCGATTTGTTCGTCGACCGTCTGGTGGACTACAAGGCGCACGTTCACCATTGCGCTGCAACAGAAATCGCTGAGGCCGTCACCGGAATAGTGAGAGAGCACGGACTACACACTCTGGGGATCCCCGCCGGCCTCGACCGATCATGGGTAGCCGGATTCGACGGAACGCTGGTGGTGGACAGCCCGGACGTACCGGCTCCTGAACTCGAGAACCTCGACGCCGTTGTCACCGGCTCGAAGGTAGCGTGCGCCGAAACCGGCACCATCTTCCTCGACGCCGGTCCATCGCAGGGACGCCGTGCGTTGACACTGGTCCCGGACACACACATCTGCGTCGTGTATCGCAGCAGTGTGGAAGTGGGAGTGCCGGAGGCGATTGCGAAGCTGACACCGGAGCGCCCCACCACCATGATCAGCGGCCCGTCGGCGACCTCCGACATCGAACTCGAGCGCGTCGAAGGTGTCCATGGTCCGAGGAATCTTCACGTCGTCATCGTCGACGGTTGATTCCCGTCGAGCGGGAACTCGGAGGCAGCGGGCCACATCAGCGTCTAACGTCCCGGCCATGACACAACTGTTGGCAGGCAAGGTCGTTTTCATCACCGGTGCAGCGCGGGGTCAGGGACGCAATCACGCGATTCGACTCGCGCAGGAAGGTGCAGACGTCATCGCTGTCGACGTGTGCGCGTCGGTGTCCGAAGACGTGGGTTACGCGGCCGCGACTGAAGCCGACCTCGAAGAAACGGCTCGTCTCGTGCGAGCGGAGGGGCGCGAGATCGTCACCGCTGTAGCGGACGTCCGTGACCTCGAGGCACTGCGTGCGGCGGTGGCGTCGGGCGTCGACAAGTTCGGTCGCCTCGACGTCGTGATTGCCAATGCGGGCATCGCTACGTGGAACCGTTTCTGGGAGATGCCTGAAGAGCAGTGGTCGACGCTGGTGGACATCAATCTCAATGGTGTCTGGCGCACGATGACAGCTGCGGTTCCTGCAATGATCGAAGCCGGCAACGGTGGTTCCATCGTGATTGTGAGCAGTGCTGCCGGCGTCGCCGAAGCGCCCGGCTGCGCGCACTACTCGGCGGCCAAGCACGGCCTCGTGGGTTTGGCTCGCACTGCTGCAACGGAATTGGGAAGCTTCGACATTCGAGTCAACACCATCCACCCTGGCGCGGTGGAGACCGAGATGGGCAACGATCCCAACGTCGGTAAGGTACTCACTACTCATCCGGAGTACATGAACTCGTACAAGTGGCCGCTCACGTCCGTCCCGCGCACCACCGTCGAGGACATCTCCAACGCCGTCGTCTACCTCGCGACGGACCTCTCCCGCGCGGTCACCGGGACGAAGATCGTCATCGACATGGGTCAGACGATGGCGTAGTTGCGCTCATAGGAGATTGAACTGCGCGACCTCGATGGTGTTCTCGACTGCCTCCGAGAGTGTGCGAATACGTTCGTCGGCGCCTGGCGCGGTCAAAATCGCCAGGCGATCGGCGTCACCCATCGGAATGCTCCTGGCGAGGGCATACAGCCGAGAACCCAGCGGATCCAAGGGATCCGGTGGGACGGGCATTCGCGGAGTCTGTTCGCCGGCCCGAAGTGCGAGCTTTCCCAACATTCCGTACATGAACTCGATGCGCTCGAGGAGCGAGTCGTATTCGTAAGCAGTGACTGGTGTTCCGTTGTTCTCGTCAGGCCACAATTCGACCTCGGCAAGTGGGTAGGGATCGTCTGGCAGCCATCGATTGACCCGGATGCGGTCTTCGGTCCGGCAATACAACTGATACCGCCCGGCACCCATGGCGACATGAGACTCGATCCGAGCCAGAGTGCCGACGTCGTGACGTGATTCGCCGCCACCGACCTCGTGGCCACGAGCGATGAGCACTACTCCGAACAGTGGGCCGTCGGCAGCTTCGAGAACGTTCTCGACCAGTGCGCGATACCGAGGTTCGAAGATGTTCAGGGGCAACACCTCACCCGGTAGCAAAGCGGAGCCGAGCGGAAACATGGGGAAGATGGGCATCAGGGGATTCTCAACCTCGGAATCGGAGGGGCGGGGAAATCGCCGGGGCGATCGATTTCGGCGAGCAGGTGTTCGGACCACGTCAGTAGACCGGGGATATCGAGGCCGTGCGGACTCTCGACCTCGTAGTGCCTGATGCGGTCGTGACCCTGGCCGAGTAGTGAGACGGCGCCGGTGTTGTTGCCCCGAAGCAGATGGGTGAGCCCGACGGCCAACTGAGCCAGTCCCTGCCACAGGTCACGTTCCTCGGGCGGCGCGCTTTTCCACGTTCCTTCGAGAATCTCGTGTGCGTGGAAAGGCATGCCGTGGTCGAGGAGGCGCTGCGCCTCGGTGATCGACTCGTCTGGTGGCAGGCGTACATCGTCCGGAATGCGCGGGACACCGCCCGCTGCGTCGCGTGGCAGTGGACGTCCGAGTCCGTCACGGGGCCGCGAATTGAGGGGTTTCCCAGCGGCGTCCCGGTCGCGTTCGGTCATACACTCAGCCTAACGGCAGCGCCTCGGCCGAACTCGCCAAAAGTTTTTTCGAGTCGCCTGTCGATTCCGGGGAGAACCGTTCGTCGTCATGTTGTAAGGCAGGAAAGCCGCAAGAAAAACAACAGACCAAGGAGTCAGTCATGAAGTACATGTTGCTCATCTACACCGCACCCGGCGGAGACACCGAACCCCAGTGCACGTTCGAGGACTGGCAGCAATACGACAAGGAAATGAAGGATGCCGGCATCTGGGTGTCCGGCGATGCCCTCGCCGATCTGACGACCACGACGACGGTTCGGGTCTCGCAGTCCGGAGAAAAGACCGTCACTGACGGACCCTTCGCTGAAACCCGTGAGATCCTCGGCGGCTACGACGTCATCGACGTCCCTGATCTGGATGCGGCGCTGGCCTGGGCCGCGCGGTGCCCCGGCGCGCGCGACGGCGGCAGCGTCGAGGTGCGTCCACTGGCCGGGTTCGGGGACTGATTCGCCGTGGACGAGCAGGCCGAGAACTCCATCGAGTCAGTGTTCCGGGAGGAACGCGGACGACTCTTGGCCTCGCTCGTCCGCCGCTTCGGTGATCTGGATCTGGCCGAGGAAGTCACCTCCGAAGCCGTCGAGGCCGCGTTGGTGCACTGGCCCGTGGACGGAGTGCCGGCTAAACCCGGCGCCTGGCTGCTGACCACGGCGCGTCGTAAAGCCGTCGACAGGCTTCGTCGTGATCAGGCCTATGCGGCGCGATTGGCGGTGATGCAGGTGGACGCCGATCGTGCCGACCCGGCGCCGCCCACGGTCGACGGAGAACTTCCCGACGAGCGGTTGCAGCTGTTCTTCACCTGCTCGCACCCAGCGCTGGCCGAGGACGACCGAATCGCACTCACCTTGCGTTGCCTCGGCGGGTTGACGACGCCCGAAGTCGCTCGGGCCTTCCTCGTTCCTTCGGCGACGATGGCGCAGCGGATCGTGCGCGCGAAGAAGAAAATCCGTCAGGCTCGGATTCCCTTCCGCACTCCCAGCGCCGAAGAACTCCCGGAACGTTTGCCCGGTGTTCTGCAGGTGATCTACTCGGTGTTCACCGAGGGGTACGCAGCGAGTTCGGGTCCGGATCTGCAACGCGTCGACCTGGCGGTGGAGGCGATCAGGCTGGCGAGGATCTTGCGCGCATTGCTTCCCGATGAGCGCGAGATCGCCGGGTTGCTTGCATTGATGCTTCTCGTCCACGCGCGTCGGGATGCCCGTACCGACGCCGCCGGCGGGATCGTCCTCCTCGAAGATCAGGATCGCGGGTGCTGGGACCAGCCGATGATCGAGGAAGGCAGCGACCTCGTCGTAGTCGCGTTGACCGGGGGAGCGCCGGGGCCGTACGGGGTGCAGGCCGCTATCGCCGCATTGCACGACGAGGCCGCCGATGTGGAGAGCACCGACTGGCCACAGATCTGCGCTCTCTACGGAGTGCTCCTCACGCTGACTCCGTCGCCGGTCGTGGCCGTCAATCGGGCAGTAGCGTTGGCGATGCGCGACGGCGAGGAAGTCGGGCTGACTGCGCTGGAGGAACTGGCAGCGGAGCCCAAACTTGCCGACTACCATCCGTATCACCTTGCACGAGCCGAACTACTTGCTCGGTTGGGGCGCACCGACGCAGCGGCATCCGCGTACCGACAAGCTCTGAAACTCGTTGGTACGGAACCGGAGCGGGCCTACCTGGAGCGTCGGTTGGGTGAGATCTCCGACTGATCGGCGCCTCAGACCAATTCGAGTCTTCGGGCCATGTCGGACACGAAAACACCTGTCGGATCGATATTTCTGCGTATCTGGATCCACTCGTCGATTCGCGGATACATCGAGTGGAAGCTTGCTGCGGTAGTCCGAGAGTCCTTGGCGGTGTAGAGGCGACCGCCGAATTCGAGTACCCGTTTGTCGAGGGAGGCGACGAACTCACCCAGGCCGGACTTGATCGGGAAGTCGAAGGCGACGTTCCACCCGGACATCGGAAAGCTCAGTGGCGCTGCGTTTCCCTCGCCGAAAAGTTTGAAGACGTTGAGAGCTGAATAGTGTCCCGAACGCTGGATATCGCGGATGATGCTCTTGAATTCGTCCACCGCGTCGACGGGCACCACGAACTGGTATTGCAGGAATCCCTTGGACCCGTAGGCACGGTTCCACTCACCGATGAGGTCGAGCGGATGGTAGAACTGCGTCAGGTTCTGCACCTTCCCGACGTAGTTGCCGCCGGTGCGGTAGTAGAACTCGCCGATCGCTGACGCCGATAGCTTGTTCATCAAGCCGTTGGGGAAAACATCCGGTGTCGTGAACAGTTGTGGTGCATCGAATTTCAACGGATTCTTCTGCAATTTCAGCGGAAGCTGGTCGACGGTCGCCAACGAACCACGCGTAATCGAGGCCCGGCCGAGCTTCGGCGGCGCACTGACTGCATCGAACCAGGCGCTCGAATACGTGTAGTCGGCTTCGCTGCCGTCGCTGTGAAAAGCGACGGTTTCGTCCAGGCCTGCGGTCAGTGCGCCGTCGTTGACGAAGTATGCCGTTTCGGTCGGTGTCATCTCGAGGGTGACGCGCAGGATGATCCCGGTCAGTCCGATCCCGCCGACGGTAGCCCAGAAGAGTTCGGATGTCGGGCCTTGCGGCTCCAGTGTTCGGATACTGCCGTCAGCAGTGAGCAGATCCATCGAGCGGACATGATTTCCGAAGCTGCCCTCGGTGTGGTGGTTCTTGCCGTGAATATCGCAGGCGATCGCTCCGCCGATGGTTACCTGGCGTGTTCCGGGGAGTACCGGTACCCAGAGACCGAATGGTAGCGCCGCGCGCATCAGCTGATCGAGAGAGACTCCCGCGTCCATCTCCACGAGACGGGACTCGGCATCGATCTTGTGAATTCGACGGAAGGCGGTCATGTCGATGACCAAGCCGCCGGTGTTCTGCGCGTTGTCTCCGTAAGACCGGCCCAGACCACGAGCGATGACTCCACGTCGGAGGTACAACGGCTTGTCCGCGTTGTCGTCTGCGACGCGGGCGACGGCCTTTGCGATCGCCTCTACATCAGGAGTCGAAACGACATGCGAGGTAGTTCGGGCTGTGCGACCCCAACCGCCGAGGACGGTGGACGCAGAGGTTGGCAGATCGGTGGCGTAGTCGGACACGAAATCCGAGGGTACCTGTTTGCGGACCAACTGGTCTGAAACTGATGGATGCTCGGTTCGCCTATCGCGGGACGTCGAGATCGAAGTACAGGGTCTCGGACCAGTAACCGAGGCCGAGTTCGCGTAGCGGTTCCTCGACGCTCTCCTGAGTCGGCGTGAACAGTCGCTCCCAGAAGCGCGGCTTGGCGGGTGCGAGTGTGGCCAGCGCCGCCTCCATCTCGGCGTCGATGTCCGCCAGACCGGTCATCAGGGCCTTGCCCTGTTCGGCGAACGGTTCGTCGTCCATGTCGAAGATCTCGCCGCACTCGAGGACGAAGTAGTGGTCGGGTTCGGTGTGGCTGCGCAGGAAACGCAGCGCATCGCCGGCCATCGTGCCGAGTTCGGGGTGATCGATGCGGCCGAGGAAGTCTTCGAGCCGGGCGATACCAGGACCACAGGGCGCGGTGACCGCGATCAGGTCGGGGGTGTCGTCCCAGATGATCGACTGGCGGGGGAGCGGATTCACGGACACAAGGATCCGGGGGACCAGCGGTATCGCGTACGACCACTCCGAGATTCCTTTGAGTCCACGGGTGCGAGCGGCAGCCGGATTCTCATGCGGGGCAACAGGGGTCGAGTAGAGATAGGTGCGGTTGGCCACTGGCCGAGTCCTTTCTGCGGTCGGCGTCACCTGATTCGGGCGGCGCCCACCATCCTCAATGCCAGGTCTCCGTACAGTTTTCCGATGTCTTCCGGATTCGTGTAGTTGCCGGCCGGGAACCAGCGGCACACGTCGACGCACAGGGACATCAAGGCGAGGGTGACGCCTTCGGCATCAGGGATCGTGAAATCGCCCGACTGCACGCCGGCATCGACAACCTCCCGGACCACCCGCGTCGTGCTGCGGCGAAGCGCGACGACGGTTCGGTAGTGCTCTGGTGTGAGGGCAGTGAGTTCGTACTGGACAACGCGAGCGAGTGAATGGTGCCCGGCCTGCCAACTGGCGAAGGTGCTGATCAGTTCCTGCAAACGAACGGACGGTTCTTCACCAGGTCGGTCGGCGCCCTCGACCACCTTCAACGCTTCGGTGTGGCCTTCGAAGCTGATCGCGAAAAGCAGCTCTTCTTTCGAGCGGTAGTGCGGGTACATGGCGGCGGGACTCATGTCGAGTCGCGCGGCGATGTCACGGGTGGTGGTGCCGCCGTAGCCGGCAGAGGCAAAAGCGTCCACGGCTGCCGCGCGGATACGGGCCGCAGCTTTGGAGGGGCTGATCACCACGTCAGGTGAATCGCTCACGGTTTCCTCCAGGTGTGACGGATTTCGATGTTGACAATATCCCGCTCTCGATTCACTATAAGCAGGTGCTTAGATTCTAAGCGAATGCTTAGGAACATCGTAACGTGTGGCATTGCCACGCCGAAAGGAAGCAACTCGTCATGCGTCGCACTCTGTACGGACCCGATCACGAGGCATTTCGCGAATCTGCTCGCGAATTCGTCAACCGGAACATCCTTCCGGTCGCAGAGAAGCTGATCGACCAGCGCTTCATCGATCGTGAAATCTGGCTCGAAGCGGGACGCAACGGCTTCCTCGGACTCGAGGTTCCGGAGGCGTACGGCGGAAGCGAAGCCGGCGACTACCGCTTCAACGCGGTTCTGGCCGAAGAGCTCTCGCGCGCCAGTGCAGCTGTTGCCTCGAGCTTCGGCATTCACGCCGACGTCGTTGCTCCCTACCTCGTTCAGCTCACCACCGAAGAGCAGAAGCAGCGTTGGCTGCCCAAGTTCTGCACCGGTGAGATGCTGACGGCCATCGGCATGACCGAGCCTTCCGGTGGATCCGACCTCGCCTCGCTCAAGACCACTGCGGTCAAGGACGGCGACGACTGGATCATCAACGGCTCCAAGACCTTCATCACCAACGGCTACAACGCCGACCTCGTGATCGTGGCGGCTCGGACCAGTCCCGAGAAGAAGTCCAAGGGCATCACCCTCTTTGCCGTCGAGACCGGCATGGAAGGCTTCGAGCGCGGACGCAAGCTCGACAAGGTCGGCCAGCACGAGTCCGATACCGCCGAACTGTTCTTCGAGAACGTTCGCGTGCCGTCCACCAACATCATCGGTGAGATCGACCGCGGCTTCATCCACATGATGGAAATGCTGCCGCAGGAGCGCGTCGGCGCTGCGGTGTCCAACATCGCGCACGCCGCTCCGATCCTCGAAGAGACGCTGCAATATGCCAAGGACCGCAAGGCTTTCGGTCAGCCGATCGGCTCGCTGCAGTGGAACAAATTCCTTCTCGCGGATCTCGTCACCCGCATCGAGGTCACCCAGGCCTACGTCGACAACTGCGTCGCGGCACACGCTGCCGGCGAGCTGACCGCCATCGACGCCGCCAAGGCTAAGTGGTGGACCGCGCAGGTGCAGAACGAGGTCCTCGATCACTGCGTTCAGTTGCACGGTGGCTACGGCTTCATGACCGAGTACCGCGCCGCTCGCGCGTGGATGGACGCCCGCGTCACCAAGATCTGGGCCGGATCCAACGAGATCATGAAGGAACTCATCGGCCGCGATCTCGGCCTGTAATTTCGCAACTGCAGTCGATACGTCACTGCAACCGCCACTTCCCGAACCCGACGACACAGGAGCATCACCGCGCATGTCTGTTCTCGACAAGTTCTCTCTGACCGATCGAGTGGTCATCGTGACCGGTGCGTCGTCGGGCCTCGGGGTGGCGTTCGCGAAAGCCGCAGCAGAGGCCGGCGCGGACGTCGTCCTCGCTGCTCGCCGCGTCGACAAGCTCGAAGACACGGCCAAGCTCGTGCGTGACGCAGGCCGCGAAGCATTGTGCGTGGCCACCGACATCGTCGATCCGGCTCAGGCTCAGAACATGGTCGACGCCGCGATGGAGAAGTTCGGCCGCGTGGACGTGCTGGTCAACAACGCCGGCGTCGGAACTGCCGTTCCGGCGACCCGCGAGACCCCGGACCAGTTCCGCGCCGTCATCGACATCAACCTCAATGGGTCCTACTGGGCAGCGCAGGCCTGCGGCCGCGTGATGCTCCCGGGCAGCTCCATCGTCAACATCTCGAGCATTCTCGGATTGACGACCGCCGGACTCCCGCAGGCCGCCTATGCGGCGAGCAAGGCAGGCGTCGTCGGATTGACCCGCGACCTCGCACAGCAGTGGGGAACGCGCAAGGGCATTCGCGTCAACGCGATCGCGCCCGGCTTCTTCAAGTCGGAAATGACAGACCAATACAACGACGGTTACTTGGACGCGATGGCTCCGCGCCTGATCCTCGGCCGCATGGGCGATCCGGAAGAGCTCGCGGCCACCATGGTGTGGCTCGCGTCCGAGGCCGGCGGATACGTCACCGGTCAGACCATCGCCGTCGACGGAGGAATCACCATCACCTGACGCCGATGCCGAGATGTCGCCGGCTTTGCCGTATAAGTAGCTGGTGACCTCTCGCGCCGAACCTCAGGAGAACTGGGAAGACCGTCCGCCACCATCCATGGCTGCGACGGAGCTTCTGCGTGACCTGCCGGTGACTGCCCGCGGCGTCCGGACCAGGGCTTCTCTGGTCGCAGCGGCTCGAACGGTGTTCGAGCGCGCAGGGTATCTCGACGCCCGTCTCACGGACATCACCAAGGAAGCGAACTGCTCCACCGGCACGTTCTACACCTACTTCGACAACAAAGAGCAGATCTTCGCCGCAGTTCTCGACGTCGCGCAGGAAGACATGCTGCACCCAGGCATGGGACGGGTCCGCGACGTCGACAATCCGTATGCGGTCCTCGAATCGAGCAACCGTGCCTACCTGACGGCTTTTCGCCGCAACGCCAAACTGATGGGTCTGCTCGAGCAGGTATCGCACATCGATCCGGCCTTCGCGAAACTGCGTCGGGACCGAGCCGAGACCTTCATTTCTCGTAATGCCCGAGCCATCGAACGCTTGCAAGCAGCTGGCAAGGCAGACGCCTCGTTGGACCCGCTGTTGGCTTCCCGAGCACTGTCGGCGATGGTGAGCCGTCTTGCCTACAGTTCATTCGTCTCCGAGGAACCTGGCGCCGACGGCAACCCCGTCCCGTTCGAGGACGTCGTCAAGACGGCTACTCAGGTGTGGGCCAACGCGCTGGGACTCGAAGGCGACCGCGGGTAGTTTCAGCCTTCGCCGCGGGCCGCGAACTGCTCCTCGAGGCTGTGGCGCAGTGTTTCCTCGCTGTTCTTGACAGCGTTTTCGACGAACGGCCCGATCAATCGGCCGAGTGCCTTGCCGGCAATGCCGCCGGGCAGTTTGTAGGCGAAGTCGACGGAAAGCTCGGTCTTGGAATCGTCGATCGCAGCGAACTCCCACGTGGACGAGTTGGATACACCGCCGAGCGAGGACAGCTTGATGATCCGATTCTTCTCCCACTCGGTGACCTCGAGTTTGGAGCGCAACGTGCTCGGCCCGATCTGCATGGCCGCGTCGAACGTGGCGCCGAGTCCCTGATCGAACTCTCCGAACGGGGTGAACTCGGAAACACCGAACATCCACGTCGGGACATTGCGGTAGTTGTCGATGTAGTCGAAGGCGACATCAACCGGCACGGCAGCAACCGCGGTGTGGCGAACATGGATCATGACTGGTCCCTGTCTTTCGGTGAACACCGACTCTAACCAATGGCTCCGACGTGTTCGGCGGCGGCGCAAGAGCGATCTACGGTATCGGTATGACGAACGAGCTTCCGGTACGCGGGTCCTGGCGCGATTACGAAGACCTGGGACTACCGAAACCGCTCGCTGCGGCGTTGGAGGCGTTCGTCGAGCAGGGCTATCACGGGACTTCGATCCGTGACGTCGCGTCGCGGTCCGGGCTGTCGGTGCCGGGGCTCTACCACCACTACCCGTCCAAGCAAGCTCTGCTGATCGGTCTGGCGACCGTTGTGATGACGGAGTTGTTGGAGCGAAGCCGCGCCGCCGAACTCGATGCCGGGGACGATCCCTCCGATCGCTTCGACGCGGTGATCGAATCTCTGTTGCGGTTCCACATGTTTCGACGCGAGCAGTCGTTCGTCGCCTCCTCCGAGATCCGCAGCATGGAGCCCGACAGCCGGGCTGGTTACATCGCCCAGCGCGACGAACAGCAGAAGCAGGTGGACCGGATCGTCCTCGACGGCGTCGCCTCGGGCGTGTTCGAAGCCGACCATCCCGAGGACGCCAGCAGAGCCGTGGTGACGATGTGCGTCGCCGTCGCGGTCTGGTACCGACCGGACGGTGAGTTGTCTCCGGACGAGTTGGTGGAGAGGTATTTGGAGATAGCGAGGCGCATGGTGGGGGCGAAGCGGGTGGGGGAGTGACTGTGCGGGCGAAGCGGGTGGGGGAGTGACTGTGGGGGCGAAGCGGGTGGGGGAGTGACTGTGGGGGCAACTGCGCGAATCAGTCTGAATTTTTGAGCAATTCGAGCGCCGCGTCCCGGCCGGCGCCGAAGGGGTCGGTGCCGATACCGATCCCGTCTGCGACGAGGGCACCTTCGTGAAGCAGCATGATTGCCTCGACGAGACGTTCGTCGGCTAGTCCGTCCGTCGCCAGAATGCGCCGGAAAAGGTCTGACATCTCCCGCTTTTGTTCGGCGATGACAGCGAACACCGGATGTGAGTGATCGCTGAACTCGGCGTGCGCGTTGATCATGCTGCACCCTTTGCCTCCGCTCGCCTTGGACCAGGAGGCGGAAGCGTCGAATACCGCACTCAACTGTTCGGCGCGGCTAGCTCCGGCTGATGCGAGCTTCTCGTCGCGAAAGATTCGCCACCGCCGATCTCGAGCCCTCAGGTATTCAACGACGAGACCGTCTTTCGAGCCGAACCGTTCGTACAAAGTCTTCTTCGTGACCCCGGCGTCCAGTGCGACGGTATCCACGCCTACGGCATGAATCCCCTTTTCGTAGAACAGCTTCGACGCAGACTCCAGAATGCGACGCGCTTTCGGAGTCAATTCGGGTGTGGATTCCTCTGCCATGGACAAAAGTATACCGATCTGTATAGTCGGGCTCATGAGTAAACAGATCGGTATACCTCGGATCGTGACCTCGAGATCTGCCGTGACGGCTACCTTGTCGGTCCTGTTCGTCGCGTGCTGGAGTTCGGGATTCATCGGGGCCAAACTCGGCGCCGGCAGTGCCGAGGTCCCCACACTGCTGATGTGGCGTTTTCTCCCGCTCGCGGTGGTACTGCTCCCGATTGTCTGGTTCTCCGCCCGGCGCCGGAACACGATGCCCACACCGCGGGCTCTCGGCAGGCAGGTGGTGATCGGGATGCTCTCCCAGAGTGGCTACCTGTTGTCGGTGTACTGGGCAGTCGATCTCGGGGTGAACACCGGAACCACAGCGCTGATCGACGGTATTCAGCCGCTGGTGGCTGCCGCGCTGCTCGGTCCGGTCCTCGGTGTCGCAGTCCCGCGTATGCAGTGGGTCGGGTTGGCGATCGGAATGGGCGGCGTCGTGATGGTCACGGCAGCCGATGCCGGGGCCGGCACATCGGCGCAGTGGTGGGCGTACGCGATTCCGTTCCTGGGGATGCTCAGCCTGGTTGCATCCACCTTCGTCCAGCAACGCGCTCCCACGTCCACACCGCCACTGCAGGCTTTGGTCATCCACTGCTCAACCAGCGCAATAGTTTTCACAACTCTGGCGATCGTCTCGGATGCTGCCGTACCGCCGAGTGTCAGCACATTCTGGATCGCGTTGCTCTGGTTGATCGTGTTGTCCACCTTCGGCGGTTACGGGCTGTACTGGCTGTTGCTCCGCCGCATCGGCATTACGTCCGTCAACACCCTGATGTTCTTGATCGCCCCCGTCACCGCGGTCTGGGGTGCACTGATGTTCGGAGAATCCTTCACTCCGTTCACCGCGCTCGGCTTGGCGGTGGGCATCGTCGCCGTCGTCGTGGTCACCCGGGTGGGCAATCGCCCGAAGAAGCAGGACGAGGGCACGGATTCCTGCCCGCCGAGAGCTTCGATCACGTCGCGCTGATGAAGGCCGATCGGGATGTGAACCGCTCGCGGAGCGCGGTGAGTTGCTCTGCGGTGAGCTTCAGTCCGTTGATTGCGTAGTCCTCGACGGTGCCGAAGTGCGTGCGCATTTCGTCGAGAGCTGCGTCGAAATAGCTGTCACGGACTCCGAGGAGGGGTCGTAGCACTTCTGCGTCAACGCCTTTGCTCGCGGCGAAGTCGAGGATCGGTTCTGTCATGGGGGCCAGATCGGTGTTCGTCTCCAGGTAGTCGGCGCGTACATCGGCTTCGTCGGCCCCGAGGAGGAGTAGGAAAGAGGTCGCGGCCCACCCGGTTCGATCCTTGCCGGTGGTGCAGTGGAAAAGTGCTGCCCCGGTGCGTTTTTCGTCGATGAGGTCGAGGTAGAACGTGCGATAGGCGTCGAGAGCGGACGGCAGGCTGACGAAGTTGCGGTTGGCTTCCTCCATCTGTGCGATCCCACGTCCATCGCTGATGGTCTCGGCGTATGCGACCGGGTCCGTCATGAGTAGTCCAGTGGCCGCGGCGTTTTGGGCATTGTCGGCAAGTACGTCGAGCCAGACTGTGCGCGTCGAGTCAGGGAGATTGTCGAGTGCGCCGTCGCGCTCGGCGGCGGTCCTCAGGTCGTATACCGTCCGGACGTCCAAGTCGGCGACCGCGGCAAGGTCGTCGCCGTCGAGTTTCGCCAGAGTCGCCGAACGATAGAGCGCGCCCGCGCGGACGGTGCCGGCCGCAACAGGAATGCCACCGAGGTCCCGGAAGTTCGGAGCGGTCTTCAGGAGAACGCGGCGATCGAGCGGGTGAGTTGGCATGGCTGACTCCTTGTGGGTTCCGTTTCCGAACTGATCATTCATGCCTTCTGCACACTGCGCACGAGCTTTTCGGCATTGCGTCTCTTGATCCACTTGTCGATGACGAGAGCCATGAAGATCCACCCGCCCAATGCCGTGATCACCCACACGATGATCGGGGCGAGGATCCAGGACCCGACGCCGCTGATCTCGATACCGTCGGGGACCAGGGTCGCAACCCAGAGCGCGAGCAGTGTGGCGACCAAGCCGACACCACCCGCGAGCGGAGCCGCGTAGTGCAGTGCCACGCTGAGCACGAATGGGCCGAGGATCATGTGTGCGAGGGTGAATACACCGATAGCGGCCAAGAAGCCGTTCACGCTCAGGCTGACCCCGGGAAGAGCAAAATGCACGACGATCAGCGCGATCGCGCCGAGAACACATTGCGAAACGAGCTGAAATAACAGACGCATGGCTTGTACCTCCGTGATCAGGTCGAGTCACCCGAGAGTGGTGTGTGCGTGGGGAACGCTTTGCTGCAGGGCTTCGGGACGAGGCGCCGTCCAGGTGCCGTCGAGCACGGAGGGACGGGGGCGGTACAGGCGCAGTACGTAGTTCCACCCGGGCATGATGGGCAGTGCGTTCGCGACGCCGTCGAGATGGACCCCGAAGCGAATGGTGGTGCTGCCGTCGGAGTCTGGGGTGGCCGTGAGGCTGTTGATGCTGTTGACGCCCAGAGCGTTCTCTTCGAAGTATCCGGCCGCGTTGTACAGCGAGACCGACCAGAACGCATCCACGGGAACATCGTTCAGGCGGAGACGGTATTCCCCGACCGGGAGACGTTCGTCGAAGTTGACGTAGGTGGCCTCGTACTCGGGAAGGCCACCCCAGCCGGATGCGGTACCGAGCAGGTGCCTGATCGGATCGACTTCCGCAGCGGTACCGAATGAATGGTCGTACGTGGTGATGCCACGCGCGAGTGCGAGGAGTGCGTCGCGGGTCTCGGTCTGCGATTGCTCGTCGTAGTCGGGCAACGGGAACTCTCCCGTTCCGCCGCCGTCGATGTTGAGGGCGTCTTGCAACCGGTTCACCTCGGCGACGTCTTCGGGGCTGTTCGGATCGACGAGGATGCGCACGATCAGTGCGGCGTAGTCGGTCCCGACCAATTCACGCGTGAGCAGGTGCTCTCCCGGGTCGCGCAGGATGACGGGACCGTAATGATCTTGACTGACCACCCACACGGAGATGTAGCGCTTGCCGGTATCGGGCACCGTGATCGTGACGTTCTCGCGCACGTCGATGATCGCGCTGCTGTACAGAGTGTCGCGGTTCTGGCGGATGATCGGCTGGTTGTCGAGTGACCCGAGATCACGAGTGTGGTTCCACGTGCCCAGGCCGACGCCCGCGGCCAGGCGAGCGAACATGAGATCGGATTCTGCCCGATTGAAGTTCAGGACGTTGACGGCGATCGTGGACATAGCGGGTTCCATTCGGTGTCGGGTATGGAAGCGAGAGCGGGAATCCCTCGCCTCTGTCGGGGTGAATCAGCCGAGCAGTCGCGCTTTGGCGGCTTGGAACTCGGCCTCACTCAGCAGGCCTTGTGATTTGAGGTCGCCGAGTTTCTGCAACTCGGTGACGAGATCGACCGGGGCCGCGGGTGCGGGTGTGGGCATCGGGAGTGCGGCATGCTGCTGGGCGAATTCGTACTGCGCCTGCTCGTAGTCGGCCTGAGCTCTCCTTTGCCGGCGGGTGGCCATACCGTCGCTGACGGCGGTCGCGGTACCGGTGACGACCGCGGTGCGGGCGGCGAGGCCCAGTAGTCCGGGGCGGCCTCGTCTCGGGATGTACGGCATGTCAGACCTCCAATTCCGGGATGATCGTGTCCATGAGGGCATTGACGACGGGTGCGGGTATCCGCTCGTAACCCAGTAGCACCGCGCCTGACGCAGCGGTGCGGGCGGCGAGCTCACGCTGATAGACCAGCTCGAGCGCGACCAGCAGCGCTGCAGCGCCGGTGGGAATGGCTGCCGCGAGTTCGGTGATGTCCTCATGCCCGAGCAGACCGGACGCGCCGAGCATCTCGACGTTGATCTCGAAGCCGTTCGGCAACTCCTCGACTTCGATGAGGGTGAGTTCACCGTCCTCGGACTTGGAGATGACGATCAGATCGAGCAGCCGCACCAGGCCGGTATCCGTAAGGTCGGTCAAGGCGGAGAGCGCGGCCGGGTCGAGGCTCTGCCCAGGCAGGCCGAGAAGGTAGAAGTCGACGGGGCCGAAACGCGCGGCACTCACGAGAGGACCTTCAGCTTGAGTGCGGCGAACTCGTCCTCGCTGATCGCTCCGGCTTCGAGCAGTGCTGCGGCTGCGGCGATCTCCTCGCTGGGGCTCTTCCCCGCGACCTCGCGGATATACGATTCGGCGGCCTTCTCGGCGTCGCGTGCGGCCTTGTGGCTGCGTTCCGTCATCCCTTCGCCGCGGGCGACGAGATAGACGAGCGCGGTGAGGATGGGCAGGAAGAGTAGGAAGAACACCCAGACGGCCTTCAACCAACCGCTGAGCTTGTGGTCGCGGAACAGGTCGGCGATGATCGCGAACAGCGCGAAGAGATATCCGATGAAGACGGTTGCCCACAGCATCCAGCCGAGGCTTTCCCAGAAGCTCATGTGTCTTATCCGTTTCGTGTAAGGCCTGCGCACACGGTATTCCGCTGACTCACGCATTTCGGTTGATTCCGGCAATTCTCACCGGTATCGGCGGGCTTCGATCGCGGCCTAATCCGAAGCGGATGAGACCGGATTTCCACGGACATCGAACGTCTCGAGTATCTTCGACACATGATCGAAGCCGTGCGTGACGCACTCGCCTCTGGTGAGGCGGAGCAGGCTCGACGAGTCCTGCGGAAAAACTGGCTTCGTTTGATTCTCGAATCTCACACCAGGGAACTCGAGCAGCTCTGCCTTGCTCATCCCGATCCCCACGATCCGCACATCCTGCTGATACGAGCGTGCTGCCGCGATCTCAGCGGTGATCCGTACGGCGCTGAGTTTCTCCGCGGGCAGGGTCTGCGGGTGGCGTCCGACGATTTTGTCGTCTGCTTCACCGACCTGCTGCTCGCTCCGGACACCTCGACCAAGGCCGTCATCGCCGATCGCGCGCGCCACGCGCTCGCCCAGTGCGAGCCCGAGGACGATTACCCGTCCGCGCTTTTCCTCCTCGGATGGACCGAGGTCAGGCTTCGTCGTGACCTTCCTCGTGCCATCGCGCTACTTCGCTCCGCCGGCGACGAGGCGCAGTTGCAGTCGCGCACGGAGACATTGCGTCTTGCACAGTCCAACTTGGCCTTTGCGCTGACCCACGCGGGAGCATTCACGGAAGCCGAACAGATCCTCGACGGCCTTCCTGCGCGAGAGGTGGCGTCCGATTGGGAACGCTTCGAAGGTGGTCTCCCACAGTCGAATCGGGGGTGCATCGCCTACTGGCGTGGCGACTTCGAGGAGGCGATCGCTCAGTTCGATTCGATCATCGAGGAGGGCAGCCCCGGAACCAATTTCGAGGCGCTCGCCCGTCTGTACCTGGTGATGAGCCTGATCGCTCTGAACCGGGAAGACCGGTACCACAACGCCGCTCGTCTGCTGCGAGGCGTGAGCACTGCGGACAAGCACGGCATTCCTTGGGATACGCTGCGGCGCGTCACCACGGCCTGGCTCGCCCACGCTCAAGGACAGGACGAGCAAGCTCGCCGCATCGCAATGCCCACGCTGACCAGAACAGGTGCTGCGGTCGCTCACGCGCTTCTCGCGGAGCTCTACCGAGTCATGGGGGATCCGGAACCGTCGGCTCAAGCGCTTCGCTTGGCAACCTCGGCCGCGCTGCCGCGATATGCGCTGGTGAGCACCCTTGTCACGTCTGCCGCCCTGAGCTCCGTCGCCGGGCGTGGACCGCAGGCGCACGAGCAGTTGGATCGTGCGCTGGCGGAAGCAATCCCCGAGCGGATTCTCGCCCCATTTCTGAGCGGCGATCCGGTAATCGTCGATCTGTTGAACGCGCACGCAACACAGGGGTCGAGACACCAGGAGCTCCTACGCACGATTCTGGAAAAACGGGGCCAGCTCTCTGCCAAGCTCGCCGGAGTCCTGACGGAACGTGAGAAAGAGATCCTCACTTTTCTGCGAACTACGATGACTGCAGACGAGATCGCTGCGCACCTCGGCATCGCCTATCCCACTGTGAAGACTCACATTCGCTCGATCTACCGCAAACTAGGCGTGACCAAACGGCGTGCCGCTGTTCAAGCAGCCGACAACCTAGACCGCGGGATCGGGGGCGATTCCGCGGCGGAGGCTGCGAACCGTCAGATCCAAGGCTTGTAGTCGCGTCCCGGAACCGCGGTTCACGTAGTCCATCGACGTGTAGAGCAGTGACCACAGCAGGTTCTGCACCCAGTCCGAACCCATGTCGGGGTCGATGGAACCGTCGGAGTGTCCGCGCTCGATGGCATCGGTGACTGAGTCGTCGTTCGACGCGGACTCGGCAAACGAATCTTCTTGATACACACCGGGAGTGAAGAACAGGACCGTCAAGAGGTCGGCCAGTTCGAAGTATTCATGGCACAGGCGAACCAGTGCTTCGGCTCCGGTACCCTCGCCGAGTCGAGCTGCTGCTGCTGCCTCTCCGACGGCGCGGGTGGCCTCGGCCGCGACTGCGTCGACCAGGTCTGACCGTTCGGGAAAGTAGCGGTGCAAAGTGGTCCGGCCGACCTTTGCGGCCGAAGCGATCTCGCTGAGGGTCGCAGCAGGCTTGGATGCGAACACCGAAACGGCAGCATCGAGGATGGCCTTCCGTGTGCGCTCGCGGGTCGCGCTTTGTTCTGGTGCGCTGTGGATCGTTGTCACGAATCCGAAGCGTAGCCGTGTCCGGTTTCGGTATCCAGTGTTTCCGAATCGGAATTTCTCTTGCCCTTTATGGAACATTCGTGTTCCATAAATTCATGCTTGAATCCGACGCTTCTCAGCCCGCACCGAAATGGAGCAATCTCCGCGTCCTCTCGGAGTTCGCTCGACCGCATCTGCCGTCGCTCCTTCTCGGATTGGTACTGGCGCTGTGCGGCTCCGCGGCGACGCTGGCAACGCCCATGGTCACCAAGTGGGTTCTCGACACCCTCGATACCGGTGCGTCGCTGAAAGGACCTATCCTCACGCTCGTCGTCCTTCTGATCGTCGGTGCCGTGCTCGGTTGTGCTCAGTGGATCGTTCTCGGAACCGCCGCCGAGAAGGTTGTCTTCGACGCCAGGTCGTCGCTGGTGAAGCGATTCCTGGCGGCGACCGTACCTTCGCTGCAATCGCGATCCGTGGGTGAATTGGTCACCCGGGTCACGTCTGACACCTTGCTGCTGCGGGAGGCTGCGTCGTCGGCCGCGGTGAATATTCTGAACGCAGCCGCGTTGACCATCGGAACGATTGTTCTGATGGGCGTACTGGATCTGCCGTTGTTGGGCGTCACCATGGTGGCAATCGTGTTCGCCTCCATACTCTTTGCCGTTCTGATGCCTCGGATTTCCGCAGCCGAAGCGCGAACCCAGGAATCGCTCGGTCAGCTCGGCGGCGTACTCGAGGGTGGCTTGCGTGCGATCCGGACGGTCAAAGTTTCCCTCGCCGAGGATCGCGTCGGCGCTCTGGTGACGAACAATGCGTCCGATGCGAAAAAGCATGCGATCACGGCAGTTCGAGTGTCGGCAACCGCGTGGACTGTCGCGTGGACCGCCATTCAAGGATCGATCATTGCCATCCTCGGCTTTGGTGCGTGGCGAGTCGCCGACGGCGAAATGGCAGTCTCGACGCTCATCGCGTTTCTGCTCTACGCCTTCACCCTGATGGGGCCGGTGTCGGAGCTTGCGCAGAACGTGACCTCCGTTCAGTCGGGAATCGCGGCAGCTATCCGGATTCGCGAGATGCAGTCGTTGCCCACCGAGCAGTACGACGAGGTCGTGGACGTGGTCGCGAAAACCAACGCTGCCGCGCCGCTGATCGAGTTGCGCGACGTCACCGTGAGCTACCACGGATCGAACCAGCCGGCGTTGCGCGATGTCTCGCTGGTCATTCCGACGCGTGGGCACATGGCCATCGTCGGCCCGTCGGGTGCAGGAAAGACGACCTTGCTCTCGACCGTGCTGCGATTTGTCGAACCTCGATCGGGTGAGGTTCTCCTGCATGGAGTCGGTTACGACGCGCTCGATCACCGCGCTGTGCGCGAGAGTCTCGCGTACGTGGAGCAGGAGACACCGGTGGTGCCCGGAACGATTCGGGAGAACGTCGTCTTCAGCCATCCCGATGCGACGGACGAAGAAGTCCAGGCCGTTCTGCGCTTGCTCCGGCTCGACGACGCGATCGAGGCCCTGCCCAACGGACTCGACACCGCTCTGACGGCCACCTCGCTGTCGGGCGGCCAACGTCAGCGCATCGCGATGGCGCGCGCAGTTCTGCGGCCGAGTGCTTTGCTTCTGCTCGACGAAGCCACTGCCCAGGTCGACACGCTCACCGAAGCCGCGATTGTCGACGCGATCAACGAACGTGCGCGCACCGGGGCCGTGGTGACTATCGCTCACCGGCTCTCGACGGTGCGTGACGCCGACTGGATCGTGGTCATGGAAGACGGTCGGATCCGCAACATCGGCAACCATGACGAGCTCATGGACAAGGACGATCTGTACCGCGACATGGTGGTTGCCGGCCGGCTCGATCAGGGCGAGGCGATGCTCGAAGATTGTTGACCCGGCGCATCGGCATGTGCGAGAGTGCTGTTACCGAGCGATCGCTCGGTCGGGATGTTCTTTCGGAGGTGGCTGGTGGCAATCGATCTGACGTACGCGCCCGAGGTGGTGGCGCTGATCGAGAAGACGCGCGACTTCACGCGCAACGTAGTGCTCCCCATCGAAGACGAACACGCCGGTGACATCGCTGTAGCGGGTGGCGATGCCATCCGCATCGAGATGCAGTCGGCAGCAAAAGAAGCCGGTGTCTTCGCCCCGCATGCACCGATCGAGTACGGCGGCCACGGACTCAACATGAGTGATCGCGCGCCGGTCTTCGAGGAAGCCGGCTACTCGCTATTCGGGCCGACGGCGCTCAACATCGCGGCGCCGGACGAGGGCAACGTTCACATGCTGGCCCACGTGGCGAACGAAGCACAGAAGCAGCAGTTCCTCGCGCCGCTCGCAAGCGGGGACATGCGGTCGGCATTCGCCATGACCGAACCCGCGCCCGGAGCGGGATCCGATCCCTCGGCTTTGAACACCCGCGCCGAAAAAGTCCCCGGTGGCTGGAAGATCAACGGTAAGAAATGGTTCATCACCGGCGCCGACGGCGCCGGGTTCTTCATCATCATGGCGCGCACGTCCGGCGAGCCCGGGCAGCGCGGCGGAGCGACCATGTTCTTGGCGCCGACGGACACTCCCGGCCTGGTAGTGGGTCGACACATCGACACCCTCGACAAGGCCATGATCGGTGGGCACTGCGAGGTCACGTTCGAGGATCTCTTCGTACCCGACGAGGCCGTTCTCGGTGAGGTCGATCAAGGTTTCGCCTACGCGCAGGTTCGCCTCGGTCCCGCCCGCATGACGCACGTGATGCGCTGGCTCGGTGCAGCGCGCCGCGGCCACGACGTCGCCGTGGCCAGGGTTGCCGAACGAGAAGGCTTCGGCTCGAAACTCGGTGATCTCGGAATGATCCAGAAGATGGTCGCCGACAACGAGATCGACATCGCAGCCAGCCGCGCACTTCTGGTGCAGGCCTGCTTCGAACTCGATCAGGGCGGGCACGCGAGCAACGCGACGTCCATCGCCAAGACCTACGCTGCCGAGGCGATCTTCCGGATCGTGGACCGCTCCATTCAGATGTGTGGCGGAATGGGCGTGTCCGGCGATCTGCCGCTGGCACGCTTGTCCCGCGAAGTGCGTCCCTTCCGCGTCTACGACGGCCCGTCCGAGGTTCATCGCTGGGCAATTGCGAAACGTGTTGTGGGAGCTGCGAAGCGCGCTGCTCGGGAGGAGTCGAAGTGACGGACTTTCCAGGACTCGATCTCGCGGCGCTCCACAAGTATCTGCAAGCCGCAGGCGTCGAGGTGAGCGGTGAGTTGCGAGCCGAACTGATTTCAGGCGGCAAATCCAATCTCACCTACGGAATCTTCGACGACAACTCGAAGTGGATTCTGCGTCGTCCACCCACGGCCGGCCTCACGCCGTCGGCGCATGACGTTGCGCGTGAGTTCCGAATCACCTCGGCGTTGCAGAACACTGCCGTGCCGGTCGCGCCGACCGTCGTGCTGTGCGAGGACGCCTCGGTGATGGGTGCGTCGTTCACGGTGGTCGAGTTCGTCACCGGTCAAGTGATCCGAACCAAAACCGAGTTGGAAGCTGTTCCGGCAGCGCAGGTCACGCAGTGCACCGACGAGTTGGTGCGTGTTCTCGCTGCACTGCACGACGTCGACTACACCGCAGTGGGTCTCGGCGAACTCGGCAGACCCGACGGTTACGTAGCCCGCCAGGTGAAGTTGTGGGCCGGTCAATGGTCACGCGTCAAGACCGAGGACTCGGCCGACGTGGACAGGTTGGCGTCGAGCCTCGCGGAATTGATTCCGGCGGAATCAGCCTCGTCGATCGTGCACGGCGACTACCGGATCGACAACACGATTCTCGCGGCGAACGACGTCACCAAGGTTGCCGCAGTGGTGGACTGGGAACTGTCGACGCTGGGCGATCCGCTGGCGGACATCGCGATGATGTGCGTCTATCGGCATCCCGCGCTGGATCTGGTTCTGGGTGAGCCTGCTGCGTGGACGAGCCCGTCGCTACCGTCCGTTGTCGATCTGGCGCAACGGTATTCGTCCGTGTCGGGTCGTGAACTGGCGCATTGGAACTTCTACATGGCGCTCGGGTTCTTCAAACTCGCCGTCGTGGCGCAGGGCATCGATCACCGATTCCGAGCAGGAGCCACCGTCGGCGGGGGATTCGACAAGGCTGGATCTTCTGTGCCGGAACTGATCTCGGCCGGACTCAACGCACTGCAAGGGAAATTCGAATGACTCGATCAGCACTGGTCACCGGCGCCTCCAAGGGAATCGGGCTCGGCATCGCAACACGCTTGGCTTCGCAAGGGTACGGGCTGACCATCACGGCGCGTGATACCGAGCGGCTCGCCGTGGTCGCCGAAGAACTTACGCGCGCCGGATCGCCGGACGTCGTCGTCTCGGCCGGCGACATGGCGGACGAGAACTTCGCCGCAGCACTCGTCGCCACACACAGTGAGCGATTCGGCTCCATGAGGGCACTCGTCCTCAACGCCGGAGTGGGAACCAGTGGGCGAGTGGCGGATTACCCGATGCGACGTTTCGACAAGACCGTTGCCGTCAATCTCCGGACACCGTTCGCGCTATTGCAAGCGTCGCTGCCGCTCCTGCGTACAGCGGCGGACGCGGACCTTGCCGGCGGAGCGAAGGTGATCGCTCTCGCCTCGATGGCCGGTGTGTATGCCGAGAGCGGCCTGGCCGTCTACGGAGCCACCAAAGCTGCGCTGATTTCGATGGTCGAGGCACTCAACGCCGAGGAATCCGGAAACGGCGTCAGTGCGACGGCCATCGCTCCCGGTTACGTCGACACCGACATGTCGGCATGGACACACGATCGGATCACACCGGACACCATGATCAAGGTCGACGACATCGTGGAGTTGGTGGACGGTCTGCTCAAGCTCTCGTCTCGAGCGGTCGTTCCGAAGGTCGTCATGGCGCGGGCCGGGACCAACGGCTACTCCGCCTGAAATTTCAATCCAGCTTGGCTTCGCCCCGCTTGCGAAAGAAGTGAAAGCCAGGCACCCCGACGATCGCCTGCCGCAGGTCCTTGACCACTCCGAGGAGTTCGTGGATCTCGGGCGAGACGGAGTCCAAGGTTCCGAGGATGGGCAACACCGCGGCCACCCGGTCGGTGAGCTCCGGTAGTTGGTCGATCAGCTTGATCGCGGCGCTGACCTCTGCCTCGGAAAGGTCGTCGGCGAACCTGGCGGCCAGCGGCGCGAGCTGTAGGGCGATGGGCTCGTAGATCTCGAGGAGTTGTCCCGCGATGTCCGACGTCTGCTCGACGGCCTCGACCAGTGTCTCAGCGCGAACGGTCACGGCGGCGGCTCCGATGACGACGCGGTCGGCGTTGTCGGCGATCTGGTTGATGCGCGCCACCAACCTCTCGACCGAGAAGAGGAGCGCCTCGAGTCGAGTGGGCAGGGTGACCGCAAATGCGACCGTGGACAGGGACCAGTGCACCACGTCGCCGACGGAGCGGACGACGGTGGAGCTGCCGGGCAAAACTAGAGCCATCCCTCGATACTGCCTGATGTGACGTCAAAGTACAGGTAAATCTCACATTCACGAGGCCCGCGGCGTCTTCGAGGTGTCGGTGCCGGCGCGGACAATCACTTCACCCGCTGCCTGCCGCACCGCGCAACCTGGAAGGATCGAGACATGACGGCTATCCGTACGCACACTGTGATCGACTCGCCGATCGGAGCGTTGACGCTGGTAGCAGCAGGTGACGACCTCTGCGGTCTGTACATGGCGGAGCATCGCCACAAGCCGGACGAGTCCACGTTCGGTGATCGTTCCTCGGCGGTCTTCGGTGAAGTCGAATCGCAGCTCACCGAGTACTTCGAGGGTGATCGCACGGAGTTCTCCGTGCCGCTGGCGCCCGTGGGTACCGAGTTCCAGAAGCGGGTGTGGGACACCTTGCGAACGATCCCGTACGGCGAAACCTGGACCTACATGGAGCTCGCGCAAACTTTGGGTAACCCGCTTGCGATCCGTGCTGCCGCCGCGGCAAACGGCAAGAATCCGATCAGCATCATCGTTCCCTGTCATCGCGTGGTCGGTAGCGACGGAAGTCTGACCGGTTTCGCCGGCGGCCTCGAACGTAAGCGGTTCCTGCTCGACCGCGAGTACGGCGGCGAATCGGATGTCCTCTTCTGATGCGCTCGGCTCACAATTCGGTGATCGGGAACGTCTACCGGTCGTGACACTCAAACCGTTCGAAGACGTCGTGACCGAATACGGTGCAGTGGTCCTCCGTGTCTGCCGCGCGGTGGTCGGGCCCGTCGACGCCGAGGACGCGTGGTCCGAGACGTTCATCGCGGCGATGCGGGCATACCCGGATCTGAACCTGGACGCGAACATCGAAGCCTGGCTGGTCACCATCGCGCACCGCAAGGCGATCGACATCACCCGAGTGCGTGCCCGCGTGGCCGTGCCGACAGACGACGTTCCGGAGTTGCCGACGCGAATCGGCGTGCCGGGCACGTGGGATCACGAACTCTGGGACGCACTCGAACAACTACCACTCAAACAACGTGCGGCGGTCGCCTATCACTTTCTGGGTGGGCTGCCGTACGCAGAGATCGCGGACATCCTCGGCAACACGCCGGCAGCCGCCAGACGCGCGGGTGCGGACGGTATCGCCACCCTACGAAGAACCTACTTGTCCGCTACCGCTGCGGAAGGGAGTCACTCATGAGTAACGATGTGTTCGAGGCATTTCCAGCCGTTGACGCCGACGCCATGATCCGCCTACGGGCGCGCCTGGCTGCGCAGGCGTCCGAAGCCGAATTGATCGACGTGGCATATCGAACCGTCGATTCGCCGGTCGGAAAGCTGCTGCTGGCGGCAACTGATGTCGGCCTGGTGCGGGTTGCCTTTGCCGTCGAAGGGCACGGCCTCGTTCTGGAACGATTGGCGGACACCGTCAGCCCTCGTGTGCTTCATTACCCGCGCAGGCTGGACACTGTCGCTCGCGAGTTGGACGAGTACTTTGCCGGTGCGCGTCGAGAATTCGATCTGCGCTTGGATTTCCAACTCGCGAAAGGGTTTCGACGCGAAGTGTTGCGTCATCTTCCCGAGATCGAATACGGCCACACTGCAAGCTATTCGGTGGTCGCGGCAGCGTCGGGAAGCCCACGTGCGGTGCGTGCCGTAGGGACCGCATGTGCAAAGAACCCGCTGCCGTTGGTGGTCCCGTGTCACCGGGTGGTGCGCAGCGACGGCAGCCTCGGGCAGTACGCGGGTGGCCCCGAACTGAAAGCGATTCTGCTGGATCTGGAAGCCGGCCGGTGAGCGCAGTGACGCTGCGCTTTCAGGCGCCCTATGCAGTCGAACCGCTGACCGGTGCCCTGCGGGCTCACTGCGTCGCAGGCCTCGAGCGTCACGACGACGGTGTTCACACCAGAGTCGTACCGTTGCCTTCCGGACCCGTTGTCGTGTCGGTGTCGTGGACCGACGACGGTGTCGTCGTGGATTCCGATGTGCCGGTAGCGGATTCCGCAGTGCTGGAGGTGATCGTGCGCCGTTGGCTCGACCTCGACGCCGATCACACTGCTGTCGAAGCGGCGTTCGGTAGTGATGAGTTGTTGGCCCCACTTGTTGCCGCCCGTCCAGGATTGCGTGTGCTCGGTTCGGTGGACGGGTTCGAGACCGCAGTGCTCACTGTTCTGGGACAACAGGTTTCGCTCGGCGCGGCGAGGACGTTCGGTGGTCGTTTTGTCAGCGCATTCGGGGTACCGGTGCAAGGGGATTTTCTTGCCTTCCCTGATCCGGACGTGGTTGCAGCGCAATCAACCGAGGGCATACAGAAAGCCGTCGGATTGACCACAGCGCGCGCAAGGACAGTGCACACGCTGGCAACTGCGGCAGCGAACGGCCTCGATCTCTCCTGGAATGCGGATCCTGTCCAATTTCGGCGAGAGCTGTTGGCGCTAAAGGGAATCGGACCGTGGACCGCTGACTATCTCACTGTTCGAATTCTCGGTGATCGCGACGCCTTCGTACCCGACGATCTGGTGTTGAAGCGAGCGTTGGGGGTTTCGTCGGGCAAAGAAGCCGCAGCGTTGTCCGAGCGCTGGCGACCCTGGCGAGCCTACGCGCTCTTTCATCTGTGGACTAAGGAAGCGTTTCTGTAGTCGGTCAGTCTTTCGCCCGCGCCAGTTCGGACGGCCACCAAATACGTTTCCCGATGTCGTGAGAGAGTGCCGGCACCAGGACGCTGCGCACGATGATCGTATCGAGCAGCACGCCGAAGGCCACGGCAAATCCGATCTCGGCGAGGAAGACCAGTGGCAGGATTCCCAGTACGGCAAATGTTGCGGCCAAGACGATTCCGGCTGACGTGATCACACCGCCCGTCACCGCAAGACCGCGCAGTACACCTGCGCGGGTGCCGAATTCTCCGGTCTCCTCCCGGACTCTGGTCATCAGGAAGATGTTGTAGTCGATACCCAGCGCGACGAGGAAGACGAAGGCGAACAGCGGGAACGATTGATCCGCCCCGGCGAACCCGAATACGTGTGTGAAGAAGAATCCGCTCACACCGAGGGTCGCCGCGAATGAAAGCACCACGGTGACAATGAGAATCACCGGGATCAGCAGAGCACGGAGCAAAGCGGCCAGAACCAGGAAGATCACCACCAGCACGATCGGGATGATCAGGTTTCTGTCGCGGACCGAGGCCGCCTGGACATCAAGGGTGGTGGCCGTGCTGCCGCCGACGAGCGCGTCGGCGCCGGGCACGTCGTGGACGGCAGTCCGCAGTCGCTTGACAGTTTCGAGTGCCTGCGGCGAATCGTAGGAGTCGGCGAGGGTTGCATTGATCATGGTTCGGCCGTCGATCGGTGCAACGGTGAAAGCCGCAGGGGCGCAACCCGCAGCGGCGGCTTGTGCGACGGCAGCGGGGTTGGTCTTGATCAAATCGCTGACCTTTGCGACGTCCACCTGGGTGCAGACGGCGCCGGGATCCTGCGAGATACCTTCGACGCCGCTGGCTGCTTTGATGACGGCGTCGGCCTGGTCGGCGTTTGCGGTGATCACGGCCGGTGCGCCGGCTCCGGGATCGAACTTCGAGTCGTAGAGTTCTTGTCCGACAACTGCGTCGGGACGATTGGTGAAGCTTTCGGTGGATGTCAGGCCATCGGTTTTGAGACTGCCGATCCCGGCCGCGAACAGGATGATCAACAACACTGTGGCGCCGATCCACAGTGGGCGGTCCTTGCTACCGACGGCCTCGGCGATCTTGCCCCACATCCCGTGCGTCGTAAGATCTGCGGCGTGATCGACCTTGGGCTTGCGCGGCCAGAAGACCCACCGTCCGGTGGCGGCCAGAGCGACCGGCATGAACGTCATCATCACCAGATAGGTGCAGGCGATCCCGATGGCGGCGACGGGTCCGAGGCTCTTGTTGGAGTTGAGTTGAGAGAACGTCAGGCAAAGCAGACCGAGAATCACGGTGACAGCCGAAGCGGTGATGGCCGGCGCAGACTCGCGCCAGGCCTTGATCATCGCGTCGAAGCGGTTGGGATACGTGTGCAGTTCTTCGCGGTAGCGAGAAATCAAGAGTAGGGCGTAGTCGGTACCGGCACCGATTACCAATACGAAAAGGATGCCTTGAGATTGCCCGGTCAGCGTCAGTAGTTCGGCTTTCGCGAGGAAGTAGATCACCATCGACGACAAGCCGATGGCGAGGAGCGCGGAGAACAGCGGGAAGACCCACAACACCGGCGATCGGTACACGACAAGCAGGATGAGGATCACGACCAGGAGTGCCGCGCCAAGGAGCGCTCCGTCCAGACCGGCAAAGGCGTCGATGAACGCAACGAGTAGCCCACCTGGCCCGGCTGGGAGTACCTCGACATCACCGGCTGCTTGTTTTGCGGCGTCGATGACGTTCTGCTCGGTGGTCGCCAGGACATCACCTGCCACGGCGGTGTCACCGTCTTTGGCCACGAGTGGCACGAAGATCGACGCAGTTGTGCCGTCGGCGGAGTACTGAGTGGGCTGCATACCGTCGGCGTCTACTCCGGAGATGCCGGCAATGGCGCCGTAGGCCGAGTTGATTGCAGATTTGTCCGCCTCGGTGAGGGCCGAATCTCGATGGAACAGAACAAATCCAGGGATCGTCTCGACTGCGAGGAAGTTCGCGGATTGGTTGCTGACGATTGTCGATTCGGCGGAACTCGGGAGGTACGAGGCGTTGTCGTTCTTTTGAACCTCGGCGAGTTTGCCCTGGAAAGAACCGCCGAATCCGCCTGCGACGAAGGCGAAGATCGCAAGGGCGATCACGGTGAAGATCGGCACGCGAAGGCGCTTCACGGCTCCGCGCTCGTTCCGTTCTGCATCAGTTGTGTCCAGCTTGGTCATGGTTCTCCTCGAACACAGTCGACCAGCACCAACAAAGCAACGTTTTCCAGTAGAACACGCAATACGGGCGTGGTGGAACCACTTGGAGTGGAATTGACGACGCTACGAAGTGCCTTTGCCGTAAGTCTCGCGGGCTGCGACGTCCATAGGAAAACGAACGACTGTGTCGCCGAACAACAATCGAGTTGCCGAAGCCGCGGCGGCCAGCACGTGGGCGGCACCTGACTCGGGGTTTCGGGTATGCACGACCACTTCGTCGTGCTGGAAGAAGACCAACTCGCCGTCCGGATCTTCGGCGAGGCGGCGCCTGAGGTCGGCGAGCAGGCACAACGCCCACTCGGACGCAGTGGCCTGAACGACGAAGTTTCGCGTGAAACGACCGCGGGCATGAGCGTCGCCGTGGGAGTAGAAGTCGGGAGACGGTGGGGGACAGGCCCGGCCGAGCAGTGACTTCACCACCTCGCCGCGCTCACCTGCCTTGGCAGCTTGCTCGACGTACTCGACGGCGACCGGGAATCGCTTCCGCAACAAGACGAGCAGTGCTTTGGCTTCACCCGCCGTCGCCCCGTACAGGACTCCGAGGATTGCGACCTTGGCTTTTGCGCGATCCCCGCCGAAGGCTTCTGCACCGACAAGTGCGTACAGATCGTCGTCGCCGGCGGCGGCCATCATGCGGCGGTCGCCGGACATGGCGGCCAGAATTCGGGGCTCGAGCTGACCGGCGTCGGCGACGACGAACACGTGGCCCGGATCGGCGACGACGCTCGAGCGCATGGTCTTCGGAATCTGGAGGGCCCCGCCGCCTCGACTCGCCCACCTGCCGGACACGACACCACCAGGAACGTAGATCGGACGGAATCGATCTCCCCGCACCCAACTGTCCATCCACTGCCACCCGTTGGTGCTGTACAGCTTGGCGAGTTCGCGATGACGAAGGAGTAGCGGCACAGCCGGATGATCGATCTCCTGCAGAAACCACTTGCGTGTCGACGGAAGTTCGATGCCCTGACGACCGAACGCCTCGGTGATCTCCACCGAAGACGAAGGATTGACGGTGCGCCCGAAGACCTCACTGATCTGTGCGGCAAGTTCCTGCATACGAGCGGGGAGGTCGTATCCCGTCGGCCGCGGCCCCAGCCGTTCTTCGAGGAGTTCGCGATGCTTCTGCGTCGAGAACGGAAGGCCCGTGTGCGTCATCTCGGCGGCGCTGAGAGCGCCGGCCGATTCTGCTGCGATCAACAAGTCCAGTCGAGCGTCCGCGCCGATGGTTGCGCGCTGCTCGGCGAATTCGGTGACGACGGCGAGGGGATCGAGAACGGGTGCAGTGTCGAAGAGTCCGAGTCGATCGTCGTCGAACTCCTCGGCGGGCGGTGACGGTTTGCCGGCGCGCATTCCGAGTATCGCGCGGGTCAGGGAGATGTCGTGGCACCGCTGAACCCGTACGCCTGCCCGCAGTAGAGGTGGGTACACGGTCGCCGTACTCGGCCACACCCACCGCGGGTGCTCGGCTTCCTCGATGGTGCGTACCGCTGCGATCAGGTCGGGGTATTCGACGGGATCGGCGAGCGGCGTTCCAGCGGGATCGGTCCGTAGGACAGTTGCCGTCACAGCTCCCGTGGACGTCGTACTACCGGGGACCAGGACAACTCGCACGACATCAGTGTGACGGCTGGGTCCGACACGCTATCGCTCGGCGTGCTCAGGCCCTGACGAACCGGATGTGTTGACCCGGGCGGGCTTGGCCGAGTCGGTCGATATCTGCGTCCGCGACCACTCCCACCACCGGATAGCCGCCGGTGATGGGGTGATCGGCGAGGAACACGACAGGTTGGCCGCTGGGTGGGACCTGGATCGATCCGAGTGCCACGCCTTCGGTGGGCAGTTCGGTGTCGTCTGTTCTTCGAAGTAGTTCGTCGGCGCCGACGCGATCGACGCGTGCGCCGATTCGGTCCGAGTCGGTCGAGATCGCCCATCGGCCATGGAGGAGTGTTTCGGGGTTGGTGAATCGATCTGCGCGAGGACCGAACACCACTCGAATGGCGAGAGTCTCGTTTGCCATCGGCGGCACCGGTGCGAGGTCGACGGCTGAGAACGTGGTCGGCGATGGCCCGATCGGGAGAAAAACACCAGGCTCGAGAGGCGCCGGACCGATCCCGGACATCGTGTCGGTGCTGCGCGATCCCAGGATCTCGGGAACCACAATGCCGCCTCGGACGGTCAAATACGTCCGCAGTCCGCTCGGTGCGTAGTCCAGGCGGACGGTCTGACCAGCCCGCAGATCGATCACGCTCGAATGCCCGACCGGAATGCCGTCGCGGTAGGCCTGTGCAGGCGCACCGGTGAACGCGATCGTTGTCGGTTGCTGCGCCCGAAGACTCAGCCCACCCAGGAGGACCTCGACACCGGCTGCGCCCTCGTTGTTGCCGACGAGCCGATTGCCAAGCCTGAGAGATCGCCTGTCTGCCGCACCGGAAACCCCGACACCCGAGCGAAGATGACCTATCCGTCCGAGGTCCTGGATCAGGCTCAGCGGCCCGGTGTCGAGTATCTCCAGACCGTTCATCGTTGTTCCTCGTTCACGAAGCGCACGCGTCTGCCGGGCTGAACGGTGGCCGGTGGTGTGGCGTTCAGATCCCACATCACGGCATCGGTGCTCCCGATGATCTGCCAGCCACCCGGTGATGCACGCGGGTAGACCGCGCTGTATCCAGCGGCCAGGGCGACGGAACCGGCAGGCACAGCGGTTCGTGATTGCGTTCGACGCGGAACGTCGAGCCGAGTGTCGCCTGAAGTCAGGTAGGCGAAGCCGGGTGCGAATCCGATGAAGGCGCAACGCCACATTGCCCCGGTGTGGGCCGCAACCACCTCGGATCGGCTCATACCAAGTGACTGTGCGACGTCGTCGAGGTCGGGCCCGTCGTACCTGACGGCGATGGTGAGTGCATCCGTCTCGAAATGCTCGTCTGTGGTCGCGGCAGAATCGGTCTGCTCGAGATCGTTCAAGCGCTTCCGGACGTACGTGAGATCTGCCGCCGGGGTGCACGTGACCAGGACCGTGCGAGCTGCGGGGAGGAAGTCTTCGACCCCGACCGGGGTGTTACGCGTCAGTGCTTCGGTGAACGCTAGAACGCCAGCTTCGGAATCGAAGTCCACGAGCAATGCGCGTTCTCCCGCGGGAAGTATGCGAGTCACCGGGAGGGCTCCCTATCGACTCGAGTCCGCTCCACGTCCGCTCGCATCGCGGCGATGAAACTCGCGATGGTGGCTCGCTCTGTGGCGGTAAAATTGCCGAGGGTGCTCACCGCCCGTGAAATGAGTGGGCCGAAGTAACTCTCGCCCAGAGTGACCGCCGATGGTGTGACCTGCAAGAGCACCCGTCGACGGTCTGCTGAGTCCCGCTCCCGAGCTACGTGCCCCGCTTTGACCATCCGGTCGACCAGTGCAGTCACCGACGCCGAGTTGATCCCGAGCTGTGAGCCCAACCAACCTGGCGTCGCCGATGTGTTCGAGCGCTCGGCATCGAGAAGGCAGATCAACGCGCGCACGTCGGTGGAGTGCATTTTGTACTTGTTCGCAAAGCCGGAAACCGCCACGTTCAAGTCGACGGTCAGTGCGCGAAGCGAGTGGACGATCGCCATCGCTTCGTCTTCTGCATCGCCGACGCTCAAGGATGCCTCCAGCCCTGGTGTGTTGTCTCTCGATTGTCTACTATCTCGATAATCGAGAGAAATGGGGGTGGGGGATGGACTTCAATCGCGCATACGACGCTGTACTGACCAAATGGCCGCAGAAACCGCTGGGTGTGGATCTCGCGGGGCGGTTCGGTAACACGCATGTGAACGTCTGTGGGCATGCAGACTCGCGGCCGTTGATCCTTCTGTCCGGGGGAGGTGCCACTTCGACGGTGTGGTTCGACAATGTTGGGGCGCTGTCGAAATCCCGGCGTGTCTTTGCTGTCGACACCATGGGCGATGCCGGGCGGAGCGTTCCGAATGGTGATCCGATGAAGTCCGTCGACGATCTGATCGAGTGGATGGACTCGATAGTCGATTGCACCGGGGCCGGCACCGTTGATGTGATCGGACATTCCTATGGCGCAATGATTGCGTTGGCCTTTGCGCTGCATCGACCGAATCGTGTCGGGAAACTTGTTCTGCTCGATCCTAATTCGAGTTTCTCCGGCATGAAGGCGGGCTACCTTCTGCGTGCGCTTCCGCTGTTGCTCTCCCCGTCGCGAGCGCGCCGACGGCGACTGTTGGATTGGGAGACAGGTGAGTTGAGTATCGACTCCGACTGGCTGTCTCTTGTGGAAGTGGGCACTTCGGATCTACCGCGACCCGATCTCGTAGTGCCTCGACGTCCTTCGAAGGAGGCCTTGAGCGCACTGGATGTCGAGTTGCTGGTGGTCCTCGCACAAGACGGACGGGTGCATGATGCGGAAACCGTGTCGAAGTCAGTGCGGGAGAGGGTTCCCGCAGCGCGTGTCGAGGTGCTGAAAGCTTCTTCGCATCACAGCATTCCGATGGTTCCCGCCGATGAAATCAACCGGGTGCTCGTCGACTTCTTGGAGGGCTAGCGGATCAGGGTGCGACGACGCACCCCGGACCGATCGGTGTCGCCGGATTGACATCGACCGTTGTGACCGGCCCGCCCGCGGACGTCTGGTAGGCCATCAGAGAGTGTTCGCCCGGTGCAGTCGGAGTCCACAGCGTGACGGCGTGGCCGAGTACGACCGGCAAGGTGAAGTAGGGATTGACGGTGTCCCAGATCAGTTCCTGCGGGAACATGGTCGACGCTCGGTTCATGTCGACAATCGAGACGTTCGGCTCGTTCAACGCTGCTGTCCTGGCAACCACCAGATACGTGCAGCCCGCTCCGTACGACGTCGTCGGCCCGCTGCTGAGACCCGGAAGGATCGTGACGTCGACTACGTCCGCGGAAGCTGACGTCGCGGAACAGATGGCTGCACTCGCGCAGAGGGCAGCGGCGACTACGGTAGTTTGAGCGATTCGTGAAAGTGTCATACCAGCAGGTCGGTTTTATCTGGGTGGGTGTTACAGGCAGACTGACCGGATGCGCGCACTTCACGTTCTGCTGGCCGGCTTCGGCTTCCTGCTGGGGTTCCTGATTATTGTTGTCTCCGGCCTGATCGAGTGGGCGTCCTTCGCCTCCCGAACCGATTTCGCCTTCGTCGGTGACTCCGCCGTGTCGGTTGGTGTTTCCAACGAGGCGATCTACACCGCCGTCGCTGCTCCACTGGTGGGTGCACTGTTGGGCTGGGGGTCAGCTGTCATCGCGACGAGGTTCGGGTGGAGCCTCACTCGTGGGGGTGCCACGCCGGCAAGCGAGTGACCAGGCAGCGGACCCGCTTGCTGGTCCGTGGGTTATGAGGAAAGGCCCCGACCTCCATCGAGGTCAGGGCCTTTCTTTGCGCCGAGCTACTTCTGTGTCGCGCTACTTCTGTGTCGAACTACTTCTGTGTCGAACTACTTCTTCGAGACGCGGAGCAGCTTCTTGTTCACGAACTCGTCCATTCCCCACGGACCGAGCTCGCGGCCGACTCCGGAGCGCTTGACTCCGCCGAAGGGCAGACCGGGCAACGTCGTTCCGTGCTCGTTGACGAACGCCATTCCCACGTCGAGATCTGCAGCGACCGACCGGGCGGAATCGAGATCGCTGCTCCAGACGGATCCGCTCAGGCCGTAGACCGACGAATTGGCAAGTTCCACAGCCTCGCTGGCCGACTTGACCTTGTAGACGACTCCGGCAGGTCCGAACAGTTCTTCGCTGTAGGCCCGCATGTCCGGTGTCACGTCTGCGAGCAATGTCGGTTGAACGTAGGCGCCCGGGCCGTCGATCTTCTTTCCACCGGTCAGCAGCGTGGCACCCTTGGACACAGCGTCGTCGATCTGCTCGATCAGAGTATCTGCCGCGCTCTGCGAAGAGAGCGGACCCAAGACTGTGGATTCGTCCAACGGGTCACCGGCAGTGACGGATTCGAAGGACGTCGCCAACTTGTTGGTGAAGTCGTCGTAGAAATCTTCGGTGACGATGAAACGCTTGGCCGCGTTGCAGGCCTGGCCGGCATTGGACAGACGTGCCTTGGTTGCGGACTTGACGGTGGCATCCATGTCGTCGGAATCGAGGACGATGAACACGTCTGATCCGCCGAGTTCGAGGACGACCTTCTTGAGATTGCGTCCGGCAGTTTCGGCGACGCTGGTTCCGGCGCGTTCGCTGCCGGTCAGTGACACACCTTGAACTCGGGGATCGGCGATCATGTCCGCGATCTGCTCGTTGGTCGCGAAGACGTTGACGTAGGCGTCGTCCGGCAATCCGGCTTGTCGCAGAATCTCTTCCATCAGCAGCGCCGACTGCGGACAGTTCGATGCGTGCTTGAGAATGATCGTGTTACCGAGCATCAGATTCGGTGCCGCGAAGCGGGCGACTTGGTAGTACGGGAAGTTCCACGGCATGACGCCGATGAGAGCGCCGATCGGTCGCCGGTACACAACCGACTCCTCGGCCCCGGGAACGTCGAGTCGTTCTTCCTCGAGCAGTGCCGGACCGTGGTCTGCATACCACTGATAGATCGCGGCCGAGAGTTGTACTTCGCCCTTGGCCTCGCGGACCGGCTTACCCATCTCCAAGGAGATCATTCGGGCCAGTTCGTCTGCGCGCTCTGTGTACAGTTCGGCGGTCTTGCTCAGGACTGCCGCACGCTGCTGTGGCGCACTGTTGCGCCAGGTCAAGTAGCCGCGATGCGTGTTCGCAAGTGCGGCTTCAACTCCGGCGTCATCCAAAGTATCGAATTCCCTGACGGTTTCACCTGTCGCGGGATTGACTGTTTTGTAATTAGCCATAGTTGTACAACGTGCGGAAGGGGCTCGAAGATTCCCGAAACGCGCAATCACATTGAATCGGCTCAACAGGTTTCGATCAAATCCCGGCTGGGTACCATGTCACGCCACCTTGGGACGATGGGTGCGCTCGTAGCCCTTGCGGTCGTAGAAACGGGTGGTCACGATGCCGAGTACGACGCCGATCAGTAGACCCACCAACGTCATCCAGACGGCATGCAGCAGGCCTGCCTCACCGCGTGCGCCGAAGAACAGGATCGATCGCGTGCCCATGTAGATCTGGTGCATCGGCTCGAATTGCGCCAGCCAGGCATACAACCTGGGGCTGGCTTCGAGGGGGATGGTGCCACCGGACGAGGGCAGCGCGAGAATGACGAACACGAACAGGTTGATCAACATGCCCAACGAGCCGAACGCGGCCATCACCGACATCGCCGTGATGCCCACCGCTGTGATGACCAGCGCGCCGTACTCCCACAATGCAAGCCCGTGAGTGACCGGCATTCCGAGGGCGCGACTGATCCACTGGAACAACGCGGAGACTATGCCGGACAACACGATCATGAATGCCCATTTGACGAGCAGCGTTCGAAACCTGTTGATACCCACAACGTCGTTCTGAACGAAGAGTGGACCGAATTCGGTAGGCGCGTATCCGAGCATGCCGTCCACCAAGGAATTGACCACGGTTGCTCCGGTGAATCCCGCAAGGACCAACAGCAGCGCGAAATAGAATGCCACCAAACCGAATCCGGTTCCGTCGGGAAGCGGATCGTGGGCAACCGTGAGTACGTTCACCGGGTTTTCGAGCAGCAGGCGGCTCGCTCCGGAGATCTGGGTTCCGGTGCCTCCCGCTTCCAACTGCGCGGTGACAAGGGCGGTGAGTTGCTCGCCCATGTTCTTGTTGACCGAGGCGAGGGCTGTGGTTCCGATCGACTGGACCAGCGATGCCGAGACGGAACCGGCGCGAGGATTGGTGTAGATCGTGATGATCGGTTGCTCTACGTCACCGGCGACGACGCTGGCCTCCGCCAGGATGATCGTCCTCTTCGTGAAATCACTGGGAATCACGATCGCGCCGTACAGCGTGCCGGAGTTCAACCGCGATTGGGCTTCGGCGATACCGATCTGCTGCAGGTCGATCTTCTGGTGGTCGATTCCGCTTTCGAGGCCGGCGACGATGTCGTTTCCGAAGTTCTTGCGGTCGGCGGGGTCGCCACCGGGGAGGGTGTCGCCCTCGTCCTGGTTGACCAGGGCGATCGGGAACTGGTCCAGGTGTTTCTTGGGGTCGAGTATTCCGCCCATGTACAACGCTGCCAGCGCAGACATCAAGAGGGTGACCACTATCAATGGTGTCAACCAGAATCGTGGTGTGTGCATGACGGTGCGGGCAGACGGCTCCGTGTTCTTGCTCATCGTCAGTCGACCGGCTTTCGTTCGCGCGGAGTTCCTCGGGCTGAGCGTAAACGCAAAGGTGCGCCGGGGCAGTCTTTCGATCTGCCCGCGGCGCTGGAGACCTGTCCGGTCGGCGACAGGCCGGATTGCCGGCAGTCTCATCCGAAAAGGCTGAGAACGGATCGGTAGGGTATGGCCCGCGGCAACCCTGCCGAGACGATTTCGGAGAAACCGTTGACCAACGTGCTGATAGTTGTCCTGATACTCGTAGTGATCGCTGCCGTCGTGTTTGTGGTCCTGCGTGGACGCCAGGGTAAGCCGAGTGCTCGCGTCGACCCGCTCGCCGACTATCCCGAGGTGTACGACCCCCACAAGATCGGGGTCGGCGACATCATCACGTACGCGGGTATCGACCATGTTGTTCGAGGGACCATCACGCTCGACGAAGAGGGGTACATCTGGCGTGAGCACCTTCTCGACGGTTCGACCGGTCGTCGTTGGTTGACGGTCGAGGACGACGAGGGCGAATTGGAGATGACTCTCTGGATGCGTCGAGAAGGAACCAACCTGGTCCCGAACGGCGACGTCATTCTCGACGACAAGGTTCACCGCAAGATCGAAAGTGGAACGGCGAAGTTCACGGCCGAGGGTACGACGGGTACGGCCCCTTCCGGCTCGATGGAATACGCGGACTATGCGACCGCCGACAAGACCGGCCTGATTGCATTCGAGAAGTGGGCGCGCGGACAGTCGTGGGAGGTTTCCACGGGACGGGCGGTCACTCGCAGCGAACTCACCGTCATCCACTCGGGCCCCCCGGAATGAGCCTGTATCTACTCGACGTGGAGCCGACCGACGTGGATGCCTCGGCACTGGGGTTGGTACTGGGAGCTCCTGCGCCACCGACCCTCGCCGAGTTGGTGATCGGAACTTCCGACGCGACGCTGACCCTCGGAGTGCTGGGGGCTTCGCACGTGGTGACGGCCTGGGCGTCGGGAAAGAAACTGACCGAACAGGTTTCGTGCGATGCTCTTGCAGTCGGCGGTGAACCACTGCCCGCAGTGGAGTCCACGCAAAACTACCGGTTCGAGTCTTCCTCACTGGTGATGGACCGGGTCGAATTCGACTCGGAAGCTGCGTCGTTGAAAGAGTCCGCCGGCCACGACGGTTGGATCTGCGGATCCTTTCCCGGCGACGACACAGCGTTGACCGCTTTGTATGGCGTGCGAGACCGCCAGGGGTGGAGTTGGCAGAGTTGGCATTTGTACCCGGGGGAGGGGACAGGAGTGATCGTGAAGACACGCAGCAGGTGGCAGCCGTGAGGGGGCGGACGTGGTTGGCTCCGGTGATGCTGGCGGCCGCAATTGTCTTGTCGGCGTGCGGTGGTGGAGCCAAAGACTTCATCGCGGACAACTATTCCAAGACGTCCCAGGATGGCGACGTCGTGTTGTACTCGTCGAAAGATCCAGTGGGCACGACCGTCTCACGGATTGTCGACGCGGACGAACCAGCGGCGCGAAGTGCTGACGGCGGCAACGAATACCTGCGCTACGACGACGACATCGTCACTGTCAGTTCGGCTTCGGGCGGTGGCAGCACCATCAAGGTAGAGGACATCGACGGCACGTATCGCAGCGGCGGATACGCGTACCTGGGACCGGGCTTCAACCCGGGATCCCCGGCGGGTGGAAGCAGTGGCAGCGGCGGCTCGGGTAGTGCCAAATGACGGTAATGCTCAATGAGAAGGAGAACGGCGTGACGAACATCTTTGCATCCACTTCCGTCGAGATCGGGACGGTGGATCCGGCATTGCTCGTCGGGGGCGTTCTCGGCACCCTCGCCTACTTCGTCGTCGGTGCAGCGGTTCTGGCGACGGGATTCCTGGTCCTCGACCTCATGACACCCGGAAATCTCCGCCACCAGGTTTACGTCGACAAGAACCCGAACGCTGCGATTCTGTTGGCCTCCAATCATCTTGCGCTGGCGATCATCGTGGTGACGGCAATCCTGACCAGTTCGGACGGCTTTGCTCAGGGACTCGCCGACTCCGCGGTGTACGGACTGTTCGCGATCGTGTTGCAAGCGATCGCGCTGCGATTGATGAACGCATTCCTTCCCGGCAAGTTGGTTGCGCTGGTGCAGGATCCGAAGATGTGTGGCGCCGCGTGGGCTGTGGGTGTGAGCTTGCTGTCCATCGGTTTGGTGAACGCCGCAGCGCTCACCTGATGGTTGCCGCTGATCCCGATGTGACAGTTGACGAGCGTTCGACGATGCTCGGCCCGCGCGCACGCGTCCTTCTCCTTGCGGCTGTTGCGGCGTGCGCTGCGTGTGGCCTGATCTACGAGCTGGCCCTGTTGACACTCAGCGTGAGTCTGACCGGCGGCGGCATCACCCAGACGTCGTTGATCGTCGCGGGATTTGTTGCGGCTCTGGGTATCGGAGCGCTGGCCGCCAAACCTCTGCTGGGACACGCTGCCGTTTCGTTCGTGACGGTCGAGATACTGCTCGGGCTGATCGGCGGATTCAGTGCCGTCACGCTGTACGTGACCTTCACGTTCTTCGGTTCCAGCGCAGCAGTTCTGGTGGCGGCGACCGCGCTGATCGGCATCCTCGTCGGTGCCGAAGTGCCTCTGCTGATGACGCTCTTGCAGTCCGGTCGCAGCGACAACGACGCACAGAGCACCGGAAAGGTACTGGCCAACCTCAATGCCGCCGACTACCTCGGCGCATTGATCGGTGGTCTGCTGTGGCCGTTCGTACTGTTGCCGTGGGCGGGAATGATTCGCGGTGCCGCACTCACCGGCATGATCAATCTCGTGGCTGCGGCAGTGGTCGCGCTGATACTCCTTCGGTGGCAGCTCAGCCTGCGCGCACGATCGATCGCCGTCGTCGCAATGCTGTTGGCAGCAAGTTTGATCGGATGGTTGCTGATCGCAGCGTCGGACATCGAGACCACGTCGAGGCAGCGGCTCTACACCGATCCCGTGGTGGCCGCCGAGCGATCGGTGTACCAGGAAATCGTCGTCACCGAGCGGGGGAACGACGTGCGCCTGTTCCTCGACGGAGACCTGCAGTTCTCCAGTGTCGACGAGCATCGGTACACGGAGTCGCTGGTGTATCCGGCCCTGGTGAACGACCCCCGGCGCGTGCTGATTCTGGGCGGCGGTGACGGCCTCGCTGCACGGGAAGTGCTGCGAATGAACAGCGTCGAGCAGATCGTTCAAGTGGAACTCGATCCGGCAGTCATCGAGTTGGCCAACACGCGTCTTCGTGATCTGAACGAGGGAGCGCTCGAGGATCCACGGGTGGACGTCGTACTCGACGACGCGTTTCGGTGGCTGCGAGAGCGTCCGGAACCGGGTTTCGATGCGGTGATCGTCGACCTCCCGGATCCTGACACCCCCGCACTTGGCCGCTTGTATTCGATGGAGTTCTACGGACTTGCCGCTGCCGCGATGAATCCGGGCGGGCTGATGGTCGTCCAGTCCGGCAGCCCGTACTCGACACCGGATGCGTACTGGAGAACGGTGTCGACGGTATCGGCTGTCGGACTGAGCGTCTCGCCCTATCACGTTTTCGTGCCGAGCTTCGGTGACTGGGGATATGTGCTCGCGCAAGCGGGATCCACTCCACCCGACCTTCGTCTGCCCGCTGATGTGCCGAACCTGCGGTTCCTCGACGAGCCGACGCTGGCGTCGGCCTCGGTGTTTCCTCGCGATCGCCCGAGGCGGGAGTTGGAACCCTCGACGCTCGACCGGCCACGCATCGTCGACGATATGCGCAAGGGCTACGAACGCTGAACTCCCGACCGAGTAGCTTGAATCGAGACTCTCGGCCACGACGGAGGTACGGATGACTGTTCGGATCGAGGAGCACGCACCGGGAGTTCGGTTGCTCACGATGAAGCGCAGGAAGCATTCGCAGCTTTTCATGAAGAAGAGGTGATCGAAATGAACGGTGCACAGTCGCTCATCCAAAGCCTGGTCGACTCGGGCGTCGAGGTGTGCTTCGGCAATCCAGGAACGTCCGAGATGCATTTTGTCGCCGCACTCGATTCCGTTCCGCAGATGCGTGCGGTACTCGGCTTGTTCGAGGGCGCCGTGACCGGTGCCGCGGACGGCTACGCACGGATCGCCGGAAAGCCTGCCGCGACGCTGCTCCATCTGGGCCCCGGTATGGCGAACGGACTGGCGAACCTTCACAACGCGCGCCGCGCCCACACACCGATCGTGAACATCGTCGGGGACCACGCGACCTACCACCACGGTTTCGACGCTCCTCTCGAATCGAACATCGATGCGCTGACCGAATGGTTGGAGGGGTGGAGTCGACGTTCCGAATCCACCGCGACCGTCGGTAGCGACGCGGCCGACGCCGTTGCCGCCTCGATGAATCCGCCCGGGCACATTGCCACACTTGTCCTCCCTGCCGACGTCTCGTGGGGCGAAGGTGGAGTTCTTGCGGGTCCTCGGGACATACCGGGGCGGGCGGAAGTTTCTGCAACACAGATCGACTCGGTGGTAGGCGCGCTCAATGCCGAGGGTCGCGCCACGCTACTGCTGGGCGGCGCAGCCTGTTCCGAAGCTGGGCTGCGCGCCGCTTCCCGAATTGCGGTCGCGACCGGTGCACAGATTCTGATCGAGACTTTTCCAGCCAGGCTTCAACGAGGTGCGGGGCTACCGTCATTCGAGCGCTTGGGATACTTCGCCGAGCACGCCACCGAACAACTTCGCGGAACAACTCAGCTGGTTCTGGCCGGAGCGGTTTCGCCGGTCTCGTTCTTTGCGTATCCCGGAAAACCGAGCGATCTGGCACCGGAGGGTGCTGCGGTGACAACGCTGGCAAGCGTCGGCGACGATGTTGCCGGTGCACTGGAGGCAGTGGCCGAACTCGTGGCACCGGGAGTCGAACCTGTTGTGCAGGAAGCGAATCGGCCGGCGCTGCCGAGCGGGCCTCTGGACGTTCGAAATTGGGCCGACGTGATCGGCGCCCTGCTGCCAGGCGACGCCATCATCTCCGACGAGGCGGCGACTTCCGGTTGGGCGATCCCGATTGCCCTTGCCGGAGCGCCGCGCCACGACGTGCTCACGCTCACCGGAGGTGCCATCGGCCAGGGCATCCCGGTGGCGACGGGCGCCGCTGTGGCAGCGCCGGAGCGACCGGTGATCAATCTCGAAGCCGACGGAAGCGCGATGTACACCATCACGGCGTTGTGGACGCAGGCGCGAGAGCAGTTGAACGTCACGACGATTCTGCTCAACAATCGCGCATACGCCATCCTGCGTGGCGAACTGCAACGAGTCGGCGCAGAAGGTGGCGGCGTCGTCGCACAGTCGATGTTGGATCTGTCATCTCCGAACATGGACTACGTCAAGATCTCCGAGGGGTTGGGAGTGCCCGCGTCGCGGGCGAACACAGCGGAGGAGTTGGCCGAACAGTTTGCCGCAGCGCTGGCGGAACCCGGCCCGCATCTCATCGAGGTCATGCTGCCTCCGACGTCGTGATTTCGACCTCGAATCGATCGTCGATCGTGCATTCAACTGGAGGTTTTCGGTGCTAGCTGCGATCGGTTTGTCTCTTCCGATTGCCCTCGGCCTGCTTTTCGTCTCGATGCCCATGGCGGTGATCGTGCTCGTCATGATCACCGCTGGAGCACATCGAGGGGCGGCATCTTTTCTACTCGGGTGGGTCCTCGGAATCTCGGCAGTCGTCGCGGTGACCATCGTGATCGCGGACTATTCGTTTGCGGAGTCGCAGTCGTCGCAGACTTCGGTGTGGTCGAGCGTCGTACGAATCGTGTTGGGTCTTGTCCTGTTCGGCTTGGCATACAAGCAGTGGCGCGCGCGTCCGCGAAACGGGAGTGAGCCGACAGTTCCGAAGTGGATGAAGAGCGTCGACGGGTTGACTCCGCGGAAGGCGTTCGGGTTGGCGTTCTTGTCCGCGGCGGTCAATCCCAAGAATGCAGCGCTGGCGGTATCCGGTGCGGCCACTATCGCGGTCGCCACGAATGTCGTTGCCCAACAGATTGTTGCCGCGGTGATCTTCACGGTCATCGCGAGCGTCGGCATCGCGTCGCCGATCCTGGTGAAGGTGTTCTCCGGCAAGCGTGCCGACGAGATCCTCGCGTCCGCGAAGGCATGGATGACCGCCAACAACGCGGTGATGATGACGGTCATCCTGACGATCCTCGGTGCGACCGTGCTGGGCGAGGGGCTCAGTGGGCTGCAATAGGTCGCCTACCATTGGCGGGTGACTGATTTCGACGACGACGCTGCCGGTTCCATTGCCTCCGCTGCTTTGGCTGTTCTGCGCGAGCAAGGCCCGCTGAGTCTCGAAGAGTGGGCGACCCATCTCGAGGAGTACGGAACTGCGACCGAGTTGGCCGATGTACTCGAGTACCTGTCCGAACCGATGCTCGGGTACCTGCCCAACGGAAAGTACGTCGCTCTCGACACGGTCCTCGAAGGGCTCGTGTTCACTCACCGGCTCAGCGAAGTCGAAATTGCGTCGGACATCCTTGACGCGAGCCCCGACCTGGAACCGATCTTGGCATTCGGGGACGACGACGGGGCGATCCGGGTGGCCCTGGCGGAAGAAGCAGCTTCCGAACGCGGAGCTGCTCCCTTCCGGAGTCGACGAGTTGTGGTACTTCCGGCCGGAACCCTCGGCGAGTGCGCCGACGGTGATCTCGTCGGCTTGGCTGTCGAAGACGGAACACTTGCGTTTCGTCTGGTCGAGATCGAGGACGAACCCGATCTTGCTCCGGCGCTCGGCGAACTCTTCGAGGAGGACGGAGTCGAGGCCCTGGATTCTGTGTGCTGGCAACTCCTGATCGAGGATCCGTCACTCTTCACGGTTCCTGTTGCGCCGCTGGGTGAGATCTTCGAGGTGGCAGGTTACGAGCACGAGCGTGAGCTACTGGCTCGGCGGGGATTCGACTTCGACGCCTACGACCTGCAGATTCGGACAGCCTGGGTGGCCAGTACCTACGACCTGACCCACGACGAGGCAGTCTCTGCCGTTGCGTTTGTCGATCTGGCGGACCGCGGATACACCGACGCGGTCATCGCCGACTTCGATATCGCGGACTGGGCCCACCGTCATGTGAGCGCTGCTCCGGACTCTTTTGTCTCACTGGCAGATCCGGGTGCTGCAGTGGCCGTGTTCGATCTCGGATTTCGGAATCAGGACCCGGTGACCGACGCAATCCTCGAAGCGCTTGCCTCCGAACTGGCCGAGCGAGGGCCACGGTCGGTCAGGGCGGCGGCTCATTGGCTCGCCGGTAAGGCCGTCGATCGGCTGGGGCGCGTCCTCGAAGCGGAGGCGCACTACGAGAAAGCGCTCCTTGCCGAATCCGGTTGGGGTCCGGCCTTGTTCGAGCTGGCTCAGTTCGCGTCGGACCGCGGCGATGCGACCCGGGCGCTGTCACTGCTCGGGCGGATCGACGGCGGAACCGAAGAGAATCTCTACGCCGTACTGCAGGACTTCGTCCCAGCCGATCACCCGGAACTCGGACGAAACGACAAGTGTTGGTGCGGTTCCGGCCGCAAATACAAGGTCTGCCACCTCGGAAAGGCCGATGAATCCGTCAAGGCGGACGGTCGGTGGCTGTACAAGAAGGCATGCCTGTTTGCGTTTGCCTCCGAATTCGTCGACATCGTGACCGGGCTCGACGATCTCGAAAACGAAAATCTCTCCGAGGACGAACTGATCGCGGCCACGATCTTCGACGGATCGGCACTGGACGTCGCTCTGTTCGAGGGTGGAATCTTTGCCGAATTCTTGGCCAGACGCAGCGAACTACTTCCGGAGGCGGAAGTTGTGACAGCCGCACAGTGGCTCGGAATCCGGAGGTCGGTGTACGAGGTGATCGAAACGTCCGACACCGGCGTCGTGCTGCTCGATCGTGGGTCCAAGGAGACCGTCACGGTTGCTCACTCGGTCGAAGGCAAGCCAGGTGATGTGATCAGTGCTCGGGTCCTGACGGCCCCCACTGGCGCGTTTGCGGTGGGTGTTGTGGTCATGGCAACGGAATCGCAGGCTGCGAGGGTACTCGAAGTTCTCGCTTCCGAAGATCTCGAGGCCGAAGAACTGGTGCGCGAGTTGCGTGGAGGCGCCGATCACTCGACCGATGACCGGTGACGATGTATCGAGTCGACCCCGTTAAAGTTGGATAGGTGAACGAACCGATGGATGCCAATGACTTGATCGCCGAAGCCGCGATGGAGTTGTTGCGTGAGCACGGCCCGCAGACAGCGGCGGACTGGGGCACCCTGTTGGCCGATGCCGGCCACGGTACAGCCGAGGACATGACCGAATTCGTCGAGTACGTCGAGGACCCACTGCTCGGCTACTTGAGTGAGGAGCGGTACGCCGCACTCGACACGTTGTTCGAGCATCGAGTGCTGACCCATCGGCTCACCGAAGCCGAAATAAAGTCCGGCGTTCTCGACGCGAACCCCGATCTGATGATGCTGCGGGTGTTCCTCGATCGTGACGACGACGAGATTCACGGCATCAGCGTCGTGCACCGCGGGATAGACGACGACCTGTTGGCTGATCGTGGGATCGAAGATCCGGAGTTCCCACACGACGAGGGTTTTCTCCTCGACACCGATACTCTCGCCGAATGTTCTGCGGGCGATTTGATCGGACTGTTCGTCGCTGACCGTGAGCTGACGCTCTGCACCATCCCCGAGGTACTGGATCCCGCACCCGGATTCGGCGAGCACCTGGCGACGGTCCTTGCCGACATCGGTGCTGACACCCTCGATGCCATTGTCTGGCAGTTGATGCTCGACGAGCCGTCGCTGTTCCGTCAGCCGACCGCCCCGCTGGGCGAGATGCTCGAGGCGTCAGGTTACGTCCGCGACGGTGACTACGTTGCGGTCGACGGATTTGATTTCGAGGCATACCACCTGGCGAACCGGGCCCGCATGCTCGAGGTCCGCGAGAATCTGCACCCCGAAGAAGCCGCGTCGGTGATCGCCTTCGTCGATGTGGTCATGGCCGCGAAAGCCGAAGGCGTCGAGGATGTCTCGGACTGGGCGCGCAAGCAGATCAAGGAGGATCCGCAGGCCTTCGCCGGCCTCGCCGAGCCGCCCGCGGCTGCGGCAGCGTTGGAGCTGTTGTCCGAACTCGACGATCATGATTCCGTATTGCATTCTGTTGCAACTGCTCTCGCCGAGAAAGGGTCGCGTCGTGTCAAGCCGGCAGCGCACTGGCTGGCGGGCAAGGCTTCGGATCGTCTCGGCAAGATCCTGGCCGCTGAGGCGTCGTACGAATCAGCGCACGATCTCGATCCCGACTGGACTCCCGCGATCTTCGATCTGGCGCTACTGGCCGCCGATCGAAGCGATGTGACGCGCGCGCTGGCTTTGCTGGGCCGAATCGAGGGTGGCGAGTCCGAGGTTCTGCACGAGGTTCTTCAGCGCTACGCCCCGGCCGAGCACCCCGAACTCGGACGAAATGACAAGTGCTGGTGCGGTTCCGGTCGAAAGTTCAAGGTTTGCCATCTCGGTAAGTCCGAGGTGACGTTCGACGACCGGGCCAGCTGGCTCTACGTCAAGGCTCAGTTGTTCTCGCGCACGCCGGAGTACTTCGACGCCGTGTTCGATCTTGCGCTCATCCGTGCAGAGCAGTTCAACAGCGAAGAAGCACTGACGCTGGCCGTCGAAGGTGGTTTGGCCGTCGACGCTGCCTTGTTCGATGCGGGTATTTTCGCAGCTTTTGTCGAGCGCCGCGGAGAACTGCTGCCTGCCGACGAACGCGAACTGGCCGATCAGTGGTTGTCGATTCCGCGCTCGGTGTACAAGGTCGCCTCGACGGAGCCGGGACAGTTGGTGACCCTCAGCGACGTCCGCAACGGCCATCTGGTGAAGGTCACGGACGAGTGGGGCTCGCTGAACCTCGAGCCAGGCACACTCGTGTGTGCTCGTGTTCTTCCGGCCGGGTCCACGATGCGCACGTTCGGTGGCATCGAACCGCTTGCGGTAGAAGACAAGAAGGAGTTGATCCAACTGATCGAGTCGGTGGATACCGAACCGGGTCAGCTGGTGGAGTTCCTCAGCCGCGGCCTTGCCGGTGCGCCTTTCCGGTAGCGCGAACTACCAAAAAGGCGCACGGGGCCGGAGGCCCTAGGGCGTTACCTGAGCCAACATCATCTGCTCGAAACCCTCACCGTACGGCGGGAGCATTCCCCATTCACCGCGTGGGTCATGCTGCGCTGCTTCGAATACCGTTCGCGCGTGACTGAACTCCAGGAAACCCTCACGGCCGTGGTAGTGCCCGATGCCCGAAGCCCCGACGCCGCCGAAGGGTGCGTCGCTCAGCCCGGGGTGAGACATCGCGTCGTTGATGGTGACGCCGCCCGAGACGGTGCGTTCGAGTACGGATTCCTTCTCGTCCAGATCGGTTCCGAAGTAGTACAACGCCAACGGTTTCGGTCGTGAATTGATGTCGGCGACGACGTTGTCGAGTTGGTCGTACGGCAAGACGACGACGGCCGGCCCGAAGATCTCCTCCTTCATGATCTGCGCGTCGGTCGGAGGGTCGACCACGATTCGCAGTGGGCGACGACGAGTGTCTGCGGAGAGTTCTTCGTCGGGAACGGTGATGATTCGTGCCCCACGTTCTTCGGCGTCCGCGATGTACCCCTCGATGCGTGCGAGGTGACGATCGCTGACTATCGAGACCATGTCTTTGTTGTCGGCAATCGTGGGAAACAGTCCCGTGAACTGGTCGGTGAACGCGTCGATGAATGCTTCCGTGTTCTCGCGCGGAACGTAGATCAGATCGGGAGAGACACAGAGTTGACCGGCGTTGGTGGACTTCGCGATAGCCAAACGCGAAGCAGCAGAGCTGATATCGGCACTGCGGCTCAAGACGCTCGGTGACTTGCCGCCGAGTTCGAGGGTGACCGGCACCAGGTTCTTCGCAGCATTGGCCATGACCAGCTTTCCGACGGTCGTGCTGCCGGTGAAGACGAGGTGGTCGAAAGGCAGCGACGTCAGCAGATCAGCGACTTCCGGGCCGCCGGTCACCACCGCGACCTCCACGGGGTCGAGAGTTCGACGCGCCGCCTCGGCCAGGACGGCCGCAGTATTGGGCACGATCTCCGACGGTTTGAGAACGGCGCGATTTCCTGCTCCGAGGGCGCAGGCGAGCGGGCTCAGGAGAGTGAACAGGGGAGCATTCCAGGTTCCGATGATGCCGATCGAACCCTTCGGCTGGTACGACACGTACGCCGTGGCACCCAACTGGTCCTGCATCGCTCCGGTAGCTCTCGGTGAGCGAATCATCCACTCTTCGAGCGAATCACGGACGTGCTTGAGTGAAACCATCGACCCGAGAACGTCATTCATCACCGAGTAGGCCGGGATTCGGCCGCCGAAGTCTTCGTTGATCGCCTCGGTCAGATCCTTGTGGTTTGCCACCAGGAGATCGACGACGCGTTGAATGCGCTCGCGTCGTGTCTGCGCGGACGGAAGACCAGCGGCTCGAGTTGCTTCCTGCTGAGCGCGCAGAATCTCTTCGAGATCAGTGGTGACGGCGGCATCGGTGCTCATGGGCACTCCTCGTAGTGGCGAAGTATTGACCGGACCGTATCGACGCGGTGCGAGTGGATGCCCTTTTCGTCTCGTTGACCGGGACGGATTCGATTGGTAGAGAGAACACATGTCGCAGACACAGGTAGAAGACACTGCAGTGAAGATTTCCGTCGAGGAATCGGTGGGACTCGGTTTCCTGACGCTCGATCGGCCGGCGCGGCGCAATCCGCTCTCGGCGGAGACCATGCGTGAGGTGACGGCTGCCCTTGTCGAATTGTCTGTAGACGAGCGCGTGCGGGTCGTGATCGTGCGCGCCGAAGGCCCGGTGTTCTCCGCCGGACACGATCTGACGGAGATGATCGGGAGAACCCTCGAGGACGAGCGGGCGATCTTCGACGGCTGTACCGAGATGATGGAGACCGTACAGCGGATTCCGCAGCCGGTGATTGCCGCAGTACAGGGCCCGGCTATCGCGGCGGGCTGCCAACTGGCCGCGTCGTGTGATCTGGTTGTTGCTGCGTCGAATGCTGTCTTCGGCACGCCGGGCGTCAAGATCGGACTGTTCTGCTCGACGCCCATGGTGGCGCTGAGCAGGGCAGTAGGGCGCAAGCGCTCGATGCAGATGTTGCTCACCGGGCAGACGATCGACGCCGACACCGCTGCGGACTGGGGTCTGGTGAACTTCGTCGTCGCGCCCGAAGACCTGGACCGAGAGGTGCGCGAACTGGCCGCCAAGATCACGACGGCCAGCCCCTTGACGGTGAAGATCGGTAAGCAGGCGTTCTATCGCCAGATCGATCTGCCGCAAGCGCAGGCGTACGAGGCGATGGCGGAAACGATGGCAACCAACGCCGTGACCTGCGACGCTCAGGAAGGTATGCAGGCCTTTGTGGACAAGCGAAAGCCCGAATGGCGCAATAAGTAACGATCGCTCTTCCGGTTTAGTTGGACGTCCTATAACCTGAGGCGCATGAGCCTGGATCCACGCACCAACACTGTCGACGGAGTGCTTCGGCGCTCGGCAGCCAAGTACCCCGACCGTGTAGCCGTCGTATTCGAAGATCGCACTCGCACCTACCGCGAACTCGACGACGCGGTGACGCGGGTCGCCGCATACTTGCTCGGTCTGGGGCTCGAACACGGCGACCGCGTCGCGGCATACGGAACCAACTCCGACGCCTATGCAATCGGATTTCTTGCCTGTGCACGAGCAGGTTTGGTGCATGTTCCGGTCAATTACGCACTGAAGGGGGAGGAACTCCGGTACCTCGTGGCGCAGTCAGGCGCCCGCGCGGTGTTGGTGGATCCGGCATTGGCGCCGACGCTCGACTCGGTACGCTCCGACCTCGATCTCGATCACGTGATCGCACTGCGGGACGCGGAACTGTCCGTGGTCACGATCGGTGAGGCGGGCGAGGTGCCGGTCTTCGAACCGCGTGCGACGTCGACCGATCTGGCGCAACTCCTGTACACCTCTGGCACCACCTCGAAGCCCAAGGGCGCCATGATGTCTCACGGTGCACTGGTTCACGAGTACGTGTCCTCGGTGATCGCGCTCGGCCTCGACAAGAACGACAACCCGCTGATCTGCATGCCGATGTACCACTCCGCGGGCATGCACGTCTTCATGCTGCCGTACCTGTCCGTCGGCGCGACGGTCAGTCTGATGCAGGCGCCGGACATCCCGGAAATCCTGCGCCGCGTCGAAGCCGAAAAGATCGGATCGCTGTTCCTGGCGCCGACCGTGTGGGTACCGCTGGCCAACCATCCGGACCTCGAGACCCGCGATCTGTCTTCGCTGAAGAAGGCGCAGTACGGCGCCTCGATCATGCCGGTCACCGTGCTCAATCGTCTGCGCGAGCGCTACCCGGACATCGGTTTCTACAACTGCTTCGGTCAGTCCGAAATCGGCCCACTGGCAACAGTTCTCCAGCCCAGCGAGCATGCTGATCGCCCGTCTTCCTGTGGTCGCGCGGTGTTCTTCGTCGAAACCCGCGTCGTCGACGCCGACGGAAACGATGTTGCCGACGGTGAGTCCGGCGAGGTTCTCTACCGCTCACCGCAGCTGTGCAACGGCTACTGGGAGAATCCGGAAGCCACCGCCGAGGCCTTCCGTGACGGCTGGTTCCATTCGGGCGATCTGGTCGTGCGGGACGAAGAAGGGTTCATCACGGTCGTCGACCGGATCAAGGACGTCATCAACACCGGCGGCATCCTGGTGGCGTCACGCGAGGTCGAAGATGCGGTCTACACGCACCCCGCCGTGGCAGAAGTTGCCGTGATCGGTACGCCCGACGAGAAGTGGATCGAGGCCGTCACCGCGATCGTCGTGCTCAAGGACGGCAACGACGCGTTGACGCCCGAGGCGTTGATTGCCCACGTCAAGGAGCGAATCGCTCCGTTCAAGGTGCCCAAGCATGTCCGTTTCGTGGCCGAGCTTCCGCGCAACCAGAGCGGCAAGCTACTGAAGCGGGAACTGCGCACCGTCTGAAGCTTGCTATAGGTTCTGCCTTACCTTCGGTTCGTTTTCAGGTCTTTGACTCCGATTGCCTCACGGTATTGACTTCGGGGGACGGCATGGACTTCGGAAACAGCAAGGTGAGTGGTGGGAATGCAGGTCGACGCAGATGACTTCGCAGATATCTTGGCGACTGCGCGGGAGTTCATCCGTAAGGAAGTAGTTCCGCGTGAGCAGGAGATAGCCGACACCGACGCCATTCCTGAGGACATACGCAAGAAGGCCGCAGCTATCGGGCTCTTCGGTTACGCGATCCCTCAGGAATGGGGTGGGCTCGGACTCGATCTCACCCAAGACGTCGAACTGGCAATGGAATTCGGCTACACGTCTCTGGCGCTGCGTTCGATGTTCGGTACCAACAACGGAATTGCCGGACAGGTGCTGGTCGGCTTCGGTACCGACGAGCAGAAGGCTCAGTGGCTCGAGCGCATCGCCTCCGGTGATGTCGTGGCTTCCTTTGCTCTCACCGAACCGGGCGCGGGCTCCAACCCGGCCGGCCTTCGGACCAAGGCAGTGCTGGACGGATCCGACTGGGTGATCGACGGCAACAAGCGGTTCATCACCAATGCTCCACTGGCGCAGCTGTTCGTGGTGTTCGCGCGCACTCGCCCGGCGGATTCCGATGGTCCGGGAATTGCAGTGTTCCTGGTTCCGGCTGACACGCCAGGTGTCACGGTCGGTCCCAAGGACAAGAAGATGGGTCAGGAAGGTGCTTGGACCTCCGAGGTCACCTTCGACAACGTCCGAGTTCCCGAGTCGGCCCTCGTCGGTGGCGACCAGGACACCGGATACCGCGCAGCGATGACGTCTCTCGCGCGCGGACGAGTCCATATCGCGGCGCTCTCGGTGGGAGCAGCACAGCGAGCGCTCGACGAATCTGTCGCGTTCTCCGTGGTCACGGAACAGGGCGGCACCGCGATCGGCGACTTCCAGCTGGTTCAAGCGATGCTGGCAGACCAGCAAGCCGGTGTGATGGCAGGGCGCGCGATGGTGCGCGAGGTGGCCGCGCGGTACGTCAGCGGTGAGGATCGCCGTCTCGGGCCTTCGGCGGCAAAGCTTTTCTGCACCGAGATGGTGGGCAAGGTCGCAGATCTCGCCGTGCAGATCCACGGGGGCAACGGGTACATGCGCGGTGTTCCGGTCGAACGCATCTACCGTGAAGTTCGCCTGTTGCGCCTGTACGAGGGAACCAGCGAGATCCAGCGTCTGATTCTCGGTGGTGGGCTCGTGGCGCAAGCGAAAAAGCAAAACCAGCGCTGACACATTTTCCAGACGAGCTTTAACCTCACGAACGGAGTGGACATGGGATTGTTGGACGGCAAGGTTGCGGTAGTGACCGGCGGAGCCCAGGGCATCGGGCTCGAAATTGCGCGCACCTTCATCAAGGAAGGCGCGACCGTCGTTCTCGGCGACATCAACGAAACCGTGGGAACGGCTGCGGTCGCCGAACTCGGTGGAGAGTCGGTCGCCCGTTTCGCTTCCTGCGACGTGCGTGACTCCGGACAGGTCGAGGCCATGCTCGATCTGGCCGAAAGCGCTTTCGGTCCAGTCGATGTCATGGTCAACAACGCCGGCATGACGCGCGACGCCACGATGCGGAAGATGACCGAGCAGGACTTCGACGACGTGATCGCCGTTCACCTCAAGGGCGCCTGGAACGGAACACGCGCTGCCGCCGCCCGCATGCGCGAGCGTGAGACGGGCGCGATCGTGAACATCTCGTCCATCTCCGGCAAGGTGGGCATGCTCGGGCAGACCAACTACTCGGCCGCGAAGGCCGGGATCGTCGGTCTGACGAAGGCCGCGGCAAAAGAGGTCGCGTTCAAGAACGTTCGCGTCAACGCCGTTCAGCCCGGACTGGTCCGCACGGCGATGACCGAGGCGATGCCCGAACGGATCTGGAACGAGAAGCTTGCCGAGATTCCGATGGGGCGCGCAGCCGAGCCTTCGGAAGTTGCTTCGGTTGTGCTGTTCCTCGCGAGCGACCTCTCGAGCTACATGACCGGCACGGTTCTCGAGATCACCGGCGGCCGCCACATCTGATCCGTCCTGTTCGAGTGCAAGAATTCAGAGTGTGAGAATTCTGGGTGTAAAACTTCTGGGGTGACTACTGACATGGGACAGCCGAACTCGGATCTTCCGCTCGACGGAATCACCGTAGTTGCACTCGAACAGGCGGTGGCGGCACCGCTCGCCACCAGACATCTCGCGGACATGGGTGCGCGGGTGATCAAGATAGAACGCGTCGGCGAGGGTGACTTCGCGCGTCACTACGACCAGGCGGTTCACGGTCAGGCATCACACTTCGTGTGGCTCAACCGTTCCAAGGAATCGATCGCCGTCGACGTGAAGTCGGAAGCCGGCCGGCAGATCCTTCTCGATCTGGTCGCGCGAGCCGATGTGTTCCTGCAGAACCTGGCTCCCGACGCAGCCGCGAGACTGGGGTTCGGCGCGGAGGAACTGCGCGATAAATACCCACGGCTCATCGTGATCGACATGTCCGGCTACGGCAGTGCCGGCCCGCGGCGCGAGCGCAAGGCCTACGACATGTTGGTCCAAGCCGAGACCGGAATGATCTCCGTGACAGGCACACCGGAGACGGCCACCAAGACCGGCATCCCGGTCTCCGACATCGCGGCAGGAATGTACGCGCTGACTTCGATTCTGAGCGCCCTGTTCCGTAGAGAGCGAACGGGCAAGGGAGCGCTCGTCGAGGTCTCGATGTTCGATTCCACCGTCGAGTGGCTGGGCCATCCGATGTACATGAAAATGTATGCGGACAAGCAGATTCCACGTGTCGGTCTCGGCCATGCCGCGATCGTTCCCTACGATTCGTATCCCACGGCCGACGGCGAAATCCTGATCGGCGTCCAGAACGATCGTGGATGGCGAGCGCTGATGGTGGACGTGTTCGAGCGAGAGGATCTGGTCGATCATCCGCGTTACCGCACCAACATCGTGCGCGTCGAAAACCGTGGCGAGGTAGACGAATTGGTGGGCTCTCTGACGCGTCTGTACTCGACGACAGATCTGGATCAGCGTCTGGCCGCCGCTGGTGTTCCGGCCGCGGCACTCAACGACATGGCCGGTCTGCTGGAACATCCGCAGCTGGAGAAGCGTGCCAGGTGGCGGTCCGTGGGCACCGAGAACGGTCCGATCGATGCCGTGCTGCCTCCGATGACGTATTCGGATGTCGAAATGCGCATGGGTGACGTTCCAGCACTCGGCCAGCAGACGGATTCTCTGCTGGCCGAGTTGGGACTTACGGGCGACCGGATCGCGGAACTTCGCCGCGACGGATCGATCGGTTAACGCTTCTAGCGTCGCAGGTTCTCGAACACCGCGGCAATCCCTTGTCCGCCACCGATACACATGGTCTCGATCCCGTACCGTGCCTGGCGCCGGTCGAGTTCGCGCAGCAGATTGGCGAGGATCCGCCCACCGGTAGCGCCGACAGGATGTCCGAGCGAGATCCCGGAACCGTTGACGTTGAAGCGCTCCTCGATGTCCTGCGCGCTCAATCCCCAAGCCTTGGCGCACGCGAGAACCTGGGCGGCGAAGGCCTCGTTGACTTCGATGAGGTCGATGTCGTCCAGCGACAGATCGACACGGGAGAGAGCCTTCGCCACGGCAGGCACCGGTCCGATGCCCATCCGGTTCGGCTCCACACCGGCCACACCCCAGCTGACCAGTTTCGCGAACGGCCGCAGGCCCAGTCGTTCGGCGTTGGCCGCAGTGGTGACGATGGCCGCGGCTCCGGCGTCGTTCTGGCCGCAGGCGTTTCCGGCGGTGACTGTTGCTTCAGGGTCGACGCGACCTCGAATGGGGCGCAGTGCAGCAAGATCGGACAGTTGTATCCCTCGGCGCGGATGCTCGTCTTGGGTGACGACTGTCTGCTCACCACGGCGTCCGGGCACCGAAACGGGAATCGTCTCGTCGTCGAAGTACCCACTGTCTTGGGCGTGAACGGCCCGTTCGTGCGATCGCACCGCGTATCGGTCCTGCTCGTCGCGGGTGATCGAGTACTCCCGGCGCAAGTTCTCGGCGGTCTCGATCATGCCGCCTTCCACCGGAAAGTTGACTCCGCCGGAGTTCGTGCGCGGTTTGGCCAATCGGTCGTGGAACTCGACGGAAGGGCGCTTTGTGCCCCAACGCATGTCGGTGGAGTAGAACTCGGTTCCGCTCATGCTCTCGGCGCCGCCGGCGATGACCAGATCACTCATCCCGGTCTGTACCTGCATCGCGGCGTAGATGATCGCCTGCAATCCCGAACCGCAACGGCGATCGAGTTGTATTCCGGGAACGGACACGTCGAGACCGGCGTCGAGTGCCGCGATTCGCCCGATGGCCGCGGCCTCTCCGTTGGCGTACCCCTGACCGAAGATGACGTCGTCGACATCGGTGGACGCAATGCCGGTTCGTTCGACGAGGCCACGCACAACAGTGCCGGCGAGAGTGGTGACGGGAACGTCCTTGAAGACTCCGCCGAATCCGCCCACCGGGGTGCGAACGGGTTCACAGATGACTGCGTCGTGCATGGAATGCGCCTGTCTCGAGGAGAGGTGGGGAATGCGTCGCGTGAACGGGCCGATCGAAGGGCCCGTCGCGACCTGGCCACTCGAATATCCAGCACGCGTGGCGCGGTTGTCAACAGCAGGAACGACCTGTTCGGACATAGTTTCCGCCATACGGTTCGTATGCGAAATCGACTTTGACACATATACCCTTCGGGGATTGAATGGATACAGCGTCTCTGCCGCACACACGTCGCGGCGGGATGAAAGTTCCTGGAGTCGAATCAATTTCGTCGACCGGGAGGGCACGAAGTACCGACTGACAGGTGGAACAGTGACTCGTTTGGCGCAGACGGCGGGATTGACCGAAACTCAGACCGATATCGTCGGGGCGGTACGCGAGTTCGTCGATCGTGTGGTCATCCCCGCGGCGCAGGAACTCGAACACTCGGATACGTACCCGACCGACATCGTCAAGCAGATGAAGGACATGGGTCTGTTCGGACTGACCATCGACCCCGAGTACGGGGGTATCGGCGAATCATTGCTCACCTACGCGCTGTGCGTCGAAGAATTGGCCCGTGGATGGATGAGCGTGTCCGGTGTCATCAACACGCATTTCATCGTGGCTCACATGATTTCGGCGCACGGGACGCCGGAACAGAAGGCGAAGTACCTGCCGCGTTTGGCTTCCGGGGAACTCACCGGTGCATTTTCCATGTCGGAGCCTGCCCTCGGTTCCGATGTTGCTGCCATATCGACCAAGGCGAAGCGGACGGACTCCGGCGATTACGTGATCACCGGCCAGAAGATGTGGCTGACCAACGGGGGTTCCTCGACCTTGGTGGCAGTCCTGGTCAAGACGGACGAGGGCGCGGAGAAGCCGCACAACAATCTGACGACGATATTGATCGAGAAACCCGCAGGTTTCGGCGAGGTACTCCCGGGCCTGACCATTCCGGGCAAGCTCGAGAAGATGGGGTACAAGGGAATCGACACCACGGAGATGATCTTCGACGGTTTCGAGATCGGAGCCGAGGAGGTTCTCGGTGGCACCCCTGGCTCGGGATTTCGGCACATGATGGACGGCGTCGAGGTCGGCCGGGTCAACGTCGCCGCGCGTGCCTGCGGAATTGCCCAGCGCGCTTTCGAACTGGCTGTCACCTACGCCAAGCAACGCGAGACTTTCGGCAAGCCGATCGCCGAGCATCAGGCCATCGCGTTCCGGATCGCCGAGATGGGCACCAAAGTCGAAGCGGCACATCTGATGATGGTCAACGCTGCCAGGCTCAAGGACTCGGGTGAGCGCAACGATGTCGCCGCGGGTATGGCGAAGTATCTGGCGAGTGAATTCTGCTCGGAGGTCACCCAGGACAGCTTCCGTATCCACGGCGGATACGGCTATTCCAAGGAATACGAGATCGAGCGGTTGATGCGTGAGGCGCCGTTCCTTCTGATCGGTGAAGGCACCAGCGACATCCAGAAGCAGATCATCAGCAAGGGCCTGCTTCGCACGTACAACTGAGCCGAGAAGCGGCACCGCGAATATGCGCGGTGCCGCTTAGTCGTGTCGGGTCAGCGGGAGGACGTCAGCGGGTGAAGGCCAGGGTTGTCACCGGTGACCGGTTGCCGTATGCGTCAACGGCTTCGACGCGGGCTTCGTATGCGGTGCCCGCTGCGGCATCGGGAATCGGAATGTCGAGGCTGTTCGGCCGCGGCATGAAGTAGAAGTCCGAGAGCACCTTCGACGAGACCACCTTCGCTCCGGTGGCTGTGTCCGTGACCTCGACGGCGTAGTGGTGCACCATCTGATCGTCCTTGGCCTGCGCGATCCTCAGTGCGGTCGCACCGTTTTCGCCGGTCGTCACCGAGAGCGGAGTGCTCGAGGTGAACTCCGGCGCGTGCGTGTTCCGTGCGCCCGAGGTGTAGCGGAAGTTGTCCTTGATCTGCTGGTTGGTCGACCCGTCGAGTTCGACCGTCCACCCCGAACCGCTCAGCGTGCCCGCGCTCGAGTACGGCGGCTGCCAGTTGGCTGACCACGCGCCACCGGCGTAGATGTCGTGCTTGTCTGCCGCCATGTTGATTCGGTTGATTTCCGTGCGGTCCTGGTAGACCTCGACGAAGAGCGCTTGGGCAGTGGGTGATTCGAAACGGTTCGCGAGACCGGACTCGGTCACCATCTGGTAGCCGTGATCGATTTCGATGTACGACATCGAGCCGTCGTTGACCGACGTGAAGTCACGCTGATGGATCGACCGGTCGTCGTTGTTGTTCAGATGTGAGTGCCCGGAGAAGAAGATTGCCTGAGGGAAGGCACTCAGGTCTTCGGTCAATCGAGGGTTCGACGCCTGCTGCCCGTCCATGGCTGTGTTGCTTGCCGGCCGGTGTCCCTGGACCAGGATCGGCTTGGTCAGGTTCCCGGACTCCGCGGTGATTTCGGTCAGGCGGGACTTCAGCCAATTGCGTTGCGCTGAATCATTGTTGTAGGTTTCGGTGTTGACCGTGAAGAGATGGACACCATTGACGTCGGATTCGTAGTATCCGCCACCGGAATCCGGGAACCACTCCGCCGGGTATCCGGCTCTGATCGCCGCGAGACTTGCATCGTGATTGCCGTTGGAGATCAGGAGTTGTGTGTCGTTCATGCCCTTCCGGGCGAGGTTTGCCTGGAAGATTTCTGCGACGATCTTGTGGTCGGGCCCCTTGCCGTCTCCGTTGTCGTTGATCATGTCCCCGTTGGAGAGGATAGCGTCGGGTTTCGGGAAGATGGAACCGATTGTGTCGAAGAAGCTTTCGTACTTCTTGTCGTTGTTCGCGTGATCGCCGACGTGGACGTCGGACATCACGACGACCTGAGCCAGCGGCTTTTCCGAGGTCTTGATCAGGTAGCCGAACGAGACGGCCGCACTCGCGTGATCGCCTCGGAAAGCTGCGACAGTGACGTTGGTGTCCTGTGCGATGTGCAGCGGACGTCCCGGCGTGGCAGCTTGGCTGTCGGTGGTGGGTGTCGTTCCGTCCAGGGTGTAGCGGACGGTGGCGCCGCGCTCGGCGGTGAAGGTCAGGTCGACGGGGTGCTCGTACCGTCCGCCGGGGACGCTGACGCCGGGCGCTGCGGGCGGCGTGTTGTTCTCGCCCGAAGAGCTGCCCCATTCGAAGGACGAACTGCCCCAGCCGGGTTCGGCGTGGGATTCGGCGGGGGCGATGCCGGGAACGGCGAGAGCCGCTGTCACGGCTGCTATCGCGATGGTCGTACGTCTCACGAGGATTCCTTGTCTTCGACGCGGTGGTTCAGACCTATCCGTAATTGGTCTGGACCAATTACGGTAGGTGGCGCCGGGTAGAAGAAGGTGTGTCCTGAATGTCCGATTAATGAAGCGTGTGTGAACACCCTGCAGTGGTTGGTACCGGTATACCTGTCTGCGTTTATGGCAAAGTCGATGGAGTGGACCTACGTCAGATCGAGTACTTCCTTGCCGTTGCCGGTGGTGAGTCCTTGTCGACGGCTGCGCAGAATCTGTCGGTCACCAAGCCGTCGCTGTCGCAGGGTATTCGTGGCCTCGAGCGCGAACTCGGAGTCGAACTGTTTCACCGTGTCGGTCGCGGTTTGGTGCTGACGGCAGCAGGTCGGGCGTTGGTAGGGCCGGCGAGGCAGATGACTCGCAGCAGCGCGGCCGCGTTCGACGTCGCGATCGGTACGGCCGACGAGCCTCGTGGCCGGCTCGACATCTGCTCCGCGGCACATGGTCTCGAAGGTCCGATCGCGCGCATCGTGGCAGACTTTCGTGAGCGGTGGCCTGCTGTGACCGTTCGGGTCGGTGAGTTGCCGCAGGGTGCAACGTCTGAGCAGGTGTTGGCAGACGGCGCGTGCGAGGTGGTCTTCAGCTATTGGCCACCCGACATGTCGGCGCTGTCCACGAAAGTGTTGGGGGTGAACGAGTACTGGCTGGCAGTGCCGTCGGGGGTTCATCCCGACGTTTGGCCGAATGGTGTGAAACCCGCTGCGGGAGAGCCGGTGTCATTGACGGCATTGCCCGATCTCCCCGTGGTGGGTGTGCTCAAACACTCGCGGGCTCGGCTTGCCATCGAGTCGTCTCTGCAGGCCGCCGGGGCCCGGACTCGGATGTCGACGGAGTTGGCGCAGCGGGAGACCGTCGGCGCGTTCGTCTTTGCTGGTTTGGGCATGGCATTCATGGAGCGTTCGTTGGCCGAGAGGTCGGTCGCGTCCGGCGCGGAGATATTTCCGGTGGAGCCGGCGATCTCACTGAATTACGGCGTCGAGTTCGATCCGGAGACGCTCTCGCCGTTGGGCAGGCTGTTCGTGGAGGGCTTGTGACGTGGGGAGATGTTCTCGATGTACGCAGACCCGGCCGGTGAGAGCGGGCCGTCGCGGTAGACCAAGATCGTCTGCCGGGTGATCGGTGGGAAAAGCGAGCGAACCTCAGATGCCGGTGAGTCTTGTTCGGCGATCGATCTGGGCAGCAGCGCGGCGCCTACACCTTGCCCGACCATTTCCCGGACAGCAAGGCGATCTGGCACTTCCACGACGACGTCGGTGAGTTCCAGATCGTCGTCGATCGAGTGCCCGCGCCGAACTGCGGATGCCTCGACCACCATTGGCAGGTGCGCGACCACGGTGCGCGGAACCGGATCGGGGAGGTCTGTGGCCAGGCGAATGGGGATCGACAAGACCGTTTCCTGGGTGCTCACGGCAATTTCTCGAAGCCCGTCGGAGACTTCGGTACCCGGGTGGGTCTCGAGAAACCCGAGTTCACACGTACCTGCTCTGACGAGCGCGCGCACGTCCTGTGCGTTGGCGGAGGCGTTCGTGGAGAACCGAATTCCGGGTGCCGTCAGATGGAGGCGTCCGGCGACCTCTGCAACAGGGTCGATGGCGAGATCGGACTGAACTGCTATGGCGAGTTCCCCGGCGCGCAAGGCGGTTACCGCAGCCACCGCGGCCTCGGCCCGAGCAACGTCGGCGAGCAACGTACGGGCAGAATCGGCAACTGCCAGTCCGACCGTGGTGGGAGCCAGACCGCGAGTGGTGCGCTCGAAGAGTGTGGCTCCGAGAGCTCGTTCGAGGTTGCGCACGGCCTGCGAGAGGGACGGTTGCGAGATACGCAGGACGTCCGCGGCGGCAGTGACGCTGCCGTGATCGACGACCGCGACGAGATACTGCGCGCTGCGTATGTCCATGCCGGGTGCCTGCATCTGACGAATTCTCCCAGATGACGGAGCCTTGGCGGCGGTGACTTGCTGCGACCTGCGGACATAGGTCTGAGCTATGGCTCTGTGCGCCTTCTCGTCTTTGTGGCGCAGGCCATAGCGATGGTCGACTGTTCCAGTACCACCGACCGCGGTTCGTGCTCGGTGAGTACCTGAAACACAGGAGCGTGATGTGAGCGAGCTTCACCTACCCAACCGGATACGCCACTCGGCGTCGACACGGCCGTCCGATCCGGCAATCACGTGCGGCGACCGAACGTTGACTTGGGCTGAGCTGGATGGCGAGACCAGCACCTTGGCGAGTGCGCTGGCAGAAGTGACCACAACGGGTGCTCGTGTCGGTGCGCTACTGCGTATGGGGCTCGAAGGTGCGGAAACCTTCATCGCATGTGCGAAGGCAGGCGCTGTGTTCATACCGTTGAACTGGCGGCTCAACCCACTCGAACTCGTCGACATCGCCGAGGACGCGGAGCTCGACGTCTTGATCGTCGATGACGAGTTCGCCGCGGGGGCGGCGGCGATGTCCGCAGCGTTGCCGGACATCGAGGTCATAACCGTGGGAGCTGCAGGGGGCCTGCCGGATTCGCGAACCTGGGCGGAGTTCGTGGCATCAGGTACCGGTGTCGACCCCGGACACGGGCACGATCCGGACGCAGCAGTTCTGCAGCTGTACACGTCCGGGACAACCGGCCGGCCCAAGGGCGTCGTGGCCACGCACCGGAATCTGTACAACGAGCCCGAGGGGTTCGATGTCTACGAATTCGGTTCGAATGCAGTCGCACTCGATGCACTTCCCCTCTTTCACATCGCCGGTGCCGGCTGGATGAGTACATGCTTGTCGGCCGGAGTGCCTTTGGTGCTGCTCGGAGACATGGCGCCGGCTCGGGTCGCTGATGCCATCGCGACCCACCGCGTCACCCACGCATTTCTGGTGCCTGCAGTCATTCAGACGCTGGTAGATCTGCCGACTCTCGACAGTTTCGATCTGACCAGCCTGGAGGTGGTCGCCTATGGGGCGTCACCGATCACTCCGGCGCTCCTCGCCCACGCGATGACTGTCTTGAACTGCAAATTCGTTCAGCGATACGGGATGACTGAGACGACGGGTTCGGTATCCGTCCTTCGTGCTTACGACCATCATGTGAGCGGGCCGCGTTCGGAGTTGCTTCGCTCTGCGGGCAAGCCGATGATCGGCGTCGAGATCTCGATTCGAGACGTCACCACTGGTGAGGAATTGCCGCCCAATAATTCCGGTGAGATCGTCGCGCGCAGTAGAAACAACACTCGCGGATACTGGCGACGTGACCGTGAGACCGCCGAATTGTTCACCCACGACGGTTTCCTCCGAACGGGGGACGCCGGCCATCTGGACGACGAGGGGTATCTGTTCGTCACCGATCGACTCAAGGACATGATCATCACCGGCGGAGAGAACGTCTATCCGATCGAGGTGGAATCCATTCTGGCCGAGCACCCCTCGGTCGCCGAGGTCGCGGTGGTCGGGGTTCCCGACAAGCGCTGGGGTGAATCCGTGACCGCAGTGGTCAAACTGGTCGACGGTGCCGACGTGCCGAGCGTCGACGAGTTGATCGCTTTCAGCACAGCGAAGTTGGCGTCGTACAAGAAACCTCGCCAGATCCATTTCGTGGACTCCCTACCTCGCAACGCGAGCGGAAAACTGCTCAAGTCGAGCCTGCGGACCATGCTGAACGCGAGCGGAGAAGCATCATGATCGTGACCGAAGACGTCGGTGTCGCACAACGTGAGGCATGGGCGAACAAAGTCCTTCCACCGGTCGAACAGGTGCGGGACGGATTGTGGTCGATCCCTGTTCCTATGCCGGACAACCCTTTGCGCTACGTACTCGTCTACGCACTCGCGCTCGACGACGGACTTGCCCTCATCGACGTCGGTTGGGATCACGAACAGTCCTGGCAGGCTCTCGTCGACGGCATAGCATCGATCGGATACCACGTTTCCGAAGTGCGCTATGCGGCAATCACGCACCTGCATCCCGATCACTTCGGCCTGGCGCCGCGTCTTCGGCAGGTCAGCGGCGCGACACTTGCGATGCACGTGGCCGACGCGACGCTCCTCGGGTACCACGGGCCCGAACAGACCCGCGACGACATCAGTGGCTGGAACCTGCAGTTGTCCGAACTCGGCGCACCGGCCGAAGTGCTCGACGCGTCTCGGGTCGACCTGGTGCGGTTCGCTGAGCACGAAACCATCGACATTGTTCTGGGAGAAGGGGATTCACTCGACCTGCCCGGTTGGAATCTCCGCGCCCAATGGACACCGGGGCACACTCCCGGACATCTCTGTTTCGTGGAAGAGGACAGAGGCTTGTTGTTCAGCGGCGATCACATGCTGCCGAGGATCAGCCCGAACATCTCCACGATTCCCGGTGAACTCGAGAACCCACTTCATCGTTATCTTCTCTCGCTCGAGGCGACGACAACACTGGGCGAGTGCGAAGTGCTTCCGGCACATGAATATCGATTCCGTGGGATCGCCGATCGTGCACGTCAATTGATGGGGCATCACGAGGAGCGATTGGCGGAGATCGTGGCTGCGGTGCAGGATGAGCCTGAATCCACGGCCTGGGAACTCTCACGCACGATCTCCTGGTCTCGCCCGTTCGAACAGATGTCGCCGCGACTACTTCGCTTGGCAGTCCGCGAAACCCAGGCTCATCTTGTTGTTTTGGCCAAGCGGGAGATCGTGACACCGTCCGGCGGCACACCCGTGCGCTGGAGCATTCGCGCGCAGTGACCTTTCAAGAATCTCATCACGGAAGTAGGAACCGAACATGAGCGTCGTGCTCACCGACTTCGCCGACGGCGTTGCCGTCATCACCCTCAATCGTCCCGAGGCCAAGAACGCGGTCAACCTGGAACTCGCACAGGCACTCGCCGCCGCGATCGACGAGTTCGAGGAACGCCCCGATCTCACCATCGGCATTCTGACCGGATCTGGTGGAACCTTCTGCGCCGGTATGGATCTGAAGGGATTTGCGCGCGGAGAGCGGCCATCGCTACCGGGTCGTGGTTTTGCCGGTCTGACCGAGGCACCGCCGTCGAAGCCGCTGATCGCAGCCGTCGAAGGTTGGGCACTCGCCGGCGGTTGCGAACTGGCCTTGGCAGCCGACTTGATCGTGGCGTCCACGGACGCGAAATTCGGCCTGCCCGAAGTGAAGCGGGGACTTGCCGCGGCCGCCGGCGGACTCCTACGTCTGCCGAAAATTCTTCCGTATCAGTTGGCCATGGAAATCGCGATCACGGGGGATCCACTCAGTGCCACCGTGGCGCATCATCACGGCTTGGTCAATCGGCTCGCCGAACCGGGACACGCGCTGACCGTCGCACGCGAGCTTGCGGCCCGAGTAGCGGCTAACGGTCCACTGGCTGTTCGCGCGACCAAGCAGGTACTGGCAATGTCCGCCAAGTACACCGATCCGGATGCCTTTGTCGCGCAACGCGAATTCATCGATCCGGTCTTCACCTCTCGTGATGCCAAGGAGGGCGCCACGGCATTTGCCGAGAAGCGCTCTCCCGTGTGGAGTGGTTCATGAGTGCCGAGACGATCGAGCGTGCGGCCGTAAGCATCGAACGAGACGGTGCTGTCGCGACGATTGTTCTCTGTCGGCCGCACCGCCGCAACGCTCTCGATCTCGACGCCTGGATCGCTCTACGTGAAGCAGTCCTCGAACTTCAAGAGGACGCGCAGATTCGCTCGGTGATCCTGACCGGCGCGGATGGGACCTTCTGCGCGGGCTCCGATCTGGACAAGCGTGGCTCGTCGCACCCGCTCGATCGCATGCGTGTCATCAACGCAACGGCAATCGCACTGAGTGAGTTTCCCAAACCTCTGGTGGCGAAGGTCGACGGGTTTGCCGTCGGAGCCGGATGGAACATGGCGTTGCTCTGCGACTTCGTCGTGGCGGCCAAGGGTGCGAAGTTCAGCCAGATCTTTGCCAAACGGGGGTTGTCTGTCGACTTCGGTGGTTCGTGGATCCTGCCGAGACTGGTCGGCCTCCAACAAGCCAAGCGACTGGTGATGCTTGCCGAGACGATCGACGCACAGGAAGCCTACGAGCTCGGGTTGGTGACTTATCTGGTGGAACCGGCCGAGCTGGACGAACACACGTCAACACTGGCGCAGCGGCTCGCCGCCGGCCCGCCGGCCGCACTGAGTCAGTCTGCCGCCATGCTCGAACATCACACCTCCCTCTCGTTGCGGGAGGCCTTGGACAACGAGGCGAGGGCGCAAGCGGTCAATTTTGCGACGGATGCCACCGACGCGGTTCGTGCCTTCGTGGAAAAGCGGGAGCCGATCTTCACCGGAGAGTGGGCCGTACCAGGGGCAACTCGGGTGGAGTGAGCGACGGATCGCTGGTCGTATGATGGATGAGTGGATCTGCACTTCGTCACCTACTTCGTCGCTGTTGTCGACCACGGTGGGATAACGAAGGCCGCTCAGGCTCTCTACATTTCGCAGCCCTCGCTGTCACAGGCAATTCGTACGCTCGAGCGTCGACTCGGCGCCACGCTGTTCGACCGGACGGGCAGGCGGTTGGTTCTTACCGACGCGGGCCGCACGTTCGATCTCGCGGCCAGGAGAATCCTTGCCGACGTCGAGCGCGCGAAGGCGAAAGTGACCGCCGTTCGCGAACTCGAGTTCGGTCGTGTCGACGTCGTCTCGTACTCGGCGTTCTCGATCGATCCGATGGTCGAGTTGGTCCGGCGATTCCGGGCCAACTTCCCGAAGATCGTCGTGCGTGTTCTCGACACGTACGGCCCGGCCGGGGTCGACAATGCGTTGCGGCGAGGGTCGGCCGAGGTCGGCGTCACCGATCTGAGTATCGGGTACGAAGGTTTGGTCACGGCTCCGATTGCCACTCAGGAGTTGGTGCTCGCCACCCATGCGTCGTTGTCCGGCCGACTTGCAACGCCGTTGGCGGATCCGGTTCCGCGAGCGCTCTTGCACAGTTTGCCGCTTGTGGTCGATCTCGGTGATCAATCGAATCAGTTCCGGGGCTTGCTCAGCGAAGGCGCCGAGAACGTAGTCGTGGACTGTGTCCACCCTGTGACCACGTGGGAACTCGTGCGTCGAGGAATCGGCGCCACTGTAGTGCCGAGAAGGGTTGCACAACAGCAGATGACAGACGTCTGCGCCTTCTCCTTCGATCCGCCGCTGACACGCGACGTCGGTATCGTCTATCGCTCGGGCGAGCAATCCCCGGCGGCCGCTGCATTCATCGCGACGGCTGCGGAAATGGCCACCTCCGCCGTTCCGTCCACGGAAGAGGAGTGAACTGTGGAGTTCCGACAGATGGAGTACTTCCTCGCAGTGGTCGAGAACAAGGGGATCAACGGCGCCGCAGCGGCTCTCGGCGTTGCTCAGCCGACCGTGTCACAAGCGTTGCGCGGGCTCGAACGTGAACTGGGAGTGAGGCTGTTCCACCGCATCGGGCGCGGCATGGTGCTCAGTGCTGCCGGTCGCAGTCTGGTCGGCCCGAGTCGACAGGTTTTGCGAGACGTAGCTGCGGCGGCTGAACAGTTGACGGCATCCGATGGCGCCATCGTCGGTCGCCTCGACATCATGGCTTTCCCTGCACTGACCTCGGGGACGATCGTCGATCTGATTGCGGAGTTCTGTCGACGGTATCCGCAAGCACGAGTCAGATTCTCGGAACTCGAGCGTGAGGACAATCTGGAAAGTCTCATCCGGGACGGCCACTGCGAATTCGCGGTGGCTCATCTGCCGCTCGAGGCGGGCGAAGGGCTCGAAATCGTCGAATTGGGGGAGCAGGAATACCGCCTGGTCTACCCGGCTGGAACGGAACTACCCGAGGGGCCGGTACGCCTTTCGGAAATGCCGGACATTCCCATGGTATTCGTTCCTCGCGGGGCAGCGATGGGTGACGCGATCGAAGATTCGATCCGAAAGGCCGGTACCAGAACGGAACTCGCGGTGGTGACCGAGCAACGGGAGTCGCGGCTCCCGATGGTCATCGCCGGACTCGGCGGTTCGTTGGTCGAGCGCTCGGTGGCGAAATCGATGCCTGGTCAGGTGGTGGAACGGGCCTGCGAGCCGAGATTCCTGCGTGCGTACGGTCTCGCCTTCGACCCCTCGACGTTGTCGCCGGTGGGACAGGTATTCGTGAACCTTATCCACGAGTACCTGTCCGACGAACGCCGGTCACAGCACTAGAGTCGGCAGATTCGTTCTCGCGCGGCAGAGTACTCGGCGGCGAGACGCTCTACTACTGCATGCGTCGGAAGGACTGCATCGATCGCTCCGATGCCCTGTCCGGCGCCCCAGATGTCACGCCAGGCCTTGGTATCGGTGTCGTTGGTCGCGAAACTCATTGCGGATGGATCGGATTCGGCCAGGTTGTCGGGGTCCAAGCCGGCGGCAACGATGCTGCCCCGCAGGTAGTTTCCGTGTACTCCGGTGAACAGGTTGGAATAGACGATGTCGGAGGCCCCTGAACCCACGATCATCTCCTTGTACGCAGGATTCGCGTTAGCCTCTTCGGTTGCGATGAAAGCTGATCCGACGTATGCCAAATCGGCCCCGGCCGCGAGCGCAGCGAGAATCGAATCACCATGAGCGATGGCACCTGACAACAGCAGTGGACCGGCGAACCACTCACGAATCTCCCGAATCAGGGCAAACGGTGACTGCCTACCGGCATGACCACCGGCCCCGGCAGCTACCGCGATCAGTCCGTCGGCGCCCTTCTCGATCGCCTTGCGTGCAAAGCGATTGTCGATGACGTCATGGAGAACGATTCCGCCGTATGCGTGGACTGCGTCGTTGATGTCGGTGCGAGCGCCGAGGGACGTGATGACGATCGGAACCTCGAACTCGGCGATGGTCGCCAGATCCTCTTCCAGGCGGTTGTTGGACCGGTGGACGATGAGGTTGACGGCAAATGGCGCCGACGGATTCTCCGGGTGCTCACGATCATGTTCCTCACGAGCCACGGTGATCAGTTTGAGCCAATCCCGAAGTGCCGACTGCGGACGAGCATTCAGTGCCGGGAAGGACCCGATGATGCCAGAGGTGCACTGCGCGATGACGAGGTCAGGAGTCGAGATGATGAACATCGGTGAAGCGAGAACCGGGACACGCAGTTGCGACGTCAGGTCTGCGAAGGTCGTCACCTGGAACCGCCTTTCTGATCGACGGATTCGAGAAGTCTCGAGCGGAGGTCGGTCTTGAGGACCTTACCGGCAGCCGATGTCGGAAGGAGTTCTACCTCGACGACTTCGCGAATCTTCTTGTACGGCAGCACCTGCTCGGCGACGAACGCCTTGATCTGCTCGGCGTCGAACTCGGCACCCGGAATCATCACCACGAAGGCTACGGGCTCCTGGCCGTTGCTCCCCACTTCGCGGCCGACAACCGCGGCAGTCGAGATCGCCGGGTGCGAAACCAGAATCTCTTCGAGTTCCCGCGGATAGACGTTGTACCCCTTGTAGATGAGCATGTCCTTGGCCCGGTCACAGATGAAGAGGTATCCGTCCGAGTCCAGGTACGCGATGTCTCCCGTGTCCAACCAGCCGTCGACGAACTGTTCTGCGGTGGTTTCCGGGTGTCCGAGATAGCCGTCGGTGACCTGAGGCCCACGCACCCACAGTTCGCCGCGTTCGTTCTCGCCCAGAACGGTCTTCCGGTCGAGCTGATCGCGAATCTGGATTTCGGTGTCGAAGATCGGGAGGCCGACGCTGCTCTGCCGATATTCCGAGCCGTTGATCAGCGGAGCGGCCGTGACCACACAGGTGGCCTCGGTCAGCCCGTACCCTTCGACGACGAGCGCTTTGGGAAATGCCCGGCGGAGTGCGGCGAGCGTGACACTGTCGATCGGGGCGGCACCCGAAGACACGACGCACACGCTGTCGGTGTTGCGCACCGTAGCGTCGGGATGAACCGACAGTGCGTGCCACATGGCGGGAGACCCGGTGAGATAGGTGGCCTCGTGCTTTTCGATCAGCTCGAGCATCCGGCCGGGTTCGAACCGACCGGCGAACACCTGGGTGAGACCGGAAATCAACAGGAACGACGTGTTGAGCAACGAATGTGCGTGGAAGAGAGGGGAGACCACGATGGTCGCCCCGGTCCCGGGCGTCGGACCGAGCACGTCGAGGCCGTCGATGCGTCGAGGCGTGACGAGACCGTCAGGACCTGCTTCCAACTCGTGACCGGTTCTCCACCCACACATCTGCGTGATGTTGCCGACGACGTTGCGGTGAAGAACACGAACACCTTTGGAGACTCCGGTGGTTCCGCCGGTGAACGCGATGTGTGCGATGTCGTCGCTACGAACCGAGGCAGGGGTGAATTCGGTGGGTAGATCGGCGATGAAGGAGTCGAATGCGACGACCGACTCCGGTGTGTCGAGCGCGCCCTCGGTGTCCTGGACCATCACGATCGTACGCACGGAGGTTCCTGAAGCGGCCGCGAGCAGTACGTGCAGCTGCGAACTCTGAGTCACTGCAGCAACGGCGGACGTCTCTTCGATCTGCTTGCGCAGGCCGAGCTCTGGCTGCAGTGGGTTGACCAATGTGACTGTCGCCCCGGCCTGTAGGCATCCGTAGTAAGCCTGGAGGAACTCGACGCAGTTCCCGAGGTGCATCAACACCACGTCGCCGACGCCCACCCCGGCTTGCCGCAGTGCGCCGGCGAATTGCGCACTGCGCTGACCGAGTTCGCGGAAGGTGCACGTACGCTCGCCGTCCACGACGGCGAGGCGGTCACCGTAGAGCGCCGCCATGCTGGGCGCCCAGTACGCCATGGTGGTATCCGGGTAGTGCATGTTGTGCCGCAGTTGTGGATTGGCGATCACGCTGGTGCCCGTCACCGGGGAGCCATTCGGATAGCGCCGTCGAGTCTGATGGTCTCGCCGTTGAGGTAGCCGTTCTCGAGCATCGAGACGGCGAGCTGGCCGAACTCGTCCGGACGACCCAGTCGTGAGGGATTGGGAACAGAGGCTTCGAGGGCCGTGCGCACGTCTTCGCGTAGGCGCGCCAGCAGGGGAGTGTCCATGATGCCGGGAGCAATGGTGTTTACGCGGATTCCGCGGCTGGCGAGATCGCGGGCAGCGGTGACCGTCATACCGACGATGCCGGCTTTGGACGCTGTGTAGTTGATCTGACCGATCTGACCTTCGAATGCTGCGACCGACGCCGTCATGATGATGGCACCTCGCTCACCGTCCACTGCGCCGAGTTCCGCCATCCGCTCGGCGCCGAGACGGAGTGCGTTGAACGAACCGACAAGATTCAGCTTGACGACGAACTCGAAATCTTCGACCGATCCGGCTTTTCCGTCCTTGTCGAGAATGCGCATACGACGCCCGGCGCCCGCGCAGTGGACGACGCCGCGGAGGCCGCCGCGCTCGTGCGCCGCGTCGAGTGCTTCGGCGAATTGTTCGCTGTCGGTGACGTCGGCCGGGGCGAATTGTGCGGCAGCACCGAGATCGGCCGCCACCTGCTTACCGTCGGACGAAGGCAGATCGATCAACGTGACCTGCGCTCCGGCGTCGAGCAACCGTCGAGCGGTTGCCAGGCCGAGGCCTGAAGCGCCGCCGGTGATCGCGGTGGAAAGTCCCTCGAGTTTCATGAATCAATTCTTCTTTCCTGCTGGATGACGTGTCGGCCCGAAAGCGTTGTCGGGTCAGATCAATTCGAGAATGGTCGCATTGGCCATGCCGCCGGCCTCGCACATCGACTGGAGACCGTATCGAATTCCGTTGTCGCGCATGTGATGTGCCAGGCGAGTCATCAAGATCGCACCTGATCCGCCGAGTGGGTGGCCGACCGCGATAGCGCCGCCGAGCGGATTCACACGATCGATGGCTGCGCCGGTTTCAGCCTGCCAGGCAAGCGGGACGGGGGCGAATGCCTCGTTGATCTCGAAGGCGCCGATGTCGTCGATGGACAATCCGGAGCGGTCCAATGCCTTTGCGGTGGCGGCAATCGGACCGGTGAGCATGATGACCGGGTCGTCGGCTGCGACCACTGCGGTGTGAATACGAACGAGCGGCTTCCACCCGCGTGCCCGGGCGTACTCGCTGGTCGTGACGAGTGTGGCGCCCGCCCCGTCGGAGATCTGAGAAGAGTTGCCGGCGTGGATGGCACCGTCGGTGTCGAAGGCCGGGGGCAACTTCGCGAGCGACTCCACACTTCCGCCTCGCCGAATGCCTTCGTCCTGGGACAAGCCCGCGATCGGAGTGATCTGCCCGGTGAATGCCCCTTCATCGGTGGCACGGGCCGCGAGTTCGTGTGAGCGGAGGGAGTATTCGTCCAGAGCTGTTCGTGTGAGTGCCCATTTGCGGGCCATCATCTCGGCGCCGGTCCCCTGGCTGAAACCGTCCACCCCGTAGCGTTCGAGTACCGAAGCCGGAAAATGCTCACCGTTCTTGCTGGCGGTACCCATCGGTACTCGTGACATCGATTCGACGCCTCCGGCTACGACCACGTCGTTCTGACCGGAGATGACGGTGGCCGCAGCAAAGGAAACTGCCTGCTGGCTCGATCCGCAGGCCCGGGTCAGCGTGACGCCGGGAACGCTGTCGGGCCAGCCGGCAGCGAGTGCCGCTGTGCGGGCGATGCTTCCGGCCTGCTCGCCGACCTGACTGACGCAACCCCAGATCACGTCGTCGACCGTCGCCGCGTCGAGTCCGGTCCGTTCAGCGAGCGCACGCAGTACATGGGCGGACAACTCGGCCGGATGGATCTCCGAGAGGGCGCGGCCGCGACGGCCGATCGGTGTACGTACTGCGTCGACGATGACGGCATCTCGCATGTATCTCTCCTGCTGTTCGTGCCCGGTTCTGCGACTGTGCGGTCGGGGCGTGTCTCGAGTCGATCACGAGCGGGTCGACCCGGCAATGTCTTTCGGTGAATGGCTTTGTTAGCGAATGGCTATACGTGGAGTACTCAGCCTCGGATGAGCTTGCGATCGCGCTCGGGATTGGCGAAGACGAGGACCAGAACCGCGGCGATCACTCCGATGACGCCGATTGCCTGGAAGGACTGGGCGTAACCGTCGGCCGGGGTTGCAGCGTTGTCCACGATGACTCCCGTTGCGTAAGGAGCAATCAGGCCACCGATCGACATGATGGCGAGGAAGAATCCCATCGTTCCGGCAGTCTGCTGCGGCGGGCACAGCTCCGAGATCGCAGCGTTGATGAGCGGGAAGGTGATTGCCGAGAACCCGTAGCCGATCGAGACCATGGCGACAGCGACGATGGGAGTGGAGATCTGTGGCAGGAACAGGAGAATCGATCCGCAGATCAGAACGCCGACACAGGGAACGATGACGCGAACCGTACGAGAGGTGAAGCCGCGGCCGATCAACTTGTCCGTGACGGAACCGGAGGTGATCATGAGGACGAGACCGACGATCGAGGGCAGCGCGAACATCGAACCGGCCTGCATAGCACTGTATCCGAGGCCGACCTCGAAGTACGACGGCAACCAGGTGAGAACGACGGTGGTCAGCGCGTAGATGGTCGCGATGAGGAAGCAGCAGCTGACGAAGGTGCGGGAGAGCAGGATCTTGCGCCACGGAACGTTGGGCTCGGTGACCGCCTTCGTGGCTGTCCCGGCTGCCTCGGGTGCTTCTGTATCTGCAGTCTTGGTCGCCTTGACGGCCTTGCTCGTGTACGGGCCCTCGGACCAACCGGCCAGCCAGCAACCCATCCACACGAGACCGAGAACGGAGAGCGAGAGAACCGCTGCGCGCCAGCCGTAATGAACGGCGATGAAGGTCAGTACCGGCGCGAGGGCGATCTTTGCGACAGAGGCGGATCCGGCGAGCATTGCGCCGGGAAGGCCGCGCTTGGCCGGCGGGTGCCACGAGTACGCCGCGGTGTGCATCAGCGCCGAACTGGGGCCTTCGGCAAATCCGAGGAGCATGCGCGAGACGATCAACATCGCGAGGCTGGCGCCGAGAACGAGGGGGAGCATGACCACGGACCAGATTGCGGCCAGGATCAACAGCGCCCAACGCAGGGTCAGGTACTTGTTGAGCGGTCCGGCGAGGAATCCACCGATGCAGAACATCAGGAAGAAGAGCGAGCCGACCATGCCGATTTGCGAAGACTTCAGTCCGAGCTCACGAGCGAGGGGCTGAGCGATGATTCCGAGGACTGCCTTGTCCGCGTAGTTGACGATGTAGAGGAAAACGACGAGCCCGGTCATCGTCCACGCACGCTTGCGGGTACCGAAGACGGGAACTGCTGACGAATCTGGCGTTGCTGTTGCTTCGGGCTGGACGTCGTTACGCTGTGGCGCGATGGGGGTCACGTGGCGTCCCTTCGAGACTGGTGGGCGGATGCGATCGTGCTCGAAGCGCGGCCTCGAAGCGATCGATGGTGGTGTGTTTGCCGGCTGACTCATTCAACGTGTTCTGGATCACTTTGAGCAATGTCGCGTCGATGATCGGAACGATAGCGGTTGCCTATGTATCGCAGGTCAGGCCATATTGGTACGCCCTATCGGACGCATAGCCGATGAGTGTTGGATCGAATGCGGAACATTGAGGCAAGGTGAGATCAGGATCACCCTGTCCCCTTGACCGACTGGAGTTCATACATGCAGCGCACCGTGTTCAACGAGGATCACGAGGCATTCCGGGCAACCGTTCGCGATTTCATCGCGAAGGAAGTAACCCCGGTCCACGAGAAGTGGGAAGAGGACGGTCACCCGCCCCGTGACTTCTACCGACGACTCGGAGAGCTGGGCGTACTCGGAATTCAGGTGCCGGAGGAATACGGCGGAGGCGGCGAGAAGTCGCTCAAGTTCAACGTCGTCGTCGCCGAGGAAGTTGCTGCCGCCGGGGCGTCGTTCGGCTCGCAGTCGGTGCATACGAACCTGATCCTGCCCTACCTGCTCGAGTACGCGAACGAAGAACAGAAGAGCCGCTGGTTGCCGGGCTTCGCTTCCGGAGATCTGATGTTCGCGATTGCGATGACCGAACCGGGAACAGGATCGGATCTGGCGAACATCGCGACCACGGCCAAGCTGTCGGAGGACGGTACGCACTACGTGGTCAATGGTTCCAAGACGTTCATCACCGGTGGAGTACTTGCCGACCGCGTCCTGGTGGTGTGCCGTACCGCGCCCAGCACAGCGGAGAACCGGCGCACGGGGTTGTCGATTCTGGTGATCGATACGTCGTCGCCCGGATACTCGGTGGGGCGCAAGATCAACAAGATCGGGCTCAAGACCTCCGACACTGCGGAGCTTTCGTTTGTCGACGTCAAGGTGCCCGTCGAGGACCGACTCGGAGAAGAGGGCGACGGCTTCAGCTATCTGACCCACAACCTGGCTCAGGAGCGGTTGACCATCGCGTTCGGAGCGGCCGCCACTGCCAGTGCAGCGCTTCGCTTTGCCATCGACTACGTCAAGGACCGCAAGGTGTTCGGCAAGCCGGTCGCGGCCTTCCAGAACACCAAATTCGTTCTGGCCGAATGCGCTACCGAGGTTGATGCCATCCAGCTGGTGTCCGACAACGCACTCGAATGTCATGACCGCGGCACTCTGACGATTCCCGACGCAGCGAAGGCGAAACTGTTCTGCACCGAGGCGGCAGGTCGAGTGATCGACAAGTGCCTCCAATTGCACGGCGGGTACGGCTACATCACCGAGTATCCCATCGCGCGTCTTTACGCAGACACGCGTGTCACACGAATCTACGGTGGCACAAGTGAAGTCATGAAGACCATCATCGCGAAGGATCTTGGTCTCTGACGCACTCTCGACATGTTCTCGGCCTCGGAACAAATGTTCCGAGGCCGAAAACATCTTCCGGGTAGGTCAGTTCGCCGGAACCCCGACGACGCCGTCCGCGATCAGCGTCGAGGCGTGATCGGCGTTGGTTCCGAGGATGTCGGCGAGCACCGCGATCGAATCGCCGCCGACCTCGGAGGCGGGTCCGGTACCCAGGTGTGCGCCGTCGAACGAGGCAGGATTGGCGGCAGCCAGGTAGCTTCCGATTCGAGGTTGATCGAGTGCGGAGAACATCGGGTTGTTCTCCAGTTCGCCAGATTTCACCACTTCCTCGAAACTGCGGTACCTCTCGAACAGAACCGACGATGTGTCCAGCGCTGCAGCGATCTCGGCGCCGTTGTGTTCCCGGAACCAATGTGAGAACAGAGCAGTGAGTACCTCTCGATGACGGTAGCGATCCGCTTCGGTGGAGAAGTCGGCTCTGAGTGCAGCTTCGACAGCGTCGACAGCCGCCGTGGTGCCGGTGACCGACGCGAGGTCGCGGAAATGGCGGGTAGTGAGTGCAACGATCATGAACCGGTCGTTGTCGCTGGAGACGAAATCGATTCCGTACGTGCCGTAGACGGCGTTTCCGCCGGACTCGCGACTGCGACCGTTCACTTGTACCTCGGTGAGGTAACCGAGGGTTCCCGCGGTGGCCAATGCGACGTCTTCGAGTGGGAGCGTGATCCGAGATCCATGTCCGGTCGAGTCACGTTGGCGCACTGCGGCAGTGATCGACAGGGCGGCGTAGAGCCCGCATGCGACGTCCCAGGCGGGCAGTGCGTGGTTGACAACTCCGGCGTAGTCGGCGGGGCCGGTGATCTGTGGAAATCCCAAGGCGGCGTTGACCGTGTAGTCGACTCCGGGGCTGCCGTCGCGGCGTCCGAGGATCTCGAGGGTGATGACGTCGCTACGCAACTGGGCCAGGGAGTCGTGGCTCATCCACTTACGGCCGCCGGCGTTGGTGACCAGGATTCCGCCGCCAGGTCCCGGCGCCGTGACCAGTTGGCGTATCAGTTCTTGGCCGCGTTCGGCGCGCATGTCCACTGACAGTGACCGTTTGCCTTTGTTGAGTCCGGTCCAGTAGATGCTCTCGCCCTTGTCTGTGACGGGCCAGCGATTGTAATCGGAGGCACCTCCGATCGGGTCGATCCGGATCACCTCGGCGCCGAGTTGGGAGAGCGTCAGTCCGCACAGCGGCGCGGCGACAAAGCTCGAGACCTCGGCGATGCGAAGCCCGGACAGCGGGCCTGGGCTATGAGTCATGTGTGGTCCTCCGTGATAGAAGAGTGTGTGCTCATGCCATCAACACGGTGAAACGCCAGTCGAGAACCGGAGTTTGTGTTGCAGAAGCATTGTGGGAGAACACGAGCGAACGCAGTTGCACTGCAGTTCCGTGTTCGAGGGGCGACGAGTTTTCGACGTGCAGTTCGCTCGTGAGGGTATCGCCCTCGTGAACGGGTCCGGTGTGATTGCACGAGTGCCACCCGAGAACCGTCACCACGTTGGGCAGAGCGCGAGTCGCCTGGGCGAGTGCGATCCCGATGGTGTGGCCGCCGTAGACGAGGCGACCGTGGGCGCCGACGCGATCGTCGTGGTGCGTCGCTGCGATGTTCAAGCTCAGCCGGGCAAGTTCGGGTGCGCTGGAGACGACGTCGCCGCTGCTGTGGAAGACGGAGCCCACCAAATCGGAATCGAAGTGCCTGCCGGGTACCCGCTCTCGATACGTGTCGAGGTCCCAACCGTCAGGTGATACGTACGGAGCCGGTTCGGACGGACCGATCGCCCCGAGGTCGTCGGCGTGGCGAGTTCTCGCCTCGATCGGGTCGGGGCTCAGGGGGAGCATGGCGCAGCGGTAGAAGTCGAGGACCGTGTTGCCGTTCTGATCAGCAGACGTCATCCGTAGCGCGGCAAGTCCGGTGGCGCCGCGTCCCGGCTTGGCCGAGTTCTCGCGTAGACCGACAACCTCGGTGCGCGTGTACAGGGTGTCGCCGAGTACCGGGAAACGGTGGAATCGCAGTCCACGGTAGAAGAGGTTCGCCTTGACGTGGTGTGTGACCACGGTTGACTGGCCGATGGCGATGTCGGTGACCAGTCCTGGATTTGCCACTGGTGCACCGGAACCCGTGACGCTCGACGACAAGTGTGCGTCGAGAGGCAGGCGCATGCGGTCACCGAGGATCGCCTGATGGGAGGCGGCGAGTCCACTGGTCAACGTCACCGCGGGGGCTTCGTCGAAGATCTGACCATGGGTGAGCTCGTCGAAGTACGGGCCTCCCACGTAGTGCTCGCTCATACGGTGACTCCTTCGGCTCGGGCAACCGTACGACGCGCTGCCACGGCCACAGCTTCGTCGAGCATCTGGCCGTCGAGTTGGGCGGCACCCGAACCCAGGGTTTCGGCTTCTTCGAGTGCGGTCAGTACCCGTCGGGCGTCATTGACGGCGTCGTCCGAAGGAGTGAATGCGGTAGTGGCCGAGTCGATCTGTGCCGGGTGGATGACCCATTTGCCGTCGAACCCGAGGGCGCTGGTCCAGTGCGCGGCATGGCGGAAAGCGTCGTCGTCGGTGATGCCGAGAAAGGGCCCGTCGATGGCTGCGACGCCGGCTGCGCGGCAGGCGATCAGAATTCTGTCCTGGACGGCAAGCCAGTGTTCAGGCAGTGCCGAGCGTGAACGGCCAAGCGCTGCACCGAGATCGGCGTATCCGATGATTGCGGCTTGGAGACGAGGAGTCGCGCGGGCGATGGAGTCGGCATTCTGGACGCCGAGCGGAGTTTCGATCAGGGCTTGCAGGGTGGTGTGGTGCCCACCGGCAGTGAAGAGGATGTGCTCGGCCTCGAGTAGTTCGTCGGCGGACTCGACCTTCGGGACGATCACGCTCGTCAGCGATTCTCCGAGGGCGCCGCAGGCGATCAGGTCGTCGCGGGCCCATGGTGTGGTCAGGCCGTTGATTCGGACCGAGATGGTGCGCGCCCTACCGAACTCGTGCACCAAGGTGCTCACGAGGGTTCGCGCCAGGTCCTTGTTCGTCGAAGTGACGGCATCTTCGAGGTCGAGAATCACCTCGTCTGCGTTCGAAGAGAGTGCTTTGCGTGCCTTGCGCTCGTCTGAACCCGGCGCGACCAGGGACGCGCGACGTCTGGTGGCGCGGTAGTGGTTCTCGTCCATAGTGTGTCGATTACCTCGATCTGGAAATCAAATGTACGGCCAGTTGTGAAGTGGATGAGCTGCCGTGAACGGCGTTGATGTGCACCGAACTGCCTCGATGCTGGCAGTTGCTGCGTATCGATGTCAAGGCGCGGTATTGACATTGCGCGAACAATATCGAAATATGGCCGTACAAACTTATTTCAAGTCGAGGCGGATTCATGCTCAAGCTCAACGACGAAGAGACATTCCTGATCGAAACCGTGCGCCGGTTCGTCGACCGAGAGGTCAAGCCCACGGTCCAGGAGGTGGAGCACGCGAACGAGTATCCCGAGAAGTGGATCGATCAGATGAAGCAGATCGGGATCTACGGGCTCGCGATTCCCGAGGAATACGGCGGATCGCCGGTGTCCATGCCCTGTTATGCGCAGGTGACGCAAGAACTGTCGCGCGGATGGATGTCCCTGGCGGGAGCGATGGGCGGGCACACTGTGGTCGCCAAGCTCATCTCGCTGTTCGGTACCGAAGAGCAGAAGGTGAAGTACCTGCCGCGAATGGCAACCGGCGAGATCCGGGCAACGATGGCCCTCACCGAGCCCGGCGGAGGTTCCGATCTGCAGGCCATGACAACCAACGCCAAGAGCGACGGCACAGATCTGGTCGTCAACGGCGCCAAGACATGGATCACCAATGCCCGCCGATCCGGCGTGATCGCCTTGCTGTGCAAGACCGATCCAAGCGCAAGCCCTCGTCATGCGGGCATCTCGATCGTTCTCGTCGAGCACGGCGAAGGGCTGACCGTCTCCCGCGACCTCCCGAAGCTCGGATACAAGGGCGTCGAGAGTTGTGAACTGTCCTTCGACAATTACCGCATCTCCGAGTCGGCCATTCTGGGCGGTACTCCCGGAAAGGGTTTCGGTCAGATGATGAAGGGGCTCGAGACCGGCCGTATCCAGGTGGCTTGCCGTGCACTGGGCGTCGCCACGGCCGCACTCGAAGATTCACTTGCGTACGCGCAGCAGCGCGAGAGCTTCGGCCAGCCGATCTGGAAGCACCAGTCGATCGGCAATTACCTCGCCGACATGGCAACGAAGCTGACGGCCGCACGGCAGCTGACGTGGCACGCGGCGCAGATGTACGACAGTGGGGAGCGGTGCGACATGGAGGCGGGCATGGCCAAGCTGTACGCCTCCGAGGTGGCGATGGAAATCGCGTTGTCCGCCGTCCGCATCCACGGCGGTTACGGCTACTCGACGGAGTACGACGTCGAGCGGTATTTCCGTGATGCACCACTGATGATCGTCGGGGAGGGAACCAACGAAATTCAGCGCAACGTGATCGTTTCGCAGCTGGTTGCCCGCGGCGGTCTGTGACGGATCGGTGAGCAAGTAGGATCATGTCGCTATGAGCGGTAAGGAAAGAGAGACGGAGCCGGCGTACCAACGCCTCTCTCGTGAGCTTCGTCAGCAGATCTCTGCCGGTACCTACCGCGACGGCATTCAACTGCCCACCGAATCCGAACTGGCGCAGCATCACGGCGTGAGTCGGCAGACGGTCCGCCGAGCCTTTCACGATCTGGTTGCCGAGGGCATCGTGTACCGAGTACCCGGGCGCGGAACGTTCGTGACCGAGAACAGCGGCCGCTATCTCCGTCATCTCGGATCCATCGAAGATCTCATGAACCTTTCGCGGGACACGACGATGGAAGTGGTGTCACCGCTGCAACGGCGCGTGGACATCGAGGCGGCCAGTCGGCTTCGGCTCGACACCGACGTCGTGTACACCGTGGTCTTCCGGCGGATACACGAGGGAGTTCCGTTCGTGCAGACGACGGCGCATCTGCCGGAGGCGATCGCGCGGCAGATCATCGACCTGCCCGCCATGGCGGCCGGTGCGGTGAGCGCCAATACGGTGATCGGCTTGCTGGAACCGCTGATCGACAGTCCGATTGTCGAAGCAGCACAATCGATCACGGTGTCCCCGGCCACGGCGGACGTTGCCAGGGACGTCGATTGCGAAATCGGCCACGCCATGTTGCGGGTGGACCGTTTGTACTCCAACGCGCAGGGCGTTGCCAACGAGTTGTCGGTGAGCTATTTCTTGCCGGAGCAGTACACGTATCGGGTCACGCTGCGCCGCGGCGCACATTGACGCTGCGCCGCGGCGCACATTAGCGCTGCACTTTTCTTTGCTGTTCAACACCTTTCAGGAGAGAACTATGCGAATTTTCAACGGAATCGACGAAGTAGAGACGGCTGTCGGTGAGCACTTGGGCTACAGCGCGTGGTTCCCGGTCACACAGGATCGGATCGACAAGTTCGCCGACGCCACCGAGGATCACCAGTGGATTCACGTGGATCCCGAGCGCGCAGCGCAGGGTCCGTACGGCGGCACCATCGCCCACGGCTATCTGACTCTCTCGTTGTTGCCGGTGCTCGGCGCTCAGGTGATGCGTGTCGACGGAATCTCCATGACCGTGAACTACGGAAGCAACAAGGTGCGATTCCCCGAACCGGTCAAGGTCGGTTCTTCGGTGCGGGCAGGTGCGGAGATTCTTTCCTTCGAGCGCACCGCGAAGGGCGCGACGATAGTCGTGCGGTACACGATCGAAATCGAAGGAGCGGGTAAACCTGCGCTGGTAGCGGATACCGTGCGCCTGTTGGTCTCCTGAATCCTTTTCCATTCTTCCAGAACGAGATTCGAGGTCAGTTGTGAAACGAGCAGCATTGGTCGCGCCGGTCAGAACCGCGGTGGGCCGTTTCGGAGGGGCACTTCGTGACGTGCCTGCGGAAAGTCTGGCTGCCACCGTCGTCAAGGAGACCGTGCGTCGTAGCGGAATCGATCCGTCCCGCATCGACGACGTCGCGATGGGGCAGTCGTATGCCAATTCGGAGGCACCGTGCATCGGAAGGTGGGCGGCGCTCGAGGCCGGGTTGCCGATTTCGGTAGCCGGCTTCCAGACGGATCGCCGATGTGGAACGGGTCTGCAGGCCATCGTTTCCGCGGCCATGATGGTCCAGACGGGTGCGGCCGACGTGGTTCTCGCGGGTGGCGTCGAATCGATGAGCGGGATCGAGCACTACACCACCGGAGCGCGGTGGGGCACCAGATCCGGTGGGCTGCAACTGTTCGACCGCCTCGATCGTGGCCGCGAGCGCTCGCAACCCGAGTGGCGATTCGGTCGGATCAGCGGAATGATCGAAACGGCCGAGAACGTCGCGACACGCTGCGGGATCACGCGGGAAGAGTCGGACACCTTCGCCGTCGACAGCCACCGAAAGGCAACACTGGCAAGAGAATCCGGCCGCTTCGATGCCGAAATCGTCGCCGTCGAACTGACGGATCGAAAAGGGAACGTCACACAGTTTCGTGCTGACGAGGGGATTCGTCCGGATACCTCACTCGAAACCCTGGCACGGCTGCGTGCGGTGACCGAGGGAGGCGTCGTGACCGCCGGTAACGCCAGCCAGCAGAACGACGCTGCGGCAGCGATGTTGGTTGTCGCCGAGGATCGTCTGGACGAGCTGGGGCTGGAACCCATCGGGTTCCTCGACAGTTGGGCCGCGGCCGGTTGTGAACCGGCGCTGATGGGCCTCGGGCCGGTTGCCGCCGTCTCGAAACTGTTTGCTCGCACCGGGGCACGCTTTGCCGATTTCGATCTGGTCGAGCTGAACGAGGCGTTTGCGTGCCAGGTTCTCGGCGTCGTGAAGGAATGGGGATTCGAGGACCTCGATCGCCTGAACGTCAACGGTTCCGGCATCTCGCTCGGGCACCCCGTGGGAGCGACGGGTGCGCGTATGGCAACAACCGCGCTTCACGAACTCGGCCGACGCGGCGGCGGAAAAGCGCTGTTGACCATGTGTATCGGCGGTGGCCAGGGTATGGCGGCCGTGGTGGAGTCTGCCTGACGAGGTTCGCTTCTGGGTACACTTGCGGCGGGGGATCGGAAGTTCTACGGAGGCAGTCGGTTGACGAATGCAGGCGCAGCAGACACCAGTGGCGCGCTGAGCGTCGAGGATGTTCGTCGCGCCAGGGCCGCACTCGAGGGTTTGGACGTCACCAGTTGGTCCGGTCGCTTCGAGCTTCTCTCCGACACCAATCGTCTGCGTCTGTTGCTCTGCCTTCATCACGCACCGGGTATCTGCGTCACGGATTTGTCCGTGGCGCTGGGGATGAGCGGCACAGCCGTCTCACATGCGCTGCGGCTACTGCGTAGCCAGGGGTGGGTGAGCGCGACCCGCGACGGCCGATCGATGCGATACCAACTGGCGGACGACACCGTTCACCAGCTGCTGCATTCGATCGGCGCCACACATTTTCACGACGAGACACCCACCCCCGGGCACACGCACAGCTGAGCGCTACTCAAGGAGTCGCGAAGAACTTCTCGACGGCCGGCGCAGCGTTCGGGTTTCCGTTGGTGATTCCTGCGCCGACTCCGGCAACCGTGCCGATGACTCCACCGACGATGCAGCCGGCGATGAAGTTCGGGAAGATCGACAGGCAGCCGATTCCGACGCCGAGGTTGGCTCCGATCAGGGTCGACTGCAGACCACCGTTGTTCCAGCCGATATTGACCTCGTTGGCCATCGTGTCGAACGCGGCCTGCTTCGGATCGTTACCGGGGAAGAGCATCAACGCCGCCTGGCTGTTCGACTCTGCGGTCGGTGTCAGTAGGGGTTGGGACGGATCGAAGCCCGCATTCGGGGGCGCTGCGACCGCGGTGCCGGCTCCGGCGCCGACTGCGGCGACGACGAGAACGGACATGGTGAGAGTTCGGGACAGTTTCATGGGGACGGCCAATCTGTCTGTGTGGAACCAGTCGTGAATGGTGGCGGTGCAGTTCGTTAACCAGAACTCCACCGTCTGGATCGATCGTGCGGACCTCCTCGGGCACAACGGGACCCGTCGTCTCCGCGCGACGGGCCGTGTTTGGTGGCTACCCGACTCCGAGTGCCCTGAAACCGCCTAGTCTCATTCGTTTTTCGACAACCGCGCACGCAATTCTTCGACCTCGGCAGTAAGCCGATCTACCTCGGCTTGCAGGGGTTGGCGTGCCAGAGCGAGGGATTCGTCCATGCGCTCCTTGTCGAAGCGTGGCGTGATGTTTCGACTGCAGTTCCAGTCGAACGCTTCGACGTCGATGACGATGGAACGCTGGGCTTTTGCCGTCATGGTGCCGCCGGGGACTTGCAAGAGCTGTTGCAGTAGTGCAGGGTCCTCGTCCGCTTCGATCACCTGCGCACGCCCGTAGATCTTCAATCTCGTTCGCGTCGGGTAATCGATGACGAACAGCGAGATGCGATTGTTCTCTTCCAGATTGCCGAGCGTCACGAATTGCTGATTGCCGGGGAGATCGGCGAATCCGATTCGATTCGGGCCCAACACATGCAGGAATCCGCGCGGGCCGCCGCGATGTTGGACGTACGGCCAACCGTCGGGCGTCACCGTGGACATGAAGAAGGAATCCACGGATTTCACGAATCCCTGCGCGCGGAAATCGAATTCCATCGGGCCCTCGTCGGGCTGATCGAGTTTCGAACCGTACACGGTGAAACTTCCGGTCGACCGCTGACGCTCCACCGCAGCGGGGGAGAAGGCGATGTGTGCGTATCGGGTCGACATTTTCCAACTCCTGATGCTCAGTGCCAACGGTGGTCGGCAACGGCAGTTCGCGGACCGAACTTGGGTTTGACGGCTTGCCCGCTGACCTGCAGAAGCCTCACGGCGCGGTATCGATGCGGTTGAAGGGGAGCGAGGTACTGCACCATCTGGGCGTCGTCGATCGGTTCACCCAGCAGTGACCACCCGACGACGGCAGCGAGGTGGTAGTCGCCGACCGAGAGTGCATCTGAATCGCCGAATGCACGCTGAGCCACTTCGGCGGCAGTCCAGATCCCGACGCCGGGTACCGCTCGCAACCGTTTGGTCGCCTCGGTTCTGGGGAACGTGGATGCCTGCTCGAGGCGGTCGGCGACGCGAGCGCACTGAACGATCGTCTTGGACCTCGCTGGATCGACGTTCGCGCGATGGAATTCCCATGACGGCATTCGACGCCATTGGTCCGCGGTGAGTGGAACTCGCATTCCGTCGGGCGCGGGGCCGGGTGGGCGCTCCCCGAACTTGGTCAGCAGGCGGCGCCACGCGGCAAATGCGTCGATGCCGTGGACTCGTTGCTCGAGGATCGCGGGAACGAGAGCTTCCATGACGCGGCCGGTGCGGCCGATGCGCAGATGAGGGAAGCGTCGATGAGCTTCGGCGAGCTTGGGATGTTCGGGGGCAAAATCTTCGGCTTCGTCGTCGAGACCGAGCAGCGCTTCGGCGCCGTTCAGGAATTCCGTGGCGCCGGGACCCCAGGCCTGTACCCGGACCGTATGGCGATCCGACTGGGTGATGCGGTAGGTCACAGGACCCGAAAGTTGGCGGGAAACTCGCCAGATCGCTCCGTCGGCTGACCGTCGATGTGCGGGGTCGCCGGGTCCGCGCTGATGCGGGCTGAGCGTCAGCGCGGCATCGAGCGGTCGCTGAGAAGTCACCGTGACTTCGTCGACCGGAGATAGCGGCGTCATCGAGGTCAGCGTATCGCCACCGTCCATCCTCCGTTAAGGCGTGTGTCGGTGGCGCAACGTATTGTCCGAGCCATGATCATCGTGAGCACCGACGGATCCTGTCTGCGAAACCCCGGTGGGGCTATCGGCTGGGCGTGGGTCAATCACGAGGGTCCGAGCATGTCCGGCGGAGAAGCGTCCGGCACCAACCAGATTGCCGAGTTGCGTGCTCTGTTCGAGGCCGTCGTCGCCCATCCCGGTGCTGATCCTCTACTCATCGAATCCGACTCGCAGTACGCCATCAAGTGCGCTTCCGAATGGTTGCCCAGTTGGAAGCGCAAGGGCTGGAAGACCGCGAGCGGCGGGGCGGTCAAGAACCTCGAACTGGTGCAGAGTATCGATCGAGCCATCACCGATCGTGTCGGACCGGTGCGCTTTCGCTGGGTGCGCGGGCACGTCGGCAACCACTACAACGAAATGGCAGACAAGCTGGCCGGCGAAGCCGCACGCGCCATCGTCTCGGGGGACATCGCATCGGTGCCGCTTGCTGCCCCGGTGAAGAAGGAACCGACCGCCGTGAACTCCCCCTACAAGGAGAAGTCCACGACGGCCGAAGAACCAGCAGATTTGTTCACACTTTTCTGAGCGGTTCAGAACCCGTCGGCAACCTGAACCAGCGCCCGGCCGGTGTACTTGCCTTCGCGGACCTGATCGATCACCGAGACGACGTCGCGGACGGCAACGAGGTTCGTGATCTCCTTCAGATGACGTGGGGCCAAGTCGGAGCCCAGACGGGCCCACAGCGCGCGACGGGGTTCGATCGGCATCAATACCGAGTCCATGCCCAGCAGTGAGACTCCGCGGAGAATGAACGGCAGCACGGTCGTAGGCAGCGCGGCGCCACCGGTCAATCCGCTGGCAGCGACAACACCGCCGTAGTTGATCGTGCTCAGAACGTGAGCGAGGGTCTTTCCACCGACGCAGTCGACGGCCGCCGCCCACTGAGATTTTCCGAGCGGGCGAGGCTTGGCGTCGGGATCCTCGGGGAGCCGGCCGATCACCGAAGACGCACCGAGTGACGTCAGAAGGTCTGCCGCGCCTGGCTTGCCGCTGGAGGCGACCACGTCGAAGCCCGCGCTTGCCAGAAGGTCGACGCTGACGGTGCCGACTCCGCCGCTCGCGCCCGTCACCAGGACGGGACCGTCGGCTGGCTTCACTCCGCCGGCCAGAATGGCTTGGACGCTCATGGCTGCGGTGAATCCTGCCGTGCCGATCGCAGCAGCGTCGGCGGTGGAAATGCCGTCGAGCTTCACGACCCACTCGGCAGGCAAACGGGCGATCTCGGCGTAGCCGCCGTTGCGGGCGGTCCCGATCTCGTAGCCATGTGCGACCACCTTGTCTCCCGGGGCGAATGCGTCGGACTCGGAGGCAATGACCTCGCCGGCGACGTCGATGCCGGGGACGATCGGGTACTCGCGAACCACCCCGCCTTTCGGCGTGACCGCGAGCGCGTCCTTGTAGTTGACGCTCGAGTACTCGACGCGAATGGTGACCTGACCTGCCGGGAGGAAGGATTCGTCGACGGTTTCGGGGGCGAAGTCGATGGTGCCGTCGCTGTCGCGGGCGACCCAGGCGTTGAAAGTAGTCATGGGTCGAACATAAAGGCCTTCGGCCCTGTGCGCCTTTTTGGTAGTGCGAACTACCGGAAAGGCGCACAGGGGCGGAGCCCCTAGATCAAGCTGCCCTCATGCACCGCTCGATCGAACGCCGGTAGCGGGCCACCGGCGCGCAGGGTAGTTGCCAATGCAGGATCGGCGAGATGGAGACGGCCGATCGCGATCAGATCGAACTCTCCGCTGCCGATGCGCTCCTCGAGCTGTGGGATGTTGTCGACTACAGGTGCGACGCCTTCGATGCGGCTGTCCCGCAGCGACTTTCCGATACCGACGCTGCCGACGGCCATCGTGACGGCGCCGGTCAGCTTCTTCGCCCAACCCGCCAACGAGAGATCGCTGCCTTCGAAGGCCGGCACGTCGAAACGCCTGATGCTGGCGTCGAGAACGTCGACTCCGGCGTCGACCAGCGCGCCCAGGATGACGCCCAACTCTTCGGGGGTTTCGGCGATCTTCGCGGTGAAATCTTGCTGCTTGTGCTGTGAGAAACGGTAGATGATCGGCAGATCCGGTCCGATGGCCGCGCGGATCGCGGCGACGACGGCGGCCGGGAACCTGGTACGACGCTCCAGGTCGCCTCCCCACGCGTCGTCGCGCTGGTTGGTGCCCTCCCAGAAGAAGGAATCGAGGAGGTAGCCGTGACCGCCGTGGATCGCGATGCCGTCGAAGCCGAGTTCGACGGCGTGCTTCGCGCTACGGACGTACGCGTCGATGACGTCCTGGATGTCCTGCTCGGTCATCGCTTCGGTGCTGGCCTGTGCGCGTTCGACGTAGGCAGCGGAGTACGAGGTGACGCCGAGCGGGCCCCATTCGCCAGAGGGGCGCATCGGCTTGAGTGAGGGGTCCATCTGCGTCATCGCGCCCCACAAAGGTCCGACGTGCCAGAGCTGAGGCACGATCTTGCCGCCCGCAGCGTGCACGTCGTCGACTACCTTCCGCCATCCGGCCTGAGCAGCGGGAGTGTGGAGGTTGGGGACGTTGGCGTGGTCGACAGCAGTCTCGTGATCGATCGCGACGCCTTCGGTGACGATCAGTCCGGTGCCGCCCTCAGCTCGTCGGCGGTAGTAGTCGGCAACGTCGCGGCCGGGCACACCTTCGATGGAGTACGTGCGCGTCATCGGCGACATGACTATGCGGTTGGACAGTTCGAGCGAACGGATGCGGAGCGGTTGGAACAGCGGGTTGGTCACTTCGTCACAGCGCTTTCATGAATCGGAAGAATCCGGGGTCCTGGTCGACACGGAGCCGGGTGAGGGTTCGGTAGCTGATCAGCCACTTGCCGTCTTCTTTGCGGTATTTCTCGTGGTAGTGGCCGTAGCCGTGTAGGTGCAGTTCTTTCTCGCCGTCGTTCCACCACAGCATGTCCTCCATCGCCCAGATGCCGGTTGCGGTGGTGGGCGAGGTCAGCACGATTTCGGGAGTGTGTGCGTGGTGCGCCGTGGTGAGGGGGATGTCGCCGTCGAGCATGTTCCGAATTGCCGCGGTGAGTTTGTCGATGCCCACTACCTGGTTCGAGGTGTCGCCGGTCTTGGGTTGCTTGTCTGTCGGGAGTCCGCCCCACGTCTCGCTGACGACGTCTGCGGTGTGCAGGGTTGGGTAGACGTGCCACTGCTTGGTGTCCATGCAGCGTAGGCGCGCGGCGAACACACGCTTGATTTCCTCGATTGCGAGCAGTTCCTCGACGGCACTGATCGACCCCACTTCGGACTCGGCCTGAGACATTCAACCTCCAACGGTGATCGGCAAGATGGGTTCACATTCGGGTGCTCCGGGCGGGCCGTCAACGACCTGTCCCGGTGAGCGCGACGGCACTCGGTATGGTCGAGCGAACGAAAGGGGTGTCAGACGTGTGTACCGAAGAGGTCCCATCGACTGGACCGGAGGAGATCGCCGAGGTTCGGGCTTTTTGGCGCGAGTTGGGTGTTCCTGGCGTGATCGACGTCCATACCCATTTCATGCCGAAGAGCGTCATGGACAAGGTGTGGGGTTACTTCGATTCGGCGGGACCGATGATCGGTCGTCCTTGGCCCATCGCCTACCGACTTGCCGAGGAGGAGCGGGTACACCGTCTCCGCGAGTTCGGTGTCCGGGCTTTCACGTCGATGATCTACCCGCACAAGCACGCGATGGCAGAGTGGCTCAATCAGTGGGCCGTCGAATTTGCCGCGCAAACACCTGATTGCCTGCACACGGCCACGTTCTATCCCGAGGAGTCGGCGGCGTCGTACGTCGGAAAGGCCCTGGATTCGGGCGCGCGAATCTTCAAGTCCCACATCCAGGTCGGAAACTACGACCCGAACGACCCTCTGCTCGACAAGGTCTGGGGTCAGCTCGAGGACTCCGAGACGCCCATCGTGATCCATTGTGGATCGGGACCGGCGCCGGGGGAGTACACGGGACCTGATCGCATTGCTTCGCTGCTCGCACGGTACCCGCGCCTGTCGTTGATCGTCGCCCACATGGGGATGCCCGAGTACAGCGAATTCCTCGATCTGGCAGAGGCTTACGGCAATGTCCGCCTGGATACGACCATGGCGTTCACCGACTTCACGGAAGAGCAGTGTGCCTTCCCGAAGGCGGACGTATCACGGCTCGTCGACATGCAGGACCGGATTCTGTTCGGTAGCGACTTCCCGAACATTCCGTACCCGTATCTCACAGCCTTGCAAGCGGTTACGCGCTTCGATCTCGGAGACGAATGGCTGCGAGCCGTCGTGCACGACAACGCTGCGAAACTCTTCTCGGTGAGCTGAGCCCACCGAGAAGTATTTCGACTCAGCGCAATTTGATGCTGCCGCCGTCGGCCATCAACGTCTGTCCGGTCATGTACTTGGAATCGTCGCTCGCCAGGAATACCACGACGGGAGCGATGTCGGTTTCGGGATCACCGATGCGTCCGAGAGGCACCTTGGCAACCGATGCGGCTGCGCGCTCAGGGAAGGCTTCCTGCCACTTGACGACGCCTTCGGTGGCGGCGAACGGGCAGACCACGTTGACCCGAATGCCTTCCGGCGCCCACTCGTTGGCGACGACGCGCGTCAGGCCTCGCACAGCTTCCTTGGCCGCAGCGTAGGACGTCTGGGTCGGCATTCCGTCCAAACCTGAACCCGACGCGAAGTTGACGACCGAACCCTTGGTCTTCGCGAGTTCGTCGTGGCACGCCTGCATGAGGTGGACAACGGGGTAGAAACCGGTGTTGAAGGACAGGTCGAACATGTCCTGCGTGGTTTCGAGCAACGGAGCCTGACGGGACGCGTGAGCGTTGTTCACCAGGATGTCGAGCTTGCCGAAAGCCTCGAGCGCGGCGTCACGGATCTGCTCGGCCGAACCGGCGGCAGCAAGGTCGACGTTCAGGAACTTGCCGGAGCCGGCCAGTTCTTGTTCGAGGGCCTGGCCCTGCTCGTCGTTGATGTCGACGAACAGGACCTTCGCGCCTTCACGGGCGAAGACTCGGGTGATGGCACGACCGATTCCACCGGCGCCGCCGGTGACGATCGCTACCTTGCCGTTCAACCTCATGAAACGCTCCTCTTTGTAAGTGCTGCTCAAACTGTTGCGGTCTCGTCGACTGCAAGTGCAATCTTTTCGAGGCCGGCGATGCTGTAGGCGGCGTAGGTCTCGTACGGCCCACGGCCGGAGAAGTAAGACGAGAGCTGGCCACCGAGTTCTTCGACGGTGAACGCGGATCCGGCTGCGTCGAAACGGTTCTCGACCTTGGGTGCTTCCATCAACGCCACCATCTTGCCGTAGACGACGAAGACCTGTCCGTTGATCTCGTCGGAATCGGGGGATGCGAGGTAGCTGACCAGGGTCGCGACGCGCTCGGGTGCAAGCGGATCGAGGCCGACGACGCCGGTGTTGTTCTCGCCGAAGGCTTCTGCCGTCATGGCGGTGCGGGCACGAGGGCAGATCGCGTTGGTGCGGACGCCGTAGCGGGAGAGACCTGCTGCGCTCGAGAGCGTCAGCGCGGTGATACCGGCCTTGGCTGCCGAGTAGTTGGGCTGCCCGGCGCTGCCGAAGAGGAAAGCCTCGGAAGAGGTGTTGATGATGCGGCCGTAGACCGGTGCGTCGGCTGCCTTGCTGGCTGCGCGCCAGTGGACTGCGGCTGCGTGCGAGGTGGCCGCGTGGCCCTTGAGGTGCACGCGGATGACGTCGTCCCAATCGGATTCGGTCAGGTTGAAGATCATCTTGTCGCGCAGGATGCCTGCATTGTTGACGAGGATGTCGAAGGATCCGAAGTTCTTGACAGCCTCTTCGATGATGCGCCCGCCGAGCGACCAGTCGGAGACGTCGCCGGTGATGGCGAGTGCCTGTCCACCTGCGGCCTTGATCTCGTCGACCACGTCGTTGGCCGCTGCACCCATGTCGTTGACGATGACGGCTGCACCGGCAGCCGCGAGTCCGAGTGCTTCGGCGCGACCCAGGCCGGCGCCGGCGCCGGTGACGGCGGCAACTTTGCCTTCCAAGCTCAGTGATTGCGTCATGTCGTGCTCCTTCGATCCGGGCGGTCGGGTACGTCTTGCAGAATTAGTATTCATTCTAATTTGAAGTCGAGAGTTCGGTAGTCGTTCCGAAAAAATCATTCGAGCGAAATCAGAATTAGTTCTAGTTTTGAACAGAAGTTTGGCCGACTGAGGAGGAGTCTCACTCAGCGGGAGCGGTGATCTGGGTCACGAGCGCTGCATGCCACCTTGGGGCGACGCGGCGATCCCACCGCGTACGCGTTTGCGTCACCACCGATCCGCTCAGTTCTCGGCCACATTCGTCGGCTCCAGGGTCGGATAGTTCTCACCGAAAACGCAGTACGGTCGGCCCCGAATTCACCGGGCCGGACATCAAGGAAGGCACCAGCAGTGTCACTGAATTTGGCAGATCTGTACGAGGGCATCTCGGATCTGATTCCGGACCGCACGGCGCTCGTGTGCGATGGTCGTCGTCGCACATACGTCGAGCTGGACGAGGGCTCGAATCGCATCGCCCGCCACCTGGCGAGTGTCGGTGTCGGGCCCGGCGATCACGTTGCTCTGCACATGCGCAACAGCATCGAGTTCGTCGAGAGTTTGCTCGGGTGCCTCAAGATTCGCGCGGTCCCGATCAACGTCAACTATCGCTACGTCGACGCCGAACTGACCTATCTGTACAACGATTCGCAGTCGGTAGCACTGATCGTGGACGAGGAGTTCGTTTCCGTCGTGGAGACGGTTCTCCCGGCCGCGCCCGGCATCAAGCACGTCGTTGTCGTCGGCGAGTCAGCCGTCCGCGATATCGAAGGCGTCGACGTCGTTCGATTTGCCGACGCTGCCGCGGAGCAGCCCGCTACTCGTGACTTCGCGCCCCGCAGCAACGACGACCTCTTCGTCATCTACACCGGCGGCACGACGGGGATGCCCAAGGGTGTCATGTGGCGTCATGAAGACTTCTACTTCGCGGCGCTCACCGGCGGAAATCCGTTCGGTCCGCCGCACACGACCGCTGAGGCTCTGTTCGCCGCGGTGCCGAACGTCCCCGCGATGAACATGCTCAGTACCGCACCCCTGATGCACGGTGCGGCGTCGTACTCGCTGTTCACCGGATTCTTCATGGGCGCCAACGCAATTCTCATGGCGCGGTTCGACGCGAAGGCGACGCTGCAGCTCGCCGGAAGTGAGAAGGCCGTCTCCATCACCGTCGTCGGAGACGCGATGGCACGTCCGCTCGCAGACGAATTGGCAGCAAACGCAGCAGATTACGACCTCAGCACGGTCGGAATGGTCTCGTCCGGCGGAGCCTTGTTCTCGCTCTCACTGCGGGAGCAGCTCAAGTCGATGCTTCCGAACCTGGTGATCCGCGACGGATTCGGCTCCTCGGAGTCGGGCGTCGACGGCAATCTGGAGATCGGCGAAGACGGCCTGATGCGCATCGCCGCTCGCGACGAGACCCGCGTCGTGGACGAAAGGATGCGGCCGCTGGAGCCGGGATCGCCCGAGACCGGTTACATCGCTCGCAGCGGTCACGTGCCGGTCGGCTACTTCAATGATCCGGTCAAGACCGCGGCTACGTTCCCGGTGATCGACGGGGTGCGGATGTCGGTGCTCGGCGACGTCGGGCGCGTGGAAGCCGACGGCTCGATCGTCTTGCTGGGGCGTGGTTCTCAGTGCATCAACACCGGCGGGGAGAAGGTGTATCCGGAAGAGGTCGAGCAGGCGCTCAAGAGTCACCCGGCGGTGCTCGACGCTCTGGTCGCGGGAATTCCGGATGCGAAGTTCGGTGAGCGCGTCGCTGCGGTCATCACGACCCGCGAAGGCTTCGACGTCCCGGACGCTGCCGAGATCGGTGAGCATTGCGCGTCGCAGGTCGCTCGGTACAAAGTGCCGCGCACCGTCATGAACGTTCCGTCGATCAGGCGTTCTCCCAGCGGAAAGGCCGACTATCGCTGGGCCAAGGCCACTCTCGCCGAGCAAGTCTCCTAGTCCGGCCGGAGCCGTCCAGCGCGTTTGTGAGGGACGCGTTGGGTGGCTCCGGTGCTCTAGCCTGTCACCGTCAGAACCAGCAGAGCGACGTTGAGTGCAACGATCAAGCCCGCCGCAATCCACGCCGCGACGGTCGTGAGCGGGGCATTGCGCGCGTCGCCCATGAGTTCGGGGTCCGAGGTCATTCGCACCAGCGGGATGATCGCGAAGGGGATGCACAGGCTCAAGACCACTTGGCTGAGCACGAGCGCCAGCGTCGGGTCGACGCCGAGTCCGAGCAAGATCAGTGCCGGGATGAGCGTGACGATCCGGCGTGTGATCACCGGAATGCGAATGGCCAGAAGACCATGCATGATCTCGGCGCCGGCCGCGCATCCCACGGAGGTTGACGCGAGTCCGGAGGCGAGGAGGCCGATCGCGAACACCACGGCTATGCCCGGGCCGAGCGAATTCTCGATCGCGGCATGCGCGCCGTCGATGGTGTCGGTGCCGGGTACTCCGCGCAGCGCCGAAGCGGCCAGCAGCAGCATGCCGATGTTCACGCCACCGGCGATGATCAACGCGACGACGACATCCCAACGGGTGACTTTGAGTAGTCGCTGCAACCGTGGGCCGGGTTTGATGTGGCCGTGGCGATCACGTGCCAATGCGGAGTGAAGGTAGATCGCGTGCGGCATGACCGTTGCTCCGAGCATGCTGGCGGCGAGCAGTACGGTCTCGGTTCCTTCGAAGCGGGGGACCAGTCCGGCGACGGCCTCGCTGCCGGAGACGTCGGTGAAGGCGAGCCCGGTCAGGAAGCCGATGGTGATGATGGCCAGCAATCCCATGACCACGAACTCGAAAGTGCGCTGTCCGCGCCGACTTTGGATCGTCAGGATGACCATCGACACGCATCCGGTGATCAGTCCGCCGAGGAAGAGCGGGATGTTGAAGAGCAGGTTGAGTGCGATGGCGCCGCCGATGACTTCGGCGACGTCGGTCGCGATCGCCATCATCTCGGCCTGGAGCCAGAAGGCGCGGCGGTTGTTCTTACGCAGGCGCTGACCCAGCATTTCGGGCAGGGATCTGCCGGAGACGAGACCGAGTTTCGCGGACAGATACTGCACGAGGACGGCCATCGCGTTGGCGAGTACGAGTACCCAGATGAGGAGGTAGCCGTACTTGGCGCCGGCGGTGAGGTTGGCGGCGACGTTGCCCGGATCGACGTACGCGATTGCCGCGACGAACGCCGGACCGAGCAGGGCGATGGATCTCCCCGTGGGTCGTCGGCGCGGAGTCGTCGGCTCTTGCGTACTGGTGCTCATCGGTCTCCTGGTCACACGTACTCGGACCTGTTGGTTCGAATACGTGAACTATAGAGTTCGGGGAGCCGAACTTTCAACAGCTGTGCGCGGTCAGCGACCGCAGAGGGTCCCTAACCGCGCACAGGCCGGTTAGGCCGTCACGCCGGCAGCCAGGAGAGCGCGAGCCTCGGGTCGGCCGTCGAGGAGGGCGTTGGTACGCAGTTCGACCTTCCACTCGCCATCCGTCTTGATCAGTTCCCAGCGGTTCGCGGTGATGCGGAGGACCTTGAATCCCGTCGGGTTCTCGGGGTCTTTGATGACCAACTGCGAATGGCAGGTCGCGACGGCCTTGTTGCCGTCGATGCGGATGTGCGCGGGTGTCATCATGTGAGCCGCGCCGTTCATGATCCAGTTCTGGTGTGAGGCGCTGTGAACCATCGCGCGCAGTTCGCCGCGGCCGTGCATCGCACCGGTATCGACGTCGTAGACGCCGTCCTCGAGCCACAGGTTCGCGACCTCGTCGGCTGATCCGCTGTCGACGGCAGGGCTGTATGTGGTCAGCAGTTCGGTGATCGCGAGCTTGTCCTCGAGCAATTCCACTCGGGCGAGCAGGGATTCGATCAGGGCGGTCGAGTCGGTCATCGGTACGTCCTTTGCATTGAATTGTCGGGGAATCAGGAAGTGGTGAAAGCGAAGCCCTCGGTGAGGGCGATTCGGTGAAGTTCTTCGAGTTGTTCGCAGTAGTGCTCGACGCTTCGAGCGCCGACCGAGCAGCTGGCGATGGTCGCCCCGGCGTCACGGACGCGAGTCAAGGCGCGAAGGGTGGATTCGCGATTGCCGAGAGGATCGAGCGGCGCACCGGCGGGAAGCACCACGTCGAATCCGTCGGGGAGCGTCGTGGCATCGAGCATTTCCTTCAGTTCGGAGAATCGCAGCCCGAACGGCACCCACCCGTCGCCGTGTGTGGTGGCCCGGCGCAGCGATCTCTTGGTCCGGCCGCCGATCCACAGCGGCACCCGTTTCTGGACGGCGTGGGGTTCGACGACAAATCCGGAGTAGTCGTAGAACTCGCCGTGATACTCCGGAGTCGGCGTCGACAGTGATGCCCGAAGTGCGGCCAAGGCATCGTCAGCGCGCGCTCCTCGGTCGGCAAATGGAGCATTTATGAGATCGAATTCTTGTTTCAGAGTCCCCACCCCGAGGCCGAGTATCAGGCGTCCATTGCTGACGCGATCAAGCGTTCCGTAACGCTTGGCGATCTCGAGGGGGTGGTGGTAGCCCAACACCAGCACCTGGGTCGCCAGCAGGATTCTTGATGTACGCGCGGCGAGAAAACCAAGGGTGGCGAGCGGATCCCAGTAGGTTCCGCCGCGCTCGGCGGCAATCTCCTCGGGGACCGCCACGTGTTCACTGCAGGTCAGATGATGGAAACCGAGTCGATCCGCCGTGGCGGCCACTGTGGCGATCTCGCCGATGTCAGCACTTGCCTCCCACTCCGAGCGCGTGCTCGGGTGCTGAATCAGGACCGGTGTGACGATTCCCAGGTGCATCGGGCGTTTATAGCGTCCCCACACGCCCGGTGGCAGGTGAATTACCGCTGATCGGGATCGAAAAGATCGATTCACTTTCCAGAAACTGTGACCTGGGTTATAGTCGGTAGAATCAATTCCAGTTTTCGGGAGGCGTCCATGACCATTGTTGACATGAACGACACACTGTCCACCGTCCAGACTGCCGGTGGGCAACCCAAGAAGGATCTGCCGCCGTCGATGGTCGAGCGGATGACACTGATTCTCGACGCCTTCGACGGCCGCGCCGCGCGGCTGACGCTGGAAGAGGTCGCGTGCCGTACTCAGTTGCCGCGCTCCACGGTCCACCGCATTCTCGATCAGCTGGTCAAGCTGGACTGGGTCGATCACGCATCGTTCGGCTACTGCCTCGGGCGTCGCGCGCTCGGCCTCGGTGGTGGCGACGGCGGCCACAGCCAGATCCGCGAAGCCGCTGCACCGCTTCTGCACGAACTGCACCTGCAGACCGGCATGGTCGTTCACCTGTCGGTGCTCGACGGACGCGAGAGCGTCTATCTCGACAAGGTCGGCGGACGATTCGCCGCGGCGCTCCCGTCCCGCGTCGGCGGCAGAGTGCTCGCTCATTCGACGGCTGGTGGCAAGGCGATGCTGGCGTGGATCGACCCCGAGCGCGTCGACGCTCTGTTCGGGGCTTCTCTTCCCCGCTGTACCGAGAACACGATCACCGACGTCGCTGTGCTCCACCAGGAACTGAACCGCATCCGTCAGCGTCGGGGACTGGCCTTCGAACGCGGGGAGTCGGCGCGTGGAGTCGCTTGTGTGTCTTCGGCAATTCGCGGACACGAGGGCCCCGTCGGCAGCATCGCGTTGTGTGGTGACATGCGGACCGCTCAGCTCGAGCGAGTTGCTCCGCTGGTCGTCGACGCGGCTCGCGAGGTCTCGCGGACGCTGTACCCCGAACTGGGTGCTCCTCGCCGCGGCCGCAAAACGCCTCCCGTTCCGACCAATACGTTCTCGGCGGAGACGATGGATCGCCTGCTGGCAGCGTCGTCCGACCACTGGATCTGACGTATTTTGATCGACTTGTCTCGCTGATCGGGACGAGTCATAGCAGCTCAGCGGTACTGATGGCACCGTTCGGACCATGACGACTGAACTGAGCTACGAGGGAACTCTGAAGGAACTGCAGACCGATCTCGGTGTGCTCCGGTACCACGAAGCCGGCGACGGCCCGCCGCTCCTGCTGCTGCACGGATCGGGCCCCGGCGTCACCGGTTGGCGTAACTACCGCGGCGTTCTCGCGGACTTCGCGAAGCACTTCCACTGCTACGTTCTCGAGTTCCCCGGATTCGGCGTCAGCGATCCCGGCCCCGACCATCCGATGATGATGGCGCAGGCGTCGGTCGGGATGTTCCTCGACGGCCTCGGCCTCGGCCCGGTCCACATGATCGGTAACTCCATGGGCGGCATCGTCGCCACCAAGGTCGCGATCGACGAGCCGCACCGGGTGAGCAAGCTCGTCACCATCGGCGGCATGGGAAAGAACACCTTCTCGCCAGGCCCCGGTGAAGGCATCAAACTCCTCATGGAGTTCACCGACAACCCCACCCGCGAAGCTCTGGTCCGCTGGTTGCATTCGATGGTCTTCGACCGTGCCGTCGTCACCGAGCAGCTCATCGAAGAGCGTTGGGCCCTGGCCACCGAGCCGACGACGCTCGAGATCGCCCGTCGTATGTACAGCAGCAAGGCCATGGCCGCCATGGGCGCGGCTGCCGCTGCGTCGACCGCCGTGCCGTACTGGGCGCAGCTGAACAAGATCAAGGCGCCGACGCTGTTGACCTGGGGACGCGATGACCGCGTCAGCCCCGTGGACATGGCGATTCTGCCGATGCGCGACATCCCCAACGGCGAAGTTCACATCTTCCCCAACTGCGGACACTGGACGATGATCGAAGCTCGCGACGCCTGGGTCGCGTCCGTTCTGGCATTTCTGACGCGTCCAGAAGGCAAGTAAGGCCCGTGCGCCTTTTTGGTAGCCCCCACTACCAAAAAGGCGCACAGGGGGTGCTCCCACTCACCGGGAAGCGTTTCTGCACTTCGGTGGGCTACCTGCCACCGTTTCACCAACAGATTTTCATTCTGCCCAGGCACTCGCCGGGTAGCGAAACCAGAAAGCCGGAAAAATCATGGGTCAGGTTCTGGACAACATCTCACAGTTCGCCGACGAGATCCGCGCCGACGGAGTCGAGGGTGACAAGCTGATGCGCTTGACGGACGGCAGCGCGAAGCGCTTGCGCGACTCCGGCGTCATCCGGATGTTCCAGCCGAAGGAGTTCGGTGGCCTCGAGGCGCATCCGCGTGAATTCGCCGAGACGGCAATGGCTATCGGCGCGATGGACGGTGCCACGGGCTGGGTCAGCGGCATCGTCGGTGTGCATCCGTGGGAGCTTGCGTTCTTCGACCGCAAGGCTCAGGAAGAGGTGTGGGGAACCGATCCCGATACGTGGATGGCGTCACCGTATGCGCCGATGGGCGTGGCGAGGCCGGTCGAGGGTGGGTACATCCTCAACGGTCGTTGGTCGTTCTCGTCCGGCACCGATCACTGTGACTGGATCATGATCGGCGCGATGGTCGGTGACGAGTCCGGCAAGCCGTTGATGCCGCCGAAGCACCTGCACGTACTGCTGCCGCGCTCCGATTACGACATCGACCAGGACAGCTGGAATGTCGTGGGCCTGCGCGGAACCGGGTCGAAGGACCTGATCGTCAAGGACGCGTTCCTGCCCACCTACCGCACGATCGACGCCGGAAAGGTGTACGACGGGACGGCGTGGAAGGAAGCGGGTCGTACGGAGACGTTGTACAAGTTCCCGTTCTCGTGCATTTTCCCGTTGGGGATCACCTCGTCGTTGATCGGTATCGCCGAAGGTGCGTTGGCGTGCAACATGGCGGCGCAGCGTGAGCGTGTGACGGTCAGTGGTGTTCCGATCAAGGAAGATCCGTACGTGCTGTTCGCGATCGGTGAGGCGGCGGCCGAGATCGCTGCTTCTCGGGCTGCGATCTTGGAGACGGTGGATCGTTTCTGGGACATGACCGAGAAGGGGCAGGAAGTTTCGTTCGAGCTTCGTGCGATCGGTCGCCGTACGCAGACTGCTGCCGCGTGGCGTGCGGTGCGGGCGGTGGACGAGATCTTTGCTCGTTCCGGTGGTGGGGCTTTGCAGTTGAACACGCCGATGCAGCGGTTCTGGCGTGACGCTCATGCCGGTTTGGCGCACGCGATCCATGTACCCGGTTCCATCTTCCATGCGTCGACGCTCTCGCAGCTCGGCGGCGAGCCGCAGGGTATCCACCGCTCGATGATCTAGTCCCACAAATACTTTCGAAGCAAGGACGGTTAGGCATGACTGAAATTCGGGGCCTGGGGTATCTCAGGATCCAAACGCAGGACGTGGCTCGCTGGCGCGAGCTCGTGGTCGACGGACTCGGCCTCGCGGTCGGTAGTGGCCCGGAAGCCGACGGCCTCTACTTGCGCCTGGACGAGCGTCGTGCGCGACTGATCGTCCTGCCCGGTGAGACGGACAAGGCTCTCGCAGTGGGCTGGGAAGTGCGAGATCAGTTCGCGCTCCAGCGTGTTCGTGAAGCAGTGGAGAAGGCCGGAGTCGAGGTCGAGGTTCTTTCCGAGGTCGACGCCAGCTACCGCGATGCCGAGCAGGTCATCGCATTCGACGATCCCAACGGCAACCGAGTCGAGGTCTTCTTCGGACCGGTACTCGACCACAGCCCGTTGGTCACCCCGCACGGCGGCCGTTTCGTCACCGGCGATCAGGGCCTCGGCCATGTGGTGCTTCCGGTTACGCGTTTCGACGAGGCATACACCTTCTACACCGAGGTGCTCGGATTCCTCCCGCGCGGTTCCATCCGTCTCGGCGGTATCGATGCGCCGCCGCCGGCTCGCCGCGTTCGCTTCATGGGTGTCAACCAGCGCCACCACAGCCTGGCGTTGTGCCCGGCGCCGCCGGTTGACGAGCCCGGTCTCGTGCACCTGATGATGGAAGCCGAGACTCTCGACGCCGTCGGTCAGGCTCTCGATCGTGTTGCCAAGCTCGGCTTCTCGATCTCCTCGACGCTGGGTCGCCACACGAACGACAAGATGGTGTCGTTCTACGTGCGCGCACCGGGTGGATGGGATCTGGAGTTCGGTTGCGAAGGCATGCTTGTCGACGAAGCCTTCTACACCGCTGAGGAAATCACGGCCGACAGCTACTGGGGCCATGACTGGTCCGAGAGTGAACCGCTGGCCGCGTTCACTCCCAAGAGCTAGCTCTTACGCAACGAAAAAGCTCGGTCCCAATGGCATATCGGGGCCGAGCTTTTTCGTGCGATAGATCAGGAAGCTGCTGCGGCCAAACCGGTTTCGAGGTCGGCGAGAATGTCGTCGATCCCTTCGATGCCGACCGCAAGGCGGACGAGCCCCGGGGTGACGCCCGAAGCGAGCTGCTCCTCGGGGGTGAGCTGCGAGTGCGTCGTCGACGCGGGGTGGATGACGAGTGAGCGAACGTCACCGATGTTGGCGACGTGGCTGTGCAACGTCAGTGCGTTGACGAACTTCTTGCCTGCGTCGACTCCACCGGCGAGCTCGAACGCGACGATGGCGCCGGTTCCCTTGGGAGCCAGCTGCTTTCCGCGCTCGTGCCAGGGCGAGGATTCCAGTCCGGCGTACGCGACCGACGTGACCTCGGCGCGGCCCTCGAGGAATTCCGCGACCTTCTGGGCGTTGGACACGTGGCGCTCGATGCGCAGGCTCAGTGTCTCGATACCCTGCGAGATGAGGAAGGCGTTGAACGGTGCGATGGCCGAGCCGAGGTCGCGCAGAAGCTGAACGCGTGCCTTGAGGGCGTAGGCGGGTGCGCCGAGATCGGCGAAGGTGACGCCGTGGTAGCTGGGGTCGGGGGTCGTGAAGTTGGTGTGGCGTCCCTGGGTCCAGTCGAAGGTGCCACCGTCGACGATGACGCCGGCGATCGCGGTGCCGTGTCCGCCAAGGTATTTGGTGGCGGAGTGGACGACGATGTCGGCGCCGTGCTTCAGCGGCTGAATGAGATACGGAGTTGCGACCGTGTTGTCCACGATCAGTGGGATGCCGTGCTCATGGGCGACTGCGCTGATGCCGGGGATGTCGAACACGTCGTTCTTGGGGTTGGAGATGGTTTCGCCGTAGAACGCCTTGGTGTTCGGACGGATTGCCTCACGCCAGTGATCGAGGTTGTCCGGGTCCTCGACGAAGTCGACGGTGATACCGAGCTTGGGCAGCGTGTAGTGGAAGAGGTTGTACGTGCCGCCGTACAGGCGAGGGCTTGAGACGATGTGGTCCCCGGCCTCGGCGAGGTTGAGGATCGCGAAGGATTCGGCGGCCTGACCGGACGCAACCAGCAGAGCCGCGACTCCGCCTTCGAGGGCGGCGATGCGCTGCTCGACGGCGTCCTGCGTCGGGTTCATGATGCGGGTGTAGATGTTGCCCGGCTCGGCGAGGCCGAAGAGCGCCGCCGCATGGTCGGTGTTGTCGAAGACGTAGCTGGTGGTCTGGTAGATCGGAAGCGCCCGAGCGTTGGTAGCGCTGTCCGGGCCCTGTCCGGCGTGGACCTGCTTGGTTTCGAACGACCAATCGGCGGTCGGATCGGTATCGACGGGGGTGTTCTCGCTCATGAATTCATACTCCGTGGTGAAGGTGGGTTGGTGCGGGTCAGGCGGTTTCGACGACTGTATGCACTGGGACGGGATTGCGGGTGAGATCGAGTACGGGGCAGTGTGCGTCGACCGTTTCCTGCAGTTCCAGGTAGCGCTCGCGGGTTTCGGGGCCGGTCAGGGTGACGACCACGCGGACCTCGGAGAATCCCGGGCGGACGGCGTCGTCGAAGCCGAAGAATCCACGAACGTCGAGGTCACCTTCGGCTCTGGCCGAGATGTCGTCGAGAGCGATACCGAGTTTGTCCGCCCAGACGCGGTAGGTGACCACCTGGCAGGAGAGCAGGGAAGCAAGGTAGTACTCGACAGGATTGGCTGCGGTGTTCTCGCCGCCGAGGGCCGGCGGCTCGTCGACCTCGACGCTGTACTTACCGAGAGAAATGGTGCTGGCAACGGCGTCGTGCGCCTGGGCGGAAGCCTTGAATACGACGTGCGCTTTGCTGGCGTCTTTGTCGATGGCGTCGGCGTTGGCTGCTACGACGGAACTCAGGTGTGAGATGGAGGCGGTGGTCATGACAGAATGTCCCCTGATCTGGGTGTACATACGAGTATCGACGTGAGCGGCGCTCACGTCGTAGGTCCGATCAGTAGATCGGACACCCGGATGTACAGACATGCGCAAAGTCGACATGGCGCCGCCGCGTCAGCAGCGTGCCCGTCTCGTATGCGCCGATTCCCGTCACAGGAGAGACTGTAACCGGTTCATACCCTTTCCGACCAGACGTATAGGAAATCTGTCTCGGATTGTGGTCTGTCATGCGGGCGGCAGTCCGCTCCATCGGGGTGTCCGACGAGTGGCGAAAGCGTCGAGTCCTTCGGCGATGTCCGGAGAGCGCAACACTGCGTCCTTGGCGTCGTCGGTGACCTTCCATCCGTCGGCGTCGGCGTCGGCGTAGAGAGCCTCGATGGCCTTCAGGCTCAGACTCACGGAGGTGGGGGAGGACTCGCAGATCTCCGCTGCCATCACCAGTGCCTCGTCGAGTGTCTTACCAGGGGCAGTGACTGCATTGACGACGCCGAGGTCCTTTGCCCGTTCGGGATCGAGTGTGCGGCCGGTGATCAAGAGTTCACGGGCGACGTTGATCGGAAGCGCGCGAGGAGCCCGAAAGAGTGCGCCGGACGTCGCAACCAGACCGCGTTTGGTTTCGGGAAGGCCGAATTGCGCTGTGGCAGAGGCGACGATCAGATCGCAGGCCAGTGCGATTTCGAAACCGCCACCAAGCGCGTAGCCCTCGACTGCAGCGATCAGGGGCTTGTTCCGCCGGCGCCGAATGACGCCGTACTCACCGCCGCGAGGCATGCGAAGGTCGGCCCGCTCTCGGATATCGGTTCCGGCGCAAAAGATGTTGGGGGTTCCGGTGATGATGCCGACCCACAGATCAGGGTCGTCGTCGAGAAGATTCAGCGCGGCTTCGATTCCCTCGGCAGTCTCACGGTTGATCGCGTTACGGCGTTCTTCGCGTTCGATCCTGACGATGAGAACGCGGTCATGGCGTTCGGTGGAAACAGTCGACATAATTGGACTGTAGTCCACCTATCGGAGGCGGAGGTGCGTCACCTGACGGGACGGACATTGGACACATTCCGGACTGTGGCGAAGACTGTGTTCTGAGGCGGAGAAGGGCAGGTCGACGTGATTTCCAAACGAGAACAGAACAAGCGCGACACCAACGACAGGTTGCTCTCGGCTGCTCGAATTCTGTTCTCGGCGCAGGGTTTCGCCAGCACGACCGTCGACGACATCGCCGAGCGAGCCGAGGTGTCGCGAGCCACCTTCTTCAATTACTTCCAGGGCAAGGACTCGGTTCTCGAGGCGTTGCACAGTGATCATCTCGATCAGCTCGCGGCACTGGTGGATCAGCTCATGGAATCGCCGATGCCGACTTCTGATCGGATCTCCCGGATTTTTCAGGACTTTGCGCAGCAAGCGATCATGCACCCGCGCTATCTGCGCATGGTGACTGCAGAACTCGAGCGCGACTTCGCCTCCTCCGGAGCGGGGGCGGCCCACGATCATCGGTTCCACGTGGAACTTCTCCGGATCGTCACTGCCGGTATCGAAGCCGGCGAAGTGAGATCGGACTACCCGCCGCTCTTTCTCGCACAGATGATCGGTGGTACGTACGGAGCGTTGGTCCGCTTCTGGCGGCAAGACGCCGATTACGACGTGGTCGGAGAATTCGATCGCGGAGCCAGGTACGTCGCGGAAGGCATCGCTGCTCGCTGATCAGGGAGTGGGCACTACCAGGGGCAGCATCTGCTGGACGCTCTCCGAAAGATAGTTTGCGGCAGTCTGATCGCCGGACAGATGGCGCAGCAGGCTCTGCTGGAACAGGCCGTCGAAGATTGCGTACATCGCCGCCGAGGTGACCGATGCCTCTACGTCGAGAAGCTCGGCGTAGCGAGAAACAATGCGCCAGATCATGTTTTCGAGACTCTCGTCGATCGCGGCGACGTCGGCTCGGAACGACTCCTCGAACATCGACTGCGCGCGCAGGTCGTACCAGAGGCGGTGCATCGTGGGTTCTTCGATCATGGTCTCGGCGAGCAGTGCGCCGAAACCGGTTTTCAGTTCCTCCGGTGTCTTCGCGGTGGCGACGATGCCGTCGTAGCGGGTGACGCAGCGTGCCTTGTAGTGGCGCACGCAGTGGGTGATGAGATCGACCTTGTCGCTGAAGTAGTAGTGCAGGACGCCGTGGGAGAACTCCGAATTCTGGGCGATTTCGCGCAGGCTCGTGCGTGCGTAGCCCAATTCGGCCAGGGTTTGCAGTGCGGCCTCGGCGAGTTGATCACGTCGCTCGGAGAATTTGTCGACCTGGCGACGCGACACCTTGTCTGCGTTGGACCGCTTGGCGGAGTCGGACCGCTTCGCGGAGTCGGACTGCTGGCCCGGTGAGCTAGGTGCAGCCTTTTTCCCTGCCTCACTAGGCTTCTCGACTGTCGTGGTCACGATGGCACGTCCTGTTCCCTGCGGTTTCCACAGCGGCACGATCACCGCGTCCGAATCAGTGTAACCCCTGGTCTTGGACGAGCGTGTAACAAAATCTTGACAGTCGTCAAGATTTCTCTTGACACTCGTCCAAAGTTGAATACTCTGTGACTCACACCACTTGGCAGCGTCGCTGTGAACGGTGGCATCGCGAGAGTCGTTTCAGTCATGGAGGCAGTCGAAAATGAGCGTGTTTGATCTCGAGGGACGAAAAGCACTGGTCACAGGTGGTGCCAAGGGGCTCGGAGCCGGAATGGCTGAGGCGTTGGCGAAGGCGGGGGCGTCAGTGATGATCGGCGACGTTCTCGAAGACGAGGGTCGTGCCACCGCAGAGGCTGTTGGTTCGGGCGGAGTCAAAACCGGCTTCGTAAAGCTGGACGTCACCGACGATGCCAACTGGGAAGAGGCAGTCGCCGCCACCGCGGAGACTCTCGGCGGCTTCGACATCCTCGTCAACAACGCAGGCATCGAGATTTCCTCGCTGGTGGTCGACCTCGATCCGAACGACATCCGCCGTATGTGTGAGGTCAACATCCTCGGAACAGCGCTCGGAACCAAACACGGACTGCGCAGCATGCGTCCGGGTGGCGTAGCCGGAACCGGCGGTTCCGTCATCAACATCTCTTCAGTGGCCGCAACCATTCCGTTTCCCGGGATCAGTGGATACTCCGCGACCAAGTCCGCGGTCGATCGCTTCACCAGAGTTGCCGCCGCCGAGTCGGGCAAGCTCGGCTACGGAGTCCGCGTCAACTGCATCTACCCGGGTCTTGTCGCCACGGAGATGGGTCTCGGACTCGCGGCGGACATGGAGAAGCTCGGTCTCTGGCCCAGCGCCGAAGCAGCAGTCGGAGACGTCATCGGCCTCACCCCGCTCGGCCGCCTCGGTGAAGTGAACGACATGGCTGACGCCGTTGTGTTCTTGTCCTCCGACGCCGCGCGATTCATCACCGGAATCGGCCTACCGGTCGACGGTGGCATGGGCATGTAACTCGCCCTTCATTCGTACGTACACCCTTCTCACGTCTTCGAAAGGTTCCACGAACATGTCCGAAAAGAAGCCCGTCATCGTTTACGGCGTCTCCGGGTACACCGGCCGTCTGGTGTGTGAATACCTGCGCGAGTTCAACATCCCGTTCATCGCAGCCGGCCGCGACGCCGCTCGCATCCAAGAGGTCCTCGACAAGATCCCTGGTTTGGACACCGTCGATCACGAGGTCGTCGAGGTCGAGCACACGGTCGAGGCTCTCACCGAATTGTTCACCGGTGCACAGGTTGTCAGCAACATGGTCGGGCCGTTCATCAAGCTCGGCGGGACCGTCGTCGAGGCTGCGTTGAATGCCGGTTGCCACTACATGGATACCACCGGTGAGCAGGACTGGGTACTCGACGTCCAGGAGAAGTTCAGCGACAAGTATCAGGAGAAGGGCCTGCTTCTCTCGCCCGGTATCGCGCAGATGTACACCACCGGTGAGATCGCGGCCAATATCGCACTGGAAACGCCGGGGCTCGATACGCTCGACATCCTCGTGCTGTGGAAGGGATTTCCCACCTACGCGTCCACTCAGACGATCTTCACCATCCTCAAGGCAAACTGGTACTACCTCGAGCAGAACAAGTACGTGCAGTGGGCGCCCGGCCAGACTTTCGACGTCGTCGTTCCCGGCCAGCACGAAACTGCGCTTGCATTGCCGTGGGGCGGAACATGCCACCCGGTGTGGTTCAAGAACGATCCGCGAGTTTCCAACGTCAAGGCTGCGGGCGGAGTGTTCGACCGCACCGTGATGGAAGGCGTTGTCGCGACGCAGAAGATCGTGGAGGAGCAGATCAAGACCCTGCCCGCCGACGAGCAGGAAGCCGCCTTGGCCGAGATCGCCGGATCGGTTCAGGCCGGTATGCCCCCTCGTGAAAATCCGCGCATCAACACCTCACTCGACTCCGTCTACGCGTCGGGCCCGCTGGGTCGCTCGCACGTCGTGATCCACGGAAACTGTAACTACAAGCAGACGGGCCTCCTGCACGCCTATGCAGCGCATTCTCTGCTCCAGCAGGCGCCGAAGCGGACCGGGCTTGCCTCGGCTTGCCAGGCGTTCGGCCATCGCGAACTGCTCGGCGCGCTACGTAGTTTCGGGCTGGCTCTGGAGCCGGAAGTAACCATCAACGCCTAACTCGTCGTCCTCGTCATCATGTTCACGGCTCCCGGCGTGTAGCACGCCGGGAGCCCCGCCCTGGAGGCTCCCCATGCGTTTGACCGACTATCTCGACAAGGGAGCCTCTCTTGGTTCCACTGCACCGTGTTTGACGATGGGGGAGCGCACTCTCTCCTACGGCGAGGTGCAACAGTTCAGCCGACGCTTCGCAGCTTCGCTCGCGGCTTCGGGCATCGCGGCGGGCGAAAAGGTCGCGATTCTGTCCGGCAACGACCCGATCTCGTTCTCCTGCGTATTCGGTATCAGTAGGGCTGGTGCAGTCTGGTGCCCGATCAACCCTCGCAACGAAGCTGCGGAAAACCGAGACCTGTTGGATCTGTTCGATTGTCGCGCTCTGTTCTTCCCGAAGTCCTATGCGCCGCTAGTCGACCAGATCAAGGATGCGCTTCCCCAGTTGGTGACGCTCGTCTGCATCGACGGCGAATCGGAATCGGCACAGTCCCTCGAAAGCTGGCTCGGGGAAGACGAACTCGACGTCGCTGCGCCCGACGACGTCACCATGCTGGTCGGCACCGGTGGTACAACTGGACGGCCAAAGGGAGTGATGTTGACCGGGCACAACATCGAGACGATGACCGCAATCACCTTGATGAGTTATCCGTTCGAGGGGTGCCCGGTGTATCTGGCGCTGGCACCGTTGACTCACGCCGCCGGTGTTCTGTGCTTCCCGATCATGGCCCTCGGCGGCGAAGTGGTGATCATGCCGAAGCCCGATCTCGGGTACTTCCTCGCGAACATTCAGAAGCACAAGGTGACTCACACCTTCCTGCCGCCGACGCTCATCTACATGCTGCTCGAGCACGAGGCCCTGTCGGCCACGGATCTCAGCTCGCTGCAATGCTTCTGGTACGGAGCGGCGCCGATCTCCCCGACCAGACTCGCGGAGGCGATCGACAAGATCGGCCCGGTCATGGCTCAGCTGTTCGGGCAGAGTGAAGCCCCCATGATGATCTCGACGATGTCACCGAAGGAGCACTTCGGCTCGGACGGCACTGTCGCAACGTCACGACTTTCGTCGGCGGGTCGACCGTCGCCGCTGGTGACCGTGGGAATCATGGATGACAAAGGCGCGCTGCTCGGACATGGCGAGCGTGGTGAGGTGGTGATTCGCAGTTCGTTGGTGATGGCGGGTTATTACAAGAACCCCGACGCAACCGCGGAAGCGTCAGCCCACGGCTGGCATCACACCGGCGATATCGGGTACCTGGACGAGGACAATTTCCTGTTCATCGTCGACCGTGCGAAGGACATGATCATCACCGGCGGTTTCAACGTCTATTCGGTCGAGGTGGAGCAGGCACTCATGGCGTATCCGGGGATTCAGGACTGCGGAGTGATCGGGTTGCCGGACGACAAGTGGGGCGAACGCGTTGTGGCAGTGGTGCAACCGCACCTCGGCGCCGACATCGACGGCGCCGAGGTGATGGCTTTCGTGAAGGCTCGCATCGGAAGTGTGAAGACTCCGAAGCAAGTCATCGTCTGGGACGATCTACCTCGCTCCAAGGTCGGCAAAGTTCTCAAGAACGAGATCAAGAGCGAGCTGACGGGCTGAGGTCACGACTCGCACACCACGTCTTCGGCCGGCAGTGAGCCGTCGAGCAGGTACGAGTTGACGGCGGCGTTCGCGCAAGTATTCGCGTAGCCCGGGAACACCGCATGAGTGCGGCCTGGAACTGTCACGAGCCGTGAGCCTTTCATCGCTTCATGCATGCCGAGGCCTTCGTCGTACGTCGTGCGGGTGTCACCGGTTGCCTGGATCTGCAATGCCGGAACGTTGTTGTCGATGTCGATCCGCGTAGGGGCCTCACTGCGCCAGAACGCGCACGGCATGATCGTGTTGTGTGTGCCGGCAAAGATCGGCTGATCATCACGGTGCTCCTCCAACTTGTTGCGGTACCACTGGGGATCGCTCGGCATCGATACGTCTCCGCAGACGATGGCGATTGTCCCGGCATAGTCAGGACCGGTTCCCAGTTCGGTCTGGAACCATGCCTGCATCAATCTCGTCAGCTGGGGATGGATGTTCTCGACGGTCTTGCCTGCGGCGAGATCGCGCAACTGAACCAATACCTGTGCGAATGCCTCACTTTCCTTCTCGGTGTCGCCGGTTCCGTTGACGTACATCAGGAATGGAAGGACGTGATCGTCGACGGCATGATCACCGATCTGTATCGGAGTGGTGGCCGCGTCCGAGATCAGCTTCTCGATGAGGGCGCGAACTTCGGCGGGCGTCGATCCGAGTGCATAGGTGGAGTTGTGTTCTGCTGCCCACTGCGAGAATCCGTCGATCGCTTTCTCGTTGGCCGGGCCCATGTCCTGGAACATCTCGTATCCGTATTTCTTCGGATCCGGTGCACTGTCGAGAACCACACGGTCGATCCTGTCCGGGAACATTTGAGCATAGGTTGCACCGAGGTATGTGCCGTACGACCACCCGAAGTACGACGCCTTCTCCTGGTCGAGGGCGCCACGAATCACGTCGAGGTCGCGGGCGATGTTTTGAGTATTGATGTGTGGCAGATAGTCCGGGTACTTGTCCCAGCATGTGTCAGCGGCCTCGCGTGCGAGCGCAACACTTTCGTTCCATCCCTCGTCCGTGGTGCCCGGCGACCGCATCCATGTCATCTGTTCGACGCCGCAGTCGATCGGTGTGCTCTTGCCGAGTCCTCGGGTGTCCATGCCGATGACGTCGTATGCCGCTGCGACTTCCGGTGTCATGCCCGCATTCAGAATCTCGGGCAATCCCAGTCCTCGGCCACCCGGGCCACCAGGGTTGGTGAGCAGGATCCTTCGTCGCTGTGCGGGGTCGGTGGACGCGACCCGCGAGATCGCCACTTCGATCGTTTTGCCGTCAGGGACGGAATAGTCCAAAGGTACTGTGACCATGGCGCATTCACTTGCGGTCGACGTTCCGGCGTCTGTGGCGCATGGCCCCCACTCGAGATCCTGTTCGTAGAACGCGCTGAGATTCGATTGTGGATCTTCCTGCGGAGTAGCAGGATCCGAGCACGCCGCCAATGCCGGTACGGCGAGCGCGGCAGCGGCGATTGTGGTAGCCAGCCACCTTCGTGATCGAGGCATGCGTGATCTGGGCATGGTGAATCCAGTCATTGTCGTGTCCTTGCGTTGAGCCCATTTTCGGGCAGTGTTGGTCACCCCACTTCGAATGTGGGGGTCAATCAGGGTTTTTCAGAGGCGGGATTGACGGGCGGCGAACTCCGCGGCCACAGCCTTCGCGAATCTTTCCTGGGTGACGGTTCGTCGATCCGCTTGGTGTTCGCGCAGTACCGCTACCAGCCGGGTGGGGGAAGCGTCCTCCGGTGCAGCCTGTTCGGGTAGCACGCTCTCGGTGAAGTCGCAGAACTGAATGGCAAGGGCCGCAATCGTGTCCGCGTCAGCCGGTGCGTCGGCGAGGGCATACATGCGAGTTATCAATTCGATGGCCTGCTCGCGGTTCGGCTCGGCCAATACCCGGCGATGGGCGGACAGGAGTGAATCGCAGACCTCGGGATCGCCCCCGGAGACCGTGAGTGCGAGGATCAGAAGTTCACGCTCGTTGTCGATCCACGCTGTCGGCGCACCGGCAACGACGTACTGTGCGAGCACTTCCGAAAACGCGTCGGGTAGTTCAGGATCGGCATTGCGGCGTAGCGACTCGATGTGCGCACGCTGAACAGCGATCTGTTCGGCCTTCGTCGCCAATTCCTTGTCGAGGGCATCGAGTGCGGACCGAGTGTCGTGAGCGTCGCCGTCGAGTAGTTCGGCGATCTTGGCAACAGGAATCCCCAGATCGCGCAGGCGGCGGATGCGACTCAGTCGTGCCAGGTCCACCGCCCGGTACATGCGGTAGCCGTTGGGTTGGCGTTGTGGTTCTTCGAGAAGGCCGTTCGAGTGGTAGTAGCGCACGGACCTGACGGTGGTGCCGGCCAATTTGGCCAGCTCGCCGATGGTCATCATCGCCCTGCCCTCCCGTGATCGAATCGGATTCCGTCTGTGAAAACCATTCTCCAACCTTGACGCGGCGTCAGGGTCAAGATTCGCGCCGGAGAACGTGACCGTTGACACTTTAAGGAGGCGGACTTAATCTGACTTTTGTCCTTTACGACATCGTCGATTTCGAGGAAGTGCCCTGATGGCTACCCTTTTTCCTGCGGCAACAATCTTTCCGATCCCCACCGACCCGCTTGCTGCGTACGGTCCACTCGTTGCTCGCCGGAATCCCGAGTCGGTAGTTCCGGCACCGTACGAACACTTTGCGGTCAAGGCGGTCGCGCCGACGATCGGAGCGGAAATCTCCGGTATTCGACTCGGCGGGGGCCTGTCTGATGCCGTGATTGCGGAACTCCGCCGAGCTCTCCTCGAATGGAAAGTCCTCTTCTTCCGCGATCAGGACCTCGACCGAGCGGAACATCGAGCTTTTGCCGAGCGTTGGGGCGATCTCGAACAGCATCCGTTCTTCAAGTACACGCAGCCCGGGCAGACGGACGTCGATGTCACGACACTGGCGAAGGATGCGATGGTCGGCGGAGTCGAGAACAACTGGCACAACGACGTTACGTGGCACGAGTTTCCTTCGTTCGCAGCAGTTCTTCGTGCGGTCGAGGTGCCGGAGGTGGGTGGTGACACTTTGTGGGCCGATACTGCAGCTGCCTACGATCTGCTTCCTGAAGACATCAAGAAGCGTATCGACCCGCTTGTTGCAGAACACGATTGGATCAACTCGTTCGGCAGGTCGATGCCGGTGGATGCGGTCGAGATGTTGCGTCCGAAGTTCCCCGCTGTGCAGCATCCGGTGGTTCGGATCATTCCGGAAAGTGGCAGGCGGGTGTTGTTCGTCAACATGACCTTCACGCAACGGATCTTGGGTGTGTCAGAAGAAGAATCGAACGAACTTCTCACGATGCTGTATCGCCACGTCAATCGTCCGGAATTTCAGGTCCGTTTGAAGTGGGAGCCGAATACTGTTGCCTTCTGGGACAATCGGACCTGCCAGCACTACGCGGCCAGTGACTACTTCCCGGCTCGTCGTGTGATGGATCGAATCTCGATTGTCGGGGATCGACCGGTGGGCGTCGGGGGCTGATACGACGCTCAGCGCCTCGAGTGTCTACTACGGGAAGTAGTAACGCACCTCACATAGTTTTTCGACGCCTTGTCGATATGATTTCGACAAGGCGTCGATAAAAGTCGGCGTGACTCGTATCGACGACTTTGGAGCTTCCCGAATGTTCCTCGCCCTGCGTGAACTGTGGTTTGCGCGAAATCGATTCCTCTTGATGGGTGCCGTGGTTGCCCTCATCTCGATCCTGATGGTGATTCTGTCCGGCCTCTCGTCCGGACTGGTAAATGACGGTGTCTCCGCTTTGCAGCGGACGCCGATTCAGGCGTTTGCCTTCGCACCGGACACCAAAGCCGACTCAGCGTTTTCGCGCTCGGTCGTCACCGAGGAGCAGGCGCAGGCATGGCGTATGCAACCCGATGTCCAAGATGCCGAGCTCTTCGGCAACATGATCGTCAATGCAAAAACTCGCAGTGGCACGCCTGTCGATCTCACGCTCTTCGGCATCGAACCTGGCTCCTTCCTCGAGCCCGTCTCCGCCGACGGGAGGGGGCTGCAAGCCGACACGGACATCATCGTCAGCTCTACCTTCCGTGACGACGGTGTTGCGATCGGTGACACCGTGATACTCGATCGACTCGGTACGGAGCTGACAGTTGTCGGATTCACCGAAGACAAGCGCACTTTCGGTCACGTCGACGTCGCCTACCTGCCCCTGCGTACTTGGCAGGAGGTTCACGCCGGTGCCAAGATCGGCGAAACCGCCAATGCCAGTGCCTATTCCGAAGCAAGTGTTGTTGCGATTCGGGGCATTGGTGGCGCGTTACCGGATCTCGTGTCGGGCGATGCGGCGGCGGGAACGTCCGCAAAGACGCTCGAGGAATCTTTCGACTCCTCACCAGGGTTCTCCGCGGAAATGATGACTATGTCGATGATCAAGGCGTTTCTGTACGCGATTTCGGCCCTGGTGGTCGGTGCATTCTTCAGTATCTGGACGGTTCAGCGCGGTCGTGAACTCGCAGTGTTGCGCGCGATGGGAGCCTCTACCGGCTTCCTGCTTCGTGACGGCATGGCGCAGGCACTGGTAGTGCTGCTTGGTTCCATCGGCCTCGGTGTGTTGCTGGGCTTGGGGCTCGGTTCGGGGCTCGAAGGCGGGGGGATGCCGTTCGCCCTCGAGTCCGGCCCAGTCGTCAACGGCGCAGTGCTCTTGGCGGTACTCGGGCTGGTCGGCGCAGCCGTTGCCATCGTCCGTGTTACCCGTGTCAACCCGCTCACCGCATTGGGAGAAAACCGATGACCACAGTCGAAAAGACCACAACCGGATTGGTATTGACCGCTGTCAGTCTTCGATTCGGTGACGGTGACTCCACCGTGCTCGCCCTCGACAACGTGAACCTGGAGGTCTCGTGCGGCGAACTTGTCGCGATCGTCGGACCGTCAGGCGCTGGAAAGTCGAGCTTGCTCGCTGTGGCCGGCGGACTCGGTCGGCCGTCGAGTGGAACGATTGTCATCGACGGCGTGGACGTGTCGGCGATGCCGGCCCGTGCTCTCGCCAAACTTCGACGAGACAAGGTCGGCTTCGTCTTTCAGTCCGGCAACCTGATTCCAGCGCTGACGGCGCGCGATCAGCTTCGGCTGATTCCCAAGCTCACGGGGCGGCCGGGTCGCGATCCCGAGGAGTTGCTCGACTCGGTCGGTATGAGTCACCGTGCAGATCGTCGACCCGGTCAACTCTCCGGCGGTGAACGCCAGCGCGTCGGTATCGCTCGGGCATTGATGAGCAATCCCTCGCTACTGCTCGTCGACGAGCCGACGGCTGCTCTCGACCGCAAACGCAGCCATGAGGTGGTCGAACTGCTCTCGCGCGAAACTCACGAGGCAGGCGTCGCTACGATCATGGTGACCCACGATCACGACGTGCTCGGGCACTGCGACCGCATCCTCGAAATGGTTGACGGTCGGTTGCGTCAGAGCGAGTAAGCCCGCGAGGGGACTGGAGGAGATTCGGTGCCGAGGATCGATGCGCCCACTGTGGTCGAGCATCGTGCTGCTCAGCGCCGTGCCCTCCTCGACGCTGCACACGCTCTTCTGTCCGAGGCCCCGGACCGGCCGCCGGGGCTCGGTGAGGTGGCAGCGAAGGCAGGGCTCGCCAGGTCGAGTGCCTACCACTACTTCCGGTCCCGGGAAGATCTCCTCAGTGCCGTCGTCGAAGACATGTTCCCGCGCTGGAACGACAAGATCGTCGAGGCGATGGCAGGCGCAGACGATCCGGTATGGGCGTACGTCGAGGCAAACCTCCAACTGGTTGCCGACGGGGAGCATGCGATAGTCGGAGCGCTGGCGACGCTGACCCCGCAAATGTTTCGAGATTCGCGGATCATGGAAATGCACGACAGTCTTGTGCTTCCTCTGGTCGAGGCCCTCCGTCTCCGTGGCGTGTCGGACCCGAAGCTCACCGCCAAGTTGATCAACTCGCTGGTGCATACGGGTACTGAACTGATCGAATCCGGTTGCAGCATGGACGAAGTCAGGTCCGCCGTGCGTGAGGTCCTCGCGTGAATGGCAGCCTCAGGCCGTAATCAGATCCATCCGAAGGTACTCGGTGATGCGGAGCAGCCTCGGGGGTTGGGAGACGTCTGAGGAAAGTGCTTGAAATGCTTCGTCTTTCGCGACGAGGCGCGGGGCGCCAAGGCGCACCTCCGTCTCGTCGACCGACAGTCGAGCACTTCCCGCTTTCAAGACGTTCTGCACCCAGTCCGAGCCTGATCCGTACACCAGAATGAAGACGTAGCCACCCTCGACCGGATAGGCGTCGAGAGGTGTCCGGTAGGTCGTGCCGGATGTACGTCCGACGTGTGTCAGTACCGGCCATTTCCCGCTCGAGATCGCGCGAGGATTGAACACTCGCTTGTTGACATGTCCCCACCATCTCGGCATCGGCATTGCAATCTCCCTTCGCGAGCGCCTTACGAGCGTAAGGCTGACTTACACCTGTAAGGGTGACTTACGGATGTAAGGTTGTCAACGTATTCGTTCCTCGGAGGGGAGTCTGTGTGTCACGGCAGCCGCGACAGTTGCTGAACAGGACTCGCGTAATCGAGGGTGCGATCCGCGTTGCCGACGCGGGTGGTGTCGAGGCCGTCACGATGCGACGGGTGGCTCAGGAGCTGGGCATCGAGGCGATGTCGCTCTACCACCACGTGCCCAACAAAGATGCGATTCTCGACGGCGTCGTCGATGCGGTCTTCGAGGCGATCGACCTGCCCGACAGTGAGTGTGTGGATTGGCGAGACGCAATCCGTGGACGCGCCTATTCCGCTCGCAGAGTCCTGTCGCAGCACCGTTGGGCTCTCGGTCTGCTGGATTCGCGACGCAGCCCTGGCTCGGCGACCCTGCGTCATCTCGACGCTGTGCTCGGAGTCCTCCGGAAGGCCGGGTTCACACTCCCGATGGCCGCGCACGGAGCCTCGCTGATCGACAGCTATATCGGCGGATATGTTCTCCAGGAGGCGAATCTACCGATGAGCGCACCCGGCGACGTCGAAGAAGTTGCGAGTGACATCCTCGAGCGCCTTCCGGCTGAAGAGTTGCCCTTCCTTCACGAGATGATCGTCGATCACGGTCTGAGTCCTGATTACGACCACACGAATGAGTTCGCCTACGGTCTCGATCTCATCCTCGATGCGCTCGAGGCGCGCCGAGGCTAGCGCTGAACCGGCACGTGCTTCGTGACTATCCGGTGGATCAGACGAGCAGCCGTTCGGGCAGTGCGATTGTCGACGTCTAGGCTCGGGTTCAGTTCGGCGACATCGAGAACCGCGAGTTTTCCGCTGGACGTGACTCGGTCACATACGTATTGGATGGTTTCGAGGCTGACTCCGTAGGCCGCAGGTGCGCTGACGCCCGGCGCCACAGCTGCAGGCAGGACATCGAGGTCGATGGTCAGGTAGACCAGATCGACGTCGTCGAGGAAGTCTGCGAGGAACTGATCCACGACGCCTCGGCCGATCGCTCCGCATTCTTCGTCGAGCAGATAGCGAACACCGAGGCGGTGAGCCGTGTCGAACAGTGCCGTGGTGTTGCTCGGTTGGCTGATTCCGATCACGCTGTACTGATGCGAGGTGCCTGCCGCGGCTTCGTCCTCGGCGATCTGACGAAAGGGTGTGCCGGAGCTGGGTATCGGATCGCCCCGCAGGTCGAAGTGCGCATCCAAGTTGAGGATTCCGAGTTTGGCTCCAGCGGTTCGCAACTCGGAGCCCGCGACGCCGAGGTATGTACCGTAGGCGATTTCGTGTCCTCCCCCGAGAACCACGGGGAAGTGTCCCGAATCAAGCGCAGCGCTGACGGCGTTCCCGAGTGCGGCCTGACCGGCCTCGAGTTCTTCACCCGACACGGCAACGGTTCCCGCGTCCTGAATCTGCAGTGGTTCGGCCAGCGCCATGGAAGCCAACCCGGCTCGCAAAGCGTCGGGGCCATCCGCGGCACCGCGGCGGCCCTTGTTGCGGCGGACTCCTTCGTCGCTGGAGAATCCGATCAGAACACAGTCGCCGGGAGCTGTTTCGGCTGAATACGGTTGCACGGCATGATGCCACCGCAGATGCTCGGCAGTGGTGCCGTCGGAGCGCCCGGTCCACGGCTTGGGTTCGATGTCGACTGCGATCTGATGTGCCACGACGGCCTCCCGGTGAGTGTATTTCAGTAGCTTGTGGCGAGTGCGCCGTTTTTCCAGACCTCGCGCACCAGAGGGACGCCCGGGCGGTAGGCGAGGTGGAGGTACGACGGTGCATCGAGCGCGATGGCGTCGGCACGTGTTCCGAGAGAAAGGGTTCCGACGTCGGTGCGCTGCAGCGCCCGGGCGCCTCCTGCAGTGGCTGCCCAGACTGCCTCGGCGGGTGTCATGTGCATGTCTCGCACCGCAATTGCTATGCAGAACGGGAGGCTGGTGGTGTAGCAGGTGCCGGGATTGCAGTCGGCGCCGAGAGCTACGGTGACGCCGGCGTCCAGCAGTGCGCGGGCGTCGGGGTACTTGTTGCGGGTGGAGAAGTCGGCACCTGGCAACAGTGTTGCGACGGTGGAACTCTGAGCCAGGGCGTCGATGTCCTCGGCGGTGACGTAGGTGACGTGATCGACGGACGCGGCTCCCATCTCGACGGCGAGTTGAACTCCTGGCCCTTCGCCGAGTTGATTGCCGTGGACACGGGGGATCAGTCCAGCGGCGACGCCTGCGCTCAGGACTGCATGTGCCTGTTCGCGGTTGAACGCCCCTCGTTCGCAGAAGACGTCGATCCACTTCGCGTGTGGCGCACAGGCAGGGATCATCTCGTCGCACGCCATGGCGACGTAGTCATCGACGCGACCGGCATATTCGGGTGGTGGAACGTGGGCGGCCAGCAGTGTGACCTCGTCGGTGAACTGTCCGGCGATCAGTGCGCTGCGTAGTTCGCTCTCGGTGTTCTGCCCGTATCCGGTCTTGCATTCGACGGTTGTGCTGCCCGAGCGCAGGGATTCGTCGAGTAGGCGTCGAACATTGGCCTGCAATTGTTCGTCGGTGGCCGAGCGCGTCGCTTCGATGGTGTTGCGAATACCGCCGGCGGCGTACTTCTCGCCCGCCATGCGAGCTGCGAATTCCTCGGCCCGCTCGCCACCGAACACCAGGTGCGAGTGACTCTCCACGAATCCGGGGAGCAGGGCCCGACCGCCGATATCCTGACCGATATCGGCAGCCGGGGCGTCGGCGGAATCGCCGACCCAAGCAACAACGCCGTCGTCGAAAACGATTGCCGCGTCGTGTCGTACGCCGAGCTTGCCCTCACCCAGAGTCGGGTCATTGGTGACGAGAGTTCCGATGTTGGTCAGAACGGTGGTTCGAGAACCATTCGTGGTCAATGTAATTCCTAACTCAGGGTGAGGTGGTGAAGCTGTTTCAGTTCTCGGTCATCGGGATGCGGACGCCGCGGGTGGCTGCCGTGTCGATGGCGTGGTCGTATCCTGCATCCGCATGCCGGATGACACCCATCCCGGGATCGTTGGTGAGAACTGCTTCGAGCTTCTTGGCTGCGAGTTCGGTGCCGTCGGCGATGCACACCTGTCCCGCGTGGATGGAGCGTCCCATACCGACGCCGCCGCCTTGGTGAAGTGAAACCCACGAAGCGCCGGACGCGGTGTTGACCAGGGCGTTGAGCAGCGGCCAGTCGGCGATCGCGTCGGACCCGTCGATCATCGATTCGGTTTCGCGGTACGGCGAGGCGACCGATCCGGAGTCGAGGTGATCGCGGCCGATGGCGATCGGTGCGGAGAGCTCGCCCGAGGCCACCATCTCGTTGAACTTGAGGCCGGCGAGGTGGCGCTCACCGTATCCGAGCCAGCAGATGCGAGCCGGAAGGCCTTCGAAGGCAACCTTTTCGCCGGCCATGGTGATCCAGCGGCGCAGGTGCTCGTTCTCGGGGAAGAGTTCGAGGATGGCCTTGTCGGTGGCCTCGATGTCCTTGGGATCACCCGAGAGCGCTGCCCAGCGGAAGGGGCCGAGGCCTTCTTCGAAGAGCGGACGGATGTAGGCGGGAACGAATCCGGGGAAGTCGAATGCACGGTCGTAGCCGGCCTTGCGGGCCTCGTCGCGGATGGAGTTGCCGTAGTCGAATACCTCGGCGCCGGCGTCCATGAATCCGACCATGGCCTTGACGTGTGCGGCCATCGCGTTGCGGGAATCTTCGGTGAACTTCTGCGGATCCTTCTCCGACATGGTCTTCATGTCGCCGAAGTCGATGCCGATCGGCAGGTAGGCGAGGGGATCGTGCGCCGAGGTCTGGTCGGTCACGATGTCGATGGGGGCCTTCATCTCCAGCAGCGCCGGGAAGATCTCTGCCGCATTGCCTTCGAGGCCGATGGAGAGCGGCTTCTTGGCATCGCGTGCCGCGGTCGCCAGTTCGAGCGCGTGCTCGATGCTGTCTGCCTTGGTGTCGAGGTACTTGTGGGCGATACGACGGTCGATGCGGGTGATGTCGCAGTCGACGCAGATCGCGACGCCGTCGTTCATAGTGACGGCGAGAGGCTGAGCGCCGCCCATGCCGCCGAGACCCGCAGTGAGGGTGATCGTTCCGGCGAGTGAGCCGTTGTAGCGCTTCTTCGCGATGGCGCCGAAGGTCTCGTACGTACCCTGCAGGATTCCCTGGGTGCCGATGTAAATCCAGGAGCCTGCGGTCATCTGGCCGTACATGGTCAGGCCGAGGTCTTCGAGACGGCGGAACTCTTCCCAGTTCGCCCAGTCACCGACCAGGTTGGAGTTAGCGATCAGCACTCGCGGTGCCCACTCGTTGGTGCGGAAGACACCGACCGGCTTGCCGGACTGCACCAGCATGGTCTCGTCGTTCTTCAGCGTCTTCAGCGTGGCGACCATGGCGTCGAAGGCAGCCCAACTACGCGCTGCGCGACCGGTTCCGCCGTAGACGACGAGGCTGTCCGGGTGCTCGGCAACATCGGGGTCGAGGTTGTTCATGAGCATGCGCAGGGCACCCTCCTGCTGCCAACCGAGCGTCGTGAGCTCGGGGCCGCGGGGAGCGCGGACGGGGCGCGGCTCGTGGCCGGGGGTGCTGATTTCCATTGTGTTCTCCTAGCTTGCTGAAGTTCGAAAGACGTTGGGGGATCAGACGCGAGAGTCGGTCATCGCGGTGTGATCGGGGTAGATCATCGACGAAGGGGGATTGCTCGTGCGCTTGGCGAGTGGGTAATAGATCAGCCCGGTGAACACGATGCCGACGAGCCACGAGATGTCGGCGCCGCCGAGCATGTCCGTGACGGGGCCGGTGTACATCTTCTGGGCGAGGAACGGGATCTGGGCGAGAACGCCGGCGGCGTAGCAAGCCAATGCGGTGAAGTTCCATGCTCCGTATCGACCGTTGACGTCGTACAGCGCCGGAATGTCGATGCGTTCCTTGGAGATCAGGTAGTAGTCGATCAGATTGATCGCACTCCACGGCGTGAACACCATCAGCAACACCAGGACGAAGTTCTTGAAGTTGTCCAGGAAGTCGGCGCTGGCGGCGATGGCGATCAAGACCGAGACCGCAGTGAAACCGAGGATGTAGAGGGTGCGCGCGGTGCTCGAGATTCGAGACTGTCCGTTGAAGGCGGTGACGGTGGTCAGGATCGACATGAATCCGCCGTAGGCGTTGAGCACGTTCACCGTCAGCTTGCCGACCAGGATGACGAAGTAGATCAGGAAGGCGATGGCAGCGGGTCCGGCCAGATCTCCCATGAAGCCGACCTGGTTACCCAGGAACGCGTCGCCGGCGCAGGCCGCGACGAGAGCGCCGAAGGTCATGGACCACTGCGATCCGATGACACTACCGAGGAACGTCGACCAGAACGTGGTGCTCTCGGAAGTGCTGCGCGGCAGGTAACGCGAGTAGTCGGCGACGTACGGGCCGAAGGTGAGCTGCCAACCGGCACCCAGCGAGATCGCGAGCAGGAAGGTGACTATGTCGAAGCCCTTGATGCCGACGTACGAGGCGACGTCGTACTCGAGGAACAGTCGAACGGCCAGGTAGGAGAATCCGACGATGCCCACGACGGTGGCGATCCTGCCGACGATGTGGATCAGCTTGTAGCCGGTGACCGCGACGAATGCGGTGAGGAGACCGAAGACGACGATGCCGACGGTGGGGCTGTCGATGTGCAGGATCTTGTTGACGGCCTGTCCGGCCAACACGGTGCCGGTGGCAGCGAAGCCGAGGTACATCAGGATGACGAGAACAAGCGGTACGACTGCTCCCTTGACGCCGAACTGGGCGCGACTCGAGATCATCTGGGGGAGACCCATACGCGGGCCCTGTGCGGAGTGAAGCGCCATGACAGCGCCACCGAAGATGTTGCCGATCAGAAGTCCGACGATCGCCCAGATGGCGTCCGCGCCGAATACGACGGCGAGAGCGCCGTCGACGATTGCAGTGATCTGCATGTTGGCGCCGAACCAGAGAGTGAACTGGCTGCGCGGGGTGCCGTGTCGTTCTGCATCCGGGACGACGTCGATAGTGCGTCGTTCCGGAGTGAGGATGACCTCGGCCGGTCCATCGTGAGTCATAGGCCTGTCTTTCTGCTGCGAGCCCGTCGAGCGACGGAATCGACGTCGGGGTATTGCCCACCTTCTTCGTGCTTGGTGCTTTGCGCCTTGTGCTTTGTGCGCTGGGTCACTGTCACTGCGGATAAATGTATATGCCTGTATATACAGGCGTCAATACCCGGGACCCGTTTTCGCGTAAATGCTGTGTAACACCGCGCGAGAAATCAGAAACCCTTACCCGGGTTGAGGATTCCGAGCGGGTCGAAGGCAGCCTTGATCGATCGGTGCAGTTGCATGCTGTCCTCACCGAGCTCGAGAGAGAGCCAGCGACGCTTGAGAACGCCGACGCCGTGCTCTCCGGTCAGAGTTCCGCCGAGTTCGAGAGCACGCCGGAAGACCTCGTCCGCGGCGGTCCACACGGCTTCGGGGACCGAGCCGTCGGCAGCGCGGTCGAAGACGAAGGTCGGATGGACGTTGCCGTCACCAGCATGCGCGACAGTCATGATCTTGACCATGTGCTCGGCGGCCGCTCGGTCGATACTCTCGAGCATGTCGGGCAGTTTCGACCGCGGGACCCCGACGTCTTCCACGAGACATTGCCCGAGTCGTTCGGAAGCCGGATAGGCGAGTCGGCGAATCTCGAGTAGCTGTGCGGCTTCTGCCGCGTCCTGCGAGACGGCGACAAAATCGGCGCCCGCCCTCTCGAAGTGTTTCTGCATCGCCGCGGCTGCTGCGTCGGCATCGACCCCGTCGGCCTGTGCGATCAGCATCGCGGCGGTGTTGTCTTCCAACCCGATTCGTTTCCAGTCGTCGACTGCGCGCAGCGTTGCTCGATCGATCAGCTCCAGCAGGCTCGGTCCGATCCCGTCGCGAACGACCGCGGTAACTGCGTCCGCTGCGGAGCGGAGAGAATCGAAACTGCCGACGACGGTGACCGGTGCTCTCTTGGGCTTGGGCTGCAACTTCAGCGTGGCACTCGTGACGACTCCGAGTGTTCCCTCCGAACCGACGAGAAGACTGGTCAAGTCGTATCCCGCAACACCTTTGACGGTCCTTCGGCCTGTCCGCACGATCCGACCGTCGGCGAGCACAACCTCGAGACCCAGGACTGAATCGCGGGTGACGCCGTACTTCACGCAACGCAGTCCACCGGCGTTGGTGGCGATGTTTCCGCCGATCGTGGAGATCTCGAAACTGCTCGGATCAGGGGCGTACATCAGCCCGTACTCGTCTGCTGCTCGACTGATGTCGGCGTTGATCACCCCGGCTTCCACGACAGCGAGTTGATCGTCCGGATTGACCTCGAGAATCGAGCGCATGCGAGTGGTCGAGATGACCAGGCAGCCCTCGACGGCTGCCCCGCCGCCCGCCAAACCGGTTCCCGCACCGCGGGTTACCACCGGGACACGGTGAGCAGTAGCCCATTTCAGCGCGTCGGAAATGTCGGCCGCAGTTTCGGCGAGCATGACGGCTGCCGGATGGCCGGGTTCGGCGAGATGGGCCTCGTCACGGCGGTACGAGTCCATTACCGCAGGGTCGGTGATCAGGCGACTCGAACCGATCGACCGAGCAAGTTCGTGGACGGACATTCTTTTCTCCAGTCGGTCAAAGGTTGTATGCGAGTGCATCCACAGCGGAGATCACGGCGTCTTCTGCTGCCCGCTCACCTACGGTCACCCGCACTCCCTCGCCGGGGAACATCCGGACCGAGACACCCTGCGCGACGCAGGCCGCTTCGAGTGCAGAAGCTCTCTTGCCGAGAGGGATCCACACGAAGTTGGCACCGCTCGGGACCGTCTCGACGCCGCGCAGAGCCAATTGCTCACGTAGGTGAGAACGACCCTCGGTCACCGTTTCGACTATCGAATCGGTGTGTGCCGGATCGGTCAGGGCCGCGCAGGCCGCGGCCTCGGCAACGGCGCTGAGCCCGAAGGGCGGTGCAGCGCTGCGAAGATCCGCTGCGATCGCCGAGTTGGTGACGGCATAGCCGGCACGAAGTCCGGCCAATCCGTAAGCCTTGGAGAAGGTTCGGAAGACGACGATGTTGGGAAAGGCTCGAAGCAGGTCGACGCCGTCGACGTCGCTGGTCGCGAACTCCCGGTAGGCCTCGTCCAGGAGGATGAGGACGTCGCTCGGGATTGCACGGGCGAACGCGACGAACTCGGCGGTCGAGAACTCGCTACCGGTCGGATTGTTGGGGTTGCAGACGAGTACCGCGCGGGTTTGCGGGGTCACCGCCGCCGCCATTGCACTCAGATCGTGCCGATGTTCGGAATCGAGTGCGACGGGGACACCGCTCGCCCCGGCGATTCCGATCAGTATCGGGTACGCCTCGTAGCTGCGCCACGGGTAGACGACCTCGGTGCCCGGACCCGTGTACGCAGTCAATACCTGCTGGAGCAGTGCCAACGAACCGGCGCCGACCAATACCTGGTCGTCGCCGACGCCCAGGCGGCCGCTCAACCGAGCGATCAGCGTGTCGCCGAACAGCGACGGATACAAGTGCGAGTGTGAGGCCGCGAGATTGACGGCCTCGAGAATGGCCGCCGAGGGTGCAACCGTCGACTCGTTGCTCGACGCCCGCCACCGAACCTGCTCGAGGCCGGCGGCTTTGGAGTATCGAGGGAGTGCTTCGATTTCGGGTCGGGGGCGAGGCCTCAGCGCACCGGGCGCGCTCATGCCAGGGCGCCGATCGCGTTCTCCGCGGCCGCAACAAGTGCACCCGATGCCGCCAAGTCCACCGCGGCCTCGATCTCGGGGGACAGGAAGCGATCGGTACCCGGCCCCTGCACCTTCTCGCGCAGGGTCCGAAGGACGGCTCCGGTGGCGGGGGAGGGCTCGAGTGGGGAGCGCAAATCGATTCCTCGTGCTGCAGTCAGTATCTCGATCGCGAGAACTCGGGTGAGACCGTCGATGGACCGGCGGAGCTTGCGTGCACCCGACCATCCCATGGAGACGTGATCTTCCTGCATGGCCGAGGAGGGAATCGAATCGACACTGGCCGGGCTCGCGAGTCGCTTGAGTTCGGACACGATGGCAGCTTGTGTGTACTGCGCGATCATCAGTCCGCTGTCGACACCGGGGTCGTCGGCGAGGAAGGGGGTCAGACCGTGATTGCGTGCTACGTCGAGGAAGCGATCGGTGCGGCGTTCGCTGATACCCGCGACATCCGCGGTCACGATGGCGAGGAAGTCCAAGACGTAAGCGACGGGAGCTCCGTGGAAGTTACCGTTGGATCGAACCCGTCCGTCGAGGGTGACAACGGGATTGTCGACAGCACTGGCCAATTCGCGCCCGGCAACCAGTCGGGCGTGATCGACGGTGTCGCGTGCGCCGCCGGCGACCTGCGGTGCGCACCGCAGTGAGTACGCGTCTTGAACCCTGGTGCAGTCAGGGCCCGCATGGCTGGCGACGATCGGGGAGTCGGCAAGCAAGCGCACCATGTTCGAGGCGGCCGCGCCCTGTCCGGGGTGGGGGCGAAGCGCCTGAAGATCGGCGGCGAACACTTGATCGGTGCCGAGCAAGCCCTCGACGCTCATAGCGGCAGCGATGTCGGCCAACTTGAGCAGATGATCGAGATCGGTGATCGCAAGGGCCAGTTGACCGAGCATCCCGTCGGTACCGTTGATCAGTGCGAGGCCTTCCTTCTCGGCCAGAACCACCGGTTCGAGACCATGGGCAGCCAATGCCGTTGCCGCATCGGTGAGTTCACCGTCGGCGGTGCGGACGGAACCTTCACCGATGATTGCCATCGCCACATGCGCCAGTGGTGCCAGATCTCCCGAGCATCCGAGGCTGCCGTATTCGTGCACCACCGGGGTGATGCCTGCGGTGAGTAGGTCGGCGTACGCCTGTGCGACTACAGGGCGCACTCCGGTTCGCCCGGTGGCGAGCGTCGACAGACGCAGAAGCATCAAGGCCCGGATCACTTCGCGTTCGACTTCCGGTCCCGAACCTGCCGCATGTGAGCGGATCAGGCTGCGCTGCAACTGTGTCCGCAGATGCGCCGGAATGTGCCGGGTGGCAAGTGCGCCGAATCCGGTGGAAACTCCGTAGACCGGTGTGGGGTCTGCGGCCAGCGCTTCGATGCGTGCACGACTTTCGGCGATCGCGGCCAGTGATTCCGCGGTCAATGCAACGCCGTATCCGTTGCGCGCGACGTCGACGACGTCGGCGATGGTGACAGCGCCGATTCCGACCTCGATGGTTCGGGTGGCTGTCTGGGTGGCAGGGGTGGCGTTCATGGGACTCCAATGATGATGCGTGGCTATCTAACAAAGTCTTGTATACGAGACTCTAGTCTTGAATATGAGACGAAAACAAGGCCCGCAAAGTACGGAACGGAGAAATTGGCTACATGTCTGCGGTCGGGGTCTCCACCATTCGATCTCCGAGATCGGCGGAGAACTCGGCGCTGACGGCGCGCACTCGGTCGGCGATCAGGGCACTCTCCTCGGCCGATTTGGAGCCGGAGAGGAAGGTGACGCCGAGAGCTGCGACCGGACGACCGTCCCGTGTGATCACGGGGCTGGCGATGCAGTTGATCCCGGATGTCGTCGCATTCTCTTCGACCGCATATCCGCTCTCACGTGCTGCGGCGAGCAGTTCTCGCAGTTCGGCGAGCGTCGACGGACCCGTTCCGGTCCGCGTCGGCCAGGTGTACCCCTCGTAGAGCGCGCTGATCTGTTCCGCATCCAGACGGCTCAGAATCGCCCGCCCGACTGCGGTGAGATGCGCCGGAAGGCGGGTCCCGATCTCGGTCACCAACCGAACGCCGGGCTTCAGAGGTTCACGTTTGTCGAGGTAGATGACGTCAGAACCCTGAAGTACCGCCAGATGGGAGGTCTCGTCGGTCGACTGAGTGAGTGCCAGCATGAATCGTTGGCCCTCACGGTGAAGTGGGCCGGACCGCATGTACGACGCACCGACTTCGAACGCCGAGACACCCAGGGTCCAGGCGCGTTGATCAGCCCAGTACGAGACGAACCGTCGATCCCGCATGACATTGAGGAGGTGATGCGTCGTACTCTTCGGCAGCTCGAGGGCGCTGGAGATTTCTGCCGTCGCCAGCGGCACACCCCGGCGGGCCAGGAGATCGAGCACGTCGAGCACGCGCTCAGCAGATTTCACGCGGCTCGTCGTCATGTGGGGTGTGTCCTTACGGGTAGGGCTGAGGTGGGAGCGGGGAACCACATTGTCTCGGATACGAGACTGAATCGCCAAGTGCTCGGGGTGGTCAGGGTGTCTGGCTGCCGAGTTCCGCGGACAACCGGGCGCAGTGCTCCACCAAGACACGACCGTGGCTGGCGCAGACCTCGTCCGTCAGACGGAATGTCGGGCCGACGACGCTGAGCGCTCCGGCTATCTGACCGACCGCGTTGTAGATCGGCGCGGCAACTCCGGTCGAGTGATCCTCGATGGTGTCGTGCGCAATGGCGTACCCGCTCTCGCCTACCTTGCCGCTCAACGCTGCGCCGACGGCGGTGCCGTCCAGGGGAACGCTCTGGCCCACCCACCCCATGTGGCGGATCGCGTGCGTGCCCTCGATCTGATCGAGATACAGCGCAGTGTCTTTCGGTCCCTTCGTCGACAGGTAGGTCGACTCTCTCGTGGTTTCGGCGATGGCCTTCATCGCGGGCCGCGCTCTCGGCAACAGTTGATTGTCACCGAGAGCGCGAGCCCCGATCTGTAGTAGCCGCGGGCCGACGCGATAGACGTTGTCCTCGCCGCGGACGACGAACTCGGTTTGTTCGAGGCTTCTGATCAGGCGAAGCGCGGTACTGGTTGCCAGATCGGTTGCCTTGGCGGCGTCGCCGAGCGTCAACCCGCCGTGCTCGACGATCGCACCGAGAAGTTCGAACGTGCGATTCGCGCTGCGGGTCACGTCGCCGGGGGCCATGTCCTACTCCAAGTGCCGAGGGATGTCTGCGCTGAATCTATCGCGAGCCCGGCAGTACCTCACCGTGGTGCTCGTCCAGCAGGGGACTGCGGCGGACATCGGGGCGTCGGCTATCACCGAACACGACGGGTTGTCGTACGTAGGAGATTTTTCCTGCTACCGGGTGCTCGAACGATTCGACGACTCCGCGATACTCGGCCTGCGCGGAGGTGAGTGCCTGCTGGACGTCCCAGATTTCCGAGCCGGCGAGGCCCGCGTCGCCGAGAATACCGACCACGTCGGCGACGGTCTTTCCGGCAGCCCAGTTTTCGATCTCCTTGCGCAGTGCCGGTTCGTTCTCGGTCCGGGCGGTGTCGTCGGCAAATCGGGGATCTGCGATCAGGTCGACGCGATTCATCGTCTGCGCCAGCTTCTCGAAACCCGACTGGCTCGCAACTGCGAGGACGAAGAGTCCGTCGTCGGCCTTGTAGGTGTCGAACGGTGTTGACACCGGATGACGGTTGCCGACGCGTGGGGGAGTGAGCCCGGTGGATTGCAGTTGGCTGTGTGCTGTCGGCAGCATGGCGAGCATGCTGTCGAACATCGCGACGTCAAGGTGCTGCCCGAGTCCGCTCGCCCGTGCACTCAGCAGGGCGGTACTGATTCCCCAGGCGGCGAACAGCCCGGCGACCAGGTCTCCGAACGACTCACCCAACCGTGTCGGCCCGGATTCCTCCGAACCGGTGATGCTCATGATTCCCGAAAGAGCCTGGACTACAAGGTCGTAGGCGGCGGCTCCGGACATGGGCCCGTCCTGTCCGAAACCGGAGATGGACGCGTACACGATGCGCGGATTGCGAGCCCGCGCAGCCTCGTAGTCGATTCCCAGGCGCTTGGTGACGCCGGGGCGAAAGTTTTCGACGACGACGTCGGCGGTCTCGATGAGCGTCAGCAGCGCCTCACGGTCCTCGTCGTTCTTGAGGTTGAGTGCCACCGAACGCTTGCCACGATTGAGCACGTTGAAGTAGATGCTCTCGCCGTCGCGGAACGGGCCGAGGTGCCGAGAGTCTTCACCGTGTTCGGATTCGATCTTGACGACGTCCGCACCGGCGTCGGAAAGCAGTGCGGTGCAGTAGGGTCCGGCAAGGACGCGCGAGAGGTCGATGACCCGGATGCCGTCGAGTGGGGGAAGTGCAGTCATGTCCGCGCCTTTCAGAACTCGGTGGAACGCGGCGACGGAGCATTGCCGGCAATGGTGAGCAACTGGATCTGCGAGGTGCCCTCGAAGATGCGGAGAATGCGGCAATCGCGGTACAGGCGTTCGATTTCCGATTCGCGCATGAAACCTGCGCCACCGTGGATCTGTACGGTTTGATCGACGATCGAGAAGCAGGCTTCGGTGGCGACGTACTTCGAAATCGATGCGGCGCGGCGGATGTCCTGACCGGCGTCCTTGACGTCGGCGGCCCAGTCTGCGGTGACGCGTGATGCGACAAGTTGCGCGTCGCAGCCACCGAGGAGTAGCTGGATTGCCTGGAAGTCGAAGATCGGCGTGCCGAACTGCTTTCGCTCCGTTGCGTACTCGCGTCCCAGTTCCCAAGCGCGCAGAGCGATGCCGTTTGCCATTGCCGCTACGTCGATGCGTGCTCGGTTCAGGGCGGTCAAGGCAATGTTGCCGCCGCGACCTTCGGTGCCGATCACGGAGTCGAGCGGCAGAACGACGTCGTCGAGGTAGACGGTGTACGTCGGGGCCGAACGAATTCCCATCTTGTCCTGCGGCTCCGAGTAGCTGATTCCCGGAGTTCCCTTGGGGACGACGAAGGCGGTGATGCCTCGGAATCCTGCGCTCGGGTCCGTTTTGGCGAAGAGCACGACCAGGTCGGCTTCCTTGGCGTTGGAGATGTACGTCTTCGATCCGGAGAGATGCCAGCCGTCGTCCTCGCGTCGGGCGACGGTACGCATCGAGGCGATGTCGGAGCCGGCATCGGGTTCTGTGAGTGCAAAGCCGGCCAGTAGTTCGCCCGACGCGAGTTGAGGCAACCAGCGATGCTTCTGCTCTTCGGAGCCGCCGACGAGAATCGGCTCGAGGCCCAGGTAGTGCGCGGTGTAGATCGATGCCAGCGCGGCGTCGGTACGTGCAACTTCTTCGATGGCGACCAGTTGGGTTCGTGTCGACAGACCCAGCCCACCGAATTCCTCGGGCACGGAAATGCCCATGAGGTCCTGCTGCCCGAGGCGCTTGATCAGCTGCGCCGGGAACTCCTTGGACTCGTCGCGTGCGGCTGCTCCTGGGTGGATCTCGGCGTTGGCGAAGGCTCGGACAGTGCTGCGGAACTCTGCGAGATCGACGCTGTCGGTGTCGGGCGCGGTCTGGGTAGTCACGGGGGCTCCTTCGAGGCGGAATAGTTACGAATTTCATCTAATGAAATCTAATTGCCACTAGTTGGCATGGACTGACTATGGCCGAGGGTGGCGAATTTGTCCAGGGGTGAATTTGTTGTGTCGCGGCTCACGTTCTGCAATGATCAACTTGTCTAAGCCTGTATAGACAAGTTGATTGCGGATCGAACCCACTACAAGTCGGAAGCAGCGTGGCTTTCGGCGGAAGGTGCTGACATGAGCCTCGTTTCAGTCGACACGACACCGGACTCCGAGAATGTGAGGAGGGTGTCCAGTACGTATTTCGAGGGCTTGTCGGCGGACCGATACGCTGCGCTCGCCGAAGACCGCAAGCTGGCGATTGTCGCCGCGCACATGGACCTTTCGCGTCGACGAGGGCACAACTCGTCGATCTCGCGACTCGCGCCGGCCGGGGAGTTAGGGGATGGCCCCGCGATTCAATACGTCGGCGACGACATGCCGCAGCTCGTCGAAGCGGTCTTGGCGACACTTGCCCGTGCCCGCGTGGAACCTGAATTCGTGGTGCACCCCGTGCTTCGCACAGCCGTACAACCGGCGCACAGCACCGAAGACGCCCGGGCCGGGGAGCGCACCGAATCATGGATCCACATCGGACTACCCGCACACTGTTCGGACGCGCAGGCGCAGGTGATCGCGGACGACGTCGCCGGAATCCTCGACCGTATCGCGCGTGCCTTCCGCGATTCCGTGCCCCTGCGGGACCTCGCCGACGAGGCGCGCGAGCAACTGGACTCGAACGGCTACGCCGAAGAAGCTGACTTTCTCCGGTGGTGCAGCGCCGGAAACTTCAGTGTCATCGGTGGTGCGCGAACTGTCGACAGTGACGAGCCGTACGCCATCGGCGTGCTCCCCGATCCAACCGGCTCTTCGGATTCGAAAGCGGCGCCCCTCGCGATTGCAGTGGTGTACCTCCGGCAAGGGTTCGGTGGATCCGAATACGCCACCGAGATCGACGTGTCCGTCGGCGACCGTGCGTACCGATTCGTCGGGTTCTTCACCGCGACCGGTATCGTCGCCGACGTCAGGCGAACCCCGCTCGTGCGAGGACGCGTCGCAGACATCTTCGAGGCCTCAGGGTCCACCGTCGATTCGTTTGTCGGACAATCGATGCTGGCAGTGATTCAGTCGATTCCGGTCACAGTGCTCCTGGCGGCCGAGCCGGCCCGAATCGCGGACGCGCTGGACGAACTCACTTCCGTGGACGGCCGCACATCGATCCATCTGTTCTTGCAACCGGTGGGAAGTTCCCCGGTGACAGGGCGAGATCAAGAGTTGTCGGCTCTGCTCTTCGTTCCGCGCGAGAAATTCAGTACGACGATCAGAACAACGGCCGAGTCGGTACTCGCCGACGCACTCGGTGCTCACAATATCGAGTTCTCCAGTCGAGTCTCGGAATCCCCTTTGGCCGTCGTACATTTCACGGCCACAGTCGGCGGCGGCGCGAACTTCGCGTCGGCGCGACAAGCACGGGAGATTCGGGACCTCGTCGTCGACGCGTGCCTGACGTGGGACGAACGATTCGTTCTGGATGCTTCGCACTACGACGAGCGGCGCAGGCGTGCTCGGTTCGCCGAGCGAGTTCCGGTGGCATACAAGCAGGATTTCGACGCTGTCCGAGCCGCCGAGGACATGGCGGTGTTCGAGGGCCTCGCGCCCGGAGAAGTAAGTCCACGGTTGGCCCGATCTGTCGACGGACCGGGTACTCACCGTCTCGGGCTGTACGTCTCGGGTGATCCGCTCTCGCTGGGCGAGGTGCTGCCCGTATTGCAGAGCCTGGGCGTCGAAGTGGTCGACGAGCGTCCGTACGAGATCGCACCGGCGGGAACCGAACAGTCCAGGATCTACGAGTTCACGCTCGACTATCCGAGTGCTCCGGTCGAAGGCTTCGACAACTTTGCCGCGCGATTCGCGGCGACGTTTGCCGCGGTTCGAAACGGTGACGCCGAGCCGGACTCGTTCAACGAATTGGTCGCGATCGCGGGACTCGGCTGGAAACAGGTAGTGGTGCTGCGGGCGTACGCGGAGTTCTTGCAGCAAGCGGGATTTCCTTACAGCACCGGTCGCGTCGCCGAGGTACTTGCCGATCATCCCGAGATCGCCGGCAGATTGTGCGAATTGTTCGAGAGCCGTTTCGATCCTGACGTCGTCGACGGAGATCGAGGTGCACGTGCAGCAGCGGACGTGGAAACGGCCGTGGCGCAGGTGCAAGGACTCGACGCCGATCGGATCCTGCGCGCGTTGTCCGAACTGGTCCGTAACACGTTGCGTACCAACTATTTCGTGTATCCCACTCAATCGCTCGGCGCGCTCTCGTTGAAGTTCGATTCGGAGAAGCTGTCCGTATTGCCTTTCCCTCGACCGAAGTTCGAGATATTCGTGTACTCACCCGATGTAGCAGGTGTGCACCTTCGTTTCGGTACGGTGGCTCGCGGCGGCTTGCGCTGGTCGGATCGGAAAGAGGACTTTCGCACCGAGGTACTGGGATTGGTGAAGGCGCAGGCAGTCAAGAACGCAGTCATCGTGCCTGTCGGAGCGAAGGGCGGATTTGTCGTCAAACGCCCACCGGTTCCAGGGCTGGGCGCAGACGCAGACCGAGAAGCTGCGTTGGCGGCCGGGATCGATTGCTACCGATCCTTCATTCGCGGACTACTCGATCTGACCGACAACGTCGACAAGCAGAGCGGGGCCGTTGTCGCGGCGCGGCGGGTCGTTCGCCACGACGGAGACGACACGTATCTTGTTGTCGCCGCGGACAAGGGAACTGCGAAGTTCTCCGACATCGCGAACGAGGTTGCCGCGGAGTACGGATTCTGGCTCGGCGACGCCTTCGCGTCCGGCGGGTCGGTCGGCTACGACCACAAAGCCATGGGTATCACGGCGAAGGGCGCCTGGGAAACTGTCAAGCGGCACTTCCGTGAGCTCGGCGTCGATACCCAGCACGATGACTTCACCGCGGTGGGGATCGGAGACATGAGTGGCGACGTCTTCGGCAACGGTATGTTGTGCAGCAAGCACATTCGCCTGATCGCGGCGTTCGATCATCGGCACGTGTTCGTCGATCCGAACCCGTCGCCTGAGCGCTCGTACGACGAGCGATCACGTCTCTTTGCGCTCCCCCGATCCTCGTGGGCCGACTACGACCCGACCTTGATCAGTGCCGGCGGCGGAGTGTGGGAACGCTCGGCGAAGCGCGTTCCGATCAGTGACGAGATACGAGAGGCGCTGGGCCTCGAGGACGACGTCACCGAACTGACTCCACCGCAACTGGTTCGGGCGATTTTGCGGTCCCCGGCAGATCTGTTGTGGAACGGCGGCATCGGAACGTACGTCAAGGCCTCCGGTGAGTCCGACCTCGAAGTCGGCGACAAGAGCAACGACGCCGTTCGGGTGAACGGCAACGAAGTGCGTGCCCGAGTGATCGGTGAAGGAGGCAATCTCGGCCTCACCCAGGCCGGACGGATCGAATACGCACGCGGCGGTGGACGGATCAACACAGACGCCCTCGACAATTCGGCCGGAGTCGATTGTTCCGACCACGAGGTGAACATCAAAATCCTTCTCGACTCCCTGATCAGCTCAGGCGTCGTCACGGACTCACGTCGTGACGCACTACTCGAATCGCTGACCGACCAGGTCGCAGAACTCGTTCTCGCAGACAACCGTTCGCAGAACGAACTGATGGGTACCACGCGGGCGGATGCGGGGGCGATGATCGGTGTGCACGGCAGAGTGATTTCCAACCTCGAATCGCGCGGGATCGTCGACCGTGTCATCGAAGGGTTTCCGACCAAGAAGCAGTTCGCCGCGGCCGAGAAGTCGGGAACGGGGCTGACGTCGCCGGAACTCGCCACACTGATGGCCCACGTCAAGCTCGATCTGAAATCCACGCTGTTGGCGGGAAGCTCGATCGACAACCAGATCTACCGCAAGGCGCTGGTGAACTACTTTCCGGAGGGCGTTCGAGTTGCAGGGGGCGACGCCCTCGACCGGCACCCACTGCGGCGCGAGATCGTCGCGACCGTGCTGACGAACAACGTCATCGATCGGGGCGGCATCACCTATGCCTATCGGCTCGGTGAAGAGGTCGGCGCTGATCCGGAAGACGCGGTACGTGCCTTCACCGTGGTTTCCGAGGTGTTCGGACTGTGGAAGTTGTGGCACGACATCAGCGAAGCCTCGATCTCGACCGCCGTATCCGACGAGTTGATCCTGCTCACCAGGCGACTGCTCGACCGGGCGTCACGGTGGATGCTGACACGTCGTCCGCAACCGCTGGCCGTCGGGGCCGAGATCAGCAGATTCGGTGATCGCCTCGCGGAGGCGTCGGCAGAGCTCGATGGCTGGCTGGTAGGCGCAGATCAGCGGAACCTGGCTGCGCGAACGGTCCTCATCACGGACAAAGGCGCGCCGGAGAACCTGGTCAGGCGAGTGGAGATATTGCTCGATCAGTTCGGACTGCTCGACGTGGTGGAGATCGCGGACCTTGCCGATCGGACGATCTCGGAGACCGGCGAACTCTATTTCCGGCTCGGTGAGCATGTTGGGCTCGTCCCGATGCTCAATCGAGTGTCGGCATTGAGCAAGGACGGAAAATGGAACGCGTTGGCGAGGTTGTCGTTGCGGGACGAGTTGTACTCGACGGTGCGGGCCCTGACCCTCGACGTCTTGGCCGACGCGGAAGCGGGTGACACGACAGCGGAAAAACTCTCGAGGTGGGAAGAAAGGAATGCGTCGAGAATCGAGAGGTCCACTCTCGCGCTCGCAGAGATCGAAGCGTCCGGGCAACACGATCTTGCTGCGCTTTCGGTTGCGACGAGCCAATTGCGGCGCATGGTGGGTTAGGTCCGGCGCGGACGCTCGCGGATGGATCGGAAAGGTGCACGAGGCGGATAGACTTCGGAGGCCGAACGGGAGAACCGACTCGGTGGTTTTCGACGAACGGGTGGTGGCGATGGCGATTGCCGAAGTGGACGCAGAACTCGCCGTGCTGTTCAACGAGGCAGGCGGCGAGTCCGCCCCTGCCTACGAACGGGTCAAGAACCTCGTGGTCTCGCAGATCAACTCGGGTCGGTGGACCGAAGGCGATCAGCTGCCTTCGGAGAATCAACTGGTCAATGCGCTGGGGTTGTCACGAATGACGATCAATCGAGCGCTTCGCGAACTCACCAGCGACGGTCTGATCGTGCGGATGATGGGAGTCGGTACTTTTGTCGCCGCCACGAAGACCGCGTCCCCGCTGTTCGAAGTCAAGAACATAGCCGACGAGATTCAGCGCCGCGGCCACCGTCATCGAACCGAGGTCGTCTTCGTTCGTGAGGAAGAAACCGACCACGGGCAGACGTTCCTTCGTGAATCGGTGGGCAAACGGGTGTTCCATTCGCTGATGGTGCACTTCGAGGACGAAACTCCGATTCAGGTGGAAGACCGATTCGTGAATCCGAACGAGGCGCCAGACTATCTGCGCCAGGACTTCACCGCGATCACCCCCAACAACTACTTGAGTGACGTTGCGCCTCTGGTTCGCGGCGAGCATGTCGTGGAAGCGGTGTTGGGTAGCCCGGACGAATGCGAGCTGTTACGCATCGATCGCGGGGAACCGTGCCTGCTGATTCGCCGCCGCACCTGGTCGGCTAACGGATTGGTCAGCGCGGCGCGCTTGATCCATCCGGGTTCACGCAATCGCTTGGAAGGAACCTTCGAGCGCTGATCGTTTCGAATGGCGAATCCTGAACACTCGCTCGTCGGATTGCACCATTTTCGGGGTCGACTTCGGTGCAATCGACCAGGACGTGACTGCGAGCACACTGAGATCATGGGTGGACGGTTATTGCTTCCGCAACCTCACTTCCCGACGAGTGAGACCTGAGCGGATCCCAGCAACGCCGTCTACGCCGCTCGCTTCCATGATCGAAGGAGTTCGACCTGTGACCGACTTGCCCAAGGACCTACTTGTCGCCCCGAAGTGGCAGGAACGCCTCGACGAACTGGCAGCCAAGCATTCGGTACCGGGCGCGCAGGTCGGTGTGATCGCGCTGGGCGAAGACGGCGCATCGGACATCCGTGTCATCACCACCGGAGTGACGAGCCTGAACACGCGCGTCGACGTCGACGCAGACACCCTGTTCCAGTACGGATCCGCGAGCAAGATCTGGACGACGACGCTGATCATGCAGCTCGTCGACGAGGGCAAGCTGACGCTGGACACCCTGGTGGTGGAGGTGCTTCCGGAGTTCACGATCGCGGATCCTTCCAACACGAAGGAAATCACGATCCGCCAGTTGCTCACGCACACAAGCGGTATCGACGGAGACCTGTTCAACGACACCGGTGACGGTGACGACTGCGTCGAGAAGTACGTCGACGAACTCGCGACCGCGATCAGCGTCACCGAGCCCGGCGGGCATCTGAGTTACAGCAACGCGGGTTTTGCCGTTGCCGGCCGCATCGTCGAGGTCCTTCGTGAGATGACGTGGGACGAGGCGTTGGTCGAATATCTCTGGAAGCCACTCGGATTGACGCACATCATCACCAAGGCCAAGGACGCGCCGCTGTTCCGCACGGCCGTCGGCCACGTGGCCAACCCGGATCGGACGTCGCCGGACAAGGTGATTCCGACCAAGCAGTGGCTGCTTCCGCGCGGTATCGGTCCGGCCGGGATCATCACCGGATCGGTCAGCTCGCTCCTGACCTTCGGTGCTGCACACATGCGTGACGGACTCGCATTGACGGGTGAACGCATTCTGTCCGAAGAATCCGCGCGCCTGATGCGCACTCCGCAATTCGACCTGACCGCGGTCTCGAGCGTCGATCAGGCCTGGGGTCTCGGCTGGATCCTGTCCGACTGGGGCGGCGTGACGTCCGCGCAGCACGGTGGTGCGACGATCGGCCAGATCACTCGTTTTCACACCTTCCCCGAGCTCGGTCTCGCCATGGCCGTGGTGACCAACTCGCGTGGCGGCGGCGCCCTGGCCCACGACATCGAGAAGGAGATCGCCCAGGAGCTCGATCTCGTTCTGCCGGAGCCGAAGTCCGAGCCGAATGCGGAAGACATCGACCTGTCGCACATTCTCGGAACCTATGAATCGACAACCGTGCGAATCGAACTCACGCGCGGCGAGGACGGCGGATTCCTGGTGCAGAACTTCGCCAAGGTCGAGATCGACGGCGAGCCGCCGGCTCCGCCCACCAAGGTCGTGCCTCTGTCCGCCTCCCGGTTCTCGATCAGTAACGAGAGCGCTTCGGGTGAGATGGCTCATCTCACGATCGATGGCGAGCAATATCTCTACATGACAAGGCTTTTCAAGAAGATTTCCGACTAGTCGCGGCGAGATGATTCTCTCCGCTGAATGAAATCTCGGGCAGGTCGAAGGCGATGAGGGCCCTCGACCTGCCCGCACTACTTTTCGAGGAAAACTCATGATGAAACCTCTCGCTCCTTTTCCGGACGTGAATCACCCCGCGGCACTGGATGCTTACGGCCTTGCGCCGGTCATCGACGGTCACAACGATCTGGCCTGGACGGCTCGCGAAACTGCCGCATACTCGGTGGAGAATCTCGAGAAGGATTCCATCTTCCAAACCGACATCGACAAACTCGGTCGCGGCGGCGTCGGTGCGCAGTTCTGGTCGGTTTACACCCCGTGTGACAGGACGGAGCCAGAGGCGGTTCAGTACACACTCGAACAGATCGACTACGTGTACCGGATGATCGAGCGATATCCGGATACTTTCGAATTCGCGCGTACAGGTGACGACGTGCGTCGCATCTGGAGCGAGGGCAAGGTCGCGTCCTTGTTGGGCGCGGAGGGCGGTCACAGCATCGGCAGCTCGCTCGGTGTCCTGAGAATGATGGCGCGCCTTGGTCTTCGGTACATGACGCTGACGCACAACGACAACACCGGGTGGGCGGACTCCGCGACGGACACTCGAGTACACGGCGGGCTGACCGACTTCGGTCGCGAGATCGTGCGCGAAATGAATCGGCTCGGCGTACTCGTCGACCTGTCGCACGTCTCGGTGGAAACGATGAGAGATGCCATCGAGACGTCGTCGGCGCCGGTGATTTTCAGCCATTCGTCGTGCTCTCAGCTATGCGGTCACCCCCGTAATGTTCCCGACGACGTCATGCGACTGCTCGCGGACAACGGCGGGGTCATCATGATCGCCTTTGTACCCATGTTCCTTTCTGCCGAGTACAACGAGTGGTTCAAAGGCGGGCGAGTCGGCCCACGACCGGCGATGACAGTGGACCATCTCGCCGACCACGTCGAGCATGCCCGAGACGTCGCGGGCATCGACCACATCGGTTTGGGCAGTGACTACGATGGGTTCGACGACTTTCCGGACGGTATGCAGGACGTATCCGGTTTCGCGGTGTTGATAGACCGTCTGGCGGAACGCGGTTGGTCCGCGGAGGACTTGGCAAAGCTGATGGGCAACAACGTGTTGCGTGTGCTCGACGAGACCAGTGCGGCCTCGATGTCGAGCCTTTCCTAGCCGTATCGACGCCCGAGAAGATGAGGATGAGAATGAAGAAGATTCGTACCGTTGCACTGAAGCTGGTTGCTTCGGTGTCCGTAGTTCTGGTTGTGCTGGTATCGATAGCGCTCGTATTCAATGTCGGCTCCAGCAAAGCGAGCGTTCCGGCCGGGGAGACGGGCAACCAGTTCGTGTCCGTCGACGGAAAGAACATGAGCTACTCGATCCGCGGCAACGGCGATCAGACCATAGTGCTGTTACCCGGGTTCGGAACGTCCGCACCGATTCTCGACTTCACACCGCTTGTCAACGAGCTCGCACCTGACTACCGCGTCGTCACGATCGAGCCCTTCGGTTACGGCTACAGTGATGGAACGGACAAGGACCGCACGACTGCGAACATCGTCGAGGAGATTCATACGGCAGTACAGTCGCTGGGAATTGACGAATACATCCTCATGGGGCACTCGATCACTGGTCTCTATGCGCTGGACTACACCGCGAAGTACCGTGACGAGGTCACCGCATTCGTGGGTATCGACAGCAGTGTTCCAGGGCAGCCGAACATGGATACCAAATTCCCGATCGACGCACTCCGAGTTGGAAGGCAATTGGGCTTGGCGGAATTGCTGTCCAAGGTCGTCGGTGGTGAAGCCTCGGACGAGTACCTCGATCCCGCCGCAAAGGACGAGATGCGACAGTTGACTGCGAAGAACAACTTCAGCGATACCTATCTCAACGAGATGGATCACCTTTCGAGTAACTTTGCTGAAGCAATCGGCAAGACGTTCCCAGCCGATCTTCCGATTCTGTTGTTCGCCGTGAACAATTCAGAAGTTCAGGGCTGGACAGAGCTGCACGAGGGGCAGGCAGCCTCCGTCGATCACGGAGAGGTGATCTTGCTGGACGGAGACCACTACCTGCACCACACCAGGTCGAAGGAAATCGCCGAGAACCTCGGAAGGTTCTTGGGTGAGCTGAACTGAATCCGGGAGGACGTTAAAGTTGGAGGCGGGGCCATCGAGTCGAGATGGTCCCGCTTCTTTCTTCTCCACTGATCGTTCGGAGGCATTGTGGCGCAGACCTGGTCACGCGAAGAACTGGTGAGCGAGCTGGACTCGGCGTATTCGAAACTCGAAGCGTTACTCGACGGCGTCGCCGAGGCCGATGCGTTCGACGCCGTTGCCGTCGACGCGTGGACGGTGCACGACGTACTCGCTGTGCGTGTCTGGTGGGCAGAGGCCGTCGCAGAGTGGATAGGTGCCGGGCTGCGAGACGAGGCTCCGCAGACGCCGGCGGCGGGTTACAAGTGGACGCAAACACCCGCACTGAACCAGTCGGTTGTCGACGCGAGCATCGACATTCCGGCTCAGGAGCTTCGTGACCGCTTGGGAGCTGCTGTTGCGATGTTGCGCAACTACATCGAGACCCTTGACGATGATCAACTGCTGTCGGTCGGGGTTTTCTCGTGGACCCGGACGTGGCCGGTCTCGAGGTGGATCGCCGTCAACACGATCACCCAATACGCGTCGTTGTCGAAAATGATTCGGCGAGTGCTGAAGTCGAACAATCAGCTCTGAAGTCGATGCATCCGCCATACGTCCGGTCCGTCGGGGAGCGAGGTCTGGCCGACGATCGTGAAACCGAACCGTTGGTACAGCGGTAGATTTCGTTCGGTCGACGTATCGAGCCAGCAATTCTGTTCGGTTCGATCCAGTTCCGCCAAAGCATGTTTCAGTAGCGCAGAACCCAATCCGGTTCCGCGTGAGCGCGGCGTCGTACCGATCGTTGCCAACGACCACGCGTTGTCGGGGACGGGAAGCGCAGACAGTTGTTCGTCAGCCTGAAGAACGCGCTCGAACCGATCTCCGTGCAGTTCGACGATCTTCTCGACGGTCGCTTCATCAGGCTCTGGAGTGTCCGGCGGCAGGACTGCGATGACGCCGTTGCCGGAATCGTCGATGTAGGAACGCCCGAACGGTAGTGCCAGGTGTTCGAGGTAGATCCGTTGCAGAGTCGCGACGCGCTCCACGTGGGAGTCTTCGGCGACGCACCAGTTCGTCCAGGGGTAGTCGGCAAACGCCTCGCCGAGAACCTCGGCGGCACGGTCGAGATCGTCGATGGACAGCGGTCGAACAGAATTCTGCATAGTGCCACTTCAGCACAGTGAGGTCTTCCGTCGCCACTCGATTTCGGCGGTGTAGCAGGTGCGCGGGCCGTGGTCACGTACTTGTGAGTTCATTCAAGAAAGTTGGACGAGGCTGTCGATCCTGCGTTGACTGGTAGTGATCGGGCAATCGCCGAGCTGTCAACTCCGGGCACGTGAGATCCGGGTACGGCGATTCTCCGCGAAAGGAACAGATATGAACAGGCTCGAAGGCAAGAATGTAGTGATCACAGGCGCCGCCAGTGGAATCGGGCGTGCAGCAGCACAACTCATGGCGGCAGAGGGCGCCAAGGTGTTGGTCGCCGACCTCGATCCTGCGCGTGCAGAGGAAGCGGCGGTGGCGATTCGCGAGACGGGTGGCAATGCAGTGGGTTTCGGCGTCGATGTCATGAACGAGGACTCTCTGGCAGCGATGATCGAAAAGGCGGTCGCCGAATTCGGCGGCATCAACGTCCTGTGTAATCACGTGGGCGGTAGTAACCCGCGCAAGGATCTCGACCTGCTCCGGATGGACTTGGACGAGTGGGATCGCGTGATGTCGCTCAACGTCCGCAGCACTGTCGTCGCTTCACGACTTGCCATTCCGCACATGAACAGTGCCGGTGGAGGATCGATCGTCAACACGGCCTCGGTAGGTGGATTGATCGGGGATTCCCTGCAGTCTGCCTACGGATCCGCCAAAGCGGCAGTCATTCGTCTGACGCAGTACATCGCAGTCCAGTACGGAGCAAACGGTGTTCGGTGCAATGCCGTAGCGCCGGGCGCGATCATGACACCCGCTCTCGTGGACAACATCCCCGCTGATGTCATCGACGGTATGAAGCAGGCAAACGCCCTGCCTTACCTCGGCGAACCCGAAGACATCGCGCATGCCATGGTCTACCTGGCTTCGGACGAATCTCGCTACATGACGGGGCAGACCCTGGTGGTCGACGGCGGACTCACCAGCAAGAGTCCGCTCGCGACCGGCCGTTCGTCGATGTTGAGCTGAATCAGCTCCGCCAACCGCTGGGGCCGGCGCCCAGAACCTCGATGGATCCCTGACTGGCGTGTGAATGCTTGGTGCGGTGCGTCATTCGCCACTTTCCGTCGATCCGCGCCCATGAGTCGTGGTAGTCGCCGAGGGTGAAGAAGTTCAGGTGAGCCTTGCTCCCGGTGCCCACATGCATGTCGCTGACATAGGAGCGGCTGGTGGCGAGATCGCCGACCACCTCGACCAGCACGTTACCGATCAGATGTTGGGTGGGACCGCACTCGTCGAGGAACGAGCGGATGGACGCCACTACCTCGGCGGGTCCGCGCAGAGTTCCGGTGCCCAATTCTGCCGTAGCGTCCGGCGTCATGATCCGGTGGAGTTCATCCCACTCTCGCGCATCCATGGCTCGGGCGAACTCGAAGATGGAGCGGGTGATCTCGCGTTCGTCGAGAAGAGTGGTGATGTCGATGCTCATGCTGTGCGCCTTTCTTAACGTCGGGGGGTTAATAAAGGCGCACAGCAGATGTCAGCGGTTGAGCAGCTTGCGCATCGCTTCGGCAGCACCCTTGACCATCTTGTCTCGGGGGAAGCCACTGCGCTTCTTGGCGCCTTCGTAGTTTCCTGCAGCCACCCAGATCGGGCCGTCGGCAAGGTGTTCGAGACCTTCACGTGCAACATCTTCGGGCTCTGCGACGTTCATGCCCGGGATGTCGAAGTTCAGTCCCGCGCGAATCATAGCGGGTGTGCGAGTGACACCGAGAATGAACTCGACGACGTGAACGCCGTACGGCTGGAGTTCGAGCCACAGGCTTTCGGCGAAGATGCGCCCGAATGCCTTGGACGCCGCGTAGATGCTCTGGTGCTCGGAGCCCATGAATCCGGCCAGCGAACCGAGCAGCATGATGCCGCCGCGTCCGCGATCCTTCATCAATCCGCCGAAGTGGTGCGAGAGTTCGAGCTGCTTGTTGATGTTCAGCTCGATGACTCCGGCAAATCCCGTCAGATCTCCGGTGACGAACTCGTGGCCGTAGCTGTTGGCGCCGGCGTTGAAAATGAGGAGACCAACCTCGACGTCGTCGGTGACAGCCTTGATCTGATCGAGCGCGTCCGGAACGAGCAGATCCAATGCGAGAGTGCGTACTTCGACGCCGTTGGCGCGTGCCTTGGCCGCGGTCTCCTCGAGCGGGCCCGGCTTGCGGGCGATGAGAACGAGGTTGATGCCGATCTTGCTGAGCTCGTCGGCGAACCCTGCGCCGACACCTTCTGAACCGCCGGCGATGACTGCCCACGGGCCGTAGTACTGAGGATCGATCATTACTACCTTCTTCGAAAGATGTTGGCTTGACTAGTGAAACGGAGTCGGTACGGGTTCGCTGTCGTCGACGATCGGCTGAGGCACCGGCTCGTCGTTGAGGATCTCGAGTTCGCCCGCTGTTGCAGCGTTCACGATGGACGCGATCAAGGCGCCGCACTGCTTGCGAGGGGCACCGGGTCGTCCCTCTCGCTGCCCGAATTCACGGTCGTCGGCGATTTCGAGGCACTGGGCGCGGGCCTGGTCACTCCACTGAACGGTGGTGTGTTCCCAACTGTTCTTCTGGACCAGGACCTGAGCCTTGCACTCAGCGCACTGAAGAGGCTGCATCTTCGTCTGCCTTCTTTGCAGCGAGGTTGTCTTCGACTTCCTTCTGCCAGGCTGCGACGGGTCGCGCGGTGTCGAGTTCGAATTCGAAGCGCTCGGTCATCTCGGGAGCGATGTCCGCGACATCGACGTAGAACTGTTCGTACCAGCGACGGAGCTGGTAGACCGGGCCGTCTTCTTCGCACAGGAGCGGGTTCTCGATGCGAGTCTTGTTCTTCCAGATCTCGACGTCCTGCTCGAAGCCCTTGGCGATGAACGTGCCGAAGTTCGCGGCCATCGCGTCGGCGGCTTCACCCTGGAAGCGATCCGACTTCTTGACGATGATGCCGTACTGGAGCACGAACTTGTCAGCGCTGACCGGGTAGTGGCAGTTGATGAGCACAGAGTCGACGTTGTAGTCCTCGTACTCGTAGGTCAGGTCGTCGACCATGAAGGAGGGGCCGAAGTACGTGGCAACCGAGTTGCTGCCGACCATCTTCGGGGTGCCTGCTGCGTGGGGACGCATGTCCGAGCGAGCGACGCCGCGCATGTACTGCGTTGCGGCGTGGCCTTCGAAGACGTTCTTGAAGTACGTCGGGAAGGAGTAGTGCACGTAGAAGAAGTGCGCCATGTCGACGATGTTGTCGACGATTTCGCGGCAGTTGGTGTCGACGGTCGTGGTGTACCAGACCCAGTCGCTCCACTCGTCGCTGAGCGCGCCTTCGATGCGGGGGATAGCCACGTCGTCGGTCGGCGGGTTGCCCTCGGGGTCGTGCCAGACGAAGAGCATGCCGTCCTGGTCGAGGGTTTGCCAGGCGCGCGTCTTGGCCAGCGGGGGGACGCGGCGTGCGTACGGAATCTTCTGGCACTTGCCGTTGCCGCCCCAGCGCCAATCGTGGAACGGACAGGCAATGGCGTCGCCCTTGATGGTGCCCTGGCTCAAGTCGCCACCCATGTGACGGCAGTACGCGTCGAGGATCTTGACGTTGCCTTCACTGTCGGCGAAGACGACCAGTTTGGTGCCGAACGCCTCGATGGAGTGCGGCTGGCCGTCCTTGAAGGACTCCGTGAGTCCAATGCAGTGCCATCCACGCGCAAAGCGTGTAGGCGCGGTTCCAGCTTGGATCTCGCGAACCTCGTCGTTGTCGGACTGAGTGATCGTCACGATGAGTCCCGTCCTTTCCAGGGGCAGTGTCGACGCCCGACGCTAGGGGAGCGTGAATTGCCTCTGGGGTCTCGTCTCACTGGCCGGGACCAGCGGCGAGCGCGAGGATCCGGCGGCTGATCCCGGCCTCCGGGACTTCCGATCACCGGAACGCGTGACCGACATATCGTGACGGGGCAGCCGTTATGTCTATCTGCCGATCCGCTCCCTCACGGTTCGGTGCGAGGAGTGTCTCCCATGGTCAACAAGGTTCTGAGTTCAGTCCGTGATCTGCTCCCGAAGATCGCGGCCCGCGCTCAGAAGGTCGACGATTCGCGCAAGATCTCCGAACGGACCATCCGGGAGCTGTCCGAAGCCGGCGTCTTCTCCATGCTGGCGCCGAAAAGATACGGAGGTGCCGAGAGCGACCCGGTTCAGTTCTACGAAGTGGTCAGGGCCATCTCGGCTGCCTGCGGCTCGACCGGTTGGGTCGCGTCGGTGGTGGGGGTGCACCCGTGGCATCTTGCACTTTTCGACGACCGAGCGCAGGCCGACGTGTGGGGAGAGGATCAGACGACGCTCATTTCGTCCGCCTATGCGCCGGTCGGTCGACTGACGGCGGTGGACGGAGGCTACGAGCTATCGGGCCAGTGGGGTTTCTCCTCCGGTTGCGACCACGCGAGTTGGGCGTTGCTGGGAGCGATGGTGGTCGGCATGGATGGTCGTCCCGTCGATTTCATGACGGTGTTGGTGCCGCGCACCGATTACGAAATCCGTGACGTGTGGGATGTCGTGGGTATGCGGGGCACCGCGAGCAACGAGATCGTGGTCGAGAAGGCCTTCGTTCCCGAGCACCGATTGAAGCGCAACTACGAGACCGCACAACTGCGTGGGCCTGGCCAAGCGGTCAATCCTGGCCCGCTGTACAAACTTCCGTTCGGGAGCATCTTCACCTCGACGGTTGCCGCGCCGTGTGTGGGCATCGTCGCCGGTTGTTACGAGGGGTACCTGGACGTGATGCGTGAGCGCGTCCGTCTGAGTTTGGGTGGTGGACGGTTCAGCGAGGATCAGTTCGCTCAGGTCGCCGTCGCACGTGCGTCGTCGGAGATCGATGCTGCGATTTTGCAGATGGATCGCAATATCCGGGAGATGTACGAACTTGCTGTGGCCGGTCAGGAGCTCCCACTCTCGATGAGGCTGCGTGCGCGTCGTGATCAGGTTCGTGCGACGGAACGCTCGGTGGAAGCGATCGACATGCTTTTCAAGACGGCAGGCGGGAACTCCCTCTCTCGCGGAAACCCGATCGAGCGTGCGTGGCGTGACGTTCATGCGGGCAGCGTTCACGTTGCCAACGAACCCGAGCGCGCGTTGGCGCTCTACGGCCGGGCGGCGTTCGGACTGCCGGTGGAGGACAACCTGATCTGACGGGTTGGCGCGTCACCGGGTGGGGTATTTGCCTTTGGATGAGGGAAGTACCGGCTCTGACCATCGGCTCGATCGTCGACATGGCGGGTGTCGCGCGCGCGAAGGTGATGCCGGCCGGCCGAACCGGTGTCTTCGAGAAAGCCGGTGCGGGAGTCTCACCGAGCTGGAACGTCTTCTGTAGCGACGATCGGATTGCCTTCACCGATTCCTTTTCCGTCGTGGGTGATCTCCGGTTGCGTATCGACCGCTCCGACCTCCGTGATCTCGGAGGGGGCGTGTCGTGGGCGCCGGCGACGTTGCACGATCAAGACGGTGCGACGGCTGCCGTGTGTACTCGGTCCGCACTCACTGCCGTCGTGGCGCGGCTTGCCGCCGACGGACTGGAAGCTCGGGTGGGTCACGAGATCGAGTTCACTCTTTTCGGTGATGCGTGTGACGGAGCGTGGTCGGCGTACGGGTTAGGTGCAGTCCTGCGCCGCGAGGACTTCCTCAAGGACCTTCTGCGCAATGCCGAACGCGCACAACTTCATATCGAGCAAGTGCATGCAGAGTACGGACCGGATCAATTCGAGATCTCCATCGCTCCGGCAACTCCTGTTCAGGCTGCCGACCTGGTGATACTGGCCCGGATCTTGATCAGCCGCACTGCCAGAGCCCATGGATTGGCGGCCTCGTTTTCACCGATACCTACGGTCGGAGGTGCAGGGAACGGTGCACACCAGCACTTTTCATTGAACTCAGGTGGGCGACCCGTCTTCTCCGGTGGCGGGCAGGAGTACGGGATGACCGACAAAGGATCGTCAGCTTTGGGTGGAATCCTCTCTCACCTCACGGAATTCACGGCCATCTTTGCGTCCTCACCGCTCTCCGAGGTCAGGCTGCGACCGGACAATTGGTCGGGGGCCTACGTCTGTTGGGGGCTCGAGAACCGGGAAGCGGCACTGAGGTTCTGCGCCGAGTCACCGTCGAATCCACACGGCGCCAACGCCGAAGTGAAAATCGTCGATCCATCGGCCAACCCGTATCTGGCGACCGCTGCGATACTTGGCCTTTCGCATATCGGTATCGGCAATGCCTCGCCATTGCCGCCGGAAATTGTGGTGAACCCGTCGACTCTCACGGAGGCGGAACGTGATGAGCGCGGGGTGACCCGAGTCCCCACCGATCTGCGCGAGATAGTGCAGAAGTTCAACTCCTCCTCGGTGGCGAAGGAAATCTTCGGGGAGCCGATCATCGAAGCGATGGTGTCAGTGAAGGGAGTTGAGCGCGAGACTTTCTCCCAGATGGACGAGGCGACAACCGTCGAGCGGCTTCGATATACCTGGAGCTGAAAGGGTTGACGCGCAAGATGTCGAGTCCTATGTTTAAGCTATTCCTTAATTAAGGAGTTGCTTACATGGACGAGCGAAGTGGCCGACTCGATGCAGTGTTCAGCGCATTGGCCGACCCGACGAGGCGTGAAATGCTCTCTCGCCTCACTGATGGTTCGATGACCGTCGGTGAGTTGGCCGAGCCGTTCGAAATGAGTCGACCTGCCATCTCTCAGCATCTGAAGGTGCTCGAGCGAGCCGGTCTCATCGAACGAACCGCCACCGCGCAATGGCGCACGTGCACCCTTCGCGCAGAGGGTCTCGACGACGCCAGCGCCTGGGTCGACGAACACCGGCGAGGCTGGAACGAACGCTTCGACCTCCTCGACGAGCGTCTACGTGAGCTGAAGCAACGTCGACCGAAGAAGGAGAAGGACAATGAGTGACCGGAATGCCGATGCCACTGCAGAATTCACCATCACCCGGATCTTCGACGCGCCGCGCGACCTTGTCTGGCAGGCGTGGACCGACCCCGACGAGGCGGCGCGCTGGTGGCATCCGAAGGGTGTCAGCAGTCCCCGTGAGCATGTCACGATCGATCCCAGAGTTGGCGGAACGTACCGCTACCTGATGATCAACGACGAGAACGGAGCCGAGTACCCCACCGGCGGAACCTATCTCGAGGTCGACGAGCCGAAGAGGCTGGTCTTCACCTGGGGAAATCCGAGTGATCCGGTGGATGCCGCACCTCGGATAACGGTCACGCTCGCAGAACGGGGTGACAAAACCGAGATGACCTTCCACCTGGTAGGAATTCCGGGATTCAAGGGTGACGGGAATGTGTACGACGGATGGGAATCCGCTTTCGACGTGTTGGACGAAGTTCGCGCCGGCGACTAGTCGGGAATCGGACACCGCGACAGCGGTGCCGGTGATTGAATGGGGCTGATAGTCCATTCGTCACCGACGCAGGAGAGCCTGATGGCACCAGAAGTTGCGGTAGTTCTCGAGGGATACACCTACTTCGAATGCCCGCGCTGGCACGAGAACCGGATCTGGGTATCGGACTTCTACACCTACCAGGTGATTTCGGCCTGCGAGGACGGGACAGACATACGCGTCGAGGCGGAGGTTCCAGGGCAGCCGTCCGGGCTGGGGTGGCTTCCGGACGGCAGATTACTGGTCGTCTCCATGCGGGACCAGAAGATTCTGCGGCGAGAATCCGATGGCGAGTTGGTGGTGCACGCAGACTTGTCCGGGTACGTCAGTGCCAACGTCAACGACATGCTGGTCGACGCACAGGGACGAGCGTACGTGGGCAACTTCGGGTTCGATCTGATGAACCTGGCCCCCGTCGAGACGGCAGATCTCCTCCGCGTCGACCCGGACGGATCGGTGCACGTCGTCGCGCGAGATCTCCACTTCCCCAATGGAATGGCTCTGACGTCGACCGGAGATCTGCTCGTGGACGAAACGCTGGGAAATCGAATCAGTGCGTTTGCCGTCCAGGCCGACGGCTCTCTGGGTGAACGCCGCGACTGGGCGTCGTTCGGGCCGGTGCCTGGTGGACCCGAGATGGAGACCACCCTCGCTCAGATCGTCGTTGCGGCGGACGGGTGTTGTATCGACGGAGACGATTCGATGTGGGTGGCCGATGCCCTCGGAAGCCGTGTTCTTCATGTGGGCGCCAGCGGGGAGATAGTCGACGAAATTGCCTTCGACAGCGGTGTCTTCGCTTGCGGACTCGGCGGTTCCGACGGTCGTACCCTGTTCGTTTGTGCCGCCCCGGATTTCAATGAACACGCTCGCAAGGTGGATACCGAAGGAAAGCTGCTGTCGATTCGCCTGGAGCCTTTGATCTGATATGGAATTGGTGACCTCGCTACCTGCCGACACTCCGCTGCGGCAGGTAGCTCAGCACGTCCGACGCATCGAGAACCTTGGTTTCGACACGGTGCACATCTCCGAAACCATTCGTGATCCGTTTGCGGTGGCGGCCCTGGCCGTCGAGCACAGCAGTACTCTCACTGTCCGGACGTCGATGGTTGTCGCGTTTGCGCGCAGTCCCATGGTGACGGCTTTGGCTGCCTGGGATCTTGCGGGTTTCTCGGGTGGGCGATTTCAACTAGGGCTTGCGACGCAGGTGCGTGGGAACATCGTCGGGCGGTACTCGATGCCGTGGACGGATCCTGTTGCGCAACTGCGTGATTACGTCAGCGCTGTACGCGAGATCTTCCGAGTTTTTCAGGAGGGCGGTGAACTCGACCATGCCGGAACGCACTACACCTTCGACCGGCTGCAGCCCTACTTCAATCCGGGGCCGCTCGATGTTCCGGCTCCGGAGATCTGGACCGGGGGAGTGAACTCTCGCATGTGCTCACTGGCGGGAGCCGTCGCCGACGGTTTTGTTTCTCACCCCACCAGCTCCCATCCGAAGGTGCTCGCGGAGAGGATCATTCCATCGTTGACGGCGGGCGGAAGGAAGCCGCGACTGATTGCCGTTCCGAAGATGATCACCGGCAAAGATCCTGCCGCGATACTTGCTCAACGAGAAGCGGTGCGCAGTGAACTTGCCTTTCTCTACTCCACTCCGGCGTACCGAGTCGCGCTGGAGGTCCTCGGATTATCCGAGGTCGGGGAAGAACTGACAGTGATGGCGCGGGCAGGTGATTGGGCTCGACTACCTGCCGTCCTCACCGACGATGTTCTCGACAGGCTGGTCACGCAATGCACCTACGCCGAACTCCCCGAGGTGCTGAGTTCGAAATACGCGAGTCTCTGCGACGGCATTGCACTGGCGGTGCCGGCGAATCCCGCCGACGACCGCGTCTTCGCAGCGATGTGTGAGGAGATTCGAGGCGCCGCAGCGTCTGCCCCGTGACGTCCAGTCGGCGCGAACTACACTCTCGACATGGGGCGCGTCTACGAAGGCATCGATGAAAAGCTCACCACGTGGTTGCAGGCTCAACCGCTGTTCGTCGTTGCCACCGCACCGTTGTCTGCTGACGGGTTGGTCAATTGCTCACCCAAAGGGGGAGTCGGATCGTTTGTGGTGCTGACATCCACCCGGGTGGCGTACCTCGACCTCACCGGCAGCGGTGTGGAAACCATCGCGCACGTGCGCGAGAACTCGCGAATAACACTGATGTTCATGGCGTTTGACGGACCGCCGAAGATCGTACGACTGCACGGTCACGGACACGTTCTGCTTGCAGGGTCGGAACCGTTCAACGAGCTTGTCGGTAGGTTCCCTGAGCACCCGGGGGTGCGGTCGATCGTCGTGGTCGATCTGACGCGCATTTCGGATTCGTGCGGATTCGCAGTACCGCTGATGGACTACCAATCCGATCGTGACGTGCTCGACCGCGTGGCGGAGAAGAGGGGGCCGGAGCGGCTCATCGCCTATCGCGCCGAGAAGAACGCGAAGAGTGTGGACGGGTTGCCCGGTATCGACCTGGAGTGATACAAAGTTGCCCGGTATCGACCTGGAGTGATACAAAATCGCGTCGCCGTGCGAAAGAGTGTGGGGCAGGTGATTCTGACATTGCCTGCCCCACGTCCTCGTTGTGCTGGTTACTTCGCCATGTCCTGGGCTGCTCGGTACGAGAAGACCATGGCCGTGCCGAGCGGAACGCCAGGACCGGGGTAGAAGCGGCCGCTCAGTGACGCGCTCGTATTGCCGGCGGCGTACAGGCCGTCGATGGCGCTGCCGTCGGCACGCAGGACTCGACCGTTGACGTCGGTGACCAATCCGCCCTTGGTGCCGAGGTCACTGAGGACGATGCGGGCCGCGTAGAACGGACCGTTCTCGATCGCCGTCAGTGCCGCATTCGCGCCGCCGTTGGGTGGGCAGAAGAATGCGTCGTACGGGTCTTCGCCGCGATGGAACTCTTCGTCGACTCCCAGCTTTGCGGCATCGTTGAACTTTTCGACAGTGCTGCGCAATGCGTCGGCCGGCAGTCCGGTCTTGGCGGCGAGTTCTTCGAGAGTATCGGCGGCGACCCAGGTTCCGGCCTCGAGGTGCTTGGCGGGCGCCGTGTTCGGGATGCAGATGGCAGGTAGTCCGCCACCCTCGCGCGAGTCGAAGATCATGAACGACGGCACTGCAGAACCGTTGTCGTCGTGCGCATCCATGGCCCGGCCGAACTGGTCGTACGGGAGAGACTCGTTGAGGTAACGCTCGCCCGCGTTGTCGACGACGAGTCCGCCGCGAACGCCGACCATGAATGCGGCGCTGCCGTCCGGCTGCTCGACGCCGGGGCAGAACCACGCCTGATCGAGCAAAGCGGTTGCGCCACCGACAGCAATTCCGGCGGAGATCGCGTCACCGGTGTTGGCGCCGAAGGGACCCATACTCCAGATCGCTTTGCCGGGGGTGCCGGCCTGCTCACGCATCTCGGCGTTGCCTTCGATGCCGCCCGCTGCCATCAGCACACCGCGGTTCGCCTTGATTCGCTGGGTTTCGCCGCCGGATTCGACCTCGGCGCCGACAACCCGACCGTCTTCCACGATCAGGGAGGTGAGGATGGATTCGGTACGAAGTTCTGCGTTACCGGTGCTCTGGACTGCGGCCAGCAGTCGGCCGATCAGTGCGCGCCCACCGATCATCGGGCCGGGAGCATGATCCTGACCGGTGCGGTCTTGGTCGAGTTCCGGACGCACCTTGCCGGCGAGGTCACCGATGTCGGCGGGATCGAGATCGAGAGGGTTGATGGAGCGTCCCGTGTCCATCCGGCCTTCGGCCTTGTAGTAGTCGGGGAACGCACGGAACTCGAATTCGATGTGCGGGTTCTGCTCGAGTAGTGCGACGACATCGGGAGCGGTCTCGACATAGGCATCCTGGCGCTCGGACTCGGCGTCGCCGAGCAATGCGCGCAGATAGGTGCGTGCGTTCTCCGCTGAGTCGGGGAGTCCCGCACGTTCCTGTACTTGGGTTCCCGGCAGCCAGATGGATGCGCCCGAGTACGCGGAAGTTCCGCCGAAGCGATCGGTTTTCTCGAGGACGATCGTCGTCAATCCTCGAGCTGCCGCGGTGTATGCGCCGGTCAGCGCGCCGCCGCCGGAGCCGACTACCAACACGTCGCACTCGGTGGTCCAGTCCTGCATCATTGCGTCCTAACTCCAAGAGGGTGGGGTGTCCACGGAATACCGCACGGGGAGAGAAGGCCATGCCAGGTCCCACTGAGCGGGCAATATGCCGAGATGGGTGGTCGAGATGAGAGAATTGGCGAGGTCGTTCGCGACCGGGACACAGAATCGATGATGGGGGCGACGTTGCCGAGAATTGCCGAGGTCAGGGACGCTGCAGAGCCCAGTTCGGACGAGCAGCGGGCGCGCCATGTGCGGATGCTGGAAGCGGCGGCCGAATTGGGGACCGAGAAGGAACTCTCACGGGTACAGATGCACGAGGTCGCCAAGCGGGCGGGCGTGGCCATCGGCACTCTTTATCGCTATTTCCCCTCGAAGACGCACCTCTTCGTCGCTGTGATGGTCGAGCAGATCGACCAGATCGGTGCCAGCTTTGTCAGGCATCAGGTTCAGTCGGACAATCCGCAGGATGCGGTGTACGAGGTATTGGTTCGCGCGACTCGCGGGTTACTGCGTCGGCCGGCTCTCTCGACTGCGATGCTGCAGTCGTCCAGTACCGCCAACGTCGCGACGGTGCCGGACGTGGGAAAGATCGATCGCGGCTTCCGGCAGATCATTCTCGATGCGGCCGGGATCGAGAACCCCACCGAGGAAGACAACACCGGGTTGCGTCTGCTGATGCAGCTGTGGTTCGGGGTCATCCAATCGTGCCTCAACGGTCGAATCTCCATCCCCGATGCGGAGTACGACATCCGCAAGGGATGCGACCTGCTTCTGGTGAATCTCTCACGGCACTGACGTGACTTCGCCCCTCTCTGGGGAGGGTTCGTCATGTTCGCAAAATTGAAATCAATTCTATTTTTGAATCCGCATCAGTTGAGAGTTGATGTCAATCCGGACATTGCCCTGACATCATTAATAGAATAAATTACAGAAAATTAGACGGTGAGCCAGCTCACCGACCGAAAACTCCACGAAGGAGCGAACATCATGGGTCATGCAGTCATCGTCGAGGCCGCTCGGACACCGATCGGCCGTCGTCGCGGCGCCCTGGCGGGACTGCACCCCGCCGAGATTCTGGGAGCAGCGCAGCTCGGCGTTCTCGAACGGGCAGGCGTCGCACCGGAAGACATCGGACAGATCATCGGCGGCTGTGTCACCCAGGCAGGTGAGCAGTCCAACAACGTCACGCGGCAGGCGTGGCTGCACGCCGGATTGCCGTACAGCACCGCGGCAACCACTATCGACTGCGCCTGTGGATCCGCCCAGCAGGCAGTGCATTTGATTTCCGGCCTGATTTCTTCTGGTCAGATCTCGGCCGGTATCGGCTGCGGCGTCGAGGCTATGAGCCGTGTGTTCCTGGGTCAGGCAAACGCACCGGGAACGGGAAACCCGTACCCGGACGACTGGACCATCGACATGGGTGACCAGTTCACCTCCGCGCAGCGAATTGCCGAGAAGCGTGGGATCACGCGCGCCGACGTCGACGCGTTCGGTCTGGAATCGCAGCGCCGCGCAGCTCAGGCTTGGGCAGAAGGACGCTTCGACCGCGAGATCGTGCCCGTCAAGGCTCCCGTGGTGGACAAGGAAGGCGTGCCTACCGGTGAGATCGCCACTGTCACTCGCGACGGGGGACTGCGTGAGACGACGGCAGAAGCGCTGGCTGGGCTCAAGCCGGTCATCGAAGGCCATATCCACACCGCCGGCAACTCGTCGCAGATCAGTGATGGCGCGGCTGCGGTACTGCTGATGAGCGAAGAGCGCGCACAGGAACTGGGATTGAAGCCCCGCGCGCGGATCGTCGCGTCCGGCATGGTCGGATCCGATCCCTTCTATCACCTGGACGGACCGATCGAGTCCACCCAGATGGTGCTCGACAAGGCCAAAATGACCTTGGACGACATCGATCTCGTCGAAATCAACGAAGCCTTTGCCTCGGTCGTGCTCTCCTGGGCGCAGGTTCACGGCGCAGACCTGTCCAAGGTCAACGTCAACGGTGGTGCGATCGCGCTCGGACATCCCGTCGGTTCCACGGGCGCTCGTCTGATCACCACTGCGCTGCACGAACTCGAGCGCTCGAACAAGTCGACGGCTCTGGTCACGATGTGCGCCGGTGGCGCTCTCTCGACCGCCACCATTATCGAACGCATCTGACCCGTACTGACACTGTCGAATTGACGAGGTAGACATGACTATTGGATTGAGTGAAGAAGATCGTGACCTCCGCGACTCCGTACGGGGCTGGGCGGCGCGTCACGCAACACCCACCGTCGTCCGTGAAGCCGTCGAGGCGAAGGTCGAAACTCGCCCCCAACTCTGGAACGGGCTTGCCGAGCAGGGGCTTCTCGGACTACACGTAGCCGAGGAATTCGGCGGCGCAGGATACGGATTGGTCGAACTCGCCATCGTCGTCGAGGAACTTGGACGCTCGATGGTTCCCGGACCGTTCCTGCCGACGGTAGTGGTCAGCGCTGTTCTCAGTGATGCCGGAGAAACGGACAGGCTGCCGACGATCGTGGATGGCAGCACGCTCGGAGCTGTTGCACTACAGCCGGGTTCGCTGAAGATCATCCGCGACGGCGACAACACCACCCTCAGCGGAACGTCCAGCCTTATTCTCGGCGGCCATGTCGCTGACCTGTTCCTCCTCGCGACGGACAGCGGATTCGTTCTGCTCGGACGTGACCGCCTCGAGGTCACGGACTTGGCCAGCTACGACGCCGTGCGTCGTAACTCCGAGGTCACCGTCGACGGTTTGGTGCTCACCGATTCCGAGATCCTCACCATCGATACCCAGCGTGTACTGGACATTGCCGCAACACTGTTCGCGGCCGAGGCATCAGGCTTGGCCGACTGGGCAGTCACGACGTCGGCCGACTACGCGAAGGTGCGTCAGCAGTTCGGTCGCCCGATCGGCCAGTTCCAGGGTGTCAAGCACAAGGCTGCACGTATGCTCGCGCTTGCCGAGCAGGCACGCGTCTGCGCTTGGGACGCTGCGCGTGCGCTGACTCCCGCCAACGGCGTCGGTGCCGAAGAGGCTTCTCTCGCAGCAGCCGTCGCCGGAGCCACGGCCCTCGAGGCTGGCTTCTCCGTCACGCGTGACTGCATCCAGGTGCTCGGCGGAATCGGCTACACGTGGGAGCACGACGCGCACCTGTACCTGCGCCGCGCGCAGTCCCTGCGAATTCTGCTGGGTTCCACGGCATCCTGGCGTCGTCGCGTTGCCGAGCTGACCATTGCCGGAACCCGTCGCGTGCTCAGCGTCGAGCTGCCGCCCGAGGCCGAGGCGATCCGAGCCGACGTCCGAGCCGAGCTCGCTCCTGCACTCGAACTCGAAGGCGCCGCCCAGAAAACGTATCTCGCGGAAAAGGGCTACACCGCACCGCACTTCACGGCTCCGTGGGGCAAATCCGCCGATGCCGTCAGCCAGCTGGTCATCGCCGAAGAACTGCGCGCTGCGAAGATCAAGCCGCACGACATGATCATCGGCAACTGGGTCATCCCGACGCTCATCGCGCACGGCAACGAAGAGCAGCTCGCCAAGTTCGTCCCGCCGTCACTGCGCGGGGACATCGTCTGGTGTCAGCTCTTCTCCGAGCCCGGCGCAGGTTCCGACCTCGCCGCGCTGAGTACAAAGGCCACCAAGGTCGACGGTGGCTGGAAGTTGCAGGGCCAGAAGGTGTGGACGTCGATGGCACGCGACGCGCACTGGGGAATCTGCCTCGCGCGCACCGACGCCGACGCACCCAAGCACAAGGGCCTGTCCTACTTCCTCATCGACATCAAGAACAGTGGCCTCGACATTCGTCCGCTGCGCGAGATCACCGGTGAAGCACTGTTCAACGAAGTCTTCTTCGACGACGTCTTCGTTCCCGACGAGTGCCTGGTCGGCGAGCCAGGCGACGGCTGGAAGCTCGCTCGCACCACGCTGGCCAACGAGCGTGTCTCGCTGTCCAACGACTCGTCGCTCGGATCGGGTGGCGAGGCTCTTCTGAGCCTGGTCGACGGACTGCCCGGTGGCATCGACGACGAGCAGCTGACCGTGCTCGGAAAGGTGCTGTGCGACGCGCAATCCGGTGGTCTGCTCGGTCTGCGCACCACGCTGCGCTCGCTCACCGGCGCGCAGCCGGGTGCCGAATCCTCGGTGGCGAAGCTGATCGGTGTCGAGCACATCCAGCAGGTCTGGGACGTGGCAATGGAGTGGGCCGGACCGAGTTCACTTCTGGGCGAACAGCATCGGATGTCTGCAACCCAGATGTTCTTGAACTCGCAGTGCATGTCCATCGCGGGTGGTACAACCAATGTTCAGCTCAACATCATCGGTGAGCGAATCCTGGGTCTGCCTCGCGACCCTGAACCGGGAAAGTGACCTGCACATGAGCAATCGCACCTTCGTCATCGGCGTCGGCATGACCAAGTTCGAGAAGATCGAGACCCGCGACTGGGAATACCCGGACATGGTGACCGAAGCCGTCTCGAATGCCCTGACCGATGCCGGGATCGGCTACGGCCAGATTCAGCGTGCTGCGGTCGGTTACGTGTTCAACGCGTCGACAGCAGGACAGCGAGCTCTCTACGAGACCGGTCTGACCGGCATTCCGATCTTCAACGTCAACAACAACTGCGCGACCGGCTCGACGGCGCTGATGATGGCGCGCGAGTGGGTCCAGGCCGGACAAGCCGAGTGCGCCTTGGCCGTCGGCTTCGAGAAGATGACCAAAACGGCGTTGACCGGTAACGGTGAGATGCCCAAGGTCACGACCTTGGACTCTCAGCTGAAGATCATGGTCGAGGATTACGGGTTCGCCCGATCGCCGATGACAGCTCAGCTGTTCGGTAACGCTGCCGTCGAGCACATGAAGAAGTACGGCACCACGGTCGAGCAGATCGCAGCGGTGGCGGTCAAGAATCACAAGCATTCGGTGAACAATCCGTACGCACAGTTCCGTGACGAGTACACCCTCGAACAGGTACTCGGCGACAAGATGATTCACGAGCCGCTGACACGTTCGCAGTGCTCGCCGACCTCGGACGGCGCCGGAGCCGCGATCGTCGTGAGCGAGAAGTTCGTGCGTGAGCACGGCCTCGAAGACCGGGCGATCGAAATCGTCGCACAGGCGTTGACCACTGACACCGAGGCAGCGTTCGCCGAGAAGTCGATGATCGACGTGGTCGGCGCGCCGATGACGGCAGCTGCGGCAGAGCAGGTCTTTGCGCAGGCCGGGATCACCATCGATGACGTCGACGTCATCGAACTGCACGACTGCTTCGCGATCAACGAGATCATCACCTACGAGGGCCTGGGGATGTGCGCGGTCGGAGAAGGCGGAAAGCTCGTCGAATCCGGCGCGACCACGTACGGCGGCCAGTGGGTCGTCAACCCGTCGGGTGGTTTGATCTCGAAGGGACACCCGCTGGGCGCGACGGGCTTGGCGCAGTGCGCCGAACTCACGTGGCAGCTCCGCGGGACCGCGGATGCGCGGCAGGTCGAAGGCGCTCGTATTGGCTTGCAACACAACCTCGGATTGGGCGGCGCGTGCGTCGTGACGGTCTACCGAGCCGGAACTTTGGAGAACTGATGGCTATCGATCTCGAGGTGGCGTTGGCTGCCGAACCGACTGTGCGCGAGGCGTCGTGGACCGATCGCGACGTCATGCTCTACCAATTGGGACTCGGGGCAGGGGCGAATGCTCTCGATCCCGCTGAACTGACCTGGGTGTACGAAAAGGGGCTGAAGGTACTCCCGACGTTTGCAATGGTTGCAGGCCAGGGAGTTTCGGCGGGTGTACTGCCCGCACCGTCGATGAGTATGCCGGGAATCGACATCGATCTGCGAAAGATCCTGCACGGTGGGCAGTCGCTGGCACTTCACGCGCCCATCCCGTCGACGGGTGCTGCCCGTATTTCCTCTCGGGTCGCCGATGTCTGGGACAAGGGTAAGGCAGCTGTGATCGTTCTCGAGACGGCGGCCGAGGACCTGGACGGGAATCCGTTATGGACCACCGGAATGCAGATCTGGGCGCGCGGCGAAGGTGGATTCGGCGGCAACGCCGGACCCGAAGTTGTTGCCGGGGTGCCTGATCGAGCGCCCGACAAGGTACTGACGTCGAGCACGAGTCCCTCACAGGCGCTGGTGTACCGACTCAGTGGAGACATGAACCCGCTGCACGCTGATCCCTCCTTCGCGAAGATGGCGGGCTTCGATGCACCGATTCTGCACGGCCTCGCGTCGTACGGCATCGTCTGCAAGGCCGTGGTAGACGGGATTCTCGACGGAGATCCGACGCGGGTGAAGAACTACTCGGTGCGGTTTGCCGGTTCGCTCTTCCCCGGCGAATCCATCACCACCTCGGTATGGCAGGACGGCAACACACTGACGTTGGCGGCGACGTGCCCCGAACGCGAGAACTCCCCGGTTCTCACGCACGCAACAATGGAGATCAACTGATGGACCTCGGTTCGCACCCCACAGCAGCGACACATCCGGGCGGCACGATTCTGACGTCGCCGCCGCAGGACGCCCCGGTCGACCGGGCCACGGCAGCAGCGCGTCGCGTTGTCGACGCGATGCTGCGCACCGACCGCGGAAACGCCAATTTGGACCGGGTTGCGGAGGAGCTCAACAGCATTGCCGAGCACCTCGAGCAGCACTCACCCGAGGTGGCCGAGCGCTTGATCGACATGTGGAACGGTGAGGGCGTGACTCGTCACGACCCCGTGACCGGCCCCGAGAACGCCATTGCGCCGCCGCTCGTTCTGGAAGGGCTCGCTGACGGGTCGGTGCAGGGAGTGGTCACGTTGACGCTGCCGTACCAGGGCCCTCCCGGCCATGTGCACGGCGGTGTTTCGGCGCTGCTGCTCGATCACGTTCTCGGCGTCGCGAACGCCTGGGGTGGAACTTCCGGCATGACAGCACAATTGAGCACTCGGTACCATCGCCCGACTCCGCTGTTCGAGCCCCTCACGATCAGCGGCAAATTCCTGTCCAAGGACGGCCGCAAGATTCACACCGTCGGTGAGATCAAAACTGCGGACGGCGAATTGTGTGTGTCGGTAGAGGGACTGTTCATCGACAAGACCGTGCCGCGCCCCAGGTAGGGGCTTCGCCCCCGTGCGCCTTTTTGGTAGTGGGAACTACCAAAAAGGCGCACAGGGGTTCTGACGAAGGAGGGCCCAGTGGGCAAGCTCGACGGACGTGTAGCAGTGGTCACCGGTGCCGGTATGGGCATCGGGCGCGGAGTGGCGGGCGCGTTCGCGCGTGAAGGCGCGTCGGTGTTGGTTGCCGAGATCGACGAGGCGGCGGGCCTCGAAACCACCCAGTGGTTGCGGGACGAATGGGGCGCGGAGGCGGAATTCGTCCGGACCGACGTCACTGACAAAGCTCAGGTTGTCGCCATGGTCGACAAGTCCGTCGAGCGGTTCGGACGCCTCGACATCCTGGTGAACAATGCTTGGCGGACTTTCGGTTTCGCTCGGCTCGAGAAGATGTCCGACGAGCAGTTGCGCGGCGGTTTCGACATGGCAGTGATGGCGGCATTCTGGGCGATGCAGGCTGCCCTGCCGGAACTGGAGCGTCACGGCACGGGCCGCGTGATCAACATGTGCAGCCTCAACGGCGTGAATGCTCACATGTACTCGGTGCAGTACAACGCGGCGAAGGAAGCATTGCGAACCCTGACTCGCACTGCTGCCCGCGAGTGGGCTCCCAAGCAGGTGAACTGCAACGTCATCTGTCCCGGTGCGCAGAGTGCGGCGTACAAGCGTGTCGCCGAAGCCAATCCGGAGAACGTGGCAGTGATGGCCGCACAGAACCCGATGGGGCGGATCGGCGATCCCCTCGACGACATCGGCCCCGTTGCGGCCTTCCTGGCAAGTGACGACAGCCGTTACGTCACCGGCAACACCCTCTTCGTCGACGGTGGTGGGCACATCAACGGCGTGCAGTGGGCGCCGACCGTCGACTGATCGACGGCGACTCGGCCGGTGTATCCGGCATCTATTTGGCCGTGAACCCGGCGTCGACCGGCAACGCGATACCTGTGACGTATCGAGCCTGATCCGAAACCAGCCAGGCTATCGCGTTGCTGACGTCGGCAGCTTCGATCAACTCGACGTTCAAGAGGTTGCCCACGTCGGCTCCGCTCGATGTCGGGGAGTCCGCAAACAGCTTCGCGACCGCGTCGTTGACGACCATCGGTGTATTCGCGCCAGTCGGGTGCACGGAGTTGACACGAATATTGTGGGGAGCAAGCCAGTGCGACCACGTGCGCCCAAGCCCCACGATGGCGTGTTTACTCGCGCAGTAGCCGTCGGATCCGCCGGTGCCGTCACCTCCACGACCGACAAGTCCCAGAGTTGATCCGGTAAGGACTATTGCGCCACCTGTACCTTGTTCGATCATCGCGGGCGCTGCGGCCTGGACGGTATTCCAGACGCCGAATAGGTTGACCTCCATCTGGTCGCGGAAGGCGCGAGCATCGTCGATATCCGGGGACATCATGCCGATACCGGCGTTGGCCAGGACGATGTCGACGCTGCCCAGCTCCGCAATTCCTTCGGATACCGCAGTTCGCAGTGCGGACAGATCGCGAACATCCACTTCTCGCGCGACGATACTTCGTCCCAGGTTCTCGACCGCTGCTGTTGTCTGCCGCAAATCGTCGGCGGTTCCCATCGGGTAGGCCACCGATTCGATCTGACGGCAGATGTCGAGCGCAATGATGTTCGCGCCCTCCTGCGCCAATCGCACGGCGTGGCTCCTGCCCTGACCTCGGGCGGCCCCGGTGATCAGTGCGGTTTTGCCTTCCAACTGTCCGGGCATGCGTGCTCCGTCCTTCGTGAATCATGATTACTCGGTCATGAGTACTGACCCGAGGGGACGGCGAAATTCGTCGCCGGCGACGTAGTCTGAGTTCAGTTACAGCGGGAACTCGCTTCGGAAGAGAAGAGGCTCGGGATGTCCGATTGGGTGAAGAAGGTCGAAGCTGAAGCCAAAGGGCTCCTCGCCGAGGCGGAAGAAGAGCTGACCGTCCTTGAAGGTGTCGACACCATAGATCCGCTTGCCGACGACGATCCGGCACCAGAAGACGGCACCAAGCCGACGTCAGACTGACCCTGCGACCCGTCGGCGCGCCTCGACACCGCTCGGTATCTCAGAACGGTGGCGGGTCGTCCCCGTAGTCGTTGGGTTCTCGGCGGGCTCGCGGTGATTTCCGCCGCTTGTATTGAACGTGCTCCTCTGCTCGTTTCTGTATCCGTCGGCGGTGGCGATTGCGTTCACTCTGGATACGGGCAGCTTTGTTCTCCGCCTGGGTCCGCCGATTTCGACCGCCCTGGGGCGGTGTCGGTTCGTGCGATCCAGCCATCAATCCTGCGGGTCGCGTTCGGTAACAATGCCCGGTCGGCGACGTCAGCGACATGGTCCGATCCTCGTTCGACGTGAACCGCCACCGGTCGGAATGCTTGAGGCGATGATGGTTGCGGCAGAACGCACTCATATTCGACGCGACCGTTTTACCGCCGCATTCGGGGTCGCCGTGATGGAACGGTTCATTGTGGTCCAGATCGGAATTCCAGGCCGGGACATCACAATGCAGCCATTGGCAGCTGCCCGCGATGATCCGTAACCAGGTATCGAGAACGGCGCCCGGTCGGTAGACGCGCGCCGAAGCAGGCACCGGCTCTGCGACGTCATCAGCAGGTGCTCGGACGTTTCGAATTACGGCGCCACGGGCGATATCGCGAGCATGCTCAGCGCTGATCACCCCGTACCCGTCGAGGTGGGCGGGCTCGCCGCCACCGTGCAGAGTGGAATCAGTCATCACGACGTGAACCACGGGCCGACGAACGACAACACCACCGCTACGATCCTGCGGGCAATCAGCTCGGCCACAGTTGCACGGCAAGAATTGTGATCCGTTGGTCAACTCGAAGAGCGCGTCGGCTCGTCGCTGCTCGTACGTTCGAGAGTCGTTTCGGCATACCGACACTGCCAACTCGCGTAGTCGGCCGTCGAATGCCCGAGCCTGCTCTGCCGGAACGCTTCCCAAGATCTTTGCCATCCCGTCCTCGGCAGCGCTGACCCCGACGAAGCGATCGGTGAGAGCACGGCGTCGGCGTTCTCGCATACCTTCCGGGTCCACCATCGCCACGATCCGATCGATCGCCGCTGTCAGTCGTCTTCCCGTCAAGCCCGTTCCGCCTGCTACTGGTGGGGCGAGAACCTGCTCGAGCAGTAGTCGTTCCACCTCGTCGATCAATTCGTCTTTCACGTTCGCGGTCGCGGAATCGATCAAACCAACTCGGTACAGATCCAACTCGCCACGCGCCATCGCCGCTCGAGTGCGATGCAGACGAGTCCTTAACGAGAACCCCAACCCGATCAGCTTGCCGGCAGCCGCGCGACCCATCGTCAGTGACGCACCGACTTCCGACTCCGCCAACTCGTGTGCGGTCGACGACCACGCACCACTGGCGACATGCTCCGAGCTTCGCCGCGAAAAGAACTCGGCAATCACAGCGAGCTTGCGTTCGACCAGCATCGCCTCGCATGCGTGCAGATCGGTCATGAGATCAACCAGCGCACAATCAGTTTCGGTACCGGTCAGCTGTGCTGAGATACCGAAGAGCTCTGTCGTGGGGTTGACCATGCATCGATCTTATTCGAATATGCGTTCGAATGGCGTCGAATTCTTAAATCAGTCGGAATAGTCGGTTTCCTGAATTTCAGTGCATCTCAAGGGTTAGTCGTAATGCTGTCAGCGGATCCGAGGCATCTCGACGCCCACGCGGACCAGGCCCTTCGGGGTTGACGAAGCGGCCCTCGTCCGAGCGAGTCCACTCGCGTACGGCCCATCTCTCCTTGATCGCCCAACGGCCGTCGCGCCGCTCCATGTGGTCGATGAACCGCGCACCACTGGTGAAGTTGATCATTCCGATGTCTTCGGGCCCGCCCCAGTGTGTGGACATCGAATATGCCTCGCTGATCGCGTGGTCGCCGTGCAGTTCGACCAGGTGGTTGCCGATGTGGTGCATCGTGCCGCCGATCGCGGAGAGTTTTGTTGTGGCCCAGGCGATGTACTCGTCGATGGTGCCGTCGAATCCGGTGTGATGGTCGATCGCGTCCGGGTGGTAGGCGCTGCGGACGAGATCGAAGTCGAGGCGATCGATGCCGCGGCAGTACGTCAGAACCACCTCACGAATTGCCTGCTTGTCGATGAGATCCTGCAGTGCCTGGTCCATGTCACGCCTCCTTGATGCTGGTCATCCAGTCGAGTAATTCCGGTAGTTCTTCGGCAGCGCAATCGAATACGGCAGGCCGAAGCACCACGGCAGACGCGCCGCGGTCGGACCAGTCCAGGACCTTGTCAGCGGTTGCCGAGAGGTCGACGGACCGATTGTCGCGCCGAACCGGCGCCGCAGACACTTGCACACGTGCGGTATCCGGCTCGCGGTCGTGGGCTTCGAACGTGTTGCGCAGCAATGTGACACTGTCGGTGAACGTTCCCAGGTCGGTCGGGTTCACGGTCCAACCGTCGGCGACGCGTGCTATGCGGTCGAAGTTCCGCCGGCTTGGTCCGAAACCGAAGAGCACCGGTACGCGATTTTGGATCGGCAGCGGGAGGCTGTGGTAGTTCTCGAAGGCGAAGTCGCGTCCCTTGAAGGTGGCCGGAGCATTGGTCCACAGTTCGCGACACGCTGCGACAGCCTCCTCCATGCGCCCGAATCGCGCGTCGAAAGGCATGTTGGTAGCGGTGTATTCGGCTTCTTGCCAACCGACGCCGAAACCCATGACGGCTCGACCTTCGGACAATGAGTCGAGAGTTGCAACCTGTTTGGCAAGCAGGGCGGCTGGGCGAACAGTGGCGATCAGAACCGATACTCCGAGGCGAGCGCGTTCGGTCACTGCGGCGATCGAGGAAAGAAGTGAAATCGGTTCGTACCAAGGGTGATCCAACGGGAACAAGAAGTTGTGTTCGGCTACCCGCTGAGCGTGTGCTTCGGCATTGAACCCGAGATGATCGCCGGTGCAGATCAGATCGATCCCGGCACGGTCAGCACGCGCGGCGAAGTCCAGAACCGGGCGAATCTTGCCGTCGAACAGGGCCTCGAGGCCCAAGATGTTGACGCCGATTTCCACAGTCGTCGTTCCTCTACAGTGCCCACTTGGCATGCGCGGACATCTCGCCCATGTTGTCCAGACAGAAGAGTCTCGAGCTGAACTGCCACGACCCGTCGACGCAGGTGAAGCGATCGAAGTAGCGCCCCGCCAGAATAGGTTGCAGGGCAAGATTTTCGGTACCTTGGATGACCGTGACGTACGAGAGTGCCGTCGCTGATTCACCGTCGACTGCGATTCGCGTGTTGGTCAGCAGATGTTTGGTTCGTGGAACCGGCGGATCACCGTACATTCGAATGAAGCCGCTGCAGGCTGCGAACACTGCGTCGGCGTCGGACGAAATGAGCGTGGTGGCAACCCCGTCCGGCCCGCACTGCCCGTAGTCGGACGAGGCGAACAATGCAGCGACTTCACGCAATCGGCCCTGATCGATCAGATGCGTGTACTCGCAGAGCAGGTCACGGATCGCCGACTCGGCGACGATCCGTGACAGCTCCGTGGTCATACGGTGATCTCGCGCCGAACCATCTTGCCGGTTGCATTGCGAGGCAACAGATCGCTGGTGATGCGCCACTTCGACGGCACCTTGAAGTAGGACAGTCGCTCGGCGGCGTAATCACGCAGCTCCGCCTCCGTTGTGGCGGCTCCGGGACGCAGGACAACCACGGCGGACACTTCCTGGCCGAGGTCGGGGTGCGGCATGCCGATGACAGCGCACTCGATCACGTCTGGGTGTTCGTCGAGCGTCTGCTCGATCTCGGTGGGGTAGACGTTCTCGCCGCCACGCAGGATCAGGTCGGAACGACGACCGGTGAGACGGAGACGCCCGTTCTCGATTACGCCGAAATCGCCGGTGCGAAGCCAGCGTCCGGGGGCAATTGCCGACTCGGTCGCCTCGTCGTTCTCCCAGTATCCGAGCATGACGAAGGGGCTGCGTACGCACACTTCACCTTCGATGCCGTCCGGCAGCCATTCGCCGAAGGGATCGCGAATCTCCATCGAGACGGTGATGATCGGACGCCCGAGAGTGCCTGGGAATTCTTCGAGTTCGGCGCCGACGGCGACCGCAATGGCGGTGCTGCATTCGGTGAGGCCGTAGCTGTCGACCAGAGCATTGCGTGCGAACGGCACCTGCTCCTTGAGGCGTTCTTTGAACGCGGGCGACGACGGCGCGGATGCCAGCGAGAATGCAGTCAACGAAGAGACGTCGTACTTGGCGATGTTGCCGTGCTCGAGTAGCCGCGATGCCATCGTGGGGACAGCACCCCAGTTGGTGACACGCTCGCGTTCGACCAACCCGAGCACCTTGTCGACGTCGAAGCCGCCCTCGGTCAGGATGACTGCACTGCCCGTCGCGAGACGGGGGACCACCAGATTGTGAAGGCTGGCGATGTGGAAGAGCGGGGAGGTGAGTAGATAACGCAGTGGGCTCGGCTTGGAAGCGTCGTACTCACGGCCGGTGAATGCGGCGCCGATCGCGTCGCTGTACTTGTGGTAGTCGACGACGGCCATCACGTTGCGGTGCGAATGGAGTGCGCCCTTGGGGCGGCCGCTGGTACCACTGGTGAACAGGATGACGGCGGGGTCGTCCTCGTCGATGTCGGTGTTCGGCACGTCGGAGCCTGCATATTCCGCGATGAGCGCGGGCAGATCCTCTTCCATGGTGAGGACCGTGATGTCTGCCGGCAGTTCGGGGAGGGCGGCGCCGCGCTTGGCGTCCACGACCAGAACCTTCGGACGTGAGAGCTCGATCCCGTGGGTGACCTCGCGCGGAACCCACCAACCGTTGAGACCGACTGCGATCGCGCCGAGCGCCTGCGTCGCGAAGAACGTCATGACCCATTCGGGAGTGTTGGCAGCGAGGATGCCCACACGGTCGCCCTTGCGGACTCCGTACTTGTCCCGCAGAGCTGTTGCCAGCGCGGCAACGGAATCGGCATGCTCGGTGAACGAGATTCGACGATCGCTGGTGACGAGATAGTCGCCGTCGCCCCAGGCCCGGGATGCCGAGATCAGTTCACCGATGGCGTGACCGCGGTTCTTCATCACAGGCATGACGGTGCCGAGAACCTCTTCTTCGACGATCTCGAATGGCCCACCTGGACCGGTGAGGCGTGAGACCGCCTGGTCCAGAAGCAACTGCGGATCTGCGGGGGCAGTCATGGAATGGCCTTTCGTATTGTGGCGCTTTTCACGTCACAAAATCTCACGAGAAAATCATATCTGTGGCGGCGGTTACCACTGAGCGAGACTGGGACGGTTCCGGCTCTGAGGCGTCGATACGTTCGAGTCGTATCGCAGTTGGAGTAATCGACATTCCGATATCGACTAGGACACAGGACACGATGACGAACACCGCCACCGAAGCATCTTCGAATGCAGCTCTTGCAGCTCCTCAGCGCGAGGACGTCGCGCAGATGTTGATCGACCGTCTCGGTGATCAGCACCTGGGCCTGCGGACGCGGACGCAGGACTGGAGCTGGGACGAGGTGGTGCGCGAGAGCGCAGCGCGCGGCTCGCTGGCGAAGTCGCTTCGCGCGCCCGGACCGTTTCACATCGGAGTACTTCTCGAGAACGATCCGGAGTTCCTGTTCTGGCTCGGCGGCGCGGCCCTGACCGGGGCCACGATCGTCGGCATCAATCCGACCAGGCGTGGAGCTGAACTCGAGGCTGAGGTCCGGTACGTCGACTGCCAGCTGATCGTCACCGACAAAGCAGGCTACGAGAAGCTTGCCGGCCTGGACCTCGGGCTGACCGAAGATCGTTTCGTCCTGGTCGACGACGCGTCGTACCCGGACAGGATTGCAGCACATCACGTCGAGTCGCCTCAGATCGACCTCGGTGTCGACGCATCGACGCTGTTCTTGCTTCTCTTCACCTCGGGCACTACCGGAATGTCCAAGGCAGTGCGGTGCAGCCAGGGGCGTCTGACGCGGTTGGCCTACGCGAACTGCGCCAAGTACGACATCGACCGCGACGACGTCTGCTACTGCTGCATGCCGCTCTTCCACGGCAACGCGTTGATGGCTCTGTGGGCGCCGGCCCTTTCGCAAGGAGCTACGGTCTGCCTCGTTCGTAAGTTCACGGCCTCGGGATTCATGCCGGACGTTCGGTTCTACGGCGCAACATATTTCACCTACGTCGGTAAGGCCTTGGGGTATCTCATGGCGACGCCGGAACTGCCCGACGACATCGAGAACACCCTCACCCACGGCTTCGGGACCGAGGCGTCGCCGGGGGACAAGGCAGAGTTCATCCGTCGTTTCGGTGCACAGCTTTTCGAGGGATACGGTTCGAGTGAAGGTGCCGGTTCAGTAGTGCTCGATCCGAACCAACCTACCGGAGCGCTGGGCCGTCCCGCGAGCGAGAACATCGTCATCGTCGATCCCGATACGCGCGAAGAGCGACCCCGCGCAATTCTCGACGAGCACGGTCACGTGCTGAACCCCGACGAATCCATCGGCGAGATGGTCGACAAGGCCGGATCGAAGAAGTTCGAGGGGTACTACAAGAACGAAGACGCGATCGCCGAGAAGATTCGCCACGGTTGGTACTGGACAGGCGATCTCGGCTACGTCGACGAGGCCGGCTTCATCTACTTCGCGGGACGCAAGGGCGACTGGATCCGCGTCGACGGTGAGAACACCTCGGCTTTGATGATCGAGCACATCCTGCGTCGGCACCCCAAAGTGATTGCCACGGGTGTCTTCGCGGTACCGGATCCGCGTTCGGGTGATCAGGTCATGGCTGCGATCGAGGTCGCCGATCTCGCCGATTTCGATCCGGTCGAGTTCGCCGACTACCTTGCCGCGCAGGCGGATCTGGGTACCAAGGCAGCGCCACGATTTGTTCGCGTTTCGACCGACCTGCCCGTCACGGGCTCCAACAAGGTACTCAAACGTGAACTTCAAGCCGATCGCTGGCGGACCGACGAACCAGTGTTCCACTGGGTGGGCCGAGGCACTCCCGAATACACGTTGATGACCGAAGCTGACGTGGTGAACCTGGAGAAGGAGTTCGAGACGCACGGCCGCACGCGGTTCCTGTGAGTGAAGTTGCGCTGGTGACCGGCGCTTCCCGGGGGATCGGCCGAGAGTGCGCGCTGGCATTCGCGCGCGCCGGATTCGACGTTGCAATCACTGCTCGCACCGTTCGTGAAGGAGAGGGGCGGGCAGCCCCGCGAACGAGGCAAGGCGAGCAAGTGATTCCGGTGCCCGGCAGCCTGGAGACGACGGTTGCCGAGATCGAGTCCTTCGGTGTGCGCGCATTGGCCGTTCCGATGAACCTGCTCGATCTGGCATCCGTCCGCGGCGCCGGTGAACGGGTGCTGGCCGAGTGGGGACGTGTCGACGTGCTGGTGAACAACGCCTATGCGCAGACTGTCGGAAACATGGACCGGGTGCTCGACATCGAGATCGACGACGCTCAGGCGATGGCGATCGGGAATTATCTGCACCAACTCGCTCTGGTCCAGGTGATACTCCCGTCGATGATCAAGAGCGGCAACGGCGTAGTGGTCAATCTGGCATCAGGCTCGGCGACCATGGATCCGCCTGCGCCTCCCGGCGAGGGTGGTTGGGGTCTGTCGTACGCCGCGTCGAAGGCGTCGTTCGGACGTATTGCCGGAGCGATCAACTCCGAGTACCGAGACGCCGGAATCAAAGCGTTCAACCTGAGTCCGGGATTTGTCATCACGGAATCAGGGAAAGCCCGTGGTGGCGCGGACGCAATCGTGGACGCCGGATTTGCGGCCACACCGGCATCCGTACCCGCTGCAGCGGCGGTGTGGCTTGCAACAGATCCCGATGCGGACCGGTACCTCGGTCGCGTCGTGGATGGTCCGAAATTGATGGCGACACTGGAGGAAACGGTATGAAGCTCGGCGTGGTCGTTCCGGTCGAACTGGGTCGAAGCGGAGACCCTGATTGGATTCTGCAATTCGCCCGTGCGGCCGAGTCGCTGGGTTTCGACGAGATCTCGGCAGTGGAGCACTCGGTGGTCATCGCCGACACCGAGAGCGAGTACCCCTATTCTCCGACCGGAAAATCGCATCTTCCCGATGACTGCGACATCCCGGATCCGCTCGAACTGCTTTCGTTCGTGGCGGGTGCCACAACCACTTTGGGCTTGTCCACTGGAGTTCTGGTACTGCCCAATCACAATCCGGTAGTGCTCGCCAAACGATTGGCGACGCTCGATCGCCTTTCCGGTGGGCGATTGCGCATCTGCCTCGGCCTGGGGTGGATGAAGGAAGAGATCGAGGCGTGCGGCGGTGACTTCGAGCGCCGCGGCAAGGTAGCCGATGAGGCCATCGCGGTGATGCGTTCACTCTGGGCGGGCAAGGAAGCGGTCGATTTCGACGGCGATTACTTCTCGTTCAAGGGTGCATACAGCTGGCCGAAGCCGCACCGCGAATCCGGAGTTCCGCTCTACATCGGTGGACACAGTCTCGCTGCTGCTCGGCGAGCAGGCCGATTGGGTGACGGTTTCCAGCCGCTGGGACTGGCCGGTGAAGATCTCGACAAGGCCGTAGCAGCGATGAAAGCTGCTGCGGTGAAGGCAGATCGAGATCCTGCCGACGTCTCGCTGGTACTCGGTGCGACACTGCCCAGGCTCGACGAAGCGAAACTCGAGTGGGCACGCGGGTTGGGAGCCGATCGAATCGTGCTGTCCGCCAGTCGTCGTGGCACGTCGCTGGAACTGATCATCGACGAAATGGCCGAATGCTCGAAGCGGCTGGGGCTGAGTAACTAGGAGTGCGGGCGTGACCGGCAGCCATCGGAGCGGCTGCCGGTCATTGCTGTCGGAACGTCGATCAGTTATTGCTTGGTCAGCAATTTGCTCCGGAGCTTTGTGATCGTGTCGGCGTCAAGTTTCAGCACGTCCTGCGAAAACTTCTCCCACCCACCGAACTGGTCGCGAATCTTGTCGAGTACTGGCTGAATCTGGCTGGGACGCTGCTCCATCAACGGTTTCAACAGATCGACATCGATTCCTTTCGAAGACAGAAACGTGTAGGTCTGTTCGTTCTTGGCTTTGTTGTAGGTGTTCGACAGGACGAAGTCGTCGACGATGGTCTTGTCAGGAACACCCAGAATGCCGAGAAGTAGAGCTGTCATCAGTCCAGTGCGGTCTTTGCCTGCCGTGCAGTGGTACGCGACTGCGGACTCGGAATCGGCGATGGTCCGTAGGGCTTGGGAATACCCAGCCATTCCGTCAGGCTTGGACAGTTGGTCGACGGCGCCGGTGTCGCTGATCCGGACGGCTTCACCGCCCCCGAGCACCTGCTCCACGATTGCAGGGTCACCAGATTTCAGGGCACTCGTAATCGCTGTGGCAAGAGCCTGAGTGCCGGCATCCAGGACTGCCGTGTTGACCACTTTCACGTTCGCGGGAACCTTGTCTGCTCCGTCCTTGGCGATCTCGCTGTCACCTCGGAAATCGACAACGGTCCGGATGCCTGCGTTCTCGATCGTTTGTTGATCGTCAGCAGTCAGATCGCTCAAGCGGTCGCCACGAAAAACCAGGCCCCACTTGACTGATCGGCCGTCGGCTGTCTCGTATCCGCCGACATCACGCACGTTGGCTGCGCCCTGCAGCGTCACGTGGCGGGTTGACGCGATGGTGGAAGTGCCGTCCTCGTCTATGACCTCGAAGTACCAGCGTGACAGTGGGTCGAGGCCGTCGACCTCAGTGGAGAAGCCGTCGACCGTGCCAATTTCCTTTCCTTCTGCGGCTGGGTTTTTCGGGTCGGTGGCGGCGAATACACGCACCTTTTCCGAGCCGCCGTGTTCCCAGACCAGTGAGTAGTGTCCGGCGGACGCTGATGTCACGTCGAGGTCGGTCGGCGTTTTCGCCGACTCGGCCTTGCTGCATGCGCCGAGTACGAGCATGAGTCCTGCCGCCGACAGCGCAAGAACTCGAGTTTTGCAAGTAGCCATGGGTCCTCCGAATCCAATTGGAAATCGGAGGCTACGCACCAGTGATCACTGTGTCGTGACCGTGTTGTGCAGAGCGGGAAAACTGCAGGCTGGAGTGCTTGTCGCCGATGATGATCAGGGATGGGCCAGCCCGTTCAGGAGCATCGCGCCGACAAAGATGGCACTGCTTGCGCGGGCGCTGCAGGACGGGTTGATCGCAATCGACGAACTCTGATCGAAGCGCGAGCGATCGGGTGCGTCGATCCGGGAAGTCAGTCGAGGGCGGTGGCGTCGGTTGTCGGCGTCTTGGTGCCGGGAGTCGCTTCGATGTCGAGAACGACCTGGCTGTCTGTGGCTTCTTCGGGGAAGACGTACCGACGCATGGCCCACCAGCGGAAGGCCGTCGCCAGCAGGGTCCCGATGATCGATCCGCTGATGAAGTCCGCGAAGTTTTCCATCAACACCGACACCTCGGGTTGACGCAGATGGAACACGTACCTGGAGGTCCAGAGTGGTACCTGGTTGATGGCCAAACCGATACCCGCGACGATGAAGAACAGAGCGGCCTCGTGATGGCGCTGTCGACCACCGCGCTGAGCAAACGACCATTCGCGGTTGAGGACGTAGGACAGAACCGTCGCGATCAGGACCGCAAGGATGTTGGCCGTCACCGGGTGCTGAGGCAGAACCGTCCACTTGATGCCGAAGAACAGCACCGTGGTGACGATGAAGGCGATGCCGCCGACCACCAGGAACTTGAGCATTTCTGCGTGCGGCAGGACGCGCACGAGAACCCGCTCAGGAAGCCTATTGACCATCTTTTCGACAAACGCCATTGTTCGAGGCTAACCCTGAATACGACCGAGGGCACAAATCGTCGATGCCCGTGTCGGCAAGATCATCAGAATCCGTACCCGAGAATTGCGGGCTTCTGCGCGTTGAAAGCGAAGTCGAAATTCAGGATCTCCTGCGGATCGGACGCGTGGAGTCGGTGCGCCGCCGCGAAGGTCTTGGCCTGGTGCTCGCCCAAGTACAAGCTGCTCAGGACATCAGAGGGCATCGTGATCGCAGGCACCGCGTCAGTGGCCGTACAGGTGGCCTTGCCGCCCTTGACCTGAAGTGCGAAGGTTCCGCCGGCCTTCAGGAACGGATCTTCGACCTTGATGACTGTGTCCAGGTCAGCAGCATATTCACGAGCCTCGAGAGCCGCGGGAACGTCCATGATGCGCAGCCACAGTCGATCGGAGCGCGTCGTCGTCCGGGCAAGGCGGTAGTCCGTGAGCATCAGCCGGAGTGGATCGGCAGGATGCTGGCGTGTCTCGATCCGGGTGACGAGGTCGAGGCCGCAGATCGTGCGCCACAGCGCCGCGTGCGCATCTTCGGTGATCGTCACGAACTCGTCGATCCGGGCGATGCTGTCGCGGCCCTCGCTCGTGTGCCGGTAAGCGATGTATCCGTCCGCGTGTGTCAGAAAGAACAGTCCGGAGGCGCCGTCACGATCCTCGGACGGGTCGGCGAACATATGGTCCCAGAGCGGTTGCGGACGGACCTGAGCGCCGGGTGTCTGCAGCCGCCAGCGGTCGTAGATCTCGGGAAGAAGCGTCGAGGCAGCTTTGATGTCGACGATGGACACGCCACCATTGTTGGGCACCTCGGGGCGGAATCGTGCGAAGCGGCGATCGAGGGTGATGCCTTCGCTGAAGGTGGCCGGGCCGTATCCGAAGCGGTTGTAGATGCCGGCCTCGCTGGCCGTCAGGGCGGCAAGCGGTGCTCCGGTCGACTCGATGTGGGCATGAAGCGCAGTGAACATCGAGCGTAGGACGCCACGACGACGGTGAGTCGGGGCGACGGATACCCAGGTGATTCCACGCGTGGGGAGTTGGCGTCCGCCGGGCACGGTGAATTCCATGTCGATTTCGATGGCCACGCCGACGGGTAGGTCACCGTCGACGGCAAGGATGATGTCCTCGGGCTTGTAGAGCGCCTTCGTCAGTTCGCTGACCGCGGGAGACGGGTGAAAACCGAACCCCACCGAGTCGAGTAGTTGGAGAGCCGGCCAGTCACTCTCGGTCGCGGTGCGGATGGTGATCTTGTTTTCGGGGCTCACGTGTATCGACTCTGGCATAGATTGCACGAAGACGCACATGAATATCGGGGCTGACGTTTCCGCACCGGCTCCCAGGGGTACCGCCCGACGGACCAGTCCTGCGGCACGGAGAAAACCGATACGGAGAAACACTGTGGCGATCACCGACATCAAGGAATATGCCCATCTCACCGAGGAAGACGTCGAGGCACTCGGGCGCGAGCTGGATGCCATTCGGCTCGACATCGAGGAGAAGCGCGGCGCGCACGACGCTCGATACATCCAGCGGACGATCGCGTTTCAGCGCTCTCTGATGGTGGCCGGCCGCATCGTCTTGTTCGCCAGCAAGAAGAAGCCTGCCTGGATTCTGGGGACTGCGCTCCTGGGGGTCGGCAAGATCATCGAGAACATGGAACTCGGCCACAACATCATCCACGGCCAGTGGGACTGGATGAACGATCCCGAGATTCACTCGAGCAACTGGGAGTGGGACAACACCTGCCCGTCCTCGGGATGGAAGCACTCGCACAACTTCACCCATCACAAGTTCACCAACATCGTCGGACTGGACAACGACGTGGGCTACGGAATCATGCGCGTCACGCGCGATCAAAAGTGGCACGCCGACTATCTCTTTCAACCGATCACGAATTTCGTGCTCGCGACCCTCTTCGAGTGGGGAGTGGCACTGCATCACCTCGAAACGGACAAACTCCGCAAGGGTGAGGTGAAGTGGTCCGAGAAATCGGACATGGCCAAGGACGTCGGTAAGAAGATCGCGCGTCAGGTGGCGAAGGATTACATCCTGTTCCCCGCCCTGACCGGCCCCGCGTGGAAGACCACGTTGACGGCGAACGTCGTTGCGAACCTCATCCGAAACTACTGGAGTTACGCCGTCATCTTCTGCGGGCACTTTCCCGACGGTGCCGAGAAGTTCACGCTCGAGGAATTCGAGAACGAATCGCGCGCTCAGTGGTACCTACGACAGATGCTGGGCTCTGCCAACTTTCATGCCGGTCCCGTCATGGCCTTCATGAGCGGCAACCTCTGCTACCAGATCGAGCATCACTGCTTCCCGGATCTGCCGAGCAATCGGTACTCGGAAATCGCGGTGCCGTTGCGCGACCTGTGTGACAAGTACGACCTCCCGTACACGACCGGGCCGCTGTGGAAGCAGTACGGATTGACTCTGCGCACCATCTGGAAGTTGTCGCTGCCCAACAGGTTTCTCTCGGCTTCCCAGGACGACGCTCCGGAGACGCACTCGGAGTTGAAGTTCCGCATCCGAGGCGGAATCAAGGAAGTGTTCGGCGTCGATCCGCAGACGGGTAAGCGGCGCGGACTGCGAACAGCGATCGCGATGGTCTCGAGCTGATCAGTTACCGCTTGTGCGCCATTGAACGAACCACGAGATCGCCGGTCGACTGGATTGCCTGCACCAGCACGATCAAGATCACGACTGCGACGAACAGCACCGGTGTGTTGAATCGTTGGTAGCCGTACTTGATTGCGAAGTCGCCGAGTCCACCGGCGCCGATGGCACCTGCCATGGCCGAGAAGCCGATCAGCATCACCGCCGTCAGGGTTGCTCCTGCTACCAATCCCGGAACGGATTCGGGCAGTAGCACCTTGGTGATGATGTCTTTGTCGGTGGCGCCCATGGACCGCGCTGCCTCGACGCGTCCGGAATCGACTTCACGCAAGGCGTTCTCGACGACGCGCGCAAAGAAGGGCACCGAACCGATGGTCAGCGGGACGATCGCTGCCGTGGCGCCGAGCGCTGTTCCGACGATCGCCCTCGTTGCCGGGATGAGGAGCACCAACAAGATGACGAACGGCAGCGAACGGCCGATGTTCACCACGGTGCCCAGAACCGAATTGAGGACGCGGTTGGGACGGATTCCGTCGGGCGCGCTCGCGTGCAACAGAACACCGAGAGCGATACCGATGATCACGGTGAGCACGAACGAGACACCGACCATGTAGAGCGTGTCGAGTAGGGCTTCCCATGCTTCGCCCAGGGAATCCTGCCAGGACGTCTTGTTCATGAGAACGTCACCTTCACTCCGCGCTGCGAAAGATGTTCTTCGACAGACTTTCTTGTCTCTTCGTTGCTGATGAGTCCCGTGTGCGAGGCGAACTCCACGCGAAGGCGACCGACCTGATGGGATCCGATGTCCTCGATACCGCCGGAGATCACGGTGACGTCGACGTCGAGATCTCGTGAGAGTTGGGAAATCACGGGTGAGGTGGACAGTGAATCGACAAAGGTGAGGAGCGCCGGAATTCCGGTCGTGGACGTTCGTACCGTTCCGGTCGGCAGTAGCGCCTCTCCGAGGGGTGAGTCCGGGTCTGCGACCAGTTCGGTGAGCGTTCCCTCGTCGACGATGCGGCCCTGATCGATCAGCGCAGCGCGATGGCAGATCCGTCGAACCACGTTGAGCTCGTGGGTGATCAGAACAATGGTCACACCGAGTCGTCGATTGAGATCGGCGAGCAGGTCGAGGATCGAATCGGTTGTGTCCGAGTCGAGGGCGCTCGTGGCCTCGTCGCACAGGAGGACGTCGGGTGAAGCCGCCAAGGCTCTCGCGATGCCGACGCGTTGTTTCTGGCCGCCGGACAGTTGCGAGGGGAAGGCGTCACGTCGGTCTTCCAAGCCCACCAACTCGATCAGCTCGTCGACGCGGGCACGTCGATCTGCCCGCGAGTATCCCGCCACTTCGAGAGGGAAGGCGATGTTGGCGGCGACCGAACGGGAATGCAGCAGGTTGAAATGCTGGAACACGACACCGATCCGCTTGCGTGTGTCGCGCAGTTGCGCTGGGCTCAACGCGGTCAGATCGGTGTCGCCCAACAGAATCCGGCCACTGGTCGGGCGTTCGAGCAGGTTGAGGCAGCGCAGCAAAGTCGACTTGCCGGCGCCGCTTTTGCCGATGATGCCGAAGATTTCGCCGTCTTCGATTTTCAGGGATACGGAATCGAGTGCATGCAGAACTTGTGTGCCGCTGCGGTATTCCTTGGAGACCGATTCGATCGAGAAGACCATGACGGGTCTCGATCAGGTAGCGCTGGCCGGAATGACCGAGCCCTGGTAGGTCTGCTCGATGAACGTCGCGACGTCGGCGGACGTCAATGCCTCGGCCAACTTCTGTACTCGCGCATCGTTTTCGAGCGAGGTGCGTACGGTCAGGACATTGGCGTACGGGTTGCCCTCGGCCTTCTCGAGCACCAGGGCGTCCTTGGCCGGGTTGAGGCCACCTTCGATTGCGTAGTTGCCGTTGATGATTGCGAGATCGACATTTCCGTCGTCGAGCGTGCGCGGCAGCTGCGGGGGATCGACCTGGGTGAACGTGAGTCCCTTGGGGTTGTCGATGATGTTCTTCTCGCTGATCTGCGTGATGTCGGTGCCGGGGGCGCCCAACTGCTGATCGAGCTTGATCAATCCGGCCTGCTGCAGCAGGTACAGCCCACGGGCGAAGTTCGTCACGTTGTTGGACAAAGCGACCGTTGCGCCCTGGCGCAGGTCGGCCACGTTGGTGACCTTCTTGGAATATGCACCGAGGGGCTCGACGTGGACCTTCGCCACGGCGACCAGGTCGTCGACACCCTTTTCCTTCGACCACGATTCCTGGTACGGCACGTGCTGGAAGAAGTTGGCGTCGGTGTCTCCGGCTTCGAGCACCTCGTTGGCGTCGAGATCGCCGGTGATCTCGCTGACCTCGATCTTGGTGTCACCGAGCAGGCCCTTTTCTTCGACGAACTTCAGGATCTCGGCGTGCGGAACCGAAGAAGCGACGATGCGAAGAGGTGCGTTCTCGTCGGAGGAGTTGTCGCTCGAGCACGCGGCTACGGTTCCGACTGCGACGGCGGCCACTGCGAAGGCAGCGAGGAATCTTCTGGTGCGCGAGCGTGACATGTGAATCTCCAAGACATAGCCGAACGCACGCCGAGATGGCGTGACAGTTGCTGAACGCTAGCCCGGTAAACCTCCCGTGAGGAGATACAGAATCACCGCGATTTTTTCATGTACCTATTGTCCGAGCAGGATGACCGGAACGTCCTCGGCAAAATCGACTACCAGTTCGCGACGCGAGAACAGCCAGGTGCCGTCGACCTTTTGGAAGCTGTCCTGGTAACGGATCTCGATCCGGTTGTCCCGGTGGCCCTCGCCCCGCGGATAGATGTGGTGAGCGGAGCAGTAAGCCTCACCGTGTGCGGTGGTGGGGCCGTCGAGGTCGAGGATCTGCTGCTCGACGATGTGCCGGGTCGAGTGCAGATGTGAGACGGCATCGACCACCGAACTACTGACGACGGTGTTCCCACGTATCTCCGTCGGCGCATCCGTTCCGTTCAATGCCGGCGGCAAGACGAATGCCACGTCGTCAGTGAAGAGAGCCGCAAGTGCGGTGGTGTTTCGACGGTCGACGGCCTGTGCATACCTGGCGGCCAAGTCGGTGAGAGCGACGCGATCCGAGGAGTCCATGCGCATATCTCACCCTATGTGACGCCGCTCATGTTTCGGCTTCCCGCTCATCGAGACACTCACAGCGCCCACCTGGGCATCTGGTTAGCGTCCAGGCCAAGAGTTGCCAGCCATGAATGCCATAGGAGAAACAGCGATGGATCTGAGGGAATCGCCCGAGCAGCAGGAGCTCCGCAAGGAGTTGCGCGCGTACTTCGCGGCGCTGCTGCCGGAAGAGAAGCGTCGCGCGGCCGGCGAGCAAGGTGTGGGTGGCGAGTACTTCCGCGAGATCGTGAAGTTGCTGGGCAAGGACGGTTGGCTCGGTATCGGCTGGCCCAAGGAATTCGGTGGACAGGGACGCTCCATCGAAGAGCAGTTCGTGTTCTTCGACGAGGTTCAGCGCGCAGGTCTGCCGTTTCCCTTCGTGACGGTCAATACCGTCGGACCGACGTTGATGAAGTACGGCACCGAAGAACAGAAGGAACGTTTCCTGCCCGGCATCCTGGCCGGCGACATCGTCTTCGCAATCGGGTACACCGAGCCCGAGGCCGGCACCGACCTTGCGTCACTCAAGACTCGTGCGGTTCTCGACGGTGACGAGTGGATCGTCGACGGCAACAAGATCTTCACCAGTGGCGCCAACACTGCCGACTACGTGTGGCTGGCCTGCCGCACCGACGCGGATGCCCCCAAGCACAAGGGAATCTCGATCCTGATCGTCCCCACCGAGGATGCAGGCTTCGAGTGGTCACCGATCAACACCGTCGGCGGTTTGATGGTGACGTCCACGTACTACTCCGGCATTCGAGTTCCGTCGAAGGACGTTGTGGGCGAGGTCAACGGCGGCTGGCAGCTCATCACGGCTCAGCTCAACCACGAGCGAATCGGCCTGGCGGCCATCGGTGGTCGCACGTACGGTCTGTGGAACCTGGTCCTGGACTGGGCCAAGGAAAACGGCGCCATCGACATCCCGTGGGTGCAACAGGACTTCGCTCGCACACACGCCAAGCTCGAGGCCATGCGACTGCTGAATTGGAAGATGACGGCAGCCGTCGCACAGGACACGCTCTCCGGAGCCGACGCCGGTGCCACCAAGACGTACGGGACCGAGACTCACGTCGACGTCTACCGCACCCTGCTCGGAATTCTCGGCTCCGCCGGTCGCATCCGCCCCGAGTCTCCGGGCGCTCTGCTTGCCGGTCAGATCGAGCAGATCTCGCGTCAGGGTGTCGTGAACACCTTCGGCGGCGGCGTCAACGAAGTTCTGCGGGACATGGTCGGCACCATCGGCTTGGGACTCGTTCGCGAAAAGAGGGTCAAGTGAGCGACATTTCGGCGCAACTCGACGCTTTTGTCGGCCAGACGCTTGTTCCCACCACCTGGGGACCCGACGAGGTCAACATCCCCATGATCCGGCATTGGGCCGAGACCATGGGCGATACCAACCCCGTCTACCTCGACGACGACGCCGCCCGCGCCACCGGACGCGACGGCGTCGTCGCTCCCGCTCAGATGCTCCAGGTCTGGATCATGCGGACCTTTACCGACAAGATGGCGGGCAACGACCCGTCGCAGGTGTGGACCGATCTGATCGCCACCCTCGACGCAGCCGGCTACAGCTCTGTCGTGGCCACCGATTCCGATCAGGAGTTCTTCGCCGAACTGCGCCCAGGCGATCGCGTTAACTACACCGAGGTCATCGAGTCGATTTCGCCGGAGAAGAAGACCGGCCTCGGTGTCGGACACTTCGTCACGACGCTCAAGACCTACCGCAACGGTGACGATCAGGTTGTCGGCACCCAGCGGTGGCGGACGCTGCGGTTCAAACCTCAGGAATCTGCTGCGCCCGAAGCTCCTCGTGCACTGCGTCCGCGTCCGGCTCTCAACGCGGACAACGCTTTCTGGTTCGAAGCAGCCAAGGAGCACCGTCTGGTGATCCAGCGCTGCACGTCCTGCAAGACGCTGCGTCATCCCACCGGCCCGATGTGCGGGGAGTGCCGGTCACTCGAGTGGGACACGATCAACGCGTCGGGTCGTGGCACGGTGTACAGCTTCGTGGTCAATCACCACCCCAAGATCGACGCGTTCGACTACCCGCTCATCGTTGCGGTAATCGAACTCGAAGAGGGAACCCGATTGATCGCCAACATGGTGGGTATCGCGCCCGAAGATGTCGTGGTCGACATGCCCGTGGAACTTGACTGGATCGACGCCGACCCGGATCTGACGCTTCCCGCGTTCCGGCCGGCCGTACGCGAGGAGCACTGATGGACTTCAATTTCAGCGAAGAGCAGGAAGCAATTCGCGCACTGGCCGACGAGGTCTTCACCAGCAAGGCAACGATCGAGCGCACCAAGGAGATCGAACTCTCCGCTGAGCGCGTCGACCGTGAACTGTGGCGCGAACTCGCGAGCACCGGCCTGCTCGGTATCGCCCTGCCGGAGGAGTTCGGCGGCGGTGGCCTCGGCTTGTCCGAGCTGTACGCACTGCTCGAACAGCAGGGACGTCACGTTGCGGCCGTGCCGATCTGGGAAACGACCCTTGCAGCATTGGCTGTCAACGAATTCGGCTCTGATTCCCTTCGCGCCGAACTCCTTCCGGGAGTTGCCGACGGCAGTCGATTCCTGACCGTCGGTCTCGAAGAGTTCGGTCCGTACACTGGCGGCGACCCACTGACCACGGCTGAGCAGGACGCCGACGGCAACTGGACTCTGACGGGTGAGAAGGCAGTAGTGCCGATGACTCACGTCGCGAACCTTGCTCTCGTTTCGGCAACCGCTTCCACTGGTACGGCACTGCTGCTGGTCGACCTGAGTGCCGAGGGAGTGACGCTCGAACAGACGCAGTCCACCAGTTGGGAGATCTGTGCCAACGTCACCTTTGCCGGTGCCCCCGCGCAGCTGATCGGTGCGGCTGACGGCACCACGGTTCCGTGGCTGATCGACCGCGTTCAGCTGGCATTGGCCGCAATCCAATGGGGCGTCGGCTCGGGTGCAGTCGCGCAGGCCGTCACGTACCTGAACGGCCGCAAGCAGTTCGGCCGTCCGCTGGCGACCTTCCAGGCCGTCAATCATCAACTCGCTGACTGCTACATCGATCTCGAAGCGATGCGCGTGACACTGTGGCAGGCCGCCTGGCGCATCTCCGAGGGACTGGATCTCGGCACCTCGGTACTGGTCGCCAAGTGGTGGGCTACCGACGGCGGACAGCGCGTCGTGCATCGCACCACGCATGTTCACGGCGGCATGGGCGTCGACACCGACTACCCGGTTCACCGTCACCTGTTGTGGGGCAAGCAGATTGCTGCCACCCTCGGTGGTTCCAGCTCCGATCTAGCGCGTCTGGGTGCGCAGCTCGCATCCGGTGTGGAGGTGCTCGCATGACCGTACTTGCCGGTCGCAGTTACGCAGACGTCGTTGTCGGAGAGGCATTGCCCGAGTTGGCGATCCCGCTGACCCGCACGTTGATCGTCGCCACGGCAATCGCCACTCGCGATTTTCAGGACGTGCACCACGATCCGAGCCTGGCCCAGGAGCGTGGCTCGAAGGATGTCTTCATGAACATCCTCACGAGCAACGGTCTTGTCGGTCGATACGTCACGGACTGGGCCGGATCTGCATCGACCCTGCGCCGCATCGCCATTCGTCTCGGGGCGCCCAACTACCCGGGTGACACCATGACGATGACCGGTGAGGTCGTGTCCAAGGAAGACGGAGTGGTCGTGGTCAAGGTGCAGGGTGCAAACAGCCTCGGCAACCATGCATCCGGCACCGTCGCAGTCGCTTTCAAGGAAGAGGAGAGGCCCTGATGGCGATCAGCCCACTCTCGGGAGCCGCCGCCATCGTCGGCATCGGATCCACCGAGTTCTCCAAGAACTCCGGCCGCACCGAACTGCAGTTGGCGTGTGAGGCCATCGTCGCGGCACTCGCTGACGCCGGTATCGATCCGTCCGAGGTCGACGGTCTGTCCACCTACACGTCGGAGACGAACGGCGAAGCGATCGTGGCTCGCAACTGCGGCCTCGGTGAGCTCAAGTTCTTCTCGCGCATTCACTACGGCGGCGGCGCTGCGTGTGCCACCGTGCAGCAGGCGGCCATGGCAGTTGCGACGGGTGTTGCCGACGTCGTGATTTGTTACCGCGCCTTCAACGAGCGCTCCGGTGTGCGCTACGGCCTAGGGCAGCACGATCGACCGATGGACAGCACGGCGGACCGCGCCGCGTATGCGTGGATGACTCCTCAGGGATTGTCGACTCCCGCTCAGTGGGTCGCCATGTTCGCCCGCCGCTACATGCACCAGTACGGTGCGACGAGTGAGGACTTCGGACGAGTTGCAGTGGTGGCGCGCAAGCATGCCGCCAACAACCCGGCCGCTTGGTTCTACGAGCGTCCGATCACGCTCGAGGACCATCAGAACTCGCGCTGGATCGCCGAGCCGCTGCACCTGCTCGACTGCTGCCAGGAAACCGACGGCGGCCAGGCATTGGTCATCGTCTCTGCCGAGCGCGCAAAGGATCTGGCCAACAAGCCCGTCGTCATCAAGGGCGCCGCTCAGGGCAGTAGCAAGGATCAGCACATGATGACCAGCTACTACCGGCCCGACATCTCCGGTATCCCGGAGATGGGCCTGGTTGCTCGTCAGCTGTACGGCCAGAGCGGCCTGACACCGGACGACATCAACGCCGCGATCCTGTACGACCACTTCACTCCGTTGGTGCTTCCCCAGCTCGAAGAACTGGGCTTCTGCAAGCCAGGCGAAGCCAAGGACTTCATCCGCGAAGGCAATCTCGAGATCGGTGGGCGCCTGCCGTCCAACACTCACGGTGGTCAGGTCGGCGAGGCGTACCTGCACGGTGTCAACGGAATTGCCGAAGGTGTGCGACTGGTGCGAGGCACGTCGACCAACCAGCCCGAGGGCGTCGAAAACGTATTGGTCACAGCCGGAACAGCAGTACCCACCAGCGGTCTCGTTCTCGGCGCTGTTTGAGAGAGGAAAAGACAGTGACAACTTCGGAAGCTGCGAAGACCGCCGGCGATTGGCGTGGAGCCGATCTCGGGACCCGCACCGTGTCGTACACCGAGCGCGACGCGATCCTGTACGCACTTGCCGTGGGCGCCAAGGCGACCGAGCTGGACCTCGTCTTCGAGGATCAGCTTCGGGTACTGCCGACCTTTGCTCTGACGCTGGCGCAGTGGGCTCCCGACGCTCTGGGTTCGGCGGGCGCCTTCGACACCTCGACGGCACTGCACGGCTCGCAAGAGCTGAAAGTGCTTGCTCCGCTTCCGCGTAGCGGTGACGTGACCTTGAAGGCTTCGGTCGGCGAGGTGTGGGACAAGGGCGCAGCGGCCGTGTTCGAAGTGAAGGTGGAGTGCGAATACTTCGTCGCGACCTGGTCACTTTTTGCCCCCGGTGCCGGTGGATTCGGCGGAGAACGTGGACCCTCACGTCCGGCGGAGCCGACCGGCGAGCCTTTGTTGACCGGTGTGCTGACCACAGCGGAGAACCAGACGGCGATGTACCGGCTCCTGGGCGACAAGCATCACATCCACATCGATCCCGAGGCTGCGGCGCGGATCAACCAGCCGCGTCCGATCATGCACGGCCTGTGCACGTTGGCCGCGAGCACGCTCGAGCTTGCCCGGATCGCCGGAGTGCATCCGGCGGACCTCGTGAGCCTCGAGGGTCGATTCGCTGCGGCGATCCATCCGGGTGAAGCGCCGTCCATCGTTGCGTGGGGAACTCCCGACGACCTGGCCTTCCAGGTCACCAAGGGTGATCAGGTAGCGATTTCCGTTGCACGAGTGAGCTTCTCCGCTCGCTAGTCCCTCCAGACTCAACTGCGGGGTGCTTGACCCCTCGTCGCGCCCCGCAGTTGTTCACACGAAGAAGCAGCCCCCGAGCGAATCCGCTCAGGGGCTGCTTCGTATTTGTTTCAATCCTGGTGGGTCGCCATGTAGCGAGCCGGGTACTCACCGCCGCCGTGAACGGCGATGTCGGCGCCGTTCACGTACGAGGAGAGCGGGCTCGCCAGGAACAGGCAGGAGTTGGCGATATCGGCCGGCACGGCCATGCGCTCCATCGGAATGGTCCTGGTGACCGCAGCGCCGCCGTCGGCGCCGTAGACCTCGGCGGCAGCCTCGGTACGGATCAGGCCGGTGGTGATGTGGTTGATCCGGACCTTCGGCGCCCATTCGAGGGCCAATGCCTTGGTCAGAACGAGGAGGCCTGCCTTGGCTGCGCTGTACGCCGCGGTTCCGGGCTGCGGGTCGATCGCCGAGACACTGCCGATGTTGATGATGGCACCGCCGTCGTCCTGAGTCTGCATCACTGCATTTGCGGCCTGGGCAACGTTGAAGGGTGCCAACAGGTTCAGGGCCACGATCTTCTCGACGAAGCGGGGTGACACCGTCGCAGCGTCGGCGTCGGGGGAGCCGCCGGCGTTGTTGACCAGGACGTCCAGACGGCCGAAGCGCTCGACGGCATCCTGGACGAGTGCTGCGGCGTCGGCGGGATCGCGGACGTCCGTGGCGCGAAAGGCTGCGCTACGACCGTCGGCGGTGGGTAGGATTTCGGGCTCGTTACGGCCACAGACCAGCACGTTCGCACCCGCGGCGAGGAAGGTTTCGGCGATGACGTAGCCGATGCCTTTGGTGCCGCCGGTGACGATCACCGAGCGTCCGCTGAAATCGACGGGGTTGGGCAGTGTCACGGTGGAGCCTTCCTGGTGCGATCCCGAGCTGAATTGCCGCCCAATGTGATTGACGCGACGTGGTCGAACACCTTAGGGTCAAGCAAGTGCTTGGTTGTTTTGTAGGTCGAGTGTAGACGACAAACGGCGGCAGTCACCAGAATCGACCGGTCCCTCCCGCAAAGGGACCTCTGCGTCGACAGACATTGGAGTAGTCACATGGGCAAGCTCGAAGGCAAAGTTGCACTCATCACGGGTGCGGGTCAGGGAATCGGGCAGGGGATTGCCCTGGCCTTGGCCAAAGAGGGCGCCGTGATCGCCGTTGCCGGCCGCACCGAATCCAAGTTGCACACCACGTGCGGACTACTGGCTGACATCGGTGCGCGCGGTGAGGCGGTGGTCTGCGACGTCAGCAAGAAGGACGACATCACCGACGCCGTGGACCGTACCGTCGAACTGTTCGGCGGAATCGACATCCTGGTCAACAACGCCAACGACTGCAAGCCCGGCCCACTCTTGAGCGTGCTCGACGAAGACTTCGAGCGTTCCTTCGCGACGGGGCCGCTCGCCACCCTGCGCATGATGCAGGCGTCGTACCCCCACATGAACAGTCGTGGCGGTGGCGTCATCATCAACATGGTCACCTCGGCGGCGGTGCGCTGGGATGCCAGTAACTACGGCGCTTACGGTTCCATCAAAGAAGGCATGCGCTCGTTGACCCGCGCTGCCGCCTGCGAATGGGGCAAGGACAACATTCGCGTTCTCAATGTTGCCCCGCACGCCAAGACTCCCGCGTTGCAGTGGTGGATGGACAAGAATCCCGAAGAGGCAGCGGCATTTGTCGCAGGTATTCCGCTGGGACGCGTCGGAGACCCCGAGGCCGACATCGGTCGTGCCGTCGTCTTCCTCGTCAGCGAAGACGCCGGGTACCTCACGGGTGCCACGATCCCGCTCGACGGCGGCCAGTCGCGCTGGGGCTGACCGCCATCGACCCGATCAGGTCATCACGGCGCCGCCGTCGACGGCAATCGTCTGGCCGGTGACGTTGCGAGCCTTGTCACTGAGCAAGAAGGCGACCATCTCGGCGATGTCTCCGGGCGTCTGAGCTCGACCCATCGGAACCATCTGTGCGACAAAAGAATCGAAGACGTCAGCATCGGAAACATCTGTGAGCGAGGGATCGCGTCGACGCAGTTCCTTGATGGTTCGAAGCCACATGTCGGTGAGGATCAGGCCGGGCATGACCGTATTCGAACGGAGTCCTCGAGTCGCACCGATCCGGGCGACGCTGTGACTCATCTCGATCACGGCGGCCTTCGACGGTCCGTAGTGCGCGAGCATGTCACCGCCCAAGCGGGCACCGATCGACGCGATGTTGACGATCGCTGCCGGACCCTCGGTTCTGCTCACGAATTCGCGGCACATCAGGAAGCTGCCCTTGGTGTTCACCGCAAAGGTGTTGTCCCACTGGTCTTCGGTGATCTCGAGGAACGGAGTGAAGACGCCGATTCCGGCGCCGTTGACGAGTGCAGTCGGGCTTCCGGCCGATGCAGCCACGTCGAAGGCGTTCTTGACGTCACCTTCACGTCGAACATCGCATCGTGCCGTGTGGACTGCTACGCCAAGGCTTTCCAGGCGTGCTGCGGTGTCGGCGAGTGCGGCCTCTTCGATGTCGAGGAGAAGCAGGGTGCCGAAGTCCTCCGCAAGGCGCTCGGCAATAGCGGCGCCCAACCCGGCAGCTGCGCCGATGACAATGGCTACGGGCGCGCTCACGGCAGGTGCGTTTCGAGCAGTGGGGCAAGCAGTTCGGCTGCGCGCGCCGCCGTGATGACCTCGCTCGGGTCCACCTTGGTCACGACTTTCGAAGCAGAATCTTCGTAGACATGCTCACCGATGAGTCGCCCCTGCTCGTCGTACGGCCAGACAAATGCCAAGGTCCGACGCACGAGATACCAACCGTCGGGGTCGATGTCCGACGACTGTTCGGGGGCTGCGGGGGTGGATCCACCCGATTCGTGCACCGCGCCGAACACCCCGTCTCCCAGAATCGATCCTGGTACGAATTGACTGAAGAGAGTCTCACCCGAGAATCCGCTGTCGGAGACCGCGAAGTCGGACTGTCCGGTCCACATGACAAGGGTGTCCGTCTCGGCGAGTGACTGGTAGAAGTTGGTGACGGCGTCCATGCCGTCCAGAACAATCGACTGCCCGTCTTCGAACAACCGGTAGACGGGTTCTTCGACGGTCATGTCGGGCGAGAGGATTTCCTTGTAACGACCGGAGACCTCGAGCAATGCGTGGCGCCGGTAGTTTCGGAGGATCTTCTGGTGCCGCGGATTGTCGATGGTTTCCAATTGCTTTTCGACGCCATCCATCATGTGGACGAATTCGTGCTCGTACTTGCTCATCACATCTCCTGGTTTCGCGGATTCGGCGGGCTGTCCGGATCTGCGACAACTGTGACCTGACGTGGCATTCGCTGTACATGTAGAACTTCGTTCGACAATTGCCGGTTTGCTTAACTCCGCTGTTCAGATACCGTGATGGTCATCACTTTGCTGGCGAACGGCGGCCTAAGACAACCGAATGGACGGTAATGAAAAAGGCGAGAAGAGGTGAAGATCTGAATCTGCGGTTGGTGTCCTCGTTGCTCGTCGTCGTGGCGGAAGGGCACTTCGGACGAGCGGCAGACCGGTTGTTCGTCACGGCGCCTGCTCTCAGTCAGCAGATTCGTCGACTCGAGGAGCAGGTGGGAACCGAGTTGATCGATCGCAGTTCGCACCCGGTGGTGCTCACCGCCGCGGGTGAGGTGTTCGTCGCGGATGCACGGCCCGCTCTCGAGTTCGCCGTCCGCGCGATGAACGGGCTCGACGCACTCGAGCGTCGGCGGGCCAGGCGGTTGCGGATCGGATTCATCAACGGGGCGGCCGGAAGTTTGGGACGTGCGGTGATCGATTCGTTGCATGCGGAGGTGGAGCTGGTCCAATTGGACTGGTCCCAACAGGTTTCCGCGGTGGCGAGCGCGACCGTCGATGCCGCCTTCGTGCGCCCTCCACTGCCGGTGCTCGACGGTGTGGTGCTCGAACGGATCGGCGTCGAACCGCGGGTGGTGGCCCTGCCTCGAGGACACCGACTGGCGGGCCGTACGAGTATCGAGATTTCTGAAATAGATGGGACTGTGCAGGTTTCGAGTGACGGTGCGCCACCCGAATGGGTGAAATGGTGGTCGGTGGACCCGCGCCCCAGTGGTGTACCCGTCCGGTACGGTCCCTCTGTCCGCACGATGGACGAAGCGCTCGAGGTTGTCGCCAACGGTCGGGCGGTGGTGATAACGGCAGCAACCATTGCCGAGTACTACACCCGCTCGGATATCAGTTTCGTGCGCATTTCCGATATCGAGCAGTGTTCGATCGATCTGTGTACCCGTGAGGGCGACAGCAGTCCGGCGGTGATCGAGCTACGCAAAGCTGTTTCAGCCCTCGGTGCCGACAGGTGATTGCCGTGTCCTGATGTGATGCGCATGTACTCGGATGGAATATGCATTCTTGCCGTCTTCGTTTTAGTCGGTTAGACTAAAACCATGAAAACGATCAGCACGGCACTTGAAATCGTCGAGGCAGCACGAGTTTCGGCCGATGTGTTCGGGGGAGACTCCAGCGATCTCGACACCCGTCGCGCTGCAAAGCGTCGTTTTCATCGGCTCGCCTCAGCCATTCATCCGGACCGGGCGAAGCCCGAAGATCGGGTGCGATACTCGGCCGCAACATCTCGGTTGAACGAGCTATACCGCAGTTGGACAGCGGAGTTCGAGCCGGCAGATTCTCGGCCCGTTTATGTCGGCGAGCGGGGCGAGTACACGTTGGGTGGACTGGTAGCGCGCGGCTCGGTCGCTAACCTGTACCGGTCCGATGCCGGTGTCGTACTGAAGATTCCGCGAGACCCTCTGGCGAACTCGATGATCGAGGCCGAACGGAATGTGTTGACGGACATCGAGAATTCGTGCGAAGCCGGTTGGGCAGTCTCGTACTTCCCGCGATTGATCGATCAAATCACCCATGTGGGCAGCGGCACGAGACGTCAGATCGATGTGTTGGACGATCTGACCGAAGGTTTTGTGAGTCTCGCCGACGTCCGTGAGGCGTATCCAGGTGGCCTCGATCCACGGGACTGGGCGTGGATGCACCGACGGCTACTTCGGGCTCTGGCAGCAGCGCATGCGACTGGTTGGGTGCACACCGCGATTACCGCGGAGAACGTGCTGATCGAGCCTGATCGGCACGGGGTGGTGCTGGTCGGCTGGTCCTTTGGCACCCGTACGGGCAGCCGCCCGGTGGCGACGATCGGTTCCGATCGTGATTCGTACCCACCGGAACTCGGCGAAGGAGCGTCTCCGGCCTGGGACGTCTACATGGCTCATCATTTGATGCTCCGAATGCTGGGCGAGCAAACCCACGAACGGATGAAGGTGTTTGCCGACGGCTGCATGCAGGACAACCCGAGATTGCGTCCCGACGCGGTCGACCTACTGGGTGAGTTCGACGAACTCCTCGATCTTCTCTATGGCCAGCGGACATTTCGTCCGTTCGCCGTTCCATCCACGAAAGGACAGTGATTGTCATGGGCTACGGATACTGGGACGACAACACCTATTTGGCGGGCAAGACTTTTCGTGCCGCACGCGGTGTCGACGATTTCGGTTACACCGATTCGCTTCGGTCGCGTCCGCGAAGCAGTTGGAAAGCGGACCCGACCCTCGACCCCTTCGGCGTCGACAAGCGTGAATGCCGAGACTCGGCCGGGCACCCCGATTCTCTCCCGATAGCAGTGCTTTTCGATGTCACCGGCTCGATGGGCGCTGTTCCTCGAATCATGCAGGACAAGCTCGGAAAGCTGCACGGGCTGCTGCAACGCAAGGGATACGCGGATGATCCGCAGATTCTGTTCGGTGGTATCGGCGACGCCGATTCCGATCAGGTGCCACTACAAGTCGGCCAGTTCGAGTCGGGTAACGCGATGGACGAGCAGCTTCGGACCATCTTCCTCGAGGGCAACGGTGGTGGACAGAAGTCGGAAAGCTATGAATTGGCAGCATATTTCATGGCGTGCCACACCAGTACGGATGCCTGGGAGAAGCGTGGAAGGAAAGGCTACCTCTTCATCATCGGCGACGAGCTGAACAAGCCGCGACTCTCGGCTCGTCACATCCGTTCGGTGATCGGCGACAAGGTACGTCAGGACGTATCGGTCCCGTCGATCTACCGTGAACTCGAAGAAAGATGGAATGTCTACTTCGTTCTGCCAGATCAGTCGTCGTACTTCAACGATCCGGAAATCGCGGATCACTGGAAGAAGTTGCTCGGTGAACGCTTCGTCAAACTCGACGACCCCGCTGCGGTGTGCGAACTGATCGCGCTGACGGTCGGAATCGGCGAGGACCGCATCGACCTGCGTGACGGACTGGCGGATCTCCGCGACATCGGTTCAAGAGCTGAAGCCGAGACCGTCGGCAAGGCTCTCGCTCTAATTCCAGGGCGCAGCACCGCGACGGTGGCCGGGTTGCCCCACGATCTCGGAACCGATACGGACGATGTTGATTTCGCATAGAAGGAGAGCATGATGGAGCCGTTCGAAGACCGCGATATCATCGTCGTAGACCTCGGGTTCGGAGATGCGGGGAAGGGAGCAACCGTCGATTGGCTTTGCTCCGACCAAGCCGATTTGGGTGTGGCCGCAGTGGTCCGGTTCAACGGTGGGGCACAGGCAGCGCACAACGTGACGGTCGGCGAGCGCCACCACACGTTTTCGCAGTTCGGTTCGGGAACGCTCTCCGGCGTCCCGACGTTTCTCTCGAGATTCGTGTTGTTCGAGCCCATCGCGCTCGCCCGGGAGGCGCGTGCTCTGGAAGCGCTCGGAGTTCGAAATCCGTTCGATTTGATACGGATCGACGCGCGCGCATTGTTGACGACGCCGATTCACGTGGCCGCCAACAGGGCTCGTGAGGATGCTCGCGGCGGTAACCGACACGGCTCGTGTGGCAAGGGGATCGGTGAGACCGCGGCGTATGCGCTCGAAGTTGCGAATGCGCCTACGGTGGGAGACTGCCGGCGACCTGACTCCTTGCGTCGTAAGTTGTCGGCGTTGGCCACATTCTACGGACCGTTGATCGCGGAGAGTCGCCACGGTTTTCCGCCGATCGACGACATGGTCGACATGTACGCGGAATTCGGTGCCGTCGTGGACATCGCCGACCCGGATGCGCTGGGCGCGTTGGGTGCCGGTGGTCGTCTGGTATTCGAGGGGGCACAAGGTGTCCTTCTCGACGAGTGGCGGGGGTTTCACCCACACACCACGTGGTCGACGGTCGAGCCGTCCAACGCGCGAGCAATGATCGACGAGTTGGGCCGGGACAGTTACGTACTCGGCGTCACCCGCACCTACATGACACGACACGGAGCTGGGCCCTTCCCGACGGAGGATCCGGAGTTGGCGAAGGTGTTGCCCGAGCTGCACAACGGGACGGGTGAGTATCAAGGCGGATTCCGGATGGGCCACCTCGACGAGTTGTTGTTGCACTACGCAATCGAGGTGAGCGGTGGCGTCGACGGTTTGGCGCTTACTCATCTCGATGCGATGGATCGCGCGCGGGCTGCAGGCGTCCCGATCCACGGGGTGCACGCGTACGAAGGATTGCCGTTCGTTCCCGTCGGAGAGTGGAAGGATCTCGATCACCAGCAGGCGCTGACAGATTCCTTGAAAGCCGTAGGGGTCGTGCCGAAGGAACTTCCGGCCGACCCGGAGGATTTCGCCCGGTATCTGAGCGAGGAAATGGGTGCGCCGGTAGTGCTGACCGCGAACGGTGCGGACCGGGTCGATCGTCAGGTGCGCTGCCCAGTGCCTGCATGATGGACGGTGTGGACCAGTCACTTGTCTCGATCGATGTCATCGCGCTCCGGTTCGGCAATCCGGAACCCGGGATGTTGCGATTTGCCGTCACTCCGCGGCAAGCGGAGCCGTACACCGGGCAGTTGGCGCTGCCCGGTGTACTGCTGGGCGCCGGTGAGCGGTTGCAGGACGCCGCCAGGCGAGCCGTGACCACCAAGCTCGGAATTCCCGACGAGAAGATCCTCGTCAGCGGTCAATTGACCGTGTTCGACGAACCCAATCGAGACCCCCGCGGTCCGACGCTCTCGGTGACCATGTGGGCAGTGATCTCGTCGGACGAGGTGCCGGGTTCGGCCGAATGGGTGAGCTGGGACAACCCGGGGGACCTTGCGTTCGACCACAATCGGATAGTCGCCGATACCCGCCCGATCCTTGCTGACACCCTGTTGTGGCGAGATCAGGCATTCACGCGGGCATTACTGGGTCCGTCGTTTCCGGCGTCGTACGCGCTGGCCGTGGCGGAGGAGCTTTCCGGTGTGCGTCCGGACCCGGGCAATTTGAACCGGACGCTCAAAGCGTTGCCAGGGCTGGAACGTACGGACGAACGAGTCCGGGTCAGTGCCACCGGGCGACCCGCGGTGGTCTGGGCGTGGACCGAAAACAGCTGACCTACCTCAGAAGTTGCCCCGCGCGGCCTGCTCACGCTCGATCGCTTCGAACAGGGCTTTGAAGTTTCCCAGTCCGAATCCCAGTGAGCCGTGGCGTTCGATGATCTCGAAGAACACGGTGGGACGATCTCCGATCGGCTTGGTGAAGATCTGAAGAAGATAGCCGTCCTCGTCGCGGTCGACGAGGATGCCTCGCTTCTGCAATTCCTCGATCGGAACTCGAACCTCTCCGATACGCGCGCGCAATTCGGGATCCTCGTAATACGAAGCCGGAGTAGAGAGAAATTCGATTCCTTCGTCGACCAGAGCATCGACTGCTCCGAGGATGTCGTTGGTCGCAAGTGCGAGATGCTGAGCGCCGGGACCTTGGTAGAACTCGAGGTACTCGTCGATCTGTGACCGCTTCTTCGCGATGGCAGGTTCGTTGAGTGGGAACTTGACTCGGTGATTGCCGCTCGAGACGACCTTGCTCATCAGCGCGGAGTAGTCGGTGGCTATGTCGCCGCCCACGAACTCGGCCATGTTGGTGAATCCCATGACCCGGTTGTAGAAGTCGACCCACTGGTCCATCTTGCCGAGTTCGACATTGCCGACGACGTGGTCGAGGGCCTGGAAGATTCGCTTGGGCGCGCCGTCACGCTTGCGGTACGACGACGTCCGTTCGACGTATCCGGGAAGGTAAGGGCCGGTGTAGCGGGAACGGTCGACGAGGGTGTGCCGAGTCTCGCCGTACGTCGCGATGCTGGCCAGGCGAACGGTGCCGTGCTCGTCGGTGACGTCGTGCGGTTCGCTCAACACTGTCGCGCCTTGGGTGATGGCGTGTGCGATGCACTTGTCCACGTCGGGGACGCTGAGCGCGATGTCGCGGATACCGTCGCCGTGACGGCTGTGATGTTCGATCAGCGGACTTGCCGGATCCACAGCGCCCTTGACGACAAACCGCACGGCCCCGCTTTTGAGTACAAACGCGTGGTGGTCGCGGTTTCCCGTCGACGGGCCTGAATAGGCCACCAATTCCATGCCGAATGCGGACTGGAAGAAATGTGAAGTCTGCGTGGCATTTCCGACGATCCATTCGAGGCCGTCCCAACCGCTCACGGGGAAGGGATCGTGATCGCTGTCGTACTCGACCAAGCCGACCAACTGGCGCAATTGCTCCAGATCCAGGCCGGCCAGCTGTTCGTCGTCGGTGAGAGTCTGTTCGACGGTCATGGTGAGTCCCCTCTGAGTGCGATGTACACAGCGCGGTGCTCGAGTTATGTTCGGCACTGCCAGTACAAACAGATAAGTCCTTCAGAGGTTGGGTAGTCAACGGAGGTAGTTGAAAGTAGACACAGCGCCGGAATGCGAAGATGTTGGCACTGTTTTGTAGGCAATTTGCATAGTTGAACGACGAGTGGAGCAGACGTGAATCTCGACGCAGTGGATCTGGCTCTGTTGGACGCGATGAACAAGCACCCGAGAGCCGGTGCGTTGGAGCTTTCGCGTCAGGTCAAGGTTGCGCGGGCGACAGTGCAGGCGAGATTGAAAAGGATGGAAGATGCGGGCGTCATCGCCGGATACGCGCCGCACGTCAATTTGGCTGCAGCGGGTTTCGGAGTACAGGCATTCGTGACTTTGCAGATCGCCCAGGGGGCGCTCGACACCGTCACAGCGGAACTCGAGGCAATCCCCGGTGTGCTCGAAGCCTTTGCCACCACCGGCTCCGGCGACGTGCTGTGCCGGATTGCCGCTGCGTCGCACGAGGATTTGCAAGCGACGCTGCTCGAACTGAATCGGTCGGGGATAGCCACCCGGTCGACCAGCGTCATGGTTCTCTCGGTTGTGGTGCCGCTCCGGTCGATGCCCCTCCTGCAGACTCTGCAGTCGGAGCAGACGACCAAGGCCCCGGCGTACCGACGAGGCGGTCAGTCTCGCTGACGACCCGGAGCCCAGAATCCCAGAACGATCGCGGATACCCACATGATCGCAGCGAGCGTGAGTGCTCCTTGATCCATGCCTTTGATGAAGGCTTCACGGGCGAATTCGGCCAACTGGGCACCCTGCGGCCCGGCTGCTTCGGCGACGTGGAGAGCTGCGGCCAGAGAACCGGATACCGGCTCCTTGGCCGGTTCGGGTAGCAAGTCGACCGCGGGCTGGACGTGATTTCCGTACCCGGCGGCGAGGATACTTCCCGCCAGTGCAACGCCGATGGCGGAGCCGATCTCACGGGTTGCGTCGTTGACTGCTGAGGCAACCCCCTGTTTGGAGTCCGGTGCGTTGGAGACGATGGCAGCAGTGGCGGGGGTTGTCGACAAACCCAATCCAATGGCGGCCACTACCAAGGGAACACAGACTTCGGCATAGGTCGAACTGGCATCCAAGCGCGTCAGGAGTGCAATTCCGGTTCCCAGGAAAGCGACTCCGGTTGCGGTGAGGGCGCGTAGACCGATACGCGGAATCAGCAGGGGCGCAACCACGGACAGGGCCATTACCGGCACGGCGATCGGCATAAGGGCTAGCGCCGATTGCAGGGGGGAGTAGTCGAGCACCAGTTGGAGATACTGCACGATCAGGAAGAACAAGCCGAAAGTCGCCAGGAATTGCAGGGTCAGTGACGCTGCGCCGCTGCCGAATGCACGATTGGCAAACAGTCTGACGTCCAGAAGTGGGTGGCGAGTGCGTAATTCGACCCAGCTGAAGATTGCTGTCATGGCAATTCCGCCGACCAGCAACGCGAGAACTACCGGATCGAGCCAACCACGGGCCGGCGCCTCGATCATCCCCAGGACGAACAGTCCGATCGAGCCGGCGATCAGCGCTGTACCAGGTAGATCGAGTGGAGTTGCCTCCGTGTCCTTCGACGTCACGATCGTGAACGACACCACGAGGATGAGGACCGAGACGACGGCCAGGCTGACGAAAATCGAATGCCAGGACCATTTTTCGAGGAGTAGCCCGGAGACGACGAGTCCGGCGATTGCACCGGACCCTGCGACGCCGGACCAGACTCCGACGGCGCGGGCACGCTGCGCCGGCGGGAAACCTGCAGTGAGTAGAGACAGCGTCGCCGGCATGACAAACGCGGCGCCGACGCCGGAGATCACGCGGGAGACGATGACCCACGACGGTTCGTCCGCGAAGACCGGAATCGACGAGCCGGCAGCAAAAACGAGTAGTCCGAACATGAGCAGTTCTCGTCGACCGTATCGATCGCCGAGTGCGCCCGCCGGCAACAAGAGACAAGCCAGCGTGAGCGTATACCCGTCCACGATCCACGTGAGCTGGCTCTGTGTTGCACCGGTATCGCGGGCCAAGTCGGGAAGGGCCGTGTTGAGCGCGGCCATCGCTGCGACGACCAGCGCGACGGCGCAGCACGCGACCGTCAGCATCCAGATCTGTCGGATGGTCCACGTGGACTGTTCGAGCGTCGTATCGCTACTCACGAAACCTCCCGATAGAAACAAGACCATCAGTATCGTTACAAGAACAGCAGTTCCACAACCCCCAAGTGGGTATAACTGAAGTTGTGACGGTGGGAATCGACAAGCAGGGAATCGAACAGCAGGGAAACGACGAGGACCCGCGCAAACAGCGTTCCAGGTCCAGGTTGCTCGACGCAGCGACCACGCTGCTGGCAGAAGGCGGCGTCGACGCCGTGACGATCGATGCCGTCACCAAGTTGGCCAACGTCGCGCGTGCGACGCTGTACCGCCATTTCGACAGCGGCACGGAGTTACTCGCCGCGGCATTTGCACGTCTACTGCCGCCGGTGCCGGAGATGTCCGGTGAAGGCGATCTCCGCGCGCAGTTGCTCGAGTTGTTGACCAGTCAGGCCAAGGCCATCGAAAGCGCACCGATCCAGGTGACGGCGATGTGCTGGCTCGGCTTGGGGCCGGAACTGAAGGGTTATTCGAGCGTCGATGCCCTGTCCACGGACAAGCCCGAATTGCGATCGCTGCGCCAGACGGTTTTCGAGCAGTACCGACACGCGTTCGATCGGATCCTGCGCTCGCCGGACGCGATCGACGCGTTGGGGGAGTACGACTACGACGTCGCACTTGCTCAGTTGGTCGGACCTTTGGTGCTCACCAAGCTGGCCACGCTGACGCCTCTCGGGGAGGCTGCGTGTGAGCAGATCGTGGACGACTTTCTGGCTGCACGCGGAGTGTCGAGCTGAGAGCTCACGGCTCCAGATTGCGGCGTAGCACGTACTGCTCGAGCCTGTCGATGCCGCGCACTCGTCGCGGACGAAGGTGTCGCAGTTTGAAATTGGCGTCCGAGCCGAGCTGGGTGGCCAGCTCGGAGTCGATCAGTACAGTGCCGGGACGAGCAGAGCTGGTGAGACGCGCGGCCTTGTTGACCACCGAACCGTAGAGATCTCCGAAGCGGACCAACGTCGGCCCCATGGCCAGACCCACCCGAAGCTGCGGATCGTCGTGATCGGCGAGGACCGCCTGCTGGATCTGCAAAGCGATCTCGGCGGCGTGGTGGGGACTTTCAGCGGCAAACATGACCTCGTCACCGACGGTCTTGACCACCCAGCCGTAGTTGCGACCGATGATTTCGGTGGACGCGGACTCGAACCGCTCGAGCAGATCGTTGAGTTCGGCGGAGTCGAGGCCGCGGGTCAGCGAGGTGTACCCGACGATGTCGGCGAAACCCACGACCAGAACACGACTCGCTACTTCTTCGCCCGGGTTTCCGACGTTGCGGCCCGTCGACGACGCGACGTGGCGCTTCCACACGTACGTCTGCAGAGATTCGACAGCGGGAATGATCTCGGCGCCGAGGCGCAGAACGATCTTCCGGATCGCTTCGGGCTCGTGATCTGCCGAGTCGGCGAGCTGGTCGATGATGTGTGTGCTGATCAGCGAGACCTGCCACTCAGCCAACCTCGACATCGACTGCCCCAGTGAACGGGCAGCAGCCACCTCACTGCTCTGCGAGATGACTCCTCGATTGACCATGTCGATGATCGTCTTGAGGGCGTTGGCGTCTTGCTGGGTGAACATGACGGCGTCGGGGTCCTCGTCGACGGCAAAGCCCATCGCGACCCACAAACGATCGGCACGCTCGCGTGTCACACCGGCGAATTCCGCGATCTGCGATTGCGTGAAGCAGCGCGGTCCGCCGAGGAGGGACTCCTCGATGTCGGCTTGAATCCGGCTGAGCAGATGAGCATCGACGTCGACCGGATCAGCAGTGTGAGGTTCAGCAGCGTGAGATTCAGCAGGGGCGGGTTCGGTGACCTCGTCGATCCACTCTGACTCCGAACTGCTCACCGTGCTCCTTCTTGCCGCAACGAATTTCTGTCCACCATCTTCCACGCGGTGCCCCGAGAACAGTACTGAATTGGCCGAACCGTCTACGGATCCTCGGGCTCAGGCGGGCGGTGAGAGTCAACACGTCGGTGGCTTGTGCAAGAGTTGCCCCGAGAAAAGCACTGTCGATACCGAAATGCACGAGATACTTCTGAAAGGACCTGCGCATGCCACCCCGTAGACGTTCCGGCGCTGCCGCATCAGGGCCGGATCACCTCACTGCGGACAATCTGGCAGCGCTCGCCACGGCTGTCGCCGAAGGCAAGCGCGCCACCGTCTATCTGCGCGAGGCGACTCCCAGTTTGGGGATCGAAGCCGGTACCTCGGCGAAAGTCGTGTCGGTGGACGGCAACACCGTGATGATCCGCCCCAAAGGCGTCAACGACGAATTGCCTTTCGAGGCAGAGGAATTGCGCATAAACCGCGTCTCCGCGGCACCGGCCAAACCGGCGCCACGGCCCAAACCAGTTGTGGAGTCCGAGCCCCTGATGGAGCCACTCGTAGAGCCTGTTCGACCGAAGCCGCGTGCGCAGCCTGCACCCGCTCCGGTACCGACTACCACTGCTGCCCCTGCCGCGACACCTCGTCCGGCCGTCAAGCGTGCGAAGAAACTGCCGGCCGGTATCAGCGTCACCATCCATGCCGGCGCGGACAACGACTGGAGCGTGACGGTCACACAGGGCGCCAAGCGTCCGGGCAAAGCAGTTCCGGTCGCACCCGATGCGGTCGAGCGAGCTGTCCGCGAGTTGGGTGAGCCCACCGCAATCGAGGCTGTCGAGTCCATCATCGTCGCTGCACGGGACATGGCTGCAGCGCGAGTCGACGAGTTGAGTCGTCAGCTCGAGGAGGCACGCAAGATGCTCGAGGCGCTCGGAGCTACCGACTAGAAACGCTGCGTAGGTCCGCACTTTCCGGGGTATGCGTTTTTTGCAGCGGGGAGATTACCGGCGGAGAGATTGTGATGTTGCAGCGAATTGTTTCGGCTCTGGCAGCGTTGGTCTTGGCACTCGGACTCGGGTTCATCGTCAGCAGCAACGCTGTTGCTGCACCCACGCCCATGGGTGGTGGTTCGGGCATCATCATCGACAATCAACTGGTCTGTACGTTGACCACTATCGGTCACGACAACGGCGGCAGACTCGTAGGTATCACCGCAGGTCACTGCGGTGGTCCTGGATCGTTCGTGATCCCGGAAAGCAACGAGGACGCAGGCGTGGTCGGCACGTTCGTCGAGTCGAACCCGGACCTGGACTACGGGGTCATCCAGTTCGATCCGGGCAAGGTCACACCAGTTCGAACGGTGGGCGCGGCAACCATCACCTCGATCGGCGCTCCGGCCAGCTTCCCGGCCACAGCCTGCAAGGAAGGCCGTACGACGGGCACGACCTGCGGCGTCGTCTGGGGAGACCTGAGCGCCGACGCATCCACCTGGACTCAGATCTGCGTCGACCACGGTGATTCGGGAGCCCCGGTCACGGTCGGGACGACGCTGGTCGCGATGGTCAACGCCTACCTCTGGGTGCCGTGCCTGGGGCCGGAACTCGGCACCAACATGACCTCCATCGTGGACACGATCAATGCCCACGGAGGTGTCGGCGCCGGGTACCGGCCGATCTAGCGGCGGGCTGGGATCAGCCGCACACTGCTCCACCCGAGGCTGATCCCACGAGCTTGGAGTACTTGGCCAACACACCACGTGTGTAGCGAGGCGGCAACGGCTCCCAGCCCTTCTTGCGGGCTTCCAATTCGGAGTCGTCGACCAACAATTCGAGTTGTCCGGTACCCACGTCGAGCCGGATCTGATCGCCGTCGCGAACGAACGCGATGGGACCGCCGTCGACGGCCTCGGGCGCAACGTGTCCGACACACAGGCCGGTGGTGCCGCCCGAGAATCGTCCGTCCGTCAGCAGCAGGACGTCCTTGCCGAGACCCGCGCCCTTGATCGCGCCCGTGATGGCCAGCATCTCGCGCATGCCGGGACCACCCTTCGGGCCTTCGTAGCGGATGACGACAACGTCACCGCCGGTGATGGTGCCGTCCTCGAGAGCATCCATCGCGGCGCGCTCGCGTTCGAAAACCCGTGCAGTGCCGACGAATACATCAGACTCGAATCCTGCCGACTTGACCACCGCGCCGCCGGGCGCGAGTGACCCCTTCAAGATCGTGATGCCTCCGGTCGGGTGAATGGGCTTGTTCATCGCCCGCAGGACCTTGCCGTCCGGATCGGGCGGGGTGATGTGCGCGAGATTCTCCGCCACGGTCTTACCGGTGACGGTCAGGCAATCTCCGTGCATGAGTCCCGCGTCGAGCAATGCCTTCATGATCACGGGGACGCCGCCGATACGGTCGACGTCCGTCATGACGTGCTTTCCGAAAGGCTTGACGTCGGCGAGGTGCGGGACCTTCGCGCCGACGCGAGCGAAGTCGTCGAGCGTCAGCGGGACGTACGCTTCGTGCGCGATCGCGAGGAGATGGAGCACCGCATTGGTGGATCCGCCGAATGCCATGACTACTGCAATGGCGTTCTCGAACGCTTCCTTGGTGAGGATGTCCCTCGCGGTGATACCTCGACGCAGGAGTTCGACAACGGCTTTGCCGCTCTCGCGGGCGAAGCCGTCGCGGCGACGATCCGGTGCGGGCGGTGAAGCGCTGCCGGGCAGCGACATTCCCATGGCCTCGGCGGCGCTGGCCATCGTGTTTGCCGTGTACATGCCGCCGCACGCGCCTTCGCCCGGGCAGATCGCCCGTTCGATGGTGTCGACGTCGGCGCGGCTCATCAGCCCACGCGAGCAGGCGCCAACCGCCTCGAACGCGTCGATGACGGTGACTTCCCGCTCACTGCCGTCGGAAAGTTTGGCGACGCCGGGGAGGGTGGAGCCGGCGTAGAGGAACACGCTGGCGAGGTCGAGGCGGGCCGCCGCCATCATCATGCCGGGCAACGACTTGTCGCAGCCGGCGAGAAGGACCGATCCGTCGAGACGCTCGGCCTGCATGACGGTCTCGACGCTGTCCGCGATCACTTCACGGGAGACGAGGGAGAAGTGCATGCCCTCGTGCCCCATCGAAATGCCGTCGGAGACGGAGATAGTGCCGAATTCGAGAGGGAACCCGCCGGCTTCCCGTACGCCCTCCTTGACGGCCTTGGCCAGGCGATCGAGGGACAGGTTGCATGGCGTGATTTCGTTCCAGGACGAGGCGACGCCGATCTGCGACTTGACCCAGTCGTCGTCGCCCATTCCTACTGCACGCAACATGCCGCGCGCTGCGGTCTTTTCGAGTCCGTCGGTGACGTCACGACTTCTGGGCTTGATGTCGGGTTCGGTCATTTTCCAAGCATAGGCGTCAGCGGGGTGTGTTTCCGGCAGACGAGCGACTTGCCGACAAACGCCGTCCGTCGTGGATAGACTCGTCGCATCGGGTGTGGGTGACTTTCTTTGCCGCTCTGCTGATACTGCCCATCCTGTTCGGCGCGTTGATCGCAGGCTATTCCGCGTTCTCCGAGGTCGACGGGTCCGAGGCTCTGCTTCCGCCGGCGTTCTGGATCCTGATCGCGGCCGGGGGTGCACTCGGCGGTTACATCGGAGTCAAGGTCGGTGTGGTTCGAGGCTCGGCCCTCGATTACCGGTTGTAATCGGGATCGACTCGATCAAACTTCCAGAGAAGCGCAGGCGAAGCCTGGGTGAACATCCCGAAGCTCTCTTGAACGCCCGTTCAGGTGCGGGTTCACTCCTAGCGTGCACACGAATGCCTTCGATCGAATATCCAGACGTGGCCTGCTGCAGGGATCGGCGGCCCTCGCCGGCGCAGTAGGTCTCGGTGTCGCTTCGGCGAGCCACGCCGGTGCCGAGGTTCCGGGTGGCAGCCCGGGCTTCGCGCACGGCGTGGCATCCGGTGACCCGTTGCCGGATGCGGTGATCATCTGGACCCGCATCACCCCGACGGCAGACGCGACGCCCGGTTCCGGCGTCGGGCCGGCGGTGACTCTCAACTGGCAGGTCGCGACCGATGAGGGGTTCGCGAGCGTCGTTGCGTCCGGAAATGTTGCTGCTTCGGCGGATTCCGATCACACCGCGAAGGTCGACGTCACCGGACTCGATTCGTCGACGACGTACTGGTACCGATTCACTGCGGGTTCGGCTGTTTCTCCGGTGGGCCGCACCCGTACGGCTCCGTCGAACTCGGCAGATCTCGATCGTCTCCGCTTCGGCGTGGTGTCCTGCTCCAATTGGGAGGCGGGGTATTTCGGTGCCTATCGTCACCTCGCATTCCGCGAAGACCTCGACGCGATCATCCACCTCGGTGACTACATCTACGAGTACGGGCAGGGGGAGTACGGCGCGAGAAACGGATCCGTTCGCCTTCACGAGCCGGCCCACGAGATCATTTCGCTGGCCGACTACCGAATTCGGCACGCGCAGTACAAGACAGACCCGGATCTGGCAGCTCTGCACCTGAAGCTCCCGTTCATCACCACGTGGGACGATCACGAATCGGCCGACAACGCGTACCGGGACGGCGCCGAAAACCACACTCCCGGTGTCGAAGGTGACTGGGCAGATCGAAAGGCCAACTCGGCCAAGGCATATTTCGAGTGGATGCCCGTCCGGCCGTCGGGTAGTGGTTCGAGCGTTCAGCTGTATCGTCGGTTCCGCTTCGGGAATCTGGCCGAGATCTCGATGCTCGATCTGCGTACTTACCGCGACGAGCAACCGACCATGAAGCAGGTCGACGATCCGTCGCGCACCATTACCGGACGCGCACAGATGGATTGGTTGACCAACGGAATCGTCACCTCCCCGACGCAGTGGAAGGTCGTCGGCAATCCGGTCATGATCACACCCTGCGTGTTCCCGCCGCTGGAACCGGCGACCACCGCGGCGTTGACCGAACTGGTGGGTGTGCCGCAGGCCGGTGTCCCGTACAACACGGATCAGTGGGACGGGTACACCGCCGACCGCACCAGGCTTTTCGACGCGATCACCTCGAACGGTGTGGACAACACCGTCTTCATCACCGGTGACATCCACACGTCGTGGGCCTGCGACCTACCGACCAACGCCGCCAACTATCCGGGTGGGCCGACCGTCGGCGCCGAGTTCGTCGTCCCGTCGGTGACGTCGCCCAATATCGACGACATGCTGAAAGTGCCACCGCACACGGTAACCGTTGCGGCAGAAGAAGCATTCAAGGCCGTGAACCGCCACGTGCGGTACGTCGAACTGGATTCGCACGGCTACGGCGTATTCGAAATCGCCCGCGAAGGTACTCAGATGGACTGGTACTACGTCGACGATCTCACCAATCCGCAGAGCAATGCGCACTACGCCGTGAGCTACCGTCTTCCGGCAGGCGCGGGCAGTAGAGTCTCACCCACCTCGGCCGCCCTCGATCAGGCCTCGTACCGACCAGGAGTCGACCAGTGAGTATCGAAGTTTCGCGTCGTAGCGTTCTGATCGGTGGAAGTGTTGTCGCCGGAACGGCATTGCTCGGAACGCCCGCTCGCGCGAGTGTTCCCACCAGCGCCGGAATCCCAGACCTGGACGTGCATGTCATAGTCGTAGACGGCATGCGGCCGGACGAGCTGCGATCGGAGCTCACCCCGACGCTGACCGGGCTTGCGGCCGGCGGTATCCACTACCCGGACGCCAGTGCCATCACGATCGCAGAGACGCTGCCGAACCACACGGCGATGATGACGGGAGTGCTGCCGGCGCGTTCGGGTGTACCCGCCAACTCCGTCTACGATCCGGCCATCGACAAGAAGCGTGATCTCGATCGGCCTTCCGACCTGCAGGCATCGACGGTTCTGGATCGGGTACGCACCGAACTCGGATTGACCACTGCGAGTGTGCTGTCGAAGCGCTACCTTCACGGGCTGTTCGGTGACCGCGCCTCACTGGTGTGGGATCCGCAGCCGCTCGTTCCCGGTACCGAGCATGCGCCGGACAACTTCACGATCGACGCCTTGATCCGTATCGTCGGCGGGAACTCGCCGCGGCTGTCATTCACCAACCTCGGTGACGTCGATCGGGTCGGGCACCTGGATCTGTCCGGTCCGTCCATCCGGATCGCTCGCACGGCTGCACTTCAGAACACCGACAACCAGGTTCGCCGTTTCGTCGACTTCCTTCATGACACGGGTCGCTGGAATCGGAGCATTCTGATCGTGTTGGCCGACCACTCGATGGACTGGTCGGAGCCCGCGCGGCTCATCGGCTTGGATCGACCGCTGAACGCGGACCCGTTGCTGGCAGGCAAGATTCGAATCGCCCAGAACGGTGGCGCAGACCTGATCTACTTCGTCGGACCCGATGGCGAACGGGCGGAAGCCGTCAGCCGGATTCAGCAGATCGTGGATGGTGTGGACGGCGTCGAATCCAGCCACCTCCCCGCCGAATTCGATCTCGGCACCAATGCCGGTGACGTCGTTGCGTTTTGCGCTCAGGGCTGGCGGTTCAGTGATCCGACTCCACTGTCCAACCCGATTCCCGGCAACCACGGCCACTTCGTGACACTGCCCATTCCGTTCTTCCTCAGCGGCGGACATCCCGCTCTGGACGGTGGACGGAAGATCGACACGCAGGCTTGCACGATCGACGTCGCGCCGACGGTTGCGGCTCTGCTCGGCCTCGGTGCACCTGCCGGCGGCTGGGACGGCGTCGCTCGCACGACGGGTGTGTCGCTGAACGTCTAACGAGGATCGCGACCGGTCAGGGCAATCAGCTTGTCCTGCAACGACGCATCGTCAGGAAGATCGACGGGAGCGGAGAACAGACCGCTCTCGGCGAGCATGTCGCGCTGCCCGTCGAGGTCGGACCAGACGGCCTCGACGAGGTCTGGATCGAGCCGCTCGTCTGCTCCGACCGCTCGCGCAAGGTCCCAGGTGTGGATCGTGACGTCCGAGGTCTGCTGGCGCAGATAGGGTTCCACCTTCACCGTGCCGTACGAGAGGTGAACGTGGGCACTGAGGTCCGTCGATTTCCACGCTTTGATTGCGGCATCGGAGTACTTCTGCCATTCGGTCCACAGGTCGTCCCCGACGGGAACGATGTCCGGTGTCGCCTCGCCGACCGTCAGTCCGGCCAGGAGCGGCGGTACCCACTGCTGCTCCTCGATGACGTGGCGGACGAGGTGTTCGACGTGCCAGTCGGAGTCGGGCGTGGGTGCGTTCCAGTCCTCGACCGCAGCGAGTCGTGAACCGAATTCGCGGTGGGCGGTGAGTACGAGTTCGAGCCAATCGAATGCCATCACTCGAGGGTAACCCGATCAGCGTGACGTTAATCGGTGCGTGAGGCTTCGATTCGGTGAAGACTGTCGGGGTTGTCGCTCAGTCGAATCGAGGAGTTTTCATGACCGTCCCCACCGTCACTCTGGCCGAAGGTCTCACTGTCAGCGCCCAGGGATACGGCGCGATGTCCGTCGCCCCGGTCTACGGCCCGGTGGATCCGGCCGAGGCGCTCGCCACGCTGCACCATGCGGTGGACATCGGGATCACATTCATCGACACCGCGAACGTGTACGGCGAGGGCTCGAGTGAGCGTGCGGTGGGAGAGCTTCTCAAAGACCGCCGGGACGAAGTGCAGTTGGCGACCAAGTTCGGTCTGGTCGGCAACATCGCCAACGGTCAGCGCGGGATCAACGGAGACCCGGCTTACGTGCCGCGGGCACTCGACGAGTCTCTGGGACGACTCGGCGTCGATCATGTCGACCTCTACTACTTGCACCGGGTCGACCCGAACGTGCCGATCGAAGACACCGTCGGCGCGATCGCGGAGCAGGTGAAGGCGGGCAAGGTCCGCAACATCGGACTGTCCGAGGCGACCGGTGACGAACTGCGTCGTGCGTACGGGGTACATCCGATCGCGGCGATCCAGTCGGAATGGAGCATCTGGAGCCGTGACGTCGAGAACAAGGTAGTACCCACCGCGGCGGAACTCGGAGTCGGGTTCGTGCCCTTTTCACCTGTGGGCCGAGGCTTCTTGGCGGGATCGTTCGATGCGGCGACGCTCAGTGACAACGACCTACGCCGACGCTTCCCCCGCTTCTCGGACTCCGCACTTCCCGCCAATCAGAAGGTTCTCGACGTGGTCCGCGCCGTCGGTGAGGAGCTCGGCGCGACGCCTGCACAGGTTTCCCTGGCATGGCTCGATGCCAAGGGCCGCCAGTACGGGTTGCCTTCCGTTTCGATTCCCGGCACTCGGTTCGCTGCACGAGTCACCGAAAACGCCGGAGCGTTGGACATCGTTTTGAGCGAAGACCAGATCGCTCGCCTCGACTCCCTCGCCGCGATCACCGAAGGCTTCCGTTCGGCCGATCTGAATTGGGTGTCTCAGGGCCGCGAATAATCATGTCCTGAGCCTTGCGAAAGACAGGAGTAACATACAGACCCGATGAAAAAAGTGTGGTTGGTCTGGGGTGTCGGTGTTTTTGCCTACGTGATCGCCGTGCTTCACCGCACTTCGTTCGGCGTCTCGGGTCTGTCTGCTGCTGATCGGTTCTCGATCTCGCCCAGCGTTCTGTCGAGCTTCGTCGTGCTGCAGATCGTCGTGTACGCCGGCATGCAGATTCCGGCGGGAGTCCTCCTCGACCGCTACGGTTCGCGGATCATGATCGCAGTCGGTGCGTTCATCATGATGTCCGCGCAGTTGGCTCTCGCCTTCACCGAATCGCTGCCCGTCGCGATCGGTGCACGTATTGCCGTCGGTGCCGGGGATGCACTCACCTTCATCTCGGTGTTGCGGTTGGTACCGCAGTGGTTCCCGCCCCGGCAGGTGCCGTTGGTCTCGCAGTTCACGGGCATCCTCGGTCAGCTGGGCCAGGTGATGTCTGCGCTTCCGTTCATGTTGCTGTTGTCCGGACCGGGCTGGACTTTTGCCTACGGCAGCGCTGCCGCTGTCGGACTGTTGGCGTTTGCGCTGGCGTTGAGTGTCATCCGCGACGCGCCTCCCGGTGCCGACGTGGTCGCCGTGCCGGCGGGCGCCAAGGAGATCGGGCGACAGATCAAGACGGTGTGGATGCGGCCCGGCACCCGACTCGGGTTCTTCAGCCACATGGGGACTCAGTTCTCGATCACGACGTTCGCGCTGCTGTGGGGTGTGCCGTACCTGAAATCGGCTCAAGGCCTCGACTCCACGACGGTCGGCTCGCTGCTGACGCTGTCAGTCATCTCGGCAATCGTGGCCGGCCCGATCCTCGGTATTCTCACCGGTCGCTATCCCATGCGTCGATCGTGGTTGGTTCTCACCATCATGGTGGCCAGCGCGCTCATGTGGACGATCGTGCTTTCACGAAGCGAACCGTCTCCGCTCTGGTTGTTGACGATCCTGGTGGTCGTCATCTCGGTGGGTGGGCCGGGTTCGGTGATCGGCTTCGACTACGCGCGCACATCCAATCCGAGTTCGGCGATGGGCACCGCGCAGGGCATGGTCAACATCGGGGGATTCCTCGCTTCCCTCATCGTGATTCAAGTGATGGGCGTCATCCTCGGACACATGGGCGGGTACACGTTCGACGGATTCCGTGTCGCCTGGATGGTGCAATATCCAGTTTGGATTCTCGGTATCGTCGGTGTGCTCGTCACCCGAGGCAAAGCCCGGCGAGCCCTCGCAGCAGAAGGCGTACACGTACGGCCGATTCGCGAAGTCATTCGTCGCAACAAATAACTCGATCGCATCGGGTAATTCATCCCCTGCGGGTGAGGTTCCCAAGCGTCCGAGCCACCAGGCTTGATGGATGAACGACGCAATGAACATCGGACCGGTCGAGCTCGTGGTGCTGGCATTCCCAGGTTCAACTGTGGATCCTGAAGCTGTCGCCGCGCTGCAGAACGTGGTGGAACGAGGTTTTGTCACTCTGCTCGACCTCGTGTACATCGCCAAGGACGCGGACGGACAGGTGTCGCAGATCGATGTCGACGAAGATCTCACCGACATCGGACTGGCGATTCTGTCCATCGAAGCCAAGGCATTGATCAGTGACGAGGACCTGGACGTGGTCCGTGAGTCACTCGAACCAGGAACGTCCGCCGCAGTCATCGTCTACGAGCAGACGTGGGCGCGTGAGCTCGCGTCGACGGTTCGCGGTGGCGGCGGCGACGTAGTCCTTCACGTTCAGATACCGCGCGAGGTAGTCGTCGCAGCGGTCGAAGCAGCATTTCAGTAGCGACAATTACCCAAGGAGTTCGGCATGGTTTTTCGAGGTGGACGCAGAGGGCGGCCGGGGTTGCTCGGCACGGTGGCGCGCACGGCGGTAGTGGCTGGAACCGCAAAGGCGACGTCCAACGCCATGGATCGACGGAGTCAACGAAAGGCCAGCGAGCAGCAGCAGGAATATCAGCAGGAGTACCAGCAGCAACAGCCGCCGCCGCAGCAGCAGGTCGCCCCCGTGCAGTCCGTTCCCCCTTCAGGCGCGGACGATCTGGTCTCCAAGCTGCAGGAGTTGGGACAGCTTCATCAGTCCGGCGTGTTGACCGATGCCGAGTTCGCGGCGGCAAAGGCGCAGTTGCTGAGCTAGCCCTGCTGTTCTCTTCAATTGCGGCAATGCGCATTGCCGCAATTCGGCGTGAAAGGCTGACTTATGATCGACCCACGTGCGGCATCGGCCGCAATCGAAGCCGCGAACGCCCGAGTCGCCGAGACTCTACCGTTCTCCGACGACGCTGACTTCACCGAGGCGAAGCGGGGTTTCGTCGCCGCACTCGATCCGGGGCTGGTTTCCGATTCGGACGGAAAAGTCCTGTGGAACAACGATTCCTACGCGTTCCTTGACGAGGACTGCCCGCCAACGGTCAATCCGAGCTTGTGGCGTCAGTCGAAGTTGGTCGCCAAGCAGGGACTCTTTGCGGTGACGGATTCGATCTATCAGATTCGCGGACTTGATCTGTCGAACATGACGTTGATCGAGGGAGATACCGGAATCATCGTCATCGATCCACTGATCTCCCGGGAAACCGCTGCCGCTGGTCTCGCGTTGTATCGGGAGCATCGTGGTGATCGACCGGTTGTCGCGGTGATCTACACGCATTCGCACATCGACCACTTCGGCGGGGTCAAAGGAGTGACCACCGACGACGACGTCGCCGCCGGGCGATGCGTGATCGTCGCACCCACCGGGCTCGTGGAGCACGCGGTCGAGGAAAACGTCTATGCGGGAACGGCAATGGCTCGACGCGCGGCCTACATGTATGGGGCGGCCTTACCCCGAGGTCCCCGAGGTAGCGTCGGAGCCGGGTTGGGGCAGACCACCTCAACCGGCACACCGACGCTCATTTCGCCGACGGTGTCGATCTCGAAGACAGGTCACACGGAGACGATCGACGGCGTTCGGATCGAATTCCAGATGACGCCCGGAACCGAGGCCCCGTCCGAGATGAACTTCTACTTCCCGGATTTGCGCGCACTGTGTATGGCGGAGAACGCAACTCATACTCTCCACAACCTGCTCACGCTTCGCGGTGCACTGGTACGAGATCCTCACGTCTGGTCTGCGTACCTGACGGAATCGATCAATCGTTACGCCTCACGATCCGACGTTCTGTTTGCGTCCCACCACTGGCCGACGTGGGGGACCGAACGGCTCACCGAGTTCCTGTCATTGCAGCGCGACCTCTACGGGTACCTTCACGATCAGACACTTCGTCGAATCAATCAGGGGTGGACCGGTCTCGAGATCGCCGAATCGATCGAGCTGCCAACTGCATTGGCGCAAGCGTGGCACACGCACGGGTACTACGGTTCCGTCAGTCACAACGTCAAAGCCATCTACCAGCGATACATGGGTTGGTTCGACGGTAACCCTGCGCATCTGTGGGAGCATCCACCCGTCGAATCGGCCAAGCGTCACGTGGAGTTCATGGGCGGATCAGCAGAAGTGTTACGGAAAGCTCGGGAATCGTACGAGCGCGGCGACTTTCGCTGGGTTGCGCAGGTGGTGAACTACGTGGTCTTCGCTGAACCGGACAACGTCGAGGCCAAGAATCTGCAGGCCGATACCTTCGAGCAACTCGGGTACGGCGCCGAGAACGGCACCTGGCGGAACTTCTACCTCACCGGTGCATACGAACTGCGCAACGGCTCAGTGGGGACGCCCACGGTTGCCGCGGCGCCCGACATCACCGCAGCGCTGTCGGTAAGTCAAGTCTTCGATGCAGTATCGCTGCGCGTGGATGGAGTGCGCGCAGCGGGCTCGCACATCGTCGTCGATTGGAACATCACTGACGAAAACATCGTTCACCGAACGGAACTCAGCAACGGAGTTCTGATCCATTTCGACGTGGAAGGTGAGTCTGCAGATGCTGGGTCTGTGGATGCGATGTTCAGTTTGAGTCGGCGCGACTTACTCGGTGTGCTGCTCGGTGGTGTGGACTTGGGTGCCGAGATTGCGAATGGAACCATCTCGGTTTCCGGCGACCCGGCGAAGCTCGCAGAACTTGCCGGATACCTCGACGAGCCGGATCCGAACTTTGCGATAGTCACTCCGACCTAGCGCTGTATCAGTCGTGAACGAGCCTGTACTTCAACAGGTCTCGAGTCGCGCACCTTTTTGAAGTTGTCCGTTTTGTCTCTGGTTCTCGAAAGTATGTTCGATTAAACTTTCGGCATGGATAGTCGGGGAGCGTGGCAGCTGGATGGTGAGGACCTCAAGAGTGAGGTTCTGGATCTGGTGCGTGTCCGGCACGAGTTGCAGTCGCGGTTGGTGTTGTTGATCGTGGAGATGTTTTCCCGTGAGGTTCTCGGTGGGAAGGGTTTTCGGGCGATCGCGCTGTGGTTGCATGGTTCGACGAATTTGGAGATCGGTGAGTGCAGTCTGCTGGTCGGGTTGGCGCGGTTGTTGATGCTCGAACCTGTTGTCGCGGATGCGTTTCATCGCGGCGATGTGGATGCGTTGAAGGCGCGGCAGGTGGCGTCGTTTTGTCAGCATCCGCCGAAGAACATGACCCTGGCGGATGTGGACAAGGCTCGCGGGATCCTGCTTGGCCTGGCGTCGCAGAACATCGCCGATTGTGATGCGGTGCGAGCAGCGATCCGCCGAATCGAGAAGCAGTACGGCAAGCGCGAAGACGGGTTCCGGTGGGTGAGGATTCGGAGCGTAACGAGTTCTACGCGTCGAAGGGCCTGTACGGGCGGGTGACCGTGAAGGGTGATCTGGATGCTGTGAACGGGGCCCGTCTGATCACGTTGCTGTCGAGCCTGTCTGCGCCGACACCGGAGAAGGACGGCGTCAAAGACACCCGCACTCCGGCGCTACGACGGGCGGACGGGTTCTGCGAATTGTTGCGCCGGTACGAGTGGGCGGGGTTGGGTCCGATCGAGGGCGGGGTGAAACCGCACATCACTGTGACTGCGTCGGCGAAAGACATGACAGACCTCAAGGCGCTGAAAGACCTCTTGCCGTCGACTGAAGAACTGGGTTTCGCGTGGACGGATTGGGTGGGTCCGATCAGTATCGACACGGCCCGGATGTTTGCGTGCGACTGCACGGTCACCCGGATCTTGTTGGACGAGAGTGGTGTTCCGCTCGACTGCGGTAAGGAAGCGCGAACGGCGACGGTTCCGCAGCGGCGGGCTCTTGCGGTTCGTGATGGTGGGTGTGCGTTTCCGGGGTGCGGGACTCCGTCGGGGTGGTGCGATGCCCATCATATTGTTCACTGGGGTGATGGTGGCCCAACGGATCTCGATAATCTGATTCTGTTGTGCGGTCATCATCATCGGACGCTGCATCACACCGAGTGGCGGGTCGAGATCGGACCGGATCGGAAATCGGTGTTCTATCCACCGATGTCGGTTGATCCGTATCAGCATCCGATCGGCGGGAACAGTCCGCCCACCGCGGCGTGAATCGCGACAACTGAAGACGTGAGCACCGGGGCACAACCATGCCCTGGTGCTTGCTCAATCCAGTATTTACTCAAGACAACGTGATGTCGGCAATCAGGCCGTGGTGATCGGATCCCTCGATCTCGATCCGTTCCAAGGATGTCGCCACGGCGCCTTTCGTGATGATGTGGTCGATACCGACCACCGCCGGATACCGCTTGTCGGTCGGATAGGTCGGGATCAGGCCGGAACCCAATTGGTCGGCGGCGCTGGTGTATCCGTTCGTGAGAAGATTCCGGAACTGTTTGTTCGAGTACGACGCGTTGAAGTCGCCGCTCACTATCACGTTGTCCCGCCCGGCGACTTTGTCCATGTAAGACCCGAGCCTTCGCTGCTCGTCCGCCCACACCGAAGCCGGTGAGATGTACGCCGGTGCCGGATGCACGGCGAACAATGTGACTGGCTGCGCCAAGCCGACATTCAGTTCTGCGGACAGCGTTTCGGGTGAGAATCCGTCGAGGCTACGCGGATTGGAGAGTGGAAAGCGACTGTAGATTCCTGCCCCGCCACCACCGTCGGTGTACGGGACGAGGAATTGGTGGCTCAGAACCTCGTCAAGCCCGGCGGCTTCGAGCGCGTCGGCTTCCTGGTACGTCAACTCCTGGACCGTCACCACGTCGACCTCGCGTTCGCGGACCATCGCCACAAGCGACTCCGGATCCGCTGCACCGACCATCAAGTTGGCCTGCATGATTCGAATCGATGGACCGTTCGCAGACGTCGACTCCCCAGTTCCGCCGATGTACAGCGGGCTCACAGACCATCCGAACAACCCAAGGACGAGGATCGAGGCGGCGCACACGATCCACTGACGCCCGATACCCGAGACGACGGCACCGATCAGCGGAGCAATCATCAACAAGGGCGCCACTGACGCGAGAACGATCACGATGTTGTGATCGACGTCCAACTGAGTTGCGATCAAGGCAACCAAACCAGTCACGATGCCGGCCACACCGGCCACGGCCGAAAGGCGGCGAAGAACCAGTCGACGAGGGGTCACGGCATCGGGTTGCATGACGTCCATGGAAGCAGAAGAGCGTCGTAGCTCCGGGAAACTGCAGGTGGAGTCGGTGTGCCCTACTGTTTGCGCCCTATTGTTGCGGATACGGAAGATGGCTGCTGCTGTTCTCACTGACGGAGATCGAGCGGCCGAGTTGGGGGAAGGCGCGTTGAGAGCACGCTGGCCTGTCACAGACTTTGCACCCCGCGCCGATCGGCACGATGGTCGCGGGGTCGTCCGTCTGAATTCCGTGTGAGTAGACCATGCGATCGGCGTAGCCGATGTCGCAACCGAGTCCGACGGCGAAGTTGCGCTCGGGTGCGAGGTACCCGAGTCCGCCGCTGTGGGTAGTGCGCGCCACCCAGAGGTATGTCCGGCCGTCGGGCATCTTCGCGACCTGAGTGAGGATGCGACCTGGGCTCGCGAATGCCTCGTGGATGACCCACAGCGGGCAACTGCCGCCGACTCTGGAGAAGTGAAAAGCGGTAGCAGACTGACGCTTCGAGATGTTTCCGGCGCGATCGGTTCGGACGAAGAAGAAAGGGATGCCGCGTTGGCCGTGTCGTTGGAGAGTGGACAACCGGTGGCAGACTGTCTCGAAGCCGACCTCGAACTTGAGGCTGAGCAGGTCGATGTCGTACCGCAAGGCCTCAGCGGATTGCAGGAATTGGGTGTACGGGAGTAGCAGTGCGCCGGCAAAGTAGTGTGCGAGTCCGACGCGGGCCAGCGCTGCGGACTCGGCGCTCAATGATTCATCCTCGGCGACAAGGGAATCGATCACGTCGGCCTGCGTGAAGAAGGCCAACTGCATTGCGATCTGGAACGCGCGTTGTCCTGCCGACAGACGACGGGCGAGTGTGAGGACCGACTTGTTCGGATCGTAGTAACGCTTGGGGCCGAGCTTGTCGGGTTCGTCGGTACGGATCGTCACGGTGACGCCGTGCTGATCGCGAAGTAGTCGTGCCAGTTGCAAATCCACTGCGCCCACGGACAATCCGTTGTCCAGGAACATCTGCTCGGCAGCGTCGTCCAGAACGGCGATGTGATTCTTTCGGTCGTAGAAGAAGTCCCGAACTTCCTCGTAGGGCATCGGTACGAGTGACACATCGGACGCTGGTTCGCCGGACAACTGCGTCGAGAACTGGTCCAACTGCTCTGTCGCGGCGTGAAGGCGGCGGTGCAACATCACGAGGGTGCGTCCGACCGCCGGCATGCGGGCCACCAATTCGTCCACCTCGGCCAGAGATACGTCTCCAGATTCCGAAGTTTCGGCCAAGGCGTGATGAACGTCCGCAACCAGGCGTGCGTCGGAATCGGAGGCGAAGAATTGCACGTCGAGATCGAACTCGGCGTTGAGCTTGAGAAGGACGGGCACCGTCAGCGGTCGTTGATCGTTCTCCAGTTGATTGACATAGCTGGGGGAGAGTTCGAGTGCCTTCGCCAGTGCGGACTGTGACAGGTTTCGTTCCTCCCGCAGCCGTCGCAGCCGCGCTCCCGCGTACATCTTCTTCATCGAATCTCCTCGGTGCCGATCGCGTTCACCCTACCGAGAAGCTATTCGCAACATTCGCAACATTGCAGCATCGTCATTGCATAAATAGGCAATTGCGAGGGCCTATCCCGAGGTGAATGAGCTGCGTAGCGTGCAAATAGATACCGAAGAACGTGAGAAGAGGATCGATGAAGACGCATCTCGTACGCACCCACCGCTCTGCCGAAGAGTTCCCCAAGGAAGACCACCTCGCGTGGAAGATCGCGGAAGTTGCGACGGATCCCGTCGAGGTCACCGACGCCACGTCCGACATGATCGTCAACCGGATCATCGACAACGCGGCAGTTGCCGCAGCTTCCCTGGTGCGCCGTCCCGTGGTGAATGCGCGGGCGCAAGCACAGTCGCATCCGTATACGCCGGGCTCCACCGTGTTCGGTATCCCCGGTACGTTCTCTCCTGAATGGGCCGCCTGGGCCAACGGTGTCGCGGTTCGTGAACTCGATTTCCACGACACGTTCCTCGCCGCCGAGTACTCGCACCCCGGAGACAACATCCCGCCGATCCTCGCCGTCGCTCAGCACACCGGCCGTGACGGTCGAGACCTGATTCGTGGTCTGGCGACCGGCTACGAGATCCAGATCGACCTGGTTCGGGCTATCTGCCTGCACGAGCACAAGATCGACCACGTCGCACACCTCGGCCCCTCGGCTGCGGCAGGTATCGGAACTTTGCTGGGCCTGGGCACCGAGACGGTCTACCAGGCAATCGGCCAGGCACTGCACCTCACGACAGCGACACGTCAGTCCCGCAAGGGCGAGATCTCCAGTTGGAAGGCGTACGCGCCTGCGCTGGCAGGCAAGGTTGCCGTAGAGGCGGTCGACCGTGCGATGCGCGGTGAGGGCGCACCGTCACCGATCTGGGAAGGCGAAGACGGCGTCATCGCCTGGCTACTCGGTGGCCCGGACAAGGAGTACCACGTTCCGCTGCCCGGTTCGGGTGAGGCGAAGCGCGCCATCCTCGACTCGTACACCAAAGAACACTCCGCGGAGTACCAGAGCCAGGCGCCGATCGACCTCGCTCGCCGAATGCGTTCTCGTGTCGGTGATCTCGATCAGATCGCCTCGATCGTCCTGCATACCAGCCACCACACCCACGTCGTCATCGGCACCGGTTCCGGCGATCCGCAGAAGTTCGACCCGACCGCCTCGCGTGAAACCCTCGACCACTCGGTGATGTATATCTTTGCCGTTGCGCTACAGGACGGTACGTGGCACCACGAACGTTCCTACGCGTCCGAGCGTGCACAGCGCGCGGACACGATCGAGCTGTGGAACAAGATCTCCACGCGCGAAGATCCCGAATGGACACGCCGTTACCACTCGACGGATCCGGACGAGAAGGCTTTCGGTGCTCGCGCCGAGATCACCTTGAAGAGCGGCGAAGTCATCGTCGACGAGCTTGCGGTGGCCGATGCGCACCCGCTCGGCGCACGTCCGTTCGCTCGCGATCAGTACGTCGCGAAATTCCGCACCCTCGCCGAGGGCGTCATCGAGCCGAGCGAACAGGACCGCTTCCTCGACGCGGCTCAGCGCACCGCCGAATTGAAGGCAGGCGAACTCGATCAGCTGACCTTCACCGTTTCCGAAGACGTTCTCGCTCGGGCTCCCAAGGTCGCCAAGGGACTTTTCTGATGTCGGGCCTCATCGCAGCAGCGACGTCTGCAGCCGACAAGCGGATTGCCTTCCGGGCGGGGCTGACGTCCGGAAAGATTCAGCGCTTGCCAGGTGCCATCAATCCGCTGACAGCCAAGCTCATTGAGGAAATCGGATTCGAAGGTGTCTACGTTTCAGGTGGTGCGTACTCCGCCGGATTGGCGCTTCCCGACATCGGACTGACCACCTTGACCGAGGTCGTCGGCCACAGCAAGCAGATCGCGCGCGTCACGGACCTCCCGACGCTCGTCGACGCCGACACCGGATTCGGTGAACCCATGAGCGCGGCCCGCACGGTCACGATCTTCGAGGACGACGGCATAGCCGGTCTGCATCTCGAGGACCAGATCAACCCGAAGCGCTGCGGGCACCTCGACGGCAAAGCGATTGTGCCCACCGAAGACATGGTTCGCCGTGTTCGTGCTGCAGTGTCGGCGCGCCGTGATCCGAACTTCGTCATCTGCGCGCGCACCGATGCTGCCGGAATCGACGGTATCGACGCGGCGATCGAGCGAGCAAAGGCCTACGCGGATGCCGGTGCTGATTTGATCTTCACCGAAGCTCTTGCCACCGAAGCAGACTTCGAGAAGTTCCGCGCAGCAGTCGACACTCCGCTCCTCGCCAACATGACCGAGTTCGGGAAGTCGAACCTCATTTCGGCGAAGACATTGGAAGAGATCGGTTTCAACGCCGTCATCTACCCCGTGACCACCCTTCGGCTGGCGATGTTCGCTATCGAAAAGGGTCTGCGCGAGATTTTCGCGGAGGGCACGCAAGAAGGACTGCTCGGCGAAATGCAGCATCGCAGCAGGTTGTACGAGATTCTCGAGTACGAGCGCTACAACGAATTCGACAGTGGCATTTTCAATTTCAGCTTGGAGGGGAGTAGGACATGACCGAACAGATTCCGACGATCTACAAGGGCTTGGCCGGAGTTGTCGTCGATACGACGGCTATCTCCAAGGTAGTGCCCGAGACGAATTCGTTGACGTATCGCGGTTACGCAGTGCAGGACCTTGCCGCGAACTGCAGCTTCGAAGAAGTTGCGCACCTGCTCTGGTACGGCGAACTGCCGACTCCCGAGCAGCTCGAATTACTCTGCCTGCGTGAGCGTGCGGCCCGTCGTGCCGACCGCTCACTGCTCTCACTCCTGACCAAGATGCCGGACAACTGCCACCCCATGGATGTTGTCCGCACGGCGATCAGCTACCTCGGCGCCGAGGATCCGGCGGAGGACGACAACTCGGAGAAGGCCAATCTGGCCAAGGCGCTGCGGATGACGGCTGTGCTGCCGACCATCGTCGCAGCCGATTTCCGCCGCCGGCGCGGTCAGGATCCCATCGCGCCGCAGTCGGACCTGGGTTTCGCCGAAAACTTCTTGAACATGTGCTTCGGTGCTGTTCCGGAGTCGGCGATCGTGAAGGCCTTCGAGGTCTCGCTGATCCTGTACGCGGAGCACTCCTTCAACGCCTCGACGTTCGCCGCTCGTGTTGTGACGTCCACACTTTCGGACATCTACAGCGCAGTGACCGCTGCTATCGGCACGCTCAAGGGCCCGTTGCACGGCGGTGCAAACGAAGCTGTCATGCACGACATGCTCGAGATCGACGACCCCGACCGCGCCGAAGCCTGGATGTCGGAGAAGTTGGCTGCCAAGGAGAAGGTCATGGGCTTCGGGCACCGCGTCTACAAGAACGGTGATTCGCGTGTTCCGACCATGAAGCAGGCCCTCCTCGACGTCGCGGCAGCGACCGACGGCGAGAAGTGGGTGCAGATGTACGAGATCCTCGAGAAGACCATGGTCAGTGCCACCGGAATCAAGCCGAATCTCGATTTCCCCACGGGCCCTGCATATTTCCTCATGGGCTTCGACGTCGAGATGTTCACGCCGATCTTCGTGATGAGCCGCATCACCGGATGGACGGCGCACATCATCGAGCAAGGGCAGTCGAATGCACTGATCAGGCCGCTGAGCCAGTATTCGGGCGTGCCACAGCGCACAGTCGTGGCATGACACTTTTTGCTGTCGTGGCATGACGCCCCTTTGATACTGCGTCGGCGAGGTTCGGTTCTGGCATCACCGTCTCCTGGCCTCGTCGACGCTTCTCCGTTCGCACTATCTGCAACTTTGCATCGAGAATTCGCAAAGATATTCAAGTGCAATGTGTTTCGACTTTTCTCTACCGGAAATAACGTGAGTGTCATGACTGAAACGCACGAAGAAATCTTGATCATCCGTCGTGGCGAGACCCTCGACGTCGTGTTCAACCGGCCGGAAAAGCGCAACGCATTGACCCCGCAGATGTACGACGCCATTGCCGGAGCCTGCCGGCGCGCCGACTCCGACCGCGAGATTCGGTTGCTCACTCTCCGAGGTGCTGGGGGAGAGGCGTTCTCGGCGGGCTCCGACATTGGCCACTTTCAAACCTTCTCGAGCTTTCACGACGGGCTCGACTACGAAAGCCGGTTCGTCGGCGTACTGACCGAACTCGAGAAAGTGAGGGTTCCCACCCTCGCGGTCATCGACGGTGTGTGCGCGGGAGCAGGGCTGTTGCTGTCGGCAGCGTGCGATGTGCGGATCGCGACGCAGGGGTCACGCTTCTGCCTACCGATCGCGCGCACACTCGGAAACTCGTTGTCGATCCATTCCTTGGCGTTGCTGGCGGACAGGATCGGCAGTTCGCGTCTGATGTCGTTGATCGCTCGGGCTGGGGTGATGTCGAGTGGCGAGGCTCTGCGGAGCGGCTTCCTCAGCGACTGTGCAACAGAGTCCGAGTTCGCGACCCTGACTGCCCAGGTATCTCGCGATCTACTTGCCGCCGCCCCGATGACCGTCTGGACTATTCGGGAGTCCCTGCGACGCATCAGAACCCGAGTGATTGCCGACAACGATGATCTGATGAGCATGATCTACAGCAGTGACGACTTCAAAGCCGGCGTCGACGGTTTCCTTCGCGGGGAACGACCGGTGTGGGCCGGCGTGTAGTTCGGCGGTAGAACCACAGGCTTGCGTTGGAGCGCGCTCTAACCCCTAGCGTTGCCGACCATGACAACAAAGACCTGGATCATCACTGGAGTTTCTCAGGGTTTCGGCCGTGAACTCGCACTGTCTGCACTTCGATCGGGGGACGCGGTAGTCGCTGCAGTTCGTCGTCCCGAGTCCGTTGCAGATATTGCGTCGGAGCATCCGGATCGGTTCTCGGCGGTGACGTTCGACGTCCGCGACACCGCGGCGGCACCCAGCATCGTCGAATATGCGCTCGAGCGTTTCGGTCGCATCGACGTGCTGGTCAACAATGCCGGTCGTGGGATGGTCGGCGCGGCGGAGATGGTGGACGATTCGACCTTGCGGGATCTCATGGAACTGCACCTGATCGGACCCGCCGCGTTGGTGCGCGCCGTCCTCCCGTCGATGCGAGTGCAGGGCAGCGGGACGATCGTGCAGATGAGCAGTCAAGGCGGCCGTATGTCGTTTCCCGGCGTCGGGGCGTACTCGGCGTCGAAGTTCGCTCTCGAGGGTTGGTCGGAGGCTCTCGCCGGTGAGGTCGCGCAGTTCGGCGTTCGGGTGATGATCGTCGAGCCCAGCCGATTCCGTACAGCATTCAACACGCCTGGCGTTCTGAGCTTCGCCGAATCATCATCGGAATACCGTGATTTGCTGGATCCCGTTCTGCGGGACATGGCGGCCGCAGACGGTGTTCAGGAGGGTGATCCGGAGAAAGCAGCAGAGATCATCACCTCGCTTGTGCACAGCGAGAATGTGCCACTTCGTCTGCCACTCGGAAAGGAAGCCGTGGAGCGTGTCTCCGCGTCGTATCGGAAGAATCTCGCCGAGGTATGCGTCTGGGCCGACCTGGCTCGCAGCGCCGATTTCGCGGATGCTGCCGGACCCGTCCGTCCGTTCTAGGCTGAGAAGATGGCTACCGAAGACTTGATGCGTAAGGCACTCGAGGCACTTGGGGAAGTGAACGGGCCCATGTCGATCGAGGTGATTCACCGACTCGTCGATGCAGGAGACGTTCAGGAGCCGATGTCGATCGCCGAAGTCTCGGACCTGCTGGATGTCTCGGCACATACGCTGCGCTACTACGAGAAGATCGGTCTGGTCGAGGTCGATCGTGACTCGAGCGGACATCGTGTGTACGGTCCGGAATCGGTTCGCAGGCTGGTGTTTCTGACCCGCATGCGTATTTCAGGTATGGCGATTCGCGACCTGCAGCACTACGTCGAACTGGTCGACGCCGGTGAAGGGACAGTTCCGGAGAGGCTCGACATGCTGCTCGAACACCGGGACACCGTTCGTCGGCAGATCAAGGAGCTCACGTTGTCTTTGGCTGCGACGGAGTACAAGATTGCGACGTACGGCGGGCGGACCGGAGAGCAGGATATTTAGCCGAGTGAAACCGGAAGCAACCCTCGCGGGGTCTCTTGAGCGATCTGGTTCAGCGCAGACTCCGACGTCGGAAATTGATACTGGAAGCCGCTGTCCGCGAGCACCCCTGGTGAAACCCAGCGACTCTTCGTTACCAGTTCAGCCTCGGTGCGGATGATTCGTGCGCCGAACTCGAGCATCCAGCCCGGCGTCGGAAACCCATATTGTCGGCCAAGTTTCGCTCGTACCATCCGCATCATGTCGGTGTTGGTTACCGGATACGGGGATGCGATATTGACCGGGCCTGAGATCTCCGGATTCTCGTAGACGTGGATGATCGCGCGAATGACGTCGGCGATGTGAATCCAGCTGAACATCTGTCGGCCGTCGCCCATTCGTCCGCCGAAGCCCATTCGGGCGAGGTTGACGAACGGATTGATCGCCCCACCGCCGGCTCCGAGGACGATCGACATCCGAAGTGCCACTTTGCGAACAGGCGTTGGGGCTGAGAACAATTCGTGTTCCCACGCTCGCGCGACCGCTACGGAGAATCCCTTTCCCAGCTCTCCGTTCTTCTCGTCCATCGGTCGATCTCGTGCGTCTCGGTAGATCGTGCCGGTACTGGCATTCGCCCAGAGTGAGGGTGGCTGCGGCGTGCGGGTCAGCGCACGACCCAACAGTGCAGTCGTTTCCACTCGGGAGGAGAAGATGTCGTCGGCATTGCGCTTGTTGTAGCGGCAGCTCACGGAGCGGCCGGCGAGGTTGACGAGCAGATCCGTGCCGCTGAGTACATCGGCGACGCCGTGCTCGTCGGACCACGTGGCATCGCTCGTTCCTCCCCGGCCGATCGTCCGAACGTCGACCCCGTTGGATTCGAGCGTTCGAAGAAGGTGTTGGCCTACGTAACCCGACGCACCACAGACAACAACGGTCTTCATGGTTTTGTGTTCCCCTCTGCAGAAACGACTTTTGTCATCAGGGCGGCGACATCGCCGACCAGACCTCGTGCCACTGGCAGCCGGGCGAGTGTGAGCGCTTTGGCGATGATCGGTACCAGGCCGTCGACCAGGGATCGGGTGCGCGTTTGCCCCGGAGACGAGTCGGTAACCCAGTGCAGCGTCACGCCCAGATAGCTGAGCCACAAGAGTGTGGGGAGCTGGGTCTCCAATGACGACGGCGTCTTCTGCTTCGACGCCGCCAGTGCTTGGCGCATCAATTCGACGGCCATCGATCTCGCATCGGTCGACTCGGCCGAGAACGGGCTGGACTGTGATGTGGTGGGCAGGGCAACGTGCAGAAACGTGCTGCCGAAGCCGTGATAGGGCCCCATGACATCGAGTCCGGTGTGCAGAACAATCCTGAGATTTTCTGTCAGTGACCCACCTTCGCGAAGGAGTGGAAGCGCCCGCGCGCGGTGATCGCGTTGGATGACGAGATACAGCTCGTGAACCAGTTCGTCTTTACTGGCGAAATAGTAGTAGGCGTTCCCGAGCGAGACCTCTGCCTCATTTGCGATCTTGCGCATGGTCGTCGCTGCGAAGCCTTCGTCGCGGAAGAGCCGCAATGCTGTTTCCACTAGCTTTTCCCTGGTCTCGATCCCGCGACTACTCATCGACACTCCTTCTTTGAACATGTTCAAGTGCAGCGTACGCCCTGGAGTTGAACACGTTCAAGAGTGGATCTGTTGCGTGAAATATAATAAGCGCGCATACTAAATGTATGCATGAATGTGCTTTCGGTTCGCCAGGGGGCCGGCGATGAATGCCTGGTTAGGGGTTGTCTCTGCCGAACATGTGCGTCGCGCAGTGGATCTCGGTATCGCACAGATCGGGCACGGAAAGAGAGCTGGTTTGGTACGGATGAAAGCAGGTGACGTGCTGGTCTATTATTCGCCGGTCGAGTCCATGGGCGACCGAGATCCGTTGCGCGAGTTCACAGCTCTCGGTGTGATCGAAGAGGGTGAGATCTGGCAGGCGGACGAGGGGTGTTTCAAGCCGTTTCGGCGGCGAGTTCGGTACGAACAGTTCACGCCCGTTCCTCTCGACGCAGTCCGGAGTCGATTGGAGCTGACCTCGGCACCGAATTGGGGGTATCAACTCCGGCGTGGCTTGATTCCGTTGGATGACAACGACGTCGAGGTTCTGCGTTCGACGACGAGCTGACACACTGGCGCTGTGGCGAAGAAACTGGAAACCGACTTCGAGGACGCGGACGAGAGTCCCGGTCTGATGTTGTGGCGTGTCACCAATGCTTGGCAAGCCTCGATTCGCGCGGCGCTGCGACCTTTCGACCTGACCCACGTGCAGTTCGTTCTGCTCGCAGCACTGACCTGGCTGGATGCAGAGACGCCGATAACTCAACGCGGTCTTGCCGAGTACGCGCGCACCGACGCGATGATGACGTCACAGGTGATTCGGACCCTCGAATCCAAGGGGTTTGTCGAACGACGTCCACATCCGACCGATGCTCGTGCTCGCTCGCTTGCCGTCACGCCGGTGGGTGCGGCCTTGGCCGGCAGGGCGAACCGCGCGGTGGAATCTTCGGACCGGGAATTCTTCGCCGCTCTGGGGGATCGTCAGGCGGCCTTCGTTGCGATGCTCGGCGCGCTTGATCGACGGTAACAACCCTCAGTTTCGAGGAGGTTGCTCTGTAGTTCTCTGCAGCAGTGCGTATTTGGCGTCCAGCCCGTCCAGCAGGGATTCCAGTGCGAGTTCGAAGCTGGCGCCGTCGATCTCGGTGGCGCGCTCACGCAACAGGTGTGCTCGTGTGAGGTGCGGGTAACGCTCGGCGTAGATAGCGGGATCGTCCACGAATCCGCCGGAGAACGTTGCCGTCGCAGCACCCATGACCACGTACTTGACGGAAGCGCCGATCAGCGTTGCCGTGCGCTGCGGCCATCCGGCGCGCACCAGGCCGCCGTGGATGGCGTTCGCGCGATCGAGGGCGATGGGCCTGACGCTCGGACCGTAGGCCAGATAGGGAACGATGTTGGGATGCTTGCCCAGGGCAGCGTGGTAGGACCGCGCCCACGTACGCAGCGCGCCGCGCCAATCGTCGGAGTCGAAGCCGCTCACGTCGACGGACTCCATGATGACGTTCGCGACGTCGTCGAGTAACTCGTCCTTGTTGGCGTAATGGCTGTACAGCGACGGTGCCTGCACGCCGAGGACGGTGGCGAGTTTGCGCATCGAGAAGTCGGTCAAACCGTTCTCGTCGACCAGTTTCAGGGCGGTGTCCCTGATGATCGGCTTGCTCAGTAGTGGAACCCGCGGTCGCGCCATCGCACAGAAACCTTTCGTCTGAGTACTGGACAACCTTACACTGTGAGTTTATTATCCAATTAACCTAACAGTGTTCGGGAACGTGGAGGATCAGATGACACGGGTGTTCGAGAACAAGTCCGATCTCCTGGGGGCGGTCGGTGAAACGCTGGGCTCGAGCGAGTGGGTCGAGGTCACCCGCGAGATGGTCCACCAATTTGCCGACGCGACCGGTGACCATCAGTGGATTCATGTCGACGACGAAAGAGCCAGGCGCGAATCACCTTTCGGTGGACCAATTGCGCACGGGTATCTGACGCTCTCACTCCTGCCGCTTCTGTCGAAGTCCGTGTATCGCATCGACGGCGCGAAAATGGTCATCAACTACGGGTCCGACAAGGTTCGATTCCCGAGTCCGGTGCCAGTCGGGGCCAAGGTTCGAAATACCGCAGTGCTCTCCGCAATCGAAGAATTGCCGAACGGTTCACTACAGAGTCAGATCACCAACACCGTCGAGATCGAAGGCGTGGGCAAACCTGCCGTCGTTGCGCAGACCGTCGCGCGAATCTTGTTCTGAAATCCTGCAAGAAGAAAGCAGACTCCACATGAATCTCGAACTGACCACTGAGGAAGTTGCGTTCCGCGAGGAGATGCGAAAGTTCTTCACCACCGAATTCTCGCCCGAACTTCGAGCACGTGCAGCCGGATTCGGAAAGCTGACTCGTGAGGACATCGTTGCGGGTCAACAGATTCTGAACGCACACGGGTTGGCGGTTCCACACTGGCCGGTCGAATGGGGTGGCAAGGACTGGACTCCGGTTCAGCGCCACATCTATTCCGAGGAAATGCAGTTGGCGTCGGTACCCAACCCGTTGCCGTTCAACGTGAGCATGGTTGGGCCCGTTATCGCTGCCTTCGGCTCGCAGGAGCAGAAGGAGCAGTTTCTCCCGGCGACGGCTAACGCCGATATCTGGTGGTGCCAAGGTTTTTCGGAACCAGAAGCCGGTTCGGATCTCGCTTCACTCAAGACGGCCGCTGTCCGTGACGGCGCGGATTACATCGTCAACGGTCAGAAGACGTGGACTACTCTCGCTCAGCACGCCGAGTGGATCTTCTGTCTGGTTCGCACAGATGCCAGTGCCCAGAAGCGGCAGGCCGGAATTTCGTTCTTGCTCATCGATCTGGCAACTCCCGGCATCACGGTTCGCCCCATCAAACTGATCGACGGCAGCGTCGAGGTCAACGAGGTGTTCTTCGACAACGTCCGCGTCCCTGCGGAGAATCTTGTCGGCGAAGAGAACAAAGGCTGGGACTACGCCAAGTTCCTGCTCGGCAACGAACGCACGGGCGTCACGCGGGTCGGGTTCTCCAAAACTCTTGTCGCCACGGCAAAAGAGAAGGCGCGGGAAGTTCGCGTTGGAACCGGCACCCTCCTCGATGATCCGTTGTTCGCGGCTCGGTTGGCTGAGCTGGAAAACGATTTGCTTGCGCTGGATCTGACTCAACTGCGAGTTGTGGCGAGTTCGGCAGACGGCAAGCCGAACCCGGCGTCCTCGCTGCTCAAGCTCCGCGGCTCCGAATTGCAGCAGGCAGCAACGGAATTGCTGATGGATGTTGCGGGTCCGGACTCGTTGCCGGTGAACACGGTCGAGATCGACTCGCCGGAGTGGGCGCAGCAAGCGGCGCCGCGCTACCTGAACTACCGGAAGGTTTCCATCTACAGCGGATCAAGTGAGGTGCAGCGCTCCATCATTGCCTCCTCGATTCTCGGATTGTGAGCATCTGACATGAATTTCGAACTCGACGACGAGCAGACGATGCTTCGCGACACGACGCGTGAATTGCTCAACCGCAGCTGCGACGCGGAGAAGCGTAACGCCACCTCGGCCACTGACGAGGGATGGAATGCCTCGGTGTGGAAGCAGTTCGCGGAGCTCGGGCTGCTCGGCCTGCCATTCGCGGAGGCCGACGGCGGGATGGGCGCTGGGCCGGTCGAGACCATGGTCGTGATGACCGAACTGGGCCGCGCGCTTGCACCCGAGCCGTATCTGGGTAGTGTTCTGATCCCCGGCGGTTTGATCGCGGCTGTCGGTTCGGCAGATCAGCGGGCGCGGCTCCTGCCGGCGCTCAGCGACGGGACCACTCTGTCGGCCTTCGCGCATACGGAACCCGGCACGCGCTGGCCGGTCGCCACTGTCACGACCAATGCATCGCAGGAGGGATCGGGGTGGACGATCACCGGCGTCAAGAACCCGGTTCTGCAGGGCGACAGCGCGCACGTCGTGATCGTCAGCGCCACACTTCCAGGCGGCGGCACCGGGCTCTTCCTGGTGGATGCGGAGGGCTCAGGTGTCACACGGAGCACGTACGCCACCCACGACGGCCGTCGCGGTGCGCAGTTCACGTTCACCGATGCCGCGGCCGAACAGCTTGGTGAGGGCGGCGATGTCACGGAGGCGATCGTCGAAGCAGAGGTTCGGGCGCAGGCAGCTCTGTGCGCCGAGGCGATCGGGATCATGACCGAAGCTCTGCGACTGACGACGGAATACCTGAAGCAGCGCAAGCAGTTCGGTGTTCCGCTCGCGAAGTTCCAGACGCTGACTCATCGTGCGGCCGACATGTACGTGGCGCTCGAACTGGCGAGCAGCATGAGTCTGTACGCCACCATGGCCATCGCCGACGGAGTGATCGATCCGACCATCGCGTCGCGAGCGAAGCTGTCTGTCGGTCGCGCCGCGCATCAGATCGGTCAGGAAGCAATTCAGATGCACGGTGGTATCGGAATGACAGCCGAGTATCCGGTCGGGCACTACGTCTCGCGGCTGGTGGCCATCGAACACACTTTGGGCGCATCTGACGATCACCTCAGGGTGCTGGCCGCCGGCGTCTCGAACTATTCGATGGTGAACGTCACCGAGTAGATCGGTGGTGAAGATAACGGGAGGTCACGCGCAGGTCGCGTGGCCTCCCTTGTCTGTGCGGGGGGCGACCCGCGGTATTCGAGGTCAAGTAAAATTCCTGTGATCAGTCCGAGAAGAGAAAGGGATCGAAGTGACCGCGCATACCGAGCAGCTCGAGTTCCAAGCAGAAACACGTCAGCTGCTGGATCTGATGGTTCATTCAATCTATACGAACAAGGACAGCTTCCTTCGTGAGTTGATCTCCAACGCTTCGGACGCGCTGGACAAGCTCCGCCTCGAGTCTTACCAGGACAAAGACCTCAACGTCGACGTCTCCGATCTGCATATCGAGATCGACATCGACAAGGCAGCACGCACCCTGACCATCCGCGACAACGGCATCGGCATGTCGCGTGACGAGGTCGTCGACCTGATCGGCACGCTCGCCAAGTCCGGCACCGCCGAGGTACGTCGTAAGCTCAAGGAAGCCAAGGATGCAGCGGCATCCGAAGAACTGATCGGTCAGTTCGGCATCGGCTTCTACTCCACGTTCATGGTCGCGGACAAGGTCACGCTGCTGACCCGCCGCGCCGGTGAAGATCACGCGACGCGCTGGGAATCGACCGGCGAAGGCACGTACACGCTCGAGCATGTGAACGAGGCACCGCAGGGTAGCTCCGTGACCCTGCACCTGATGCCCGAGGATTCCGAGAACGGCCTGCACGACTACACGTCGGAATGGAAGATCAAGGAACTGGTCAAGAAGTACTCCGACTTCATCGCGTGGCCGATCCGCATGGATGTCGCTCGTACGTCGACGCCGGCCGAGGGCGAGGAGCCCGAGGTCACCATCGAGACCGAGACGATCAACTCGATGAAGGCGCTGTGGACTCGCGCCAAGGACGAGGTGTCCGAGGACGAGTACAAGGAGTTCTACAAGCACGTCAGCCACGCCTGGGACGAGCCTCTCGAGGTCATCCCGATGAAGGCCGAAGGTACTTTCGAATACCAAGCGCTGCTGTTCATTCCGTCGACGGCGCCGTTCGATCTGTTCATGCGTGAGCGCAAGGCCGGGATCCACCTCTATGTCAAGCGCGTCTTCATCATGGACGACTGCGAAGAGTTGGTGCCCGATTACCTGCGCTTCGTCAAGGGTGTCGTCGACGCACAAGACCTCTCGCTCAATGTCTCTCGTGAAATTCTGCAGCAGGACCGGCAGATCGCTGCCATCCGTCGTCGTCTGACCAAGAAGGTCCTCTCGACCATCAAGGACATGAAGGCGAACGAGCCCGAGAAGTACTCGACCTTCTGGACCGAGTTCGGACGCGCGCTCAAGGAAGGCCTGATGGCCGATGCCGACAACCGCAAGACGCTGCTCGACATCTCGTCCTTCGCCTCGACCAACAGCGAAGAGGGCGTGACCACTCTCGCCGAGTACGTGGAGCGCATGAAGGACGGTCAGGAACAGATCTACTTCATGACCGGCGAATCTCGTCACCTCATCGAAAGCTCGCCGCACATGGAGGCTTTCAAGGCCAAGGGCCTCGAGGTTCTGGTACTTACCGATCCCGTGGACGAGATGTGGGTCGACGCAGTCTCGGACTTCGACGGCAAGACCTTCCAGTCGATCGCCAAGGGCGAGGTCGACCTCGACACCGAGGACGAGAAGAAGGCGGCCGAAGCCGAGCGCGAAGAGAAGGAAAAGGAATTCGGCGCGCTGCTGACGTGGCTGACCGAAACCCTGTCCGACGACATCAAGGAAACGCGTCTCTCGACGCGCCTGACCACGTCGGCTGCCTGCATCGTCGGCGACGCGTTCAGCATGTCTCCGACGCTCGAGAAGATGTACAAGGCTTCGGGTCAGCCTGTTCCACACAGCAAGCGCATTCTCGAGCTCAACCCGGAGCATCCGCTTGTCTCGGGTCTGCGGGAGGCGCAGGCCGCCAATGACAATGCAGAGAACCTGACGGAGACGGCTCAGTTGCTCTACGGCATGGCGTTGCTTGCCGAGGGCGGCGAGCTGAGCGATCCGGCGCACTTCACGCGCCTGCTGGCCGATCGTTTGGCCCGCACAGTCTGATCTCGTCTAGCTCGCTCGAACTCCCGGCACTCACCTTCATCGGTGGGTGCCGGGAGTTTTTTCTTGATCGTTTTCTAATGAGGACCGTTTCTGTCCGCAATAACTTCTAACGTAGTTCTCACAGGGCACGAACCCACGAGCGAAGGAAAACATCATGAACGCACCGATCACCACCGTCACCGGCGAGCGCGCGGATCTCCTCCAGAGCCTGCGTCGGCATCGTGAATTCCTTCTCTTCACCGTCAAGGACCTCACCGACGAGCAGGCCGCTTCGAGGCCGACCGTGAGTGAACTGTGCCTCGGCGGATTGATCAAGCATGTGGGTCAGGCGGAAAAGGGATGGGTCGACTTCATTCTGGAAGGGCCGGCCGGACTTGGTGGGGACTTCGACCCGACCCAGTGGTCGGAAGAGATGCAACAGGAACGGGCGAACGAATTCGCGATGGTCGAGGATGAAACCTTGGCAGGCATCGTTTCCGAGTACGAGGGGATCGCGGCCAGGACCGACGAGTTGGTGGCCTCGCTGGACAGCCTCGACATCTCGCATCCACTGCCGTCGGCGCCGTGGTTCGAAGCGGGAGCTCGCTGGTCAGCGCGGCGCGCATTGCTGCACATCATCGCCGAGACGGCCCAGCATGCGGGCCACGCGGACATGCTTCGCGAAGCCATCGACGGTTCCAAGACGATGGGTTGATGGATGGATTGATCCACCGGGATGTTTACACATCACACAAATATGTAACACTAGTGTCTATGAGCACCGAAAAGTCTGCCTTGCAACCGCCGATGCAGTGGGACGCCTGGGGCGATCCGGCCAAGAAGCGTGAACTGTCGGACGCAGTCACATCATTGTTGACCGGATTTCTCGGTGTCTCCGCACCGACTCGATCGCGTCTCGCCATCGAAGACGTCCAGGTGGCTCCGTCCGCTATGGCCCAGTCGCATGTCGAAGCGCTGTCCGGGCTGGTCGGGGCCGAGTACGTCAGTACCAAGGATTCCGATCGAATCCTTCGGGCCGGTGGCAAGAGCACCCCGGATCTGCTTCGCCGTCGTAGCGTCGAGCCGCAGGACGCACCGGACGCAGTCGTCACCCCAGGGACAGACGCAGAGGTCGAGCAGATTCTCCGATACTGCTCTGCCAACCGGATCGCAGTGGTCCCATTCGGCGGCGGCACCAGCGTCGTCGGCGGGCTCGATCCCATTCGTGACGGGTTCGACGCAGTTCTATCTCTCGATCTGCGCAGGTTCGATCAGCTTGTCGGGTTGGACGAGGAATCGGGCATTGCGACGTTCGGCGGCGGAACTACCGGCCCACGGGCCGAGGAGCTTCTGCGTGAGCACGGTTTCTCGGTCGGGCACTTCCCGCAGAGCTTCCTGTTCGCCACTCTGGGCGGGTTTGCCGCCACCCGGTCTTCGGGGCAGGCGTCGGCTGGATACGGGCGCTTCGAGGACATGGTTCAGGGCCTCACCGTTGTCACCCCGAGTGGAGTGATCGAGACCGGGCGTGCGCCGGCATCCGCTGCAGGCCCCGATCTGGGTGAGCTTTTTGTCGGCTCCGAGGGCACCTTCGGCGTCATCACGCACGTGCGTGTGCGGGTTCACCGTCTGCCCGAGACCACCGTGCGCGAAGGGTGGAGCTTCCCCGACTTCGCCACCGGCGCAGCCGCATTGCGTGAGCTGGTCCAGGAAGGATCGGCTCCGACAGTATTGCGGTTGTCCGACGAGGCCGAGAGTGGCGTGAATCTGGCGACCACCGACAAGATCGGCGAGAACGCCTTCACCGGTGGTTGCCTCGGCATCACTACCTACGAGGGCACCGCTTCGCACACCGCTGAACGGATGGCGGAGGCCCGCGCAATTCTCACCGCTCACGGCGGCACGTCGCTCGGTGAGGAGCCCGGAAACAGCTGGGAACACGGGCGATTCGATGCGCCGTATCTGCGTGACGCTCTGCTCGACGTCGGCGCACTGTGCGAAACCCTCGAGACGGCAACCACCTGGGGTAACCTCGCGAACCTGCGCTCCTCGGTCACCGAGGCGCTGACCAAGGCTCTCGTCGAGCAGGGGACTCAGCCGCTCGTGATGTGCCACATTTCGCACACCTACAAGACCGGTGCTTCGCTGTACTTCACCGTCGTCAGCGCGCAGACCGAGGATCCGATCGCTCAGTGGCACAAGGCGAAAACTGCCGCTGGCGATGCGATCATCGCCGCCGGTGGCACGATCACCCATCACCACGCTGTCGGCGCCGATCACCGCCCATGGATGAAGGACGAGATCGGTGAATTGGGCGCGAACATCCTTCGCGCAGTGAAGAATGCAGTGGACCCTGCCGGCATTCTCAATCCTGGAAAGCTGATTCCGTGACCGAAACCCGCAGTCAGATCGAGAAGGTTACCGTCCTGATCAATCCGATGGCGGGACATGGTCACGCGCCTGCGGCAGGACGCAAAGGTGTTGCGCGACTGCGCGCTCGGGGAGTTGCCGTCACCGAGATCATCGGAACCGACGCCGACGACGCCAAGAAATTGGCCCGTCGTGCGATCGAGGAGGGTACCGACGCGCTGGTGGTGGTCGGCGGCGACGGTGCCATCAGCATCGGACTGCAGGCTGCCGCGTTGACGGATACGCCCATTGGGCTCATCCCGGCGGGCACCGGCAACGATCACGCCCGTGAGTTCGGTATTCCCACAGGCGATCCCGAGGCAGCAGCCGATGTCATCGCAGACGGTGTCGTGCAGCAGTCAGATCTGGCGAAGATCACGCTGGCCGACGGTTCCGTCGTCTGGTCGGGAACCATCATCGCCAGCGGCTTCGACTCGCTGGTCAGTGAGCGGGCCAATCGGATGTCCTGGCCCAAGGGGCCGATGCGCTACAACCTGGCGATGCTCGCCGAGTTGGCGAAGATGAAGCCGCTGCCGTACCGGATCGAACTCGACGACGAGGTCATCACGGTGGACGCGACGCTGGTCGCTGTTGGCAACGGGCGCTCGTACGGTGGCGGCATGCTCATCACGCCAGGAGCGTCGAAGTCGGACGGGTTGCTGGATCTGACCGTCGTCGGGCACGGTTCAAGGTTGCGTCTGGTGCGCCTGTTTCCGCGGGTGTACAAGGGAACTCACGTCTCGCTCGACGCCGTGCAAACGTACCGATCCAAGAAGGTCCGGCTGGTCTCCGAAGGCATCATCGCTTACGCGGACGGTGATCGGGTGGGACCGTTGCCCATCACGATCGAGGCAGTTCCCACGGCGCTCAACATCTTGACGCACACTCGGATCTGAGTCGGTTCTGCCGGGCACTAGGTAGCGGTGGTGTCAGACTTCTCGGATGAACGAATCGACGAAGTCGGCGCACCGCCGCACTGCGTGGACGTCGGAGAAATGGCAGCTAGCCACCGACATCCCGTTGACCGCTGCGGCCTGCCTTTTCTTGGTGGCGTACGCGTACCAAGTGCTGGCGCAACCGACGGGCCTTCCACATCGTCTGACCGAATGGACGATGTGGGCTGCGTGGGTCGTTTTTGCCGTCGACTACGCAGTTCGCCTGTGGTTGGCACCTGCCCGCGGTCGCTGGTTCGTCAGGCATCTCTTGGACTTGGCGATGGTGGTGTTGCCCATGCTGCGTCCGCTGCGCCTACTTCGGTTGGTCACACTGCTTGCGATAGTTCACCGCTCGAGCGGGCAAAGCTTGCGTGGACGGGTGGTTATTTACGCCACTGGTGCCACGGCCTTGCTGATCGGTGTCGCGGCGCTGGCCATGCTCGATGCCGAGCGTCACGCGCAGGGCGCTGCCATCACGTCGTACGGAACGGCATTGTGGTGGGCGATGGAGACGGTCACGACCGTCGGTTACGGAGACATGGCGCCCGTTACCACGACCGGGCGCATGATCGCCGGAGCATTGATGATCGGCGGAATTGCGTTGCTGGGCATCGTGACTGCCACACTCGCTTCCTGGTTGGTCGAGCGCGTGGCGGAACAGGACGAGGCATCCCAGGCCGCGACGCGTAAGCAGGTGGCGGACCTGTCCGAGGAAGTCCGAGCCTTGGCCACCCGCACGCACCGAGTCGATCTCGCGTCCGTCGATACCGATTCGCTGCGTCGCGAACTGGCGTCGAGGGGAGTCGTGGCGCAGCATGCACCTTCGGACAATTGACCCGCAGTACAGCAAACAATAGAACGATGGTCTGATAATCTTGCGTGATGGTGGCGACCCACGGATTTCAGCGCGCGCGCAGGCCTGAGCAGATCGAAGCGCGTCGGTGCGCGATTCTCGATGCGGCCCGCGCGATGCTCGGGTCCAGGCCCGTCGCCGACATCAGCCTGCGTGAGCTCAGTGAGAGCGTCGGACTGGCGAAGTCGAACGTGCTTCGCTACTTCGACAGTCGCGAAGCCATCTTTCTCGAAGTGCTCGACGAGAACTGGGTTGCGTGGTTGGACGGGTTGTCCGAGTCGTTGACCCCGACCGGTGACGACTCGCCGTTCGCCACTGAAATCCATGTGGCATCGACGGTTGCGGAATCGCTTGTCGCACAGCGTTTACTGTGTGAGTTGATGAGCGTAATGGCAGGTGTCCTCGAAAGAAACATCTCCGTCGACTTCGCCCGTGACTTCAAGAAGCGGGCAACGGTCAACTCGGGAAGGTTTGCGTCGCTGATTCATTCGCAATTGCCTCACCTCTCGGAGGGCGACGCGGCTCAATTCGCCAAGGTAACCCTGGTGATTGTTGCAGGCTTGTGGCCGACTGCCGAGCCTGCCGAATCCATGGTCGTCGTACTGAACGAGATGCAGGCGCCCCCTGCTGCCGACATGTTCGCAACCGGCCTACGTGAAGGTCTGATCAATCAGCTCGTCGGGCTGTCGGCGCGAGCGGCAACCCGAACGAGCTGAGCCCGTTCAGGCGCTGTGCAGCGTCAGGACGGTGATCTCGCTCGGTGCGAACACGCGGAATGGTGGACCCCAGAACCCGGTTCCGCGGCTTGTGTACAACTGCGTGCGGTCGCCGTGACGGGTGAGCCCGTGCACCGAAGGTTGATCGAGTTTGACCAGAAAGTTGAAGGGCCAGATCTGTCCGCCGTGGGTATGACCGGCGAGCTGCAGATCCACTCCCGCGGAAGCGGACTGAGTTACCTGCTTCGGTTGATGGGCGAGCATCAGGATCGGCAAATCGGGGTCGGTGCCGGCAAGGGCCATATCGAAGTTCGCGCCGTGACCGTCGAGCTTCGATCCCAGAGCGGTGGCGTCGTCGACTCCGGCGATGACCAGGTTGTCGCCGCCCTTGGTGACGACGAGGTGCCGGTTGTGCAGGGCATCCCAGCCGATCGAGGTCATGTAGTCGAGCCACTCCTGAGCCTCGTGGAAGTACTCGTGATTGCCGGTCACGTAGACGCGAGCGAGCCCGGCTTCGACCGATGCGAGGGGGGTGGCTTGGCCGAGTCGCTGCTCTACCGTTCCGTCGGCGATGTCACCGACGTGGGCCACGATGTCGGCGTCGAGATCGTTGACTGCCGCGATGACGCGCTCGGACCACTTCTCGCGATTGATCGGCCCGAAGTGGGTGTCGGTGATCGCGACTACCCGAAGTTTGTCCATCCGCGCACCAAGGCGGGGGATGGTGACGTCGACCTGCTTGATCCGTGGCAGTCTCATGGCTTCCCGGTAGCCCCAGATCAGCAGAAGGGCCGAGATGATCAGTGCCGCAACGGCGACGATCCTCGATCGAAGCGGGTCATCCACGCCGCCGACGAGCAATCCGAGCCTCAGGACTTCACCGAGCAGGGTCCACACGAACACGACCCAGATGATTCCGAGGAGGGCGTCGCCGACCAGGCGAACTGGATCGCGGTCAGTGTGTCCGTGGCTGAGCATCATGGTGGCAGGCAGGGTGATCAGGAGGGCGGCAAATAGAACGGTGCCGAAAACTGCCACCGCTGTCGGCCAGTCCGGCCGGACGAACAAGCTCCACCACGGGTACACGAACAACAGAGCCAAGATCGACGCGACAATCGCGGATATGGCAACGATCCGCAACGGTCTGCGGCGCGGAACTCGAGCGACGTCGGTCGCCTGGGGTGTAGTCACCCCGTCCAGAGTAAAGGTCCACTGGTCTATTAACAAGGGGACGGTGGTCCGCTATCGGAATGTCGGTGTTCTCGGATAGGTTTCCGAACATTGAAACTCGGCCAGTGATCAGGTGGGTGGCGTATGGAGAAGTACGACGTCAAGAAGGCATACAAGGATCTCTATTCCCCCGGGCGCCGCGATTTTGCCCTCGTGACCGTCCCGCGCTTCGGCTACTTCGCCGTTGACGGTCACGGTGATCCCAACACTGCCACCGAGTACTCCGAGGCGCTCGAAGCGCTGTATTCGGTGTCCTACGCGACCAAATTCGCGAGCAAGAAGGAACTGGATCGCGACTTCGTCGTGGGCCCGCTGGAAGGGTTGTGGCGGGCAGATGACCCCGAGGTGTTCGTGACGCGGGACAAGTCGTCGTGGGATTGGACGATGATGATCTCGCAACCGGAGTGGATCACGGAGACCGAACTGTCTGCGTCGATTGACGCAGTCCGGGCCAAGGCAGTGCGGGCCAAGAAGGAGATTGCCGCTCTCGACAAGGTCAGGTTTCTCGAGTTGGAGGAAGGTCTGTCCGTCCAGATTCTTCACGTCGGCTCGTACGACGACGAAGCTCCTACCCTGGACCGGCTGCACAACACGTTCATCCCGTCGAACGGCCTGAGCTTCAACGGCGATCATCACGAGATCTATCTCAGCGACGCTCGCCGTACACCGCCCGAGAAACTGAAGACGGTTCTGCGTCAGCCTGTTTCGAGGTAGCAATCAGGGCTCGAGGCCGCGCAACTTCTCGAGGTCGCGTCGCTCGCGTTTGGTCGGTCTGCCGGCGCCACGATCACGTCGCGGAATGGACGCGATCAGTTCGGGCGGTGGTGGGGGCGGCGAATTGTCCTGCAGGCAATCGGCGGCCAGCACGGCGCTGACTCGCTTCGTGATCGGCTTGACCACGACGACGATGCGCTCGATGCCGGATACACGCACCCGCACCTCGTCGCCGGCTTTCACCTGCTGAGCCGCCTTTGCCGACGTTCCGTTGACCCGAACGTGTCCCGATCGGCAGGCGGTCGCCGCCTGCGAGCGTGTTTTGAACAGCCGAACCGCCCACGTCCAGCTGTCCACGCGGACACTGATCGCGTCGGAGGGGAGTTGGGCTGGCACGCACTCCAGCCTACCGACGAGTGCTCACAGACCCTGCGCGCGGATGCCCGAGTAGGCGCGCGGTGCATACCGCAGTCGTAACGGCAGCAGATGCCAGAACCGATCTGTCAATGTCAGGAAGCGGACGAACCAGAAGTACATCCGTTCGTCGCGCGGCGTCCATTCCCATCCGAGAGTTTCGCGCGCCTTCTCCGGCATCAGTGCCTTGCCGATCCAGTTCGCCACGGCCATCGTGGGGCGAGAGCTAAGACGCCACAGCCACGTCGGAACCTTCGGAGCCGGTGCGATGTCGTGCTCGGCGATGCGCGTCGACCATTTTGTGGTGTGGGTGTTGATCAGGTGGTTGTCGAGCATGTCTTCCCAATACGTGCGGAAGCTGGCGTAGTCGTCGAAAGCCGGTCGGTCGGTGAGTCCGTAACAGCGCCAACAGGTTACGGCCTCACGGACAAGCTGGTCCTTCTGCTCCGCCGTGAACTTCTTGTACGCGAATCGCTCGTTGAAATCGAGTATCACCTCGAAGAACGTGACGTGTGTCCACCAGAAAGTGTCAGGAGCGAGGGCGTGGTAACGCCCGCCGGTTTCGTCGATTCCTTTGAGATCGGTGTGGAAGTTGCGAACGAGCGTGCCTGTGCCCTCTTCGGTCCGGTCGTACACGACGCCGTAGATGGGCGGCAGTGAGCGGAACAGCCGGTCGAGCGGGTTGTCGAAAAAATTCGAATGATCCTGCAGCGCTCCACTTACCGCGGGATGCATGTTCTGCAGCGTGCCTGCGCGTCCGAGATACAGCAGACCGCGAACGTCGCCGAAGTGTGTCCACGTCAGGGAACCGGGGCCGATCGGATCGGCTCGTAGTTCCCGGGGCTCTGGTCGCGCCTGGGGCTTAGGTCGACGAGTATCGGTGTCCGGATCGCTGCTCATCTGGTTGACCCTCCGCCTGCGCTCATGTGACAACGGTTGTTGTCAAATGATGACTTTTGCTGCGCCGCGCGAATTTGTCAATGGATTCGGCTAGATCTGCCCGAAAACAACTCCGGCCCCTCACCTGCAACAGGTGAGGGGCCGGAAGAGTGAAGCGGTCGGACTCAGGCGTATTCGTAGAAGCCGCGACCGGTCTTCTTGCCGAGGCGACCGGCGTCGACCATGCGGCGAAGCAGCGCCGGCGGAGCGTAGTGCGGTTCTGCGAATTCCGCGTACAGCGACTCCGCTGCTGCGAGAGCGATGTCGAGACCGACGGTGTCGAGCAGCGTCAGCGGGCCCATCGGGTAGCCGCAGCCGCCCTTCATCGCCTCGTCGATGTCTTCTGCTGTGGCGTAGCCGGATTCGAGCATCCGGACAGCCTGGCACAGGTACGGGATGAGCAGAGCGTTGACGATGAAGCCCGAACGGTCGCCCGCGCGAACCGTCTTCTTGCGCAAGGTGTTCTTGGCGTAGTCGGTGACGGCGAGAACGGTCTCTTCGGACGTCGTCAGGCTGACCACGATCTCCACGAGCGGCATGACCGGCACGGGGTTGAAGAAGTGAACGCCGACAACCTGGCCGGGGCGCGAGGTGGCCTTGGCGATCTTGATGACGGGGATCGACGACGTGTTGGTCGCCAGAATGCCTGCAGGCTTGACGATCTTGTCGAGCTTGCCGAAGATCTCGTACTTGAGAGCTTCGATCTCGGGAGCAGCTTCGATCACCAGATCGCGATCGGCGAACTCTTCCATGTCCAAGGTGACGCGGACGCGTGCGATCGCGGCGTCGGCTTCTTCCTGGGTGATCTTGCCCTTGGCGACGCCGCGGTTGATCGACTTGGCGATCCGTTCGCGGGCAGCGGCGGCAAATTCTTCTTTGGTTTCGAGCACCAGTACCGAGCTACCGGCTTTTGCACAAACTTCGGCAATGCCGGCACCCATGGTGCCGCCGCCGATTACGCCTACGAGTTCCACAATTCTCCTCAAAAATTAGGGGCAAGCCCCTGTGCGCCGTTCCGGTAGTCAGAACTACCAGAAAGGCGCACAGGGGCGCGAAGTGCCTTACTTCAACAGCGCACGCGACATCACGACGCGCTGAATCTGGTTGGTGCCTTCGTAGATCTGCGTGATCTTGGCGTCGCGCATCATGCGCTCGACCGGGAAGTCGGTGGTGTAGCCGGCACCACCGAACAGCTGCACGGCGTCGGTGGTGACCTCCATGGCAACGTCCGAAGCGAAGCACTTCGCCGCAGCGGAGATGAAGCCGAGGTTCTTCTCGCCGCGCTCGGCGCGTGCTGCGGAGGTGTAAACCATCAGACGTGCGGCTTCGACCTTCATCGCCATGTCCGCGAGCATGAACTGAACAGCCTGGAAGTCGCTGATGGACTTGCCGAACTGCTTGCGATCCTTGGTGTATGCCAGAGCCGCGTCGAGTGCGCCCTGGGCCAGGCCGACAGCCTGAGCACCGATGGTGGGACGCGTGTGGTCGAGGGTCTCGAGTGCCGTCTTGAAGCCGGTGCCCGGTTCGCCGATGATGCGGTCGCCGGGGATGCGGCAGTTCTCGAAGTACAGCTCAGCGGTGGGGGAGCCCTTGATGCCGAGCTTCTTTTCCTTCGGTCCGACGACAAAGCCCTCGTCGTCCTTGTGGACCATGAAGGAGGAGATGCCGTTTGCGCCCTTGTCGGGATCGGTGACAGCCATGACGGTGTACCAGGTGGACTTGCCGCCGTTGGTGATCCAGCACTTGGAGCCGTTGAGGATCCAGTCGTCGCCGTCAGCCTTTGCGCGGGTACGCATCGAAGCGGCGTCGGATCCGGCTTCACGCTCGGACAGTGCGTACGACGCCATTCCGCCGTTGACGAGGTCCGGGAGCACCTTGGACTTGAGCTCTTCGGAACCCTTGAGGATCAGGCCCATGGTGCCGAGCTTGTTCACAGCGGGGATCAGCGAGGAGGAGCCACAGACGCGGGCGACTTCCTCGATGACGATGCAGGTGGCGACGGAATCGGCGCCCTGGCCGTCGTAAGCCTCGGGAACGTGGATGGCGTTGAAGCCGGACGCGTTGAGAGCGGTGAGCGCTTCCTCGGGGAAACGTGCGTTCTCGTCGACGTCCTTGGCGTACGGCGCGATTTCCTTCTCGGAGAGTCCGCGGATAGCAGCCCGCAGTTCGTCGTGCTCTTCGTTCAGTGCGAAGAGATTGAAATCCGGGTTTCCTGCCATGGGAACGCTCCTTGGTGAAGGTGGCTTGAAGGCGGTCGGTGCGGCTCCGGCGTTACCAGCGAGATTCGCGGACAGACCGGTGCCCATGACCCCAGTCAAACACGGCACTGAGTGCCAGGTCAAGGGATGGGTGTGTGAAGTTTCGGTGCACGAGCAGTGTCAGCCGAGTTGTTCGTGGATTTTTCTGCTGATCTCATCAGCGGACGTGCCCGGGGGAAAGGCTACTACCAGCACGGACTTCGATTCTGGCGTGCTGGTCTTGGACCCGGGTGCCACGCCGTACGTCCGCCGAACGTCGAGCAATGCCTGACTTAGTGCGTCAGCTGTGGCGTCCTCGTCGCCTTTGATCATGCTTCGCAAGAGGTAGTTGTGGCACGCGGTGACAGCTGCGGCAAAACCGACAACCTCGAGGACAGGTTCGCGGGGCACAGCGCTGCGCAGGTAGTCGACGAAGAGGCGCTCGTAGCGGAATCCGGTGACGAGTTCGCGGTCGCGAAGAGCCGGAACATGCTGTACGACGCGGTATCGCCGCATCGACAGGTCTCGGTTCCTGCGGAAGAAATCGAAGACCAGTCCCGCGGCCTCGCACACGGACGCCCAGGGGTCGGCGGAATCGGACGCGAGGAACTCTGCGACGTGTTCGAGGAGGGACTCGTGATCGGCGAAGATCACGTCTTCCTTGGAGCGGAACTGCCGGAAGAACGTCCGACGCGACACACCGGCGGCAGCGGCGATCTGCTCGACGGTGGTGGCTTCGTACCCGTTCTCCGAGAACAACCGGATCGCTTGAGACGCGACGTGTACCCGAAACTGTGCGGGGTCAGTTCCGGGTACATCGGAGCGCTCGGTCATGGATGCAAGTATCCAGGTTTCGTCGGCGTCAGTTGTCGGCGCGTAGCTGGAACTTGAGAACCTTGCCGGTGGGGGTGCGAGGAAGGTCGAGCGGGAAGACGATGTCGCGGGGAACCTTGTACCCGGCCAGCAAAGTGCGGGTGTGCTCGACGATGTCTTCGGCGGATGCCTGTAATCCCTTGCCCAGCACCACGAATGCCTTCGGGCGCTCGCCCCACTTCTCGTCCGGAACGCCGACGACTGCCACGTCGATCACCGCGGGGTGACTCATGATCGCCTGCTCGACCTCGACGGTGGAGATGTTCTCGCCGCCTGAGATGATGATGTCCTTCGCGCGGTCCTTGAGCTGGATGTATCCGTCGGGATGCATGACGCCGAGGTCGCCGGAATGGAACCAACCACCGGCAAATGCTTCGGCTGTCGCGGCCTCGTCGCGGTAGTACCCGAGCATCACGTTGTTGCCGCGGAGCACGATCTCACCCATGGTCTGGCCGTCGGCGGGGACGTCGTTCATCTCGGCATCGACAACGCGAGCATTTTCGGCCTGCACCATGCCGACTCCCTGCCGCGAGAGAAGTGCGGCGCGCTCGGACTGCGGCTTGTCGTCCCAGGCTTCCTGGTATTCGCAGATCGTGTAGGGGCCGTACACCTCGGTGAGGCCGTAGACGTGAACCACGGTGACACCGATGTCTTCGAGTTTTCCGATGATCGTCGGTGACGGGGGAGCGCCGGCGGTGGTGATGCGCAAGGCGTCGACCTTGTGGGCCTGGTCTGCGTCGGCGATGGTGGAGCAGACGGTAGGAGCGCCGCACAGATGTGTCACGCCCAGATTGTCGATGGCGTCCCAGATCGCATCGGCGCGGACCGCGCGCAGGCAGATATGTGTGCCCGTGGCCTGAGTGACGGCCCACGGCGTGCACCACCCGTTGCAGTGGAACATCGGCAGTGTCCACAGATACTTCGTCGCTCCGTCGAAGCCGTTGTGGAATGTCTCGCCGAGCGAGTTCAGGTACGCCCCGCGGTGGGAGTACATGACGCCCTTGGGTTTTCCGGTGGTACCCGAGGTGTAGTTGATGGCGATGCACTGCTGCTCGTCGTCGACGCCCCAGTGCAGTGGCTGATCGGAGAGAGCTTCGCCTTCGGCAATCAGATCGGCGTACTGCCCGGTGACGATTCCGGTGGGAACGTCCGGATAGGGGACGGTGGAGTCCGGGATCTCGACGATCTCACGCAGGCTCTCCACGTTTTCCTTGGACGAGGTGACCGAACCGACGAATTCGGAGTCCACGAACAGGATCGTGGTTCCCGAGTGATCGAGAATGTATTCGAGTTCGGGACCGGCGAGGCGTGAGTTCAGGGCGATCAGGACCCCGCCGGCGAGGGGGACGGCAAAATGCGCGAACAGCATCTCGGGTACGTTCGGCGCCAGGTACGCGACGCGGTCACCGGGCTGAATGCGTTCACGCAGGACGCGGGCCAGAGCCGCGACCTCGTCACCGAACTCTCGGTACGAGTAGGTCCGGTCGCCGTGAACGACGGCGGTGCGCTCGGGGAACACCGCGGCGCTGCGCTCGAGAAAGCGCAGCGGACTGAGCGGGGTGTTGTTGGCTGCGACAGCTGTCGGGACAGACACGGTTCCTCCGAAGGCGACGTGGCACGGTTGGTGTCACGATAAGTGTGATCGGCACTACAAATGGCCTGGATGCACGCTATTGCCCAGCCAAAGGTGCCGCTACCCTCTGAATTGGGTACGTGGAGGTGAGAGTGAGCAGGGTACTGAGACCGAGCGACGACGACGCGTTGCGCGCCGAACTGCGTCGGCTGCACCCCAAAACCGAGTTGCCGGTTCTGTTCGGCGGCTGCGTCAGCGACCGGTCGCTGACCATCACCGGTCACGTCGGCACGCGCAGCAACATCCTGCGAAACCTGCGGATCGACGCCGAATGCGGACTCGGCGGTCGGGCGATCGCAGAACAACGACCGGGCGCGGTCCAGGACTACGCGAACTCGTCGCACATCACTCACGACTACGACTACGAAGTGGGCACCGAAGCGATCGAATCCTTGATGGCAGTCCCCATCGTCGTACGCGGGGTTACTCGCGGAGCGATCTACGGAGGACTGCGTGCCAACCTGCCGATCGGCGACGTGATCGCAGAGACGATGATGCGATCGTCGTACGCGTTGGCCCGAGAATTCGAGATTCGCGACGAAGTGGATCGTCGGGTGGCGATGCTCGATACCGCTGCGGTGGAACATGGTTCGAACCGCGATGCCCAGATATCCGAAGGGTTGACCGAGAGCGTCCTGGCGCTCGGCGAGATCGCGGCGAACCTCGAGGACATGGCTCTCAGCGCGCAGGTCCTCGCGGTCGAGGCAAAGTTGCGGGCGTTGGCGTCGCCGAAACCTTCCGCGAACACTCCAGTCGCGAACACCGTTGTCCTGTCGCCACGCGAGCGGGAGGTGATGGGGTACGTCGCTCTCGGACTGCGCAATGCCGAGATCGCCGAGAGGTTGTCCCTGAGCGTCGAAACGATCAAGACGTACATGAGGAATCTGATGGGAAAACTCGACGTCCGCAGTCGTCACGAAGCGGTCGTGGAAGCGCGGCGGCAAGGTTTGATTCTGTGAGGGCTTGATTCTCTGATCGGTCCCGCCAAGCGGAATTTCGGAACTGCGTCGCCACTCCGGTTGATATGACGGACCTCACTATCGGCAGAGTTCGACACGAGTGATGAGGGCATCGATGCAGGATTTGTTCGACAACAACGACATGACCGGCCTGGCCGAAGCGATCAAGAGCGGCGACGTCTCCGCCAAGGAAGTCCTCGAGTTCAGTCTGGACAGGCTCGACGAGCGCAACCCGGCAGTCAACGCGGTGATCAGTGAGCGCCGAGAGGAAGCGCGCAACGAGGTATCAGGCGGCCTGCCGGATGGTCCACTGCAGGGCGTCCCGTTCGTGATCAAAGACCTCGGCATGGACGTCGCAGGATTGCCGAGCACCAATGGATCTCGATTGTTCGCCGACGCTGTGGCAGAAAAAGATTCGACGCTCGTCGAGCGCTACCGCCAGGCTGGTCTGGTTGTCATCGGCAAGACGAACACCCCGGAGTTCGGCAAGAACGCGAGTACCGAACCTGCGCTGTTCGGACCCACCCGTAACCCTTACGCCCTTGATCGTTCGCCCGGCGGATCTTCGGGTGGCACGGCTGTAGCTGTTGCCGTCGGGATCGTGCCAGGCGGGCATGCCAGCGACGGTGGTGGATCGATCCGTATTCCCGCATCGGCCTGCGGCCTGGTAGGCCTCAAGCCGAGCCGAGGACGTACTCCGACGGCACCGGCGCGCACGCTCTTCTCGTCGCCGATGAGTGTTCATCACGCGCTCACCCGAAGTGTCCGCGACACTGCGTTGCTTCTCGATCTGTCCGCCGGGCCGACAGTGGGCGATCCTTACGTGATCCTGGCGCCGAAGCGGCCGTACATCGAGGAAGTGGGTGCCGATCCCGGACGGTTGCGGATCGGTCTGAGTAACGCTCTTCCTGACGGCACACCGGTGGACCCGGAGTGCTCGGCCGTCGCGACCGGTGTTGCCGGCCTGCTCGAAGAACTCGGTCACGATGTCACCGAGAGTGCCCCGAACTTTCCGCTCGATGCGCTCACTGCCGGGCTTTCGGTGTTGATGGGCATTCCGATGACGATCGAGGTCGACGAACGACTCGACGCCCTGAACCGCGCGATCCGCGACGACGACCTCGAGCCGATGGCGCGGATGATCTACGACCGCGCGAAGTCCGAAAGTGCGACGAACGTCGTCAAGGCGCTGCAGGAACTCGAGCGGGCCGCCCAGGTGATCGGTGCGTTCTTTGTCGATCACGACCTGTTGCTGACTCCGACGATGGCTCGGCCGGCAGCTCCGCTCGGTCTGCTCGATACGGCGAATCCTATGTCGATCTGGGAGCATTCGGCCGGGTACAGCGGCTTGACCAGTCCGTTCAACAGTTCAGGTCAGCCGGCGATTTCCTTGCCGATGGGTCATGACTCGGCCGGCGTTCCGATCGGCGTGCAGTTGGTCGGCGCGTTCGGCCGTGAAGATCTGCTGATTCAGGTTGCGTCGCAGCTCGAAACAGCCCGTCCGTGGTCCATTGCGCCGGTGTGGCCGCCGGTCCCGGCGTAGCGCGCGGTCGTCCGAGCCGGGGAGGACGTCAGGCGATGATGCGAATCGGCCACTGGCCGTTCACATCTGCCACGTCCCTCCCTTGGCTGAGAAGGTACTCGGCGAAATCGCGTTGCCGCTCGGCGTGCCAATCGGCTTGATCGACCATGAGATCGAGCCCCAGGATGTCGGGGAACCGCACGGCCAACTCGCGGGCCAACGCTGCCGCAGCTTTGGCATCGGCCTCGGCTTCGTGCGCCGACTCCAATGAAATTCCGTAGTGCTCGCACACGGCCGCAAGCGTTCGCTTGCCCTTGCGGAACGTATCCATCGCCCGATCGATCACGTACGGATCGATCACCAACCCCGGAACGAATGCAGGCTTGCCGATGCGCAGACCCTCGGCATGCATGACCGTCAGATCATAGGAGGCATTGAACGCCACGACGGCGTGATCGCGCGCCCAGGAATTGTGCAGAGCCTCGCGAATCTCTTCGTAGCCCTCGGAATAATCCTGGCCGTGTTGCGCCGCGAACTCGGTGCTGATGCCGTGAACAGCCGAGGCGCCGGCGGGGATGTCGACGCCGGGATCGAGTAGCCACGTGCGTGTTTCGACACTCGAACCGTCGATCACCGCGACGCAGGCACTGACGATACGAGCGGTCGACGGATCCCGCCCCGTGGTCTCGAGGTCGAACGCGCAGATCGGGCGATCGGACCAGCTACTCATCGGGGGCCTTTCGGTGCAGAACGTCATGTCCGAATCACTATGCACCCCCCTACCGACACAAACGACGAACAGCCACCTCCGGGGTGAAGGTGGAGGTGGCTGCTGCGTAACTGTGTGACGGACCTACAGAATCTCGGTTCCGACCGTGAAGCGATCCATGACGTCTTCGCGCGGAGTCACACCGAAGCCCGGTCCCTGCGGCACGGCGATGTGGCCGTCCTCGATGACAAAAGGTTCGGTGATGTCTTCCTTGTAGAAGCGATCGGACGCCGAGATGTCGCCGGGCAGCGTGAATCCGTCCAGCGCCGCGAGGGCTGCGTTGGCGGCGCGGCCGATTCCGGTCTCGAGCATCCCGCCGCACCACACCGCAATACCGTGTGCCGAGGCGAGATCGTGGATGCGCTTGGCTTCCAGATATCCACCGACACGGCTCGGCTTGATGTTGATGACCGAAGCGGCACCGAGCGTGATGGCATCCGCCGCATCCTTGGCCGACTCGACCGACTCGTCGAGGCAGATCGGAGTCGAAAGGGACTGGGCGAGCTTGGCGTGCTGCACCAAATCGTCCTCGGCCAGCGGCTGTTCGATGAGGAGCAGTGCGAATTCGTCCAGGCGACGGAGCAACTGCGCGTCGACGAGGGTGTACGCGGCGTTCGCGTCGACCTGCAGAGGAACGTCGTAGCCGAACTCCTTGCGCACCGCAGCCACGGGAGCGATGTCCCAGCCCGGCTTGATCTTCAGCTTGATTCGCACGTAACCCTGCGACAGATAGTTGCCGACGGTCTCGAGCAGTTGAGGGATGCTGTCCTGGATGCCGACGGACACTCCCGAGGGAACTCGCGTGCGAGTGGCACCGAGGTACCGAGCGAAAGACTGTCCGCGAGCGCGCAATTCAGCATCGAGAATTGCCATTTCGATAGCCGACTTCGACATCTGGTGACCCACGACGTGGTGAAGTACGCTGCCGACCGTCTCGGCCGAGAGCGGCTGATCCGACTGCGACTTACGTAGCGTCGGAACAAGATACTCGCGAAGCATCGCCCGCGCACCAGCGGTGTATTCGGAGTTGTAGTACGGATCGCTGAGCGAGCCGCACTCGCCCCAGCCGACGGTCTCCACCGGACCGTTGGGGCCGTCGGTGGTGCCGCTCACTTTCAGGACGAGGGTGTTGCGCTCGAGCTGGGTGCTGAATGACGTGGTGAAGGGGGAGACGAGAGGGATGCGCAGTTCGCGCAATTCGACGGACTCAATGTGCATGGACTTGCTCTTCTCCGGTTGTCTCGCAGATTTTCGTGAACATGTAATAGCCGCTGGGGTCGAAGCCGGTCGATTGCCATTCCTTCGAGGCGATCAGTGGTTCGAGGTACTCGCGAAGCGCGTGTCGCCAGGCAAAGGCAGAGGCGCGGTCGACTGTTCTCAGATGCTCGATGTCTCTGGGTATTCCGACTGCGATATCGACGCAGTCGGGTGGGATCGGGAGCATTCGAGGCGTACCGTCTTCGGTGGGTTGAAGCACCTTGAATGTATCATTCACGGCCACAGTAGAACTCGGAGATCCACCGACGTCGAGGTCCCAACTGACGAGCATACGATCGCTGGCGTCGCCTGCATTGATTCCGTCTGCCATCGACCCGTAGAAATCCGGGTTGTATTCGGCCGGTTCGGCTCCGAGACGCTGAATGTTGAAATAGGCATTTCGTGCGACCAGTGGATCGAAGGTCCACCGGATCGTCTTGACGCCGCGCTCGATGCACCAGTCTCGCTGATGATGCTTGAGGGCGCGGCCGATTCCCTTGCCTGCGTGTCCCGGTAGTACTCCGGCGATGTGTGAGTGCAGAACCTCGCCGAGAGGCTCGACGAAGAATCCGACGCAACCACCGATCATTTCGCCTTCGGAAAAGGCTCCCACCACGTAGTGACCACCGTGGTGAAGCGCAACCAACATCGCAGTGCCGAAATGAGCCGGTCCGGGACTGGTAGCCCAGATCTCGTCGAAAACGGCGGATAGATCGGCTATTTCGCGGGTATCGACCAGTTCTCGAAACTCAACCGCTTTGCTTTTCGACACGAGGGCCCCCTTCAGACGTGATCGAACGAATAAGGCCCGCAACCAACGCCGTCCTCGGAGCGATTGCGGACACGAGCGCATGCTCGGTCTCGGCGTGTGCACCGCCGCCGACGCCACCGAGGCCGTCGAGGGTGGGGATACCGATACCGGCAGTGAAGTTTCCGTCCGAGGCTCCGCCTACGGCGAGGCCGACGGGCGGAGTCAGATCATGCTCGAGCGCAACGCGTTCCGCCAACGCCAGCAACGGTGCGGACATCGTCCCTTCGAGAGGTGGACGGTTGACACCACCCGAGACCGTGACTACGGCTTCGGGGTGGATTGCCTGCAGGGCTCGGATATTCGCATCGACGCGCTCCTGCTCGGCGGCGCTGGTTGCGCGCACGTCCACGTCGACGAAGGCTTCTGCCGGAACGGTGTTGGTTGTGGTTCCGGCTGAAATGACAGTCGGGGTGACGGTGGTTGCCTGTGCCGGCGAGGACAAGTCGTTGATCGCGATCACGAGACGAGCCAGTTCTACTGCAGCGTTGATGCCTTTTTCCGGCTCCAGCCCGGCGTGGGCGGCGCGACCGGCAACATGGATCCGATACAGCGACACTCCCTTGCGGACAGTCTTCAGTTCGCCACCGTCACCGCCGGCCTCGAGAACCAGTACCGCGCCTGCCGCAAGTTCCTCGATGAGGGACCGCGACGTGGGTGAACCGATTTCTTCGTCACCGGTCACGAGGAGTGTGATTCCGTCGAGTGCATCGTCGCCGTGCAGCTCCCGGACGATAGCGAGGGCGTGGATTGCCTGAACGACACCAAGTTTCATGTCGAGTCCGCCCGGACCTCGGAGCGCTCCGTCGGTGACGGCTGCGGGCAGGCGTGTCAGGGTGCCGATCGGCCACACGGTGTCATGATGACCGAGCAGCATCAACCGCGTCGGTGAGCTGCCGAAACGGGTCACCAGATGGGTTCGGCCTTCCGTCACTATCGACTCCGGTGTCACGCCGAGTCGTTCGTGGACAAGATCTGACGTCCACTTCGCGCTGCGGGCAACAGCTTCGAGATCGTGTGACGGCGACTCGACTTCGATGAGCGCGATGGCGTCCTCGAGGATCTGAGGAAGTTGGCGCTCGGCCAGATCGCGGAGAATGGTCATCGGTTGTTCACTCGCGGATACGCGCGGCTTCCGACGTGTAGCAATTGTGTACTCCCGTTGTCGGAGAAAGTGATCCGGATCCAACCTGCTGATTGAGGGAGTCGGGTCCCGAACACTCCAGGGTGAACTTCGATCAGGCTGAGAGAGACGGACTCTGCGCTTTCGGCGGTGACCGAAGGGTCGATGTGATCGGTGCGGCGGGCGGTCAGGGAACCGCCGGTCCTTTCCAAGACGAAATCGGCTGCGGCATCGCGGTACAGGCCGCACAGCGCATCGAGTTCTTCAGGTGAGGACGTGACGCGGGTGTGGGGGTCACCAGGCGAGAATGCCGGTGTCACACTGACGCCGCCTATGGAACCGATTACTTCAGCCAGAAGATCGCCGGAGAGAGCGTCCATTGCTCCACCGTTGGCCATCAGGACCACGGCTAGACCGCACGACGGCACCACTCGCAAGAACGACTGCTGGCCGAGAGTTCCGCCATTGTGGCCATGAGCCAGTACACCGCCCCAATTGTGCAGCAGCCACGTGGTTCCCATGATGTCCGCTGACGACACGTCACCGATCTGGCGGCGCTCCTCGAGCATCGCCAGATGAGTGGAACGCCGAAGGAGAACCGGGTCCTCGCGCATCGAGTCCTGAGCGAACAGGAGTAGATCTTCGGCCGTGCTGTTGATGAGGCCGGCGGGGCCCATCGAGCGGGGGATGAGGAACTGTGGTGTCTGCTCGAGATTGTCGGCGCCGCCGACGTGCCCGACTGCGGCACCGGCGACGTGCCCGACTGCAGCGCGGTGCAGTGCCGTCTCCTCAGGCAGGGTCGTGGTTTTGGTCAGGCCGAGCGGTTCGATGATCCGCTCGCGCAGAACCGCGTCCCAACTCTTACCTCGGAGAACCTCGATGATTCGTCCGGCGATCACGAAGCCGGTGTTGCAGTACGACCAATCGGTGCCGGGGGCGAAGAGCTGCACCGTTGATTTCAGTGATGCGACGTATCGCTCGACGCAGTCGTCGCCGCGCCCGCCGTCGATGAAAACGTCACCGTCGATGCCACTGGTGTGAGTCAACAGGTGGCGAGTCGTGACCGTTTCGGTGGCTACCGCGTCGGCAACTGCGAAGTCCGGCAGGATGTTCCGGACAGGTGAGTCGAGATCCAGCAATCCTTCTTCGACGAGCTGCATGATCAGGGTGGCCGTCCAGACCTTGCTGATCGAACCCATCTGGAACAGCGTGTCGGGCGTAGCCGCGACGCCGGTGCGGGTACTGACGACACCGGACGTGATCACGGTGCGGTCGAATCCGCTGCGGGTTGTGGTCAGAATTCCCAGCGAGGCGCCGGGCACCCCGTACTTCGCACTCAGGGTGTCGAGTCGGTACTGCCAGTAGTCGGGATCGACCGTGGTCAGTGCGGGCTTGGGGGAGAGGTGCCGTTCGATCCAGTCGACGAGACGAGTGCTGTACTCCAGTCGGTGGGACGGCCGACCCGTCAACACGAAGGCATGTGACGCGTCCGGGAAAACCACCAACTCGGTCGGGGTGCCGGCCAAACGCAGTCCACCGAACCACTGTTCGGCCTGGTTGACCGGGCAACGGACGTCGCTGCCGCCGTGAAGGATCAGCGTCGGTGTCGTCACCTGGGAGACTCGCCCCAGCGGCGAAAGTTCCTGTACCCGAGATGACTGCGGGTCGAATTCGACCGTCTGCAGCAAGATGCCCTCGTCCGAGGGGCCGGCTGTGTTCGCGATGTCGCAAACGAGACCACCGGCGACCGCTACGGCAAACCGATCGGTGACGGACGTCAGGGCGCACGTCATGAATCCGCCGTAGCTGTAGCCCGTGAGTACCAGTTGCTTCGGATCGGCCATCCCCTCGGCGACAAGGGTTTCGACCGGTTCGAGCAGGTCGGCACGATCCGCCTCACCCCAGCCGTCCCGCACACCGTCGAAGAAGTCGTTTCCGTAGCCGTCACTTCCGCGCGGATTGATCATCAAGACCGTGAATCCCAGCGCGACCAGTTCCGCGTGGTATGCGTGCATCACGGTGGGCGTTCCGGTCCAGGCATTGTGTGGTCCGCCGTGGACGTCCAGAACCAGCGGACCGGCGCCCGTGACGTTCGGGTCGCGCAGGATCCAACCCTGAACACGGGTGCTGTCGCTGATGTCGAACCAACGCTCGGAGGCGACTGGAAACGCGACGGAAGTTGTCAGTTCCGTGTTCAATTCGGTGACCGTTTCGACTGCACGAGTCTCGAGGTCGATGACGGCGACCTCGCCGAAGGATGTCGCCGTTGCCAGCGCGACGACGGCTCGCCCGGACGTCAGGGCAAGGCCTGAGACCACTGTCTGCTCGCCGGTGAGAAGTGGTGAGACGGAGCCTGATCCGAAATCGACCTTGTGCAGTTCGGTGGAGCCGTGGTTGCGGATGCAGAAGACGATGTCGCCGTCGGCGGTGAAACTCGGTGCGCCACCGGGATAACCGTTTCCGCCCGGCATGACGTTTCGGTCGAGTCCGGACGTCAGGCTGCGGTCTTCCACTCGCTGGTCGCGGTGCAGGACAAGAAGTTCGTTGTTGTGAATGATCGGTGTGTGCCAACCGACTGCTACGACGGCGTCGCCGGCAGGTGTCCATGCAAGTGGTCCTGCGATGCCGCGTGCGTGCCCCAACATCCGCGGAGCGGAGGCGAGATCAGTCAGCGATACGGTCCAGGCGGAACTCGCCCGCGTCAGATCGGCGTCGCCGTCCATCGCCGCGGTGAAAGCCAGTTCGGTGCCGTCGGGACTGTACGCGGGATGCGAAGCGTCCCAATCGCCGTCCGTCAGCTGCCGAAGCGAGCCGGCGGCCAGATCGAACTCGAACAAGTGCGCCCGAACGCTGCCCCGGACACCGGATCCGTCGACCTTGTAGTTGAGGCGCTTCGTCACCAAGAGGCATGACGATCCGGCGGCAGTGCGGTCGACGGGGGCGCTGAAGGCGATCCGAGCGCCGTCGGGAGAGAACACCGGTGCCCCCGCGCCGAGCGGGAGCTGCGCCGTGGTGGTCAGCTGTGTTGCCGGGCCCCCGGTGGCGTCGACCTTCCACAGTTGTGGTGTGCCCGAGGAATCCGGCCGAACGAAGACCAACAGCGTCGAAACGGGATGCCAAGCCGGCGAGGTGTCGGCAGGTCCCGCGGTGAGCTGTAGTTGCGGGGAAGCCAACCAGATCGAGTGCTCGTTGGTATCCGCAGCCGGATTCGCTTCGGTACGTACGTATGCAATGCGTCCCGACGCCGATACGGCGATGCTGGTCGGTGTAACTACGGACGCGTAATCCTGGATTCTCGCCGAACGACGTTCTTCGGCACGGGCTACGGCAGCGGGGGAGTCGAGAGTGGTCGGCGTTGTCATTGGAACATCGGCTCCCCGAATGTCGGGATCGCGGACAACAGCTTTGCCGTGTACGGCTCCTTTGGCGAATCGATCACGTCGAGAACCGGCCCGTGCTCGACGATCTCGCCGCCGAGCATGACTGCGACGTGGTCACAGACGTAGCGGATCACCGCCAGGTTGTGACTGACGAACAGAACCGTCAGACCAAGCTGCTTCTGCAGATCCACCAACAGATTCAGAACCGCGCCCTGCACGGACACGTCCAGAGCGGAGGTGATTTCGTCGGCAAGCAGAACTGCCGGTGCGGCTGCCAAAGCCCGCGCGAGGGCAACGCGTTGGCGCTGACCACCCGACAACGACGATGGGTATTCGTGCGCCTTCTCCACCGGCAGTTGGACGGTGGTGAGGAGTCGAGCGACCTCGGCGGCGCGGTCGCCGCGGCTGCGCCGAGCTTTGTCACGACGCTCGGTGGACCGCAGCGCCTCGGCGAGTGACTGGCCGATGGTCATTCGCGGGTCGAGGCACGAGTACGGATCTTGGAAGACCATCTGGATCCGGTGGCGCAGACGAGCCGTCGCGCCGCGGGCGTGAGCGACGTCCACACCGTCGAGAAGGATCTGGCCGGAACTGGGCTCGGCCAGGCCGACAGTTGCTCGCGCCAGTGTCGACTTTCCGGAACCCGATTCACCGACGAGACCGACCACCGATCCGGAGGGGATGTCGAGATTGATGTTCTTGACGGCGTGGAATTTTTTCGAACCGCTACCGAGGTGAACGTTGACGTCACGGAATTCGAGTCTGCTCATCGGATCTCCTCTGCAACAGCCAACAGTTCTTCCAACTCGATGTCGGCGGTGCTCTCCTCGGCGTCGAGGCTCTCCACCTGCCAGGCTTCGTCGACGGTGGCAAGCGGCTTGTCGCGATCGGTGCTCATGGTGGGGACCGCGGCGATCAGCGCGCGGGTGTACGGATGCTTTGCACGGCCGGCAATCAGATCGTCGACTGCGATGTCTTCGACGATTTCGCCGGCAAACATGACGAGGACACGGGTGCACATGCCGGTGATGACGGCCATGTCGTGCGAGATGAGAAGGATTGCGGCGCCGGTTTCTTCGCGAACCTCGTGGAGCAGCCCGAGGACCTCACGCTGAACGGTCACGTCGAGCGCAGTGGTGGGTTCGTCCGCGATGATCAGAGCGGGCTTACCCATCAGACCCATGGCGATCATCGCGCGCTGACGCATACCGCCGGAGAACTCGTGGGGGTACTGCTTCGCACGCCTGGGCGCGTCGGGGATCTTGACGGCGTTCAGTCGCTCGACTGCCGCCTTCTTCGCGTCGGCCTTGCTCATACCTTCGTGGAGCCAACCGATCTCGGCGACCTGGTATCCGACCTTGAGAGACGGATTCATGGACGACATCGGATCCTGGAACACCATCGCCATACGTGTGCCGAGTTGGCGGGCAACCTTGCGCGAAGCCGCGTCGTCCGGCCGCTTGCCGTCCTTCATCAGCACGGTGCCGTCGAACTCGATGAGCCCGGCGTCGACCACGGTGGGGTGGTCGGTCAGCTGCGCGATTGCCATGCAACTCAGTGACTTTCCGGACCCGGATTCACCGACGATGCCCACGGTTTCGCCGCGGTGAACTGTAAAACTGATGTTGTCGACGGGGCGACGCCAGTCGTCACCCGCGGGGACTGCGACGGACATGTTGCGGACGGTCAGTACCGCGTCTTCGTCGGTGGGCGCCGAATCGGCCTGGGCAGTTTTCCGGTTGATCGGCTTCCACTTCGGCAGGCGACTGCTGATCGGGCTGCGAACTCCCGCGCCGCGAGCAATGGCCTCGCCGAGCAGCGTGAAGGTCAAGCCGGCGAGCACGACGGCGATGCCGGGGGCGAGTGCGGTCGCCGGGTTGACGAAGATCTTCGACAGACCTTCGTTGAGCATCCGGCCCCAGTCGAATGCAGGCGGCTGAATGCCCAAGCCGAGGAACGAGAGTCCGGCGAAGACCACCAGGCCGCTGCCGACAGCGATGCTGGCATTGACGATGAGTGGTTCACGGATATTGGGGAGAATGTGGCGGAACAGCAGCCCCGGCTTGGTAACCCCGAGGATGCGTGCTGCGTCGATGAAGTCGCGTCCGTTGACCGACGAAGCCAGTGCGTACGTCAACCTCGCGAACGGCGAGGCCAGGGCGAGGCCGATGGCGATCACCGCGCTGCCAGCACCCTGTCCGAGAACGACCAACAGGAAGATCGCGAGGAGCAGTCCGGGGAATGCGATGGCGAAGTTGAGGAATGCCACGACCATGCGTCCGACCCAGCGGGGAGCGAGCGTCGGGAGCGTACCGAGTATCAGGCCAATTGTGACACCGAGTGCGACGGCTCCGAGAGCCATGAGCACCGACAGTCTCGCGGCGGTCATCGTGCGGGCGAAGACGTCACGCCCGCCGGCGTCGGTGCCGAAGATGTGCTCGGAACTCGGTCCCTGAGACAGTGCCTTCGGGTTGGCTGCGACAGCGGCGTCACCCCAGATCATCGGTCCGAAGATGACGAGGGCGATCAGAGCGGTCAGGAAGGTGAGGGCCAGGATTCCCAATGGGGTGCGGAACGTTCCGACGATCCAGTGTCGTCGCGGGGGCGTCTTGGGGGCCGCAGTGGGGGCCGTAGGTGAGGTGCTCAACTCAGTTCTCCCGAATTGTGGATCGTGGGTCGATGAGAGCGAGCACCACGTCGACGATGAAATTGATGAGAAGGACGATGGCGCCGTAGATCACGACCAGTGTCTGGGCGAGCGGGTAGTCCTTCTCGGTGATGGACTTGACCAGCGCCATGCCCATGCCGGGCCAGGCGAAGATGCTCTCGATGAGCACGGTGCCGGCAATCAGACCACCCAGGAGGAGTCCGGCGAGCGTCAGCGTCGACGTCATGAGGTTGGGCATTGCATGACGGAAGTAGATTCGTGCCACGGGCATTCGCTTGGCGCGCGCCGTACGGATGTAGTCCATGTCCAACACGCCGAGCGCCTCTGCACGGACGATGCGCGACATCGAGGCGATGGCACCGATCGACATGGCCGCGACCGGGAGGATGTAGCTTTCCGGTCCACCTCGGCCGGCGACGGGCAGAACAGGGAACGTGACGGCAAAGAGGTAGACCAGCGCCGTACCGAACATGAACTCGGGGATCACGGCGATGGTGCCCGACGTTGCGGTGTAACCGATCTCGACTCCGCGTCGTCGACCGTTGCGGGTCAGTGCAGCGAAGATGAGGCCGATCGGAATGCCCACTAGCAGCACCGTGACGACTGTGAGTACAGCCAGTTCGAGTGTTGCCGGTAGGCGGGACGCGATCACCTCGAAGACCGGAGTCCTCAAGGTGATCGAGTCACCGGGATTCCCGCTCAGCAACCCGCCGACGAATCGGAAGTACTGCTGCCACAAGGGAAGGTCGTAACCGAGCTGAGACCTCGTTGTCTCGACCAGTTCGACCGGTGCGTTCATTCCCAGTGCCAACCGAACCGGGTCTCCCGGAATCAGTTGGAGCATCAGGAACGCCGCAGTCACCAGCGCCCAGAGTGAAATCACGAAGGTGCCGAAACGACGCAGAAGATATGCGGGCCAGCTGTCGGACTCGAGCCACTTTGCTCGAGCCTGAGGCGCCGCTTCTGGTTTCGCGGCTTCAATAGTTTGACTCATGGGCTGTCTTTCCGAGGGCGGGATGCTGGGGCGGGAAGATATTTCAGAGTGGGCGGACGGCCTACTGGTAGAGACGCAGCGCAGAACCGTTGAGCGACTTGCCGAATGAGAGTCCGGCCTTGTTGAAGTACACGTTCATGACGGAGTCTGCGAAGGGCACGGCCGCGATCGTCTTGGTGAGCTCCGACTCGGCGTCGGCCCAGGCGTCACAAGCGTCGCTACCGGTCAGACTGGAAGCCTTGGTGGCTGCTGCTTCGTAGGCGGGGTTGCTGACCGATCCGAAGTTCTTGCCTGCTGCGGGAACCGGCCCGGCAAAGTACGCAGTGAAGGTGCTGGGCAGCGAGGAGTTGACCTGGACCCAGGCGATGTCCCAGGCAGAGTTGTCCTTGCCGCTCAGAATGACGTCGATGATCTTGTTCGAGTCGCCCCCGGTCACCTCGACGTTTGCGCCGAGTTCGGACCACGCCGACTGAGCAAGTTCGGCCGCCGCGTTGCGCGGATCGTCGGTGCCGTCGTACACGAGGCGGAGATTGAGCGGCTTGCCATCCTTGCTTCGCTTGCCGTCAGCGCCGGCGGTCCAACCAGCGCCGTCCAGTGTTGCCTTGGCGGCAGTGAGGTCGAAGTCCGGAAGGTTGCCTGCGACAGAGTCGTAAACGCAGGCGCGCGGTTCGACGGCGACGAGGCTGGTTGCCCGGACACCGTGTCCGGCGGTGATGACCTGAGTGAGGTCGTCGAGATCGACCGCTTGGATCAGGGCCTTGCGCACTGCGGGATCGCTGGTGGGATTACTCGCGATCTGGTTGAAGTACATCTGGCCTGCCGGCAGAGGCCGACCGACGGAGTCCAGATTGGCTGCCGCGACGCGGTCCTTGTCCGGACCGGCGATCGGAGCTGCGTTGAGTTCACCCGAGAGCAGCTGATTTGCGGCGGTGCTCACGTTCGGCGACATGGCGGCGACGACCGTCTTGGGGACGCCCGGGGTGTCGGAGGTCGTGCCGTCGGGGCCCCAGTTGTAGCCCTCGCGACGCTGGAACGTGTAGTGGTCGTTGGCGGCAACTTCGGTGACTTCGAACATGCCGGTGCCGAGCGACTTCTTGTTCGACGCTGTCGGATCTTTCAATCCGGCCTCGCACAGGATCGGCAGGCGACCGACGTTGAGAAGAAGGAACGGGCTCGGCGCCGGAGTGGTCACCGTGACAGTGCGCGTTGCCGGATCGGCAGTCGCAGTGGCGCCGGTCGGTACGGAGGACCCGCGCAACTGTGAACCGTTGTCCGGGTTGGCCACGAAGTTGATGTTGTCCGCGACGGTCTGCGGTGTCAGCGTCGATCCGTCGGTACAGGTCACCCCGTCACGGATGGTGAAGGACGCCGAGGTCGGGGTCTCCTCCCACTTCTCCGCCAACCACGGTCCGACTTCACTGGTATCGGGATCCTGGTAGATCAGGTAGTCGTACGCCAAACGAGACAACTCGGCGGTCGCCGAGGCGGCCGACATGATCGGGTTGAGTGCACCCGGATCGGCCTGCAGGGCGAAACGGAAGGTCCCGTCGGTGGCCGGTTCACCGCCACTGGCGCCCGAGGACGTGCCTCCCGAGCCACAAGCAGACAACACAAGCGTGAGCCCTGCGGCTGCCGCAAGTGTTGGATAGAAGCGGTGTTTCATGGTGCCTCCGTGATGGAGCAGGGGCCCGAGCGAAAAACGTGAGGGCGCGGTTGAGTGTTGACTGCTAAATCTTGGCGCATGACGTGACGCGCATCTCTGTCGATCCTCACGAAAATCGGGTCGATTTTCGTCCGCTCCCACGAAAACCGTCAGGATCAGTGAATACCTGTCCGTATACCGACAGCGACCGGCGAAACACGACGATTTCCCCGGTCGCTACCGGCGGTCTACTGGTACAGGCGCAGGGCCGAACCGGTGAAATTACGGCCGAATGCGAGACCCGCATTGTTGAAGTAGAGAGTCGTGATCTTGTCGGCAAAAGGTACCGCGGAGTTTGCTTTGATGATCTCTGATTCGGCGTCTGCCCAAGCGGCACAAGCATCCTCGCCGGTCAGTCCCGAAGCCTTGGCGACGGCTGCGTCGTAGGCCGGGTTGGAGATCGACGAGAAATTGAGTCCCGCAGCTGGCACCGGACCGGAGAGGAAGGGTACGAGCATGCTGGGCAGCGCGACGTTGATCGGCTCCCACGCAACATCCCACGCGGTGTTGTCCTTGCCGCTGAGTGCTACATCGAGGATCTTGTTCGAGTCTCCGCTGGTGAGTTCGACAGTTGCGCCCAGATTGTTCCAAGCGTTGAGTGCGACGTCGGCGGCAGCATCGGTCGAGTCACCGAACGTTTCGTAGACCATCCGAAGTCGGAGCGGTGTGCCGTCCTTGCTGCGCTTACCGTCGGCACCGATTTTCCAGCCCGCTGATTCGAGAGTTTCTGCGGCTGCGCTGGGATCGAAGGCCGGCAGGTTTCCGGCGACAGAGTCGTAGATGCAGGCCCTCGGTTCGATGGACACCATCGTGGTAGACCGGGTTCCGCGGCCGGCGGTGAAGATCTCGGCGAGGTCGTCGAGATTGAGCGCCTGGACAAGGGCTTTGCGCACGGCCGGATCGCTGGTCGGATTACCCGGGCTGTGATTGAAGAACATCTCGCCTGCCGGAGCCGGCTGCTTGACCGTGTTCAGGTTCGCGGCATTCAATCGGTCCTGATCGGCGCCGGAGACGGCGGCGGCATTCAGATCACCGGACAACAGCTGATTCGCAGACGTACTCGTATTGGTCACGATGGACGCGACGACATTCTTGGGCACTCCGGCAGTGTCGGAGGTGGTGTCGTCAGGTCCCCAGTTGTATCCGTCGCGCCGAACGTAGGAGTAATGATCGTTGGCGACTGCCTCGGTCATCTGGAACATGCCCGATCCGAAGGTCGTCTTGTTTGCCGCCGTCGGATCCTTCAACCCTGCCTCGCACATGATCGGAATCCGCGCCAGATTGAGGAGCAGGAAGGGCGAGGGCTCCGGAGTCGTAACAGTCACTGTCCGTGTTGCCAGGTCGGCGTTGGCAGTTGCAGTTGCCGGTGCGTACACCCCGCGGAGAGCGGATTTGTTTGCGGCGTTCGTGATGAAGTTGACGGTGTCTGCGACAGTCTGAGCAGTCAGGGCGGATCCGTCGGTACAGGTGACGCCGTCGCGAATGGTGAACGACGCGGAAGTAGTTGTCTCTTCCCATTTTTCGGCGAGCCACGGCCTGGTGACGCCGGTATCGGGATCTGGGTTGAGCAGATAGTCGTAGCTCAGACGTGCCAGTGCGTGTGCCGGTGAAGCGGCAGTCATCAGCGGATTCAGAGCGCCGGGGTCGGCCACGAGTGCAAACTTGAAGGTGCCGTCGGTGAGCGGCTCACCCCCACCCGAACCTGATGATCCACCCGACGAGCATGCGGTCAGGGCAAGGACAGTGCCGGTTGCCGCGGCCAGTAGTGCGTAGGACCGTTGTTTCATGGTGCCTCCGGAAGGTGTGGTCCCGCCCGAGTGACGCGAGGTCTGTCGGGTCAGGAGCAAAAGACGATTGCTTGAATCTTCACCCAACAAAAGAACGAGAACATCGTCCGGATTTACGAATGTTTCGTGAGACTTGGTAGATCGCTACAACATTGTCGGATGGAAGAGACGAAGCTGGAGCATCAGGCTGAATCGAGTTTCCGGATCATCGAGATCGATGCCGGCAATCCCGGCAAGCTTCTTGAGGCGGTACCGGAACGTGTTGACGTGGATGTGAACCAAGGACGCAGCAGCCGGAATGTCGCCGAACGTGTCGAGCCAGGCGCGGAGAGTGTCGACAAGGTTGATGTCGTGACTGCGGTCGTACTCGCGCAGTACCGCGAGCGGACCCGATGCGGTCTCGTTCTCGTCCGCCAGGGCGTCGGAGAGGCGCAGAAGTAGGGAATTGATCTGCACGTCGTCGGCGCGCGCGACGGTCCGGCCCGAAGAATTCCACGTCGACCTCAGAACGCGAAGTGCTCGGTCGGCTTCGTCGCGTGACTTCTCCAGCGTCATCACGTCGGCCACTGTCGCACCGATTCCGATGACCACCGACTTTTCCGAACGGGAACGGTCTGCAAACTCCGACGCGATCCGACGCACGTAGTCGTCGTCGGTCTGGTGCCGGGTGTGTGGGATGACGGCGTAGACGGTGCCGCCGATCGCTGCCGCCACCGACAGCGGAAATACTTGGTCGAGATAGGTATTGAGTGTCAGGGCCAGTTGATCGACATCGGCTTCGGCCTCCAACGATGCACCGGCGCCGCTACGGAAGCCGGCCGCAAGTACGTTTGCCTTCGAGCGGCCGTAGCCCAGTCGCTCGGCCGCTTCCTTGGCTGAAGTGCCGCCACTCAGTAACGTGATCACCTCGCCCAACCTCAGCCGTCGTGCGGAATCGGCTGCCAGCTTGGCGCGAAGCAAACTCATCGCGGCCACGCCCGCCGCCTCGACGAGCGTTTTGACCTGCAATTCGTTCGGCTCCTCGTCCAGGATCACCCAGATCGAACCGAGGATCTGCGATGCCGCATGTATTCGCATGCCGACGCGGGGCCTGATGCCCGGCCCGATACCCGGTAGAAATACCGGCAGGGTAGAGCCGTAGATCTTGTTGAAATACCCCATTGACCTGAGCCGATCGGAATAGTGCTGCGGCACTTGATGTCCGAGGACACTCTGCTTACGTGCCTCGTCGCCGAAGGCTTGATCCGCCGAGAACGCGAGGATCCGGCTCGACTGATTCTCGATGGTGACCGGGCCGTTCAATACCTGAGCGATCGAGTTGGCAAGATCGAACAGGTCGGCGTCGGCGGCCGACGTGCGGTCCCCGTTGTTGCCGGATTCGAGGATCTCGTTGATCAACGACGCGCTTTGCAGCCAGCTTGCATCCTTGACCATTCCGAGGAGTGCGACGTCGGTGTCGGCCACCGCCTTCTCGACGAGGCCGTCGAAGTCCAGGGGCTCTTTGACGATCAGCGCTACCGCACCTGCCGAGCCGTATTCTCTTACCGCCGTTGCGATATCGGCCGAACCTGCGAGACCTGCGCCGAGTACGACGGCGCCCGCACTGTCCTGGGTAGCTTCGGACCCTTCGTGCAGGGTCACGCGGCTGACAGTGCGGGCGCCGTCGACAGTGTCGCCACCGCTGAGGAACGTCATTCCCAGTCTGTCGACGATGTCGACGATCGATACTCCCGTAGGTGTGGTCACCACCACACCTTAGGGGGAGCGGGGTCGATCAGTTGTCTGGTTGCTCTGCTCAGTTGCTGGGCTGCTCCGCCACGGCCTTCTCGACGAACCGGCGGGTCTGATCGAACGCCGCGGGCACCTGGACGGAATCGGTCATGTCACTGATCTCGGACCACCGTTCGGCGACGACCTCGGGGGAGAGTGCGCTTTCGGGGATGTAGACGCCCTGCGACTCTTCCATGCGAGCGATCGCGAAGACGCCGGCGCCGGCGCTGAGGATGGTCTTCGTCGGTGCGTCATCGGAGACCATGAACAGTGCGCCGGGTGAAATCGATTCGGGTGCAAGCAGAGCGAGAGTCTTCTCGTCGAGGAGGTCTTCGGTCATGCGGGTCGCGGCGGTCGGGGCCAGCGAGTTGACGCGGATGCCCTTGCGTTCGCCCTCGATGGCGAGAACGTTCATGAGGCCGACGACGCCGGACTTCGCGGCGCCGTAGTTCGCCTGGCCGAAGTTGCCGTAAATTCCCGATGCCGACGTAGTCATGAGGATGCGTCCGTAGTTCTGTTCGACCATGTGCGGCCAGACTGCCTTGGAACAGATGACGGAACCCATCAGATGCACGTCGATGACTTTGCGGAAGTCGTCGAGCTCGGCCTTGATGAACGACTTGTCGCGCAGGATTCCGGCGTTGTTGATCAGGATGTCCACGCGGCCCCACTTGTCCACGGCCGTCGCGACCATGGCGGCAACGGCGTCGACGTCAGTGATGTCGCAGTGGTCCGCGATGGCCTCGCCGCCCAGCTCGACGATTTCCGCCACTACCTTGGCTGCTGCGGTATCAGCGCCGCCACTGCCGTTGACCGAGCCACCCATGTCGTTGACGACGACGCGTGCGCCGCGTGCGGCGAGGGCCAATGCGTGTGAACGGCCGAGTCCGCCGCCTGCGCCCGTGATGATCGCTACCTTGCCGGAAAAATCCAACGACATTGGAAAACCTCTCTGATCTGGGATACTACTCAGTATTACTATGCGATGGCGTGGAAACAGTCAAGGGCCGGCAGGCAGTGTGAATGGGAGTGGAAGTCGAATGAGTAGTGATCTTCCGGACGTGCGATCCGCGATCATCACCAGCGCCGCCGACGCCTTTGCCGAAGACGGTTACGCAGCCACGACTGTAGATTTACTGGCCGATCGAATCGGCGCCACCAAAGGTCTTGTCTACTACCACTTTCGTTCCAAGTTCGACATCTACCTGGCAATCTACGAGCGCGGGATGAGCCTGCTCCGCGCTGAGGTCGAGTCTCGGATGGGCGGGGCAGAAAGCGGCCTCGCGCGTCTCGAAGCGATGTCGCACGCCCACCTGGTCAATCTCATGACACATCTCGGGTACCACCACACGATCCACCAAGGCGTCCGGGGCCAGATGAACTCCGCGCTCAAACCGAGACAACAGCAAGTCCTCGTGGAACTGAATTCGCTGCGACTCGATTACGAGAATCTGTTCGTCGACGTGATGACCGAAGGTGTCGCGGATGGTTCCATTCGTGCGGGCTCACCTCGAATGGCGGCAAAAGTCCTCCTCAGCAGTCTCAACGGCATCGACCTCTGGTACCGAAGGCGTGAAGGGCAGACTTTGGCGGAGACGGAGTCGTTGGCGGACCAGATCGTCGAACTGTTGATCGGCGGATTGCGCGCTGCGAACTGACTGAAAGCTGCATTCGTCGAGCGGGTTTCCTCCGACCGGTTCGTGCTGTCCTGCGGCTTGTCGTTCGGTTTGTCCCGCTCTGACAGTCGGGGTAGCATGTTGGCGTCGTGCGCGGACTTGCGTAGGAATTCAGGGAAGAGGAGGTGTGGCTGTAATGCGTGGCCAACCTCCGAGTACCAACTGAAGCTGTAGCCGCCCGGGTTGATCCGGTATTTTGCTGCAGCTTCATCGTGTGTTCATCGGCTTCGGCTTTGCTGTGAAGCAAGCGTCGTCGTTCACTCTTCCCTCGAAAGCTGTTCAGCATGCGCGAATTTCGTCGTTCACGTTCGGTACTGCCGCGTCGTTCCGCGGGGCTCGGTGACTCACATCCCGGACACTCGCGTGCCGCACGCACCGTCGTCAAGGCTGCCCCGCCCGAGGCGGTGGCGCCCGTCGAATCGACCGTCGTCAACAGCGGCGTGTACCGCGACGGCGAGCGGATAGCGTCACCGTCCACGCTGGCGGAAGCACTGTCATGCCTTCCGGATTCGCAGTCGATGGCGTGGATCGGCATGTACCGGCCCGACGACGCCCAGTTGTATGCCGCTGCACAACATTTCGACCTCCACGAACTGGCGGTCGAGGATGCGATCGTCGCGCACCAGCGCCCCAAGCTCGAGCGCTACGGCAAGACACTGTTCGTGGTGCTGCGTGCTGCGCGGTACCGCGACGAGACCGAGCGGGTCGAATTCGGCGAGTTGCACATCTTCTGTGGTCCGAACTTCATTCTGACCGTCCGTCACAGTGAATCGCCGGATCTGTCGGCGGTGCGGACTCGCATGGAGAACGATCCTGACCTGTTGCGGTTGGGTACCGAGGCCGTTCTCTATGCCATTCTCGACGCAGTCGTCGACGGGTACGCCCCGGTGGTGGCCGGACTGCAGAACGACATCGACGAGATCGAAACCGAAGTATTCAGTGGCGATCCCGGAGTTTCGCGTCGCATCTACGAACTGACCCGTGAGGTGATCGAATTCCAGCGGGCGACGCGTCCGCTGCTGGGAATGCTGCGTGGGTTGTCGGCAGGGTTCGACAAGTACCACACGGACGAGGAACTCCAGCGATACCTGCGCGACGTCACCGACCATGCGACGACTGTGGTGGAGCGGGCCGACGGCTTTCGTCAGTTGCTCGGAAACATCCTCACGGTGAACGCAACTCTGGTGTCGCAGAACCAGAACGAGGAGATGCGCAATCTGACGCAGGCAAGCTACGCGCAGAACGAGGAGATCAAGAAGGTCTCGGCGTGGGCGGCAATTCTCTTCGCGCCGACGCTCATCGGAACCGTGTACGGGATGAACTTCGACGACATGCCGGAGCTGCACTGGCACTTGGGCTATCCGTTTGCACTCTCGATGATGTTCCTGACGTGTGGAAGTCTCTACACGATCTTCAAACGTCGGGGCTGGTTGTAGAAAGCATTGGTGTAGAAAGCGCTGTGCGCCTTGCCAACCGAGATCGGTTGGCAAGGCGCACAGGTGTTCTTCGGGAGGGCGCTCGAATCAGAGCGTTGCGACGCAGACCGTGAACTTACGTTCCGGGTGCTCGAATCCCGAGTCTGCCCCCGAACCGCATTCGTCGATCGACGTGGAGTTCTGCAGAATTTCGACGACCTCGACGACGTTGGTGCCGCTGGTATCCGAGCATTCGATGCGGGCGGGCTCGTCCATTCCGCTGCCGAGATCCATGCATCCGCCGACTACCCAGTCGACGTCGAGACAGACAGCGCCCTGCTCGTCACCCGCGAGGGTCTCGTAGTAGTACGAGTCGACATCGGAGGCACACAGATCAGAGGTGGGAACCTTGGCGACCACCTTGTAGTTGGAATCCTTGCTACCGCAGTCCGCGTTGTCGATTTCCGCGGCCGTCGTGGTACCGCCGAGTTTGACGCAATCACCGATCGACACGTCGATGTCGACGTCGCCGCCGTCGTCCGAACCCTCCTGGCCGGTGATCTTCGAGGTGGTCGGGGCTGCGGAGGTAGTGGTCGAATCGGCAACCGAGGAAGATGATTCCGCAATGGCTTTCGGCTCGATGTCGGAACCGCAACCGACGGTGAAGGCGGCGATTGCAGAAGTTGCGATCACCGCAGTGCAAAGTCGCCGGACGATTCCGGACATAAGGACCCCTTTGTTGATTCTTGGATAGTTCTGTTGGTTCGTGGATTGTTCGGGACCTATTCCAATACATCGGTAGTCGAATTGCCAACCGGACTGTCAGTATGGGTAGGTGGAGCTACCCCTGATGCCGCCGCTCGCCCCGATGCTCGCGAAGGCTGCGGCCACTGTGCCGCCTCAGCCCGAGTCCGGTGACCCGACGTGGTCGTACGAGCCGAAATGGGACGGATTTCGAGCAATCATCTTTCGTGACGGTGACGAAGTGGTGCTCGGATCGCGAGGAGGAAAGGACCTGGCGCGGTACTTTCCCGAAGCGGTGGAAGCCGTCAAGTCTGAATTGCCCGAAAAATGTGTGGTGGACGGAGAACTGGTGGTTCCCCGTGAGATCGACGGTGTGACGCGCCTGAGTTGGGAAGCGCTCTCCGAGCGGATTCACCCCGCCGCGAGCCGCGTCGCATTGTTGTCGGAACAGACGCCCGCGCAATTTGTCGGGTTCGATTTACTGGCGCTCGGCGATCGCGACGTCTCGATCGAGGACTTCGGGGTCCGACGTGCGCTGCTCCTCGATTGCATCGGTGGCGGGCCGAGTTGCCACGTCACGGCAGCGACGGCCGACAGCGCCGAAGCAATGGCCTGGTTCGAAACCTTCGAAGGCGCGGGTCTCGACGGGGTTGTCGCCAAGAAGCTGGCGGGACCGTACCTGCCGAACAAGCGCGAGATGATCAAGGTGAAACACGCCAGGACCGCGGATGTCGTACTGCTGGGCTACCGTCCCCACAAGAGTCAGCCAGGTATCGGGTCGATGCTTCTTGGTCTGTACGACGGTTCCGAATTGAAGATGATCGGTGGCGCTTCTGCTTTCACCGCGGCGCGGCGGATCGAGTTGTTGGCCGAACTCGAACCTTTGCGCCTCGGGGACGACGTTGTAGCCGAGGGAGAGGCCAGCCGGTGGAGATCGGCCGCAGACCGCTCCTGGATTCCGCTTCGTCCTGAGCGGGTGCTCGAAGTGGCGTACGACCAGATGGAAGGGGAACGCTTTCGGCACGCCGCACGATTCCTGCGCTGGCGTCCGGACAGGGTGCCCGACGAATGCACATTCGATCAGTTGGAGGTTCCGGTGCGATACGACTTCGCGGATGTTCTTGCAGGCGGTAAGTGATGGCGAGCCCGGCAGAGGAACTGGACGTCGACGGGATCGCGGTCCGATTGTCGAGCCCGGACAAGATCTACTATCCGCAGTTGGGTGAGGACGGCGGAACCAAACGGCATCTTGTCGAGTACTACCGAACGGTGGCGCTGCAGGGTGCAGCGTTGCGGGCGCTCCAAGATCGGCCAACTCATCTTCAGCGATTCCCCGACGGCATCGAGGGCGAAGAGGTTTACCAGAAGCGGCTGCCGGCAAAACGGCCCGAGCACGTCGAATCCTGCGAGGTCACGTTCCCGTCGGGTCGCAAGGCCGACGTCCTTCGAGTGCGAAGTGCTGCGAACATCGTGTGGGCCGCCAATCTCGGGACTGTCACGTTTCATCCCTGGGCCGTGCGGTGCCCGGACACCGACCACCCGGACGAACTGCGCATCGATCTCGATCCGCAACCGGGGACCGGGTTCGACGAGGCCGTTGCCATCGCGGACGAGGTCCTTCGCCCTCTGCTCGCTGAGTTGGGATTGGAAGGATTTCCCAAGACGTCCGGTGGCCGAGGCCTTCACGTCTACATCCCGCTCGAGGCGCGCTGGGATTTTGTCGAGGTCCGTCACGCGGGTATCGCCCTCGCCCGTGAAGTCGAGCGTCGTAGTGCCGATCGCGCCACAACCGCGTGGTGGAAGGAAGAGCGGGGTGAACGGATCTTCATCGACTTCAATCAGAATGCCCGTGACCGGACGATCGCGGCGGCGTATTCCGCTCGTAAGACGCCGATCGCAACTGTGTCGACGCCGGTGACCTGGGACGAACTGCGCGACGTGCATCCAGACGACTGCACCATCGCCACGGTTCCCGGCTTGCTCGCCGATCGTGGTGATCCGATGGAAGCCATGCACGACAAGGCCTTTGCCCTCGATGTTCTGTTGGAGATGTGGGAGAAGGATCTGGCGGCAGGACTGGGCGATCTGCCGTACCCGCCGAACTATCCCAAAATGCCCGGTGAACCCAAACGTGTTCAACCGAGCAAGGACCGCGATCGGAAGAACAAAGACGGGTAGCGTCAGAGGCGGACATATCGGGTAATTCGATCAGACGTCGAATGTACGGTCACGTCGAATGCACTGTGGGGGTTGGATATGGATCGCCGGAAAATGCGAGCAGCAAGCTTAGCGGCGGGCGGTGTGATTCTTGCCGCCTTCGGATTGTCACTCGGTAGCGGAACAGCGTCAGCCGCGACGTTGGATTGTTCGGCGCGCGGGCAAGATCAGACGATCGTCGACGGGTCATCCGCATGCCGAGCGGTGGCAGATCCCTCCAGTTACGCGATTTCACACGTCGAGGGCGACGGCGTCGGCGTCGCGGATTCTCGAGACGGCGGCAGGTCGGCAGGCCTCGGCCTCTTCGGCGGCGTTGCTGCGGCGGAGTCGCGCGGTGGGTTACTTGCCGCGGTCGCGTACGGCCCGGGTTCGCTCGCACTCGGTCGCACCGACTCCTCACCCTTTGCCGTGGTGCTCAGCGGACCTGGCGGCAGAGCGGCAGTGGGTGACGCGGACGTCGGGGCGATCTGCTCAGGTGGTCCCACCCTTGTTTTCAATATCGCCACAGGTCAGGGATGTTTCAGCGACGGCACTTCGACGTGGGTCACCCCGTGAGGGCACCCCGGCCCTGAGCCTCTTGCGTGACAGTGGTCACAATGGTGTCAAGCTCCTGCCACCGATCGGGTGACCGGGCAACTTGATCAGCGGGGATCGGAGGACGCGATGACTCCCAGTGCACGACGGGGTTCACTCGCCCGGGTGGAGGTGCCTTCGCGCACCGAGCTGTACGTGGACCGGCGATTCCTTCCCTTGGCCGACCGCTTCTTCGCGATGTATCGCCAACCGCAACAAGGTGGCGGCGCTCTCGTCGTGTACCTGGGCGGTGAGAAAGTGCTCGACATCTGGGCCGGCAATGCCGATCGTGATCGGCGCTGGGACCACGACACGGTGTCGCTGTCGTTCTCGACCGGCAAAGGCGTCGCCAGCACCGTCGTTCACCGACTCGCCGAACGTGGGTTGATCGACTACGACGCCCCGGTTGCTCGGTACTGGCCTGAATTCGCGGCGGCCGGCAAGGACAAGATCACCGTCCGTGAACTGATGTCACATCGCGCGGGCCTTCACCGAGTTCGCGGCTTGATGCCGCATCCTCTCGACCTGATGGACTACGACGCGGTCGTTGCCGCCCTGGCTGCCGAGAAACCGGATCCGCGTCGGCTTCGAGGCCCCGGCTATCACGCTGTGACCTACGGCTGGTTGGTAGCCGAACTTGTGGCCAGGGTGTCCGGTCAGCCGTTCATCGACGTCGTACAAGCGGAGATAGCGAAGCCCCTCGGAGTCGACGAATTCTGGTACCGCGTACCCGAAACCGAGCGTCCACGGATCGCGAAGCTGTTCCCACATATCAACCCTGCCGGCTTGAACTGGGCCTTCGCGTCGACCGTGCTCTCACACGTCGGTCCGACTCGCGGACTCGCGGAGGCCGCGATGCCGGACGGTTTCGACGTCATGGTGCGCAACCCGGCTGTCCACGACGCCGTCATGCCGGGCTGGAACGGAGTGTTCAGCGCGCGTGCTCTCGCGAAGATGTACGGCGCCATCGCGAACGGCGGCGTGATCGACGGGAAGCGGTTCCTGAAGGAATCGACCATCGACCAGATGTCGACCATCCAGACTCGCGATCGGGATTACGTGCTGGCGGTGCGGCCCAACTGGACTCTCGGTTACCACCCGCCGATCATTGCCGCGCGGCGGCAGCCGCGGAATGCGATAGGCCACTACGGAGTCGGCGGTTCAGGCGCGTATGCGGACCTGTCCAGCGGACTCTCGCTCGGTTTCACCACCAACAGGTTGGGTAGTGCTGTGACAGCTCTCGGTGATCTTCGCCTTGCGAGGCTCGGCGCCGAGGCGCAGGAGTTGGTTCGTCGAATCTGACACGAAGGGAATGCCATGAGCAGCAACGTGTACCGGGTGACCGAGATCGTCGGCTCGTCCACCGAGAGCAGTGACGCGGCAATTCGCACCGCCATCGCCCGGGCGAACGAGACGGTGCGCAACCTCGAATGGTTCGAGGTGGTGGAAACTCGCGGTCACATCGAGAACGGCGCCGTGGCGCATTTCCAGGTCACGTTGAAGGTCGGCTTCCGGCTCGACGGCGACGAATCTTGAGTCGTCGTTCATGAGTGTTGATCTCAGGGCGGCCGTCGGGTTCATGGCGGGACATGCCAGAACTCTCGATCGGCATCGACTGAATTTGATTCTCGGACAGGGTGACCGGACCGCGGCATTGGCGGCTGTGGACAGTTATCGCAACCCGGACGGTGGGTACGGCTGGGGACTCGAACCGGATCTTCGCTCGGCATCGAGCCAACCTGGCGGCGCGCTGCACGCCTTCGAAGCCTTTGCCGACATCGGAACGCCGACGCCCAGAGCGGTCGAACTGTGCGACTGGTTGCAGACCAAGTCGCTGGCAGGCGGCGGTTTACCCTTCGCCTTCCCGATTGCAGACCCAGCCGGATGTGCGCCCTTCTGGGTGAGCGCGGATCCGTTGGCGCCGTCGTTGCAGATCACCAGCATCGTGTGTGCTGCAGCGGCTCGCGTCGCCGAATTCGACGAGGCCGTCGCCGAACATCCGTGGTTCGCCTCTGCCGTTCGATATTGCCTCGACGCGATCGACGGGGCCGATTCTCTGCATGCCCTCGAGCTCGCCTTTGCCTTGCAGTTTCTCGACGCGGTTCACCGGAACAGTCCCGAAGCGTCGTCGTTGGTGAGCACTCTTGGTTCGCGTATCCCGGCCGACGGCTTGGTTCACGTGGACGGGGGAGCCGAGGGCGAATTCATGCGGCCCCTCGATTTCTCACCGCTTCCCGGCGGCCCGACCCGCGCGTTGTTCGACGCATCAGTGATCGAGTCCGAACTGTCTGCGCTCGCTGCGCGACAACATGGCGACGGCGGTTGGGCGGTGGATTTCGACAGCTATTCGCCCGTCGCGGCGTTGGAATGGCGAGGTCACGCCACCGTGCAGGCGGTGTGGCTGCTGATGCGCAATGGGGTGATCTGAAAACGATTCTCGCGCCAAATTGGAACACGTTATAGTCTGGGAACCAGTTCGAGCTTCGTGTTTCAGGGATAGGGGAATGTCATGGCGTATGTGATCACGCAGCCGTGCTGCAACGACGCCTCGTGTGTTGACGTGTGTCCGGTCAATTGCATTCACCCGACACCGGACGAAGCTCCGTTCGCGACCACCGAAATGCTCTACATCGATCCCGACACCTGCATCGATTGTGGTGCGTGTGTGGACGAATGCCCGGTCGAGGCGATCTTCCCGGACAACGAACTCGACGAGGACGACGCGCCGTACCTGCAGATGAATGCGTCGTACTTCGAGAAGCATCCGATGGGCCCGGATTGGCCCGAGCCGATCACGATGGCCAAGATCGATCCCGAACTGGGAACGCTGAAAGTGGCGATCGTCGGCTCCGGCCCGGCCGCCTGCTACGCGGCGATGGAACTGACCGGCAAGCCTCGCGTCGAGGTCGACATGTTCGATCGACTTCCCACTCCATACGGTTTGGTGCGCGCCGGCGTGGCGCCAGACCATCCCGGAACCAAGGGGGTCACCGATCAGTTCCGCGCCGTCGTCGCGAAGAAGACTGTGCGCTGCCACTTCAACGTCGAGGTGGGCACCCACATCTCGCATTCGGAACTCTTGGACCATCACCACGCAGTGATCTACGCGGTGGGTGCTGCCGGGGATCGCAAGCTCGAGATCCCGGGCGAGGATCTGCCGGGAAGTCACGCCGCCACCGAGTTCGTCGCCTGGTACAACGGCCACCCGGGATATGCCGATCGGACTTTCGATCTGTCCGGCGAGCGAGCGGTGATCGTCGGAAACGGCAACGTCGCACTCGACATCGCACGCATCCTGGTGACCGACCCTGACCAGCTTGCGAAGACGGACCTCGCCGAGCACGCATTGGAAGCGCTGCGGAACAGCAAGATTCGTGAGGTGGTCATTCTCGGGCGTCGTGGGCCGGCGCAGGCCGCGTACACCAATCCCGAACTGTTGGCGCTCGGACAGATGGCGAACGTGGACGTAGTCGTCGACCCGATCGAAGCCGAACTCGACGAGGCCAGTCAGGCGTTCGTGGAAAGCGATGCCGCCGAGCCGTCCGTCCTGCTCAAGGTCAAGCAGGCGCAGGAATTTGCTTCGCGTACCGCAGATCCTTCTCGCAAGCGGATCGTTCTCCGGTTCCTCACCTCTCCCGTCGAGATCCTCGGCGACGGTGAAGTCTCGCAGGTGCGGATGGTGAAAAACGAATTGGTGGCAACGCCGACCGGTCAGCTCTCCGCCCGGCCTACCGAGACCGAGGAGACGATCGACACTTCACTGGTGCTTCGGTCGGTCGGATACCGCGGCACACCGATGGCCGACTTGCCCTTCGACGACGCTCGCGGCGTGATCCCCAACGAGAACGGCAGAGTAATCGACACCGAGACCGGAACGCCGATCCCGGGTGTCTACGTCGCGGGTTGGATCAAGCGCGGACCGACGGGCGTGATCGGCACCAACAAGTACTGCTCCGCCGAGACCGTGTCGATGATCTTCGACGACTTCGCTGGTGGGCGCCTCGCCACCCCGACCGAGGATGCCGACAAGTTGCAGGTTTTGTTGGCAGACCGGTCGCCGGATCAGGTGGACTATCAAGGTTGGCAGCGTATCGACAAGGCAGAACGCGCATCCGGTGCCGCAACCGGACGACCGCGAACCAAACTCATCTCGATCGAATCCATGTTGGCCGCTGCCCGCAGCGACGGATAGCAACGTTTGGGCGAACATCCGAATTGCTCGATTGCCGCTTTTGTGTGTTAATGACTATGGAAATGTGCGGTTTGCTCTCTTCGGCGTGCTCGGGTGTGTAGGTGTGCGCCCGGCGGGCGCGTCCGAATGGTGCATCGGCATCGGTGCCAGGCGGGTATCGATGCCGGCCGCGCAAAATCCACGTGAGTACGTGGTCATTCGAGCGAAGGTAGTGACATGGGCAGCAAACAGGGTCGTCGGACGTCACGGGTTGCCGTGGCAATCGTCGGAGCGGTGGCTGCCGGCCTGGCTCTCGCCGGACCTTCCGCGGCCGTTCCTCTCTTCCCCGGTGGACCCGACATTCCGTTGCCCGTCATTCCCGGCGTTCCGTACCTCGATCCGGCGATTCCGGTTCCGGGCATCCCGGGTACACCGATTCAGGCTCCCATCGGCGTCCCCAACTTCTCCGCGCCGTCGCTCAATCCGTCCGCGGGTGAGACAGTCGGCATCGCGCAGCCGATCATCATTCGTTTCAACGAGGCCGTCGGCGACCGTGCTACGGCCGAGCGCGCGATTCGCGTGACCACCGATCCTCCGGTCGAGGGCAGCTTCTACTGGATCAACGACAGCCAGGTCCGTTGGAAGCCGACACAGTTCTGGCCGGCGAACATCTCCGTGACCGTCGACGCCGGTGATTCGCACTCCACGTTCAACATCGGTGACGCACTCGTCACCGTCGCGGACGACAACACCAAGCAGGTCACCGTCACCCGCAACGGTGAGGTCGTGCGCACCATGCCGACGTCGTTCGGCAAGCCGGGTCACGAAACACCGAACGGCACGTACATCGTCGGCGAGCAGTTGCGCGACATGTACATGGATTCGTCCACGTACGGCGTCCCGATCGATTCTCCCGAGGGTTACCGCACCTACGTCGAGTACGCGACACGAATTTCCTACAGTGGCATCTTCGTCCATGCCGCTCCGTGGTCGGTTGCGCAACAAGGTTTCACCAATGTCAGCCACGGCTGCCTCAATGTCAGCACCGAGGACGCCAAGTGGTTCTTCGAGAACGCAGGCAAGGGTGACCCGGTGATCGTGCAGAACACCGCAGGTGGAGTCCTCAGCGGCGCCGACGGATTGGGCGACTGGAACCGCTAGACATCGACGAGGAAGGCCCTGCGCGAGAAGTATTCGCGCAGGGCCTTTTTCGTGTCGCGTTCAGCTCGAGTGTCTTGTACGTTCACCATTCATTCGTTGCGGGCGGTCAGACTGCCTCAGTGAGATCGAGTCCGGAAAGAACGCTGCCCACTTCAGGCAAGCCAGGTCTGTGGGGCAGACCATGGCGTGATTACGCGCTCTTCGCGCTCTTGGTCGGCCCCAATCTCGCGTTGCTGATCTTGTTCACCTATCGCCCGCTGGTGGACAACATCCGACTTTCGTTCTTCGACTGGAACATTGCGGACCCGAAGGCGACGTTCATCGGGCTGAGCAACTACCGCGAGTGGTTCGGACGAAGTGACACCTGGCAGATCGTCACCAACACAGTGATATTCACGTTGGTTACAGTGGTGGGTTCGATGGTCATCGGTTTGGCGTTGGCCATGCTGCTCGATCGCAAGCTCGTCGGGCGAAACCTGGTTCGGTCGGCCATCTTCGCGCCGTTCGTGATCTCCGGTGCAGCGATCGGTGTCGCGTTTCAGTTCGTCTTCGACCCCAACTTCGGCCTGATCCAGGATCTCCTGCACCGTGTCGGACTCCAATCGCCCGACTTCTATCAGGATCCCCACTGGGCGCTGTTCATGGTGACGGTGACATACATGTGGAAGAACCTCGGGTACACGTTTGTCATCTATCTCGCTGCACTGCAAGGAGTTCGGCAGGAGCTGAACGAAGCTGCCGAAATCGACGGCGCCAAGCCGTGGACCAAGTTCCGCCGGGTTCTCCTACCTCAGTTGCGCCCGACGACGTTCTTCCTCTCCATCACCGTCATGCTCAACTCGCTCCAGGTCTTCGACATCATCAACGTCATGACCCGTGGTGGCCCGCTGGGTACGGGGACGACAACGATGGTCTACCAGGTGTACAACGAGACGTTCCGAAACTTCCGGGCGGGCTACGGTGCGACGGTTGCCACCATCATGTTCCTGATCCTGCTGATCATCACCGTCTACCAGGTTCGTGCCATGGATCGGGGAGAAGAGAAATGACAGCGGTAGAGGAAAAGAAAAGCGCTGCTCCGACTTCCGTCGTTAGGCCGGGGCCGGACCGCAAGAACGTGGACCGGCGTGAGGTCGGTGTGAAGATCCTCGGCTATGCGGCAATGGTGATCGCGTTGGTCATCATCGTCCTGCCGCTCTACTGGATCGTGATGACCTCGTTCAAGGAGCGCCCGGAGATCTACACGCAGCCGGCAACGTGGTGGCCGTCGTCGCTGCATCCCGAAAACTATTCGGAAGCAACCACATCGGTCCCGTTCTGGATGTTCTTGCGGAACTCGATAGTGATCACGACGATTCTGTCGGCGGCGAAGTTCGTTCTGGGGACTCTCAGCGCCTATGGGCTTGTTTTCCTGCGCTTCCCGGGGAAGAACTTCGTCTTTCTCGGAATCATCGCCGCATTGATGGTTCCGAACCAGATCACCGTGATCTCGAATTACGCGCTCGTGGCAGAGTGGGGCTGGCGTAACACGTTCCAGGGCATCATAGTTCCGCTCGCGGGTGTAGCCTTCGGTACGTTCCTCATGCGCAACCACTTCCTCTCGATCCCTTCGGAGATCGTCGAGGCGGCGCGGATGGACGGAGCCGGCCACTGGCGGTTGCTCTGGCGCGTGGTGCTCCCCGTTTCCGGACCCACGATGGTGGCGTTCGGCATCATCACGGTGGTCAACGAATGGAACGAGTACCTGTGGCCGTTCCTCATGTCCGACGATTCCTCGGTAGCGCCGCTGCCGATCGGATTGACCCAACTGCAGAACAACGACGGACTTACCAACTGGGGTCCGGTCATGGCAGGAACGGTGCTGACGATGCTACCGATCCTGGTGATTTTCCTTCTGCTGCAACGACACATGATCAAGGGCCTCACCTCCGGTGCGGTCAAGGGCTGACAGCTTTCCCGTCACATTTCTTTCTCGAGGAGCAGTAATGGCAAACATGAACAGGCGCGGATTCTTGAGCCTCGGCGGTGCAATCGCCGCCGGAGCCGCACTGACCGCGTGCGCGGGATCCGGCGGGTCGAGCGCTGATGCTGCGGGAACATCCGGTGCGTCGGGTGATTCCAACACCATCACCTTCTGGTCGAACCACCCGGGTAAGTCCACCGACGTGGAGAAGGAACTGATCAACCGCTTCCAGACCAAGTACCCGGACCTGAAGGTCAACTTGGTGGACGGCGGCAAGAACTACGAAGAGGTGGCACAGAAGTTCAACGCTGCCCTCTCCGGTGGAGATGTGCCCGATGTGGTTGTGCTGTCCGATGTCTGGTGGTTCAACTATGCACTGGCCGGGGCAATCGAGCCGCTTGACGGACTCTTCTCCGAGGTGGGGGTCGACTCGGCCGACTACGTCGATTCACTGCTCGCCGACTACCTGTTCCAGGGCAAGCACTATGCGCTTCCCTACGCGCGGTCGACGCCGTTGTTCTACTACAACAAGGCGGTCTGGTCGCAGGCAGGTCTTCCCGACCGTGGGCCGGCGACATGGCAGGAGTTCGACGAGTGGGGACCCGAGCTGCAGAAGGTCGTGGGCAACGGCAAGTTGGCACACGGGTGGGGCAACGCGAAGGATTACCTCGGCTGGACCTACGAAGGCCCAATCTGGACGTTCGGCGGCTCGTACTCCGACCAGTGGAATCTGCAGCTCGACAACGAGAAGACCATTGCCGCAGGGCAGTTCCTCTCCAGCATGATTCACGACAAGAAGTACGCCGCGGTCTCCACTGACATCGCGAACGAATTCGGTACCGGCATTCTGGCGTCGACCATCGCGTCGACGGGCGATCTGTCCGGCATCAAGAAGACTGCCAACTTCGACTTCGGCACCGCTTTCCTCCCGGCAGTGGACGGAACTCCCGGTTGCCCCACCGGCGGTGCCGGGCTTGCCATCCCGTCCAAGATCTCCGATCAGCGTAAGAAGAACGCGCTCAAATTCATCGACTTCATCACCAATGGTGAGAACACGGCGTACTTCTCGCAGAACGTCGGCTACATGCCGGTCCGCAAGTCGGCAACCTCGGAGCCGAGCATGAAGGCGTTCCTCGACGCGAACCCCAACTCCCGTACCGCTGTGGATCAGCTCTCGCGTACGCGCTCGCAGGACTACGCACGCGTGTTCGTCCCGGGTGGGGATCAGATCATCGGCACCGGACTCGAGCAGATCGCTCTCCAGAAGGCCGACGTCGCATCGACATTCGCCGGCGTTGCCACGCAGTTGCAGCAGATCATCGACCGGCAGATCACCCCCAAGCTGCCGAAGTAGTAGGAGAGAACACTCATGGCCAACGTGCAATTCGCGGGAGTCACGCACCGCTACGAAGGAACCGATCGACCGGCAGTCGACCGTCTCGACCTCGACATCGCCGACGGTGAGTTCCTGGTACTCGTAGGACCTTCCGGTTGCGGTAAGTCCACCAGCCTGCGAATGCTCGCCGGTCTCGAGTCCGCGTCGGACGGTCGGATCGAGATCGGCGGCACGGACGTCACGCACCTCGCTCCGCGAGCACGTGACGTCGCCATGGTGTTTCAGAGTTACGCGCTGTACCCGAACATGACCGTCGAGCAGAACATGGGCTTCGCGCTCCAGAATGCCGGAGTGGGAAAGACGGAGCGCCGGGAGCGGGTACTCGAGGCCGCGCGGATGCTCGAACTCGAACCCTTGCTCGGACGGAAACCGGCAAAGCTGTCGGGCGGGCAACGTCAGCGAGTTGCCATGGGTAGAGCCATCGTTCGCCATCCCAAGGTGTTCTGCATGGACGAACCACTCAGTAATCTGGACGCCAAACTGCGCGTCAGCACACGGTCGCAGATCGCCGCCCTACAGCGTCGACTCGGCACCACGACGGTCTACGTCACCCACGATCAGGTCGAGGCGATGACGATGGGGGACCGAGTGGCGGTGATGCTGGACGGTCGCTTGCAGCAGGTGGCGAAGCCGCGCGAACTCTACGACAACCCCGTCAACACCTTTGTGGCCGCCTTCATCGGATCGCCCGGCATGAACCTGATCGAAGCGCCGGTCGAGGGTACCGTCGCAGTGCTCGGTGATCTGCGGATTCCGCTGCCCACCGGGGCGTCCGAGCGGGAGCGGGTCGTCGTGGGAGTGCGCCCGGAATCGTGGGATCTGGTGGGAGCGTGGCGAAAGGGCTCGCTGGCCGTGGATGCCGATCTGCTCGAAGAGTTGGGAGCCGAATCGTTCGTCTATGCAAAGGGTGCCCCGGATTCGCAGTGGCAGAGCCGATCCGGTCGAATCGTCATTCGCGTCGACCGGAAGATGTCGGTGGCACCGGGGGAGTCGCTTCATCTGCTGCCCAAGGCCGGCGAGGTGTACTTCTTTTCCGCGGAGACCGGAGTACGTCTGTAGCGATACTGTGTGCGGCATGACCGTCGCACGTTCGCTGTTGCTGTTCGTACTCGCCGCGCTGCTCGAAATCGGGGGCGCGTGGTTGGTGTGGCAGGGAATTCACGAGCACAAGGGATGGATCTGGGTGGGGCTCGGCGTCATCTCGCTCGGCCTCTACGGTCTGGTCGCCACCATGCAACCCGATGCGAACTTCGGGCGCATCCTCGCCGCGTACGGCGGGATCTTCGTCGCAGGTTCACTGCTGTGGGCGGTGGTGATGGACGGATTCCGCCCGGATCGTTTCGACATCGCCGGTGCGCTGATCTGTCTGGTCGGCGTCGGGGTGATCATGTACGCCCGGTAGGCCTTCGGCCCCGTGCGCGCTCAGGGAGTCCAGGGGGTCCCTAAGCGCGCACAGGGGCTTGCCCCTGCTACCAGATCTTCACACGCTTCTCCGGCTCCAAATACAGTGCGTCACCGGGCTTGACGTCGAACTCCTCGTGGAACGTGTCGAGGTTGCGGACGACGCCGTTGCACCGGAACTCCGGCGGCGAGTGCGGGTCAACGGCCAGACGGCGAAGCGCTTCGGCCTCACGGGCCTTCGTGCGCCATACCTGCGCCCACCCGAAGAACACGCGCTGCAAGCCGGTGAGTCCGTCGATGACCGGAGGTTCGGTACCTTCGGTCGCGATCTTGTACGCCGCGATCGCGATCGACAGGCCGCCGAGGTCGCCGATGTTCTCGCCGATCGTGAACTCGCCGTTGACGTGGTGGCCCGGCAGTTCCTTGGGCTCGAACTCGTTGTACTGCTCGATGAGAGCCTTTGTGCGCTTGCCGAATTCGCTGCGGTCCTCGTCGGTCCACCAGTCGACCATGTTGCCGTCGCCGTCGTACTTGGCGCCCTGATCGTCGAACCCGTGGCCGATCTCGTGGCCGATGACGGCGCCGATGCCGCCGTAGTTGGCAGCGTCGTCGGCTGCCGCGTCGAAGAACGGCGGCTGGAGAATGGCTGCGGGGAAGACGATTTCGTTCATGCCCGGGTTGTAGTAGGCGTTGACGGTCTGCGGCGTCATGAACCACTCGTCACGGTCGACGGGGCCGCCCAGCTTGGCCAGGTCACGGTCGTACTCGGCGGCGTATCCGCGACGGTAGTTGCCCACCAGGTCGGTTGCCGAGATCTCGAGTCCGGCGTAGTCGCGCCACTTGTCGGGGTAACCGATCTTCGGGGTGAACTTCTCGAGCTTGGCCAATGCAGCCTCACGAGTCTGCGGGCTCATCCACTCGAGGTCGGAGATGTTGCGGCGGTACGCCTCCTGCAGGTTTGCGACCAGTTCCAGCATGCGGGTCTTCGCCTCTGCGGGGAAGTGTCGATCGACGTAGAGCTTGCCGACGGCCTCGCCGAGCAGATCCTGGACCAGGCTTACCCCGCGCTTCCAGCGCTCACGGTTCTCTTCGGTTCCCGAGAGCGTGGTGCCGTAGAAAGCGAAGGTCTCGTCGACCAGGGCCGAATGCAGGTAAGGGGAGCGGGCATGAAGCACCTTCCACGCCGCCCATGCCTTCCAGTCGTCCAGTGACTCCGACGCCCAGAGTGCGGTGAAGGTGTGCAGGAAATCGGGCTGGCGGACCACGATCTCGGCGAACTTCTCCGAATCGGCGCCGAGACCGGACAGCCATGCCGCCCAGTCCAAACCGGGGTTCTGTTCGGTCAGTTCCTCGAAGCCCACCAGGTTGTAACTCAGATCTGCGTCACGACGCTTGACGACGTCCCAATGCCCGGCCGCGATCTTCTTCTCGAGCTCGAACACACGCTGGGCGTCGTAGCCGACGCCGGCGAGGGTGAACATCTTGTCGATGTGCGCGACGTACTTCTCGCGGATCTCCGCGTAGTTGTCCTCGCGGTAGTACGACTCGTCGGGGAGGCTGATTCCCGACTGGCTGAAGTGGATCAGGTACCGCTCAGAGTTCTTGGCATCGGTGTCGACGTAATGCGAGATGGCACCGCCGACGCCGACGCGCTGGTGGCGTCCGATCACGGTGGCCAGCGACGACCGGTCCGGCGCATCGGCGACGGCGTCGAGCTCGTCGTCGATGGGGCCGAGGCCTGCGGCCTCCACGGCGTCGGCGTCCATGAAGCTCGAGTACAGGTCGCCGATGCGCTGTGCATCGGTACCGGCGGCCGAGTTGGACTCCGCGGCTTCGGTGATGATGGTCTGTACGTCTTCTTCGGCCTTGTCGTAGAGCGTCCGGAAGGCCCCGTCGACTGCGCGGTCTGCCGGAATCTCGTATTCGGCGAGCCATTTTCCGTTGACGTGGACGAACAGATCGTCCTGCGCCCGTGTGTCGCCGTCGAGGTGGGTGAGGTCGATGCCTGAGCGATGAGCCGTGGTCATTTCTCCATCCTTACACGATCATGACGAACTGCTCGGTGTGTGCGCGATCGCTCCACGCCGAGTTCATCTCTTGTGCTGGGCAACGTCGGTATGGCATGGCACGATCGAATACGTGACCAGCAGACCTGCCGCAGATCCGCACCTGCAGGACCTCGCGCGACTGCGACGTGTGCGAGACCGTATCGACCGGGAGTACGCGCGGCCTCTGGACGTGGAGGCGCTCGCGCGGGGAGTGAACATGTCTGCGGGGCATCTCAGTCGCCAATTCCGTCAGGCATACGGAGAACCGCCGTACGCCTACCTGATGACCAGGCGAATCGAGCGAGCGATGGCGTTACTGCGGCGCGGAGACCTCAGTGTCACGGACGTCTGCTTCGAGGTCGGTTGCAGCTCTCTCGGCACTTTCAGCAGCAAGTTCACCGAATTGGTGGGGGTTCCGCCCAGTGTCTATCGGCGTGAGGCCGAGCAGTCGACGGCAGGAATGCCGTCCTGCGTGTCCAAACAAGTCACCAGACCGATCAGGAATCGAGAAGCGCAGACCGCGCAGCCGCAATTAACGTGATCGCCATGGACATCACCATTCACTCGAGTTTCCTTCCGCAGGACGACCCTGAAGCCGCCCTGAACTTCTATCGCGACACGCTCGGCTTCGAGGTTCGCAACGACGTCGGCTACGACGGGATGCGTTGGATCACGGTGGGGCCGCCCGGCCAGCCCGGCACCTCCATCGTGCTGCATCCGCCGGCCGTCGATCCCGGAATCACCGACGAGGAGCGCCGCACCATCATCGAGATGATGGCCAAGGGCACCTACGGCGGACTTCTCCTGGCCACCAAAGATCTGGACGACACGTTCGAGCGGCTTCAGGCCGGCGACATCGACGTCGTCCAGGAACCGACCGAGCAGCCGTACGGCGTTCGCGATTGCGCCGTCCGGGACCCAGCGGGAAACCTGATCCGTATTCAAGAACTGCGCTGAGCCCGTCAACTGCGCTGAGACCGTCGGCGATCGACTGACAGATGGAGACACGATGACTGCCTTGCACACCGCAGACAGCCACGATTTGATCCGCGTGCAAGGCGCGCGGGTGAACAACCTCGAAGACATCAGTGTCGAGATCCCGAAGCGGAGGCTGACGGAATTCACCGGCGTCTCCGGTTCGGGGAAGAGTTCGCTGGTGTTCAGTACGATCGCCGCGGAATCGCAGCGGATGATCAACGAGACCTACAGCGCTTTCGTTCAAGGATTCATGCCGACGCTCGCGCGGCCGGACGTCGATGTTCTCGACGGCCTGACCACCGCGATCATCGTCGATCAGCAGCGGATGGGAGTCGACCCGCGCTCGACCGTCGGAACCGCCACCGACGCCAACGCGATGCTCCGCATCCTGTTCAGCCGTCTCGGAAAGCCTCACATCGGTTCGCCTCAGGCGTTTTCGTTCAACGTGGCCTCGATCTCCGGAGCAGGCGCGGTCACGATGGAACGCGGCGGACGTCAGACGAAAGAGCGTCGCAGCTTCAAGATCACCGGCGGCATGTGTCCGCGGTGTGAGGGACGAGGGGCGGTCAACGATTTCGATCTGACCGCGTTGTACGACGACACCAAGTCGCTCAACGAGAGTGCGATCACGGTCCCCGGCTACAGCATGGAGGGTTGGTACGGCCGGATCTACCGCGGCTGCGGTTTCTTCGATCCCGACAAGCCGATCAAGAAGTACACCAAGAAGGAACTGAACGATCTGCTCTACAAAGAGCCGACCAAGATCAAGGTCGAAGGCATCAACCTGACGTACACGGGTCTGATTCCGCAGATTCAGAAGTCGTTCCTGGCCAAGGACGTCGACGCGATGCAGCCCCACATCCGGGCTTTCGTCGAGCGGGCGATCACGTTCACCACCTGCCCCGAATGCGACGGGACGCGACTGAGCGAGGGGGCGCGGTCGTCGAAGATCAAGGGCGTCAACATCGCCGACGCCTGCTCGATGCAGATCAGCGATCTCGCGGAATGGGTCAGCGGACTGAAGGAGCCTTCGGTCGCGCCGTTGCTCACGACGCTCGGTGAAACGCTCGACTCGTTCGTGGAGATCGGACTCGGCTACCTCAGTCTCGATCGGCCGTCGGGAACCCTCTCCGGCGGTGAAGCTCAGCGCACCAAGATGATTCGTCACCTGGGTTCCTCGCTCACCGACATCACGTATGTATTCGACGAGCCCACCACCGGCCTGCATCCCCACGACATCGCGAGGATGAACGACCTACTGCTGCGCCTGCGCGACAAAGGCAACACCGTGCTCGTGGTCGAGCACAAGCCGGAGACGATCGTGATCGCCGACCACATCGTCGACCTCGGTCCGGGTGCGGGTAGCGCCGGCGGAAACGTCTGCTTCGAGGGCACCGTCGAGGGCCTTCGTGCCAGCGACACCGTAACCGGCCGTCACTTCGACGACCGGGCCGCAATCAAAGAGACCGTGCGGGAGTCCACCGGAGCAATCGAGATTCGTGGAGCGAACTCACACAACCTCCAAGATGTAGACGTCGACGTACCGCTCGGCGTACTGGTCGTGGTGACCGGTGTGGCAGGGTCGGGCAAGAGTTCGCTGATCCACGGCTCACTCGCGAAACGCGAAGACGTGGTGTCGGTCGATCAGAGTGCGATCCGCGGCTCGCGTCGGAGCAACCCGGCGACTTACACGGGGCTGCTCGACCCGATCCGCAAGGCATTCGCGAAGGCCAACGGCGTGAAGCCGGCGCTGTTCAGTGCCAACTCCGAGGGCGCCTGCCCGACGTGCAACGGCAACGGCGTCATCTACAGCGACCTGGCGATGATGGCCGGCGTTGCCACTCTCTGCGAGGAGTGCGAGGGCAAGCGCTTCCAAGCCGAGGTACTCGAATACAAATTCGGTGGCAAGGACATCAACGAGGTTCTCACGATGTCGGTGGCCGAGGCCGAGGAGTTCTTCGGCGACGGTGAGGCCAAGACCCTCGCTGCGCACAAGATCCTCGTCCGACTGGTCGACGTGGGGCTCGGATACCTCACGATCGGCCAGCCGTTGACGACGCTGTCGGGCGGTGAGCGCCAGCGAATCAAGCTGGCAACTCACCTGGGCGAGAAGGGCGGCGTGTACGTCCTCGACGAGCCGACCACCGGACTGCACCTGGCCGACGTCGAGCAGTTGCTCGGCCTGCTCGATCGACTGGTCGATTCCGGTAAGTCAGTCATCGTGATCGAGCACCACCAAGCGGTGATGGCACACGCAGACTGGATCATCGACCTCGGACCTGGTGCCGGTCACGACGGCGGTCGGATCGTCTTCGAGGGCACTCCCGAGGAGCTCGTCGCCGACGGCTCCACACTCACCGGAAAGCACCTCGCGGCATACGTCGGCAGCTGACCGGGCTCCTACCTCAGGCGTCGATACCCAGGTTGATGACGGCGAGGTAGGACCCGTCCGACTGCTTTTCGACGGTCATGAGGCCGGTGTCGTCGTAGATGCCGTCACTGGCGTTGTTCGTGTTGTTCTCACGACCGGTGTGCTCGCTGTACGGGGACTGCGAGTACACCTCGTCGAGAAGGGTCTCGTCGAAGAAGGTCTGCGACGTGAGGACCGTCTTCTTGTCGATGTGAACCTTGACGTGGATGTGGGTGGTGCGGCCCATGTACCAGCCGGGAAAGATCGTGGTGAACTGCGCGATGCCGTTTGCATCGGTGGTCTGGGCGCCGCGCAGGTAGGTGCCGTCGTCGGTGGTGGTGGCTTCGGTGTCGCCGACGCTGTACGAACCGTCGGAGGTCTCACCGGACCCTCCCATGCCGCCGCCCATTCCGCCGGGGGCGCCTGACGGTGGTTCGCCCATTCCGCCTCCGGGTGCACCTGACGGAGGTTCACCCATCCCGCCGGCCGGGGGAGTTCCGCCACCGCCGCCGCCGTTGGCGCTCAGCGAACCGGATTCGAAGCCGGAGTACACGCCGCCGGCGTCGCAGTGCCAGATCTCGACGACGGCGTTACTGACCGCGCCGATGCTGCCGTCGACGTTGCACTGGCTGTTGTCCTGCACGCGCATTGCCACCTGCAGTGTGGTGCCCGGACGGTCTTCGCGGATGTCGCCGCGAATGGAGTCGACGTCGAACCAGTAGGGGCCCTGTGTCTCTTCCTTGCTCATGACACACTGCGGTGCTTTGGCCAGAAGTGCGGTGACAGCGTCGCCGGACGTGGCCGCGGCGGAAGCGCCGGAAGTCGTTGTCGTCGACGCAGTCGCAGCCGAAGTCGTCGTGGCGGTGCCACTGTTGCCGGAGCACGCTGCGATGAGCCCGCCGAGACTGATGGTTCCGCCGAGGGCGAGAGCCCGCCGACGGCTCACGCGCAGCCTGCTCGCTTCGATGTCTTTGTTCACGCCGCTGTACCTCCATTGTGTGGGCTGTTGTCTCAATGGTGGACGGGCGACCTGGTGCGGAACTGGTTATCCGCTGTGAACTTGCTGGGAGAGCATCTGGATGCTCGAGGTGGCCCGTACGTAGACCTGTCCGCCGGCGTCGACGATGCGCGTTTCGATCAGCGCGAGCCTGCGCCCGGCACGAATCACGGAGGCCTCGGCGCGTAAGACCGGCCCGCCGATGTCGGGTGAGCGCAGGAAGTCGATCTTGTGGTCGAGGACGCGATAGTCCTGGTCGACGCTGGTCAGGGTCTGGGCAGACAGGCCAGTGATGGCGTCGACTGCCGAGATGAGGACACCGCCCTGAACGGCGCCCAACGGGTTGGCCATCCAGGCCACGGGTGCGAACTCACCGACGACGGAACCCGGGGTCACGTCGACGACAGCAAGATCGAGGAGTCCGGCGAGTGGACCGCGTTCGAGTTTGCCGTCGCGGATTCCTTCGACGACGTCGGACCCGGACAACCCGCTCAGGTTGCTTGTCTTCTCCGGCGTCGGGACGGGCAGCGGCTCGCCCTCTACGTAGTCGTCGATTCCCACGACGGGGGGACGCGAGACCACCATGGCGCGACCAGCCATCACTGCCAGAAGGGTGCCGTTCTCGTCGCGAAGTTGCCCGGATGCGAGTCCGACGCCGTCGTCGAGATGCACGAGTGTTCCGGTGGCACCGACGTCCGCGATGTCGGGGATGTCGGCGCCCGCACTGACCGTGACCTGCGCGAGCACGGACTGATGGCCCGAGGTCAGTCCCGAGTACACCGCGCCACCCATGGCACCGTCGATCATGACTCCGATGGAACCGAGCACGGTCTTGCCACGGTGATCGTGGAATCGCTCGCCGACGGCCTGCGCGAAGGCCAGGTCCCCGGGCTCGACCGAAACGGCGCGCACACCCATCAATGTGTTGAGTGGGTCAAGCTTCTTGACGGGCGCGGCGGAGTTGTCGATGCTCATCCGTCGAGTATCTCCAGCGCGCCGAGTCCTGCCGAGACCGGGTCTCAACCACCGATACGTGAATGCATCTCCCAGACGAGGACTTCGGCCCCGGCGTCGGAGGTCAGCTGCTGGCCACCCGAATCGCTCAACCGGACAGCATCGCCCTCGTACAGTGTGCCGACGCCCTCCATCTCGGCAGTGCCCTGCGCGACGAAGACGTGCAGGAACCGTGCGCCCGGAAGATTCACGGAGGTGCCCGGCATAATGCGTGCGACATGCATGGCGGCGTTCTTGTTGTTGATGCGAATCGCCGAATGATCCTTGTAGCGCTCCATCCCGGAGGCAACCGGGATCAGACCGCCGCGCAGCAGTTCGTCGTCGATCTCGAGCTGTTCGTAACCGGGGGTCAGTCCACCTTCGTCCGGTACCACCCACATCTGAATGAAATGCACGGGGTCGGAATGCTGTTCGCCGCCGATACGCCACGAATCGTTCTTCTCACTGTGCATGATTCCGGTACCGGCGCTCATGCGCTGGGCGAGTCCCGGATAGATGACGCCGGTGTGGCCGATGGAATCCTGGTGCACGAGCGAACCGCGAAGCACCCAGGTCACGATTTCCATGTCCTTGTGCGGATGGGTGTCGAAACCGGTTCCCGCCAGTACGGTGTCGTCGTTGTTGACGAGCAGCAATCCGTGATGAGTGTTGTCCGGATCGTAGTGCTGTCCGAACGAGAACGAATGTTTCGAATCCAGCCAGGAGACGCGGGATTTCAAGCGATCGCCGGAGCGGTGCACATCGATGTGCGGTGTCGTCCGTGGGGCCTGTGCTCGACCAGATGCCATGGCTCCTCCTTCTGTACCACCGGGATCCACCACAATCGGGATCCGCCACTACCGGCATCCACCCTACGACGAACCTGCTGTGTAGTCCGAACATTGGGCGTACTCGGTGGTGTCGTCAGTTCGTCGACGCGTGCATCTCCCACACGAGTATCTCCGCATCGCCGATTCCCTCGACTCGTTGACCGCCAGTATCCTTGAGTCGCAACGAATCTCCCGGACCGAGCAATCCGACTCCCTCGACGTCGACAGTGCCACCGGCGATGAAGCCGTGCACGTACGGCGCATCCGGGAGAGATACCGACCCACCGGTCTCGAGGCGAGCAACATGCAGTGCCGCATGTTTGTTGTGCAAGCTGATCGCGCTGTGGTCGCGATGCGCGGGCATCCCCGACGCCAGGGTGATCAGGCCACCGCCGTCGAGTTCGGAGTTGATGTCGAGTTCCTGATAGCTCGGAGTCACTCCGGATTCGTCCGGGGGTATCCACATCTGGACGAGGTGAACGGGCTCGGTGACACGCGAGCCGTCGGCCCGGAAGCGATCGTTGCGCTCGGAGTGCAGGATTCCGGTACCGGCGCTCATTCTCTGCGCGAGTCCGCGATGGATGACCCCGGAGTGCCCAGCGGAATCCTGGTGAACCAGAGATCCGCTGAGCACCCACGTCACGATCTCGGTGTCGCGGTGCTGATGAGTGTCGAAACCGTAGTCGGCTTCGATGATGTCGTCGTTGTTCACCAACAGAAGTCCATGCGCGTACGCGGCGTGATCGAAGTTTCCGGCGAAGGGGAAACTGTGACGCGCCGTGAGCCAGCCGTAGTTGAGATGCGCACGTTCGTCAGCTCGCTGGACGACTACCGACGACATGTCAGCTCAGCGTCTCGTGTGCCGCCGGGATGGATCCCAGGCGTCCGGCCTGGAAGTCCTCGAAGGCCTGCATGACCTCGGACTTGGTGTTCATGACGAACGGCCCGGCCATCGCGATGGGCTCACGAATCGGTTTGCCGCCGAGGATGAATACCTCGAGAGATTCGGTCCGTGAATCCTGGCGATCGGAGGCGGCGACGGTGATGGAGTCACCGCGTCCGAAGACAGCTGTCTGTCCGACACGAATGGGCCGACGCTCGGCCCCGACCGTGCCTTCGCCGGCGAGCACGTAGACGATCGCGTTGAACTCGGGGTTCCACGGAAGCGTCAGGCTCGCACCCGGGGCCACAGTCGTGTGGGAGAGCGCGATCGGTGTGTACGTCGAACCAGGTCCGGCGTGGCCGGCGATGTCTCCGGCGATGACGCGTACCAAGGCTCCGCCGTCCGGCGAGGAAAGCAGGGCCACCTTGTTACCGGTGATGTCCTGGTACCGCGGAGATGCCATCTTGTTGTCGCGAGGCAGGTTGACCCACAGTTGGACGCCGTGGAAAAGGCCGCCGCTGAGGACGAGGTGCTCCGGCGGAGTTTCGATGTGGAGGATGCCGCCACCCGCGGTCATCCACTGGGTGTCGCCGCCGCCGATAATGCCACCGCCACCGTTGGAGTCCTGGTGCTCCATGATGCCGTCGATCATGTAGGTCACGGTTTCGAAGCCGCGGTGCGGGTGCCACGGTGTGCCCTTGGGTTCTCCGGGTGCGTAGTTGACCTCGCCCATCTGGTCCATGTGGATGAAGGGATCGAGGGCGGAGAGGTCGATGCCGGCGAAGGCGCGGTGAACGGGAAAGCCTTCACCTTCGTATCCGACCGGTGCGGTGGTGATGCTCTTGACGGGGCGGTCGACTGCTGACTCTGCCGGCTCGTCGAGACGGGGCAGGGCCAAGATGTTCTCGACTGTCACAGCAGGCATGTCGTACTCCTTGTATCCGTGAAGCTGATGTCAGGTAGTTGATTGTTCAACTATCTCATTCGGAGTCAACAAAGTCGAGCCCCGGGTATTCCCGGGGCTCGACTGGTGTTCGGATCAGCGCAACATGCTGCCGAGGGTCTTTGCCGCTGCCATGACCTCGGTGCCCAGCGCTGCTTGGTCCTCGGAGTCGAAGACGGAAATTCCGAGGCTGGAGATGGCGTCGCGGCGTCGGCCGGGGATCACCGCCGAGATTCCCAGGACGGACGGGATGACCTCGCCGACGGTCACTGCGTAGCCGCGTGCGCGTGCCGCCGTCACTTCCTCTCGTTCCCCGCTCGTCGGCGGGAGTGAGGCAAGGATGGAAAGCCCGGCGGAGCCGCGGTCGATCGGATCGACCTGCCCTGGATGAAACGCGACGTGAACCTTGGCGCTGCGTGGTTCGACCACCATCAGCGCGCGCACTTCGGTATCGCTCTCGCGGACCACCAGGTGCGCTGTCGCCTCGGTGGCCTCGGCAAGTTCTTGAAGTATCGGGCGAGCGAGAGTGCGCAAATCCTGTTCCACCGGTTCGGCGAGGGTGACCAGGCCGGCGCCGAGAGTGACGCGCTTGAAGGAGTCCTTGCGGCACAGGTGATGAGCCTCGAGCGTGCGGATCAACCGATGTGCGACAGTCCGGTGGACTCCCACTCCGTCGGCAATGTCGGTGACCGACAAGCCGTGCGGATAGGACGTCAGGAGTTCCAGGATCTCGAGTCCGTGGTGCAGCGTTTTCGACATGCTGGAGTCCACTTGAACTGCACTTTTGCGCGGTCGGTGTTCCTCGCTCAGCTCTGACATCAAATCCCTTTCTTGACGTTTGTGAGGTATGCCACCTACGCTTTGAACATATCGCACAGTGTGTGCGATTATCGCACACTTTACGAAGCTGCACAACCTTCGGGTGGATGCAGCGCAGCGTGTTCGGAGAGAACCTTCATGAGCAACTACAGCGTCGTGGCAACGGAGGACGTTGCCGCAATCCACCAGCTGTACGGCCACCAGAGTCATTGCATAGACTCTGGGCGCCAGCAGGATTGGGCGCAGACATTCACCGATGGCGGTGAGTTTCATTCCCCCAGTTATCCGGAACCCGTGGTCGGTTTCGACGACCTTGCGGCTTTTGCTGCTCGCTTCTTCGCGGCGGCGGAAGCTGCCGACGAGGTGCATCGCCACGTTCTGACCAATCTCGTCGTCGAGGCGGTGGACGAGAGTGCTCTCACAGTGCACGGGTACCTGCAGATCGTTGCCACCGCTCGCGGCGGAGACTCGCGACTGGTGCGGATGACAACTGTCACAGATCACGTGGTTCGGGTCGGTGAGGAGTGGAAGATCGCCCGCCGCACCGTTTCCCGCGACGACGCGCCCCGAGCGTCCGAACAAGCTTGAAGTGCCGAAATGTTTCTTGCACAACAATATTCAGTAGGAGAAGTACATCATGACCGAAAGCTCTGACCAGACGAACCCGGGCCGTACCGTTGTGACGCAGATGTCGGCGGTGTACCCGGAGTTGGCAGGCAAGGTCGCAGTGGTGACCGGCGCGGCTCAGGGTATGGGTGCGACGTTCGCCGAAGGACTGGCAACGCGCGGCGTACATGTCGTCGGCGCCGACATCAACGAAGAGCAGATGCTCGCCACGGCCGCACGAATCAACACGGACCTCGAATCGAATGCACTGGCGGACAAGCCGGGTCGCGTCGTCGGAGGTCGGGTCGACGTCACCAAGCCCGACGAGCATGAATTGCTTGCACAGTTGGCGTTGAAGGAGTTCGGCCGGGTCGATTTCTGGATCAACAATGCGGGTATCTTCCCGTTTGCGCTGGCCGAGGAGATCACCCCGGAGCAGATCGGCGCAACGCTGAGTGTCAATGTCGAAGGAGTGCTCTACGGTGCGCAGGCGGCGGCACGTCACCTCGGTCCCGGCGGCGCCATCGTCAACATGTCTTCGGTGTCTGCGCTGCGTGTGCGGAAGGGGAGGGGCGCATACTGCACGTCGAAAGCTGCCGTTGCGCACCTCACGGAGTCTCTCGCAGTGGAGTTCGGCGACAAGGGTATTCGGGTCAACTCCATTGCACCCGGCTACATCGACACGGCGATGACGAAGTGGGTCCAGGAAGATCCGATCGCGCTCGCGAACGCACTCGACGCGGTACCGCTGCATCGTCTGGGCTCGCCCGAAGAGGTCTTCGGCCCGCTGCTGTTCCTGCTCTCGGACAGCGCGCGTTACGTCACCGGGCACAGCATTGCGGTGGACGGTGGTTCGCGGCATGTCTGAGTCCACGACATATCCCGGCGTCGTTCTCGTTACCGGCGGTGCTGCCGGGATGGGAGCGCATCACGCGCGCACTCTCGCCGCGCGCGGTTCGCATGTCTGCATTGCCGATGTTTCGGATTCATCCGGCGTGGTCGACGACATCGTCGCCGCAGGCGGATCGGCATCCGCTCATATTCTCGACGTCACCGATGCCGAGGCCTGGGACCGGGTTGTCGACGAAATTCGCACCACCCGTGGGGAACTCGGCGGACTGGTCAACAATGCCGGTATCTCGCGTCGGCTCGAATTCATGGACACCCCGAACGACATCTGGGAGCTGACCATGAAGATCAACCTCTTCGGCCCGTTCTACGGTATGAAGGCGGTGGCGCCGCTGATGCGCGAGAGTGGTGGCGGATCGATCGTCAACATCTCGTCCATCGCCGGTCAGATCGGATACTTCTCTCCGGCTTACTCGTCGAGCAAGTGGGGTCTGACCGGTCTGTCGAAGTCGGCCGCAGGCAACTTCGCGCAGTGGGGGATTCGCGTCAACTCGGTGCACCCGGGACTGGTCGGTACGGCGCTGCTCGGCGGCGCGAACGACTTCGTCGCCGCGTCACTGAAGTCGGTTCCCTTCGGACGCATGGGAACTCTCGACGAGATCACCGAAGCAGTGCTGTTCCTGCTCTCGAACAGTTCCACCTACACCACCGGTACGGAACTCACTGTCGACGGCGGGTTGGTGTCGAACGGTCTTTACCACCGCATCATCGCGGAGACTGGAGAACTTTCATGACCGAACACTGGGACGTCGTTGTCATCGGTGGCGGCGGAGCAGGTCTCGCCGCTGCGGTGTCGGCAGCTGAAGAAGGCGCATCCGTTCTGCTGTTCGAATCCGAAACCGAACTCGGTGGATCCACCGCGCTGTCGGCCGGCATCTTCACGGCCGCCGGAACGAGCGTGCAGGCCGGCCTCGGCGTCGACGACTCGGCAGAGAAGTTCTTCCAGCACTACATGGACCTCAACCAGTGGATGCTCTCACCCGGATTGATTCGTGCGTTCTGCGAAAACGCCGGTCCGACACTGGAATGGCTCATCGGACTCGGCGTCGAGATTCCCGCGACGATCTCGGGTAACGCTCACCAGCCGGGACTCGCCCAAGCCGGCGTCGAGGACGTCTGGCGCGGCCACGTGCCCAAGGACCAGGGATACGGACTGATTCAGGTGCTGGACAAGGCTCGTCGTAAGCACGGGATCGAGGTCATCTTCGGAACACGGGTGCAGAAGCTGATCGAGGAAGACGGTCGGGTTGTCGGCGTTGTCGCCGACGACATCGAGGTGCCTGCGGGCGCCGTCGTTGTTGCCTCCGGTGGATTCGCGCAAGATCCGGGTTTGGTGGAACGCCACTTCCCGGACGCGAACAAGGCCGGAGAGGCCTTGTTCGTCGTCGCAGCCGAGGGGAGCCGCGGAGACCATCTTCGTTTTGCCGAAGACCTCGGTGCTTCCCTGGCGGGCGACGGCTGGGGTCTGATGCTGCCCACCGTCTACTTCCAGCGATTCCACCACTGGCAGGCCGGCTTTCCGCCGAAGTCGCGGATCTACGTCAACCAGGACGGCCGTCGTTTCATGGACGAGGACAGCTCGTACGCGGTCTCGACCGGCATCATCGACCATCAGGGTGGATACGGTTGGATGATCTTCGACGAGAACGCTCGCGTGAATCTGGCTCCAGGATATGCGGATTGGAATCCCGAACGCATCGAGGAAGAAGTTGCCGCCGGTGGCACGATTCGTGCGGACACGATCGAAGACCTCGCAGTGGCTACGGGTGTTCCGGTTGCGACGTTGGCGCAAACCCTGCGTCGATGGAACGACCAACTGCCCAGCGGTCACGACGACGACTTCCTCCGCCATCGCACGTTGCGGAACAAGGGTGCCGTCGGCAATCCGGATCCTATTGCGACAGCTCCGTTCTATGCCGCGAAAATCCTTCCGGCAGAGCTCGTCTGTACGCATGCGGGAATGGAGATCAACACCGATGCCGCCGTGCTCGGCAGCACCGGAGTACCTATCGAGGGTCTGTACGCCGCAGGTGAGGCCGGCGCCGGAATCCTCGGACTGAGATACGTGGGCGGCGGCAATGCGGTTGCCAACGCTTTGACCATGGGCCGCGTAGCGGGACGTAATGCGGCGAATTACACCAGGACCAGCGCTGAGAGCGCACCGGTCCATTCCATCGCGCACTCCTGACGTCCGACGTCTGCGCGGCACCGAATCCAGTCAGTATCCAATCCAGGCAGGGAACAACATGTCAGAGAATGAGACCATGGCGAGAGCCGAATCCACCGAGGGCAGCAGCGTGGCAACCGAACGACAGTCGACGACGAAGGTAATTCGCGCGGCCATCGTCGGTACCGTCGTCGAGTACTACGACTTCGGTATCTACGGATACATGGCCACGACGATCGCCGCGCTGTTCTTCGTTTCCCATGACCCGAACGCAGCACTGCTCGGTACCTTTGCAGCATTCGCCGTGGCCTTCTTCCTACGCGTGCCCGGCGGCATCTTCTTCGGCCACATCGGCGACAAGTACGGCCGCAAGAACGCGCTGTCCTGGACCATCCTCCTGATGGTTCTCGCGACAGCCGGAATGGGCCTGCTGCCGACTTACGCCACGTTGGGTGTGTGGGCGACGTCCATCCTGGTTCTGGCTCGTTGCCTGCAGGGCTTCGCGGCCGGCGGTGAACTCGGCGGCGCCAACGCGTTCGTCTCCGAGTCCGCTCCCAAACGGTGGCGTGCGACGCAGACCTCGATGGTCAATACCGGCACCTACCTGGGTTCGCTGGCAGCTTCGCTCATGGCCCTCGGCCTGACGTCGGTGTTCTCGCAAGAGCAGATCCTCGAATGGGCTTGGCGTATCCCGTTCCTGCTCAGCCTGCTGATCGGTGGCATCGGTATCTGGATCCGCAGCCAGATGGAAGACACTCCTCAGTTCGAAGAACTGCAGGACAAGGGTGAGACCAAGAAGCTTCCCATCCGTGAGTTGCTCAGCACCTCCGGTGGCAGCGTCGTCAAGATCATCCTGCTGGGCGCACTCATCACCGGCGGTTACTACATCGCCTCGGTGTATGCCGCGACGTACCTGCAGACCACCGGCGGTCATTCGTCGCGCGTTGCTTTCCTTTCCACTTCTCTTGCACTGGTTCTCGGCGTCATCACGTTGCCGATCTCGGGATACATGGCAGACAAGTACGGGCGTCGGCCGGTGCTGTTCGCCGGTAGTGCCGCCGCAGTGGTTCTCGGAATCCCGATGTTCATGATGATGGCCGGTTCTGGCATCTGGCAGGCGGTTGTCGGTCAGTCAGTGCTCTTCATCTGCGTTTCCGTTGTCAACGGTGCTTCGTACGTGACCTATGTCGAAATGCTGAAAGCATCTGTGCGGTACAGCGGTCTGGCATTGGGTAACAACGTCACCAACATGTTCCTCGGTGGCACCGCGCCTTTCATCGCCACCTACCTCATCAGCTTGACCGGCAACTCTCTCGCTCCGGCTGGATACTTCGTCTTCTGTGCGGTGATCACCCTCGTCACGGTCTTCTTCATCAAGGAGACCAAGGGTGTTGAACTGCAGGTTGATTGATCATCGGGTAGAACAGGAGCCTGACCGTGTCCCTCGCTGACAAGCAAGAAATCACCGAAGTTCTGTATCGCTACGCTCGGGCCGTCGATCGGAAGGATTTCGACAGCGTGGCCCTCTGCTACTTCGACGACGCGATAGACAACCACGGTGGCTACATCGGAACCGTCGACGGGCTGATCGAAGACATGAAGCTCAGACACAAGACGATCGACTCGTCGATTCACTGCATTTCCAACATACTGATCGACGTCAACGGCGATGTCGCTCATTGCGAGTCGTACTGTTTGTGCTTTCTGCGGCAAGAGCGTTCCGGTACGGATACGGTGCAGACGCTTGCGACGATCAAATGCCGTTACGTCGACAGGTTCGAAAGGCGCCACGGTGAATGGCGAATCGCCGATCGGATTGTCGTGTTCGACGAATCCCGTGAAGACGTGATCGAGAACATCCTGTCCACGGACTGGGTGACGCAACGTCGATCCTTCGACGATCCGGTGTACACCAGGACGCCTTGACCAGTAGTGCAGACGAAGGCCTTCACACACATCGTGTGTGAAGGCCTTTCGCCTGTTCACTTCTCGTGTCAGCTCACTGCGCCCGGTGCGGCGACCTCGGTCAAACGGCCGTCCGAGAGCCTGAGCCAGCGTTCGACCTTGACCTCGGCCAGGAATCTCTCGTCGTGGCTGACCACCACGAACGCCCCCTGATATGCATTCAGGGCACTTTCGAGTTGAGCAACGCTCACCAAGTCGAGGTTGTTGGTCGGCTCGTCGAGAAGAAGCAGCTGCGGGGCCGGATCGGCGAAGAGAACGCACGCCAATGTAGCCCGCAGTCGTTCACCGCCCGAGAGTGCAGCGACGGGAAGATGAGCACCCGCACCCCGAAAGAGGAAGCGCGCCAGGATGTTCATGCGTTCCGGTGCCGGTAGGCCTGGAGCAGACAAGGCAAAGTTCTCTGCGACGGTGCGTGCGGGGTCCAGTAGGTCGAGCCTCTGCGACAGGTATGCCACTCGACCGTCGGCTCGCGTGATCTCACCGGAAGTCGGCGCCACATCCCCGTTGACGATGCGTAGCAACGTCGACTTTCCGACGCCGTTCGGCCCGGTCAACGCGATACGCTCCGGTCCTCGAATGGCCAGGTCGATTCCGGAGTCGGCGAAGATCGCATGATCACCGAACGCGAATTGCATTCGCTCACCGAGGAACACCGTCCGGCCGGCGGGTACATGTGTGCCAGGCAATTCGAGTGAAATCGTCTGGTCGTCTCGAAGAGCGCGGCCCGCTTTGTCGAGTCGGTCCTTCGCCGCGTCGACCCGGGCGAGGTGTGTCTCGTTGGCCTTGCCTGCCGACTCCTGAGCATTGCGCTTCATGGTCCCCGCAAAGATCTTGGGCAAGCCCGCGTTCCCGAGATTGCGGGCAGCGTTACTTGCGCGTCGCGAAGCACGTTCTCGGGCCTGCTGCAGTTCGCGCTTCTCGCGCTTGACCTCTTGCTCGGCGTTGCGGATGTTCTTCTCCGCCACTTCGCGAGCCGAGCGTGCCGCGGCTTCGTAGTCGGTGAAATTGCCACCGTAGAAGCTGATCTCGCCGCTGTGAAGTTCGGCGATGCGGTCCATGCGGTCGAGTAGTCCTCGATCGTGACTGACCACCAACAGACAACCACTCCAGTCGTCGAGAACGTCGTAAAGCCTGCGGCGCGCGTCCAGGTCGAGGTTGTTGGTGGGTTCGTCGAGGAGAAGGACATCGGGGCGTCGCAGGAGTTGCGCCGCCAGTCCGAGCGAGACGACCTGCCCGCCGCTCAGAGTGTCGAGGCGACGATCGAACGTCATGTCGGCCAAACCGAGTCGACCGAGTTGGGCTCGCGTTCGTTCCTCGATATCCCAGTCGGACCCGATTGTCGTGAAGTGTTCTTCTCGTGTGTCCCCGGATTCGACTGCGTCCAACGCAGCGAGCGTCGGGGCGATGCCCAAGACCTCGGCAATGGTCAGATCGCCCGTCAGTGGCAGGTCCTGCGGAAGGTATCCGAGAACGCCGTCGACGGACACACTGCCGGCGCGCGGCCGCAACTGGCCGGCGATCAATCTGAGCAGAGTGCTTTTCCCGACGCCGTTCTGGGCCACCAGCCCGGTTCGGCCGCCGGGCACGGTGAATGACAATTCGTCGAAGACCGGAGTGTCGTCCGGCCAGGCAAAAGACAGATTCGAGCAAACGATGTAGGTATCGGACATGAATAGACCTCAGGTGTCGTGCGGGCGCGGCAACGCTGCTCCGCGAAGAGTCGGGTAAGTGAACGACAACAGGGCCACGACGGCAGCGCTCCGAGGCGTCTGCCGGTGGCCGTCATGCCCGGTTTTATCCGGAGATGTCGAGTTCACCAACCATGTCTGATCCTTTTTGGTCTGTGTTGTTTCATCCGACGATAACAGGAGCCGGTATCTACATACGAGCAATACCGGCGCAGAGAAGTTCGACCAGTCGTCGATACACCCGATCCGGGTCGGTGCCGGCCGGTTGTCCCTCTACCGATTCGAGGATGCAGAAGCCGTGCAGCGCACTGCGAAGAGACCACGCCGCCTGCTCCGAATCATCCGGGCTCAGACCGTATCCCGCGATCACCTTGTTGATGACGTCGACCACCTCGCCGACGGCGGAGACCAGATCGGGATGCGGAGCAGTGGGGTAGCGGTCGGTGATGGCGTAGAGCCCGGGGTGTACTCGGACGAACGCACGCCATGCGTCCGCGAGCGCCATGACGGCGTCGTCGCGCGAGAGACCGACCGCGGCGGCACGCAGTTGTTCGGCGAGAAGGCTGCGTGCGAGGAGGCTGAGTTGATGGTGGACGTCGTCGACCCCGTCGACGTGTTTGTACAGCGCTGACTGCCGGACGTCGAGGGTCTCGGCGAGTTGACTCAGTACCAGAGCGTCGGCGCCTTTGCTGTCGACGAGATCGGCTGCGGCAGCGATCACGCGTTCACGGGTAACCGGAGTTCTCATGCACGCATCTTCCCTGTATGACAGGCTTCGCGTCGGTGATACATTATCACCATGAGTGATGAAGTATCGCCACGCGAGCCGTCCGGCGATCAACTACGCCGTCGTGACCTGCGCGTAGTCGTCACCGGTGCATGCATCCTCGGGTTGACCTCGGTGCTCTACGAACTCTCAGGAGTGTCTCCGTCGACGGGTGCATTCTTTCGGTGTCTCTATGCGCTCATCCCTCTCGGCATGCTCGTGCTCGTTCAGCGTCGTCGGTCACCCCGGCCTTCGGTCTCGGCGCCCTGGATCGTGAAGTCTCTACTTGCCGGCGCGTTCCTCGGAATCGATCTGGTGCTCTGGCACGAGTCGATTCATTCGATCGGGGCAGGTCTTTCGACTGTGATCCTGAATTTGCAGGTGCTGTTCGTCGCAATCCTCGGCTACGTTGTCCTGCGCCAACGGATCGGCCGGGAACTGGTCGCCAGCCTTCCGTTGCTCTTTGTCGGAGTTGCTCTGGTAGCCGGGACGAGCACAACGCTCACCGGGTCGAATCCTGCTGTCGGAGTGTCGTTTGCCGTGATCGCCGCAGGCGCGTACGCGGTCTACATCTTCCTCATGGGTCTGGCTACTCGGGCGGCGGGCAGAACGGCGTTGCCGATGTTCGTCTCGACGGGAGCCACTGCCCTCACGGCAGGTGCATACGGCCTCGTGAGTGGAACTTTGGATCTGACCCCTTCGCTCGTAGCTCAAGGCTGGCTTGTGCTGCTCGCGTTGGTATCTCAGGTGATCGGGTGGCTGCTGGTAGCCAGCGCCAGTCAGCGTCTGCCTGCCAGTGCAGTCGCCGCCAGCCTCGTGTTGCAATCGGCGTCAGCACTGTTGTTCGGCGCGGTGATGCTTGCGCAGACCCCAACTCTCGTCCAACTTGCAGGTGCCGGAATGATTTTGGCCGGAGTGGTTGTGGCGACGCGGATACCCGCGAAGAAATCCTCGACGACTGTTGTCGGAAAACGAATGGAGACAAGCGTATGACCACGGCGGCTGACCACATCTACATCAACGGCGACATCAGGGCCATGGACGGTGCGGTCGGCGACAACGCGACCGCTGTGGCAGTCAAGGACGGCAGATTTGTCGCCCTCGGAACTGACGCCGAGATCTCGGCGCTGACCGATTCCGAAACCTCCGTTGTCGATCTCGCCGGAGCGGTGGTTGTTCCGGGGTTCATCGAGACGCACCTTCATCCGATGATGTGGGGTTTGATGCTCAGTGGGGTCGACGCAACGACGAATACGTGCCCGACCATCGAGAAGTTGATCACGGCGTTGGCCGCGCGGGCCGCGATCACACCAGTTGGCGAGCCCATCGAAGCGTGGGGCTTTGACGACAGCCTCGTGGCGGAAGATCGAGGCCTGACCGCGGTTGATCTGGACAAGGCTTCCACCGATCATCCGATTCTGGTGCGGCACTTGTCTGCTCACGGAATCTATGTCAACTCGGTCGCACTGGAGAAGGCCGGGATCGATGCCACCACGGTCGATCCGGAGGGTGGTGTCATCGTTCGGGACAGCGACGGTGTACCCACCGGTGAACTGTGCGAGGTTCCGGCAATGTCTCTGGTTCACGGACTTGTTCCGGATATGAACCCGGACGCGTCCAAGATCGCGATGCTGCGGGCGCAGGAAGTCATGGCGTCGGTGGGCGTGACGAGTTTCCACGACATGTACGTCACGGCCGAGATGTACGAGGCGTACCGGCAACTCGACGCCGATGGTGACTTGAGGCTGCGTGCGCGCCTCTATCTCGGCCACGGGGTTCACGATCAGTTGGGTGAACTCGCCGATTCGACGGAGCGAGTTCGTGTGGGCGGCGTCAAACTCATTTCGGACGGGTCGATTCAGTTGCACACCGCTGCGCTGACCGCGCCGTACCACGATCTGGGCGGATGCCACTGCGGCGGAATGGCAATCCCGGCAGGTGCGCTCGGGGCACTCGTCGAGGAACATCACGCCGCCGGCCGACAGGTTGCGATTCATACCAACGGTGATCAGGCCATCGATTTTGCATTGGACGCAATTGCAGCGGCACGGACGGCGCACCCGGACATCGAAGTTTCGCATCGCCTCGAGCACGTTCAGACGTTGCGGGAAGATCAGATCGCGCGGATGGTCGAACTCGGGGTGGTGGCGTCGATCTTCGTGAACCACGTCTACTACTGGGGTGACCGGCACCGCGATCGTTTTCTCGGACCGGGTCGCGGCGAGCGGATCAGCCCCGTGGCGTCGGTCGTGGCGGCGGGGCTTGCCTACGCGCTGCATTGCGACTGCCCTGTCACTCCAGTGAACCCGCTCTTCACGATGAACACCGCCGTACATCGTGTGACGCGAGAAGGTCATGTTCTGGGTGCGGAGCAACGGGTTTCCGCGTCCGAGGCGCTGGCCGGCTACACAAGCGCAGCCGCTCGTCTCACCGGTGAGTCATCGGACAAAGGTCGGATAGCGGTGGGACTTTTGGCGGATTTTGTTGTGCTCGACGGAGATCCGCTGCGCAGCGAATCGACAGACTTGAATGAACTGTCGGTCCTGCGCACGGTTGTCGGAGGTGAGACCGTCTTCGGGGCGTAGATGCTCGTCGTTTTACCTTGGGATTGGGTGCCGGTAGTCAACTCCTTACCGGCTTCGCAACTGTAGATGCACGTGGGCCGGGGAGCGAATTTGCTTCCCGGCCCACAGCTTTGGATGCAGCACGGGCAGTCGCGATTCGATGGTCGGACAAAGTTATTGGTGGAGTGCTGGTTTCGGAGCGCGCGAGAGTTTGTCCTGGCCGGCCGATCCGGCGGGGCGCAGCGATCGATGGCGCCCGTGTCCGTGGCGCTAGTGGACGAAATGCGGGGGTCTCGAAACGGCTCGATCCTTCTGTTTGCTCGAGGGTCGCTGTTCTCGGCGAGTTCGTTCGTGGATTCCCGGACATACCAAGAGTATCTAGAACTTGTTCTTGTTTGGATCGGAATGAATCGCCCGTTCGATCGCAGAACACTTTTTGGTAAATAGTTGCGATGCACAGCTAACTATTTCTAACGGTACTGGTCAGGGTGCAGAATTAGCCCTTGAGGGATGTCGAAATTCCTTCTGAACGTTTGACCAGTAAAACCGCCACAAAAGCTGATACGTGTGATAAAAATTGATCCGAAGCGGAGCGGTTGCTATGTATGAGCGAGGGCATGCACAGCGTCACGGTTCGGCTCGCAAGCTTTCTGCAACATGTTTGGCACCGATGGCGGATGTACCTCGTTCCGCCATCTCTTCACCCAATGCCCGGCAACGGGACAGACGAAATGAGTCTTCACATGCCTCGATTTTTCCCGGTCGGGGACGGACGAGAATCCCGTCTCCCCCGGCGCGCCACTGCTGTGTTGGCGGCTCTGCCGGCTGCACTGCTCCTCGCGACCTCGGGTGCGCTGCTTGCACCTGGTAGCGCCGCGGCCGCCCCGGGCGACGACATCACTGACCAGTGCCTGGAGATGTCCCAGAACGGTGGACCCTGGGTGAAGCCGGCGGCCTTCGATCCCAGTGGAACCGACTACATCCCAATCCCCGGTGACGAGGGCACGCAGTTGGCCTTCAACGTTCGTAATGTCTGCGACCTTCCTGCCACGCTCACTCTTTTCAGTGAGAGCTGGTCCGTCTCGGGCGGCGGCACTGCGACAGTGCGGGGCAAGCTCGACGGCCAGGTCGGCCAGCAGTTCGTGATCGGGCCGAATGCGAATTCGTCGACGCGGATCGAGCTGGTGAAAACGCCTCTCGCACAGAACGCCAACGTGATGGCTGGTTTCATGATTGGCATCCCTGCCGGCGAAGTTTTGCAGGGATACGAGATCAACCCCGGCTGGGGTCTCGTCCTGGTGGAGGGCGAGCCCGTCGTTGTTGCTCCCAGCGCGCCGACCGGTTTGACTCTGGGTTCGGCCGAAGTAGCGTCGGGCACACCCGTCAAGGTCTCCGGCAAGGCAGAGCCGAACAGTACCGTCACCGTGACCGGAGGCGGCGCCACCTGCACCGCCACCGCGGATACGAGTGGGAACTTCAGCTGCAACCTGACGATCACCACGCCCGGCAGTCATCCGATCACCGCCACTGCGACAAATGAGGGTGGGACCAGCCCGGCCTCTACCGCGGTGACGGTGAAGGTCACGGCGAAAACCACCGATCCAGGTGGCAGCAGCAGCGGTTCGCTCGGAAGTAGCACCGGTTCGCTCGGAAGTCTCGACCTGTTCGGCAGCCTCGGCGGATAACCACTCCGGCCCAACCGGCCACTTAGACCTCGCGATGCGCGGGGCGATCTCGACCATCTCCGCGCATCGCCAACCTTCTCGGTCACCGAATTCAATTCGGCGGCTTCATTTCCCATGCCCCTTCCTGGGGCTGTTTCACCGGAGTGCACATCCGCACGGCCCGGGCTCAACCAAGCGCGTCGGATGTCCCGCCGCGAACTGCACAGGAGGAATGCCAGATGAACAAGACCACAAAGGGTGCGATCGCCGCAGGTGCGGCTGCTGTTCTGCTCGCAGGTGGTGCCGGAACCATGGCTGCGTGGAACGCGTCGACCGGCGCTGGCGGAAGCCAGACCGTCAATGCCGGCTCGATGACGATCAGCGAAGCGGCCGGCTCCGGCGTATGGAAGCTCGGCGCGAACACGTTCAACCCGGCCAGCGACAAAATTGTCCCCGGTGACGTACTCACCTACACCGCCACGTACAACTACACCCTCGTCGGCACCAACCTGAAGGCGACGCTGACACCTACCGTCGGCGGAATCTCCGGGGCTCTCGCGAGCAAGCTGGAGGTCGCGACTGCCGGTGGTCAGAACGCGAGCGTCTCCGCGGGCACTGGCACGCGCGATATCACCACGACGATCACGTTCAAGCCGGACACCACCAACACGGACGGCGCTGGCCAGGCAGCCACGCTGTCGGGAGCCTCGGTCACCCTCGAGCAGACGCTCACCCCGTAGTTAATCCGTAACCAGAAGAAGGTCACGTGAAGACCCAATACAAATGGGCGATCGCAGCGTCGTCGGTTCTGCTCATCGGGTTCGTCTCGGTGCAGCAGACCGGCGCGCTGTGGCGCGATACCGCAGAATCGACCGGCGGCACTATCCAGGCAGGCATGCTCGATATCTCTGCCGGCGGTGAAGGGGTCAAGCAGTTCAACCTCGATGGGTTCAAGTTGGACAACAAGGGCCCGGGCGACAGCATTCAGATGCCTCTGCCGGTGATCAACTCCGGCAACGTGCAAATGAACTACGTGCTTTCCGATGTTGTACTCAACGGCGCGACCCCACCGCCGCTGAGCCTGCGCGTGGCCAAGGTAGCCAACGAGGCGGCCTGCACCGCCACTGGCGACGTGGGCACTGAGCTCTACAACGGTGCCATGGACGGCGCGGCCTTTTCCGAACAGCTGGTTCCGGCCGGGCAGATGCAGGTGTTGTGCCTGCGGGCCACGTTGGGCCAGGGCGCGGCAGCGAGCCAGCAGTCCAACGCGACGTTCACTTTCGACGCAAGCTCAGTGAGCCAGTCATGACCGTCACCGCGAGAAGCCGGCGTGCAGGCGAACGTGCCGAGTATCGACCCCGGCACAGCGCACACGTGGAAACATCTGAGCGGCAACATGATCCCGAACAAGGCGGAGACGACAAGACCACCCTATGGTGGTGGACTCGCACCATCGTCTCGTGGGTACTGCTGCTGCTGATGGTCGGCATTCTCGCGGTGATGGTCGTTATCCCTCGACTCACCGGCTCTACCGCGTACACGGTTCTCACCGGTTCGATGGAACCGACCATGCCCCCTGGCACGCTCATCGTGGTCAAGCCGACCCCCAACGAGGATCTGACCACCGGGGACGTGATCACGTTCCAGCCCGTCTCCGGCGATCCAGCGGTGGTCACCCACCGCATCGAAGGCATCTACTACACGGGGGAAGGGGAGCGTCGCATCCACACTCGCGGCGACAACAACCCCGTCGCCGACTCGTGGTCGCTGGTGCCCGAGCAGATCCGTGGTCGGGTCATCTACTCGGTGCCGTATCTGGGCCGGGTGAACTCGATGATCAACGGGCAATCGCGTTCGATTCTCACCACAGGCGTAGCTGCGGGCCTGGCTGTATATGCCGTGTGGATGGTCGTCAGTGGCATCCGCGACAAGCGGGGCAAGGCCGGTGACGACGAAAGTGGCACAGACCCGACTCTTTCCGGCCCTGAACTCGGCGCGCCGGTATTGCCCGCCGATCCATCGGCACCAACCTCCGAATCGAAATAGGACAGCAGAATGTCTACAGAACAGAAATCGGGCGGCGACGCGCGTCTCGGGGCGCGGATGCGAAGCCGTCTGGGCGAGACCGGTTGGATACGGACCCGGGCCGTGCTCTCACTGGGCATGGTCCTGGGCCTCGGAGCGGTCGGCACGATGGCGGCGTGGTCCGACAGCGCTACTGCGACCACCGGCATGTTCAGCACTTCGTCGGTCCAGCTGAAAGTCGACAACCAGCGGCCCGCACACCAATTCACCGAACTCAAGCGCAACAGCATGCTGCCAGGCCAGAGTGAGGCTGGGGCATTGACGGTTCAGAACACCGGAACTGCCAACTTCCAGTGGGCGGTATCGGCAACGGCCACGGGTTCGTCCGAGCTGATCGGGAAGCTCAAGGTTTCCCTACATCAGACCGGCGCCAACGACGGCAGTACCTGTTCAGGACCGATCATCGGGACGCAGCAAGCGTTCTCCGGGAACCCGACACTCGTCTCTGGCCGATCACTCGCTGCCGGTGTTTCGGAGCAGGTGTGCATCAAGGTGACCGTCGATTCGACCGCGGGTCAGACGGAGCAGTTCAAGATCGCCGATCTGGGCTTCAACTTCACCGCAACGGGGCAGTGATCATCGCGATGGACAGCACCGATGAGGAGGTGAGCGTGGGACGCAGTCGTGGCAAGGAAATTGCCTTGAATGTGGCTGCGGTCGCCGGGCTCATCTGCATAATCGCCACTCTCGCGTCCCTGATATTCGGGATCAAACCACTGGTGTTTCGCTCGGGTTCGATGGAACCTGCAATTTCCACCGGTGCGCTGGCGCTGGCGAAGACCGTGCCTGCAACTGAATTGGCTGTCGGCGACGTGATCAGCGTCGACAACGACCAAGGCGTGCGCATCACCCACCGCGTGGTCGAACTCGAATCGGCAGGAGCGGACACCGTGCTCGCCACGCTCAAGGGCGATGCCAACAATGTGGCTGATCGACTGCCCTACACCATCACCGAGGCCGACCGAGTGTTCATCAGCGTCGGCGGGCTCGGCTATGTCGTTGCTTGGCTTTCCAGCCCGCTCGCAACCTTCCTTGGCGGCGGATTGGTAGGCGCGGTGCTGGTCATCGCATTTGGACGAACTAAAGACCGGCGTCTGGAGAATGCCCGCGCCGCCACTACAAATGACGCCCGCGTCGATGCTGACGAAACCTGCGGGGAGCTTCAGGAGGCTCATAATGATTGAAATGCGACGGGCTAGCACCCGCATGAAGTCGCTGCGGTCGTTGATCGCTGTCGGCGGCGCTGCTGCAATGGCTTTCGGTCTGGCTCAGGCCACTGGGACGTTGGCAAATCCAACTGACGTGGTCAATTCGACTGGCGCACAGGTGGCGACGGGCAACTTCTATCCGACGCCGTTGACCTCGACTGTGAACTGCTCGACGTCGGGAGGAGCAGACCTATTGGGACGTAGAGCAAACCTGAGCTGGCCCGCGGTTCCAGGTGTCACGGGGTACAAGGTGGTTTTCGTGAGGAAATCCGATCCGAGCTACATCGTTCGAACGGATAATCTGTCGGCGAGCCAAACGTCCATCAGTGGAATTACCCATGGCAGTCGCAATGTGATGTGGGCGCGGGTGTACACCGTGAACGGGCCGGCAATCTCATCTGGTTTCATGTCGTCTGTCGAGATAACCCATAAGGACCTCGTAAGTAACAGGACCGAATGCGAGGGTAATCGTGGTCCGCAATTGGCTAACCAGGCCTGGGAAAATACCAACACCTGGAATCCGGCGACACCGGCACCCAACGGGGCGAACCCTCTGAGCAGGATGCAGGCCGAAGCGATGGTGCCGAACGAGCCTGATGCGTTGGAGACGACCACCACCCAAGCTCCGTCCACGAGCGAGACCGCCAATCCGACAACGTCTACCGAGCCGACCAGCACCACCGAGGCCACGACCACGACGGCACCGAGCACGACAACTCCGGCACCGACCACCCCGGAAACCACGTCGCCGGAGACCACTCCCTCGGCTGATCCGAAGCCGGTTCTGACGGACACAGTCGAGAGTGGCGGCCTCACCGGCGGCTGGACTGCGGGTGGTAACAGGGTTGCAGTGGTCGACGCCGACGGCAACGAACTCGCAAGTGGCCGTGTGGAATCGGGTTCCACTCTGCATTGGTACAACGGCCAGTTGTGGATTGTCGGGGCAACCGAGGTCTACCGCATCATGGAGTCACCGCAGGACGGCACATGGAAGTTCTACAAGGACAGCGGGCAGAACATGCCTGACTTCGGGTAGCGGCCAATCACTCGACGTCTGGACTGTGCCCCCGAGTTTCCGGACCCGGGGGCACAGTCGTAGCTGCGCATGTTCCGACGGTGTCGGGCAATCAGGTAACCGGCTGGTCGCCCGCTGGAGAGGTTTCGGCCGCCCGTGAACTGGATAAACCAACTGCAGACGGCAACGACGTGTAGAGATGCCTGAAGCGTTCGCAGTGGATTGGCACTTATTCGGGGCTCGAGTTATCTTACTGCAAAGTAAGTGTTTGGTGTCGGCGTCGATTGGGGCTATGCCGACCTGAGTACAGGGATCGATATGCGGATGAACCTGGGGGCAGGTGTTCGGCGACGTCGTTGGGCGCGCGACGTATTGGCAGCCGCGACGGCATGTGCGCTGGCGATGTCCGCGTTGCTCTCGGTACAGATTTCAGCGTCGGCGTCCGAGCTGGACGAGTACGTGAATTTGCCTTTGGTGAATCGGAATGCCGAACACGGTCCGGGCGGTGTCCATCCCGCGTTGCCGACTGATCTCGGCACCTTGCAAGCCCTTGTGGAAGAAGCCCGCGCCAGTGGTCGCAGTCCGGAATCCTATGCGGCCTTGCTGTTTCAGTATCGATTGGTCGCTGCCACGGAAGCCGCCGGAATCGATCTCTCATCGTGGAATCCGCGCGCCGGAGTGTCGGCTAATCGCACGAACCTGGTGAAGTCGTACCGCTACTACGAGGATCTGCAACTCGGTCACCCGGAATTGCAGTGGGCGGGCATGGGCGGACAGGTTGGTGCGGACTTCGGCGGAGGACTGATCGACTTCGAACTGATGGCGGACATGTACTCGTTTCCGAATCTGCAATATGTTTCCAATTCGATAGTTTCTCAGGTCACGGATCAGGTTGGCGTGCAAGCGCTGAACCAATTGCCGGCAGGGCTGCGCGCACTCGCCGCGGTGGGCAGGAACGTCACAGCGGACGACTTGGATTATGTGCTGGGGATGATCCTGGTGATGCAGAAGAACATCTTCTCGGATCTGATGCCGATGCATCAGGCATACGTGGATGAAGGACTTCCCGCGCTGGAGGAAATGCAGAGTGCCGGATTGTTCGGTCAGGATGTCATGGACGCCTGGCGTGATGTAGCCTCTGGCGATTCGAATCGGATTGCACGTGGGAACGTAGCACTGCTCCAACGTGAGCAAGGGGTGATCATCCGCGACCAGTGGGATACCGTGCGCGCCTACAAAGGTGATGTGGGAGAAGCGATCACCTACGCATCGACCGTTGCCGGCTCGCCCTCGGTCGCCGGCGTGGTCCCGCCTCGCTCGTTCCGGCCCCTCGAGTTCACGACGACACTTGCCGACGGACGCACCGCGACAGTGACACTGCCCCTACCGGATTGGAACTGGTCGGTGTACGAGGACCGGTGGGACTACATCACCTCGCAGCTCTTGCCGAAGTACCGAGCGATGGTCGAAGAAGATTGGCCGCGGCTCGTAGCCACATTGAGTGTTCCCTACGAAATTCAATTGGAGAGTCACCGCCCGATGGTGACCCTCCCACAAACTCTCGAATCGGCCCTCTCCAGTTTGAAAGTGACGGTTCAGTGATGTCGTCGGCGACATTCCGAAGGTTGGCGCCGCTGGTAGCGCTGACCGTTGCGCTGGTCCTGCCAGCAACGGCTGGAGCTGAGGTGCCGGACAGTGATGCCCCGAAAGACGTGCAAACTCCTGTATCCGAGGAGTTTCGAACCGACACCCCAACTCTGGGAGAGGTATTCAACGGGTTCACCGTCGGTGCTCTCAGTTCGGGGGAGTTCGCATCCGAAGAGGAGATCTTCACTGCACTCACGCCCGATGATCCGTTTTACGACGAGCCGGTGTTGACCGGCGCCGAGCGTCCCGGTGATCTCCTGAAGTCGAAGAAGGTGGATGTACTGTTCACCGGATACAAACCGGGACAGCTCGACGCCTACAAGATCATGTACGTTACAACCGGAATCGACGGTTCGACGCCGGTGGTGAGCACCGGGATCATGATGATCCCGATCGACGGAACACCGGCATCGGAGAAGAAAGTCATCAGCTACCAGGAGGCCAACGACAGCGTCGGCGGCTACTGTCATCCGAGTTCGCACTGGACGGGCGGCGATCCGTTGGACGGCGCCTCCTGGTCGGCGTTGGGTCCGCTGGCACTGATGTTCGGAAAAGGCTATGCCGTAGTGATATCCGACGTCGGGAACAACGGAGACCGTGATCCTCACGGCGTCTTCGCGGGCAAGTTCGCGGGGCACGCGCAGTTGGATGCTGTGCGCGCAGCATTTCAGCTGCAGGATTCCGAGCTGAATCCGGATGCGGAGATTGCGTTGTTCGGAATCGCTGGTGGTGGAGTCGGTTCGGCATTCGCCGCAGAATCTGCGCAGTCCTACGCGCCGGAACTCGATATCGTCTCGACAGTCCTCGAGGGCATGGTGATCAAGCCCCGAACATTCATGGAGACAACAGATTCCTCGGTCGGCGCAGGCTTCGGATTTGCGACGCTCCTTGGCCTCGAACCCTGGTACCCCGAGATGAAGTTGAACGACAAGCTCAATCCCGTGGGCCGAGCGATTGCCGACGTGTACCGGGATGAGTGCCAGATGCCGGCGTACTTCACGCTTCCGTTCGTACCGCTGGCGAGCCTTTTCGAGCCGGGGATCGATCCGATCACAGAACCCAGTTTCCAGCGCGCGTACGACGACAACGTACTGGGCCACGGTGCTCCGGCGTCGAAGGTATTGATAGCTTCGTGCGCAAAGGACGACTCCCCGATGTCACTTGTGCCGGCAGCTGATGCGCGAGAACTGGCGGACACGTACAGGAGTGGAGGGACCGACGTGAGCTACCAGCCCACCGATTGCAGTATGGACCGCGCATTCACGGATCCATACGGTTGGGGAACTGATCTGTTCGGAATGCAGACGATCGACTGGATAGCCCACAATTTCGACAACTGAGTGAAACTATCCGGTGACAGCGAGACGCAAACTCTGATGGCGGCGTACGAACATGCTGGGGACCCAACGGGGTGGGGATTCGGAATCGATTGTGAAGTGCGCACTGTTTTCGAGAAGGACTGCGATCGCGATCTTTGCTTCCAGACGAGCCAGCGCGGCCCCGACACAGAAATGTGCTCCTTTGCCGAAGGCGAAATGTGCTCGGGGATTGACTCTGTCGAGGTTCATCACCTGTGGTTCGACGAACGACTCGGGGTCGCGGTTCGCCGAACCCCACAGCAGTATGAGATGACTGCCGGCGGGCAGTGTCATGCCACCGAGTGTCGTGTCCGCGTTGACATGTCGGTGATGTCCGCGAAAGGGTGACTCGAGCCTGAGCGTTTCTTCCAGGAACGCACCCACGAGTAGAGGGTCCTCGCGCAGCTGCGTCTGCATCTCAGGGCGCTCGGCGAGCAACCGTGCAGAGTTGGCGATCAGTCCGGCGGTCGATTCGCCACCCGCACCGACGAGTTGCACCAACATCAGCACGGCCACGTCTTCGCTGAGTTCGCCTGCGTCACAGCAACGGACGAGGTCTCCGAGTAGATCATCCACCGGGTGAGCCCGTGCCTTACGAAACTTGCTGTAGAGGTACCCGGTGAGTTCGGCCGCCGAGGTGACGACGCCTGTCAACCGTTCTGCGGTCACGATGCCGCTGAGAAGTTCGGTGCTGTCGTACGACCACGCCAGCAATTGGGGGACGTCGTGTGCCGGCAGGCCGATCAGCGTGGCAACCATCTGCAGCGGCAGCGTGTCCGCTACCGACGTGACCCATTCGATCCGTCGACCGTCGAAGCCGTTGTCCCACAACTGCTGCGTGTACTCGGTCATCACCGGCTCGAGTGCTCGTATACGTTTGGCGACCAGTGTCGGCAAGACAAGTTTGCGCTGGTGTTGATGGTCGGGCTCGTCGGCAGTCGCGAGAACGTGAACAGCTTGGCCGCCGCCGTTCATGTCGAAGGTCATTGCCGAACCGTCCGGTGTACGAACCAGCACGCCGGTGAGGTTGTTGGAGAAGTCGTCGGTACGGGAAACGGCTTCGGTGACCAATTCCCACGTGGACACCAGATAGAAGTCGGTATCAGGAATGCGGTACACGGGGTGCCGGCGCCGGAGTACGTCGTATAGCGGGTACGGGTCGTCGATGTTCGACGGCAGGAAAGGGTTGATGTCGAGCGTCGATAGTGTCACGAAGGGAAGATTTCACGGCCGTCGAGGACAAGTCAACAGGTGGAAAATGCCTCTGAACTGGCATTTTGAGAAAATCTCACGCACTTCAACCCCCTCGTACTTCTCCCAGTTCAGAGGCTCGCGGCCTTCCGTAGCCTTGAGATTTCTGATTGAATCTGTCTCAGAGTGAGACGAGGTGACGGAGAGTGACCGGTGCAAACGAGCGCCGCGCCGCCGACTGGTTGGCCGGCGGTAACCGCCGTGAACTCGCAACCGAGCGCATCTTCGCGGCTGCGGCAGAGCTGATTCGAGAACAGGGATTCGATCGGTTCAACGCCGACGACGTCGCTGCCCGCGCAGGCTGTTCGAGGGCAACGCTCTACCGCTACGTAGGTGGCAAGTCCGCGATCCGCGAGGGGTTGTTGTCACGAGGCGCGGCATCCGTGGCGAGCCAGGTCGCGACTGCCGTCGAATCACTGCACGGCGACGAGCGCATCGTGGAGTCGATCCTCGTCGCCGTCGACGCGATCAGATCCGACGCTGCCATGAGCCACGGCCTTGCGGCAGCGCGGGCCAACGGAATCGACGAGTATCTCGTGTCCTCGCCGTTGCTCCCGCGTACTGCACTGGAACTTGCAGGATTGGATCCTGAAGGTCAAGAGTCGCAGTGGGTGGTTCGGATCGTGTTGATGCTGTTGGCGTGGCCTCTTGCAGACAGGGCCGCCGAACGAGGGATGGTCGAGTCGTTCATCTACTCCTGAGCGGGATTCCGTGTTCGTGAACGGTGCATCGGATCGTCGCTGCTGTAGACGGTTCGGTTCATTGCTTCATTCCTCGGCTCGGTACTCTGAGCTTGTCCGCTGCCGCGAAGGAGAGAGTCACGATGGTCGTACGCAGGCCCCGCGACCGTAAGCAGCAGATTCTTGCGGCTGCAGGTGAGCTTTTCCGTGAGCACGGTTATCACAACGTGTCTGTCGCTCAGGTGGCTGCTGCAGTTGGAATCACGGCACCTGCGCTCTATCGGCACTTCAAGAACAAGCCGGATCTCCTCTACGCCGCGGTCAACGCAGGCATCGAATCGCTCTACGATCGGGTCGCAGGTGCCGAGGATCTGAAAACACTGATCACCGAACTTGCGGCATCGGTGTCCAAACGTCGGGGTCTGTCGCTCCTGTGGCAGCGAGAGGCACGCTATCTGCCTGACGAGCAACGAGAGGAAATGCGTTCGACCCTCAAGAGTGCAGCTTCGCGCGATGCAGTGCTGATCCGAATTGAGCGTCCCGACCTCGACGAGGAAGACAGCTATCTGCTCGCCTGGGCTGTCATCGCAGTCTTCAACAGTGTGTCTTCGCATCGAGTGTCCTTGCCGAGGCGTCAGATGGAACTGCTGCTTGTCGAGTTGGCAGACCGCGCTGCATACGCGGAACTGGGTCGCTCAGAAGTGAAAGTCGTGGCGGCAACGGGTCACCTGCCCGTTGTGATACCCCGACGTGAACTCTTGTTGACCGAAGCAATTCGGCTGTTCGACGAGCGTGGATATCAAGCAGTCAATACCGAGGACATCGGTGAGGCTGCAGGGACGACAGGCCCGAATGTGTACAACCACTTCGATGCCAAGATCGACCTGCTGATCTCCGCGGTCGCGAGGGGCGGCGAGCGTCGCCGGCTCGGCGTTGCACAGGCTCTCGGCGCCGCAACCGGCCCGGAGGACGCGCTGTCCGGATTGCTTGCCGCACATATCGATTTCGCGATCAACGAGCGTCATTTGATCGGGTTGTTGATCAGCGAACTCGACCAATTACCGGACAAGTTCCGCCGCACGTGTGAACAGAATCAACGTGAGTACGTCGCGCTATGGGTCAAGATGCTCGAAGAAGTCCGTCCGGGCCTCGAGTCCGCCGCCGCCAGGATCACCGTCAATGCCACTTTGACAGTTGTGGAGAACGCCGTCCGAATCGGCCGGCTTCGCCGTCGCGACGACCTGTCGGACAGACTCTTCGAGATCGGCTGCGCCCTGCTGCTGGGCGCATGAAAAATTCGGGTAAGCGCCACGGGCGGCGGATCGACTCACGAAACTGATCGGAGACGTCATGCGTTTCGACGCAACAGAACTGACGATCGAGGAGCTTGCTCTTCAGGCTGACGTGCGGGAGTACCTCGACAAGCGACTCACCCCCGGTACCTACTCGCTCGGACTCGGGATGGCCGGGGCGGTGGATCCGGTGTTCTCGCGAGATCTGGGTCGACGTGGGTGGCTCGGCATGTCGCTGCCGAAGGAATACGGCGGGGGCGGACGGTCAGCAGTGGATCGATTGGTCGTCGTCGAAGAACTTCTCGCGCGGGGAGCGCCGGTCGGCTATCACTGGATCGGAGACAGACAGTCGGGTCCGAGCATCGCCGCCAACGGCACGGAAGAACAGAAGCGGTACTTCCTTCCCGGTATCGCGAGCGGTGAGTTCTCGTTCTCGATCGGGATGAGTGAGCCCGACTCGGGTTCGGACCTGGCATCGGTGCGCACTCGCGCCGAACGTGTCGATGGTGGCTGGAAAGTCAACGGCACCAAGATCTGGACCACCGGCGCCTTCCACGCCACACACATACTCGCCCTGCTTCGAACCTCGGCAGACAAGCACAACGGACTCACTCAGCTGATCGTCGATCGCGACAGCGAGGGTCTGACCGTCTCACCCATTCCGTTCATCGACGGTAGTGAGGACTTCTGCGAGGTGTCGTTCCAGGATGTTTTCGTGCCGGATTCGCGTCGCCTCGGAGACGTCGGAGCGGGCTGGGGACAAAACACCGGTGAACTCGCACTCGAGCGAGGTGGCGTCGACCGTTGGATGTCGCTGATGCCGGTCCTCGAGAACTTCGCGGCCAACCAAGCAGCGCAAGGCGGTCCAGCTGCCCTCGCCGATCTGGGCTCGATTACCGCACGCTGCTGGGCTTTTCGCGGGATGTCGCTGTCCATCGCACGGATGGTCGACGCCGGTCGCTCGCCGGTCACGGAGGCCGCGCTGATCAAGGAGATGGCAACACGCTTCGAACAGGACTGTGTTGCGACCGTCGCGCGGCACCTCGGCCGGGCTCCGGACCTTGCATCCGACGATCCGTACGAGTCGCTGCTCGCCCGGGCCGTGCTGGTGGCGCCGTCGTGGTCGATTCGCGGCGGTACCAACGAAATTCTCCGCACCGTGATCATGAAAGGGTTGGACCGATGAATTCGGGGTCACAGATCAACGCGTACACATTCGACGCCGACCTCGAATCGATGGTCGAGCAATTTTTCGCCGAGAAGTCCGGCACCGAGGTGGTAGCGCAGGCGGAGATCGGCGGTCTGCCCGCCGGATTATGGAGCGCGGCAGTCGAACTAGGGTTACCTCTGGTCGGCCTTCCCGAATCGGTTGGTGGTTCCGGTGGCTCGCTCCTCGACGCCGTGACTGTCCAGCGCGCGGCGGCGAGGCACGCTGCACCGCTGCCGCTCGCCGAGACGTACCTCGCGGGCAGGCTGGCAACAGCGGGCGGGTTACCCGTGCCCTCCGGAATCGCAACGGTCGCCCCGGGTTCGCCGCGCGACGATGTGCGCCGGACCGACGACGGTTTCCTGTCGGGAACCTTTCACGACGTGCCGTGGGGTAGTGCCGCATCAGTGCTGGCAGCAGTTCTCGGTGATCGCGTCGTACTCCTTGACATCTCCGACGCCGAGATCGGTGGCGGGACGGATCTTGCGGGGCAACCGCGTGAGAGCCTGACGTTCTCCGAAGCGCGGACCATTGACGGCGACAAACCGGTCGATGCCCGGATTCTCAGCAAGCTCGGCGCGTTCTTGCGCTCGGTGCAGATGTCGGGAGCGATGGAGTCGGCGTCGACGTTGACCCGGCGCTATGTGTCCGACCGGGTGCAATTCGGTAGGCCCGTCGCGCAGTTTCAAGCAGTCCAGCAGCATATCGTGACGCTTGCTCAGATGGCTTCGATGTCCACGCTGGCCGTCGATCGCACTGCACATGCACTCATCAGAGGCGACGCCGACTTCGAAGTGAGCGCAACCAAATTGGTGGTTTCGCAGAATGCGCTCGTGAGCGTCCGCGCCGCCCACCAGGCACACGGTGCAATCGGCATGACCCGCGAATACCGATTGCAACAACTGACGCGTCGACTGCACGCCTGGCGATCGGAGTTCGGCGACGAAATCGCGAGTGCGACGCAACTAGGAGAGGCCGTAGCGGCGTCGCCGTCACTGCACCGCTTGATCACCGACCCAGAACCGACATTGAAGCTGTAATCCTGACAGTCGTAAAGGATTACGTTGCGTTGCAACGAAGATCGCGCTTCAGCACCTTGCCTGCTGCCGACAGCGGCAATGCATCGACGAATTGGAAAGTGCGCGGAGATTTGTATCCGGCTATCAGCGTTTTCACGTGAGCGCGCAGTTCGTCGGCGTCGGCGTCGAAACCATGCCGAAGGACGACCACGGCATGGACACGCTCGCCCCACTGGGCATCGGGCAGACCGATCACGGAACAGGCCGCGACGGATTCGTGTTGTGCCAGAGCATTTTCGACCTCGGTGGAGTAGACGTTCTCGCCACCGGTGACGATCATGTCCTTGATGCGATCGACGATGAACAGGTAACCGCGGGCGTCGAGGTATCCGGCGTCGCCGGTATGCATCCACCCGTCGCGGAGCACTTCTGCGGTCTCCTTCGGTTTGTTCCAGTATCCGAGCATGACGTGGCTGCCGAACGTGACGATTTCGCCCACCTTGCCGGGTGGGAGTTCCGAGCCGGCCGGATCGACGATTTTCACCTCGCAATGAGGGAGCGCGCGACCAGCGCTGCGGAGGAGATCACCACCTTCGAGGTGATCGGCTGGACTCAGCATGCTGATGTGCGCGGTTTCAGTCATCCCATAGCCCTGAGCGAAGGAACTGTTGGGGAACATTTGCATGACCTGCCCGAGAAGCGTCGGAGATATGGGCGAGGCGCCGTATCTCAGGATCCTGACGCTGGACAGATCGTAGGTGGTTGCGTCTTCGCCCGTTTCGTTTTTGTGGGCGACCAACATCTGGAGCATTGTCGGCACCAGACCCACGGTTGTCGGGCGATAGCGGTCCACGGCCTCGAGGAACGTCCGTGGGCTGAAGTTCGCTACGAAGACCTGGGTTCCACCCATCAGCGACTGAGCCAACCATCCGACGATCCCGGCAATGTGAAACAGAGGGTTCACCGCGAGGTTCGTTCCGTTGCTGATTGCCACGCCGCCTGCCGCGAGAGTGCCCAGCGCCGAGGCCATCAGCGCTTGATGGCTGATCATCACGCCCTTCGGCACTCCGGTGGTCCCGCCGGTGTAGAGGAGTAGTGCAAGCGTGTCGCCGCCGACGCGCAGATCGTCGACCGGAATCGCCTCCGCGATCACCTGTTCGTAGTCGAGCATTCCGTCCGGAACTCGGTCGTTGCCGCAGTAGACGACAGTGGTCAGGCCTGGACACGCCTCGCGAAGGGTAGATCCGACGGAAGCAAAATTCTCGTCCACGAGTAATACCGTCGACCCTGAATCTTCCAGGGCGTATGTGATTTCCGCCGTGCTCCAGCGAGAATTGACCGGACTGGCCACTGCTCCGAACCACCAGCAGGCCAGGAGCGCCTCGTGGTAGTAGTCGGAGTTCGATGCCAAGATCGCGACTCTGTCACCGGTGCGCAGGCCTAACGTCTGCAGCCCGCCCGCGAGCCTCTTGATCCGGTCGACCGATTCGCGAGACGTGCGCACTCGGCCATCGGAGATCGTCATCACCGCTTCGGGCGACGCTCGTAGGGATCGGTGAACGAATTGAGTCAGCTGCATGCGATTCCTCCTGCGAGTGTGCGGCGAGTGCTCTGACTCGGATCAGTTCCGGCACTGATGCTATTGGCCTGACAATTGCCCTCACCCACCGCCTGAAATCATGCCCCACTCCGGTGCAATCTAGACGATTGTCCAGTTAACTCTGACGATTCCATCCTGCCGTGGGGTGATTTCTGCGAGAGTGTCGAACATGCGAGCAATCCTGGTAGCCGGTATGAGTGCGTTCGTGGCGGTCGTCTCGGCGCCCTCTGCCGGCGCCGAAACGACTACGAACCAAGTGCGCTCGTTTTCCGAGACCACGTCAGTCGGGGTCCACAATTCCTACGAGAAGGCGACGTTTCCGTACTTCGCCGACGCTTTGGATTCCGGGGCGTCGTTGCTCGAGCTGGACCTGTGGACCAACGGGGGCGGTCCGGACTGGCGTGTGTCGCACATGAATCCGGTGGTGAGCGACAGCAACTGCGTCGGCGCTCAGGACGCATCCGGGTTGCGAAGCGGTCTACGAGATCAGGGATTCCGTGGATGCCTGGCAGATATGCGGGCGTGGCACGAGGCCAATCCCGAGCACCCGCCGGTGATGATCAAGTTGGAAATCAAGGACGGGTTCACTGCCGGGTACGGACGTGGGCCCGCGGATCTCGACGCCCTGATTCTCGGGACACTCGGAGACGCGGTTTTCACGCCGGCCGATTTGATGGGGGAGTCCTACTCCACCCCGGATGCCGCCGTCACCGAGCGTGGATGGCCGAGCAATTCCGAAATGACCGGGAAATTTCTGTTCGAGCTGATACCGGGAACGATCGAGGAGGGAAACCCTCTCGATACGGAGTGGACGGACCGGCAGTATGCGACGCACCTGCGAGATCTGTCCTCCGCCGGGCTCGTCGAACTCGGCGCCGCCTTTCCCGCTGTTCACCGTGCATCACCGGGAGACCCACGTCTCGACCGCTATACCGACCCGGGGATCCGTCCGTGGTTCGTGATTTTCGACGGCGACGCTCTCGACTACACCGCCGGAGTCGTGGATCCGAGTTGGTACCACGATCGCGGCTACCTGCTCGTCATGACCGACGCGCACAAGGTCGCTCCGCAGATCGACGGAACCCATGCCACCGAAACCGAGGCGAGCGAGCGTCTCGACCTGTTGGCCGGGCAGCACGCAAGTTACATCACCGCGGACTGGTCGAGGTTGCCGAACGTACTGTCCACCGTGGTGCCGCGTCGGTGATTTTCGAATGGCCGGATCGTGAAGAGCGAGATCTGACGGGCGGCAATTCTCAGGAACAGGGTGCAGGATGGGTTCATGCGCACTGTCACGTGGAATCCCGAAGTCTACGGCCGCTATTCGGGTGAGCGGTCACGCCCGTTCGTGGACCTGGTGTCACGGGTGGCCACCGAAGACCCGACGCGGGTAGCCGACCTCGGCTGCGGATCAGGCACCCTGACCGCGATGCTCGGGGAAAGATGGCCGGACGCCTCGGTATCCGGATTCGACTCGTCTCCCGAAATGGTCGCGCAGGCCCCTACAGACCTACCGGGAAACGTCACCGTCGAGTTGGGGGACATCATGTCCTTCGACGCCACCGGTTACGACGTGGTCGTCAGTAACGCTGCATTGCAGTGGGTTCCGAGCCATCGCGAGCTGATCGACCAGTGGGCGGACACCCTGGAATCCGGATCGTGGCTGGCGTGGCAGGTGCCGGGTAACTTCGATGCTCCGTCCCATGCGCTCATGCGAGATCTCGCGGAATCAGCGGAATGGAGTGAGCGACTGGGTGGCGTCCTACGCGGCCCGGAAGGCGTCGACAGTCCAGTTCAGTACGCGCAGCGTCTCCAAGAACACGGATTCGACGTCGACGCCTGGGAGACGACGTACGTACACGTGCTGGCAGGTGCCGACCCGGTGCTCGGATGGGTACGGGGGACGGGGTTACGGCCCGTGCTCGACGTTCTCGGCGAAGCTGACGCTCCGGAGTTCGAGCGTCAGTATTCCGATCTGCTGCGGGAGGCCTACCCCGCAACAGCCGCCGGAACGCTCTTTCCGTTCCGGCGAGTGTTCTGCGTCGGACGCAAACGGTAACTACTCGGCTGGGTTGCGGTCAGCCGATCACTGCGCCGTGACAAAGCCTTCCGAGACCAGCCAGTCGCGGGCCACGTCCGCCGGCTCCTTGCCGTCGACGTCGACCTGCCGGTTGAGCTCGGTCATCACCTCGTTGGTCAGTCGCTCCGAGATCGGTGCCATGACTTCTGCTACCTGCGGATGTGCTTCCGCGAAGTCCTTTTTCATCACCAGTGCCGGATTGTATTTCGGGAAGAACTGGAGATCGTCGTCGAGCAGAACGAGATCGAGTGCGATGATGCGACCGTCGGTGGTGAACACCTCGCCGAACTTGCACTGATCGCCATCGGCTGTCGCCTGGTAGATGATGCCGGTCTGCAGGATCTGGCGTTGGGCACGAGAGGCGTCGAAACCGTATTTCGCTGCCAGGCCGGGATATCCGTCCTGGCGGACGTTGAACTCGGTCTCGACGCACGTCACCGCAGCTCCGGGATCGGATTCGACCAACTTCGCGTAGTCGGAAACGGTCTTGACACCGGTCTTCTCAGCGGTCTCCTTGCTCATCGCCAATGCATACGTATTGTTCATCGGCGCCGGATCGGTCCACACCATGTCGTTCGCAGCAAGGTCCGCATCGCGGACGGCCTCGAACTGCGCCTGCGAATCGGGAAGCGGTGTCTCGTTGCCGAGGTAGTTGATCCAGCCGGTTCCGGTGTATTCGTACGCAAGATCGATCTGGCCGTTCAACTGTGCGTCACGGGTGCTGTTCGAGCCCTGGATGTTCGTGAGGTCTCGAACATCCGCGCCCGCAGCGGCCATCGCGAATTCGATGACGTACCCGAGCACGATCTGCTCGGTGAAGTCCTTGGAGCCGACGGTCATCTTCACACCCTCGAGCTCCGGAACCGGCTCGATGCTGCCGGGGCCGACGGCCAGGGGCAGTGCGCCACCGGACTCGAGACCACACGAAGCGACAAGTGTGAGGCCGATCGTGGCAACCGCGAGTTTCCAGCCCCACGTTCTGGTGATCGAAGTCTTGGTCATCGCAATCCCTTGGGCCCGAGATAAGTTTCGGCGAGCGCGCCGAGCCAGTCGATCAGCAAGGCCAACGACACCGCCAGTACGGCACCGACCACGAGGGTGACGTTGTCGCGGAGCTTGTATCCGGTGTCGATCAGAATGCCGAGTCCGCCGGCACTGACCAGGAAGCACAGCGTCGCAGTACCGACGGCCAGAACGAGCGAAGTACGCAGTCCTGCAAGGATGTACGGGACGGCCATCGGGAACTCGAGTTGACGTAGGACCGTGAGCGAAGACATTCCCTGCCCGCGCCCCGCATCGATCAAGGTCTTGTCCACTTGCTGGTAGCCGAGGATGGTGTTGCGCAGCACCGGAAGCAACGAATAGAACGCAATGGGAAACACGCCGATCCAGAAGCCGGTCGTTCTTGTCGCGAGATAGAACAGCACGAGCAGGCCGATGGCAGGCGCTGCGGCTCCGATGTTGGCTATTCCCACGAAGAACGGTGCCAGGCGGGTGAATTTCGGCCTGGTCAGCAGGGTTCCGAGTGGAACCGCGATGGCGACGACGATGATGACCACGGCGGCGGTGATCAGTACGTGCTGCCAGGTCAGAGTGACGATGTTGTCGAGGTTGATGCTCGCCTTCTGCGTCGCGTTGAGATCTCGGCTGAATGCCCAGATCAACACGCCCGCAACCAGGATCAGGACGATGACCGGCTGCACATACAGTCGCATCCGTTCCGCACGGCGCGTGGCGGCGTTCTCGGCCGCACCCAGATCGGGGGCGTCCGGTTCCATCTCAGGCGCGGAGACGCGCTCCTCTGTCGTGGCAGTCATGTTCAACCCTCGACGTTCTCGGTGTCTGGCTCTTCGTCGTGGTCGTGCGCATGCTCCTCGCGCATTTCGGAGAGATGGCTGACCAGTGTGTCGATGGTGATGAGACCGACGTACTCGCCACGCCGTCCGGTGACCACGGTGGACGCATTGCTCTCTGCGAGAAGAGCTTCCAAAGCATCCTGCAGGGTGGACTGGATGGACACGGCTTCGCCGATCTCGTTACCGACACCTCGAAGAGTCGACGCATGGGCGAGATGGCCGGGCGAGACCCAGCGAAGCGGCCGTCCGCGCTGATCGAGAATCAGGGCCCACTTCCACTTACGCGCTGCGAGTGCGGTTCTCAAATCATCGACCGAATCGGTTTCGCGGGCGGTGAGGCACTGCTTGAGTTTGATCTGGCGCACGCGTGTCAGGGTCAGCTGCTTGAGCGAGGCGTCCGCCCCGACAAATCCGGCGACCATGTCGTTTGCGGGATTGGCGAGAATCGCTTCCGGAGTGTCGTACTGCATGATGCTGGATTGATTGCCCAGCACGGCAATACGGTCACCGAGTTTGACTGCCTCGTTGAAATCGTGCGTGACGAAGACAATGGTCTTACCCAACTCCGACTGCAGACGCATCAGTTCGTCCTGGAGCAGGCCGCGGGTGATCGGATCGACGGCACCGAAAGGTTCGTCCATCAACAGCACCGGAGGATCGGCAGCCAGCGCCCGGGCCACGCCCACACGCTGTTGCTGCCCGCCGGACAATTGGCGAGGGTAGCGGTCGCGATAGGTATCGGGATCGAGGCCTACGAGGTCGAGCATCTCGTCGGTGCGTGTTGCGATACGTTTCTTGTCCCAACCGATCAGACCCGGGACGGTCGCGACGTTCTTCGCAATCGTGAAGTGCGGGAACAAGCCTGCCTGCTGGATCGAGTACCCGATGCCACGGCGGAGCTTGTCCGGGTCGATCGACAGCGCGTCCTTGCCGTCGATGGTGATCTTGCCGGAGGTAGGTTCGATCAGGCGGTTGATCATGCGCATCGTCGTTGTTTTGCCGCAACCCGAAGGTCCGACGAAGACCACGATCTCACCGGCCGGAACAGTCAGCGAAACATTGTCCACCGCTGCAGCTTTCTGGCCCGGGTACCGCTTGGTGACGGACTCCAGGACGATCTCGACCCCGGATACCTTCTGATCTGTGGATACGTCAGACGGAATGGTTTCAGTCATTGCAGCCCCTTCGAAGTAGTGAGACGACCGATGACGACGTAGATTCCGTCGAGAATCAGAGCGAGAATGACGATCAGTACGGTGCCGACCAGCGCTTGCGGAACAGCATTCGGGCTACCGACACGCGAGAGTCCGGAGAAGATCAGGTTTCCCAGACCAGGACCTTTGGCGTACGCCGCGATGGCGAGGATGCCCATGAGCATCTGTGTACTGACCCGCATGCCGGTGAGGATCGACGGCCACGCGATCGGTAGCTCGATTCGACTCAGTACGTGCATGCGATTCATTCCGACACCGCGGGCTGCGTCCGTGATCGCCGGGTTGACTGCATCCAGACCGATGATCGTGTTCCGAATGATCGGGAGCAGGGCATACAAGATCAACGCGGTGATCGTGGGAGCGACGCCGAGACCGAGAATCGGAATGAGCAGTCCGAGGAGGGCGAATGAAGGAACCGTCAGGATCGTGCTGGCCAACGCCGTAGCGATGGAGGATCCCGCCGGGCTCCGGTAGACGAGAATGCCGATGATCACGGCGGCGATCGTCGCGATGATCACGGACTGGATAACTGCTGAAACATGAAGGTACGAGTCGGTCAACAACTGTTGTCGTCGTGCAACGACAAAATCCCATAGCGCGCCCATATTTCCGAACCCACTTTCTTCGGACTTCTGCTCGCTCGAACGTCTTCCCTCGACACCGACCGGCGCACAAGGGCTTTCCCCACAGCCTCCGTAGGCCGACGGGTTTCCCTCGACTGTCGTCCAAAAACTGAGATACTGCAACTAATTCCGATTGCAGCGTGTCGGATGTTGTTCTGGACGTGAGATTTTGCGAGACGCGGGTATGTACCCACTGCGAGCAGAGTTGAAACGCGCTGGAGATGGCAAAGCGGGAGAGTTCCGCAGAACTCTCCCGCATTGCTTGATTTGTCCGAATTGGCCTCAGGCCCAGCTGAGCGCATCCTCATCGGAGAGGCGCGGCAGACGATCGAACCAGGGGTTCTCACCGGGATGGCCGATGTTCACCACGAGGATCGTCTTGAAACGTCCGTCTGCGAAGAATTCGCCGTCGATGCCGTCGGCGTCGAACCCGGCCATCGGGCCGGCGACCAGACCCTGTGCGCGAATCGCGAGGATCACATATCCGGCCTGAAGTGCGGCATTGAACCGACTCGTCGAACTGGCGGCAGCCTCGTCGGATTCGAAGTAGTCCTTCATCTCCGGGCGAATGGGGAACAGGTTGGGGATGTGCTTGTAGAACTCGGTGTCCACCGCCAGTACGGCAACTGCAGGAGCGGCCTCGGTCTTGGCTTTGTTGCCGTCTGCCATGTGCTCGACGAGGCGTGCTTTGCCTTCCTCGGTACGGACGAACAGCACACGTAGCGGATTGGTGTTGGCCGCGGTCGGTGCCCACTTCGCGAGCTCCCAGATCGCAGTCAGTTCGTCGTCGGTCACAGGTTCGTTCGAGAAGGAGTTGGCGGTGCGAGCCGCAGTGAAGATGAGCTCGCGGCCGGCTTCGTCGAGTTGCTGGGCGGTGAATGGGGTGGCTGCGTCGAGAGACATCGGGGGTTTCCGTTCCGTGGTAGCTCGACCGAGCATCACCCGGTAAAGCTAGTTGCTAGTAAAAAAATAGTGCCTACGGATACGTTAGCACTGTGGCTAGGATGGTGGGGTGGCAAGCAAGAGCGAAGCGGGACACGAGCCCCGCGCATGTGACGGGGCTCTGGCCCGCGCGTTCGGCTTCCTGGGCAAACGGTGGAACGGCGTCATTCTCGGCACGCTGCTGAACGGGCCGGCGGGATTCTCCGAACTCAAGCGCGCGGTGGGCGGGATCAGTGATTCGGTGCTCTCGGAACGCCTGACGGAGTTGGCAGGGGCAGGCCTGGTGACGAGGAGCGTCGATGCAGGTCCGCCCATCGCCGTGGAGTACGAACTCACAGCGTCGGGGCAGGCGCTGCTCCCCGCTCTCAGTGAACTGACAACGTGGGCCGCCGAAAATCTGCCACCCGAGAGTTGCTCGAACTGAGCGCTAGCTCGAACGGCAGTTCAGCGACTGCGCGGGTCCTGTTTCTGCCAGTTGTTATTTCCTTACCGTTTTTCCCGGGCGATACTGGCCGAACATTTGTCGGTTCGGGGCTGCCTGGGGACGCCGGGTATGGCTCTTTTTGTGCTGCTGTTCGCATGGCTGAAGGAGAACGGCCGCCCGGTGTTCTCGACGACTCGATCTATCAATCGCCTGACGGACTTCGAAAATTCGGCCGGACGAAGTCGGAAGTGTGGTTCCGGAACAAGAAGGCATACAACGCCTCTCGGATTGACGACGCCGCGGTCGAGGCCGCAAACGGGTAGTTGGTGCGGGTGGCTGGGCAGATGTCGCCGCCACGGGTGGTGACGTGTCTGCGTTCGGAAGCGCAGACAGATTGGCCGGCATCTCAGGGTCTAGCGCCTGTGCCGCGAGATTCGGGCCGAGTCAGTGGAAATCTGCGCCGGCCGCGCAGGTACGACCGCAGGCTGTTGCGGGCCTTCTATCTGTCCGCGCAGCACAGTATCCGGCACAACGCTCAGTCGTAGGCTTTTTGTACCCGCAAACGGGCCGAGGGGCAGTGTCATACGCAGGCGGTTCTTGCGTTGGGAGGCGGAGACTGAACGTGTGGTGGGCGCTCCTCCGCGATAACGCGATCTATCAACTTGGACCGACTACCGCCGCGGCTGCGTGAGCGCCCTAGCGACTGACGCAGTGCGGTAGATGTATGTGCGCCGGGGGGGAGTGTGGCTCGTAGCGCTGAGAATCCACGGTGTTGAGACATGTCCGAGCCCGCTATGGTTTCCGGTGATGGACCGGCCGTCGATGCTGCCTGCACCCGAGGCCACCGCCGGCTGAAGGAGACAATACTGTGCTGCATCTGCGTGTCATCTCGCCGAGTGAGCGGACCGGAGATGTGCTGAACATGTTGGCCGCCGAACCTGGGGCTACTCATGTGACACTCGCACTCAGAGCCGCTGTCGATCCGCCGGGAGATGTGATCGAGGCCGATGTAGCCCGCGCATGCGCGAACGACGTGCTTGCCGCGTTGACTGCTCTGGACCTGGTGAGGGCTGGCGGTATTTCGTTCGAGCCGGCGGGAACCATGCTGTCCTTCTCCGCAGAACGGGCGGACACTGCGGCCCCGAGAAGACCCGACGAGACAGTGGTGTGGGAGCAGTTGCTCGGTCAGGTGCGCGAAGGTGCCCGACTGACTCCGGCGTTCCTGGCCTTCCTGGTGATCGCGTTTTTGCTCTCGGCAGTCGGTGTTGCCACGGCGTCGCCGCTGACCCTGGTCGGTGCAATGGTGGTGGGGCCGGAGTTCCGGCCGCTGGCAGCGCTTTCAGTGGGTCTGGTACGTCGAGACAAAGATCTCGTGCGAAATTCGATTCGTACCCTCGCGATCTCGTTTCCGGCCGCGATGGCCCTCACCGGCCTGGCTACCATGCTGTGGATTCGTCTGGGCTGGGTCGGAATCGGCGATGTCGAGAACGCCCGCGCATTCGACTTCATCTACGAGGTGGGGCCGTTCTCACTGGTGGTAGCACTGCTGGCGGGAGCGGCTGGCATGCTGGCAACGGTCACCTCTACCTCTACGGTCCTGGTGGGGGTGTTCATCTCGGTGACGACGGTGCCAGCTGCGGGATTGGCGGTCGTTGCGGTCTTCGCAGGTAAGTGGAATGTCGTGCTGAGTTCGCTGGCTCAGCTCGGTGTCAATCTGATCGGTATCGTGCTCGCTGGAGTAGTTGTGCTGCTGCTGTTCTCGTTGCCCCGATCCGGTCGCCAATGGAAATCAGTCACGCGCCGGGACGCCAGGCCTGGCACATCGCCGTAGGCGCCTGACCCACTGCCGGAACTGGACTTTCGAGGCTTCAGGCTGACAGCTGTCTTGCGGATCGGTGGGAATGTCTGCGCCGACAAACGCCGCGCCAAACAGATCCGGCATGCGAACTGTCGGATCTGGGTACCGCTGTCTGTACCGATCGTGGCTTCCAGGCTGGTTGCAGCGACTGGAAAAGGGGATCAATCGAGCCGCAACCGATTGGCAGCGTGACTTCACTCAGACCCTTCGGACCTGCAGCGCCGACGGCTCTGCCGGAGGAAACGGCCTGCCGCAGTGCTTGACAAGACCTGTCGAGATTCTCCTTGGTAGCGACGAAACATCTACGCAACGTAGATGCAACGTAACCAAAACTAGTGTTCTGGATCACACAGCGTTCGTGTGGTCGAGAGGCCTTTGGTCACGGATCTGTGGGCAGAACGGGTCCTGGTTCGCTACCGGTGGTGGATGAGGACAAGGTTCCGCGGGTTGAGCACACAGCTCGCGGAACCGCCCAACCACACGCCCCGACGAGGGCACCGGCCGACAGGAGTTCAGGTGTCCGTAGTTGCGGAAGTCTCGGCGATCGATTTCGCGGAGACCGAATTCGATTGGGCGCAGCGATCGACGCTGATTCGTGAAGTCGACCCACTCGTTCCGGGGCCACCATCCTTGGCGATGTGTCTGAGCGAACCGACGCGCGGACTGGTCGACATCGCTTCACTGCTTCTCGCGGCTCCGTGGTTGCTTCGATCGCCGCGTGGGGACGGGCATCCGGTCCTCGTTCTCCCCGGATTGCTGACTTCGGACGTTTCGACTCTCGCCTTGAGGACATACTTGAGCTTTCTCGGATACCGGGTTCACGGTTGGAATCTGGGTCTGAACACCGGTCCGACGGCGACGGTGGTCGACGGACTGCCTGCCGCATTGGCCGAGGTAGCAGATCGATACGAGCAGAAGGTGTCGGTAATTGGCTGGAGTCTGGGCGGTATCTACGCTCGAAAGCTGGCGAGGGACCTGCCGGATTCGGTGCGTCAGGTAGTGACACTGGGAAGTCCTTTCGGTCTCACCAGTCTGGAGCAGACGAGAGTCGGATCTCTCTACGCTCGTTTGTCCGGCAATCACGCGATACTGCCTCCGGTCGACGGCATCGAATCCGAACAGGGATCGCCTATTTCCGTTCCCGCCACGTCGGTCTACTCCAGGCACGACGGTATCGTTCCATGGCAAGCGTGCTGTGAAACCTCGGCAGGCCTGTCGGAAAGCATTGCGGTGCAAGGCAGTCACATGGGGTTGACCCACAACCCGTCGGCGTTGTGGACCGTTGCCGATCGTCTGGCGCAGGACGTCGACAACTGGCAACCTTTTGCGGCTCCGAAACGGCTTCGACGCATGTTTCCCTGCTGAGGTGCGAGGCTGAGGTCCGAGGCCGGGGTGTGGGGGAGAACCCTGAGTCCGACGCGGGGACGGACTCGTACCTGAGGACACACCGCGTCGGAAAAGATGGGTCCATGGCCTGATGCGCACAGGTGGATCGGCAGCGGATAGTGGAGGTCGACGCGGATGAACCGCGAGTTCCGTTGAAAGGAAACAACACATGACCTCCCCGATGAATACCCGCAAGCTCACCCGCGCCCGCTCGGGAGCAATGTTCGGTGGGGTGTGCGCCGGAATCGCTCGGTACTTCGGTTGGAAGTCGTCGACTGTCCGCTTGCTGTTCGTACTCTCGTGCCTGCTGCCCGGCCCGCAGTTTCTGATCTACATCGTGATGTGGATTTTCATTCCTCGTGAGCAGATCTGACCGAACCGCTCAACGGCGGCGGTCTTTCAGGCATTGCTTGGCCTCGTGCAATTCCTCCGAACTCAGTGGAGGAAGGGGCAGTGCGTCACGGTGCAAGCCCTCCGTGCGTAGGCCGTCGAGCATTACCGAGAGGTATCGACGCCACACGGTCGGGTTGACGGGCTGAGCAAATTCGGTGACTGCGCCCACCATGAAGATGAGGCCGAACAGGTCCGTCGGTACGGCGTCGGTGCGCAGCATCCCGGCCTCCTGGGCCCGGTAGAAGATCCTCTCGACCGACGGTTCGATGATGGATCGTTGGCATGCGACTTGCTCGCATCCCTCGTCGGTTCCGTTCAGGACGTCTTTGAGTCCGCGGTTGACCGACATACGGCTGCAGGCGAATTCGGCAAAGGTGACAAGTCCGTCCCACGGATCCGGATTGGCAAGTGACGCGTCCGCGGCCGCTGCCATGTCGGCGAAGTTCTGCTGGAAGACTCCGTCGATCAATTCTTCTTTGCTGGCGAACCGCCGATAGACCGTTCCGACGCCGACCCCCGCGCGCCGGGCGACGTCGTCGAGTGTGACGTCGATCCCTTCTTCGGCGAACAATTCACGTGCGGCGTCGATGATCAACTGCCGATTACGTGCAGCATCGGCGCGAAGGGGGCGCTCCATTGCGGTACTCATGTCCCCACTCTACCCGCCAAGTGGAGACAGCCTCTCCGTTTTCGTGTAGCGTTTTTGCTAACCGGAGAAGCCATCTCCGCATAGGTTGGGCGAGGGACTATGTCAGACATTGCTGAACGGACTGAATTCGAGCAGTCCTCAGCGCCTTCAGGGGACAACCACGCAAAGCGGTGGCTGGTTCTCGCGGTTCTGGGAATTGCGCAGCTGATGGTGGTCTTGGATGCCACCATCGTCAACATCGCGCTGCCTGCTGCGCAGCGCTCACTGGAGTTCGGTGATTCGGACCGCCAGTGGATCATCACGGCATACGCATTGGCGTTCGGCAGTTTGCTGCTACTCGGCGGTCGATTGAGCGACTTGTTCGGGCGCAGGCGAACTTTCATCGTCGGCCTGATCGGCTTCGCAGTCGCTTCCGCCATCGGTGGCGCAGCCGTCAACTTCGAAATGCTTGTTGCCGCTCGTGCCGGCCAAGGCGTATTCGGTGCGCTCCTTGCCCCGGCAGCCCTGTCGCTGCTGTCCGTGACATTCACGGATCCAGGTGAGCGTGCCAAGGCGTTCGGTATCTTCGGTGCCGTTGCCGGCGGTGGTGGCGCCATCGGACTGCTGCTCGGCGGCGCACTCACCGAGTGGGTCGACTGGCGCTGGTGCCTCTTCGTGAATCTCTTCTTCGCGGCGATCGCCCTGGTCGGTGCAGTCCTGTTGCTCGCGCCGCACACCAGTGACTCGCGACCCAAACTCGACATCCCCGGAACGATCCTGGTGTCGATCAGCTTGTTCAGCATCGTCTTCGGATTCTCGAAGGCCGAGTCGGACGGGTGGAGTGCAACTCCCACTATCTCGTGGCTCGTTGCCGGCGTCGTGTTCATGGCGGCGTTCATCTACTGGCAGACCAAGTCCGAGCACCCACTTCTTCCGCTGCGGGTGGTCCTCGACCGAATCCGGGCGGGCTCGTACCTGGCGATCTTCCTTTCCGGCGCAGGCATGTTCGCAGTCTTCCTGTTCCTGACGTACTACATGCAGCTGATCCTCGGGTACAGCCCGATCATGACCGGCCTCGCATTCATGCCGATGGTGTTCGGAATCGTGACAGCGGCAACGCTTTCGACAGCGGTTTTGCTGCCGCGCGTCGGTCCGCGAGTGCTGATCGTGAGCGGAATGGTCATCGCGGCGATCGGAATGACGCTGCTGGCCCAGATTTCCGTGGACAGCACCTATGCAGTCCACATTCTGCCGGGGCTCGTCGTCACCGGACTCGGCATGGGCAGCATTTTCGCCCCGTCGATGCAGGGAGCAACTTCAGGCGTGCATCACGAAGATGCCGGCGTCGCATCTGCCACGGTCAACACGATGCAGCAGGTGGGCGGCTCGATCGGAACTGCACTGCTCAGCACGATTGCCGCCTCGGCTTCTACCAACTACCTGGTGGGCCGCGAGATGAATCCGCTGACTCAGGCGCAGGCCGCCGTCGAGAGTTACACCACGACGTTCTATTGGGCCGCAGGCATATTCGCGGTCGGTGCGGTCTTGACCGGACTGGTTCTTCGGAGTGGACTGCTTCCGGATTCGCCGGAAGGTGAACCGGTAATCGCCCACTGACAGCAAATTTCGGGGTCGACGCCGCAATGGCGTCGACCCCGAAATCGACTCAGCAGTTCTTCCCGGGCGTTGCCTGAAACCGATGAAGGACGTGATCGAGTTGCTCGGAGGACAGCGCCGGCACGGGCAGTTCCCGATGGTCGGTGCGCGACGCGCAGAGTCCGTCGATCATGAACCCGAGTGCGCGGCGGTAAGCCTGAGGGGCCTCGTCGCCACCGAACTTCTGGGCCATCTTGACGACCTGCATGAGAAGCGGAATGTCGTTGACTTCGAAGTCGCTGCGCAGGGTGCCCTGTTCCTTGGCTCGATTGACAAGTACCGCAGTGTGTCGAGCGATCCCGGCGCGCGCGCGAGCGAAGGTGTCGGACGTGAAGCGTCCGTCCATCAGGAGATCGCCGAATCCGCGGTTGTCTGCCATGCGCAGAGAGATCACGTCGAGAAAGTAGACAAGACCTTCCCAGGCGTCGGGCATCTCTCGGGCGGTGGCGGCGATCGTTTCGATCTCGGAACACCGCGTGTCGAACAGTGCCTGGATCAGTTCGTCCTTGCTGGCGAACCGGCGATAGACGGTGCCGACGCCGACGCCGGCGTGCTTCGCGACGTCCGCCAGCGTGGCGTCGAGTCCTTGGGCAGCGAACACCTCGCGAGCGGAGTTGAGGATGCGCTCGAGGTTGGCCTTGGCGTCGGACCGAAGGCGCGGCTGTGAGCAGTCGGCCGAGGTCCCCGCATGAGAAGCGTCGGGGTGTGTTGTCGGCATCCTCACAGTCTACGGCACTAAGCGGAATGATCGATTCCGTTAGTGCTATATTACTAAGCGGAACGTGTGGTTCCGATTGTCCGTATGAGAGAAGCCGATATGAGCACGTCTGACATCTGGGTCGGGAGCAATCCGATCTCGATGGTGGGTACGCGGAGTGCAGGTTTCGCGGCAACGAGGCTTCGCGCCCTTGCCGGCGACGGCGCCTTTGCTCAGCTCGTTCGTTTTGCCCTCGTCGGCGGAGCCAGCAACATCTTGTACTTTGCCGCTTTTCTGGCGCTGCGCGGTGACGGAGCGCTGGTCGCCAACGCAGTTGGTGCGGTCTTGAGCACCATTCTGGCCAATGAGCTGCATCGCCGGCTCACCTTCCACGCCGCGGATCGCGTCAACTGGTTCACCGCGCAGTGGGAAGGCGGTGGACTCGCACTGGTCGGGTTGATCGCCAGTTCTGCCGCCATCAGTGCGCTCGGCTTCCTTCTCCCAGGCGCCGACGGGCTTCTTCAAGCCGGGCTTGTGATCGCCGTGAGCGGAATTGTCGGTGGCCTGCGATTCGTCGCCCTTCGCGGTTGGGTGTTCTGAGCGGTTCTCGAATTCGGATCGGACTCGGCTCGTAGGGAACACTGAGACCCATGAGCCTTTCGATAGCCGACTCCGGCATCCGTCTGGCTGTGCTCTGCATCGTCATGGCACTTGTCGCCACGCTCGTCTACCGATTCACCTATCTCGGTAGCGTTCGGGTGGTCCCCGGTGCCCTCGCTCGTGGCGCTCTTCAGCTGGCTGCGATTTCGTTGATCCTTGCCGCCGCCTTGGCCCACATCTGGTCGGCGCTCCTCGTGCTCGTCGGCATGTTCGTTGCAGCGTCTTTCACCGCGGCACGACGCTCGAACGCGGGGACGTCCGGAGTTTGGCTGACCATCGCGTTGGCGTCGGGAATCGGTGTGGTTCTGCCACTGATGCTGCTGTCCGGAGTGGTTCCGCTGCAAGGCGTCGCTCTGGTGCCGATCGGCGGCATTGTTCTGGGTGGCGCGATGACTGCAACATCGATGGCAGCCAAACGCGGACTCGACGCCGTCGACGACCGGTACGGGGAAGTGGAAGCAGCACTGAGCCTTGGATTTTCCCAACGCGATGCGCGGTGGGAGGTAGCCCGCACCGCTGCCTCCGATGCTCTGCTGCCTGGAGTCGACCAGACGCGCACCGTCGGCCTCGTGACATTGCCCGGAGCCTTTGTCGGTGTGTTGCTCGCGACGGGATCGGCCGTTCAGGCCGGTGCTGTGCAAATTCTTGTATTGGCAGGGTTGTTGTTGGCACAAACCTGCTCGGTGGCCGTGGCGTTGGAACTCGTCGCCCGCGGTTTCGTCTTTCGAGGTCAAGCTGTCAGGCCTGCGCGAGTTCGTTGATCTTGTCGCTGCGAAGGACGCGGCCGGGAAGATCGGGGGTGTTTGCCGCGAGGGTGATCATTGCCCTGCCGATGTTTTCACTGGTGGTCACGCTGCTGGGCCACACCCTGCGTAAGAGTGGGTGGAGAGGCACGGAGATTTGATACGACCGTTTCGATTCGTGAATCGTCCATGTATTCGACCAGCACTCTGTTGCCGACCATCACAACGGAACGGACTGGAGATCATCCGGCCGGAATGGCCAACTGAACGCTTGACCTGCAATTATGAGTCCATTTTGATCCGACTCGCGACTAAAGTCCCTACAAACCGGCTGGACGGTTGGCTGAAAATAGTTTTATGGACGAAGGAGTTGATGAAATACACGTTCTCGGATCGGAGTCCGCCGGTCGAATGGTAGAAGCGTCGGCGATCATCGTTCTCGGTGCGCTCTGTGCAGTAGTCGCAGGTTCGGGTGTGTTCTTTGTCGTCGGATCGATTGGTGGCTTCGCCCGATTGCTCTACCTGGTTGTTCGTGGTCCGCTCAACTCTTGCTCGGTACCGGTGTCGAATGTCGAGCTGGCGCCTTCGAGAACGTCATGTGGTCGTTGATGCTCCCGAACGTCGAGTGAAGACGATCAAGGATGTAGTTCTGACGCATGTTCCACGGTGACTTCGATCCCTGCTTCGGGAACTGTTCCACAGCACGCATGACGTACCCCGACGCCAGGTCCAGGATCGGCCGCTGGTCCATCTCTTCGCTCGCGTGCGGCACGCACTTCGAATAGCCGCGCTTGTCCATCTCCGTCAGCAGTCGGCAGACGTACATCGACGTGAGATCTGCTCGCAGAGTCCACGAGGCGTTGGTGTAGCCGACGCACATCGCGAAGTTCGGTACGTCGCTGATCATCATGCCCTTGTAGACGTAACGATCACCGAGGGTGACGGGTTCGCCGTCCACTTCGATCGACATCCCGCCGCACGCTTCCATCTTCAATCCTGTTGCAGTGACGATGATGTCAGCTTCGAGTTCGCGACCTGACGCGAGACGAATTCCGGTCTCGGTGAAAGTGTCGATGTGATCGGTCTCGATCGAGGCCTTGCCGGATCGGAGGGCTTTGAACAAATCGCCGTCCGGTACGACGCACAAGCGTTGATCCCAGGGATCGTAGGTGGGTGTGAAGTGAGGATCGAGTGGGATCTCTTCCGGGAGTTGGCGACTGATCGCGAGGTTCAGCAACCGCTTTGCGCGCGCAGGACTGCGCCGGCACAGTTGGTAGAAACTCAGGTTCACTACGATGCTCTTCCATCGAGCGATGCTGTGCGCGAGTTGATTCGGCAGTACTGCGCGAATGGTGTCCGATAATTTGTCGCTGGACGGCAGAGCCAGAATGTATGTCGGTGATCGCTGGAGCATCGTGACGTGGCTTGCGTCCCGTGACATCGTGGGGACCAATGTGACTGCGGTGGCGCCGCTTCCGATCACAACGACCTTCTTGTCGGAGTAATCGAGTTCTTCGGGCCAGAACTGCGGGTGCACAACCTCGCCGGCAAACGATTCACGTCCGGGGAAGTCGGGGGTGTATCCGCCCTCGTAGCTGTAGTAACCGCTGCAGAGATAGAGGAAGTTACAGGTCAATGTTTCGTCTTCGTCGCCGGTCGTGACCGTGACTGTCCACGTCGAGTCCGCTGACGACCATGATGCGGCCGTCACCTTCCGGTTGTACCGAATCTTCTTGTCGATCCCGTTCTCTCGCGCGGTGTCGCGCACGTACCGGAGGATCGAATCACCGTCGGCGATTGCTTTGGCATCTGTCCACGGCCGAAACGGGTAGCCGAGCGTGAACATGTCGGAATCCGATCGGATGCCAGGGTATTTGAAGAGGTCCCAGGTTCCGCCACTGTTCGCACGGGCCTCGAGGATTGCGTACGACTTGCCGGGAAGCTCGGTCTGGAGTCGATACGCAGCACCGATGCCGGACAAGCCGGCGCCGACGATCAGGACATCGAGGTGTTCGGTGCTCATCAGTTCGGACTCCGTATCGATCGTGTGGGGCCACCGGGCAGACTAAGTGTTCGATCTCCACACTACTGAACGATGCTCAGTAAGGCGAGGATGACCATGTGATCGTCGGCGGTCGGATAGCCGCACACAGTGGTTTACCTGCGGCGTCGGTGAGGCCGAGGTCTCCGTGGAGCATGCCGGAAGCGTCGGCCTCCTCGGCGATGTGCTCGGGGATCGCGTCGAGCATCAGCTTTGCGCGCCGAAACATCTCGAACGTCTGGTCATCGGATACCGTCACCCAGGACAGGTAGATGAAGCGTCCGCGAGGTGGACCCTGGATGTATGGACCGAGTAAGTCCCAGGCACCGGACTTTCGCTCCAGACTCGCTGTCAGTTCCCATCGCACTGTCTCGGTATCTCCCGGTACGAGGTCGAGGATTTCGTGTGGCTTGCCTCGGCGCTGAACGCCGACGTGGATGTTGCTGCGCTCTTCGAAGGTTGCGGTTTCGGAACACTCACGTCCGGGCAGGCTGTGACCGGTGATGATGATCTGCATATCGACATCATGCTCTGCATAGGTCGGGAGGGGTTGGCGTGGTGAGTCGTTCGGGTAGAACCTCTGTTGCGGCCGTGGTGGCGAGCATTCTGTTGTCGGGTCTCGGGTGGGGGTCAGGTGTTGCAGTGGCGACGGCGGACGAACCGGAAGTCGCGGGCGCGCTGGAGTCCTATGGCGAACTCTCGGCCGCAGTGTTTCCGGTCGGCGCCGGTGAGACGCAGCGGGTCGTCTATCGAACTCTGCGTACCGCTGACAGATGGGGAGAGTCGTCAGGGTCCGTATTTCTGCCGGAAGGCGCCCCACCGGCGGGCGGTTGGCCCGTCATCTCCTATGCCCACGGAACTTTGGGCAGTGCGGATCAGTGTGCACCCTCGTCGACCGGATTCGGTCCGGGCGAGATCGAACCGATCGAACGCTGGTTGGAGCAGGGGTACGCGGTGGTCGCTACCGACTACTCGGGAGTTGGTACCGACGGGGTGCTGGCCTATCTCGACGGACATGCCGCCGGGGCGAATGCCGTCGACATCGTGCGGGCCGCGCACGAGTTGTACGGCAATGTGCTGAGTCCGCGGTGGATGGTCGCGGGTTTGTCCGAAGGTGGTCATGCGGCGTACTTCGCGGGACACGATGCCACCACTCGTGCACCGGAATTGGATTTCCGTGGCTCGGTTGTCGTCGCAGGCCCCACACACATGGAAGGGCTGTTTCCGTTGGGCGGCCCGCTGTTTCCCGACATCGGTATCACCGGGCTGGTGGGATATGCGCTGTACGTCCTGGCTGGGATCGACGATCAACGACCCGAAGAGAACATTCGCGAGGTTCTCTCGCCGCAGGGGATCGAGTGGATGGAAAAGGCTCGGACACTGTGCGCCGGAGATCTCGGCCGACACATTCGAGCCGAACGAATCCAGTTGAGCTCGTTGTTTTCTCGGTCGGTATGGACGCCGCGCATGTACGACCTGTTCCGCGAGATGATGCAGGTGCCGGTCGACGGCTACGACCGTCCACTGCGCGTGGTGCAGAGCGTGTCGGACACAACGGTTCCTGTCGCCCTTACCTGGGCGCAACTGGTCGACATGCGTTCGCGGGGAACGCAGTTCGAGTATCAAGAACTCGCCGGAATCAGCCACGGTCAAACGACGGTCGCTTCGATGGACCAGACCATGGAGTTCGTCGATCGATTGATGAGGTGATGTCCTGGTGGTGTGGTTGTCCAGGGTGGCTGTTCAGCGCATACGCCGCGGACCGTAATCGTGGCCACCGTTGGCGAACCACACGATTGCCGCAATCGCGTACAGGATGCAGACCAGGAGTAGTAGGCCGCCTGCGATCCACAGCGAGATCTGACCGAGCCGTTTCACTCGATCGGACGCATACCGCGACCCGGCCACATCGCCGTCAGCCCACAGCGGATACACGTTGAAGGCGTGCGTGAAAGCGGAGAAGGAAAGCGGCCAGAAGAACAGCAGCGAGACCACTGCCCAGCCCGCATTGACGGGTGGTCGAATCGGGTGCTGAGGAACGGATTGCTGGACAGTGGGTTGATCCGGGGTGGTCATGGGGGGCTCCTGACATGAGGTGGCCCTTTCGACGCTACTGCGATGGAGCTGAAGAATCACTGAAAAACGGTGTTCGGTGATGCGATGTGGATCAGCGGCGTAAGTGTGCTGGATCAGCCGCATTGCCAGTCGTGACCGCTGGTGGTGGTTCCGGGTCATTGTTGTGCAGACGAGGGGCGTTCACGTCAGCGCAACTCGATGCCGCTCCGCGAGCATCCTCGCTACCGGCAGGACGTCCTTTGCTGCCATCTCGATACGTTCGAATACCTCGGGATTGAGGATGGTCGTTCCGTCGAAATCACCTGAGCTGAGATAGATCCCGACCGGAGCGGTCAGCGCTTGGAAGAAAGCGAACAGTGGCCGCAGGGCATGCTCCAACACGAGAGCATGGCGGTCGCTACCACCTGTAGCGGCAAGAATCACCGGAGTGTTGGCAAGCGCGTACTGGTCGACGAGATCGAAAAAATGCTTGAACATTCCCGTGTACGAACCGCGGAACACCGGTGACGCCGCGATGACGATATCGGCAGACTCGACTGCTGCCAGCGCTTCGGCGGTCACTGAGTCGACGTGATCGCGATCCAGAGCAGGTGCAAGACCTGGAATCAGATCCACGATCTCGAAAACTCGTGTGTCGATCTGCTCGAAGTCTCCCAAGGTTTCGACGATCAGGTCGACGAGGGCACGAGTCTTGGAGGGTTTTTGGAGATTGCCGACAACGGCAACAATTTTGAGCGGTGTGCTCATCGAAACTTTTATTCTTGGGACGACTTCAGTGATTCGATTTCCTTACGCACAACGGGGGCTACTTCGGTGCCGAGGATCTCGATCGCACGCAGCATGTCCTTCTGTGGCACGTTGCCGAACCCCATCTGGATCATGATGCGGTCATGATGGAACAGTTCGTACTGCGCCATCGTCTTGTCGATGATTTCCTGCGGACCGCCGAGGAAGAACGCACCCGCGGTGGTTGCCTGCGCTTCATATGCCCTGCGGGGCATGGGAACTCCGTTTCCGCGCTGATGATGATTCTGCATCCACCCGGCCTGGAAGTACGGGTACGACGTGTCGAGTGCTGTTTGCTTCGAGGTATCGACAAATCCTGGCGAAGCAATCGAGACAGCCAGTTTCTTCGGATCGTGTCCGAACTCCGCTGCAGCCCTGCGGTATAGATCGACGAACGGTTCGAACTGTTGGTAACTTCCACCGATGATGGCCAGTGAGAGGGGCAGGCCCAGTTTCGCGGCACGGACGACAGAGGCCGGAGTACCTCCGACTGCGATCCACACCGGAATCTGACGGTCCGGGCGGGGCGTCACGTCACCGTCGATCAGTGGTGGGCGAAGTTGTCCTTCCCAGTTGATCGGGTTCTCGTCGCGCAGTTTCAGTAGTAGATCGAGCTTTTCGGCGAAGAGTTCGTTGTACTGGGACAGGTCGTACCCGAAAAGCGGAAATGACTCCGTGTACGAACCTCGGCCGGCAATGATCTCGGCACGGCCTTCGGAAAGCAAGTCAACTGTCGCGAACTGTTGGAACACACGGACGGGATCGTCGGAACTGAGTACAGTTACGGCGCTGGACAGCTTGATATTGTCGGTAGCCTGAGCCATTGCCGCGAGCACAACTGCAGGGGCTGAGACTGCGAAGTCGGTGCGATGGTGCTCGCCGACGCCGAAGACATCGAGTCCAACCTGATCGGCAACGGTTGCCTGCTCCACCAAATGGCGAAGGTGGACACCGGGATTCATCATCGCGCCGGTAGTGGGATCTGGGGTGAGTTCACCGAAATGGTAGACGCCCAATTCGAAAGCCATGTTGTTTCTCGCTATCTGTTCGTGGGGGTGATGGAAAGTTGTTCTACGTGCGCATCGCATGCGCCGCCTTGATTCGTGTGATGTGTGGCAAGTCGGGAGAAGAAGCGTTCGAGTACCGGAAGCTCCTCGGTTTCAATGAGATCGGAGAAGTATTCGGCGATCCCTCGCGTGTGTATGGCGGACGCTTTTCGAAGCGTCTTCTTGCCTGCAGGCGTCATCGATACCGTCACGACGCGTCGATCGTTGTCCGGTCTAACGCGCTCCACTAATCCCGCCTCGACCAATCGATCGACGACGCGCGTCACGCCACTGGTGGTGACCAGGACCAGTTCGGCCAGATCGCCCATTCGGATCGTGTTTCCCGGAGCTTCGTGCAGTCGGAGCAGAACGTCGTACTGGCCAAGGGTGAGTCCGGTGGTGGTTCGAAGGTCCGCCTCCATCTTGCCGAGGATGACGCTGTGGGAGACGACGAGGTCGCGCCACACACGACCACGTGCGTGTTCATCAGTTGTCATCGGTGACGCCCTCCATTTATTTGCGACCGCAAGTATTGCTTACTCAAATAATACGCGTGTGACGGTCGAACTATTCCCTGCTCTTATTTGCGCTGGTAGCGAGGTATTGACTCGAACGCATGTTCGAGTATGATTTGGGGAGGGGATCGGGGGATTCAATGAGTGTCTTGTTGTCGGACGTGGTGTCTGGTTCTGCGGTGGGGTTGCGCGGACGCCTGTGGCAGTTGACGGCTTCTGAGTTGCGTGCTGCTGCTATCGAGGCGAGTGCGGAGATTCTTCGTCTCGAGGCTGTGCGGGTGGCGGTGGTGGACGAGTTGTCGTTGCGCCCGGATGATCAGGTGATTGCGAGCCGCGGGGTGGGGTCCTGGTTGGCGGCCAACACGATGCTGCAGGTCCGGGACGGGAAGAAGATCGCCGCCCTAGGTGCAGCTTTGCGGCCGTTTCCGGCTGTGGCAGCTCGGTTCGATGACGGGGACTGCTCGTTCGAGCATGCCGTGTTGATCGTGGCGTTCTGCGAATCACCACCGAAAGGCATGCCGGAGGAGGCGCTACCGAAGTGCATCGATTTGTTGTTGGCTGCGGCATCCGGTGTCGAGGCCACGACCTCGAAGGTGCGGAACGTGATCGCGACCTTGGAGCGGTTGTTCGAGTCGGATGAGATTCCGCCCGCCGAGGATGTCGATCTCAATGAGTTGCGGATCGCGTCGACATTGAATGGTCGGGTGGTGGTGCGTGGGGATTTCGATGCTCTCACCGGTGAAATGTTGTTGTCGGCGTTGTCGAATCTGACGATGCCGACCCCGGCACCGGACGGGACTCCCGATGCCCGGTCGGCGGCGAAACGCACGGCGGACGGGTTCACCGAACTGATCCGCCGTTACCTGGACTGCGCGAAGACCGGTACGGATGGTGGTCAGCGTCCGCACGTGAACGTGCACATCAACGCCCGTGATTTGGCTGAGCATCGGGACTGCGCCGCCACACCAACTGATGGTGGTGGAGTGGCTGTGTCTGATCTTGATGTCGGGCACATGCCGTGGCTGGGGCCGCTCTCGGTCTCGCAGACCAGACTCCTTGGGTGCGACTGCTTCCTCTCCACCGTTCTGCTCGACGATCACGGCACGCCCTTGGATGCGCAACCAGGAAAGAGGTTGGTCACCGCCGAACAACGCGTCGCCCTCATCGCCCGAGACAAAGGCTGCGCCTTCCCGGGCTGCACATGCGTGCCCGCCTGGACTGATGCGCACCATATCCGGCACTGGGCCAACGGTGGCCCGACGGTGATGAACAACCTGGTCCTGCTGTGCCGTTCACACCACCGGCTGATGCACCGAAAATCAGGGTTCGTCGGGAAATGGGAAATCCGAATCGGAGTCGACAACAAACCCTGGTTCATCCCGCCGCCCTCGATCGACCCCGGACAGCAACCCAGGCCGGCGAACACCACCTTCAAAACCTGAGAGGTCAAACCTCTTTGGCGACAACAGAACACGGACCGAGCACCGCATCGAAGGGATCCTCCGATGCGGTGCCAACCGGCCGTGGAGGAGTCGAATCAGCGCTTCGAACGCTTGTGGCGGTACATCTCCGCATCGGCCGTATCCCAAGTCTCGGAAAGGCTTTGGGTCATGGAAAAGTCGGCTCGACCGATCGAACAACAGACGTCGGCATTCCGGAACGCCTTCTCCAAACACTCGAGCAGGTAGTCGACGGCGCGCGGCTGTGTATCGGGCAGAGCGATTCCGAACTCGTCTCCGCCCAACCGTGAAACCACCGCACCAGGGTGCGCGCACGCTGCCAAGATCTTGCCGGCCCTTTGAACGTATTCGTCGCCCGCGGCGTGGCCGAGTTCGTCGTTGATGGTCTTCATGCCGTCCAGATCGACGATGATGATAGCTCCCGGATCGGCGAATTGGCGGTACCGAGTTTGCTCGGCCTCGAGGATGCGATTCCACCCGCGCCGATTGAGAAGACCTGTCAACGGGTCGGTCTCGGCATCGAGTTGCGCAGTTTCGGCCAGTCGGACTGACTGCGCGCGCTGATAGTCGACATCGAGAATGGTTCCGAGAAGTCGGCACAGGAGATTGAGGAGGGCTAGGTTGTCCTCGAGTGCGGAGTCGCCCGCACTCGGGTCGGCGCCACACAGAGTGCCGAAGAGACTGCCGTCGTTGTGGAGGATTGGGATGCTGACGTATGCGCCAATGCCTTCCCACCTGCCATCACGGGACAGTGCGCGCACGAGCGCCCGATTCGAAGAGACTGGCGGCGCATTTCCGAGTACCACCTCGCTGCATATGGTGTTTGGCCAAGCCCGGGTCTCGCCGACTTCGATGTGGAGTGGGTTGGGTGAGACGGTGAGAAAGATTTGATTGGACCCGTCGAACCGCGTGATCGACCACAGTGCCAGCGGAAGATATTCGTCGAGGTAGGACACGACCGAGCGACTTGCGTCGTCGAAATTCGTCAAAGGTGGCAAGAGTGGCAACATCGGGATGGTGCGCGTCTGGCCGTGCGGCATTTTGACCTCCTGATCGACCCTAGGATTCTGTCGATGTTCAGGCTCTTGGTCCCGCGTGCGACAAATCTTCCACGAACAGTCTGCCTCGAGAATCCTCGCGATTGCTGAAAGTGTGCTGTGATTCTTCCGACCGCGGGGCCGTTGATTCTTTGGTGGCCAGCTAATCTTCCGGTATGGAGCTGGCGCGTGGAGCGAACACAGTCGTTGAGGGAACTTCGCTGAAGGTGGCGGTGAACGGTAGCGCCCCGGGCACGGTAGACCTGATGGTGTTCCAGCTCGACGAACGGAACGAAGTACGGGACGACGCAGATTTTGTCTTCTTCAATCAGCCGGTCTCACCCGAAGGCGCGGTGCGCTTGGAGTCCGGCGGCGTCATCGAAATCGACATTGCGAGGTTGCCCGCTGACATCCATCAGCTGAGTGTTGCCGTGGCACTTGATGCGGCGGCAAACGGAACCCTGTCTGCTGTCGGGGGCCTTGGGGTCGTGGTGGAGCAGGTTGGTTCCACCGCCATCGCGGCTCAGGCTTTGGGGTTGACGAGTGAGAGAGCAGCGGTTCTCGTCGAGATCTATCGCCGCGGCACGGGCTGGAAGCTGCGAAACGTGTCAGCTGGCTGGGACAGCGGATTGGCGGACCTGGTAACAGCATTCGGCGTTTCGGTCGACGAGGAACCGCCGGCTCGACCCGCCGGCTCTGCTGAATCGACAGGCGGTATCCGGACCGTGCCCGACGAAGCCAAACTCTCCATGGTGAAGCGGGAGAAGCTGGACCTCCGAAAGCGCGAAGTGGCCAAGGTCCTGCTGACCAAGGGTGGCAACGGAATTCGGGCACGGGTGGTCCTGGTGATCGACAAAACCGGAAGTATGGCCAAGCAGTACCGCACCAGAGTGGTGCATCGTGTTGTCGAACGCATGATTCCCGTTGCGATCCAACTCGATGACGACGGCAAGCTGGAGCCGTACTTGTATGCAGTCAGCTTCGTCAAACTCCCCGAGATCTCTGTCCATGACGCGGAAGAGTGGTCGGATACCTACCTGCACTTGCGCGGCTCGCACGGCGGATTCAACTACGACAAGATCGGCGCCGCAAATCGTGAAGTGCCGATCATGACTGAGATTCTTTCCGGCCTGACACGTGGTTCCGCGCCGACGCTCGTCCTGTTCTTCACCGACGGTGGCTTCAGCGAGCGCAAGGAAATCACGAAATTGATGCGCGAAGCGTCTGGGCTCCCGGCCTTTTGGCAGTTCGTCGGAATCGGCAAGGCCAACTACGGAGTGCTGGAGAAGCTCGACGACCTCGACGGCAGGGTGGTCGACAATGCCGGATTCTTCGCGCTGGACGACATCGACACCGTCGACGACGCCCAGTTGTACACCCGTTTGCTGAGTGAATTCCCGGATTGGCACAAGGCAGCTGTAGCCGCGGGCATCACAACGCCGTGATTTAGCTAGTCGAAACCAACTGCGGTGCATTCTCTTTCAAGAATTCGTCGATGTGCGCCCAGGTGGAGTCTCTCGCGGTGGGGCCGGCAACGAGCCCGAGGTGACTTCCCGGCGCCTTCTCGAACCGGACCGACGGCGCTCCGGTGAGGACCGACGTGATCGCTTCCACCGAAGCGATGGGTGCAATCACGTCAGTGGTGCCGCCGACCGCGAGAACGGGAACGCTCAGAGCTGACAGTTTGATCTCGCGTCCGGCAAGCGTGACGGTGTCGTTGAAGAGATTGTTGCCCAGCATGAGTTGTTCGCAGATCTGCTGAAAAGCCTTGCCGGGGTATCCAGGCATGGCTGCCATGAACTTGTCTATCGATTCCATGCGAGCCAGTGTCTCGGTGTTGTGGAGGTTGCGCATGATGAACCATGGCTTGAGAACTTCGCGCTGCAACGCCGTCACCTTGTAACTCGCCTGAACGAGTGGAGCAGGTAGTCCGCCGACAAGATTGGTCGCGGACGTGAGTGGGGTGTCGCCCGTATATTTGCCGATCAGCCTCAAGGGGCTGATAGCGGGAATCTTCGTGTAATCGATTGGCGTTCCGATTGCCGTGATCGATGCGATCGGCAGGTCGGAGTGAGCGGAGCCCGTGAGCAGAGACATGGTCCCGCCGAGGCTCCACCCGATCAGCGAAACCGGTGCGCCGTCATGTAGGTCCGAGATCGTACGGATCGCTTCCGGGATGATGTCGTCGACCCAGGCCTCGAAACCCATCCCGCGGTCGGAGTACCGCATGGTCCCGTAGTCGAGGAGGTAGGGCGTGTTCGCCCCATCCAGTAGGTGCGCGGCGAGGCTTTGGCCCGCACGAAGGTCGTAACAGTCGGCTGAAACCGCGAGGGGCGGTACGAGGAGAACCGGATTACCTCTTGGCCTCCACAATGCGCCGAAGCGATACAGATCGCGGTGTGGACCTTCGCTGATCAGTACGGACGGGGTGCGTTCGGTCTTCTCGACACCGTCGCCGAACGAGAGTCCCCATGCATTGCGTGCTGCGGTGTCCAGCGTCGGACGCCATGTCGCGATCAAACCACTGATATCGAGCACTGGTTCCCCTCGGAGTCGAATCGGCGGACGGCCGAGTCAGCCGCGCTCGGTGTATGTTACCTGCCTTCACATACATCGACTTCGTGGGTGCAGAAACCCAGCTCGGCAACGGAGCCACCGTGCCGAGCTGGGGTGATCGGGGTGAAGCGGCAGTGATCAGGTGGGGACGATCAGGCGGGGACGATCAAGCCCGTCGCCGCCGTGGCCGTTGCGTAACGCTGTGCAACGTCTTCCCAGTTGATGACGTTCCAGTAGGCCTTCACGTAGTCGGCCTTGACGTTCTTGTACTGCAGGTAGAAAGCGTGCTCCCACATGTCGAGCATGAGCAACGGAACGATACCGATGCTGATGTTGCCTTGCTGGTCGGTGAGCTGCTCGATGACCAGGCGCTGCCCGACCGTGTCGTAGGCCAGTACCGCCCAGCCGGACCCCTGCAAAGTGGTTGCTACAGCGGAGAAGTGGTTGACGAATGCGTCGAAGGTGCCGAAGTGCTCGTCGATTGCGGCTGCCAACTCGCCCTCTGGCCGCTCACCGCCGTTGGGGGAGAGGTTCTTCCAGAAGATGGAGTGATTGGTGTGGCCGCCGAGGTGGAAGGCGAGGTTCTTGCTGAGCAGCGGCGCCTTCGCGGTGATCGTGCCGTCTTCGCGCGCAGCAGCCAACTGCTCGATTGCGCTGTTGGCGCCCGCCACGTACGTGGCGTGGTGCTTGCTGTGGTGCAGTTCCATGATCTCGCCGGAGATGTGCGGTTCGAGAGCGGCGTAGTCGTAATCCAGTTCGGGGAGAACGTATTCAGTCATGTGACATGCCTTCCTTTGAGGAAATGTTGTGAGTCGAGAGATTCCGATAGGTTCGATTGTGATAGACGAGCGGCGCTGACATGTGCTGCGGATCGATGACGTCGACGACGCGTGCAGTGACGATCACTGCGGCGCCACATGTAGTGGCATTCAAGGGAACCGCACGCAGGGCGTGGCCTGTCCCATGTAGGAACGGTTCACCCGTCGAGAGAAACGACCAGGGCATATCGTCTCCGAAGCGCACAGCGCCGCGGGTTGCGAACGTGGAAGCCAGTCGTTCGTTCGCCGAATTTGCCAGGTGAACAACAAAACTGCGGGCGGAAGCGATGACGCTCGCAGAGCCTCGCAACGACTGCAGTGAAAACGCCAGAACTGCAGGATCGGCGCTGATCGAGATCACCGACGATGACGTGATGCCGGCCGGGCCGTCATCGCCCGTTGCGGTGATGATCGAGACGCCGGCGGGATGGTTCCGGAACGCCTCGACGAAGGAGTTTCGGATGGACGGCTCCGCATCAACAGAGTCGTCCGAAACAGATTGGGTGCCAACCAGTTTTGTGGTCACTCCTCGCCCCTCTTCTGTCTCGGGTTTTGCTGCCGTTGCACTGTCTTGTGCAATACCGACGTTAAAACCTCGAGTGCAGTTGAGGTCAAGATGCTGTGGCGGACCTCACCGTCCGAGCTTGGCTGCCAGGCGTTCCATGTATCCGACAACCTCTTCGGGGCTCTTGTCCGGAGTGCCGAACATTGCTTCGGTGACACCGATGTCTTCCCAGTGGGCGAGCTTCTCCGAATCGGGTTTGCCTGCCAGGACGGTTATTTCAGGCTCGCCGACTCTACCTGCTTCGGCCCAGATCTTTCGGAGCAGTTCCACGTTTCCGTCGATCTCCTGCTCGATGGGTGTAGTGATCCACCCGTCGGCAGAATTTGCGATCCACTTGAAAGTCTTCTCGTTGCCGCCGCCGCCCAACAAGATGGGAGGACGGGGCTTCTGAACGGGCTTGGGCCAGGCCCAACTAGGCCCGTACTTCACGAATTGGCCGTCGTACGAAGCTTCTTCCTTCGACCACAGTTCACCCATGGCTTCGAGATACTCCCGGAGTGCGGTCCGGCGTTTGTTGGGCGGTACGCCGTGGTCGGCGAGTTCCTCTGCATTCCAGCCGAATCCGACTCCGAAAACCACGCGTCCGTCGGAAAGATGGTCCAGCGATGCGATGGTTTTCGCGAGAGTGATCGGATCGTGCTCGAGGGGGAGTGCCACCGAGGTGCCCAATCGGATGGTGCTCGTGACCGACGCGGCGGTGCCGAGGGCAACCCAGGGGTCGAGTGTGCGCATGTAACGGTCGTCGGGCAATTCGGCCGACTGGGTTCCGGGGTGATCGGAATCCCTCGAGACGGGGATGTGAGTGTGCTCCGGAACGTAAAAGGCGTCGAATCCATTCGCCTCCGCAGCCTTTGCTGCATCGGCAGGGCGGATGCCGCGATCACTGGTGAACAGGCTGAGTCCGTAGCGCACTGGTTCTCCTTCGATGGTCCGTCGAAAAACTGTAACCTGTTGCATCTTCGTTCGGATAGGTTTCCAGCCCAGTAAATCGATTGCCGACGTGACCGGGGACGTGGTGAACTCGGGCGGACTTGTTGTGGGTCGAGAAGTGGATGCAGTAGAGGTGGATGCAGTAGTGATGGATGCAGCGGAGATGAATCGGTTGTCGTGGAATGCGGCGACCGTCGCTCACAACAGTCACAAAGGAGACCAGGGACAGTTCTTTCGCAACGGCGGGTCGACCTTGTATCCGGAAGAACTGGCGCTGCTCGGCGAGATCGACGGCTCCTCGATTCTTCATCTGCAGTGCAATTCCGGTCAGGATTCGTTGAGTTTGGCCGCTCTCGGTGCCGCGGTGACCGGCGTCGACATCGCGGATTCCGCGATCGACTTCGCCCGAACCTTGTCCGCGGAATCCGGAATTGCCGCCGATTTCGAGCGTGCCGATGTATCTGCGTGGCTCCGCGCTGCTGCCGCTGGCCAGAGAAAGTTCGACCGAGTCTTTTCTTCGTACGGAACGGTGATCTGGTTACCCGATCTCGACCAGTGGGCCGAGGGGATTGCCGGTGTTCTCGCGCCGAACGGTCGATTCGTTCTGGTGGAGTTTCATCCGTTTGCCATGTGTTTCGACGAGAGGTGGTCGCTGACATACCCGTACGGAGGCGGGACTCCCGTGACCGAACCCCGTGGCGTGGGCGACTACGTGGCAGATTCGGCCGATCTCGTCTTGCCAGGCGCTGAGGGAAAAGGAGTCGAGAACTTCGAAAATCCTTTCCCCTCATGTGAATTCAACTGGTCCATTTCCGAGGTGCTAGGAACTTTGCGGCGCGCCGGATTGACGCTCGAGTCTTTCGACGAGTACCCGTACGCCAACGGTTGGCAAGGATTCGAGGAGATGGCTGAACTCGGCGGCAAGCGTTGGGGAGTCCCGGCCGGACGACCCGAGATCCCGCTCATGTATTCGCTGTCGGTTCGCTTGGCCGACTGACGCCTATTTCCCCCGCATTTGCGGGTAATTGCAGACACAGGTAGTAATTACCCCCATGCCCTCGACGCCACTGACACGACGCATCGCCGTCGACCTGTGCCGTCTTGGTGCCAACTGCTGTTGCTGTTGATTCCTTCCGACTCTCCTGAGTGAGAATGGCGCCGCTCTGTGCGCCTTCGCCCCTGCATATGCGCCCGTTGCTGCATGTGTGCCGGAATTTTCCGTACGTCGAGGAAGAACAGCGATGTCGACTCCTGTCGAAGCAATAGAACCAACATCAGTCACGGAACCGAACCGTGAGCCGCGTCGGCCGTGGACTTCGAGTGCGACCACTGTCGGACTGCCGGTGCTTTCCGTGATCGCATTCTTGGCCCTGTGGCAGGTCGCTGCCGCGAGCGGCACCTGGAGTGAGACCTTCGTGCCGTTCCCGAGCACGGTCTGGCATGCCTTCGTCAACACGATGACCACGCACGACGGAGTGCGCGGCTACCAGGGCTACCTGCTCTGGGAGCACCTCTACATGACGCTGCGACGGGTGCTGGTCGGTGTGATCATCGGCGTCGGATTGGGCGTGATCCTCGGTTTGGCCATGGGATCGGTGACATGGCTGCGGAGCCTGCTCGAACCGTGGTTGACGTTCCTGCGCGCACTGCCGCCCCTGGCGTATTTCTTCCTGCTGGTGATCTGGCTGGGAATCGACGAGGCGCCGAAGATTACATTGCTGGCGCTCGCTGCTCTTCCGCCGGCAGCGGTGGCCACCACAGCTGCTGTGGTCGCGGCGCCGGTCGGACTGGTCGAAGCGGCCAGGGCCCTGGGAGCCTCACGGGCGCAAGTGATCCGGGACGTCGTCGTCCCGTCGGCCTTACCGGAAACTTTCACGGGCATTCGGCTGTCGGTAGGTATGGCGTACTCGTCGGTGGTCGCGGCCGAACTGTTCAACGGCATCCCCGGAATCGGCGGAATGGTCAAGGATGCAAGCAATTACAACAACACGCCGGTCGTGCTGGTGGGGATCTTTGCCATCGGATTCTCCGGCCTGATCATCGACGGACTGCTGCGGGCTGCAGAGCGCCGCGCCGTTCCCTGGAGGGGAAAAGTATGACTGACAATCAGAAACACGCCAGCAGCAATCTGAAGCGCAGCAGTAATTCGACGCGCAATGAAGGAAGGGCTGCCCGGACGGCGTTCACGGTGCTGATCGGCGTCCTTGCCCTTGTTCTCGGTGCGTGCTCGGTGGATCATTCGGGCCAGGATTCGTCCAAGGAAACGATCCGTATCGCTTACCAGTCGTTCCCGAGCGGCGACTTGATAGTCAAGAACAATCGCTGGCTCGAAGACGCACTGCCCGAGTACAACGTGAAGTGGACGAAGTTCGATTCGGGAGCCGACATCAACACCGCCTTCATCGCCGGTGAAATCGATTTCGGCGCAATCGGTTCGAGTCCGGTTGCTCGTGGACTCTCGGCACCGCTGAACATTCCGTATCAGGTCGCGTTTGTTCTGGACGTGGCCGGCGACAACGAAGCCCTGGTGGCGCGCAACGCAACCGGAATCAAGACCGTCGCAGATCTGCGCGGCAAGAAAGTGGCCACGGCATTCGCCTCGACCGCGCACTACAGTCTGCTGGCAGCGCTGAACCAGGCCGGACTCAGTGCCGACGACGTCCAATTGGTGGATCTCCAGCCGCAAGCATCCCTCGCAGCCTGGCAGCGCGGTGACATCGATGCCGTCTACACCTGGCTGCCCACGCTCGACGAACTCCGTAAGGACGGAACACAGTTGATCGCCAGCCGTGAGCTCGCGACAGCAGGAAAGCCGACACTCGATCTTGGTGTGGTGTCGACTGCGTTTGCCAAGAATCACCCCGAGATCGTCGACACCTGGCGCCAGGTTCAGGCCCGCGCGCTCACGACGATCGCCACTGATCCGAACGCGGCAGCGGAAGCTGTTGCCGCACAATTAGGCGCCTCGAAGGAAGACGCGGCAGCGCAGTTGAAACAGGGTGTGTTCCTCACTCCGGAGCAGATCTCCTCGCCGGAATGGTTGGGCACCGAGGGCGCTCCCGGGAATCTGGCAGTGAACCTGCAGAGTGCAGCGCAATTCCTGGCCGAGCAGAAGCAGATCGACAGTGTGCCTGACCTGACGGTCTTTCAGAGTGCTCTCTATGTGAAGGGGCTTCCCGATGTCCTTGACCAGTAGCGTGACCGCGCAGCAGGCCTCGGGTGGATTCGCCCCCGACCGCCCGGGCGCGATCCGAATCGACACCGTCTCACACAGGTACGGCCACGGTCGAGAGTCCGTCACGGCACTCGGGCCCGTATCGATCGACGTCACACCTGGTGAGTTTCTGGTTCTCGTCGGAGCGTCGGGTTGCGGCAAGAGCACATTGCTGCGGCTGATCGCGGGTTTCGAAAGTCCTTCCAGTGGAACGGTTCAGGTCTCCGGATCCGACCCGATTCCCGGGTCGAGTGCGGGAGTGGTGTTTCAGCAGCCACGGCTCTTTCCGTGGAAATCGGTGGGCGGCAACATCGATCTGGCACTCAAATACGCCGGCGTTGCGAAGAGCGAACGCGGGCAAAGGCGTGACGAGCTTCTCGACCGCGTCGGTCTGGTCGGCACTGCGGACCGGCGTATCTGGGAAATCTCCGGGGGGCAGCAGCAGCGGGTGGCAATTGCTCGTGCCTTGGCGGCCGAAACGTCGTTGCTCCTGTTGGACGAACCCTTTGCCGCGCTGGACGCCCTCACTCGCGAGCGTCTGCAGGAGGACCTGCGCAGTGTCAGTGCCGAATCGGGGCGAACAAGTGTCTTCGTCACTCACAGTGCCGACGAGGCGGCCTTTCTCGGCTCCCGCGTCGTAGTTCTGACAAGCCGACCGGGCAAGGTCGCGCTCGACCTGAAAATCGATCTGCCACGAACCGGCGTCGATCCCGACGATCTCCGAGGCTCACCCGAATACGCGGCATTCCGAGCCGAAGTCGGCCATGCGGTCAAGGTTGCAGCTGCAGCGTAGGTACCCTGCGCGTCGACTACCAGGTGGCCGCGTCGATAATGGGAAGGAGAACGTGCAGGACACGACGAACAAGGAGTGGTCATGGCAACTGAGGTGGAGTCCGGTGACCTCGTGCAGGCAGCCGGCCATGCGGGTCCGTGGACGGTAGTCGAAGTTCGCCAGGGGATGGCGCTGCTCGAACACAGTGACGGGCACAGGTTGTCGCGTCGAACGACGACGTTGACCGTCGTCCGCAAGGGCTCGGGCAAGAAGGCAACGGCCGTCGAAGACGGGAAGGACGAAAACGGATCGCCAACTCTGTTCGACTGAAACCGCAGCTCGACTGAAACCGCAGCTCGACTGATCTTCCGTCAGTTCGAGACGGCGTCAGCTGGAGAAAATGTCGTCTACGCGTTTGTCGAAGTATTCGGCGATTCGGAACGCCAGTGACAGACGCGGGTCGAAGTGTCCCTTCTCGATCGAGATGACGGTCTGGCGTGTGATGCCGAGCGCGTCGGCGCACGCTTGCTGTGACAATCCGGCTGCCGTACGAAGTTCTTGAAGGTTGTTGCGCATCAGATCTCGTCAGATCTCGAATGTGGGGTGCGGTCCCTCGACACTGCCCAGTACCGGATTCCGAAGTCGGCCAGACCGAGGGCTGTAAACATTACGAGCGGCAGTTCGGGAGCGCCGAAGACATTGTGCGCGATCAGCGCGATCCCCATGGCAGTGATCAAGTCGGTGAACGCGCCGAAGCCGGCCTTGCGACTCCATTCTGTTTCGACGGTGTCCTCGGGGTAGGCGGGGGCCTTGTCGTTCTCCGATGGAAAAAGGGCCCACGCCGACCCGATACAAGCCGGTGCCATGACGATTGCGAAGACGATGAAGGCCAACGTCTTCCGATCATCGGCGGTCAATGTTGCAAAAAAGCTGAAGGCTAGCGTTGCTGCGACGCCGATACCGATGATCAGGCTCCACCGTGCCGTGGTGCTCATGAAGCCTCCCAGGTGTAAGAGTTCTTTGACATGCCTGAGCGTAGGTCTACGTGCGCTGGATGTCAAAGAACTCTTACATCGCGCTGAGGGTCAAGCGACCCCGAACGGCGCTGCGTATGAAAACTTCCCCGTCTGATCGGGGCGGTGCGTGGTGAGGGTCCTGATCTGAAAGTGCTCGCCCCACTCGGCTTCCGGAGACTCGATCCCGGCGTCCGTGCTGGTGACGAACCCGAACTGCGGGTAGTACTCGGTGCTGCCCAGGAGGGCGAGCAGTGGCACGTCCAGAGCGTCGGACGCACCGATCACCGCGTGCATCAGCGCCGAACCGACGCCGCTGCGTTGGTTGTCCGGTGTGACTGCCAACGGGCCGAGGCCAACCGCCTCAACGGGACCGACCCATCCGCGTGTTCCGATCACGAAACCAACGATCTCATCACCGGCGACGGCGACAAGGGACAACTTCGGTAAGTAGTCGTTCGAGGCGAAGAGCTGACGTGTCAGTTCGATCTCGTAGGGAGACTCGCCGGGCGGCGCTTGGTCGGCAAACGCCGCCCCGAGCAGTGAATAGATTGCGTCACGGTCGGAAGAAGTTTCGCGGCGGATGTACATGGCCACGAAACTACCCGCTTCATCTCCGATCGTGCTCCTCGTTTTCGGCCTGACGTGCCACTCGCTTTTCGTAATCCGCACGCCCGTTCGGATCTACCGATGTCAGCGCGCGGCGATCGTCGATCACCCGGCGTCCGATGTTGATCATCCATTCGGGTACTACAGCGTCGATGAGGTCCCAGCCCGCAAGGTAACGCGGAACAGTAGTTTCGGCTCGCCGGTGCGCGACCGTGTCGACGACAGCTTCGGCCACGACCTCGGGTTCAACCGTCGGCATGCCCTTTCCGAGTGGCACACCGGAGGAGAGCCCGGTGCGCACCGCGCTGGGCAGGATGGCGCTGACGCTGACGCCGGAATCTGCGAATTCGACACGAGCAGAGGCGGAAAGGCCCACCGCACCGAACTTGCTTGCGTTGTACACGGCCATTCCTGGCACCGGTAGCTTGCCTGCCATGGATGCGATGTTGACGACATGACCGCGTCGCCGATCCACCATGCCGGGCAGCACGGTGCGCATCCCGTGAATCGGGCCCCAGACATTGACGTCGAGGGTTACTCGACTGGTGGCGTCGGACTCGTCGAGGAAGCTGCCGAGCGGCATCACGCCCGCATTGTTGACCAGAATGTCGATGTGACCGAATTCGCCGATCACTGTGGAGACGAACACATCCCAGGATTCGCGTGAGGTGACGTCCAGAGCGTACCCGCGGGCCCGTGCGCCGATGGATGCGGCGGTGTCGACGGCCGTCTCCTCGTCGAGGTCGCCGACGCAGACGAGTGCGCCGCGAGCTGCGAACAACTCCGCTGTGGCCCGGCCGATTCCGCGGCCACCTCCGGAGATGACGACGACTGCTCCGTCGAGATCGATCGGCGGGTAGGTGGTGCCGAAAAGGCTCATGTGGTGTACTCCGGTTCGGGGGTGGTGGTGGGCTCAGCGGGGGTGTCGTCTGACGCAGGGTTGTCGGACAGCGTGTGGTTGTAGGCGTATGGATCGAAGGCCCGTAGCCGTCGACGCATGGCTCCTGACGACCACGGCCAGTTGAAGCTGTTGCGGCCGTTGACGTCGAAGAAATAGCTTTCGCAACCACCGGCGTTGTAGACCGTGGTACCCAATGCCTCCTGAACTTGAGAGTTGAAGGCTGCCTGTACTTCCGGGCGCACGTCGATGGTTTTCCAGCCGTGCCGACGAGCGTGGCCGATCGCCTGTGCCACATAGTTCAGTTGGGCTTCCAGAATCATGAAGGCCGACGTGTGTCCGGTGCCGAGGCTCGGGCCCAGCAGAATGAACGCGTTGGGGAATCCGCTGACGGCGGAACCGAAGTACGCCCGCGGGCTTCCCTGCCAATGATCGTCGAGTGATCGACCTTCTCCGTCGAATACCTTTGATGCGATGGGCATGTCGAGGATGTGGAAGCCGGTTCCGAAGATGATGGCGTCCACTTCCGATTCCACTCCGTCGGCTCCGATCACGGTGTTGCCGTGGATCTCTTCGACTGCGTTGGCATGGACGGTCACGTTGGGTCTGCCGAGGGCCGGGTAGTACGAGTTCGACATGAGTAGTCGCTTGCAACCGAGGGTGTAGTCGGGAGTCAGCGCCTTGCGTAGCTTCGGATCGCGCACCTGCAAGCGCAATTGGGCCGACCCGAGTTTCTGCACGATACGCAGGATCCACGGATTGCGGAACCCCAATCCAAGCGCTTCCATGATTCCGTATTCGATGCTGCGTAGAGCCTTGTGCGCTCCCGGTACGAATCGCATGACGGACCTTTCGATCCGCGGTACGTAGTGATCGGGTTTGGGAAGGACCCATTGAGCTGTGCGTTGGTAAAGGTGAAGGGCGGACACGTCGGAGACGATGCGCGGCACGAATTGGACTGCGGAAGCGCCGGTACCTACGACGGCGACGCGCTTTCCGGTCAAGTCGTAGTCGTGATTCCACTGCGAGGAATGAAACACCTCGCCCTCGAACGTTTCCAGCCCGGGGATCGCCGGCGTCAAGGGTTCGTTCCACGGGCCGGCGGCGGCTATCACGAAACGAGCAGTGAGTTCACCGCTGGAAGTTGTGATCTTCCAGAGTGATTGCGATGCGTCCCACTGTGCGGAGAGCATTTCTACCCCGAAGCGAACGTGCTTGTCGACCCCGTGGCGGACGGCCGTGTCCTCGATGTACTCGCGGATCTCCGGCTGCTCCGCGAACAGTCGGGTCCAATCCGGATTGGCGGCAAAGGAATACGAGTACAGGCCGGACGGGACGTCGCAGGCACAACCGGGATAGGTGTTGGCGCGCCAGGTGCCGCCGAGGGAGTCCGCTTTCTCGAGCAGGACAAAATTGTCGATCCCGAGGCGCTGCAGGTGAATTGCTGCACCGATCCCGGAGATCCCGCCACCGATGATCACGACCTCGAAGTGGTCAGTTCTGTTGTTCACTGAGTCTGCGCTTTCACTGGTGGGACGGGGTGGAGTGGAACGGGCGCGCATCGAGTTCGCGTTTCACGCTCGCACGTGTTGTACGTAGGGATGATTCGAAGGTGGCGAGCCGCCGTCGGCCGTCCATGAAGTTGGCGCCCATGACGGCGAGATCGTCGTCGGTGGCGTCTATGCGCAAGACCCTGGTTCCCGCAGCGCGCACCAGTTCGATTTCCCGGTCGAGGCCCTTGGACATGGAGTTCCGCAGGGCGCCGCGTTCGATACGGGCGGCGCCGTGCGCCGGCTTCAGTGTTCGAGATGCCATGGGCGCCAGTACAACCAGCTCGTCGAGTTCGAGGGGGAGCAGGAGGTCTACCGATGCCGTGGACGCCGCGCCGCCGTCGATGTACCTGACGCCGTCGATGGTGACAGGTGGGAACCAGCCGGGAATCGCCCAAGACGCTCGAAGCGCTTCACCGACTGTCGCTTTCGGAGCCCCCTGTGCCCCGAACGCGACCCGTCGCCCGGTTCTGTAGTCCATGGATACCATGTACGCGCACGGATGTGGGAGCCACGAATCGCCAGGGGCAAGAGATTCGGCGAGCGTGGTGAGCCAGGACGGGTCGCCGCCACCACGCGGTGCGATACCGCTCATCCGGCTCAGAACGGGAAGATCTCGACGTGTCACCAGTCGTGGATTGCCGATCCCCAAACTCGGAAGTGGCGGGATTCTTCCGGGCGCCGATGCTGTGTGGGCGAGGAGTTCGGGACGTGCGGCGGGCTCTCCGAGTTGCATGGCTACCAACTCGTCGACGCCGACTCCGCTGCCGAGCATTGTCACGAACTCGGCTCCGGCGGACGTGCCGATGATGGCGGTGGCTTCGCGGGGATCCCAGTCGAGGGCGTCCCGAACCGAGGCGAGGGCAGCAACGGTCCAGGCGAAGCCGAGGGTGCCGCCGCATCCGATTGCCAATCCCCGTCTAGGCGCGCTGTGTCGTCCGGACCCGGGCGCGGTGGTGCCGGTCACTTCTGAAGTCATATTTCGGAGACTATCAGTATCTGAATAACGTGGGTACCCCAAATTGGGGTTTCGGGAGTGCGCCTGCGGTGCGCTTCCGGTATTCGGCTACCGTTGGAATCTCGATACTCAGAACCGCGAGGAGGTTCCGATGGCGCGATTGACCAGGCAGGAAGCGCAGGCGATGACCCGCGAGACCTTGTTGGCGACGGCCGTCGAACATTTCCTCGATCGCGGGTACGCCGCCGCGTCGCTCGATCAGATCGCCGAGGATGCCGGTTATTCCAAAGGTGCGGTGTACTCGAACTTCAAGAACAAGGACGAGTTGTGCGCCGAGGTGCTCGGCCGAATCAGGTTGACCAAGGTCGGCGAGATCACCTCACAGCTCGGAGCCAATTCGACGCTCGACGACGCGGTGGCCGAGTTCGCGCGATGGGCCGAGCGAACCATCGGGGACAAGAGATGGACGCTGCTCGAAGTCGAGTTCTCGGTGCGATCGCGGCACAGCGAAGAGATCCGCGAAAAGATCGCGACGGGTGCCGATCAGGTGCGCGGATTGATTGCCGGAGTGGTGCAACATCTTGCCGAGTCCAACGGCGTGACGCCGACACTGGACCCGAACGCCGCGGCACTGCGCATACTCAGCGTCGGAATCGGTTTGGGGCTACAGCGTGCGATCAGCCCTGAGCTGCCGGTTGATCCGCTGGTGGATACGTTGCGGGAGATTTTGCTGGGTGGGTGAGTAGAACGCGGAGCATTCCGCCGATCTCGGCGACGGCGGTGCGCGAACCCACGCTCGGTCCCAGAACGTTGACGAAGCCGTGGATGAACCCGCGATAGCGTCGATCGGTCACGTGAACACCGTTGTCGCGCAATCGAGCTGCGTAGGCTTCGCCTTCGTCCCGGAGTGGATCGAATCCCGCCGTGATCACGATGGCCGGCGGCAGTCCGGTCGCGTCGGGGGCGCGTAGCGGCGACACCATCGGATCGAGTCGATCGGCATTGCTGCCGAGGAAGCTGGACTCGTAGAAGTTCATGTTGGCCTCGGTCAGGAAGAAACCTTCACCGAACGTCGTTCGCGAGGGGGCCTTCTCGTGAAAGTCGGTCGCGGGGTAGATCAACAGCTGCGCCGCCGGTGGGGTCTTGCCGTCGTCGCGGGCACGCAGCGCGACCGTTGCGGAAAGATGCCCGCCCGCGCTGTCGCCCCCGACAGCGATGCGCGTCGGGTCTGCGCAGAACTCGTCGGCGCGGTCGACGATATCGAGGTAGGCGGCGTAGGCATCGTGTACCGGTGTGGGGAAAGCGAATTCGGGTGAGAGCCGGTAGTCGACCGAGATGACCCGTGCGCCGGAGGTTTCGGCCAACAGGCGGCACGGGGCATCGTGGGATTCGATGCTGCCCTGTACCCACCCGCCGCCGTGGAAGTAGACGAGCAGAGCGCCGGTGTCGGCTGTCGGGACGTAGAGCCGGGCGCGAAGCAGGCCGTCGGCACCCGAAACGGAGATCTCCTCGGTGTGGACGGGCGTGGGCCTGCCGCCCATCATGATCGCGGTTCGGGTGAGATTGGCGCGAGCAGCGGCGAGCGACTGGGGATCGGTTGAATGCGAGGGGAGTGGCCGCGTCTTCGCGAGCGTGAGCAGAAGGTGTGCGTCGGCGTCGAGCGTGTTGCCCTCGATGACGACGGGTGGTCCGGTGATTCGACGTTTCACCGCGCTGGGCAGTGCGAATGCGGCTGCCACCAAGGATGCTTCGGCGCGATCTCGAATGCTGCGGCTGCTGGCCTGCTTCACGGATTCCGACACGTGGCGCAGACTACCAAGCATGACTACTGCGGCACTGTCGATCACGCAGATCGAGAACACACATCTGGTTCGGTGCGGTCACGCCAATTGGGTCCTGGTCGAAGAGGGGTCCGATCTGACCTTGATCGACGGCGGATATCCGGCCAACGGCACCGACGTCGAACGCTCGATCGAACAGATCGGTCACCAGCTCGGGGATGTTCGGGCAATTCTCGTCACTCACGCGCACATCGATCACATCGGTGGGATCGCGGACATCGTGACTCGGCTCGAGGTTCCGGTCCTGATGGATCCGTTGGAAGTGCCTCATGCGAAGAGGGAGTATCTGCAACAGTTGTCGCCGGTCGGAGTTCCGTTGCTGTTGTGGCGGCGAGGTGCTCCGAAATGGCTTCGCGACGTGATCGGAGTCGGCGCGTTGAAAGGTGCGGAACTGCCTCGGGCACAGTCCTTTGCGTCCGGTGGTGCGCTGGACGTTCCCGGTCGGATCGTGCCGATTCCCACTCATGGGCATACCGACGGCCACAGCGCTTACCTTGTTCCCGACGCAGGAGTGATCGCGTCGGGTGACGCTCTGGTGACCGGACATGCGACGTCGAGCGTCGCCGGACCACAATTTCTGGTGTGCCCCTTCAATCATGACCGTGAAGCGACCGACCAGGCGTTGGACAATATCGCCGCTGCACCGGCCGGCGTGCTGTTTCCCGGACATGGTCCGGTTTACGAGGGCAGCATGACTGCCGCGGTCGAACAGGCCCGAGCGGGCCGGACAAGGATGCGTCCATGACTACTGTCGAAACGGTCGACGAAGGTGCGGTGCACGGTTTCCTTCATCGACCTGCTTCTGTGTCCTTCGCGTCGCCCGTCGCCACGCTTGCACTGACTCACGGCGCGGGAAGTAACTGCGACACCGTGCTGTTGCGTGCTGTTGCCGACGGCTTTGCTGCGGCAGGAGCGCAAGTTCTGCGCTTCGATCTCGCGTTTCGGGTGCGTCGAGCTTCGGGGCCTCCGCATCCGTCGCGTGCTGCGGAGGATCGCGCGGGCATTGCCGAGGTGATTGCTGCTCTTCGCAAGGACTACTCGGTGCCCGGACCCGTTCTGCTCGGCGGACATTCGTACGGCGGTCGGCAGGCGTCGATGCTTGCGGCGGAGAACCCGGGACTTGTCGACGGCCTGGTCCTTCTCTCCTATCCACTGCATCCACCGAAGAAGCCCGAGAAGCTCAGAACCGAACACCTGCCCGAACTGAACACACCGACCGTTGTCGTCCACGGTTCGAAGGACGAGTTTGCGACAACGGAGGAGATGCGGGCAGCACTCGCCTTGATTCCCGCCGCGACGCGTCTGGTGGAGTTCGAAGGAGCTCGACACGACTTGTCCGTGGTGAAATTTCCGGTGGTGGAGGAGACAGTCGCGGCCGCATCGGCGGTGTTTGCGTTCTGAACGCCGAGCGGGCGGTTGCCCGTGTCGGTGGTTCCTGGTGAGATCGAACCATGAGTGCCCAGCCGTATCAGCCCAGTGCCCTGTCCGACGTCACGGTGAGCGTCGACGGTGACGACACAGTCGTCAGCTTTCCTCGGGTGCTGCCGTATTCCGTCGAGAAGGTGTGGGAGGCGATCACCGACCCGGAGATGTTGGCGCAATGGACGCCGTACACCGCCGATCGGAACCTGAGCCGTACCGGTGATGCGGTGATCACCATGCTCACCGAGGACGGCGCCCCCGAAATGTCGCTGCCGGTCACCGTTCACGTCGTGGAGACCACTCGGCGGCTCGAACACGAGTGGGGCCCGGACGAATTGGTGTGGGACCTGACCCCGATCGAAGGCGGTACCCGCGTCGTGCTGACGCAGAGGTCGCGCGCCGAGGGGATGGCGTCGGCGCTCGCTGCGGGGTGGCATCTGTGCTTCGACGTACTCGATGCCCTTCTGGCAGGCGAGCCCTTCGGGCCGATCGTGGGTGAACGGGCGCGCGAGTACGGCTGGGACGCACTCAACTCCGGTTACGCGCGACAGTTGGGCATCGACGAATCTCAGGTCTGGTAGCTGCTCAGAGTTTGTGACTGGCAGGCTTTCTGGTGGAGGCTCGCGCGATCAGTTCGACGGGAAGCTTCACGGATTCGACGTTCTTGCCGGAGATCAGTGCGAGTAGGTGCTCGAGCCCGGTCGCACCGATCTTTCGGGCGGGGGACCTGACCGTCGTCAGGGGCACCGGGAGTTGGGAGACAACCGGAATGTCGTTGTAGCCGACCAACGCAAGATCGTCGGGAATGCTCAACCCGAGATCACGGGCCACACCGAGTACGCCGATCGCGATGGTGTCGCTCACCGTGAAAACGGCGTCAGGGCGCGTGTTCCCGCTGAGCAGTGTGGCCGCCGCATCGACACCCCCTTGAACTTCGAACTCGGACGCCACTATTCGGTTCGGCGGCAGTTCCAGACCGGCTTCGGCCAGGGCATCGCGGAAACCCGCGACGCGTTCCCTCGACGTGCTGGCGTGATCCGGCCCCGCGATCACTCCGAGATCGCGATAGCCGCAGTCCAGTAGATGCTTCCCCGCGAGGTAGCCGCCGAGGCGGTCGTCGCCGCTGACAAAGGGAAGGCTTCGGTTGACGGATGACGTCGCCGAGTCGATGTGCCGGTTCAGCAGCAGGATCGGCAGTGAGCGCAGGGGGAGCGAGTCGACGAAATCGGTACCCGGCAGGTGGATGCTGCTCAGCATGAGACCGTCGACCTGCCGGCTCACCAGGAACTCGACCGCTTTGCGTTGCGCTTCCAGATCGTCGGGCGGGCTGGAGAGCAAGACGGAGTACCCGGCTGCGGTGGCGGCTTCCTCGATGCCTTGGAACATGGTGGCCACTACAACGTCTGTCAGTCTCGGCATCACGACGCCGATGGTGGTGGTCTTGCGGGTACGCAGGCTGGCTGCCCACAGGTTCGGTTGGTAACCGAGTTCCTCGGCAACCTGACGAACCCGGAGTGCGGAGTCGGACCAGCCGTCGGCGGGCTCGGGCTGACGGAGGACCCGCGACGCCGTCGAGATGTGGACCCCGGCCTGGTCGGCGATTTCGCGCAGCGTCGGCGGACGGCCGTTGCTGCGGTTCGACGGATCGGGCGTCATCTGCGTCGTGGCTCCTGGTGTGCGTCGGTTCTGAGTTGGTTCGGTGTCGGTCGGCAGTTCGGGGATTGACGGGTGCGCAACCGGGCTCTACTCTAGGCGATGCAAACGATTGCGCAATCGTTCTCGCAAAGGATTGCGCCCGAGAACACTGGAGGCCCCGTGACCACGCCGCAGTCCCTGTCCGAGCTTTTTGCCATCGACACCCTGCTGGACGCAGAGGAGATCGCGATCCGCGACACGGTCCGCAAGATGGTCGACGATCGCATTCGCCCGCACGTAGGTGAATGGTTCGAAGCGGCAGCACTGCCGGCTCGTGAGCTGGCCAAGGAACTGGGCGCGCTCGGCGTACTGGGCATGCACCTCGAGGGCTACGGCTGTGCCGGGATGAGCGCCACGGCGTACGGGTTGGCCTGCCAGGAACTCGAAGCTGTCGATTCGGGCATTCGCAGCCTCGTCTCGGTCCAGGGCTCGCTCGCCATGTTCGCGATCCACCACAACGGAAGTGAAGAGCAGAAGGAAGAATGGCTCCCGCGAATGGCGGCGGGTGAAGCCATCGGCTGCTTCGGTCTCACGGAACCCGATTTCGGATCCAACCCCGGCGGTATGCGAACCAACGCCAAGCGCGACGGCGACGACTGGATCCTCAACGGCACCAAGATGTGGATCACCAACGGCTCCATCGCGGACGTCGCCGTGGTCTGGGCTCGAACCGACGACGGCGTGCGCGGATTTGTCGTTCCCACCGACACTCCGGGATTCTCCGCCCCCGAGATCAAGAACAAGATGTCGCTCCGGGCGTCGGTCACCTCGGAACTGGTGCTCGAGGACGTGCGTCTGCCTGCCTCGGCGATGCTGCCCAAGGCTCGCGGACTGTCCGGCCCGCTCGGCTGCCTCAACGAGGCACGCTTCGGCATCATCTTCGGGGCAATGGGTGCAGCACGTGACTGCCTCGAGACTGCGATCTCATATGCACGTGATCGCAAGGTCTTCGACAAGTCGCTCGCCGCGTATCAGATCACCCAGGCCAAGATCGCCGACATGGCAGTCGAATTGGGCAAGGGGCAGTTGCTCGCCATCCACCTCGGGCGCCTCAAGGACGCCGGGACGGTTCGCCCCGAGCAGGTCAGCACCGGCAAGCTCAACAATGTCCGCGAGGCCATCAAGATCGCCCGTGAATGCCGAACCATTCTGGGCGCCAACGGCATCACGCTCGAGTACCCCGTGATCCGGCACGCCAACAACCTCGAATCCGTTCTCACCTACGAGGGCACGTCCGAGGTTCACCAGCTCGTGATCGGCCGCGCTCTCACCGGTGAAGAAGCTTTCCGGTGACGGCAGACGCTGTCGGAGCGCTCGACGGGTTGGTGATCGCTGATTTCGGCCGCGTCCTCGCCGGTCCGTACGCCACGATGATTCTCGCCGACCTGGGTGCCGAGGTCGTCAAGATCGAGCGGCCGGGTGTCGGTGACGACACTCGCAGCTGGGGCCCACCGTGGGTGGGGGACGAGTCGAGCTACTTTCTGTCGGTGAACCGCAACAAGAAGTCGGTCACTCTGGACCTGCGCGAGCGCGAGGATCTGGAGAGTGCACGCGAGCTGGTTCGCAATGCGGACGTCGTGGTGCAGAACTTCCTGCCGGGAACGATGGACCGTCTGGGGCTGGGCTACGACGCTGTCCGAGAAATGAATCCGCGTGCGGTCTACTGCTCGATCAGCGGCTTCGGTGGCAACAACTCTCTGCCGGGATACGACCTGTTGATTCAGGCGGTCGGCGGATTGATGAGTATCACCGGACCCGATCCCAAGACTCCCACCAAGGTCGGTGTCGCGGTGGTCGACGTCATCACCGGCCTGCATGCCAGCGTGGGAATCCTTGCAGCGCTGCGCCATCGCGATCGCACAGGCGAAGGGCAGCACGTCGAGGTCAATCTGTTGTCCTCGTTGCTGTCCGCACTGGCCAACCAGTCGTCCGGCTACGTGGCCGCGGGCGTGGTGCCGCAGGCAATGGGCAACCGGCATCCGAGCATCGCACCATACGAGGTATTCGACACCGCGGACCGTCCGCTGGTCCTCGCGGTCGGCAATGATCGGCAATTCAGTTCGTTGACAGAGGTTCTCGGAGTTTCCGAACTTGCCGCTGATGCGCGTTTCGCGTCCAACAGCGACAGGGTTGCGCATCGAGAAGAACTGTTCGACGCCGTCACTGCTGCATTGGCCAAGGGCTCTGCGGACTCGTGGTTCGAGGCACTGACCGAGCGAGGTGTTCCGTGTGGGCCTCTCAACGACATCGCCGACGCGATAGCGCTGGCGGAACGGCTGAATCTCGATCCGGTGGTATCCATCGACGACCCGCGTCGCGATGCACCGACTCGGCAGGTAGCCAATCCGATTCGGATGAGCGGCACGCCGGCAACCTATCGGTCGGCCCCGCCGCGGTTGGGGGAGGACAGCGTTCCCACTCCGTCCGGAGTCAGTTGACCCAAGCGAATCGGCCACCGGAATACCGGTGGCCGATCTGCGTGTGTGGCCGACTCAGCTGACCTTCAAGACCAGCTTTCCGGTGTTCGCTCCGGCGAAGAGAAGATTGAGGCTGTCGCCGAACGCGTCGATACCGCCGTCGACGACGTGCTCGCGAGCAGTCAATTCGCCACTCTTGATCCACTTTCCGATCTGCTCTTGTGCTTCTGCGTAGCGATCGAGGTAGTCGAAGACCACGAAGCCGGCCATCGTGGCGCGGTTGACGAGAAGTGACAGGTAGTGAGCAGGGCCTGGCTGAGGTTCGGTGGCGTTGTAGCCCGCGATGGCGCCGCAGATGACCACCCGAGCGCCGAGGCGCAGACGGGAGAGAGCGGCGTCGAGAATTTCTCCGCCGACGTTGTCGAAGTACACGTCGATACCGTCGGGAGCGTTGGACTTGAGCGCCTTGTATACGGATTCGTTCTTGTAGTCGATGGCGACATCGAAGCCGAGGTCCTCGGTGAGCCACGCGCACTTCTCCGGACCGCCGGCGATGCCGATGACCTTGCATCCGTGAAGCTTTGCGATCTGGCCGACCAGACTGCCGACCGCACCCGCGGCACCGGACACGACGACGGTGTCACCGTCTTTCAGCTTTCCGACGTCGAGTAATCCGAAATACGCAGTGACGCCGGGGAAACCGAGAGCGCCGAGCCAGGTCGGCAGGGGAGCGATCGATTCGTCGACCCGAGTGACGTCTGTACCGTCGGAAACGCCGTACTCGGAAGCGCCGAAGGATCCGGCCACGATGTCCCCGACCTGGTAATCGGGGTGCTGTGATTCGGTGATGCGTCCGACGCCGTGGGCGCGCATGACGGAACCGAGCTTGACCGGCGGAACGTACGACTTGACGTCGTTGAGCCAACCGCGCATCGCGGGGTCGAGGGAGAGGTATTCGACCTTGACGACAAACTCGCCCGGTCCGGCGGACGGGATCTCGGCATCGACGTATTCCCAGGTGGAAGCGTCGGGAAGTCCTGTCGGGCGGGCGGCGAGGCGTACTTGGCGGTTGGTCATCTCTCCCCTTCGGCGAAACGAATTGAACTTGAGGCCGGATTCAATATAGGTGATGGATCACGAACTGGGAAGAGTTGGATGAACCGATTGACGACTATGTATGTTCGATCGATGAGCAATGTGGTCGAAGACGCGCCTGGTTGGTTCACTCGGGCGTTGGCAGCGCCGGTCGAGACGGGGTCGGTGGAGGTCGAGGGTGCCTCGGTGCACTTTCGGGCTTGGGGGCCGGCGGGGCCGGGAATCGTGCTGATTCACGGCGGCGCAGCCCACAGTCGCTGGTGGGATCACATTGCGCCGCAGTTCGCCGAGGGGCGCCGCGTCGTCGCTCTCGACTTGACGGGCCACGGCGACAGTGACACTCGCGACGCCTACGCGATGTCCCAGTGGGCTCGCGAGGTGCTGGCGGCGGCCGAGGCCGGGGGAATCGACGGCAAGCCGATTCTGGTGGGGCACAGTATGGGTGGGATTGTTTCTTTCGTGGCCTCGCATCTGCATGGCGAACTGTTGGACGGGGTTGTCATCATCGATTCTCCGCTCAAGGCGCGTACGCCCGAAGAGGAGGCGGCTCGACGCCAGAATGCGTTCGGCCCCAAGAAGGTTTATCCCACCAGGGAAGACGCGATGGGCCGTTTCCGCTTCGTTCCGCCGCAGGATTCGGGTCTGCCTGCGGTGCGTGACCATGTGGCGGCCACGTCGATGGAGGAAGTCGAGGGCGGTTGGTCGTGGAAGTTCGATCCGAATTTCTTTCTCCGAGTAGGCGCCGAAGATGTCCTCGACAGCGAACCACGTTGCCGCGTAGCCTATTTCCGAGCCGAGAACGGCATCGTGTCCGATCGACTCATGGAGCACATGCGCGGATTGTTCGGAACGGAGGCCATCGTGGCGGAGATTCCCGAAGCCGGACATCACGTCATGATCGATCAGCCGTTGCAACTCGTGACCGGGGTGCGAACTGTGTTGAGTGCGTGGTCCGTCGCAAGTCAAGTGCCGGTAGATCAAGCGGCAGGTAACGTCGAGGGAAGGGTAGAAGCATGAGCACGGAATTGACGCTCGAACCGAAAGTCGAAGCTGCACTGAAGTTGTGGCACACCATGATCGAAACCGGCGATCTGTCGGCGCTACCGACGATCGTCGCGCCCGACGCGCAGTTCCGATCGCCCACGGGATTCAAGCCGTACCAGTCCGCGGATGCCGTTGTGCTCATTCTCAATACGGTGATCCAGGTGTTCGAGAACTTCGAGTACCACCGTCAGTTCGCCGGAGCCAACGGTCGACAGGTCGTGCTCGAATTCAGTGCGAACATCGGCGACAAGAGTCTCAAGGGAATCGACATGGTCGAATTCGACGAGGACGGCAAGATCGTCGATTTCGAGGTCATGGTGCGTCCGGCCAGCGGGCTCGCGGCTTTGGCTGCCGAAATGGGTAAGAGGCTCGGGCAGACGCTACCGACCTACAAAGCCTGAACTGAGTCCGGCCAAGGCTCAGTTCGTACTGAATCCGCCGTTGGAGTGAAGGAGTTGTCCCGTAATCCAGCCTCCGGCGTCGGACATCAGAAACCGAACGAGGTTTGCAGTGTCGCCGGGAGTACCCAGCCGGCCGGCAGGAGTCTGGAGGGTTGTGGCCTGTCTGATCTCGGGTGTCATCCATCCTGTGTCGATAGGTCCTGGGTTGACGACGTTGGCTCGTATGCCGCGTGATCCAAGTTCGACTGCGGCGGCGATGACGATGCGGTCGAGAGCGCCCTTGCTGGCCCCGTACGGAAGATTGTGGGCCGCATGGTCGCTGGTGAGTGCGATGATCCGCCCGGCCACCTGACTGACGTCGCGCTGTTCCGGAAGCCGTTCAGCGAACGCTTTGATCAGCAGCCAGGAGGCGCGAGTGTTGACGGCGAAATGTCGTTCCCAGCTCTCGACGGTGGTATCGAGGATCGAGCTGTCGACGCTTTCGCAATGTGAGAGCACCAGCCCACGGAGGTCGTTCCGCGCTGCGGCAGCGTCAACGAGCTGATCGGCCACGTCGGGCGAGGCCAGATCTCCAGGAACGAGGTCGACACGGCTTCCGAGTGCGCGACACTTCTCGGCAATGTCTTGCGGATCGTGCGCTCCGCGCCCGAACCCGACGCGTTCGTCGTAAGGCTCCCAGTAGCCGATAGCCAGATCCCAACCATCCTCGGCAAGGCCCAATGCGAGGCCCGCTCCGATCGACTTGCTCCGACCGACACCGGTGATCAATACGGTCCCGCGCTTGTCAGACACTGCTCGCCTCCAGAGATGTCCTGCAATTCAAATGGGGTGAGGTCACTTCAGATGGAAGCATCACTGTAGCGGGCGAGCTGTCGCCTGTATCGAGCGAGCTGTCGCCGTGCCTCGACCTGACCAGTGTCTTGACACGGCGCTGGTCACAGCGTTTGACTGAGATGCAAGCTCGAGTTGATTCGCCGGACTGTGTCCCGGGAGGTTGACCTATGCGCGGCAATGGAATTGCAGGCAAGGCTTTCTCAGGCGAGGGCTGTAGACGTGGACAAGAATCTCACCGAGCACGGTCTCATCGCGGGACCGTCTCGGTTCTGGCTTTGGTTGGGGTGTGCGTACTTTCGTTTGCCACCACTCAGATGGCCGGCGCGCAACCGGTTGCAGAGAATGTCGATACCGGGTTCGTGATCCCTTTTGCCGGGGCACCGGTCTACGAGAGCGTCGCGCCCACGCAGATGACTACTCCGGATCAACTCAACCAGCCACTCGGTCAGCAGACTGCGGAAGAGATTGCCGCGCAGATCGGACTCGAGCCAGCCGACGCTTTGACCGAGGAGCAGTATCGCGACCTCATGGCCGGTGGTGGGGTCGGTGGCAATCTCGAGGATGCCGAGGTGATCGACGAATGCGCCCGGATTCTCACCAATACGAACGGGCGGCCCCTCTATTCCGGCACTACGCCGTCGGTTCTGGCCAGTTACGGGTTGTACGTGAATCCCGACGGATTGCTGGAGAGTCCGGCCAACGCGGATGCGCCGACGCGACAGGTGAATACGCTGATCGCCCCTGCCGGTTTCGTGGGCACCTGGTTGCGCAACAACGGTGCAACGCACACTCTGATTGCGCTCTATCAGTCGGCATACACGGTGCAGGCAGTCTACGGATTTGCAGCGCAACAGATTTCGGGAGCAGCGCAGCTGGTGGCCAACACCAAAGGCGATGTGAATTCGGAAGTCGGCATGTCGATGGCACCGCCGCTCTGGATAGTGAACTTCGCACTGCTCTACATCTTGAAGCCGTCACTGGCGGCGGCCATGCCTGCGCACTGGGCTCCCATTCCGCCTGCCGTTGCCGACGCCGTGAAAGCGAGTCCCACCGGTCAAGTCGCTTTCAGTGACTACGCGTCCTATTTCGAGTGATCGGTCTGGCGGACAGCGCTCACGAACTTCTCGATCAACGCGTGGTCCTTGACGCCGCGGGAGGATTCGACGCCGCTGGAGACGTCGACGCCCCAGGCTCCGGTGGCATCGAGTGCGTCGCGAACGTTGTCCGGGGACAGTCCGCCCGCCAGGATCCACTTGCCTTGCGGGCGCGATTGCTGTTGGGCCCAGTTCCACGGCACCCCTGATCCGGCGTCTGCGCCGTCGATCAGGAGTTCGTCCTCGCCGAGGTCGAGATTGTAACCGTCGCGGACGTTGCTGGAGACGACCGCGCGGATGACGGTGAGGCCGGCATCGTGCAGCCGCTGCACTTGCTCGGCGTCGACAAGATCGTGAACCTGTACGGTGCGAAGCCCGGTGATCTTCGCGATCTCGAGGATCTGTCCGATCGGGTTGCCGAGAAAGACTCCGATTGCACGGATGTGATCGGGAACTCGCGCGAGCAGAGCGACTGCGAGTGTGGGGTCGACTTTGCGGACGCTCTCGGCGAAGACGAAACCGATGGCGTCGACGCCCAGGCCCACCGTGAGGTCGACCGTGTCAACGTCGCGTAGGCCACAGACCTTGATGAATGTCACCTGATACAGAGTACTAGCGTCGTCGTCTAGCCTCGTGCGTGCGACATTTCTACGCGCGAGAGGTTTGACGTGGACTGGCTCTACCGAATCAGTTTGATCTCGGGACCGCTGCCGGTGATCCTGACTGTCCTTGGGGTCCTGGGTGGCGTGTGGCTGCTCGGTTCGAACGTGCGCTGGTACTACCGCAGAGCGGTGCCGATCGCGGGGCTGATTGCGCTGGTGATCATGATCGCCGTGTGGATCACCGTCGAAAAGGTGATCGTGCCGTTCCCCGATCCCATCGAGATGTCGATCTACGTGTGGATCGGTCTCGGTATCTACGCGCTGCTACTTCTCGGGCCGCGAATCAAGGCGGGCGGAACCGTCGCGAAAGCGCTCCTGTCCGTGATCGCGACGGTTCTGGTCGTCATCACTGCCGCGACGCAGATCAATCTGGTTTTCGCCGCGTATCCGACTGTGGGAATTGCGTTCGGACACGACGATTTCGACCGCATCTCACTCAGTGAAGTTCCCGGTCCGACCGATCCTGTTGTCACCGGCGATCCCACCGACACTGTGTGGAAAGCGCCGGAGGGCATGCCGATTCGCGGACGGGTCACGACTTTGCCTGTCCCCGGGACGATTTCAGGATTCTCCGCGCGCGACGCGCAGGTGTATCTGCCGCCGTCGTACTTCACCAATCCGCGTCCGCTTCTTCCCGTGCTCGTGCTCATGGCAGGTCAGCCTGGCAAGCCCGAGGACTGGCTCCAGGGCGGAAAGCTGACCGCGACAATGGATGCCTTTGCACGAGATCACGAGGGGTTGGCTCCAGTCGTCGTGATAGCCGATGGAACAGGGTCGCAGATGGCCAATCCGCTGTGCACCGACTCGTCACAGGGCAAGGTCGGCACGTATCTGGCAAAGGACTTGCCCGCTGCGGTGGCGAATGCGTTCCAGATCGACACGAATCCGCGAGCGTGGGCAATCGGCGGGCTCTCCTACGGTGGCACCTGCTCACTGCAGATGGCGACCAATTACCCCGAGGTGTACCCGACATTCCTCGATCTGTCCGGTCAATTGGAGCCTTCGCTCGGTGACCGACAGCGAACCGTCGACGAGATATTCGGCGGCGACGAAGCGGCGTTCGTGAAGGTGAATCCGATGGACCTGCTGGCGACTCGGAAGTTCCCGAACTCGGGCGGAGTGTTCGTCGTCGGAACAGATGACAATGAGTTCAAGCCCGGTCAGCAAAAGGTGTACGAAGCGGCCAAAGCGGCCGGAATGGACGCCAGGTATCTCGAGCTTCCCGGTGGTCACAGCTTTTCGGTGTGGTCGGCCGGCGTCGAGCAGGAGCTGACGTGGATCTCGCAGCGAATGGGACTGATCAGCTGAATCCTGTTCCGGTTTTGGAACGTGTTCTATATTCGGTGTGTGGCTGTCGTTCGGCAGTCTCTCGATCGTTCACCGACTGGAGTTCAGGCACATGTACGAGTGGTCCGACACCGACCTGATGTTCCGCGACGCCTTGCGGGGCTTTATCGACAAAGAGGTGCGACCTCACGTCGACGAGCTCGAAAGCGGTGCGCTGCCGCCGTTCGACATCATTCGCAAGCTGTACTCGACCTTCGGTCTGGCGGACATGGCACGCGAGGGCCTCGAGAAGTCGCTGGCACGCGAGCGCGGCGATGCGCCCTCCGGTGACGGTGAGAAGTCGAGCGCCTTCAGCGGCGCCGGCAGCATGGGCGTCGTGCTCAACAGCGAATTGGCCGGAGTCAGCCTCGGCCTGGTCGCATCGTTGGGTGTCAGCCTCGGATTGGCCGCCGGAACTATCCGCAGCCGCGGCACACTCGCGCAGAAGGAACGCTGGCTCCCCGGCCTGGTGACATTCGAGACCGTCGGCGCCTGGGCGATCACCGAACCGGACTCCGGCTCGGATGCCTTCGGCGGCATGAAGTCCTACGTACGCCGCGACGGCGACGACTACATTCTCAACGGCAACAAGACCTTCATCACCAACGGTCCGTACGCCGACGTGATGATCGTGTACGCAAAGCTCGACGAGGGCGATGCGTCGGTTGATCGTCGCGATCGCAAGGTGCTCGCCTTCATCCTCGACAAGGGCATGGAGGGTCTCACACAGAGCCCGCCGTTCAAGAAGATGGGCATGAACTCCTCACCCACAGGTGAGCTGTTCTTCGACAACGTCCGCATCACCAAGGACCGTCTGCTCGGCGAGACCGAGGACAGCGGAAAGTCGGACGGCAAATCCAGCGCCAAGGAGAGCTTTGCCGCCGAACGCATCGGCATCGCGTCCCTGTCTCTCGGCATCATCAACGAATGCCACCGTCTGAGTATCGAATACGCGAAGTCCCGCAAACTGTGGGGACGTGAGATCGGGCAGTTCCAGCTCATCCAGCTCAAGCTCGCCGAGATGGAGGTCGCTCGAATCAACGTGCAGAACATGGTCTTCAATGCGATCGAGCGCACCGCAGCCGGAGACAAAGTGAGCCTGGCGGAGGCGTCGGCGATGAAGCTGTACTCCTCGCGCGCAGCGACCGAGGTAGCAATGGAAGCCGTGCAGCTGTTCGGTGGAAACGGCTACATGGCCGAGTACCGAGTCGAGCAGTTGGCGCGTGATGCCAAGTCGCTCATGATCTATGCGGGCAGCAACGAAATTCAGGTCACCCATATCGCCAAGGGTCTCCTGGGCTGACACCGGTACGTTTTCGCTTGTCGGTCGATCGCAGCAGGAACCAGATAGTCTTGCTGCGGTCGGCGACACCGCGCCGACGGATCGGAGTAAGCAGTGAACGCGTCAGATCCCATTGCGTCAGATTTCACTGCGCCGGATCCCACAAATGTTCATCCGATGGCCGGGCAACCGCGAGTGGTGTTGCTGAGGCCGTTGATCGACAACCCGTTGATCGAGGTAGGGGAGTACACCTACTACGACGATCCGGAGTTCGCCGAAGAGTTCGAGACTCGAAACGTGTTGCATCACTACGGTCCCGACAAACTGGTGATCGGCAAGTTCTGCGCCCTGGCCACCGGTGTCACCTTCATCATGAACGGCGCGAACCATCGTATGAACGGTGTCTCCACCTACCCGTTTCCGATCATGGGCGGTGATTGGGCCAGGCACATGGATTTGGTGCAGGATCTGCCGTCACGCGGTGACACCGTCGTCGGGAACGACGTGTGGTTCGGCGGGAACGTGACAGTCATGCCCGGTGTCCGGATCGGTCACGGGTCGATCGTGTCCACTGGCGCCGTCGTAACGCGCGACGTCCCGGACTACGCAATTGTCGGCGGCAACCCGGCAACGGAGATCAAGCGCCGCTTCAGTGCTGAAGACATCGAGAAGTTGGTGCGAATTGCGTGGTGGGACTGGCCGATCGAGAAGATCACCCGCCACGTCCGGGTGATCTCGGACGGGAGTGTCGCGGAACTCGAAGCGGTCGAGTGATCTACCGATCTGCTAGTTCGCTCGAGTGAGCGAGTAGTTCCGGACATAAAGCAGGGCGGCCGCGAGAAGGCCGACGGCAAGACCTGTTGCGGTGAAGGTGATCAGGTTCGGCTCGAGGTCGAAGTGGATGATGGCCGATTCGGGGTAGGGCTTCTGCGGGTCACGAGGTTCGGGAAGGACCACCGAATAGAAGGTGGGCGGCCAGATTCGTCCGACAACGGCGACCGCGAGTCCGTAGGCTGTGCCGAAAGCTGAAAGTGCAAGCGGAAGAGCAAATTTTCTACCGCGTGTGTCACGGGCCAGCCGCCATCCCGTCGCGTTCAGTATCGCCGAGACGGCAACGGCGACAGCGGTTCCGACTGTCAGAAACCACGCAGTTGCGGGGAACCAATGTGGCGCGTCAGAGTAGCTGTAGCCGTCGATCACCCACATGTATCCGGTCTTGCCGTCCTCCATCGGCGGCGGTGGTGGGGGTTGGATTCCGACATGTTCTGTTCGCGTGGATGGCGTGGCAAATCGCCAGGCGAGCACTCCGAGGACGCTCAGGAGTAATCCGGTCGCGATGAAAACTGCGAAGAGTGGTTCTGCAACACGGTCGCGCAGCGTTGTGAGTCGCATTCGACGATCGTCTCATCTCAGCCCGAGATCGAGAGTCTTTGTCGGTGGCTTCCATTAACGTGTGCGCATGACTCTCACACTCGGCATGATCACCTTCGACAGTCTCGATCCCGGTCCGCTCGCAACGTGGTGGGCAGCGCAGTTGGGCGGAAACATCGTCGAGGAAAACGACGGTTGGTTCTACATCGTCTCGGTCCCTGACAGCGCCACCAACTTCGCATTCCAGAAGGTCCCGGACCCCACCGCCGGCAAGAATCGCATCCATCTCGATTTGGGGAGTCCGGATCTCGACGCCGAGGTGGCGCGGCTCGTCGAGGCCGGAGCAACTGAGCACCACCGCGAAAACATGGACGGTTTCCGCTGGGTGACGCTCCTCGATCCTGATGGGAATCAGTTCTGCGTGTCCGGTCCTCACGCCTGAGCTAACCGATTCTGTGCTCACCTGATTCGTGGCCACTGATATCCCGGACACCTGTTCGGGCATGATGAGAGGCATGACTTCTCAGACTTCTCGGACGGCTCGGGCCGGGGCGGCTTCTCCGACCGGGGCCGACGCAGACGGCTTGTGCAGCTTCGTCGATTCGTCACCGTCGCCGTTCCATGTGTGCGCGACGGTGGCGACCGAGCTGACGGCCGGCGGGTTCGTCGAAGTCCACGAAACGCAGTCGTGGCCAGCCGAGCCCGGACGGTACTTCCTCGTGCGAGGCGGTTCGCTGATCGCCTGGAGCACCGAGGGCGTGGGAAACACCGCTCCGTTCCGGATTGTCGGAGGTCATACCGACAGCCCGAACCTGCGGGTCAAACAGCATCCCGACCTCACTTCGGCCGGGTGGCAGATGGTGGGCCTCGAACCGTATGGCGGTGCGTGGCTGAACTCCTGGCTCGACCGCGATCTCGGTATCTCCGGCCGATTGAGTGTCCGGGTGGGAAACACTGTGGAGCAGAAGCTGGTTCGCATCGACGACCCGATTCTTCGTGTTCCGCAGCTGGCTATCCACCTGTCCGAAGATCGCAAGGGTGTGACGCTGGATCCGCAGCGGCACGTCAACGGAATCTGGGGCGTGGGTTCGAAGCCCAAGTCGTTCATCGGCTTTGTCGCCGAGCGTGCGGGTGTAGCCGCGTCGTCGGTTCTCGGCTGGGAATTGATGACACACGACCTTGCGCCCAGCGCAGTCGTGGGGGTGGACAAGGAATTGGTCAGCGCCCCCAGGCTCGACAATCAGGGCACGTGTTATGCAGGGACACAAGCACTTTTGGCCGCGGCTGAGTCGCCCGGTCAGCAGGTCCCAGTGCTTGCTCTCTTCGATCATGAAGAGGTCGGCAGCATGTCCGATCGCGGAGCTTTCTCGGACCTGCTGAACACCGTGCTCGAGCGGATCGTGTTGGGACGCGGTGGTGGCCGCGAAGAATTCCTGCAGGCGATGGCCGGCTCGGTATGCGCGTCGGGCGACATGGCACACGCGACGCACCCCAATTACCCGGACCGCCACGAGCCCGCTCATCGGATCGAGATCAACGGTGGGCCGGTACTCAAGGTGAACCAGAACCTGCGCTACGCCACCGATGCGGCCGGTGCCGGCGAATTCGCGCTCGCGTGCGATCAGGCGGGAGTGCCGATGCAGCGCTACGTCCACCGCGCCGATTTGCCGTGCGGCTCCACCATCGGACCGATCACGGCATCACGCACCGGACTGTCCACCGTCGACGTCGGCGCGCCTCAGCTCGCGATGCACTCTGCCCGCGAGCTGATGGGCGCGGCAGATGTCCGCATGTATGCCGACGCGCTCGGTGCGTTCCTCACGCCGCGTAGTTAGAGGGTGGGTAGCTGGGAGCGGGCAGTCAAACGGCTGAGAGCCCAGCGGGTGTAGCCGGTAGATCCTCGAAGAAGTCGGCGCTCGGAGTGAAGAACATCGAGCCCGTCACGGCCGTCGAGAAATCGAGCAGACGGTCGTAATTGCCGCGAGGGTTGCCGAGAAACATGTTCTCGAGCATCCGTTCGGTGATCGCCGGCGTGCGGCAGTAGCCGATGAAAAAGGTGCCGATCTCGTCGTCACCGAGGCGCCCGTACGGCATGTTGGCACGCAGGATCTCGAGAGCCTTGCCGTTCTCGTCCTTGATTGCGTTGAGGGCTACGTGCGAGTTGGCCGGCTTCACTTCGGACGTCATCTCGATGTCCTCGAGCTTGCTGCGTCCGATCACACGTTCCTGCTCGTCGACGGTGATTGCTTCCCAGTCCCGCATCTTGTGGACGTAGCGCTGGATATGGACGTAGCTTCCTCCGGTGAACGCAGGATCTTCGTCTCCGACAGTCACGGCGGCGACGGCGTCGCGGCCCACCGGATTCTCGGTGCCGTCGACGAAGCCGATGAGGTCGCGGTTCTCGAAGTACTGGAAGCCGTGAACCTCGTCGACCACCGTGGCTGCGCCGTGCAGTCGCTTCGTGATCTGCCGAGCCACCTCGAAACACGCATCCATGCTCATCGCGCGGATGTGGAAGAGCAGATCGCCGGGAGTCGACGGCGCCGAGTGAACGTCACCCTGTAGAGCGGCGAACGGGTGCAGTAGCGCGGGGCGCGGACCGGCGAACAGTCGATCCCAAACCGACGAACCGATGCTTGTCACCACATCCAAACCTGATCCGGGGACGCGCAGCCCCACGGCGCGCTGCAGGCCGGCGACGTCGGCGAGTAGTTCTCGTGTGGTGTTCTCGCCACCCGGATTCACGGTCGCGACCAGGAAAATCGCAGCCGGAGTGAGGGGAGTGGTCACCGACTGGGACTGTGCCGTGAGGTCGGACTGACGAACATCCTGGGGCATGCGAGGCCTTTCGAGGGAGGAGAGTGGGCCAGCCCTGACTTTAGGAAAACCGACCGGATCACCCAACCGGGGCGGGTGTGACGGGCGATACTTCGCAGGCCCGGAGGTGTTGCGGGTGCTGCCGTCTGCGGAAGTCGTCGGCCCACACCGATAGACTGTCCCCCGGCACGTTCTTTCGTTGGGCACATTCGTGGTGTCCCGCTCCGCGCCGGCTTGCCTCTTGACTCCCGTAGGGAAGGGACCACTCTCCAGTGTCTGCTCACCAGGTCGATACCGTCACGCACGCATCGGCTGATCCCGATGCCGCTCAGCCGTTCAAGGAGCTCGGTCTCAAGGACGACGAATACGCACGCATCAAGGAGATCCTGGGCCGCCGTCCCACGGACGCCGAACTGGCGATGTACTCGGTGATGTGGAGCGAGCACTGCTCGTACAAGTCCTCGAAGGTCCACCTCGGATACTTCGGCAAGACCACCACCGACGAGATGCGCGCCAACATGCTGGCCGGCATCGGTGAGAACGCCGGCGTCGTCGACATCGGTGACGGCTGGGCAGTCACGTTCAAGGTCGAGAGCCACAACCACCCGTCGTACGTCGAGCCCTACCAGGGTGCGGCGACCGGTGTCGGCGGCATCGTCCGCGACATCATGGCCATGGGTGCTCGTCCGATCGCCGTCATGGATCAGCTTCGGTTCGGTGCTGCTGACGCCCCCGATACCCGTCGCGTCGTCGACGGTGTCGTGCGTGGTGTCGGTGGATACGGAAACTCCCTCGGCCTGCCGAACATCGGCGGCGAGACGGTCTTCGACGAGTCCTATGCAGGTAACCCGCTGGTCAACGCCCTCGCTGCCGGCGTCATGCGCGTCGAGGATCTGCATCTGGCCTTCGCTTCGGGTGCAGGCAACAAGATCATTCTGTTCGGTGCTCGCACCGGTCTCGACGGAATCGGCGGCGTCTCGGTCCTCGCGTCGGCGACGTTCGACGACGAGGGTGGAGACACCGGCGGACGTAAGAAGCTGCCCGCGGTTCAGGTCGGCGACCCGTTCACCGAGAAGGTGCTCATCGAGTGCTGTCTCGACCTCTACAAGGCCGGCCTCGTCGTCGGCATCCAGGACCTCGGCGGCGCCGGGCTGTCCTGCGCCACCTCCGAGCTGGCTGCGGCCGGCGACGGCGGCATGCACATCAACCTCGAGAAGGTTCCGATGCGCGCCACCGGAATGACCCCGGCCGAGGTGCTCTCGAGCGAATCGCAGGAGCGCATGTGCGCCGTGGTCACGCCCGAGAACGTCGATGCGTTCATGGAGGTCTGCAAGAAGTGGGACGTCCTGGCCACCGACATCGGCGAGGTCACCGACGGTGAGCACCTCACCATCTCCTGGCACGGCGAGACCGTCGTCGACGTTCCCCCGCGCACCGTCGCGCACGAGGGTCCGGTTTACCACCGCCCCGTCGAGCGTCCGGCAACGCAGGATGCCTTGATCGCGAATACGACTGCCGGACTGAAGCGTCCCGAAACCGACGCCGAGCTCGAAGCGACCCTGCTGAAGATGATCGCCTCGCCTGCCCTGTGCAGCCGCAAGTGGATCACCGAGCAGTACGACCGCTACGTCCGCGGAAACACCGTCCTGGCCGAGAACGCCGACGGCGGTGTCATCCGCATCGACGAGAAGACCGGACGCGGGATCGCACTGTCCACCGACGCTTCGGGCCGCTACACCGCGCTCGACCCGTACACCGGTGCGCAGCTCGCGTTGGCCGAGGCTTTCCGCAACGTGGCAGTCACGGGCGCAACGCCCAAGGCCGTCTCCAACTGCCTGAACTTCGGTTCTCCCGAGGACCCGGGTGTCATGTGGCAGTTCCAGCAGGCCGTTCGCGGCCTTGCCGACGGCTGCGCCACCCTCGGCATCCCCGTCACCGGCGGCAACGTCAGCTTCTACAACCAGACCGGATCCACGGCAATCCTGCCGACGCCGGTGGTTGCCGTCCTCGGTGTGATCGACGACGTTCACCGCCGCATCCCGACGGGCCTCGGACTCGAGCCCGGCGAGACGCTGATCCTGCTCGGCGAGACCCACGACGAGTTCGACGGTTCCATCTGGTCGCAGGTCGAGCACGGTCACCTCGGTGGCGTGCCGCCGAAGGTCGACCTCGCCCGTGAGCAACTGCTCGCCGACATTCTGCTCGCCTCTTCGCGTGACGGTCTCGTCACCGCGGCCCACGACCTCTCCGAGGGTGGACTGGCCCAGGCTGTCGTCGAAGCCGCGCTGGCCGGCGAAACCGGTTGCCGCATCCTGATTCCCGAGGGCGCAGATCCGTTCGTGACCCTGTTCTCGGAATCGTCGGGACGCGTCCTCGTTGCAGTTCCGCGTACCGAGGAGACTCGTTTCACCGGTATGTGCACCGCCCGCGGCTTGCCGTGGACGCGTATCGGGGTCGTCGACGAGGGCAGCGACTCCGTCGAGGTCCAGGGACACTTCTCCGTCACGATGGCCAAGCTCCGTGAGGCCTTCGAGGGAACGCTGCCCGCACTGTTCGGGTGATAGATGGTCGATTCCGGAGAACTGACTTCTTCTGACAGCCAGCCGCAGGAACACCACCTGCGGCTGGCTGTTCCCGCACCCCTCGAGAAGCTCGACAACCGCTTCACCGAGTGGGCGTGGGGGCTCCTCAAACTCGACTTCACCGGCATCGCGTTTGCCGCGTTCTTCTTCTGCTGGTCGTTGACCCCTTCGCTGTTGCCGCGCGATTGGCTTTTCCAAGGTCTGATCGGCGGAATCAACTCGGCCATCGGCTACGGCGTCGGTACTGCGATCGGTTGGGCTGTCGAGCGATACCTGCTCAGCGGGCGACGGTGGTGGCCACTGCCCGAGCCGGTGCCTTCCGCGATCAAGGTCTTCGTTCCGGTCGCGTCCATCGTCGCGGCGATCATCATGCTGGTCTACGCGGCCGGGTGGCAACGTGAAATCGCGGCACTGACCGATGCCGAAGGCACGACCACTTCCGGCTACATCCGAACCCTCGGACTGAGCCTGCTCGTCGGTGGCCTGCTCATCTCGATCTGGCGGGTCCTCCACGATCTGGTGAAACTGATTGCCCGACAGCTGATGCGGCGGTTCCACTGGTCACGGTCGGTGGCCAATGGCGTCGGTGCCCTGGTTGTCACCGTCCTGTTCTTCATGCTGGTCGACGGCGTCCTGGTCCGCGGAATCTATGCAGCGACCAACTCGATCTTCAGTCTGCAGAACTCGACCACTCGCGACGGCGTCGTCGAACCGCAGGATCCGATGAAATCGGGTAGCCCCGAATCAGCCGCTCCCTGGGACACATTGGGGTTCGAGGGACGAAACTTCGTCTCGCGCGGACTCGACGCGCAGGAACTCGAAGCGGCAACCGGTAAGCCTGCGATGGATCCGATTCGCGTATATGCCGGACTTGAAAGCGCCGAAGATCCCGAAGAGCGTATGGATCTGGTCATCAAGGAGCTGGAGCGAACCGGCGCCTTCCAACGCAAGGTCCTCGTGGTCATTCCGACGACGGGTACGGGGTGGGTCAATCCCACTGCGGCACAGGCAATCGAACTTGTGCATGACGGCGACACTGCTCTTGTCGCCAGCCAGTACTCGTACCTGCCGAGTTGGATCTCGTTCCTCGCCGACCAGGAGAAGGCGCAAGCTGCCGGACGCCTGTTGATCGAGCGGGTACACGAAAGATGGCTCCAGGAACCGGAAGCCACCAGGCCGAAGTTGATGGTCTACGGCGAGAGCCTCGGCGTCATGGCCGGCGCCGGAGCCTTCGACACACTGCAGGCGGCACGCGATACCGCCGACGGAATTCTGTGGGTTGGCCCACCGAACGCGACGCAGTTGTGGCGTTCGATCGAGAAGAGGCGCGATCCAGGCACTCCCGAAGTAGCTCCTGTCTACGCGGACGGCTTGGCCGGTGTGCGGTTCGCGGATCGCTCCGAAGACATTCCGACCGACGGGATGACGTGGCCGCAGCCGCGGGTTCTGTTTGTCCAGCACCCTTCCGATCCAGTGGTGTGGTGGTCACCCGACCTCATGTTCAATCGGCCCGAGTGGCTCAAGGAAGTACCGGGATTCGACCGCTCGCCGTCGATGAAGTGGTTCCCGGTCGTGACGTTCTGGCAGGTGTCTGCAGACCTCGGTAACGCCGCGGGAGTTCCGGACGGCCATGGTCACAATTACGGAACCTCCGTTCTGGACGCCTGGATCAGCGTTGCCCAGCCCGAGGGATGGACGGCCGCAGAAACCGAGCGGGTGCGATCGGCTTTGGTTGTCGCCGTGAAATCAGAGGGCCCCGAGAAGTGAGGGGAGTCGCCTCGATCGCGCTCTCCGCTACCGCGATCACCTGGAGCAACGTCGTGCTTCCGGCATTCGGTCTTTCGCCTCGTGCCCGCGCCGTGGTCAACACCGCGGCCGGTCTGTCGGCGATCGGAGTCCTACTCGCACGTGGTTACACCCGCGAGGAACTCGGCTTGGCGCACACCGGCATTCGTGGTGGTGCTCAGTTCGGCGGAGCCGCGGCGGGGGCGGTCCTCACCGGCTACAGCGTCGCTTTGGCCGTTCCGTCCTTGCGCGCGACTCTCGCTGCCGACGAGCGAGCAGACGGCCGCGAAGACTTCCTCGAATGGATCATCCTGCACATCCCGTTCGGGACGGTGCTCTCCGAGGAACTGTTGTTCCGTAGCGCGATGTCGGCCGTCTGGAGCCGCGAACTGAACAGGCCGACCGCGCAGGCTGTTCACGCACTGACCTTCGGGCTGTGGCACGTCGCCCCCGCCCGCGGTGCCGGCGACAACGTTCCCGCAGCCGTGGCGTTCACCGGCGCTTCGGCATTGCTGTTCGAGTGGCTGCACCGCCGTGGCGGCAGCGTACTTGCCCCCGCCCTGCTGCACCTGGCCACGAATGCCGGTGGCGCACTTGCCGTTCGTATCGCTACTCGCAGACAGGGAGTGAACTGATGCCGCCCCGCCGCGCCGTCGACCCCGCCGAATTTCGTGCCGCCGTCCTGGCCGTCGGCCCGTGGCTTCGAGATCCGGAACTGCCGAAGCCTTCGCGCAGTGAACTCGGTGCGGCAGTGAAGATGAGTGCGCGCACTCTCGAACAGATCGCCCCCGGATCGAGCGTCGAGGTGCGGGTCCCACCGTTTGTTGCGGTGCAATGCATCGAAGGTCCGCGTCACACGCGCGGAACCCCGCCCAACGTCGTCGAGACGGACGCTCGGACGTGGTTGCAGATGGTCACCGGACTGCTCGAGTTCTCCGAGGCCTCAGGTGACGGACGAGTCGACGCCTCAGGTAGCCGCGCTCCCGAAATTGCGCACTGGCTCCCACTGCTGCGGTTGACCTAGCAACAGAGGGGTTGGCGTAGTGACAGAGTGGTTGACGCAGTAACAGAGAGAGACCATCCGGTTCGCTTCGGCGTGATCTGAGACCCAAGGCAGCCCTCAGGGGAAGTGAGTCCCAAAATGGCCGTAGACTGTGGATGCCCCCCAACCCCTGCCCACAAAGGGAGCGCCCGGTGACTCGTGCCGATCTGTCGGTCAACAGTCCAAATCTCCTCGCTTCGAACCCGTCCGACGAGGACGAGAACGAGCCCCGCGAAGAATGCGGTGTATTCGGCGTCTGGGCGCCGGGAGAGGATGTGGCGAAGCTCACTTATTACGGCCTGTACGCACTTCAGCACCGTGGTCAAGAAGCTGCCGGCATTGCGGTAGCTGACGGCTCCCAGGTGCTGGTGTTCAAGGATCTCGGCCTGGTCAGCCAGGTATTCGACGAGCAGACCCTCGCAGCGATGCCAGGTCACGTCGCCGTCGGACATTGCCGTTACTCCACCACCGGTTCCACGACGTGGGAGAACGCGCAGCCCATCTTCCGTACCACCACTGCCGGTACCGGCATCGCGCTCGGCCACAACGGCAACCTGGTCAACACCGCTGAACTCGCGAGCCGCACCCGTGCAGCCGGCCTGGTCAACGACAAGCGCCCCAACGCAGCGACTTCCGACTCCGACCTCATCGGTGGTCTCCTGGCACACGCTGCCGGCGACAGCACCATCGAACAGGCCGCAATGGAATTGCTTCCCACGTTGGAGGGCGCGTTCTGCCTCACCTTCATGGACGAGCACACGCTGTACGCAGCGCGCGATCCGCACGGCATCCGCCCGCTCTGCCTCGGTCGACTCGACCGCGGTTGGGTAGTCGCCAGCGAGACGGCAGCACTCGACATCGTCGGTGCGTCGTTCGTTCGCGACATCGAACCCGGTGAGCTGCTTGCGATCGACGCCGACGGCGTTCGCTCCTCACGTTTCGCGAATCCGACTCCCAAGGGCTGTGTTTTCGAGTACGTCTACCTCGCGCGTCCCGACAGCGTCATCGGTGGCCGTTCGGTCCACTCGACCCGCGTCGAGATCGGCCGTCTGCTCGCCAGCGAGCATCCCGCCGAAGGTGATCTGGTCATCCCTGTTCCCGAGTCCGGCACCCCCGCAGCCGTCGGGTACGCCCAGGGTTCGGGCATTCCTTACGGCCAGGGTTTGATGAAGAACGCCTACGTCGGCCGTACCTTCATCCAGCCGTCGCAGACGATCCGTCAGCTCGGTATCAGGCTCAAGCTCAACCCGCTCAAGGAAGTCATCCGCGGCAAGCGGCTTGTGGTGGTGGACGATTCGATCGTCCGCGGTAACACTCAGCGTGCGCTCATCCGGATGCTCCGCGAAGCCGGCGCCCTCGAAATTCACGTCCGTATCGCCTCGCCGCCGGTCAAGTGGCCCTGCTTCTACGGTATCGACTTCGCCTCACCGGCCGAGTTGATTGCCAACGGCGCAGGCGGACAGGACGCGACGTTCGAGGAAATGCTCGACGGCGTGCGTCGTTCCATCGGAGCTGACACCCTCGGATACATCTCCACCGAGGGCATGATCGCCGCCACCGAGCAGCCGGCCAGCCGTCTGTGCGCCGCGTGCTTCGACGGGACCTACCCGATCGCGCTTCCCAAGGAAACCTCGATCGGCAAGAACGTCCTCGAGGGGATGCTCGAGAGCACCGCAGGTTCGACGGCCACTCGCGACAACGACAATGCGAGCGCGCTCAGCCGCCCCTGAACGTCAGAATCGTTGAAATTCGACAGCCGAGAATCTGCCGTCCACAGCATGTGGGCGGCAGATTTTCTGTTCACGACTTTCTGTTCCACGACACGGCATACGTCGTGAGCATCTGGCATAGTGCCCTCCGTGGCGCAACTGAGAATGGATGGGCACCGGGTCCTGGTCGCAGACCTGGTGGGGGACACCATCAAAGCGATCAACGGCTCGATGGTGGCGTACGAGGGTGCGATTACCTTCAAGAACGCCGGAATGGGCGGTGGCGGTGGGTTACGTGCCGCGCTGAAACAGAAGGCGGCAGGTGAATCACTGTCCCTGATGGAAGTCAGCGGACAAGGCACCGTCTACTTCGCGGTCGACGCCCAGGACATCACGATCATCGAGCTCAACAACGACGCTTTGCACGTCGAAGCCTCACAATTGCTCGCACTGGTCGGACAGCTGCGAACCGATGTGAAATTTGCCGGCCTCCGCGGCGCAGGTTCCGGACAGGGCTTGTTCACGACGGTCGTCAGCGGCACCGGTCTGGTGGCGGTGCTGTCGAAGGGCGGACCGATCATCGCGCTCGAAGTCAGCCCGCAGTATCCGCTGGTTGCCGATCCCGACGCCTTCGTCGCTCACCGCGGTCAGCTGAACCAGAGCTTCGTCACCGACGTCACCTGGCGCTCCGCGATCGGCGGTGGCAGCGGTGAAGCGTTCTCGCTGCGATTCGACGGATCCGGTGTCGTTTACATCCAGCCTGAGGAGCGCTGACCCATGCCGTTGGAATTGGTGAACAGCAAGGTCGTCAAGTCGACCCTCGCACCGGGACAGAACGTGCTCGCCCGCACCGGGTCGATGCTCTACTACACCGGCGACGTCCGCTTCATCCCGCACAGCATGGGCGGTGGGCCCGGCGCCATGCCGAACATGGGCGGGATCGCCGGGATGGCCGGCCGCATGATGTCCGGCGAACACGCACGCATGATGGCGGCCGAGGGAAACGGTGAGGTCTTCTACGGGCACGCCGGCTTGTACGTCGAGGTCATCCACCTCGACGGGTCGTCAATGCTCACCGTCGAAGCCGACCGACTCCTCGCACACGACGGTTACCTCCAGAGTTCGATAGTCGCTCTCACGTCGCAGGGCGGTGTGCGCGGAGCAGTACGCGGCGCCATGACCGGTCAAGGACTGTTCACGACGCAGTTGCACGGCCAGGGAAGCGTCGCGGTTCTCTCGCACGGGGGCGCGATTCCGTTGCAGGTCGGTCCGAACAATCCTCAGGTCGTCGTCGACCCGCAGGCATACGTGTGCCACATCGGTCAGATCAACGTCGACATCTCCGCGAACGTCGGTTGGCGCGAGGCCGTCGGCAAGGGCTCGGGGGAGTCCATCCAGCTGAAGATGACCGGCGCCGGCACCGTCTGGGTCCAGGCGTCCGAGCAGAAGTTCTGAGAGGGCACAGAGCATGGGTATCGAAATTCACAATCCGGCATCTCTGCCCGCCAACGACAACGTCCCGGGCAACGACTACGCCTTCTGCGTCGAGATGGCCGGACAACCGTGGTTCACGTCCAAGGGTGCGATGATCGCGTACTACGGAAACATCAACTTCGAGCCGCTCGGGCGCACGAGCATGACGGCGATCGTCGCGGCCAGGTTTTCTTCACCGCTCTACGCGGACGACTGGGTGCTCGCTCAGGGACAGGGCAAGTTGATCCTCGGGGACCGCGGATTCAACATCAATTCCTACGACCTCGACGACGGCAACCTCACGATTCGCGCGGCCAATCTCCTCGCCTTCGAGACGAGCCTGGACCTCAAACAGTCCATCGTCCCAGGCTTTTTGACGCTACTGGGGACAGGCAAGTTCCTGGCGTCGTCCAATGGCCCGGTCATGTTCGCGGAGCCGCCGCTGCGCATCGACCCGCAGGCGTTGGTGGGTTGGGCCGACTGCCCGTCGCCGTCCCACCACTTCGATGCCGACTGGATGCAGAGCTTCCTGGGCGCGGTTCGCGGAAGCATGTTCGGCGCGAATACCGGCGAAGAACGCCAGTTCGATTTCACCGGAGCCGGGACGGTACTGATCCAGTCGAGCGAGAAGGTCGTCCACGACGGACACCTCCTCAAACACATCGAATCCGAGACGGTCGCACTCGGGCAGAACAGTCTGCGCGCACTGCACGCCTCGATCGGTGCGCGGCTGCAGAACTGACGTCTCGGGGTACGCGAGGTCTCACCGAGGGGGCCGGTCCGGTAGCGTATGGGCGTAATCGTCGGTATTTGTGTGCGCGCTCTGGGTCTCGAGTCGAACGATCCATCTCGCGTCACGAGGATTGCAAACACTTCACATTGCAAGACCACTTACCTGTGCACGAGCAATACGTGCTCGCGAGAAATACAAGGCTGGAGTAGTAACCCGATGACCGAGGACAGTCACCGCACCGCAGGCGCCTCCTACGCGGCAGCAGGAGTCGATATCGCCGCAGGCGACCGGGCGGTGGAACTCTTCGCCCCTCTGGCCAAGAAGGCCAGCCGCCCCGAGGTCATGGGTGGCCTCGGTGGTTTCGCCGGCTTGTTCTCCCTCAAGGGTGACTACAAGGAGCCGTTGCTCGCCGCATCGACCGACGGCGTCGGAACCAAGCTCGCTGTCGCGCAGGCGATGGACAAGCACGACACGGTCGGACTCGACCTCGTCGCCATGGTTGTCGACGACCTCGTCGTCTGTGGCGCCGAGCCGCTGTTCCTCCAGGACTACATCGCCGTCGGCCGGGTCATCCCCGAGCGCGTCGCGGAATTGGTCAGCGGAATCGCCGAGGGCTGCATCCAGGCCGGCTGCGCTCTCCTCGGCGGCGAGACCGCCGAGCACCCCGGCATCATGGCCGACGGTGACTACGACCTTTCCGCCACCGGTGTCGGCGTCGTGGAGGCAGAGAAGCTGCTCGGACCGGATCGCGTTCGCCCCGGCGACGTCGTCATCGCGATGGGTTCTTCGGGACTGCACTCCAACGGTTACTCACTGGCCCGCAAGGTCCTGCTCGAGATCGACCGCATGAACCTGAGCGCACACGTCGACGAGTTCGGCCGCACGCTCGGTGAGGAGCTGCTCGAGCCCACCAAGATCTACGCCAAGGACTGCCTGGCACTCGCTGCCGAGACCGACGTGCGCACGTTCTGCCACGTCACCGGTGGCGGCCTCGCCAACAACCTCGCGCGCGTCATGCCCAAGGGCTTGGTCGCCGAACTCGATCGCGGAACCTGGAGCCCCGCTCCGGTCTTCGCCATGATCGCGCAGCGCGGACGCGTCGAGCGCGCCGAGATGGAGCAGACGTTCAACATGGGCGTCGGCATGGTCGCCGTCGTCGCACCCGAGGACGTCGACCGCGCACTTGCCGTCCTCACCGCACGCCACATCGACTGCTGGACGCTCGGTAGCGTCAAGAAGGCGTCGGACGCCGCTGCAGAGCGTGCGTTCCTGGCCGGAGACCACCCGCGCTTCTAGACCGCAACGTCAGCTGCCCCATCGGAGAGATCCGGTGGGGCAGTTTTGTGTGTCCGTGCAAGCAGACGCGAGGCGGAAAATGGAACGCAAAAATGAGGAAGAGCGATCAGCTCTTCCTCATTTCACAGTCTGCGCGGTGGCAGTGCGCGGTCAACGCCGCCAGTCGTCGTAGTCGTCCTCTCGCGCATGCCCTTCCCTATCGGAAGTCTGGTCCGATCGGACACTGCTCCGATGCGAGTTGGTCGATCCACCTGCGAGCTCTCTTTGCAGGCTGTCGAAATCCGTGGTCGGTACGCTGTATTTCAATTCGCGTGCAACCTTGGTCTGCTTTGCCTTAGCCCGGCCGCGGCCCATGGCTGACCCCCTCGCGCTTTCGCGGGGCGGCCTGGGGAATTTGGCGGCCCCGTTTGAGTGTGTAAGTTTCCTGACACACACTCTAGCGTGGAAAAGTCGCTTCCGCTTCCACGAAGGCCTCACCGCCGTGTCTGATTGCTCTCACTATGGCCGCGAGCTGCCAGGATGCTGAAAGAACTCGTCAGAACTTTGTGAGAACTGCTCAGAAGTTTCCGGGAATTGCGCGAATCGTCCCCACTCGGGCGTCGCCGCCGAAGACCGGAGCGGATGCGAGAGCCGCCAACTCCTCGGTCCACTCGGTGTTCATCCGCTTGAGCAGAGCTGCCGCCAAGGGCAGGAGCGCCCGCTCGTGACCGTCGTCGATCTTGAGGGCGAAAGCGGAACCGTCGGGAAGCGCTCCGGCGTAGATGCCGTCGTATCCGGTCTTGGAGAACAGACCCGGCACGGCGGACATCAGGCGCTGATCGTTGCGGCCGGTGCCCGAGACGAGGAAGGGGTTCTCGCGGACCGCGTCGGCCACAGCTCGTTCGGGTGAGTCGGGCTCAGCCGAGGGCAGGCGTCCGAATGCCCGAGCCAGGTTCGTGAGCGAGAGCGGCACGATCGGGAGACCACAACCGTCGATGCCGAGTTCCTGCTCTTCCTCGCCGCTGAGATCGAAGATCGTCTCCTGGATCGCGAGTTGGAGGGGATGAGTCGGCTCCATGTACGTCTCGAGCGGCCAGTCGTTCACGACGCACGTGGCGAGCATCGCGGAGTGCTTGCCCGAGCAGGTCATGTAGATCGGGCTGGGAAGCTCGCCCGCTGCGATCAGTTCGGCTCGGGCCAGTTCGTTGCCCGGCAGATCGGAGGGGCACTGCAACTGGTCGACACCGAGTTGGTAGCGAGCGAGAAGCGCTGCGACCAGTTCGATGTGATCGGCCTCGCCCGCATGTGAGGACGACGCGACGGCCAGCTCTTCCGGGCTGGTGGGTGCAAAGCCGTTACGAAGCGCAGCGACGGCTTGCAGCGGCTTGTTCGCCGAGCGCGGGTAGATGGGTGTGTGAATTTCCCCGAGTCCGACAACGACCTCGCCGTCGGCGCCGAGAATGACGGCCGATCCGCGATGCACGCATTCGCGGAATCCGGAGCGGACCACTTCCACCAATTCGATACTCACGAGTGCACCTGCGCTTCTGCTTGTTCGATGAACCTCTGGACGCGCGCGGTGACGTTCGGTGCAAGGTCGGTGTGTTCTGCGAGGAGCCGTCGAAGCCGCTCAGGATCCGTTCCGGCGAAGACCTCTCGAACAGTCACTCCGTGATCCGGTACGTGGACTCGGGTGACCGAATCGCCCGCGGCGATCGTGCCGGTCCGGTTGACGCGAAGGTAGGCGCCGACGTCGGTCCGCTCGGTGAATCTTTTGACCCAGCCCTTTTCCGCGGCCCAGATGCCGAAGGTGCCGCACGGGACGCGGGGCGCGGTCACCTCGAGTTCGAGAACGTCCGACGCCTCGGCTCCGGTGATGTGCCAACGCTCGCCGATCACGGCGTCCGTGACGAGCATCCCGCTGATGTGAAGATTCTCGCCGAACCATCCGGGGCCGAGAGGTCGGCCCAATTCGTCCGACCAGCGCTGCGCTTCGTCGCGCTGATACGCGTAGACAGCTTGGAAGGCGCCGCCGTGGAACTCGGTGTCGCAGACGTAGTCGCCACCCAGACCGAGTCGGCCGACCGCGACGCGGCCGTCGACGGGACGCTTGTCGATCGCGGTACGGGGGACTCGCCTGACGCCACTGTCACGTTCGGTGTGGACGACGCAGACCGCGTCGACCGTGCCCGTCACTTTCCGCGCAATCGGTTGACAGCCTCACGTCCGGCCTGGGGTGCGTCGTCCGCCACGATCGAATCCGGATCGATGGACGCAGCGCTGGGGCCGGCCATCAGTTCGGTGTCGACCGGGATGTTGCGCTTGATCAGAGCGAGTGCGATGGGGCCGAGCTCGTGATGATTGACGACGGTCCCGACGCGTCCGACGGCCCGTCCGCCCGCCGTGATCGGGTCACCCGGTTCCGGGACGGCTTCGGCGCTGCCGTCGAGGTGCAACATGACGAGATGGCGCGGGGGCTTGCCGAGATTGTGAACCCGGGCGACGGTTTCCTGACCGCGGTAGCACCCCTTGTCGAGGTGGACGGCGCCGTGCTCGGCCGGCCCACCGATCCAGTGGACCTCGTGCGGGATGGTCCGTTCGTCGGTGTCCAGTCCGAGGCGAGGCCTCGTCGCTTCGACGCGCAGTGCCTCGAAGGCCCAACTGCCGGCGGGCTTGGCGCCGGCATCGGTCAGCCTGGTCCACCACGCTGCCAGTTGCTCACGTGGGACGAGAAGGTCGAAAGAGTTCTCGGTAGGCCACGGCATGCGGCGGACAAATCCGCCGTCGGCCAAGGCGTGAGCGTCGTAGGCCTCGGTGGGTGTCTGAACCTCGAGTGCGGCGAGGACAGTTGACGCTTCGGGTCCGATCAGGCTCAGGACCGCGAGTTCGTTGCCGTCTCGAGGTTCGGCCTTGGACCAGAACACCATCTTCTTCAAGAAGGAGAGAAGGTCGGGTCCGCGGTCGGCCTCGGTGTCGATCCAGGTGACACCTGCCAGGTCCGTCTGCACGAAGTGGTGCTCGACGCGTCCGTTGACGTCCAGGCTCAAGTTCTCGGCACTCTTGCCGTCGGGGAGCGCGGCGATGTGCTGGCTCGAAATCGTGTGCAGCCACGTGAGGCGTTCGTCGCCGGGAATGGCGATCACGAATCTGTGACTGCGGTCGACCACCACTGCTGCGCGCTGCGCGGTTCGCTGTTCGCCGAGAGGATCGCCGTAGTGCCACGCGACACCGATGTCGGCCGAACCGTCCGGTGCGGTGACCGCGCCGGGGGAAGTCAGAAGTGGGCTGTTGGGCACAAGAGCGTTGTCGACCACGAGACCAGTCTAGGAGTGTGGGCGGGATCGCGGTTACAGGGCGGCCCCGGCGGCTTGGCGGATCGTTAGGGTTGATGGCATGCCTGATCGCGTATTGGTGACTCTCGACCATGAGGTGCTCGATGCTGACGCACCGTTTCTGCACGCCGACGACCTGGCGGTGGTGCGCGGCGACGGAGTCTTCGAGACGCTGTTGGTACGCGACGGCCGCGCCCGGGTGGTCGAGGGACACCTGAGTCGACTGGTTCTGAGCGCACGGGCACTCGGCCTGCCCGCTCCGGTTCTCGATGATTGGCGTCTGGCGATCGAGATGGCTGCCGAGGAATGGGGGACCGAGAAGGAAGGCGCCCTTCGTCTCGTTCTGACCCGCGGCCGTGAGAGCGGCGACAAGCCGACAGCCTTCGTGATGGTCGGTCCGGTGGCCGATCGGGTCAGACAGGTCCGCGAATCGGGGTTGTCGGTGATGACTCTCGAGCGAGGTTTCTCTGTCGATCTCTCTGCCCGGGCACCCTGGCAGCTACTGGGCGCGAAGACGTTGTCGTACGCAACCAACATGGCAGCGCTTCGATATGCGGCGAATTTGGGTGCTGACGATGTGATCTTCGTCAGTTCCGAGGGCAATGTGTTGGAGGGGCCACGCTCGACGGTGGTGATCGTTCGGGACAGGACTTTGATCACACCGCCTCCCGCACAGGGCATTTTGATGGGCACTACGCAGCGCGCCCTGTTCGACGTTGCCGGCAGTGCTCGCTTCGATTGCCGATACGAAACCCTCCGACCTGCGGATTTGATTGCGGCCGACGGAGTGTGGATGGTTTCGAGCGTCACGCTGGCCGCACGCGTCCATACACTCGACGGGCTCACATTGCCAGAGCCGAAGGTCTCCGGGGAATTCGCGGAATTGGTTGAACGTGCAATTGATTCGGATTCAGCAGGGCGATAGGCGAATAGGAATCGCGACAGGTCTCTACTACATTTGGTAGTAGCAAAGTCCTGCGGTCCAAACCGGACAGCAGTACCGTGTCCGCAGGGGCCGAGCGACTGCCCGCGTCTCGAACCCCGAAGCCTGTCCCAGGGCCCTACTCTCGGAGTAGCCAATGGATACTTTGGACGTCTCCAGGTGGCAGTTCGGTATCACTACCGTCTACCACTTCATCCTTGTTCCGCTGACCATCGGACTTGCGCCGATGATCGCGATCATGCAGACGATGTGGGTGGTCACCAAAAAGGACCACTGGTATCGGCTCACCAAGTTCTTCGGCAAGCTTTTCCTCATCAACTTCGCACTCGGTGTAGCCACCGGCATCGTGCAGGAGTTCCAGTTCGGCATGAACTGGAGCGAGTACTCGCGATTCGTCGGTGACGTCTTCGGAGCTCCGCTCGCATTGGAAGGCCTTGTCGCCTTCTTCATGGAGTCCGTCTTCATCGGACTCTGGATCTTCGGTTGGGGCAGGCTGCCCAAACTTGTACACCTGGCGTGCATTTGGCTCGTGGCGATCGGCGTCAACGCGTCGGCGTTCTTCATCATCGCGGCCAACTCGTTCATGCAGCATCCGGTCGGTGCGACGTACAACCCTGAAACGGGTCGTGCCGAGCTCACCAGTATCTGGGAGCTGCTGACCAACAACACCGCTCTCGCTGCCTTCCCGCACGCGGTTGCCGGCGCCTTCCTGACGGCGGCGACGTTTGTTGCCGGCATCAGTGGTTGGTGGATGGTGCGGAACATGCGCCGCGCCAAGCAGGCTGAGGCCGCCGAAGCCGAACGCCTCGAGTCCGACGCGCGCACGATGTACCGTCCGGCAACACGATTCGCGTTGCTCGTCATGATCGTGGCCGGAATCGGAATCATCTACACCGGTGACGTCCAAGGCAAGCTCATGTTCCAGCAGCAACCCATGAAGATGGCGTCGGCGGAATCGCTGTGCGACACCGAGATGGATCCGGACTTCTCGATCCTCACTATCGGTACTCACAACAACTGTGACAGCGTGACGCACGTTCTGAAGGTGCCGTTCGTTCTTCCATGGTTGGCCGAGGGCAAGTTCACCGGCGTCGAACTGCAAGGCGTGAACCAACTGCAGGAGCAGGCGGAGCAGGACTTCGGACCGGGTAACTACCGACCGAATCTCTTTGTCACGTACTGGTCTTTCCGCGCCATGATCGGCCTCGCCGCCGGTTCGGCAGCACTGGCTCTCGCGGGACTGTGGGTCACTCGTAAGGGGCGGGTCCCGGACCAGAAGTGGTTCGGAATCCTCAGCCTGGTCGCGATCCCCACTCCGTTCATGGCGAACAGCGCCGGCTGGATCTTCACCGAGATGGGCCGTCAGCCCTGGGTGGTGCATCCCAACCCGACCGGCGTCGACATGATCAGACTCACTGTCGACCAAGGTGTTTCGGACCACGCGTCGGCTACCGTCTGGGCTTCGCTGATCACCTTCACCCTCCTGTACGGAGCGCTGGGTGTGGTCTGGTTCAAGCTGATCGTGCGGTACGCGAAGGAAGGCCCGTTGGAGCACGACATGCATCCACCAGGCGATGCAGATCATGACGAGCCGGAAGATCCGGACAAGCCCAAACAACTGTCGTTCGCGTACTAGGAGGCGATCATGGGACTTCAAGAAGTATGGTTCGTGCTCGTCGCAGTACTGTTCATCGGTTACTTCGTCCTCGAAGGGTTCGACTTCGGTGTCGGAATGCTCATGCCGATCGTCGGCAGAGTTAGTGACCTCCCGGCCGATACGCGTCGACGGGTAGCGCTCAACACGATCGGCCCGGTGTGGGACGGCAACGAAGTGTGGCTGATCACGGCCGGTGGTGCGATGTTCGCGGCATTTCCGGAGTGGTACGCGACGTTGTTCTCCGGGTTCTATCTACCGCTGCTGATCATCCTGGTGGCCTTGATCGTTCGGATCTGCGCCATCGAATGGCGGAGCAAGATCGACGACGACAAGTGGCGTCAGCGTTGCGACTGGGGCATCATCTTCGGCTCCTGGGTCCCGGCAGTTCTCTGGGGCGTGGCTTTCGCGAACATCGTTCGGGGCGTGGCGATCAACGCCGACAAGCAGGTCGAGTCGGGATTCTTCGATCTGCTCAATCCGTACGCGCTGCTCGGCGGTCTGACCACCGCGCTGGTGTTCGCTCTCCACGGCGCAGTGTTCCTGGCACTCAAGAGTGCCGACGAGGTTCGTGAAGACGCCGTGAAACTTGCCGCACGACTGGCAATTCCGGCTATTCCGGTCGCCGGCGGATTCGTCCTCTGGACGCAACTCGCCTACGGCAAGGGATGGACGTGGATTCTGGTAGCTGCCGCTGCTGCGGCACTGATCGGCGTCGTCTTCCTGACGCGGGCCGAGCGCGAAGGCTGGGCCTTCGTTCTCACCTGTGTGGCCGTCATCGCCACCGTCGTGCTGCTGTTCGCCTCGCTGTTCCCGAACGTCATGCCGTCGACGCTGGATCCGGCGTACAGCCTGACCATCGAGAACGCGTCGTCGAGTCCGTACACGCTCAAGGTGATGACGTGGGCCGCGGCATTCATGACGCCGGTGGTGATCATCTACCAGGGCTGGACGTACTGGGTGTTCCGACAGCGCATCTCCTCCAAGCAGATTCCGGCGTCGATCGGTCTGCGATTCAAGGAGAAGACGTGGTAGTCACGAACCCTGAATCACGACACATTCGAAACACGAAAGAACTGACGGTCGAATTCACGTGACAATCGAAGTAGGCGACGCTCCCACCACTCGGGAGCGTCGCCGGGGGCCGATCGACCCGCGGCTGTGGCGACATTCCGCTTCTGCGCGCGGCTATCTGATCCTCACTGTTGCTCTGTCGATGGTGAACGTCGTGATGGTCATCGTCGCGGCGCTCATGATCGGCCGGGTGCTGGCCGGAGTGATCACCACTCGAACTGTGGATGTTTCCTCGTGGACAACCGAATTGGTTGTTCTCGCCGCAGCTGTGGCGGTCCGAGTTCTGGGGACCTGGTTGCAGACCAGGTATGCGCACCGGGCGTCGACTCGCGTCGTTGCCGAGATCAAGAACGGCGTGCTGACGTCGGCGACGGCGATGAGTCCTCGCGATCTGGATCCGCGGCGTGACGAGATCGCGACCGTGGTCACCCGAGGTGTCGACGGCCTTGGTCCGTACCTGACGGGATACCTTCCGGCCCTGGTCTTGTCGGTGACGCTGACACCCATCACCCTGATAGTCATTGCGGTGCAGGACATGACGTCTGCGGTCATCATCTTCGTGACGCTGCCGCTGATCCCCATCTTCATGATTCTGATCGGCTTGCTGACAAAGGGTAAGTCGGAGAAGACGCTGGCAGCGATGACCACGTTGTCTTCGCAACTGCTCGATCTTCTTGCCGGTTTGCCGACGCTGCGGGCGCTCGGTCGTCAGCAAGGTCCTGCCGAGCGCGTCCGTGAACTCGGTGACGCTCATCGGCGAACGACGATGTCAGCTCTCCGCGTCGCGTTCCTGTCCTCGATGGTGCTGGAACTGCTCGCAACGCTCTGCGTCGCGTTGGTGGCCGTGAGTATCGGCTTGCGACTGGTGTACGGCGACATGTCACTCGAGCCGGGGATAGTCGCGTTGATCCTCGCCCCCGAGGTGTACCTGCCACTTCGGATGGTGGGAACCCAGTTCCACGCCGCCGAGGACGGAATGGCGGCAGCCGACAAGGCATTCGAGGTTATCGAGGCGGATTCTGCCGCGCCGGAGGGTGGTAGCACGACGGTGGTCGCTCGAGGCGCCGACATCGTCTTCGACGGACTCGGTGTGGCCTCTCGTGGCGGAGTCGCACCGTCTCGACTTTCCGCCGTGGCGTCCCCAGGGGCGATCACCGTGCTCACCGGTCCCAACGGCTGCGGCAAGTCGACGGCAGTGCACGCGCTGCTCGGGTTGATCGAACCGAGCAGTGGGCGCGTGACGGTCGCCGGCGTCGATGTCCGAGACCTGGACGAGCACGCGTGGTGTAGTCAGTTGGCCTGGCTTCCCCAGCATCCGGTCCTCCTACCCGGCACCGTTCGTGAAAATCTCGATCTCACCGGGGTCGTCGATGCGCAAGCACTGACCCGCGCCGCTGCTGCGACGGGATTCGACGCGGTACTGGCCGAGCTGCCTGCGGGCGTCGAGACCGTGATCGGCGTCGGCGGTACAGGTCTGTCTTTGGGGCAGCGGCAACGGCTGGCACTGACACGCGTACTTGCCTCGGACCGCGCAGTTCTTGTCCTGGACGAACCCACCGCTCACCTCGACTCGGATTCGGAAGGGACAGTGTTGGCTTCTCTGAGAGCACGGGCGGAGCGTGGCGACACCGTTGTCGTGATCGGCCACCGTCCGAGTGTGCTTGCCGCAGCTGACCGGATCGTCGAGGTGCGCGCTCATGAGAAGTGACGCTCACGATCCGCTTCTGCGTGCTCTGCGGCTACTGGAACTTCGGCCACGACGCGTTCTGACGGCGGTCGCGGCGGGCGTCGCAACACTCGGCAGCGCACTCGCCTTGGCCGCGCTGTCTGCGTGGTTGATCACGCGGGCCTGGGAGATGCCTCCCGTTCTCGACCTCAGTGTTGCGGTGGTTGCCGTACGCGCATTGGGAATCTCACGTGGTGTCTTCCGCTATCTCGAACGATTGACGACGCACGACGTCGCGTTGCGCGGAACCACCGCGGCGCGATCGAGGATCTACCAGCAGTTGGCCGCAGGAGATCCCGCGGCAGCAGCCGGACTACGACGCGGTGACCTGCTCTCACGTACGGGCGCCGACGTGGATGCACTGGGCGACGTCGTCGTCAAAGCACTGATCCCGATTGCGGTCTCGATTGTCCTCGCGTTTGCTGCGGTGGGAATCCTGTTGTTCATCTCGGTTCCGGCCGCGCTCATTCTGGCCGTTGCGCTGGCGGTGTCCGGGATCGCGGCACCCTGGCTGTCGGCTCGTGCTGCTCGACTAGCCGAGGCCGACAGTTCTGCTGCCGCAGCGCGATTCAGTGAGTTCGCGGTGACCGCCCTCGACCATTCCGCCGAGCTCCGGGTATCGGGTCGCTTGGATCAGGCGGTGAGCGAGGCGGTCTCTGCCGAGAACGATGTGGTCGACGCAACCGATCGCGCGGCGGTCCCGAGTGCCTTTGCCGCCGCTGCCACGCCCCTGGCAATCGGAGTGAGCGTCCTCGGTGCCCTGCTGATCGGAATTACGCTGTACGGAACCACCGACATGTCACCGATGTCCATGGGAATCCTTGTACTGCTTCCGCTGTCGGCTTTCGAGGGAACCGCGATACTGCCCAGCGCGGCAGTTGCGTTGACCAAGGCGCGGCTGGCGTCGGCACGCATCATGGCGGTACTCGATCGAGCCGACGCCGAACACGTTGAAGGAAATCGTGCGTGGCCGGAGGACGGGGTCCTGAGTGTGCACGCGTTGCGGGCGGGTTGGCCCGGGGGAAAGGTGACCGAACCGCTGTCGGTGGATCTTCCTCGCGGTGCTCGTGTTGCCGTCGTCGGCGAGAGCGGATCCGGAAAGACCACCGCGCTGATGACGATGGCGGGACTGCTGCCGCCTATCGCGGGAACAGTGCGCGTTGGCGGAGTGGATGTTTCGGAAGTCGATCCGGCCGAACTGCGCAGGCACGTCGGGTACTTCGCCGAAGACGCACACCTCTTCGAGACGTCGGTCCTCGAGAACCTGCGCGTCGCGCGGGGTGACCTCACCGCCGAGGACGCGGAGAAGGCACTTGCCGCAGTCGGTCTCGGCGACTGGCTGTCGGAACTGCCGGACGGGCTCGACACCTACCTGGTCGGCGGCATGCGAGCGGTTTCGGGCGGTGAGCGTCGTCGGTTGCTGTTGGCGCGCGCGATCGTCTCGCCTGCGGAGGTGCTGCTGCTCGACGAGCCGACCGAGCACATGGACGCGGAGGCCGGCGATCAGTTGCTCCGCGAGTTGCTCAGTCGCGACGCAACGCTGGTCGATTCTTCGCGAACCGTTGTTGTCGTCACCCACCAACTTCCGGACGGCGCAGCAGCTGACCAGGTGATATGCGTCGGAAAAGTTTCTGTGGAAAATACGTTGCCGTCATCGTGAAGTGGGCGTACTTTCTCCTGTACACAAGGAAGGAGGTGGTCTGAAATTGAAGTACAGACGGACGCGTGAGGTGGCTGCCAGCTAGCCGCAATCGCTGATGGAATTCACTTACCGCGTGAGCGGCCGGCGAATCCCAGGCAGCCACCCGACCCCCGAGCCCCCGATCAGTCCGACCGGGATCCGCGCGAAAGCGTGGGTGTGGCTCGGGGGTCGCTTCGTGCCGTGCGCCTTTATCAACCCCCGGCGGTTAATAAAGGCGCACAGCGTGGACAAGGATTAGGCCCCCACCATCCACCGCGCTCGAGGATCGCTCTGACCTCGGCTGCAGTTCGGCACGAGGCCCCCTCCACCTCCTCCCAACCGAAGACCAGTGTGGCGTTGCCTGACAGTTCGGATGCGTTTCCTCGCCGACGATCCCGCAGCGCAGTCGCCCGAGAAGAGTGGAAGGCAAATCCGTCGAGTCGAACGATCAGTGCGACACCGCAATTGCGGTAGTCGACGTCCTCGTAGAAAGTTCTCCCATCGACGAGGACCGGCGATTGCCGTCGTGCTTCCGGCAAACCGTGTGCTCGCTCGACCTCGATTGCGTAGCGATGCTCGAGTACCGACTGGACACCGCGATCCAACAGGTCCAATGTCGAGGACAGCGCTTTGACATATCGCCTCGGCCGTCGGCATTCCATTCGGGTGCGCAATTCCATCCGTGACACTTTGCACGCCGTGGCCGAGCGAACCAGAGAACGAGCGGCGTCGCGAGCCGACGGCTCTGCAACCGCCAGGTCAATTGCGGTGTCGGCCAGCGAAGTACGAGCAGGCTGAGTGGCAACGCCGATGTGGGCCTGAGCGCGTGAACGATGAACGATCACTCCGGGATGGGCAGTGGACCACCCCAACGGAACGGGGCGCGCCGGGGAGCGTTCGGGTCTGACCGTCGGACTCTGACAGCGCGAGGATCTGCCGTATCGGACCGTGATGTGGACCGGCAGTTCGGACTCGATGTGCGTGAGTCCCCACTCTTCAGCTGCCGTCCGGTGACTCAGGTAGGTCTCTCCGCCGCCGAACAGAAGGGCGGCCTCGAGAATCATTGCTCGGTTGAGCGGGCCGTTGGTGCTGGATTGAACGCCGTGGAGGACGGAAGTCCATTGACCCGATTCGACCAGATGTTGGATGCGCCGCGGTGAATAGCCGAAAGGGCGTAGTTGTTTATTGGTCGCGAGTCCGTGTTGGAAGTCGAAGAGTCTTCGGAGATCAGGATCGATGTAGTCGCAGCTCATGCGAATACCGTGAGATCGCGGACCGACAAGAATCGGTCGAAGATGCCGCTCCAGAGCCCGCCTGTGGAATTTGTCGGTGCCTGTGGATAAATCTGCTGTGCGCCTTTATTAACCGCCGGGGGTTAATAAAGGCGCACAGCAGAACTAGCCGATGTAGCGGGTGAGGCGGGCCGAGAGACGCGGTTCCAGGCCACCGTCAGACATGATCCGCTCTTCGACGTACGCGAGGTCGCCGCCTTCGACGATGCCGTACAGACGCTTCGCGCCGCCGTACAGTGCACCGGACTGGCTGCGGATCACCACGTCGGTGGCAAGTTCCCACGACGCTTGGGTGAGTGCGCGCCCGTAGTACATTTCGACGACACCGGAGCTGTGGCTGAGCAGGAGTTCGACCACTTCCTGGTTGACGCTGCCCGGGATGCCGTCGCCGCCCATGCGCCAGTAACCGCTCTCGCGCAGATCGGGGCTCACGTACTTGCCCTCGGCGTCGAGGCGCCAGGACCGGGACTCCCAATTGAGGTACGGGCCGCCGTCGTGCGAGATGACGATCTGCTGACCGAAGGCGTAGTCGCCGTTCTCGTCGTGTCCTTCACCTTCGCCGCGCCAGACACCGACGAGGGGGAGAAGCGCGAGGAGTTCGGGATTGATGTCCGGGCCGAGGCGCAGGTTTGCGGTGTCCTCTGGCAACGGAAGGTCCGGCAGGGTCGGAATGTTGAGCGACGCCGTCGACTTGGAGCGCTCGACGGCGATGGCGACAGCTTCGTCCCCGCTGCCGCGCCTCACGGCACCTGCAGCGGCGGAATCGTCAGCGGTCGCGTCGGACCCTGAATCCGGAGCCTGACTCACGACTCGTCGGTGACCAAGCGGTACACGACGTACACGGAGAACCAAGCGATCATGACGGATGCGAGTGCGAGGAGTACCTCGAAGAAAATGACCACGGGTACATCTTAGACCGCGGCGACCGACCGGAAAAATCGGGAGCCGGAATGCAGAAGGCCCCGCACCGGAGGGGTGCGGGGCCGCCTGACAAAGCAGGAATTACTTGCTGACGGTCACGTCCACGTTGTGCACGCCCGAGCCCTCGGGAGCGACGGTGGAGGTGCCGTTGCCCGAGCTGGACAGTGCACGCACGGTCCACTCGCCCGGAGCGGCGAAGAAGCGGAAATCGCCGGTTCCCGATGCCACGACCTCGGCCGTGAACTCTCCGGAGCCGTCGAGCAGACGCACGAATGCGCCGCCGATGGGCTGGCCGTCAGCTGCGAGAACGCGGCCGGTGATGACCGTTTCCTTCTCGACGTCGACGCCGGCAGGCAGGGTCTGGCCCTGGGTAGGTGCTCCACACATGATCAGGCTCCCAATTCGATCGGTGCGCCGACGAGTGAGCCGTATTCGACCCAGCTGCCGTCGTAGTTCTTGACGTTGTTCTTGCCGAGGATCTCCTGCAGGACGAACCAGGTGTGACTCGAACGCTCGCCGATGCGGCAGTAGGCGATCGTTTCCTTGGTGTCGTCGAAGCCCTTTTCCGCGTACAGCTTGGCGAGGTCGTCGTCCGACTTGAAGGTGCCGTCCTCGTTGGCGGTGGTGCTCCACGGGATGTTGATGGCTCCGGGGACGTGGCCACGCTGCTGCGCCTGCTCCTGCGGAAGGTGGGCGGGAGCGAGGATCTTGCCCGAGAACTCGTCAGGGCTACGAACGTCGACGAGGTTCTTGCTGCCGATGGCGTCGATGACCTCGTCGCGGAATGCGCGGATCGAGAAGTCGGGGGTCTCGGCCTTGTACTGCGTGGCTTCGCGGTTGACTGCGTCCTTGGAGAGCGGGCGTCCGTCGAGTTCCCACTTCTTGCGGCCGCCGTCGATCAGCTTGATGTCCTGGTGGCCGTACAGCTTGAAGTACCAGTACGCGTAAGCGGCGAACCAGTTGTTGTTGCCACCGTAGAGAACGACGGTGTCGTCGTTCGCAATGCCTTTGGCGGAGAGCAGATCCGAGAACTGCTCCTGGTTCAGGAAGTCGCGTCGGACGCCGTCCTGGAGGTCCTTGCGCCAGTCGAGCTTGACTGCACCCTCGATGTGGCCGCCGTCGTATGCGCTGGTGTCCTCGTCCACCTCGACAAAAACGGTCTTGGGGGTGTTGAGGTTCTGCTCAGCCCAGTCAGCGGAGACTAGGACGTCGGAGCGAGCCATGGTGTTCCTTTCGATGTGGTCTTGCATCGGTCGTTATCTAGCAGGGGTTCAGCAGGGTTGTGGGGCAAGCGTTTTCACGCGGTGGTAGCGCGGCCGGTATTTCGCAGCCTTGCGACGAGTGGATAGATCTGGCAGCCGAGGCAGATGCCGAACGCGGCGTTGAGCAGGGCCGCGAACAAGGCGAAGCCGGTGGCAACGGTGCCGACGATCGTCGACCCGGCCAGGAAACCGACCGTGCCGGCGAGTGCGAAGACGAAGCCGACGAACTGCGCGAAGCGCAGCGGCGCCACGGGTTCGCGTTCGCTGACCGGCGAGAGTCGCGGGGCGACGAGCTTGCCGAAGATCTGGCCGTACGGGCTGCGCTTGGGGCCGAGTACCGCTCCGACCGCGAAGACTATGGCCTGCAGTGCGAGAACGACGGTGGCGGCGGGCAGTGAGAAGGTCGAGAGGACGAGCGTGAGTACGAGAACGCCGGTGGTGACCCACGCGGCGAATCGAGGTCCGCGGACGTCGACCTGCTCGAGCTGGGGTGTGGTTGTGGACATCGGGAGTGCTCCTGCGCTGGATTGCATGATGCTGTGCCTGGACCGAGAAAACGGGACGTCAAAGTCCCACTCGGTGGATTGATCACGTGAGCGAAAGCTCGAAGGTCAGAGAGATCTGACGGATGTGGTGATCAGCAACAGGTACAGCAACAGCCCCCGAGGCGGCACAGGTCTACTGCGCGGCGTCGGGTGAGCATCAGCTCGTGGCGGGTTTGCACGTCGGCGAGTTTACCCCGAATTCTCGGATTTTGGCTCGTGGGGTCCGGATAGTGGTACGAGTGCAGCTTTCAGATCGGCTGCGGATGGCACTCCGGACACCCGGAACTGTTCCTCCAGGCCACCGTCGAGGATGAAGGTGGTGGGCAGCGAGAGGACACTCATCTCGCGTGCCAGAGCCGGTTCCTTGTCGATGTCGAGCTCGATCTCCACCGGCGGACGGGGAGCGTCGGCCATCGAGATCACGACCTGACCGACGACGCGGCGTACTGCCGCGCACGGTCCGCACCAGTCGGCAGAGAAATGCAGTACGACGGGTCCGCCGTTCGGCGAAGAGACTCCAGCGGCGTGGAGCAGTTCGAGGCGACTGTCCGCCGCGCCGGTCGCGGCCGGCGTGGTGACTCGGACCTTTCCGTTGCGCGACTTGAGAAAGAGCCCGACCGCGACGACGGCGACCAGCGCGACCAGCAGAATTGTGATCCCGGTCATCGGTTCTGCAGCTCTGCGAGATCGATCGTCGTGTTTTCGGCGCTGCCTTCGATCACGATTCTTCCGCCTTCCGCGTAGACCAGGCTCGGCTGAATTCCGTAGGGAAGTGCCTGCGGATCGATCGTGTAGCTGAACAGTCCGAGGACGACGGGTTCGAGTGCTGCGGGGATCGAGAAATCGGCTTTGCCCTCCGGACCGAAATACAGATTGCTGGCGACGATCTTGACCTGCCCACCTTCCAGAACCAGGTTGGCCTGCACGCTCACTGCAGTCTCGACCGGGCCGACGGCAACCGTTCCCGTCAGCACGACGGCGCCCGCGGTGCTCGCTCCGGTTCCGCCGCTGCCCCCGGTGCCATCCGACTTGTTGGCCGGCGGCGAAGATACCTGCAGGTCAGGGATATTGAGCAGCTTTCCGAGGTCGGTGGCGTTGATTCCCATCCGGCCGTCGAGTTTGTCGACGGGGAGTTGGGTGACATTGCCGTTCACGATGTCGGATAAGGGAACGGTGACCCCGCGCAGATCGGCCTCGACGGTCACTTCGCCCACCACGTCGCTCTGGACGCCGGTAGCTCTGACGTAGACGTCCTTGTATTTCCCGCCGAGTGCCTGGGTGAGGAAGGGGAACCCGTTGAAGGTGACCTCCGGATCCGACTCGAGTGATGCGCCGGTTCGGAGCTCGCGGGAAACCCGGTACTCGGCGTACGCGGCCGCGCCGAAATCGGCCACCAGTCCGAGGCCGAGGAGAAAGACGATGCCGATGATCAGTTTGCGCACCGCACCATTGTGACGGACTCCGGTCGGGGTTCGATGCGACGGCCCCGGTACCAGGCACGCTAATGTAGGGACCGACCAAAAGCGTCGAACTACTCGAGCGTTGCCCTCACGGGTTGCGCGGGCTACTAGATAGGAGGCCGTGTGGAACTGCTCCTCCTCACCTCCGACCCCAACCCGGAAGCTGTACTACCGGCGTTGGCGTTGCTGGCGCACTCGGTTCGGCCTGCCCCCACAGAGGTTTCCTCGCTACTCGAGGCAAGTTCCGCGGACGTGGCATTGGTGGATGCGCGCACCGATCTGGCTGCCGCACGCGGGTTGTGTCGATTGCTCGGAAGCACAGGATCCGCAGTACCTGTGGTCGCCGTCCTCACCGAAGGCGGACTCGTTGCCGTCAACGCCGACTGGGGGTTGGACGACATCCTGCTTCCCGGTACCGGTCCGGCTGAGGTGGACGCCCGATTGCGGTTGTTGGTCGCCCGCAGCGGCGGTGTGGCCAGTCCGGAAGCGTCGGGAAAGATCACGCTGGGCGAACTGGTTATCGACGAGGGGACGTACACGGCACGACTGCGTGGACGGCCCCTTGATTTGACTTACAAGGAATTCGAGCTGCTCAAGTACCTCGCGCAGCACGCCGGACGGGTATTCACCCGGGCGCAGCTGCTGCAGGAAGTGTGGGGCTACGACTTCTTCGGCGGCACCAGGACGGTCGACGTCCACGTGCGTCGTCTGCGGGCGAAACTCGGCACCGAATACGAGTCCTTGATCGGTACAGTCCGAAATGTCGGATATAAGGCAGTGCGTCCGACCAGGGCCAAGGGTGGCGCAGCTGCTCCCGTTCAGTTCGAGGACGACGAGGACGTCGACTACGACGCGGCCGACGGATCGGTGGTCTGACGTGGGTTGGACAGATTCACTGCCGGCTGGATTCGCCGAGCAGGTTTCCGCGCTTCTCGATCGCGCAACCGAGTTCGACGGCAAGGCGCCCGTGTCGGAACAGGGGCGCCATGCCGTTGCCGGGCGCGGCGCCGCGCGACACTTCCTCGAACTCGACGGCGATGCAGTCGTCGGTTATGCGCAGCTGCAAGCCGGTTCGGACGAGCATCCCGACATGGCCGAGTTGGTGGTCGACCCGCAGGCGCGGCGTCGCGGCATCGGAACCAGGCTTGCCGCAGCGGTATTCGACGAGGGCCGGCCGGGCACGCGTGTCTGGGCGCACGGAAACGTCGACGCCGCAGTCGAATTCGCCAAGACCCTCGATCTGGTCAGCGTTCGTGAACTCCTGCAGCTGCGTCGACCACTCGATGCTCCGCAGCTTCCGGAAATCGTTGTGCCCGAAGGTGTGACGATTCGGACGTATCGTGGACCCGAAGACGATTCCGAGATCCTTCGCGTCAACAATGCGGCCTTCTCCTGGCATCCCGAGCAGGGTGGCTGGACCCAGGCGGAGATCGACGAGAGAACGGCCGAAGGTTGGTTCGACCCTGCTGGTCTGTTCATGGCGTTCGCGGACACCGATCCCGATACTCTTCTCGGCTTTCACTGGACCAAGGTGCACGCACCCGAAGGTGACGATCCGGAGCTGGGGGAGGTGTACGTCGTGGGGATCGATCCCGCGGCGCAGGGACGAGGTCTCGGCCGAGTGCTGACTCTCGCGGGCATGCATTACCTGCGTGATCGCGGCCTCGGAACCGTCCTTCTGTACGTCGAAGGCGACAACACGGCCGCCCTCCACACGTACGAACGACTCGGCTTCGATCGCTTCCACGTGGACATGGCTTACGCCCGCGCGCTCTGACGTCACAGTCGGACACGCAGAAATGTCCAGTCTGTTCATTCTCCGTTAACCATGTGTGGTCCAGCCGGACACCGCGCCCGCCTACTTTTCTCTGTGGGCAGCGCCGTGTTGCCTGATGCAGATTTCAATCATTCTGCGTCTCATGTCGCCGCCCGATCGTGGGCGTGGCGGTAGCGATTTCCGGAGGATCTTGGTGAATCTCAAGCGCAGTGGTGCCCTGCTCGGTGTAGTGGCCGTGGGCGCCATGACCTTGGCCGCATGTGGCAGCGACAACAACTCGTCGTCGACGGGTGTGGACGGGTCCGCATCGAACGCAACGTGCGAAGGCAAGAGCAACCTCTCTGCCGCTGGTTCCTCGGCACAGAAGAACGCCATGGACCAGTTCGTCGCCACTTACATCTCCGTGTGCCAGGAAAAGGGCAAGACGGTCAACGTCGCGTACAACCCCAGCGGTTCGGGCGACGGTCGTACACAGTTCATCGCCGGCCAGATCGACTTCGCCGGCTCCGACTCGGCCATCAAGGACGAGCAGGCCGACAAGGCCAAGGAGCGTTGCGTCGGCGGCGAAGCCTGGAACCTTCCCCTCGTCTTCGGCCCGATCGCAGTTGCATACAACCTCGACGGCGTCGACAAGCTCGTTCTCAACGCAGAGGTTCTCGCGAAGATCTTCAACGGCGGCATCACCAAGTGGAACGATCCGGCAATCGCCGCGCTCAACTCCGGTGCATCGCTTCCCGACGAGAAGATCACCACCGTGATCCGCTCCGATTCCTCGGGTACCACCGACAACTTCCAGAAGTACCTCGACGCGGCATCGAACGGTGCTTGGACGTCGGGCGCAGGGTCCGACTTCACCGGTGGCGTCGGTGAGGGCGCCAAGGGTTCGGCGGGCGTTGCACAGGCAGTTGCCACGGCACCGGGTTCGATCACCTACGTCGAGAAGTCGTTCGCCGATCAGAACAAGCTCTCGGTTGCCGAAATCAACACCGGCTCCGAGGCAGTCGCACTGACCAACGACACGGCCGCGAAGTCGATCGCAGGCGCGAAGTTCAAGTCCGACGCAACCGGCGACCTGACGCTCGACCTCGCGTCGATCTTCAAGACCAACGAAGCCGGCGCCTACCCGCTGGTTCTCGCCACGTACTCGATCGTCTGCTCCAAGGGCTACGACGCGGACACCTCCGCAGCAGTGAAGTCGTTCCTGACGAGCGCGGCCAACGAGGGTCAGGCCAACCTGGCCGAGCAGGGTTACGTCCCGCTGCCGTCCAACGTCCAGGATCGCCTCAACGCGTCCATCACGGCAATCAGCTGACCTAGAGACTCGTGCGGACAAGCTCATGGATCTACATTCAGACGTGAAGGAAGTGAGCGCGCATGAGTGACGCGCCCATCACCTCGACATCTCGTTCTCCCGGCCCCGCAACCAGCGGGGCCGGGGTGGGCGGTCCGAACGGCACCACGGAGGACACGATTACTTCCACCAAGGCTCCAGAAACCGAGCATCCTCCGAAGGGTGACGGTCCGGGTAGCGGCAACAGCAAGACGGTGACCCGTCCGGGTGACCGCATCTTCAGCTCGCTCGCATCCGGTTCGGCAATCTTCATCACGGTTGTCATCGCGGCGATCGGCGCGTTCCTGATCTGGCGTGCTGTTCCTGCTTTGAGCCGGAACCAGGTCAACTTCCTGACCAGCCGTGAATGGGTCACGCAGAACATCAACGCGATGGCGTTCGGTGTCCTCGACCTTTTCCAGGTCACGGTGTTGGTCTCGCTGTTCGCACTGGTGCTCGCGATGCCGATCGCACTGGGCATCGCGATCTTCCTGACTTCGTACTCACCCAAGTGGCTCACGCGGCCACTGTCGTACACGATCGACCTTCTGGCAGCTGTGCCGTCCATCGTCTACGGCCTGTGGGGACTTCTCGTCTTCGCTCCGGCGATCACCCCGGTCGCGGTGTGGCTCAACGACACTCTCGGCTGGTTCCCGCTCTTCGCCGACGGCAGCGGATCGATCACCGGTGGCGGCACCATCTTCACCGCAGGCATCGTCCTCGCCGTGATGATCCTTCCGGTCATCACCGCAGTGACCCGCGAGGTGTTCATCCAGACCCCGCGATCACAGATCGAAGCCGCACTCGCCCTCGGCGCCACGCGCTGGGAAGTTGTGCGCACCACGGTCATCCCGTTCGGTAAGTCCGGCTACATCAGCGGCTCGATGCTCGGTCTCGGACGCGCACTCGGTGAGACGATGGCGCTCTACCTGATCCTGCGCACCACCTCTCAGGCCTTCGGCTGGTCGCTGTTCGACGGCGGCTCGACCATCGCCTCCAAGATCGCCCTCGGCTACGCGGAGTTCAACAACGACATCCAGGCAGGCGCGTACATCGCGGCCGGACTGGTGCTGTTCGTACTGACCTTCGTCGTCAACGCGGCTGCCCGCGCAGTGATCGCCGGAAAGAAGGACTGACCCATGACCTCCACTCTGGACCGGCCGGTCAAGGCCCCCACTTTCCAAGGCGTCGGCGCTCGTCGTCGTGCCAAGGACGTCATCGCGACCGTCCTGGTGAGCCTGGCAGTCGTCATCGCGCTCATCCCGTTGGTCTGGGTGCTCTTCACGGTCATCGCCAAGGGCCTGCCCGCTCTGACGTCGCCTACCTGGTTCACCAACTCGCTGAGCGGATTGACGGCGTCGGCCGACGGCGGCGGTATCTATCACGCATTGATCGGCACCCTGCTGCAAGGCATCGTGTGCGCGGTCTTCTCCATCCCGCTCGGTATCTTCGTCGCGATCTACCTGGTGGAGTACGCCGACCGGAAGTCGAAGCTGGGCAAGCTGACCACGTTCATGGTCGACATCCTCAGCGGTGTTCCGTCGATCGTGGCCGCGCTGTTCATCTACGCCCTGTGGATCGCGACCTTCGGCTTCCCCAAGTCCGCGTTTGCGGTGTCACTGGCTCTGGTCCTTCTGATGGTCCCGGTCGTCATCCGCTCCACCGAGGAAATGCTGCGCATCGTCCCGATGGATCTGCGGGAGGCGTCGTACGCGCTCGGTGTGCCGAAGTGGAAGACCATCTCGAAAATCGTTCTGCCGACGGCACTTCCCGGCATCATCACCGGCGTCATGCTGGCCCTGGCCCGCGTGCTCGGTGAGACCGCACCGCTGCTGATCCTCGTCGGCTACGCACCGTTCATCAACTTCGACCTGTTCAACGGCGAAATGGGCACACTGCCTTCCGTCATGGTCGCCGAGATGAACAACCCCACCGACGCCGGCACCAACCGCATCTGGGGCGCAGCACTGACCCTGATCCTGCTGATCGCGATCCTCAACATCGTCGCGAAGCTGATCGGTCACTTCTCACAGGTCAGAAGTAAGTGATGCGGCCTCGGAACATGTTCGTACTCAACAGCGTCATCAACTCAGTAGGGAGCCGGTAATGGCCAAGCGTCTGGATCTCAAGGACGTCAACATCTACTACGGCAAGTTCCACGCCGTCGCCGATGTGGGCCTGTCCGTCCCGCCCCGGAGCGTCACCGCCTTCATCGGCCCGTCCGGTTGCGGCAAGTCCACCGTTCTCCGTTCACTCAACCGCATGCACGAAGTGATTCCCGGTGCGCGCGTCGAGGGTTCGGTGCTGCTCGACGGCGAGGACATCTACGGCTCGAACGTCGATCCGGTCGGTGTTCGCAAGACCATCGGCATGGTGTTCCAGCGACCCAACCCCTTCCCGACCATGTCCATCAAGGACAACGTCGTCGCGGGCTTGAAGTTGCAGGGCGAGCGCAGCAAGAAGAAGCTCGACGAGGTGGCCGAGCGTTCGCTGCGCGGTGCCAACCTGTGGAACGAGGTCAAGGATCGCCTCGACAAGCCCGGTGGCGGCCTCTCAGGCGGTCAGCAGCAGCGTCTGTGCATCGCGCGTGCCATCGCGGTCTCGCCCGACGTCCTGCTCATGGACGAGCCGTGCTCCGCGCTCGACCCGATCTCGACTCTCGCGATCGAAGACCTGATCACCGAGCTGAAGAAGGACTTCACGATCGTCATCGTCACGCACAACATGCAGCAGGCTGCGCGTGTGAGTGACCAGACGGCATTCTTCAACCTCGAGGCAACCGGCAAGCCCGGTCAGCTCGTCGAGATCGACGACACCGAGAAGATCTTCTCGAACCCGACGCAGAAGGCCACCGAGGACTACATCTCCGGCCGCTTCGGATAGGTCCCGGGATCAACCCTGCACGATCATGTTTCACCCCCGTTTCCAACAGGAGACGGGGGTGAAACTTTTTGGTTGTGGTGATAGTTCCCACTCCGGTGCGCAGAGCTGAGCGTCGTTGGGCGCCCGAATAATTCGATGAGCAGCGCAAGTGCGCCGAGTGGGCGCTGAAGTAGCCGACGATGTGAATCTCGTGGATACTGACGACGCTTCGGACAATGCTAATCTCGGCCCGACAGCACGCTGTCGATCGATGTCGTTTCACAACCGGAAGGGCTTGTCAGTGCACCTCACCCCTTCAGATACCGAAAAGCTGCTCCTGAGCGTCGCGGGCATGGTCGCCCGTGACCGCCGCGAGCGCGGGGTACTGCTGAACTACCCCGAAGCGATGGCACTGATCTCGTGCTGGATTCTCGAGCGCGCGCGTGACGGAATGACGGTTGCGGAACTGATGAACGCCGGTCGGCAAGTGCTCACCCGCGACGACGTGATGGAAGGGGTACCCGAGATGATTGCAAACGTCCAGGTGGAGGCCACTTTCCCGGACGGTCGCAAACTGGTCACCGTGACGGAGCCCATTCGATGATTCCCGGCGAAGTACGTGTGTCCACCGAACCGCTCGAGTTCGGCACGGACGCGGAGAAGATCACGATGGTCGTCGTCAACGACGGCGATCGCCCCATTCAGATCGGTTCACATCTCCACCTTCCCGCGGCCAACCCGGCGTTGACCTTCGATCGCGAAGCGGCAGACGGCTTCCGGCTCGACATCCCCTCGGGAACGTCGGTTCGGTTCGAACCCGGGGTCAGCAGAACGGTGACACTGATCGCGCTCGGCGGACTCAAAAGGGTTCCGGGCCTGCAGATCGTGCCGGACGAAGACCTACCGACACATGCGCGCGAGCCCAAGACCGTCATGCCGTTCGGCACGCCCGGCGTCGAGGTCGAAGAACCTTTGCGAGCGTCCTCGGTGAACGTGCGTGTGAGTGATGTTCCAGTCGAGGCGGATTCACCGGACGACGCCGCGACGACAGTTGAGAGGACAGCCGAATGAGCAGGATCGATCGACGCGGCTACGCCTCCCTGTACGGCCCGACCGCAGGCGACCAGATCCGTTTGGCCGACACCGATCTGTGGATCGAGATCGAGCACGACTACACCGCGACCGGCGACGAGATGGTCTTCGGCGGCGGTAAGAGCATCCGCGAGTCGATGGGCCAGGGCCTGACCACTCGCGACCAGGGTGCTCTCGACGTCGTCATCACCAACACGGTGATTCTCGATCACTGGGGAATCGTCCGGGCAGACGTCGGAATTCGCGACGGACGCATCGTTGCGATCGGCAAGTCCGGTAACCCCGACATCATGGATGGCGTGCACCCCAAGTTGCTCATCGGGCCGAGCACCGACGTGATCGCCGGCGAGGGGAAGATCCTCACCGCGGGTGCGATCGACACTCACGTGCACTTCCTCAGTGAAATCGAGATGATGGAGGCGCTCGCGACCGGTACGACGACGGTGGCGGGCGGCGGAACGGGCCCCACCGAGGGAAGCAAGGCAACCACCGTCACACCCGGCGCCTGGTCCTTGACGATGATGCACCGCGCCCTCGACCACATCCCGCTCAACGTTCTTCTCCTCGGCAAGGGCAGCACCGTCAGTCATGAGGCCATGCGTCAGGAAGCTCTCGCCGGCGCAGGCGGATTCAAGGTTCACGAGGACTGGGGTTCCACTCCGGCCGCGATCGACGCCGCTCTGCGCGCAGCCGACGAGTTCGGCCTTCAGGTAGCGCTGCACGCCGACAGCCTCAACGAAACCGGTTACGTACAGCACACTTTGGATGCGATCGCCGGACGCGGGATCCACGTGTTCCATGCGGAAGGCGCCGGCGGCGGGCACGCACCGGACATCATCGTGACGGCAGGTGAGCCGAACGTTCTTCCGGCATCGACCAATCCGACGTTGCCGCATACCGTCAACACGGTTGCCGAGCACCTCGACATGCTCATCGTGTGTCATGCGCTCAATCCCCGGGTTCCGGAGGATCTTGCCTTTGCCGAGTCTCGGATCCGGCCGACAACGATTGCAGCAGAAGACTTTCTGCACGACATCGGAGCCATCTCGATCACCTCGTCCGATGCCCAGGCGATGGGCCGTATCGGTGAGGTGACCCTGCGGACATGGCAGGTGGCTCACGTCATGAAGGCCCAGTACGGCAAGCTGGGCACCAGCATGCCGGCCGACAACGAGCGTGCGCGGCGTTACGTCGCCAAGTACACGATCTGCCCCGCGGTGGCGCACGGTATCGATCACGAGATCGGCTCGGTCGAGGCCGGGAAGATGGCGGACCTGGTGCTGTGGGATCCCGCGTTCTTCGGAGTCCGTCCTTCTGCCGTGATCAAGGGCGGGGCGATAGTTGCTGCGCCGCTTGGTGATCCGAATGCTGCTATCCCGACCCCGCAGCCGGTGTTCGTTCGCCCGGCCATCGCGGCGACTCCGGGATCGGCCCCGCACCTGTCCACGACGTTCGTCTCTCCGATGGCCATCGAGGACGGTCTGGCCGATCGTCTCGGTCTCACCCGCACCCTTACCGGTGTTCGTCCGACGAGACACCTCACCAAGGCGGACATGCCGAACAACACGGCGCTGCCGTCCATCGACGTCGATCCGGAGACGTTTGCCATCAAGGTCAACGGCGACCTGATCGCGCCCAACCCCGTTGACGTGGTGCCGATGGCTCAGCGCTACATGCTGTTCTGAAACCATGTCGATCGAGACGGCATCTGCCGAGATAGCATCGATGCTCTTGGCAGACGGGCGTCTGCCTACCGGCGGTCACGCGCACTCGTCGGGGTTGGAACCGGCACTGGCGGGCGGACTCCTGCAGAGTCAGGTCCCTGACTTCATTCGCGGTCGACTCGAAACAGTCGGACTTGTCGAGGCCGCTTCAACGGTGGTCACGCGCCGCTGGGCCGTAAGTGAGGGTAGTGCAGGCGAACTCGAGGACATCTCGAGGGAACTGCTCGCTCGGACTCCCAGCGCACCGCTGCGTGAGGCGTCGATTCAGCTCGGCCGTGGGCTGGCGAGACTGGCGTCGCGATTGTGGCCGCAGCACCCCGCGGTGCAGATGCTCATGGCGCTGTCTGGGCATCCGATGCGTCCGCTCGCGTTGGGCGTCTTCACGGCGGTCTCCGGGATGGACGACCTACAGGCAGCCAGATCTTGTTTGTACGACGACGCCCAAACGGTGGCGTCGGCGGCATTGAAGCTACTGCCGGTGGATCCGGCAGAACCGGTCGAATGGTTGCTCCGAGCAGCCCCGACCATCGAAACCGTCGCCGCGGCTGCCGTAGCCGTCGAGGGCGTCGCAGATATACCCGCAACAACAGGGCCGTTGGTCGAACAATGGTCACTCGAACACCACGCTCGATCCAGGAGGATTTTCCGTGCTTGACAACCTGAACAACACCACCACTGCTGCAAGAGGTTTGAGGCTCGGCGTTGCCGGCCCCGTCGGCACCGGCAAAAGCACCCTCATCGCCACCATCTGCCGCGAACTCGCGGCGGAGTACGAGATCGCGGTGGTCACCAACGACATCTACACCGACGAGGACGCGCGACTGTTGCGCGCGGCCAACGTTCTGCCGATCGAGCGCATCGTCGCAGTCGAGACCGGTGCGTGCCCGCACACGGCTATTCGTGACGACGTCACGCCGAACCTCATTGCGGTCGAAGACCTCGAGCGTCAGTTCCATCCCCTCGACATGGTGATCGTGGAAAGCGGCGGTGACAACCTGACCGCCACGTTCAGCCCGGCACTGGTCGACGCCCAGATCTTCTGCATCGACGTCGCGGGCGGCGGAGACGTCGCACGCAAGGGCGGTCCCGGAATCGAGCGGGCAGATCTGTTGGTGGTCAACAAGATCGACCTGGCCCCGTACGTCGACGTCGACGCGGTCCAGATGGTTGCCGATGCCACGGCCGCGCGTGACGGACTTCCCGTTCTCGCGCTCAGCCAGAAGGATCACTCAACGATCGACCAGCTCAGTGCGTGGCTCCGCCAGGTCATCGCATCTCATCGCGCGGGTAGTCACACCCCGCAGGATCCGGGGCCGATGGCGCCGCACTTCCATGCCGATGAAGAAGACCACGGTCACGGTCACGGGCACAGCCACTCTCACGCTCACTGATGCGCACTGGAGCTACGCGGGTCGTCGTCGAGAGAGTGGGTGACACCGCTGTTGCGCGAGAGCTGATCTCGGGCGACTTCTTGGCCCCGCGGTTCGTCGACGCTCGCGGGCTCACCGTGCGAATTGCCCTGGTAGGGCACAGTGCAACGCTGCTGGCCGGCGACGACCTGCGTATCGAATTCGTAGTCGCTCCGGGTACGTGCCTCGAGGTGATCGAGCCGTCGGGGACCGTCGCGTACAACGCGCGTGGCGGCCGGGCGTCGTGGTCGGCTTCGGCGAGCGTCGGCGCCGGTGCGGCGCTGATCTGGCGCGCGGCACCGTTTGTCGTCGCGGGCGGCGCGGATGTGACCAGGCGCGTGGATATTTCGCTGGAATCCGATGCGGTTGCGCTGCTCGACGAGATGATCGTGTTCGGCCGGACCGGCGAAACCGGCGGTGCCCTTCGCTCGGATCAGCGCATTACCGTCGACGGTGACGCGCTGCTCGTGGAAACTCTCGACCTGCGTAGCGTGCCGGGCCGTTCGCTGCCGGGAATTCTCGGTGGCCATCGCGTGCTCGGTACGACCATGCTGTTGGGGATGAAGACTACCGACGACGTCGAAGGGCACGTGACGCCGCTGGCGGGAGCAGGGATGCTGGCACGGGCCGTTGCCGATCACGCACATGAGGCGAGCGCAGCGTTGGATCCGATCTGGTCGCAGTGGCGTGGGCGAGTTTCGCGGGAGTACACCGACTGATTCGCCCTACCGTCACACTTCGGGAGGCTGCGTCGTCCAGTATGTGACCAGGCCGAAGAGAGCCGGGCGCACAGGTTTGACGGAGGCATCATGCGAATTGTTGTTCTGGGCGGAACCGGCCAGATGGGAAAGCTGGTCGTCGAGCAGGCAAAGGCAGGGGGCCACGACGTGGTCGCTGCCGCTCGATCGACGGGAGTCGACATCTCTACGGGTGCCGGGTTGGACGAAGCATTTTCCGGCGCCGACGTGGTCGTCGACGTGAGTGATCATGTCACCAACAGTGCGAGGAAGGCGATCGAGTTCTTCGAGACGGCAGCAAGGAACATCGTCGCGGCCGAAGCCAGGGCCGGCGTGAAGCACCACGTGTTGCTCTCGATCGTGAACTGCGACGATCCGCGATTGAAGTCCTTCGGTTACTACCAGGGGAAGGCTGCGCAGGAACGCGCGGTGGAAGCGTCGAGTATTCCCTTCACGATCCTGCGATCCACTCAGTGGTTCGAGTTCGGCGAGAAGACGATCGCGCTGTTCGGACTGGGGCCGATCGCTATGGTTCCTCGGATGCGGTCACAACCGGTGGCAGCGAAGACCGTCGCCGAGGCTCTGGTGACGTGCGCTCAGAACGGTCCGACCGGGAGGGCTCCAGATCTCGCCGGGCCTGAGGTCCTCGAGATCCCGGCCATGACGCGCGAGATCTTGAAATACCGTGGCCGACGTAAGTGGCTGATCCCGATCTCGATGCCGGGAGCGGGTAAGGCGATGAAGGGTGGGGCGTTGCTGCCCGCGCCGGGATCCACAACTGCAGGACCCACGTTGGAAACCTGGTTGCACGAGAACTGAATAGGAAAGGCGGCCGCGCAAGTGCGCGGCCGCCTTTTACTCACGTGGACGGTTGGGTTCAGAGATCCGGGTACGAGGTGAGGTTGTCGACCTTCTCGGTGGTTTCGGGCTCTTCGGGCAGCTTGCCGGTCACCAGGAAGATGACACGTCGGCCGACCTCGACGGCGTGGTCGGCGAATCGCTCGTAGAAGCGGCCGAGCAGCGTGACGTCGACTGCGGCGGCAACGCCGTGCTTCCACTCACGGTCCATGAGGACGGTGAAGAGGTGGCGGTGGAGGTCGTCCATCGCTTCGTCTTCTTCGCGCAGACGGGCAGCGCGCTCGGGGTCGCGGGTCTCGAGGACGACCTTGGCGGCCGCACCGATGGAGACAGCGATGCGTCCCATCTCGGCGAAGTAGCCGTTGACCTCTTCAGGAAGCACGTGGTTGGGATGTCGGCGGCGCGCGATCTTGGCGACGTGCAGGGCGAGTGCGCCCATGCGGTCGATGTCGGCGACGATCTGGATTCCGCTGACCACCGAGCGCAGATCTCCGGCAACGGGAGCCTGCAAGGCGAGCAACGCAAACGCGCGCTCCTCGCAGATGGTGCTGAGTTCGGTGATCTTGTCGTGTTCGCCGATTACTTGTTCTGCCAGGGACAGGTCTGCCTGGAGCAGGGACTGGGTGGCGCGCTCCATAGCGGCACCCGCCAGTCCTGCCATCTCGCCGAGCGTGTCTGCAAGCTCGGTCATCTGTTCGTTGTAAGCCACGCGCATGAGGTCAGAGCCTACGTGCCGTGAAAGACCAAGTCACAAGCACCAGGTGAACGCAAGGTGAATGAACGCGTGTCAGTCGCAGGTGGTGTCGCCGGCGTTGACGCTGGCGATGTCGGCGGGCAGAGCCGTCGAGGTGCTGGTGTCGACCGACGTCGGATTTGCCGCCAGGATGGTTCCCGGGTCCGCGGGGGCAACGACGGTGCCGGCGAAATTGCTTCCGACGACGACCTCGATCATGTCTCCCATGCTCGGAGCGAGAACCAGAACCGCGCCGGGAATCGACGACGCGACCGTCACCGCTTCAGCCTCGTAACCTGCGGCGTAGCGCACGACGGTGGTCGACGCTTGAGCATTCGCCAGGCCGGTGGCTGCGCTGAAGTTACCGACCGTGGAGATCTGGAAACCGTAAGCCGCGAGGCTGTCGGCGATTGTCGCGGCCTGCCCGGCGATTCCCGAGGCGTTGGAGACGTCGACCGAGATGTTGTAGGCGCTCATTGCCTCGACGGAAGTGGCGGCCGGCGGCGTGCTGGACGTAGGAGCGGTTGTCGTGGAACTGGTGGACGACGGTGTGGTGTCCTCGCGCTCTTCACCCGGAAGCGGATCGTCGTCGATGATCGCCTGGAAGAGGGACTTGATCTCGTCCGTGCGAGGAATCTCGTTGCCCCAGTCGTTGGTGCCGTCCGTGGGGACCGTCAAGAACGTGACCGCGCCTGCGTCGACGTTCTGGAGCGAGCGACCGAGGGTGACCAGTGACTTGGTGTCGATGTTTTCGACGAACGTGTCGCTGGTGAAGGCGTTGATGAATCCGTTGAGCTTGCTCGGATTCAGGAGGACCTGGTTGGACAGGGCCGAGCGGAGCAGCGCCGACAGGAACTTCTGCTGACGGGTGATGCGCCCGTAGTCGCCGTTGCCCTCGGCTTCGACGTGGCGAGCACGCACGTAGTTGAGGGCGGTACGGCCGTCGAGCATCTGCGTGCCGCCGGAGGCGAGGACGGTTCCGAGGATGCCGTCTTCGATCGGTCCGGGGGAGCAGACGTTCACACCGCCGACGGTGTCGACCATGCGCTCGAAACCGGCGAAGTCCATTCCGACGAAGTGCCCGATTTTCAGGCCGGACATCTTCTGGATGACCTTGACCAGGCATTTGGGGCCACCGAGTGCGTACGTCGCATTGAGTTTGTCCCCGCTCGCTGCCGGGAAGGTTTCGCTGGTGTACTTGCCGGCGTCGTTGTCCCATCCCTGACAGATCGGACGTTCGACGTCGAGGTCACGCGGGAAGGAGACGGCGACGACGCGGCTTCGGTCGGCGGGAATGTTCACCAGCATGACCGTGTCGGCTCGGGCGCCTTCGGCGTCTTCGACGGTTCCGGCGCCGATCTCACCGCTCGCACCGGCGCGGGTATCGGTGCCGATGATCAGGTACGTCTCGTCGCCGAGTTGACCACCGGCGTCGATGATGTCGTCGGACTCGGTGTCGAGTGCCGCAATCTGATCGAATCCGCCTTCGACCGAGCGCAGATAGCCCCACACGACGCCGGTCAATGCGAGAGACATGACGGCCAGGAACGCTACTGCCGATCGGCCGATCACTTTTGCGCGATGGCGGCGGCGAATCTTGCTTTGCGCCAGACGAGTGGCGCCGGTGTCACCGACTACCCGCGGCACTGCGGAGGTGACGGGATGTTCTTCGGTGATCCAGTCCGCAGCGGCGGGCGGAACGGTCGGACGGGCGGGAATCGGCCGGGCGGGGGGCGGCGACGACGCTGCTGAAGATTGAGTCTTGGGTGTTACGGATTTGTTCGGCGCCGGCTTGGGCGGCGTAGCCGGGGCTGGTGGCGGCTTCTTGTCGCCTACCCGACGGACCAACTCGGCGACCGAAACAGAGTCGTCGGTCGGAGGCGAGTCCCGTCGCCCGGTACGTCCACTGCTGCGACGCTCCGGGGGACTGGGTGGTTGCGGTGTTGGTCGCTGGGGTGTGGCAGGGCGCTGGGGCGTTGCCGGTTGGTCCGGTCGGGCGTTGCGGAAGCGCTTGTCTGCGAGCGGACGTTCCCAGGGGGCGCGGCTCTCGGGCGGAGGTGGGCCCGAATCGTGATCATCACCCACCGATGCAACCTGTCCCGTCGTCGACTGTCAGTAACTCGTCATTCAGATGCCGGCGTCAACCGGTTGTCGACGAAGCTGGAGCCATATTACTGGTGAATCCTGAGTGCTTCACTCAGAAAGTGATGTGAGTAATCCGACGGCGTGTTTTCGCTAGCCACCCGAGTGCATCATGTCAGCTCCCACCGGCACAAGGTCGTCTTCGGGATCGTCGAGCCAACCTTCCGGGAGTGCTACCTGACCGGGTGAGCCTTGGCGTCCGCGCGGGCCTTCGGCGTCCTTGGGGAACGGGACGTCGTGGTCGAGCTGTCCGAGCAGATCGTCCAGTTCGGACAACGTGCTGACCAGAGCCATCGAGACCCGCAGATCCGATCCGACCGGGAACCCACGCATGTACCAGGAGACGTGCTTGCGAAGTTCGCGCAGACCCTTCATTTCACCGTGATGTGCGGCGAGCAGTTGGGCGTGACGGGCGATGATCTTGGTGACTTCGCCGAGCGTCGGCGGCGTGGCGATCTGTTGTCCGTTGAGAGCTGCGCTGAGTTCCGCGAACAGCCATGGCCGTCCGAGGCAGCCGCGTCCGACGACGACGCCGTCGCAGCCGGTCTCGTTCATCATGCGGGCAGCATCCGAGGCGTCGAAGATGTCGCCGTTGCCGAGGATCGGCACGTCGGTGACGTGTTCCTTGAGGCGCGTGATCTCGTTCCAGTCAGCAGTGCCGGAGTAGCGCTGCGACGCGGTACGTGCGTGAAGTGCGACGGCAGCGGCGCCTTCAGCTGCGGCGATCCGGCCTGCGTCGAGGTGCGTGTGATGTTCGGGGTCGATGCCGACGCGCATCTTGACGGTGACCGGAATGTCGGTGCCTTCGGTGGCGCGCACGGCTGCCGCGACGATCTGACCGAACAGTCGACGCTTGTACGGTAGCGCCGATCCGCCGCCCTTGCGGGTCACCTTGGGTACCGGGCAGCCGAAGTTCATGTCGATGTGATCGGCCATGTTCTCGTCGACGATCATCTTGGCCGCGGCGTAAGTCGTATCCGGGTCGACGGTGTACAGCTGCAGCGACCTGGGCGTTTCGGTCGGACCGAACGTGGTCATGTGCATCGTGGCGGGTTGGCGTTCGACGAGCGCGCGGGCGGTGACCATCTCGCAGACGTAGAGCCCGGACGTGCTGCCTGCACGTTCGAGTTCGAGTTCACGGCACAGCGTGCGGAAGGCGACGTTGGTGACGCCCGCCATGGGTGCGAGGACCACGGGGCTGTGCAGCTCGAGTGAACCGATACGAAGGGATGACATGTCTACCTCTGAACAAATACTTGTGACAATTGGAAGTGCCCGGTACCGAATCCGGTACCGGGCACAGAATAGCTGGTGAAACTAAGAAGCCTGCTGTTCGCGCTTGGCGGCTTCGCGTGCGAGCATGCGATCGCGCTGTTCCTCGAACTTCGTCGCGTTGGCGGCGAGTGTCTCGAGGAAGGCCGCCAACTCTTCGCGCGTGTTCTCGCCTTCGGCGCTGAAATCGTTGCGCTCGAAGATGTTCCACTTGCGCAGGACAGGCCAGACGACCTCGTCGAGGTGCTGGCGAAGGTCGTAGATGCCGTGCTTGGCCATCAGAGCGCCGTTGCGGCGGAAGTTCGGCATGCCGGCACCGGGCATCTGGAAGTTCTGGACGATGTTCGCCACAGCCTTGAGCGCCTGATCGGGAGCAAGATCGAGCGCGGCGGCGCAGATGTTGCGGTAGAAAATCATGTGCAGGTTCTCGTCGGCGGCGATGCGCTGAAGCATCTTGTCTGCAATCGGCTCGTCGCAGGCCTTGCCGGTGTTGCGGTGGCTGACGCGCGTCGCGAGTTCCTGGAAGGTCACGTAGGCGACCGAGTGCAGCAGGCCGGCGTCGCCCTCGTCGATGGGTGCGCTGTAACCGTTTGTCATGTGTTCCATGCGGAAGCGCTCGAGCTCGACGGGGTCGACTGCGCGCGTGACGACGAGGTAGTCACGCATCACGATGCCGTGGCGGTTCTCCTCGGCGGTCCACCGGCCGACCCACGTTCCCCAGGCACCGTCCTGCGAAAAGTTCTCGGCGATCTCACGGTGGTACGACGGCAGGTTGTCCTCGGTGAGCAGGTTGGTGATCATCGCGGCGCGAGCTACCTCGCCGAGTTGTGACTGTTCGAGACTCCAGTCTTCGCCACCCATGGCTGCGAAGTTACGGCCCTCGTCCCACGGAACGTAGTCGTGTGGATGCCATTCCTTGGCCATGGAGATGTGGCGGTTGACGTTCTCCTCGGCAACCGGCTGCAGCTCTTGTAGCAGCTCCAGCTGCGTCAGAATCCTCGTCATTTCTTGCCTCCATGTTGAGTGAATGCGCGACTTCGCCCCAGCCTACGGCACCGTAGGTTTGAAAAGAATGGCATGAAAATTGCTCCCCTCGAGGGATGTTACCGATCCGTAGTTATCCGGGGGCACTTTCACTACCAAGTCGTTCTTTCGACGTAGTCGCGGAACGTCCGGGCGGGATCGGACAGCTTGCGACTCTTCGACCAGATCAGCCCTATTTTTCGCTGTGCTCCTTCGATCGGTACATAGACGACTCCTTCGGCCCAGATCGGTGGATCCTGAACCGGCATGACCGAGACACCGAAGGACGCGGAGACCAGTCCGCCGACCGTTGCCAGCTCGCTGCTCTCGAAGACGAAATTCGGAGTGAATCCTGCGGCCGCGCACAGTTCATCGAGAATTCTTCGCATCCCGAAGTTCGGATGCATACCGATGAACGGTTCGTCGGCCGCGTCCGCAAGCTCGACCGAATGCAACTTCGCAAAGCGATGATCAGCCGGAACAGCCAATGCCAGTGACTGCTGGGCGATCTGCATCCACGCCACCTGCGGATCGCGCGGCTGAGGCGAGACGACGGCCAGGTCGGACGTGCCGGCGGCGATTCTGTCGACCAGGAACTGCGCGCTGTCCTGATGCAGTTCGAATCGCACTCCGGGATACTCGACGCGGTATCCGCGCAGCATGTGCGGCACCAACCAGGTGCCGAACGAGTGGAGGAAGTCGAGTCGGACCGTGCCGCTCTCGGGGCTCGCCAGCGACTGGATTTCGGTCTGCGCGGCGTCGAGGGCACGCAGTGCGATGCGAGCATGTCGATAGAGGATCTCGCCGTACCGGTTCAGTTCGAGTCGGCGTCCCTGACGGTCGAAGAGTGTCACGCCGATCTGTCGTTCGAGGCGAGCGAGTTTGCGCGAAAGGGTCGGCTGCGACAGGTGAGTCAGATCCGCGGTAGCGGTCACCTGTTGGGTTTCGGCGAGCACGACAAACCATTCGAGGTCTTCGGTCAGCATCACGAACCCAATCTATATACCCCCAGAGCATATAGAACACCAAGTTTATGCATTTTCTTTTGCCAAGTCGGGGCGGGAGGATTCTTGCCGGAGGTAAGTGATGCCTGGAGGTACGTGGTGACTGTCGAGAATGTGATCGAATCCGAAGTGATGCCGCTTCGCCGCGGAACATCGGGATATCGAACCGTGACCGTTGCGTTGTTCGCGGCCGGGCTGTCGACGTTCATCTCGATGTACGCGGCACAGGCGTTGCTGCCTGCGTTCGCCGAAGACTTCCACGTCTCGCCTGCGGTGTCTGCGCTGTCCGTCTCTGCGACGACGGGCATGTTGGCGTTGGCAATCATTCCGGCCAGTGCGCTCTCCGAGCGCTTCGGTCGCACGCGGGTGATGATCGCGTCGGCGTCGGCGTCCTGTGTGATCGGTTTACTTCTGCCGCTGAGTCCGACGATCGAGGTTCTGCTGGTCGGACGCGCAGCACAAGGATTTGCTCTGGCCGGTGTCCCGGCGGTGGCGATGGCCTATCTGGCCGAGGAGGTCGATCGGAAGGACCTCGGTGCAGCGATGGGAAGGTACGTCGCCGGCACGACGATCGGTGGGCTGATCGGACGGCTCGTGCCGTCGGCCGTCGTCGATTTCAGTACGTGGCGTTGGGCGCTGTTGACTGCGTCCGCGCTGTCGGCATTGTTCGCGCTCAACATGATCCGGCGGCTTCCCGCGTCGAATTTCTTTCGCCCGCAACCGATATCGGCGCGCACGATCGCGTCGAATCTACGACGCCACCTTGCGAACCCGTCGCTGCGAACACTCTTCGCTTTGGGATTCATCCTGATGGGCGGCTTCGTGTCGATTTACAACTTCCTCGGGTTTCGGCTCACGGCAGCACCTTTCGGCCTTCCTGAAGCGCTTGTGGGCCTGGTGTTCCTTTTCTACCTTGCCGGAACTTTCACCTCGGCGGTAGCCGGCGGGGCCTCTGACCGACTGGGTAGGCGCAGCGTGCTGCTCGGGTCGGTTGTCGTCATCGGTATCGGCCTGGCACTGACCGTTCCGGACAATCTGGCGTTGACGCTCGTGGGGATGCTGCTCTTCACCGGAGGATTCTTCGCCGCACATTCGGTGGCCAGCGGTTGGGTGGGGCTGATCGCTACCGATCACCGGGCCGAGGCGTCGGCGTTGTATCTGTTTGCCTACTACGCGGGTTCGTCCGTGGCGGGCGCCCTCGCGGGTCTTGCATACGCGGGTGGCGGTTGGGTCGGGGTCAGTGCTTTTGTGGGCGCGCTGCTGTTGGTTGCGTTTGCCTTGTCACTGAGGATGTTTCGATCTTCGACGGTTGACTGAACCGAGCACTGCGGCGATCCCGAACGGGATCGCCGCAGTGCGAATCTGTCGAGCGAATTACTTCTTGCCGCCGCCGAGGAGGCCGCCGAGCAGGTCTCCGAGGCCGCCGCCCCCGGATCCGCCCAAGATACCGCCGAGTGCTCCGCCGATGCCGCCGCCGGAATTGCCGCCGCCGCCGAGAATTCCGCCGAGGAGGTCCCCGAGTCCGCCGCCACCGGAGGCCTGGGTCTGCGCGCCGGCTCCGCCACCGGTGAACTGCTTGGCGAGGTAAGCCAGGACGATGGGAGCGAGGATCGGCAGCAACTGCTTCACCAGATCGTTTCCACCGCCGCCACCGACACCGCCCAGTGCGCTGGCGACCTGATCGGTGTTGCCGCCGAAGATGTTCGAGACGATCTTCTGACCGTCAGCGGTGTCGACTTTGCTGATGTCGACGCCGTCGTCGAGAAGGCTGGTGTCGGCGTGCGACTGCAGCGCACTTTCGAGTGAGGCTGCGCCGGCGGGATCCTGAGCGTTGGCGCCGAGGCCACCGACGAGGGTCGGAAGTGCAGTCTTGACCGCCGATTCGGCAGTTGCCTGGTCGACGCCGAGTTGCTGCGCGATCTGGTCGATGGGGATCTGGGATAGAAGGTCGTCAAGCGATGCCATTGATGCCCTACCTCTTCTGGGGTACTACTCGTCAGTACCCGGCTGTTGCAGACACTAGTGAATGTCGGCGTCGACGGTAACCCTCCGGTTGCCGAGCGGTCAGGCTCGGGTCTTCTCGCGGGGGACCAGGCACGCTAGGAGAGCGAGAATCAGTCCGCCGGCCGTCAGAATGAATCCTGTCTGATTTGTCAGGATCGTGGAGTAGTTTTCCCTGATGACATTGTCGAACTGATCGTTCACGCGGTAGTAGAACGTGCCAAGAGTCCCCAATCCCACGATAATTCCGATCCATGCTGCGATGCGAGAACCGAACAATGCGGCGATCAGAATCAATACGGCGGCGGCGAGCAGAAGTATCGCCATCGACCGGTAGAAGGTCACGGACTGATCGCCGAGTTGCTCGATTGCCCACCCTGCCGGAAAGCCGTCCCGCAGGTCCTCGAGGCGAACGTTGTCGGGTTTGACCCCGGCCAGTACGTACATGAACGAGCCGACGGCAACGGCGATTCCACAAATGAGCAGAACGAGATGAACTAACGTGCGCATGCCAGTCTCCCTGTGTTCGGAGTTCGGTGACGCGGTCGTCGCCGAGCCTAGCTGTGTCGCGGGTGTCAAGCTCGGTATCGAGCGTGCAGAATCGTCTCCATGCCCGACAACATGCGTCGACTCGAAGAGATCTCGCTGTCGCTGCCGGAAGCGGAGCGCGTCGACATCGAAGCGTGGGACGGCCACCCGACGTTCCGGGTCCGCGGCAAGAACTTCGTGTTCTGCAACCTCGAAGCCACCTCCTTGACCGTCAAGCTGAGCAAGGAGGAAGCCGAAGCGGTGGTGGCCACCGAACCAGGCGCAAGTGCTGCGGGCTACGGACTCGGTCGACACGGGTGGGTTGCACTCGACATCGGCACCGACGTTTCCGAGGAGAAATGGTCGCAACTGGAGGAGTGGATCTACACCTCGTTCACCCTCGTTGCGCCGAAGCGGCTTGCCCGGATCGTTCTCGATGCGGATGAGGAACGCCCGTAACGGATAGATTCGTCAGTACAGACGCCGACTAGACGAGGAATTGTCATGACGACACCGGAAACTTCACCGGCCACCGCAAAACCGGGCATGCCGCCGTGGGCGAAGAAGGCCATCGGGATCGCAGTGATGGCGGTGGTCCTGGTCATCGCTTACTTCATCCTTGCCGCCTTCCTTCCGCGTTGGTGGGCGCAGCGCATTGCGTCGTTGGCGAACGGCAGTTTCAGCGCCGGAATCGCGTGGGGGCTGCTGTTCGGTCTCGTGTGCACCCTGGTCCCGCTCATCTTCTTCCGGGCGGTCTGGCAGGTGCGCAAGCGCAAGCATGCTCGAATCATGCAGATCACGGCTCTCGCGTTGGGTGTGATCTTCGCGCTGCCGAATCTGCTCTCTCTGACAGTTGTTCTCGGCAACAACAACGCTGCGCATGCGGGCGAGCGGATCCTCGACGTCGACGGCCCCGGATTCCGCGGAGCATCCGTTGTCGGTGCCGTCCTGGGCGTTGCGTTGTTCCTTGGACTTGTCGCGCTCGGCTACATGTACAAAAAGCGTGGAAAGGATCTCGACAAGATGCGCGGTGAGCTCAAGCAGCACGAGCCGCAGAGCAAGGGCGAGGCTCCGGCTCCGGAAATCTGAGTCAGCTCTTCGACCGAGTACTCAGGCCGACACCGACTCCGACGGTTCCCGCCGCCACCAGTCCGGCGAGCGGGACCGCCCAGTGTCCGGCAAATGTGTAGGCGAGAACCAGGATTGCGCTCACCGGTAGAACGGCCTGCTCGATCCTGTCGCGCTTGAAGTGGCGTGAATGCATGAGCCACACGAAGATCAGGAACATCGCGGCCGGAATCGTGACCGCGGCAGATGCTGCGAACGTCGAAATGTGCGCTTCGCCAACTGCTTCCTCGACGGCTACTTCGATGCCGGCGCCGATGGCCGCAGCGGATCCGAATACGAAGTAGTGCCCGTATCCCCACAACAGGACGGCGCGATTGCCCTGGTCTGCGAGGTACTCGTGGATCGGGACGGCGAAGTAGATCCACAACGCGGAGAACACGATCAGAACTCCGCCGACGGCAATCGGAATCAGTAGATCGGCGGCGTCGAAATCCCGGATGCCGGATTGGACCGCGATGGTCGCGGCAGCGATGGTTTCGCCGAGCATGATGATGGTGAAGAGGCCGTAGCGTTCGGCGATGTGATGCGGGTGCCACGGCGTCTGGTGGTTGCGTTCGGCGATCGCCGGCACCGCGAGTTCGGCGATCATGAGAACGAAGAAGCCCGGAATCCACGCCGACGCCGACATCAGGAGCAGCACGATCCAGCCGGCCTGGACGATCACGAGCCCGGCGGCATATTGCAGAGCAGTGGTTCGCGCTGCACCGGATTCACCGCTGGCGGCTCGAAGCCATTGGCAGGTGAGCGCAATTCGCATGATGAGGTAGCCGACGATGGCCGTCGTACGGTCGGTTCCGTCGAATGCGTCGGGGATTCCCGCGGCGAAGACGAGCACGCCACAAATCTGTACGAAGGTCGCGACCCGGTAGGGGACGTCGTCCGTGTCGTAGGCAGACGCGAACCAGGTGAAGTTCACCCACGCCCACCACAGCGCGAAGAAGACGAACATATAGCCGGCGATGCCGTCGGCGTAGTGGCCCTCGGCAACAGCATGCACCAGTTGAACTCCGGCCTGTGCGGCTGCAACCACGAAACACAGGTCGAAGAACAGTTCGAGTGGTGTCGATGCGCGATGGTTCTCGTCGCGGCTGCGTGCGCGCATCCGGATGATCGGCATAACGGCCCGGCCGTGGCCCGCGCCCGTACTGGTGTGTTCTGTCATCGTCCCCACCTTGCTCCGACGTCTAGTGCAGGAGCGCAGTCTAGGGCGAATTCCGTCGGGTCGACGAATGAGACACTTCGCCCCTCACCACACGAGAACGGGTTTGATGACGCGCCCCGACGCTTGATCTTCGACGGCTTTGTTGATGTCGGAGAAGGCGTAGCGCGTCACCAAGCGGTCGATCGGAAACCGGCCACCAGTGAAGAGCTCGACGAGTTCGGGGATGAACGTCGAGACTTCCGACTCTCCTTCGATGCATCCTCGAATTGTCTTTCCGCTCAGCATGATGTCGGCCATGTTCATCTCGACCGTGGACGCTCCGAGTCCGACTACCGCCAGTGTTCCCCGTGCTCGAAGTGATGTGACGGCTTGATTGATCACGGAGCCGATTCCGGTGGTGTCGAGGGAATGTGTCGAACCTCCGTCGGTGGCGGCGCGTACTGCTTCGACCGCGTCCTCGGTGGTCGGATCGACAGTGACGGCGCCGAATTCCTCGGCGAGTTCGCGCCGCTGCGCAACGGGGTCCACGGCGACCAGGGTGGAAACGCCGGCAGCCCTCGCCGCCAGCAGCGCTGCGAGTCCGACGCTGCCTGCCCCGAAAACGGCAAACGTCGAGTCGGGCTCGGGGCGAAGTAGATTCAGCACGGCACCCGCGCCGGTTTGAAATCCGCAGCCGAGGGGAGCCGCGACGGTCAGGTCCACCGCAGGATCGACGACGACGGTGTTGTCGGCAGAGGCGATGACGTATTCCGCGAAGCTGGACTGGCCGAAGAAGGCGGACCGTAGCGGGGTTCCGTCTCGCCGGATCGGCGTCGAGCCGTCGGTGCGTGCGCCAGAGCTGTTGAGCGCGTGTGAGCTTTCGCAGTACGCCCGATGACCGCTGAGACATTGCCTGCACGCACCGCAACTGCGATAGCTCAACAACACGTGATCGCCGGGCACGACCTTGTCGATCGCCGAGCCGACGGCCTCGACCACCCCCGCCCCTTCGTGCCCGAACACGCAGGGGCCGAGTCGTTCCGGTAGCACCGACTTCGTGAACAGATCTGTGTGGCACAGGCCGGCCGCGACGATGCGAACCAGGATCTCGTCTGCGCGGGGTTCGTCGATCTCGACGGTGTCGAGTGTGAAGGGGGAGTGCGGGCCGTGTGAGAGCGCCGCTGTCATCTGCATGGCGGACGTCGAATTCTGTTCGGCGCGAATCACGCTCGCTCGAGCAGGAAGTAGTAGTGCTGTCCGCCGTCGAGAACCAACGCCGATTTTCCGTTCATGATGCCCATGAGCGTCGAATCGTCGACTTTCTTGAAATGGTCGAAGATCGGCGCGCCGTCGTAGACCATCGTCGCCGTGACTTCGCCACGAAACTCGATGTTCCACAGACTTGCCTCGCCATTGCCGCTCTTGACGTCGGAGTAGAGGTTGCCGTCTTCGTCTCGGCAGATCAACGGCTTGGCGTCCTCGACCGAGTTGAAGGTCTTGCCGTACCAACGGCTCGCGAACAGCTTTTCGTGAAGACGGTGACCGGTGGCGAAGTCGTCACCCTTCCACTCGCCGAGGATTTCTTCGGCGGCGACGGTTTCCAGCGCGGCCCACACTTCGTCGAGTTCTGCTGGTGATACACCACTTTCCGCAGCACGGAGCCGGGCGAAAGCAGTTCGGGCTTCGTCGAGATTCATGTCTCTCCTCGAGTTGACGGTAAGTGGCACGACTTGTTCGCGAACCAAATTGTTCGTCAACTCTGCACGCTACGCCGAACCGGATGGTTCGGCAACGGTCGATTCGTTCTAGGCTGTGAACATGCGCTCAGCAGGGGAAGCTACGAGGGACCGCATTCTGGCGGCCGCAAAGGACGAATTTGCCACGTACGGGCTGGCCGGCGCGCGGATCAATCGGATCGCCGCGCAAGCGCGTGCCAGCAAAGACCGTCTCTATGCGTACTTCGCAAGCAAGGAAGAGTTGTTCGCTGCCGTGACCGAACAGTGGACGTCCGAAACAACAGCGGAGACAGCACTTCGAGGTGACGACTTGCCGGGCTATGCAGGTCGCCTCTTCGACAACTACGTTGCCCATCCCGAGAACGCCCGATTGCAGCAATGGGCGGATCTCGAAGCGCCGGACGTCATGAGCGAGGACGACATACGAAGCAAGACCTTCCGGCCTAAAGTTGCGGAAATCCGCAAGGGGCAGCTCGAGGGGCACATCGACCCCGCGTGGAATCCCACGGAGTTGATCCTGCTGATCACGGATATCGCCCGGATGCTCGCGCTCAAGTCGTCTCGTTCCATCCCTCGACGTCGGGAGGCGGCAGTCGAGGCGGTTCGGCGTTTGATTGTGGCGTAGCGAGTCCAAACGCGAACGTCCACGCCCGTCGCTGTGTGGTTGCCCGGATTTACGGATTTCTCAGTAACGGTGCGTACGTTGGGCGTCGGCTCGTTGACGCCCTCGGGATGTTGACGTGCCGCCAAAACTTTTGTCGTCGACTGTTCAGATGCTGGTGAGCAAAAGGATCGCGGCCGGCCACCCTGACTGAATATCGTCGACGCCGAGCGTGTTCCTTCGGTGCGCGCACCTGTTCAGCATCTGGAGTGGACCCGTGTCGAAGTGGCCGTGCATATGAAGATCTCGAAGAAGGTAGCGCTGGTGCTGGTGGCTGCTTGCGCCCTGACGTTGGGATCGGCGCAAGTCGGAACCGCCCGCGCGGACGCGCCGGTCAAGGTCAGCGTGGCCGGTCATGTGGCGAGCGCCGGGCACTTCGAGCAGGTGCGGCGCCCCAACCGGTGTGTGAAGGCCGGGACGGGGAAGTCGAAACCGAGCGAGCAGAAGTCCACGAATCGCAGTGGGCGTCGAGGCAGCGGGGGATGCTTCTGACAGTGATTGCGAAGTTCCGCAATCAGCCGTCGCAAATCTGTAACACGTTCTAATCTTGCGGTATGGACGTGACTTACGAAGGGACCAAACGCGAAGTCGCTACCGACAGGGGGACTTTGCGCTATCACGAGGCGGGCGATGGTCCGCCGTTGATCCTGTTGCACGGCTCCGGGATCGGCGTGAGTGGATGGCGGAATTACCGGGGGAACCTCGAGGTGTTCGCAAAGCACTTCCACTGCCACCTCCTGGAGTTCCCGGGGTTCGGCGTGAGCGATGCCGTCGACGGTCATCCAGTTCTCACGGCAACCTCGGCGGTGGTTCGATTCATGGATGCGCTGGGAATCGAATCCGCTGCGATGATCGGCAATTCGATGGGCGGAGTTGTCGGGGTCAACGTCGCGATGAGGTTCCCTGACCGCGTCCGCAGATTGGTCACCATCGGAGGCGTGGGCCCGAACATCTTCAGTCAGAACCCGAGCGAAGGTACGCGTCTCCTCCAGGAATTCGCCGACGCTCCCAGCCGTGAGAAGTTGGTTCGCTGGCTCGAGTGCATGGTTTACGACAGATCCGTGATCACCGAGGAGCGGATCGAGGAACGATGGCAAACGGCCAACGATCCGGCCTCGCACCAGGCATTGACCGCGATGTACGGATCCAAAGCCTTTGCCGCTCAGCAGCAGATAATGTCCAACTCGGATGTGCCGCCGTACTGGTCGATGATGCACAAGGTGCAATGCCCGACCTTGCTGACATGGGGGCTCGATGATCGGCAGTGTCCACCGGACATGCCGATGATTCCGATGCGACTGATTCCGAACGCCGAACTGCATGTATTTCCGAACTGCGGGCACTGGGTGATGATCGAAGCCAAGGAGGCATTCGAGCGCGTGACCCTCGAGTTCCTGCTTCGATGACCTGCTGTTGCATTCATGTGGCACGAATGCACAAGACCCGGCGCCTCCGAATGAGGCGCCGGGTCTGTGTTTGTGCCCCCAGTAGGACTCGAACCTACGACCTGCGGATTAAAAGTCCGTAGCTCTACCAACTGAGCTATAGGGGCGCGGCGCAGAGTCTAACGGGACCGCAGAGTCCGTGAAAACACCACCCCCACCAGAAGGGCGATTCCGATGACGGCGATGGTCCCGCCCGTGCGATGCAGACCCGCGTCGTCGAAGGTTCCGCGCATGGTCAACTCGATGACGACGGCAGCAAGGTTGGCGCCGATGTACTGGATTGTTCGGTACAGACCGATCGCCGTCCCGACGTCGGCGGAGGTGGTCACCGAGTTGATCAGGTTCTGGTTTCCCATGTTGTTGAAGCCGTTGGGAATGCCCAGGATCGCCGCAATCAGCAGGAGTGCCACTAGGGGAGTCGAGCTCGATTCGACAAAGGCGATCAGAACGCCGCCGACGGCCAAGGCCGCGGTGCCGATCAGCAGGGTGATCCGTGCGCCGAATTTCCCGTACACCCTGGACGCGGACATGGTCGCGAAGATCCCGACCGCAGCGACAGGCAGCATGAAGACCCCGGCGCTGATCGGTGACATTCCGCGGGCTACCTGTAGCCACTGGGGGAGTCCGAAGAAGATGCAGTAGAACGCTGTGTAAGTCAGCAGGGTCCGGCCGAGAGTCATGCTCAGTGCGCGGTTTCGGACGACGGCGCGGACGTCGATGAACGCCGAGGCCGTTCGACGTTCCCACCAGACGAACAGGAACGCGAAGAGGGCCGTCGACGGGACGAGGTACCACTTCGCGTGCTCGGCGAGAGAGAGGAGAAAGAGCATCGTCGATGTCGTCAGAGCGAGAAACAGGGTGATGCCGAGTGGGTCGAGAGATTTGAACAACGCAGCGGCGCCGGCCCGGTCGGGCAGGGCGGAGTCGCTCGGGGCGGCGAAGAAGACCCATACGGCAGTGACGACGACAAGTGGGAGGTTCACCCACATGATCGATTGCCAACCGAGTGTGCCGACCAACAACCCGCCGAGAGTGGGCCCCAGCGCGACGACCGATTGAGCGCAAATGGTGAGTGTTGCTATAGCTGAACGGGTTTGAGTCCGGTGGCGGTCAGCGTATTCGCGGATGACGGTCATTGCGTTCGGATACTGTGTCGCCGTGCCGATTCCGAGCAGGATTCGTGCGGCGATCAGCCAGCCCAGCGACGGGGCGAGCGAGCCGAGGATCGATCCGGCAGCGATCAGGCCCAATCCGGCGAGGTAGACGCGTTTGGCGCCGAGGATCGATCCGAGTCGACCAGCCGCCGGCGCCGTGACCGCAGTCGCGATGTAGAGGGCCGAGATGACCCACGCTGTGCCTGAACTGGAACCGAAGTATGTGGCGATCGGGACGATTGCCACGGCAATCATCGACGAGTTCAGCGCTTGAAGAACGGTTCCGGAGCCGAGAGCAAGACTCAGTTTCAGTGGAACGGGAGTTTGGGGGGTCGGCGTTTCGACGACGGTGGTCACGAGTTCATCAGTGACTCCTCTGATATCGATGTCGATGCTGGGGACTCGCCCTGGCCTAGTCTGCGCAGGATTCGGCCGGCGATCAGAAGCAAGTCACGCTCGGCTTCGGTGCACTCGGCGTCGATGACCTCGGCCAGCCACTCTGTTCGTTTCGTTCGGTCTTCGTGAAGGGTCGATGTGCCGAGTTCGGTCATCGTGACCAAGACCGCGCGGCCGTCCGATGGATCCGCCCTTCGCGTCACCATGCCCTGTTCTTCGAGCGCCGCCACGGTCTTTGCGATTGATTGCGGTGTGACGCGCTCGAATTTTGCCAACTCTTTGGCGGTCGACGGACCTTGTCGGTCGAGGTGGCCGAGGGCCTGGATCTGGCTCGGCGTGAGCTTGTGGTCGTTGCGTTTGGTGCGTAGACGTCGGACGAAGGCACCCAGATCGTCCCAAAGTACGTCGATCTCGTCTCGAGCCTTGCTGCGACCCTCTCCAACGTTCATTTAGACAGTCTAACTGTGTTGTTTCGATGCTGCCAGCACGGTTTCGACGGAAAAGGGGGAATAAACAATTGCACTAGTTGTTTAAAACCTTGGGACTGCTGTCCATCGGTCGGCGAAGCAGTTCCGTCTGCGAGGTCGAATTATCAGAATCTCGGGCACGAAAAAGCTCGGATGCGCACCCCCTGCGGCGCACCCGAGCGGCCAAAACCATACCACTTGGTGTCTTTTGGGCATAAAGTCGGTTCTTGTCCCCTGAACAGCCGATTGCGTCTAGTACTTTTGGCGGGTATGGCTCTAGTCCTTACGTAGGGTGTGTTGGAGGGGATATTGTGAAGTTTCGGGGGATGACAGGCGCCGATCACGGCGGCTCTGCGTACCAACTCTGCGAGAGGCACAACACCGTAAATGGCACGTCAACAAGAGCGTGCGCGGCGTACCCGCGCCGCCCTGGTCGAAGCGGCTGCAGTCGAATTCGCCAAGCGCGGCTATGCAGCTGCGTCGGTGAACACGATCCTCGAGGGCTCCCGCGCCACCAAAGGCGCCATGTATTTCCATTTCCAGTCCAAGGAAGAGTTGGCGCGAGCGGTTCTGACCTCGGCTATCGAAACCTTCACTGGAATTACTGATCGTTGGGCCAAGAGAACAGACCTCGATCCATTCGTCGCTTTGCACGGTCTCGTGCTCGACATTGCCGAGGTCTTCCGTGCCGAGGTAATCGTGCAGGCGGAATTCCGGCTGATCATCGAGCCCGAGTTCTACAAGGATGTGCAGTCCGGTGGTGGGCAGGTCTGGGGAAAGACCGCCTATGAGTTGGCATTGCGTGCCAAGGACGACGGTTTGCTCCGAGAAGGCGCCGACCCGGACAAATTCACGCGTGTACTGGCAGCGAGCCTTGCCGGTCAGCGGTACATGGCAGACCTGATTGCCTCCAGTGGAGATCTGGGCGAGTGGTTCGAGGAGTCTCTCGAAGTAGTCCTCGAAGCCATGGCTACGCCGCAGTGGTTGGAGACGTTCCATAGTGACGGGTGGCCCCAAGTCGAGTTCCCTGACACTGAATAGTGCACTTTTCTGCCCGTGAACAGGCGATTTGTGATTTCCGAATGCCGTGCCATAAGCTATCCAAGCTCCCAACGGAACGCCGTTGGGGTACTAGTTCGGAGAGATCCGGCGGGCCCCCTTCGTCTAGCGGCCTAGGACGCCGCCCTTTCAAGGCGGTAGCGCGGGTTCGAATCCCGTAGGGGGTACGTTTTGCGAAAGCGAAACGATGCAGTATGGTTTTACCCGCACGACACGCTTTGAGATGCACAAATGCCAGGCCAGGACAGTGGTTTGGGAGCGGCTCGAAGATGTAGTACGGTTTCACAGCAAGGAAAAAGCAAGGCCCTGTGGCGCAGTTGGTTAGCGCGCCGCCCTGTCACGGCGGAGGTCGCGGGTTCGAGTCCCGTCAGGGTCGCAAAGCTTTGTTCTCAATCAATCGGTTGAGAACAAAGCAATGCGATAGGCATTCGGTTCGGGTGCCGTCCGGCCAGGTAGCTCAGTTGGTACGAGCGTCCGCCTGAAAAGCGGAAGGTCGCCGGTTCGATCCCGGCCCTGGCCACCATAATTCTTATCGAAAAGCTCCAATCTCATGTTCTTCGAACATAAGGTTGGAGCTTTTTCGTGTTCGGATGTCAGTCGCAGTCAACCACTCGGCCCGATCATCTCAGTTATGCGCATCCTTTGTCTCCGTGAATGTTTCCGGTCACCGGGAACGTGCTGGGCGTCACTCCACAGAGGACATCACTATTAGCCGATTGCGGCCGATCCGTGGCTGCGTCTACTGAAAGTGAGGTGGAATCTCCGTGTCGCACTCGAGATCTTGGCGCATCGGGAAAGTCAGCCGGGTCGCCGTCGCATTGTTCGGCACCGGGGTTCTGTTGGTGGGCTGCGCGAGCAACGGTGACGACAGCGGGACCGATACGACGACCGCGTCGGCGGACGTCGTGACCGGCATGGTCAACGAGCAGCCCGATCCGGGAACTGCGGTGGCCGGCGGGACCATGACGTACGGCGTACAGGTGCTCGTTCCCTCACTCGACCCGACGAAGACGGCCGCGCGCGGCGGTTCCGGCGGTGAGGCCTTCGCTGCTGTGTACGACGTCCTGATGAGTTACAACACTGCGAGCGGCGAGTTCGAGCCCAAGTTGGCTCAATCGCTCGAGACAGCTGACGACGGAGCCACCTGGACGCTGAAACTTCGCGACGGTGTGAAGTTCAGTGACGGCACCACCCTCGACGCCAACGCCGTGATCGCGAGCATCGATCGGTACAACGCGGGCAAGGGCAATGGCGCCGAACTGTGGCTGGCTTCGGTGGAATCGGCGCAGGCAAGCGGTCCGACGACAGTGGAATTCAAGCTGAAGACGCCGTGGATGCGTTTTCCGTCGATGCTCGCTCTCGGGCACGGGATGATCGTCGCCCCGAGTTCGCAGCAGGGCGACAAGTTCACCGCCGTCGGAGCCGGACCCTTCACCGAAGATGTCTTCACACCGAGCGTCGAGCGAATCTTCAAGGCCAACCCGTCCTACTACGGCGGCGCCCCCAAGCTGGACAAGTTGCGGATGGTTGCGCTCAACGGTCCGCAGGCGAATCTCGAATCATTGAACAGCGGTCAGCTCGATGTCGCCTACATTCGCGGCCTCACGTCGGCGATCAATTCCGCCAAGTCCGCTGGCTACCCCGGCTACATCGACGTGCTCAATGCCGGTAGTGCCGAGATTATCAACAACCGTGAGGGCCGACCGGGTTCGGATGTTCGCGTCCGTCAGGCTATCGGCTACGCGCTAGACACCACGTTGATCGATCAGCGAGTGGAAAACGGTGAGGGACTGCCGGGCTCGGAGTTGTTCGGTCCGACGTCTCAATGGCATGTAGACACACCGGGTATTGCCTACGACCCCGACAAGTCGAAGGAACTTCTGAATCAGGCGAAGGCAGACGGGTACGACGGCAGCCTCGACTACGTCGTTCTCAGTGAGCCGAAGGACCACGCGATCGGCCTCGCCGTGCAGTCACTGTTGCAGGCCGTCGGGTTCGAGGTGAACTTGATCTTGGCCAACAACGCCGGCGACATCGTGCAGAACGTCTACGTCAAGCACGATTTCGACCTCGCGCACGCGGGCATCGGAATGTACGAGTCGATTCTCGATCTCGGATTGTTCTCCACGACCAACAGCACCTCGATGGCGAATACTGCTGGATATGCGAACCCGGCGATGGATCAGCTGATCGCAGATCTACAACAGGCCAAGGACAATTCGTCGACTCTTGCGATCATCGGCAAAATTCAGACGCTGTGGAACGAGACGGTTCCGTCGGCGCCGATCGGCGGGCTCACGTCGTTCTGGGCTTGGCAGAAGAACGTGCACGGTGTGGTTCCGACTGCAACCGGCATCATGCTGTTCGATCAGGCATGGATGGGCGCGAAGTAGCGTTCCAGCGCACACCGAGAGCTCCGTCCGACGCGAGTCGGGCGGGGCTCTTTCGTGTCTACGTCGGCTAGCGTTGCGCAACCCTTTCGATCAGGATGATTGTATTGAAATATGTTGTAGGTCAATATGATTCGACAAGCGTGATTTGACTTGCCCAGCGTGGCCCGCATAGATTGCATCCACCATCCAGAGTGGCTGAGAGACCTGGCTCGATGATGCCGCAGCAACCCGCTACCTAACCGCAGTGTGGGTGCTACCGCCAGGACCGATGGAGGACACATGACTGTATTTGCCGTGGGTATCGAACTGGACGGCGAGGGCACTCACCCCGCTGCCTGGCGCCGAAGCTCACACCGCCCGGACCAGCTGCTCACGGGCAAAGCCGTGCGCGATCGCGTCGCGGCTGCCGAGAATGCCGGCTTCACGTTCGCGACGTTCGACGATTCCATCCTCCCCCCGAGTGGTGACGTCGTCGGCCGCATCGATGCCGTCTCGAGGGCGTCGTACGTGGCGGCGACAACCAGCACGATCGGGCTGGTCCCCGTCGTCGGGACCACGTACGCCGAACCGTTTCATACGTCCTCGCAATTGGCGACGTTGGACTACTCCTCGCGTGGGCGTGGCGGCTGGCTTGCTGTTCCGGTCGAAGACGATGCCGCGGCGAGGGCGTGGGGGAGGGCTCCGGTAACAACGGAGTCGGCGCGTCAGCAAGAGCAGCGGGATTCGGTCACCGTTGTGACCGATCTCTGGGACTCGTGGGAGGACGACGCCGTCGTTCGTGACTATCTCAGTGGGCGTTTCCTCGAACTTGATCGTCTGCATTACGTCAATTTCGAGGGCGACACGTTCTCGGTGAAGGGGCCGGCAATCGTTCCGCGGCCGCCTCAAGGCCAGTTGGTGGTGTTCGGCCGCTACGGCGAAATCGATCCACGCCAGCCGGATGTTGTTCTCGTTTCGGGTGATTCGGTGGAGACCATTGCACAGTCGGCTGCCAAGGCGCGCGATGAGGGCGCGTCATTGGTGGTCGCCGAGGTCGATGTGGCATTCGATACGCCGAATCTGTCTGCGGCGCAGCGGAGGACCGAGCTGAACTCGTACGGGAATGCCGTCGTCACCGGCCGACTGCTCCTGGCTGCAGATCCGGGGGAAGCGGCCGTGGTTCTGAAGGAATTGGCCGGACACCTCGACGGTGTTCATTTCCATGCTCTCGTGATCGACGAGGACCTTCCGGTGCTGGCCAAATTCGTGCTTCCGACGCTGTCCAAGGCCGGGTTGACGCGACGCCCGGTTCCGGGATCGACCCTGAGGGGCAACCTCGGTCTGCAGCGGCCCTCAAATCGATTCGCCCACTCCTCCTGACTTGACTTCGCGCTAAGGATATTTCGGCCATGACTGCATCACGCTCCGCCGTACCTCGACCCGACGCTCACGTTCACTTCGGTGTCTTCTTCCAGGGGGTCAACCACACCACCATCTGGTCCGATTCCGCGAGCGGATCCCAGATCGACTTCGAGACGTTTAGGCGGTTGGTACTCACCGCCGAGCGAGGTCTGTTCGACGCCTTCTTCCTCGGTGAAGGCCTGCGGCTTCGCGAGCAGAACGGCAAGATTCTCGATCTGGATATCGCCGGCCGCCCCGACGCCATTGCGCAGTTGGCCGCCCTCGCCGGTATCACCGACAAGATCGGGTTGGTCGCGACACAGAACACCACGTACAACGAACCGGCCGACCTTGCGCGTCGACTCTCCGGCCTCGACCTACTTTCCGACGGACGGGCCGGCTGGAATGCGGTGACCACCGACAACGCGTGGACGGGAGAGAACTTCCGTCGCGGTGGTTTTCTCGACCACTCCCTGCGCTACGGGCGTGCCGGGCAGTTCATCGAAACCGCGCGGGCACTGTGGGATTCGTGGGCCGACGACGCGATCTCGGATTCTCGCACGTCCGAGAACTGGTCTACTCCGGGTGCCGTCGGCGACGTGCGCAGGCAGACTTCACAGTTCGACATCTCCGTGACGCCGACGCTTCCCCGAAGCCGCCAGGGGCATCCGGTCATCTTCCAAGCGGGTGATTCCCCGAGTGGACGCGATTTCGCGGCGACCCATGCCGACGTCATCTTCTCGCGACACGGGACTCATTTCGACGGCGCGCTCGACTTCGCCGACGACATTCGGGCTCGGTTGCGTAAAGCCGGGCGACCGGAGGACGACGTCAAGATCTTGCCCAGCACGCAGATCGTGTTGGCGGAGAACGAGTCCGAAGTCGAGGAGAAGGCACGGTGGGTCCTCGAAGGCCAGTTCACCGGTCAGACTGCCCTCTCTCTCGTCGGACTGGTGTGGGGTAAGGACCTTTCCGATCGAGACCCCGACGGTCCACTCCCCGAGGAAGATCCGGTTGCCCGCCCGGTGTCCGAGACGCGCGGTTCCGCGCGAGACGGCAACGACCCCATTGCGATTGCACGTGAATGGCGGGCTCTCGCCGAGGCAAAGAACCTGTCGCTACGTCAGGTCGCCATCGAGACCTCGCAGCGTTCGGGTTTTGCGGGCACCCCGGGGCAGGTCGCAGATCAGTTGGTCCATTGGGTGCGCAACGGAGCTTCGGACGGCTTCAACATCTCGCCGTACCTGGTGCCGACCGGGCTCGACGAGATCGTGGACTGGTTGATCCCGGAACTGCAGGAGCGTGGGGCGTACCGCACCGAGTACTCCACGTCGACGCTGCGAGAGCACTTGGGGTTGAGACCGCCGCTCACGCGTCGGGCCGCGTCTGAAGCTGCGGGGTAACGGGTCCTGTCCCACACGGTCACAGCGGCGGCCGAATCCACCAAGCTCGATTCGGCCGTCCGCTGGGAGATCATCGTCTGCGTAGCCGCGGGCTTCACCACTCTTCTCGATTCGGCGGTGCTCGGAATCGGGGTTCCGTCGATCCGGGCGTCGCTGGGCGCGTCGACCTCCGAGGTGCAGTGGATCCTTGCGAGCTATTCGCTGACTTTCGGCTTGGCCCTTGTGCCGGCGGGCCGACTCGGTGACGTCGTCGGGCGTCGACGCTTGTTCTTGGCGGGCCTGAGCATTTTCGCGGTGATGGGAATCCTCGGAGCGTGTGCGTCGGATCCGTCGATGATCGTGTTGGCTCGTCTTGGGCAGGGGATCGGCGCAGGCACCATCAGTTCGCAGGTGCTCGGCATCATCACCGACCGGGTGTCCGGAAAGGCTCGGGCGAAGGCGTTGGGCGCGTACAGCACCGCGGGTGGTCTGGCCGGCGTTTCCGGACCGATCCTCGGTGGCGTTCTGCTGAAGTATTCTGACGCCGACTTCGGATGGCGGTTGCTTCTCGTTCTCAACGTGCCGTTTGCTCTGATCACTCTGATTTTGGCGTTTCGCTTTCTGCGCCGTGATCGAACTACCCGATCGGGCGCGTCGATCGATCCGGTTGGGCTGTGTCTGCTGGCGACTACGGCCGGGCTCCTGTTGTGGCCCATCGTGACCCGAACCAGTGTCACTGTGGCTGCGGCTTTCCTGATCGGTGCGTTCGGCGCTGCCGTTGCCTTCTGGTTCTGGGAACGTCGGTACGCCGAGCGCGGCGGGACGCCGGTACTGCTTCCGTCGTTGATCGCCTCGCGGGGCTTCCGGTTGGGTACGACGGTTGCACTCTTCTGGTTCGGATCCATCCTCGCCGTCAACGCGGTGCTCAGCCTCTATCTGATCGAGGGTTTGGGCTTCGCCCCGCTGAGTGCGGCGTTGATCATGACCGGTAGCTCACTCGCGATGGCATTGACGTCGGCTTTCGGATGGCGGCTGGTTGCCAGGTTCGGCCGAAGTGCGGTGGTTTTTGCCATCGTCGGCGAGATCCTTGTCATCCTCGGCTACATCGCAGCGGTCAATCTGATTCCGCGGGAACATCTGATCCCGGTGCTGGTGGTCCTGGCGGTGTTGTCGGGAGTTGCCAGCGGTTTGGTCGACGCGCCCAATCGGGTGCTGACTCTCGAATATGCACCGCCGGGCGCGAACGGTGTTGCGGCGGGTTTCCTTCAACTGTCTCAGCGCCTGTCAGCGACCATCTCGCTGGCCGCGGTATCGGGGTTGTATCTCGGTGTGCTCGGATGCTCGCCCGACGGATACGGACGTGCGTTCGGGATCGCGCTTGCCGTCTGCGTGGTCATGTTGACGCTCTCGTTGGCGGGAGCGGTGGCAGACCGACGCCGGCGAAGGACGTGACCTGGTATTTCGTGGGTCTACATGGACCTCGGGAGGCCGAGCCCGTGTGACTCATGGGACTTGTGTTACCCATGGGTTAGGAGTCGTGGGACGATACTTGTGTGGTGACCGGTCGCAGTGAAGACAAGCCCAACGGTCGCGGGAGTGGAGAGCCAGTTAACTCACCCCGTGGAGCGTCGGACAAACGTGACCGCACATCGACACCCTTCCGCGCTCGAACGGCGATGTGGACCAATCGGCCACTGTTCGATTTCCATATGATCGTCGGTCTGGTCGTGCTGATCGTCGCGTTCGGACTGCTGATGGTGCTGTCGTCTTCGGGCGTCGAATCCTATGTTCTGTCCGGGACGTCCTACGCCCGCTTCTGGCCGCAGTGCATGTTCGCAGCGATCGGTTTGGTGATGTTCGTGGCGGTCGTGCGGTTGCCGACCGAAACGATGCGTAGAGCCTCACCATGGCTGCTGATCCTGTGTCTTGTTCTGCTTGTCCTGGTGCTGATTCCAGGTATCGGCTCGGAACAGATGGGTGCTCGCAGCTGGTTCGTGATCGCGGGCATTTCCTTCCAGCCGTCGGAGCTGGCCAAACTTGCTCTGGCGATCTGGTCCGCAGCGACGGTTGCGTCGTTCATGAAGGCGCGGATGGACGTCAACCGCGCGCTGCCGGTGATCGGCGGTACGACGTTGCTGGTTCTGGTTCTGGTGGTGTTGGAGAAGGACCTCGGAACCACCATCACCATCGGCATCATCTTCATGTCGGTGCTGTGGTTCGGGCTGTTTCGGATGAAGACATTCATCAGCCTCACACTCGGTTCCGCAGTCGCATTTCTCGTGCTCGGGCTTACGGCTGGTTACCGCTCGGATCGCATCAAGGCTTTCCTCAATCCTGATCTCGACCCGCAGGGTTTGAACTTCCAGAGCACTCAGGCCAAGTACGCACTGGCGAACGGAGGCATCTTCGGTCGCGGTCTAGGACAGTCCGACGCCAAATGGAGCTATCTCCCGCAGGCGCACAACGACTTCATTTTTGCCGTGATCGGTGAAGAGTTGGGTCTGGTCGGCGCGCTGATCGTCGTCGCTCTCTTTGCCGCGGTTCTGATCGTCGGGCTGCGGATCGCGAAACGGTCCACTGATCCGTTCCTCAAAGTCATGACAGCGACGGCAACGACGTTGATCGTCGTGCAGGCGTTCATCAACATCGCCTACGTCGTCGGCCTGATTCCGGTGACCGGTCTGCAACTACCGCTCATCTCGGCGGGCGGAACGTCGATGATCACCACCCTGCTGATGTTCGGGCTCATCGCGCACGCAGCCTTCCGTGAGCCCGAGGCTGTCGCCTCTGCCGAGAGCAGCGGTCGGGGTTGGATACCGCTGGTCTTCGGCAAGCCTCGGTTCGGCATTGCCAAGAAGCCACAGACCGATCGACGGAGGCCGCCCGCTCGCCGCGCCCAGCCTGCTCCAACTGGGCAACGCAGACCGGAACGACGCGCGCCGCAACCCGACAGGCGCCGGGCTCCAGCTCCGGGCGGACGCGCACCCTCTCGCGACTGGTCGGAAGATCCACGTAGACGCGGCCGATCCGATCGGCCGCGGCGCGCTTCCTGATCTGGGCCAGTTCCACTGGCGGGCAGTTCGGAAGCGGGCAGTCATGCACCCGACAATTGCGTTGGGCGGCTACATTGGGAGTCGGCAAAACGACGTCTAATAAGGGTTGTGGACATGGCAGGTGGCGACAAGGCAGACCAGTCGGTGGTCGAACGTAGCTCGGTGACCGGACGTCGTACGACGCCGTCGCAACGAGCGCGTTTTCGCCGGATTGTCGACGCCGCAATGGAATCCGCCTCCGAAGGCGGCTACGACGCGGTGCAGATGCGATCGGTCGCCGATCGCGCTGGCGTCGCGATCGGCACTGTTTACCGGTATTTCCCGTCCAAGAACCACATGCTCGTCGTCGCATTGTTGTGGATGTTCGAGGGTTTGCGTGACAGATTCCAGGACTTTGTAATCCCGGGCGAGACTCCGTCGGACCGGATTCTGTTTGTGCTGCGCAAGAATACGGAAGTCCTCGAGACCGATCACCTCCGTTACGAAGCGTTGGTTCGGGCGTACATGTTCGCGGACGCGTCGGCGACTCCGGAACTCAACGCGCTCGGTGGGGTCGTGACCGAGATGTTCGCGAAGGCGATCGGTGTCGAGGAGGTCTCGCAGCAGCAGTTGGACGCGGTGAAGGTGATCGACGACGTCTGGATGTCGAGTCTCGTCTCGTGGGTTGCGGGCCGGATGACGACGGACGAGGTGATGGCGCACCTGGAACTTGCCGTGCGACTGGTCTTTCGCAAGTTGGGCGGATAGCGCTCAGACGGTGTAGCCACCGTCGACGTTGAGCTTCTGGCCGCTGATGAATCCGGCCGCGTCGCTTGCGAGGAAACATACTGCTTCGGCGATGTCGGCAGCTGATCCGAAGCGCTTCAACGGGATTCGGCTCATCGTCACGTCGAGCGCGCCCTGGTCGAGTTCGGCGGAGCTGATCAGGCGCTCCGCCATTCCGTCCGTCAACATGCCTGGTCCGACAGCGTTGAACCGGACGCCGTAGCGTCCTTCCTCTGCGGCGAATCCGCGAACAAGTTGTTCGACAGCCCCTTTGGTGCCTGCGGAGAGTCCGTCGCGCACGGGAAAGCGATCCGTTGCCGCGGTTGTCACCGCCACCACCGAACCCGAGGATGCACGCAGCGCAGGCAGGGCGGTGTGGACGAGGGTGAAGAACGCCGCGGCCTCCTGGTTGAGTTGTTCGGTGAAGAACGCCGGCGTCACACGTGAGAGGTGCGTCATCGGGACGTGCGGTCCCGCAGCGTGGACCAGCGTCGTCAATGTGCCCAGATCATCGACCGCATCGTTGACGGCGGCGCTGATCGACAACTCGTCGGTCAAGTCGAGAGCGTACGAGTGGGCGCGCACGCCATGCGCTCGAATCTGCTCGCTCAGTTGCTCGGCAGCGCCCTTGTTGTTTCGGTAGGTGAAGGCGACGTCGTGTCCGCGTTCGGCAAGGGTCAGGGCGATCGCCGACCCGATTCCACCGGTTCCGCCGCTGACAAAAGCGGTGCGTACTGCGCTCACAATGCCTCCAGATGTCTGCCGATTTCAAACCTAACAAATGCTTGGTTGGGGTGCCAATCGGAATATATCAGTGCGCGAAGGACAGGCTCAGATTGCTATCGCAACCGGACTGATCGTCCTAATCTGTTGCCATGTCCGGAGACAGTGTGCAGTTGACCGACGGGGCGCCCGGTGGGGAATCGGAACCTCACGCACCGAGTTTGAACAATCGCCTCAACTGGCTGCGTGCAGGTGTTCTGGGTGCAAACGACGGAATCGTCTCGACCGCAGGTCTCGTGGTCGGTGTTGCGGCAGCCACGACCGAGCGCTCCGCGATCTTCACAGCAGGTTTTGCTGGACTGGTTGCCGGCGCTGTGTCCATGGCGTTGGGCGAGTACGTCTCGGTCAGCGCTCAGCGGGATACCGAACGCGCACTCCTGCAGAAGGAGAAGAAGGAACTCCTCGAGACCCCGGAGGCTGAACTTCAGGAACTGACCGAGATCTACGAGAACAAGGGATTGAGTCCGGAGACGGCCCGCCGCGTCGCCGAAGAATTAACCGAGCACGACGCCTTCGCGGCGCACGTAGAAGTCGAATTGGGTATCGATCCAGACGATCTCACCAATCCGTGGCACGCGGCGATTTCGTCGGCAATCTCGTTCACGATCGGCGCGGCGATCCCGTTGGTCGCAATTCTGGTGCCGCCGACAGGCATCCGCGTCCCTATCGCATTTTTCGCGGTGCTGATCGCACTTGCGCTGACCGGGACGATCAGCGCGACGCTCGGCGGAGCTCGCAAGACCAGAGCGGTGCTACGCGTGGTGATCGGCGGCGCGCTGGCGATGGCCGTGACGTACGGAGTAGGTCAGTTGGTGGGCACGGGTCTCGCCTGACCCCTGCTGTGCGCCTTTATTAACCGCGGGGGGTTAATAAAGGCGCACAGCAATTCAGGCGCGACAGATCATGACCGGCCCTGGCGCATGGTGCAGCAGATTCTGGCTGGTGGAGCCCATCACGGCGCCCGCCATCGCACTGCGGCCGTGACTTCCGACAACTATCAACTGTGCGTCGTCGGCGTATTTGAGCATGACGGGAGCAGCGGCACCGGGTTCACTGATGCGGGTGACCGGCACGTCCGGGTACTGGTCGGCCATACCGGCTAGATTTTCCGCCAGTAGCGCCGATTCCTCCTGCTCGACAGCCTCCCAGTCGATCAGGATTCCCGCTCCGCCTTCGCGGAAGGTGGACGAGCCCTGCCAGGTGTGGACCGCGATGAGCGGCGCGTCGAACTGATCGGCATAACGAAACGCGTACTCGACGGCCTTCTTGCTCAACGCGCTTCCGTCCACTCCGACGATGACGGGACGCTGATCCGGACCGGGATTCTCCGCCGAACCACGCCACACGGTGACCGGACAGGTTGCATGATTGGCCACCTTCAGTGCGGTCGATCCGAGCAGCCGTGAGCGCAGTGCGCCCGATCCGGTCGACCCCATCACGATCAGGCGTGCGGTACCCGAGGATTCGAGGATATGCGTCGACGCCGGCCCTGGCGCGATCTCGGATTCGATGGTCAGTTCGGGGAATTCGGCCGAAATCACCGTGGCGGCGGCATCGACGATCGCTTCGCCGTCTTCGCGGATCTGGCTGAGGAACTGTGACTGCAACATCACTGCAGCGGGACTGTAGATCGGGCCCTCTTGCGGCAGGGCGTGCGCCAGAATCAGTCGTGAGTTCACCGCGTTCGCGACGGAGGCCGCCCACCGGGCCGCCGCCGTCGAGGCCTCGGATCCGTCGATACCGGCGACGACATCCTGGTGTCCTGCAAGTGTGTTCATGTCTACTCCCTCTGAAATGATCGAGATCGGTCGACTGGTTACAGCGACGTCACCAGAGTGACGATGCTGACTTCACGGCTTCCTTCCACGTCTTGCGTAGCAGGGTCGATTGCCCGTCGGCTATTTCCAGTTCTCGTCGGTAGGCCATGCCCAATCCGAAACTGGTGAGCGAGGTATGCTCCTGCTCGGCTGCCATTGCAAGTAGATGATGTTGGGCGACAACGGAATCCTGGTGCTCGCCGAGAACATCCTGGAAGTGGCTGAAATGCTTCAGTGCACGCTTCGCTCGGCTCTTCGACACGGGTTCCATGACCTCGATCGCGTACTTCATCCGCTTGGCTCCCTTGCGGGCGCGGTGCATTCGCTCGTCACGCTCGGTGCGGCTATCGGCATCGAAGACGTGATCGACCCGCTTACCGACCTTGTGTGCCAGGTGCCGCAGGGTATGGGCCAACTCTCGTGCCGATGCCTTCTTTCCGACGCGGTGGGTGGCGGTGTCGAATTCGAGGTCGCCGACGTACTCGTCGAGGCGATCGAGCAGCGTGGTGTATCGCTCGGAATCGAGCGCCTCGAGGGCTGTTTCCTGGGCGGTTTCACCACGTGCAGAGAAGAACTCGTCGATTCGAGCTCGCACAGCTTCTCGCTCGGGCATCTCGTCGATTTCGCCGAGGCGTTCCACAAGACGCTCCCACTGGACCTCGACGTCGCGGGCGTCACCGAACTTTCCACCGATCCACCGCAGATCCGTGATGAGATCGTCGGTCTTGGGGGAGTGGCCGGCGTACGACTGCAGAGCGCTGCGGATGCGACGTGCCGCAACCCGGAAGTCGTGAACGGCTTCGTCGTCGGCCCGACGCGTGCCGAGATCCGCGGCGACCAGTGCGCGCAATTGTTCGATGAGGTAATTACGCAACAAGATCCGCGGATTCGACGCCTTGCCCGAGGTGACCTCGTGACCGGCGTACGGTGTGACCGACGTGCCCAGTGCTCGTTTGAGTTTGGACGGACTCGCAGAGCGCTCCAGCCCGGCGTCCAGTAGAACCGACTCGATTGCATCGGCCAGCTCTTGCCCGCCTGCGCCTTGTTCGACCTCGACTTCCTGCCACGTCGACTCTCCGGAACCGTCTGCCTTGCAGGCGATGACGGTGTCGGAGACCACTTCGGCAAGCAGCACACCGTTTTCGCCGTTGAGCCTGGTGCGCTCCCGATCGGTGATGATCAGGGCGACCGGCACCAGATCGTGACCGCGAATGATCGCCCGGATCAGACTCGACAGCGGCGAGGGCACATCGGTGCTCTCGTCCGGGGGAAGTTGGATTTCGGTTCGAGTGTCCTGGCCTGCGGGAAGTTTCATGTGCCACCCCGCGTCGTCGCCACCCTCACGCTTGCGCAGCGTGATCTTCTCGGCCAGCAACCGGTAGTCCGCGGTGTCGAAGTAGGTGGCAGAGAGCTGTATCGAGTCGTGGACCGGTTCGCCGACAACACCGGGAAGTCCGCCCAAGGCGGGAACTTCCTGCTCGGCCGGCGCCTCGTACTTGCGCTCGATCTCCCGTACGGCTTCGGGTACGACGGCGGTCTTGCTCATCTGGTCTCCTCTTGCGGTGCGGTCTGCGCTTCCATCCTCCCGGTATCGGAGGCGCAGTGGAAGGGTCCGGGGTCCCTACGGCGAGTCGCCACTGCCTGATTCGTCCGGCCAGGACAGGGTCCGCCGACTTTCGAACCGTTGCAGCCGGCCGGTCGTGGGATCCTCGAACTCGAGAACCTTCGACAGCAGGCGCAGCGGGTTCGAATAATCCTCTGCGGCAACGTCGTAGAAGTCGGGATAGAAGTTGTCGCCGTGGATCGGTAGCCCGAGCGAGGTCATGTGCAGGCGAAGTTGATGGGTCTTGCCGGTATGGGGAATCAACCGGTACCGCGCGAAGCCGTCTCGCGTTTCGATCAGTTCGATCCGCGACTCGCTGTTGGGTTCGCCCTCGATCTCCGCGGCCTTGAGCACGCCGCGTTCTTTCACGATGCGACTGCGCACGACCACGGGAGTGCTCACCTGCGCGTCGTAACGCGCGATGGCCTCGTATTCCTTGGCGACGCGGCGCTCGGCGAACATGGTCTGATAGCCGCGCCGGGCCGACTGATGCACGGTGAACAGCAGCAGTCCCGCCGTGACGCGGTCGAGGCGATGCGCTGGACTCAACTCCGGCAAATCGAGATCTCGACGCAACCGCACCAAGGCCGATTCGGCGATGTATCGCCCGCGGGGCGTGCTCGCGAGAAAGTGCGGCTTGTCCACGACCAGGATGTTTTCGTCCCGATAAAGGATGTCGATCTCGAACGGCACCCGCGTTTCGACGGGAGGGTCGCGGTACAGGTAGACGAACCGCCGGGGAGCAAAAGCGCTCGTCTCGGTGATTCCGACACCCTTCTCGTCGACGACCTCCCCGGCTGCGACCTTCTCCCGCAATCGGACGGCGTCCTGGGGGAACCGTTCGAGCAGGTAGTCGAGCGTCGTCGTCCACATGCCGTCGTCGGGCTGACGGATGCGACTGGGGTTCAGGCCGTCGCGGACGGGAAGCGGTGATCGTGACACATCTTCAAAGCTAGCCGTCCGGTCGGCATTCAGACCTATTGACGACATATGGGACGGAAGTTACTATCCGGTAAGTTCGTGACACCGGTCACTGTCGTGGGGGCAGGGCTGGGTCATCACAACAGAAAATTGGGGTTTTCGTGAGGACACGACTTCTACGTCGAAGGTCGACAAAGATTGCGGTGGGGCTGTGCGTCGTGGGATTGACGGTGCCGAGCGCCGTCGCTTCTGCGGATCCGACGGGAGGGTCGGACGGGCAGGCCTGGCTCGCGGCAACGGAGGCGACGCCGCAGTATCCGGGGGTCTCCATCGAGTGGGACGTGCCCATCACGATGAGTGACGGCACAGTTCTGCAAGCGAATGTGTACCGACCGGCGGATGCATCCGGGCGGGCCGTGGAATCGAAGACGCCTTCGGTCCTCAACATCACGCCGTACACGAAACTGCTGGACACACTGGTGGATTCAGCTCTGTCGATCCCGCAGGTCGGTGAGACGCTGATGGACGTTGCGAACTCGCTCGACCTCGCGGCGCCGTTCGACGGCGTGTCGGAGTTGACGGGCGTCATCGCCGGCGGAGGCGCCAGGGTTCTCGGCGTCAACCGTGATCTGGTCCAGAACGGATACACGCAGGTAGTGGTCGATGCACGTGGAACCGGCTTCTCCCAAGGTAATTGGGACGTGCTCGGTAAGCGCGAGCAACAGGATTCGGTCGAGGTCATCGACTGGATGAGCAAGCAAGGATGGTCCGACGGGAAAGTAGGGATGGCGGGCATCTCGTACTCCGCGATCAACTCGGTGCAGGCGGCGAGCAACAATCCACCTGCACTGAAGGCGATCTTCCCGGTCGAACCTGGCAACGATCTGCTGCGCGACATCGTCGGAACCGGTGGCGGCCTCGGAGTCGGGTTCATGCCGTTGTGGTTGACCGCGGTCAACGGGCTCAAACTCATCCCGAACGTTCAGGACATCCTGCAAGGAAACTTCGATCCCCTGTGGTTGGCGAGCCGCCTCGAGGATCCGGGAACGCTTATTCCTGAACTGGTGCAAGCGATGACGGCTCAGAGAATCGAGGACGTGTCGCCGTCGACTCTGCAAGTCGCGCAAGACGGGCAGTTCTATCAGGACCGAGCCGCTGACGTCGGCAACATCGCCGTTCCGACGATGGTCTACGGCGGTTGGCACGACATCTTCGCCAACAGTGAGCCGCGGATCTACAACGGAATCGATCTGCCGCCCGGGCAGAAGCAGTTGATCATGGGGAACGGCTATCACGTCACTCCCGGTGGAGGATTCGGCAAGGACGGTGCGCCGCCGCGCCTCGACGTACTCGAACGTGCGTGGTTCGACAAGTGGCTCAAGGGCATCGACAACGGAATCGATCGTTACGGTCCGGTGACGATGTTCCAGCAAGGCGGCGGATGGATCACGGACGATCAGTTCCCGCGAGCCGGTGCGAGCTACGAACGTATGTATCTGAACTCTGCGCCCAGCGGTACTGCCGCCCACGCAGCGTACGACGGTTCGCTGACGAATGACCCGCCCAGTGCCGCAGCGCGATTGACAGTCGCACCAGGACTGCGAGGCTTCTGCTCCGGTGACGGAACTCAGGGAACTGCCGGGATCTCCGTGGTGCTCGGTGCGACGTGTTCCAAGGATTCCCGATTCCAGGAAGCGGAGGGCCTGACGTTCACCGGTGAGGCAGTGACGGAGCCGACCTCACTCTCGGGCCCGATCAACGTCCACCTCGAGACCGTCCTGGACGCGACGGACGGATTCTGGGCAGCGACGGTCAACGACGTAGCACCGGACGGAACATCGACACCGATCACGAACGGCGCTCTGACTGCGTCGCTGCGGGCAGTCGACGATTCGAAGAGCACTCGCTCGGCCAACGGTGACTACAGTGAACCGCACCACTATCTGACGATCGACACGCGTCAGCCGGTGGTTCCCGGTGAGGTCACCACCGTCGACATCAACATGCTCCCGACGGACGCAGTGCTGCAACCGGGGCACCGGCTCCGCGTCGACGTCTACGCTGCCAGCGTGCCGCGATACCTGGCGCTCGGCCCGATGCTCGCCGACAGCCAACTCAAACCGCAGCACATCGAGTTGGCTGCAGACCGGCCGAGCTTCGTCAACGTTCCGTTCGTCGGGGGCCGCTGACTCGGATTGGATCGGCGGCGTGAGAACCTGCGGGCTCGCGGACGTTCTGAGAAGATCGTCCGATGACAGAATCCCGACTCTCCGCCGCCGTCCACGATCGTCTGGACGGACTTCTGGATCCGGTGGACGAGCGGCTCGCGGCGCAGTACCCGGGAAACCGTGACGAGATCCAACCCGTGCACACGATTTACGTCAGTGCCGCGGATGCAACCGTCGACACCCCTCGACTCTGGGGTGAGCAGGCGATCGCGCTTCTCGATTCCCATGCTCATGTGTTCGCCGATCTCGACACGGAGAATGCGCTCGCTGATGTGCGAGTTCAACTCGGCCGCAAGCCGGTCCAAGACTTTCGGATCGATTTCGAGGACGGGTACGGACGCCGCAGCGACGAAGAAGAAGACGATGCAGCGACGTCGGCCGGACAGACGCTTGCCGCGCTCAGCGCTGATCCTGCCGGGCCGAACTGGAGTGGCATCAGGTTCAAGGGGTTGCCGGCCGGTGAGCGTCGGCGCTCGATCAGGACGCTCGAGCTTGTGCTCGACGCGGCCGGCGGAGTGCCGGACGGATTTGTCTTCACCGTTCCCAAACTGCGCGCGGTGGAGCAGGTCACGGCGACGGTGTTGCTCTGCGAAGAGCTGGAGAAGGCGCACGGACTCGAGCTCGGTTCGCTTCGGTTCGAGTTGCAGATCGAGAGCCCGCAGGCGGTCATCGCGGCCGACGGAACGGTGGCAGTTGCTCAGGCCATCCATCGCGGTGCCGGTCGTCTGACCGGTTTGCATTACGGCACTTACGATTACAGTGCAGCTTGCGGAATTGCATCGCGTCATCAGTCGCTCGAACATCCGGTGGCAGACCACGCAAAGGCTGTCATGTTGGCTGCTGCCGCGCAGACCGGCGTCTGGGTGTGCGACGGGTCGACTCAGGTCGCGCCTGTCGGGAGCGCCACGGCGATCCGCGACGCGATCACTCGGCACCATCGCCTCGTCACGCGGTCCCTGGAACGCGGTTACTACCAGGGGTGGGACATGCACCCCGGGCATCTGGTCACCCGCTGGCTCGCCACGTTCGGCTTCTATCGCAATGCGCTCGGCGCCGCTGCCCCGCGCATCCAGTCGTACTTGGGGCGCCAAGGTGGCGACGTGATGGACGAACCTGCAACCGCCCAGGCGCTCGCAGCGGTGGTACTGCGCGGGCTCGACGCGGGGGCTTATCCGGAATCCGAAGTTCTCCGGCTCGCCCCGAGCGCCGACACCAACGCACTCCGTCACCTCGTAGGACGCACCACACCGATCACAGGAGAACACTGACCGATGAGCACCACCGAATTCACCTTGCTGCCCGATCTCGCACTGCGCACCCTCGGCGGAGCCGTCATCTGGGCGAACGACGAGGCGTTTGCCGAGCGTGAGGCCCTGATCCGCCCAGGCAAGGCCGGGTACCAGCCGGCGACGTTCGGTCACAAGGGGCAGGTGTACGACGGTTGGGAGACGCGTCGCCGCCGGGTGGCAGGCCATGACGAGGCGATCGTTCGACTCGGTGTTCCCGGAGTGGTGCGAGGCGTCGTGGTCGACACCGCGTGGTTCAAGGGCAATTACCCGCCCGAGATCTCGGTGGAAGCAATCTCGGTCGACGGGTATCCGGATCCCGCCGACCTGGCCGGATCCGGCGAGTGGACAACCATCGTCGAGCGCTCGACCGTGCACGGTGACTCGGAGAATCCGTTCTCGGTGGCGTCGGAGGAGCGGTGGACGCACGTCAAGCTGACCATTTACCCGGACGGCGGCGTGGCGAGATTCCGTGTTCACGGCGAAGCGCGGCCGGACCCGCGTTTCCTCGATGCCGGGCCGTTGGACCTCGCAGCACTCGAAAACGGTGGCCGCGTGACCGATTGCTCCAACATGTTTTACAGCTCACCGCAGAACATCCTGTTTCCCGGACGCGCTGCTTCGATGGGTGACGGGTGGGAGACCGCCAGGCGCCGCGACAACGGAAACGACTGGGTGCAAGTACAACTCGCGGGTGAAGGCGTGCTGAGTTTCGTCGAGATCGACACCTCGTACTTCCTCGGAAACAGTCCAGGTGAGGGCGCTCTGACCGGGCGGACGTCGGAGGGGGAGTGGATCGAACTGTTGCCGCGCACGACGCTGCGTCCGGATACGCGCCATCGCTTTCCGATCGATTCCGAAGTCCAGGTCACCGATGTTCGTCTGGACATCTTCCCGGACGGTGGCCTGGCGCGGCTGAGAGTCTTCGGCGTACTCACCGACGCTGCTCGCGCTGTGATCTCCGGGCGCTGACGGTAAAGTTGTTGGCATGAGCGACTATCCGCGCGACGACTATCCCCGGGACATGGTGGGGTACGGCCCTCATCCGCCGCATCCGCACTGGCCCGGCGACGCGCGGATAGCGGTTCAGTTCGTGCTCAACTACGAAGAGGGAGCCGAGAACAACGTCCTGGACGGGGACGCGGCTTCGGAAACATTTCTGTCGGAAATGACTCCGGCAGAGGCATTTCCGAATCGACACATGAGCATGGAATCGCTGTACGAGTACGGCTCACGGGCCGGGTTGTGGCGTGTACTGCGAACCTTCGAGCGGCGAAACCTGCCTCTCACGGTCTTTGCGGTGGCGCGGGCGATGCAGCGTAACCCCGAAGCAGTCAGTGCTTTTCAGGAGTTGGGCCACGAGATCGCGTGCCACGGATTACGTTGGAAGTCTTACCAATCCGTGGACATCGAGCGCGAACGCGCTGACATGGCCGAGGCGGTGCAGATTCTGCGAGATCTGACGGGTTCGGCGCCTCTCGGTTGGTACACCGGGCGCGATTCACCGAACACCCGCGAATTGGTCGTCGAGCACGGCGGCTTCGTCTACGACTCCGATTCATACGCCGACGATCTGCCGTACTGGGTCGACGTTCCGCGTGGCGCAGAATCGGTGAAGCACCTGGTCGTTCCGTACACCCTTGACACCAACGACATGCGTTTCGCCTCTCCCGCAGGATTTCCCAGCGGTGATCAGTTCTTTGCGCACCTACGCGATGCCTTCGACGTGCTGTATGCGGAGGGGACGGCCGGATCGCCCAAGATGCTCTCGATCGGGTTGCACTGCCGCATAGTCGGCCGCCCTGCCCGTGCGGCCGCTCTCGAGCGATTTCTGGACCACGTGCAGTCACACGAGAAGGTCTGGATCGCGCGGCGCATCGACATCGCCGAGCACTGGAAGACCGCGCACCCCGTTTAGATCACGGTCGGTCGACAAAAGACTTCATTCGAGCAGTCCGGGTACTGGTTCGACTGCCGCGTATTCCGCCATCGAATTCTAGGCCATTGACAACTGGCACGGTTGTGGATGACTCTTTGGAGATGGAGAAACACACAGCAGTCGAAGCGTCTTCGAGGTGAGCCGACCGGTGCCGACCAAGAAACCGACCAAGAACCGCGGATCGAAGTTGTCCCACAATGCCCGCGCAGTGGTGACCGGCGCCGGCAGCGGAATCGGCCGTGCCTTTTCGTTGGAGTTGGCGCGCAGAGGCGGTGAGGTGATCTGCGCGGATATCTCGCTGGAACGGGCCAAGGACACAGTGGCACTCATCGATGAGATCGGTGGTACCGCGCACGCCGTCAAATGCGATGTGTCAATTCGTGAGCAGGTTCAGGACCTGGCGTTGTTCGCGGAACTCGAACTTGCGGGTCCGCTTTCGTTGGTGATCAACAATGCCGGGGTGGGTATCGGTGGAAAACCGGTGGGCGAGATCGGTTTCGACGATTGGGAGTGGGCACTCGGGATCAATCTGTGGGGTGTCGTGCACGGCTGTGAGATATTTGCTCCACAACTGCGTGCGAGCGGCGCCGGGGGATTCATCAACGTGGCCTCGGCTGCTGGGTTTGCGGCTGCGCCGCTGATGGCGCCCTACAACGTCGGTAAAGCCGCCGTGATGTCGCTCTCGGAGACCTTGTCCGCTGAACTTGCCGGTACGGGAGTGCGGGTGACGGTGCTGTGTCCGACCTTCGTCAAGACAAATGTTGCTCTCGACGGCCGAATCACCGCGGAAGCAACACAATTGGCGCAAGCGTTGATGCGGCGAACCGGCTTTTCGCCGGAGCGCATCGCCGTCACCACTCTCGACGCCTACGACAAGGGTCGACTCTACGTGGTGCCGCAGTTCGATGCGAAGGTGATCTGGCGACTCAAACGGTATCTACCCGTTGCATACACGTGGGGCTGTGGAGTTCTCAATCGCTTTGCACCGAAACAGAAGTCGGGATCATCTGGAACTTCGGCGGCGCCGGAGACGAACTCGCCGAGCACGAAAGGAGCGTGACATGTCCTTCGATTTCGACGGCATGCTGCACAAGATCAAGGACCGCCAATGGGCTCTGGTGGACATCGACTGGGATGCTCCGGGCGCCGAGACGATCAGTCCAGAGCTTCATGCGAAGCTGAAACCGTTCATGTCGGACCTGATGTGGATCGAGAACGTCGGTGCCCGTGGCTTCGCTGCGATGGCTCTCAAGGCGCCGACTGAAACTCTCCGAGACATCTATCGGCATTTCCACGCCGAGGAACAGAAGCACGCCAACGCCGAACTCGCGCTGATGCGTCGGTGGGGAATGCTGGACGGCGACGAGATGCCCGAGCCCAACATCAACGTCAAGCTCGTCATCGACTGGCTGGACAAGCATTCCGACGGTTTGTCGCTCTCGATTCTCGGGACCGTCATACCGATGCTCGAGGTGGCGCTCGACGGAGCCCTGGTCAAGTTCATCATGGACGAGATCGAGGATCCGGTCTGTCAGGCTGTGTTCAAGAAGATCAATGCAGACGAGTCCAGGCATCTGGCGGTCGATTTTGCGGTGATCGAGATGCTCGGGCACTCGACGACGCGCAAGCTCGTTGTCGAAACCGTCGGCGCCTGGTTGAATCCGGCGTTGATCATCGGGACACTTCGCTACATCCCGCTGCTGAACAAGATGCGCGACAACATCGTCGACATGGGAGTGAACGAGGAACGGCTCTACACCGCGATGAAGCGATTCAGGAACGTAGGCGAACGGAGTCCGGCCGCGCTCCGCGTCCCGATGTATCGGGTGGTGAAGTGGCACGGCAACATGGTCATCAATCGCAACCATCCCTACCATCTGCTTGCCGATCGGATGGTCAAGGTCACTGGCCGACTTTCCGGCAGCAGGCTCAATTCCGAGCCGACCTGGGCCAAGGAACTTACGTACGAGCCACTCGCATGAGTACTGCCGAGCCACTGTCAGTGGCGATCATCGGTGGAGGTTTCGCAGGAATCGGAGCGGCGATTCGGTTGAAGCAGAACGGTATCGAGGACTTCGTCGTTCTCGAACGCGGCACGGAGGTCGGCGGGACGTGGCGCGACAACACGTATCCGGGAGCTGCGTGCGACATTCCGTCCCGTCTGTACTCGTACAGTTTCGCCCCGAACCCGGACTGGTCGCACACCTACTCGGCCAGCGCGGAGATCCTCGGCTACATCCGAACGATGGTGAAAGAGTTCGGCCTCGAGCCGAAGATTCGGTTTCGGTGCAACGTCACGGGCGTCGAGTGGGACGAGCAGACAGGTGTCTGGGCGATCGCGCTCGAGGGCCGTGAAGCGGTCATTGCCCGGACCGTCGTCATGGCGTCCGGTCCGCTGGCGAACGTCAGCTTTCCTGCTGTTCCGGGTTTGGAGAGCTACGAAGGACACAAGATTCACAGTGCTCGCTGGGACCATGACTACGACTTCACCGACAAGCGGGTCGCAGTGATCGGAACCGGGGCCAGTGGCGTCCAGATCGTCCCTGAACTCGTGAAAACTGCACGATCAGTGAAGGTTTTCCAACGAACACCGGGATGGGCATTGCCGCGAGCAAACCTACGCACCCGATCTCGCACGAAGGATCTGTACCGTCGTCATCCGGTCGTCCAGACTCTGGCGCGTCGGGCTTGGTACTGGGGACACGAATCGGTAGCTCTCGGGGTGGTGTGGGAATCCCCGTTGACGAGGGTGGTGGAAACAGTCGGGCGTCTTCATCTGCGCATGCAGGTGAAGGACCCGTGGTTGCGGCGACAACTCACTCCCGACTTTCGGGCAGGGTGCAAGCGGTTGCTGATGACCAGCGAGTATTACCCGGCTCTCCAGCAAGACAATTGCACACTCGTGACCTGGCCGATCGCGAGATTGGCGCCACATGGCATTCGCACGGTCGAAGGGATCGAGCATCAATTCGACTGCATCGTCTTCGCCACCGGCTTCGACGTTTGCAAGACCGGAACACCGGTCCCGATCATCGGCCGGGACGGACGTGTGCTCGCTCAGGAGTGGAAATCCGGGGCGCGTGCGTACAAGAGCATTGCGGTATCCGGTTATCCCAACCTGTATTTCACCTTCGGACCCAACTCGGGTCCGGGGCACAGCTCCGCCCTTGTGTACATGGAAGCGCAACTCGACTATCTCGCCCAAGCGATCAAGATCGTTCTCGAGCGCGACCTCAAGGCACTCGATGTTCGTCAAGATGTCGAAGATGCGTACAACGTCGAGTTGCAGCGTCGGCTGTCGAAGACCACGTGGAACTCGGGATGTTCGAGTTGGTATCTCACCGACGAAGGATTCAATGCCACTATGTTTCCCGGTTTCGCGACCCAGTACGTGAACCAATTGAAATCGGTGGATCTTCGGGACTACACGAGCACGGTGCGCGAGAAAGACACCGCGCAGACCTGATCCCGGGTTCTGATCGGCCTGGTGTTGCCACTAAGTTGGAATCGTGACGACCGACGCGGCAGAGGAGACGAGGCGGTGACCGAGTACCGCATCGACGATCTAGCGCGCGCTGCGGGCACCACCTCGCGGAATGTACGGGCATATCAGGAACGTGGATTGCTTCCTCCGCCGGAGAAGCGTGGGCGGGTAGGCATCTACGGCGACGCGCACCTCGAACGCCTCAAGCTGATCGACACGCTTCTTCAACGAGGTTTCACCACTGCGCATATCGACGACTTCATCACCGGGTGGGAAAGCGGGAAAGACCTGACAGAGGTGCTGGGTCTGCAGCACGCGGTCACCGAACCATGGTCCCGCAGCGACACCGTGAGTATCGAGATGGCCGTCGTACGCGAGTTTCTCGGGGGAGATGCAGATGGTCAACTGCATCGTCTCGTAGATCTCGGACTGGTACAGATCGAAGGAGAGAACTGCGTTTTCACCGATCCTGCTTTGCTCAGCGGATTTTCGAGTCTCCTCGACTACGGTTTCACTCTCGATCAACTGGTCGATGTGCACGAAAAGCTTCACAACGCTGTGGACGGGATCGCCAAAGACCTGATTCAGGCGGCAAAGGATCGCATCGTCGATCAGCACGGGGTCGGTTGGCTCCCGGAGGGCGACGAGGTTGCCGGAACAGCCGAGATGCTCCAGACGATGCGTGAACTCGGTGTGGCGTCGGTACATTCGGCACTGGCCCGGGCACTCGACGCGAACCTTCAGCGTGAACTCGGCGACTATCTTGCCGCTGCGATCGGCTCGCGGAGCGACGCCGACGAGTCCGACTAGCAGCATCGATCACGTTCGGGATGTGCGGCCCGTCGCGGTGCGCTCAGCTCTTGCGTGCCTCGATCAGGAATCGACTCGAGTGCGCGACAAAAGATCCGTCGCGACGGATCTGCTGATCGAGTTCGCGGAGCCGGTCCCGATACTGCGCGACGGTGAATCCCGGAACCATCCAGATCACCTTGCGTAAGAAGTAGACAACGGCGCCGATGTCGAAGAATTCCATGCGCAGACGCTCGAAACGCAGGTCGACGACGGTGAGCCCGGCCTCAATCGCGTCGGCAGTTTCGTCCTCGTGGTGCCGTCCGCGACGAGCCTGCGGCTGAGGACCGAGAAAGTACTCGACCAGTTCGAACACGCTGGCGTGACCCACATGTTGAGCGAAGTACGTTCCTCCCGGTTCGAGTACCCGCGCGATTTCGGTCCACCACACCGTCGCTGGGTGTCGGCTGGTCACCAGGTCGAAAGCCGAATCGGCGAACGGTAGCGGCGGCTCGTCCGGATCGGCGACCACCACCACACCTCGAGGACGCAGAAGGGCGGTGGCCTTGGCGATGTTCGGTGGCCAGGATTCGGTTGCTGCCATCACCGGCGGGAGTGACGGTCCAGCGGCGAGGACTTCGCCGCCGCCGGTCTGGATGTCCAATGCGGCGCCGGCGCGGCCGAGACGTTCACCCATCAGCCTCTGGTACCCCCACGACGGACGCTGCTCCGTGGCGCGTCCGTCGAGCCACGAGAAATCCCACCCGTCGACGGAGGCGGATTCCGCTTCGGCGACAAGTTCGTCGAAACCTCGTGACATGCTCTGTGACTCGCCTTCAGGCGTTCCTTCCGACATCACATCATCATCGTCGCGGAGGGTCGACGGTGCCAGTTGTTTACGGCTACTTCGGGGTGGCGCCGAGCATCGGTGCGAGTTGAGTGGCAATCGGGTTCAGGTTGAGCTTGTCCGGGTCCACCTTGGGCTTGCCGTCCCACGGTTGCGAGGTGTTCGGGTCGGCGAACGCGATGCGGTTGGCGCTACGAACCCCCGTTTCGCTGCCCTGAGGTGCCTGGCAGTTGGCGGCAGTGTTCAACGGGAAGTTCTGCGTCGTGTCGTCGAAGTTCGGGTCCTTGCGCTTCATCTCGTCGAGGATCGCCATGGTCCCTTCGTAACCGACGGTGCACGAGAGCGGGTTGTTGGTCTCGAGTACCAAGCCCAGATGTACTGTGCCGTCTCCCGGTGCAACGGTGGGCGCCGCCCCGGCGAGCGCAGGCAGGAAGAGCAGGAATGGCTGCAGCGAGGGCAGTGTCGGTGCGGCTGCCGCTGCAACGGCGGAGAGGTTGGAGAGGTTGGTCGTGAGCGCGGGGCCGGCTTCGGTGACGAGAGAGCCGACTTGTTCGCTGGCCGGTATGCCGTTGTCGATCACGCGTCGGATGTCGGGGTCGCTGGTGCGCAATTGCGCCGTCAGTGCGTCGAGGTCGGTGCTGAACTGCTTGATCGCCGACGATTGATCGGACTGGGTCGTGAGCACCGTCTGGCTGTCGCGGATCAGTCCGAGGGTCTGGGGAAGGGTGTCGAGGCCCGACTGGGAGATCCCCGACAGCGAGTCGGCAAGTACCTGCAGATCTTCGCCCTTGCCGTTGAATGCCGCGCCGAGTTCTTTCGCGACGGTGTGGAGTGCGTCGACCGGAACGGAGTGCACCAGACCGTTGGCGCTGGTCAAGACATTCTCGATCGGGATCGGCGTGGTTGTGTCGCCCACGGCGATCACCGAGCCGTCTTCGAGGAACGGGCCCTGGTCGGTATCGGGCTGAAGGTCGACGTACTGCTCGCCGATGGCTGAGCGATTGGCCACCACGGCCCGCGCGGATGCGGGAATCTGCGGAGCACTGCTGTCGATCAACAGGTCGACTTCGATTCCGTCGGACGTGAGCGACATGTCACCGACGCGTCCGACGGGTACACCGCGATAGGTCACTTCGGCGTTGGTGAAGATGCCACCGGACGTCGCCAGTTCGGTTTTGACCGTGTATTGGCCGAATCCCAGAAGATTGTCCAGCCGTACGTATTTCGCTCCGACATAGATCAAGCCCAGGAGTGCAACCACGACGAGGGCGACCAGCTGCCATTTGGCGAGCTTCGACATCACCATGAGGTGACGACCCTGAACTGATGCGGTGTGTTCATGGTTCGACTCCCGAATGACAAGCCGGGTACGGCTGGTGTTGAGCGAATTGTGTTCACCCACGGACGTTCTGAGGTGAACCGGAAACTTCCGGCAATTCGTTGTTGGCGATAACTATAAACAAGTCGTCACAGATAGAAAGTCGACGCTGAGATTTCCGCAGGTCGTCGAAACGTAAGTGTCGCAGCTCACTTCGAATGCTTCGATGTGATGCAGACGGCTTTCGGTCTGAATCGGGCTTGACTTCGCCCAACATATCCATAAAAGTAGATGCGTTCCGGTTGTCGTGCAGAGGGGTGTGGTCCATGGATGCTTTGGCGATCTTCAAGGCGCTGTCCAACCCGACTCGCCTGCAGATCATGGAGTGGCTCGCGCACCCGGCGAAGTATTTCGACGAGGACTCGTATACGCAGCAGGATCTCGGGTTTCACATCGGAGTCTGTGTCGGTGACATCCAGGGGCGATCGGGACTTGCCCAGTCGGTGATCTCGGGGTATCTGCAGGGCATGAAAGACGTGGGTCTGCTCGAGTCCGAGCGCATCGGGAAGTGGACGTATTACCGACGAAACGAATCCGTGATCGGCGAGTTCAGGGAATTCGTTCGCGAAAAGCTGTAGCGGCCGAATTGCCCTCGTCGGTCGGGTTGTTCAACCCAATATATCTACATATATAGATATGTAACTGTCTTGTGTGGCGAAGTAGTGAGGAGTGTGTCGTGAAGTCGAAATTGTTGATACCGGTTCTGGCGTTGGGTGTATTCGGAATCATCACTACGGAGATGGGCATTATCGGGGTTCTGCCTCAGATCAGCGAAAAGTTCGGTATCACCGCGTCGACTGCCGGATGGTTGGTCGGTGTGTTTGCACTCGTCGTGGCGGTGACCGGTCCGTTCACAACGCTGATCACCTCGGGAATCAACAGGAGAACCGTTCTGTTGGTAGCGATTGCAGTCTTTGCGGTCTCCAATGTGGTGTATGCGACCACATCGAGTTTCGAGGTGATGTTTGCATTTCGGATCATCCCCGCCGTGGTTCATCCGGTCTTCTTCGCTGTCGCGCTTGCAAGTGCGGTTCGTCTGGTATCGCCGGAACAGGCGACCGCCGCGGTGACCAAGGTATTTGCAGGCGTCACAGTCGGATTCGCGTTCGGCGTGCCCTTGACGTCCTATTTGGCCGAGAACTTTTCGGTGTCGACAGCATTCGTGTTCGGCGCCGTGGTCAACGTTCTCGCGTTTCTCGGGATTGTCGTACTTCTGCCCTCGGCTCCTGTGACACAACGCCTGTCGTACGGTGCACAGGTCGGGATACTTCGCCGGCCGCGCGTGTGGTTGACCATTCTTTCCGTCACCTTCGTCTTCGCAGCCATGTTCTCGGTGTACGGATACTTTGCCGAATACCTCGGCGAAGTGACCGGCATGAGCGGATCGTGGATCAGCGCGATGCTATTGGCTTTCGGTGTCGTGATGATCTTCGGCAACTTCGTCTTCGGGGCTCTGCTCGCCAAGGGGGTGGTGCGCACGGTTGTGGCTTTTCCCTTGCTGTACATCGTCGTCTACGTGATGCTCTATCTGGCGGGCCCGTACTTCGGCGCGATGGTTGTAGCCGTGTTGGTTTGGGGTGTAGTGCATTCCGGTGGACTGGTGGTTTCGCAGAGCTGGATGGGGCGAGATGCAGTCGACGCGCCTGAATTCGGCAACAGCCTTTTCATCTCGTTCTCCAACCTGGGGATCACGCTCGGCACTGCGGTCGGTGGACTGTTTCTCGCGCATTTCGAAACCCGCCAATTAGTCTGTGCTGGAGTATTGTTCGCGATCCTGGCGCTGCTGGTGACAGGTGTTCGACTCTCGCTCAGGCACGCTCACAGCGAGAACGGTGTCAGTGTACCGGTGTAGTTCTTGGGAAGTGGGCGTGCGAACTCGCCGCGCGAACTGGTCGACAGTCCGAGGGTGACCAACGACTGAACCATCGTGACCCCAGCGGCAACGCCGTCGACTACCGGGACACCCAGTTCGTCGGACAAGTCCTGGCACAGGTCCGCCATGCCGGCGCAACCCAGCACGAGGACGTCCGAGTCGTCTTGCTCCAATGCGTCGAAACAGGCTTCCAAGATCACCTTTCGCGCGTCGGGATCACGATCGAGTTCCAGAACCGGAATCTCGCAGGAGTGGATACCCCGGCACCGAGCCTGCATGCCGTACCGGTCCACCAGATCGGCTGCGCGGCCGCGGGTTCGACCGAGAGTGGTCACGATGCTGAATCCGCGACCCAGGAAACTTGCGTAGTTCATGGCCGCTTCGGCAACAGCTACGACGGGGCCCTTGGCCAACTCTCGGGCTGCATCAAGACCTGGGTCACCGAAGCAAGCGATGACGTAGCCGTCGACTTCGTTCTTTTCTCCGGCGGCGATCTCGGTCAGGATTCCGGGGACGCTGAGAGCTTCGTCGTAGTGGCTTTCGATCGACGCGGGACCCATGGCAGGGCTGACAGCCTCGACGAATGTGCCCGAGCCTGCGACGGTCCGGGCACATTCCTCGATCTTGGCGGTCATCGCCCACGTGGTGTTGGGGTTGATCACCTTGATTCTCATGACGATCAGTCGACCGTCACAGTGTCGGGAGAGGAAGCATTCCGGACAGCTGAGGAAGAGCGCGCGGCGAGTAGGTAATAGACGGTGAATCCGAGCCCACAACCGATGAACCAGCTGTACTGCGCTGCGGTGTACATCCCGGTGAGGTCCTTGCCCAGGACCGGGACCATCGCGACGACGGCTCCCACCACGGTGGCGGTCACTGCAGCAGGGTTGTATCCCTTGCTGTACCAGTAGGTTCCGGTCGGCGACATGCTGAACAGTTCGTCGACGATCACCTTCTGCTTGCGCACGAGGTAGTAGTCGGCAATCAGAATTCCGAACAGCGGACCGATGAAGGCTCCGAGGGTTTCGAGTGTGTAGTGAATGACGTCCGGATTGTTGTACAAGTTCCACGGCGTGATGAGGATCGAGCCGATCGCTGCGATCATTCCGCCGGCGCGCCAGCTGATCTTCTGCGGACTCACGTTAGAGAAGTCGAAGGCCGGGGAAATGAAGTTGGCCACGATGTTGATGCCGATCGTGGCGATGGTGAAGGTGAGTGCGCCGAGAACGATGGCGAAGGTGCTGTCGATTCGTGCAACGGTCGCAACGGGATCGGTGATCAGTTCGCCGTACACCGGCAGCGTCAACGATGCAGTGACGACGACCAACACCGAGAATACGAGGAAGTTCAACGGCAAACCGAGGAAGTTGCCCTTCTTGACGGCAGCGAACGACTTTCCGTAGCGGGAGAAGTCGCCGAAGTTGAGCATCGGTCCGGAGAAGTACGAGACAACCAGAGCGATCGCACCGAGCATGACCGGCACGGCGTCGAAACCCGAGTACTTGACGTCGCCGAGCGTGAGATCGATGGCGCTCCAGCCTGCCTTGTAGATCAGGTAGCCGCACAGCATGAACATCACGACATACACAGCCGGCCCGCAGAAGTCGATGAAGCGGCGGATCGATTCCATGCCTCGCCAGAAGACACAGGCCTGAAGTACCCACAGGAGCATGAAACTTCCCCAGCCCAGTGCGGAGAGTCCGGCGAATCCGTAGTCTTCGACGACGGCATAGGGCGCGAGTGACGGAAAGAGTTTGATCAGTACGACATCGAGGGCTGCTGAAGCGAGGAAGGTTTGAATTCCATACCAAGCCACGGCAATCAGGCCACGAATGATTGCCGGGATGTTCGCGCCGAGGACGCCGAACACGCTGCGGCAGATCACCGGATACGGCACGCCGGTAACTTGGCTGGGCTTGGCGACGAGATTGCAGAAGAAGTAGACGATCGTGATACCGACCAGCAGGGCGACGAGTACTTGCCAACTGGCCAATCCCAGTGCGAAAAGACTACCGGCAGTGACATATCCGCCGACGCTGTGTACGTCGGACATCCAGAAGGCGAAGATGTTGTACGACGACCAGGTCTGCTTGCGAAGCGGCGCCAAGTCCTCGTTGGTCAAACGAGGGTCGTAGCCCGGCTTGATCAGGCCGCTTCCGACAGGGTGACCCGCGGCTTCGACAAGGTCACCCGATCCGGTTTCCTTTGGGGGAGTGGGGGTAGTGGTCGTTCGGGACGGAAGAATGTCGGTCATGACAGCTCCTGTGCATCAGTGCAGGAAATCAGCGGACGGTGCCACGAGCTCTCAGCGTCAGTGATGAAAACTGTGTTGAGAGAAAGGTATCGATGCTGTGTTGCACGACTATTGCGTGATCGGTATATCTTTTTCGGCCAATAGACCGGTGTCTGTCGGTAGAGTCGCGATCACGGTATCGAGTCGGCGATGATGGATTTCGGAAGCGCTCAGAAGTGCGGATGCGTCCCGACGCAGGAATGCGTCCAGCATCGCGGTGTGATCCGAGTGCAGAACCCGGCGATCGACGCCGGCAACATGGACCATCGGCTGTACTGGTTCGGTGATGTTCCAGGCAGCTTCGAACATGTGCAGCAGTCGAAGCATCTGAGACGGTCGGGTCAGTGCGAGATGAAAGTTTCGGCTCTCGCAGTGATAGGACTGAGAGTCGTCGTAGCGCAATGCGATCTCCAAACGGGAGTTCACCTCGACGGCGTGTTCGTGATCCTCTTCGGTTGCCTGCTCGACGGCGACGGCCAATGCAGCTGATTCGAGAGTTTCGCGGACGATGTACATCTCTCGCAGTTCTGCCGGCGTCAGCTGAGCAACGGTGTAGCCGAATTGATGTCGATGGTCGACCAAGGACTCTCCGACCAGTGTTTTCAGTGATTCCCGCACAGGTATTCGACTGACACCGAACACATCAGCCACGTCGCCGAGAGGAATCGGGGTACCCGGAGGCGCCGAACCCGACAGAATCACTCGCCGCAGTTCGTCGAGGATCGTTTGTTGTGGACTTCCGGGAGCATCGATTACCAGTTGCGTCAGCAGTACCGATCTACGGCGCGGCGGCATGTCGCTCTCCCTTCGTCTGTCTGCCAGAGTAGGAATACGTTGTTTCGTCTGCGTGACACCGGTGTGGCCGTCGTGCATCTCGCACTCGGGGGAGAACAAGTGGGCTCCGATCACATGCTCGCGTGAGTGCTGCTCGGGAGGCCGATCGTGGGGGTAGCGTTGTTGTGTAGTGGTATGGCAGAAAGCGAGTCGGTCGATGGCATCCGCTGTGCGCTCAGAAGCCGACCAGCGAGTTGTCGGCAACCTGCCCTTGGAGCTGACGAGTTTCGTCGGTCGTCGGCGTGAGTTGGCCGACGCCAGGAGATTGTTCGAGACGTCCCGTTTGTTGACACTCACCGGGATCGGTGGCGTGGGCAAGACACGGCTCGCGATCCGACTTGCGGGCGCGTTGCAAAGGGTGTTTCGAGACGGTGCCTGGTTGGTGGAACTGGGGGAGCAGACAGATTCGGATCTCCTCGAAGATCATGTCGCCGTGACCCTTGGTGTCCGGTCGGTCTCGTCGGCGGACCCGCTGCAGGCATTGATCGACTACTGCGCCGATCGGAGTCTGCTGTTGGTGCTCGACAACTGTGAACATCTGGTCGATGCCGTCGCTGTGTTCGTAGGCGCGATCCTACGGCGATGTGCCGGCGTCAAGATCCTGGCGACGAGCCGCGAATCGCTGGGCCTGGGCGGTGAGGTGACGATGCGCGTTCCCTCACTCACCACACCGCAGCAACAGCCGCCCGAATTCGAGGGAATTGCCCAGTACGAATCGGTGTCGTTGTTCACCGAGCGTGCGGCTTCCGTCGTACCTGGTTTCACCCTCACCGAGGAGAACAAGCGCGCCGTTGCGCATATCTGTCACGACTTGGATGGACTCCCACTTCCGATCGAACTGGCGGCAGCTCGCCTGCGTGGTATGTCTGCTGAGCAGATCATGAACAGGCTCTCGGATCGATACCGACTTCTTACAACGGGTGGACGCGACGTTCCGAGTCGTCAACAGACGCTGCGATTGTCGATCGATTGGAGTTACGACCTCTGCTCGCCAACCGAACAGCAGTTGTGGGGGAGGTTGTCGGTGTTCTCGGGTGGGTTCGATCTCGATGCCGCTGAGGGCGTGTGTGGGCAGGACATGAATTCGACCGAAGTGCTCGATCTCGTCACCGCGTTGGTCGAGAAGTCCATCCTGATTCGTGAGGAAACCGACGGGGATGTTCGGTACCACCTCCTCGACCTACTCCGGGAGTACGGACATGAAAAGTTGGAGTCCGCCGGTGAGTATTCCGCTCTGCGTCGAAGCCATCGTGATTGGTTCGAGGCACTGGTCGTTCATGCGGAAGCCGAGTGGATCAGTGGCCGGCAAGCTGCCTGGATCGCAAGGCTCGGTCGTGAACAGCGCAACGTCAACGATGCGTTGGAGTACTCGATTTCCACTGCCGGAGAGGCGCGATCTGCAACGCGAATGGTCGGTGCGTTGTACAGATTCTGGCTTGCAGGTGGATTACTTGTGCAGGCGCGTTACTGGACGGATCGAGCCTTGAATGCAGAGGATCGAGAGCTGGATCCGTTCCGAGTGGATGTCTTGGCCATCGACGCCGTGAATCACGCGATGCAGGGGGAACTCGAACGGGCAGAAGAGTTGGTCGACGAGAGTTGGCGCCTGGCAAACGACTTGGCGGATGTGCGCTCGCGCGGCTTGGCGACGTGGGGAGACGGATACGTCGATACCTTCAGAGGTAACTTCGATACCGCTACAGCCAAGCTGGAATCCGCGTTGACGCTGTTTCGACTCGACAAGAATCTGCTGCATGTTGTGATCGGCCTGGACACCTTGGGAGTCGCGTACTTCCTGTCCGGCGCTCTTGATCGCTCTGTGGAGTGCAACGAAGAGATTCTCGCGATCACCGTGCCCGCCGACGAGATGATGTTCCAGGCATTTGCGCTGGGAACTCTCGGGCTCGTGAGCTGGCTCCGAGGTGAATTGGATGCCGCAAGTGACTATTTGACTCGAAGTCTGAGAATTCTCGATGCCCCGATGAACTCGGCGTGGTGTATCGAGCCGTTGGCGTGGATTGCTGCAGCGCAACGTGATTGGAAGCATGCAGCGGTTCTGCTCGGCGCGGCAGCCATGTATTGGCAGAAGGTCGGGGGACGGCTGGCGGGCCTGCCGGGTTTGTCAGCTCATCACGACACTGCTGCAGAGACTGCTCGCAAAGCCATGGGTGACGATGCTTTCGACAAGTCGTTTCGCAGCGGGTTTGCGATGTCCGAGGGTGAAGCTGTCGCATATGCGCTCGACAAGCGCTCCAGTGTCACGACTGCGTCGTCGGCTGAAGGGCCTCACCTCACTCCTCGTGAGCAGCAAGTTGCGGAACTGGTTGCCCAAGGGTTGACCAATCGCGCGATTGCGGAGCACTTGGTAATCTCGCTGCGCACCGCTCAGGGACACGTGGAACACGTACTGACAAAACTGGGATTCAGTTCCAGAGCGCAGATCGCAGCGTGGTACGTCTCGACCGCGCAGGAGCGTGACTCGCGTGAGGTCAATGGCTCAGCAGGCCGGAGTTGACGTCCGATAGCAGTTCACCACGGTCGTCGCCGCACAAGCAGAACACCGGGTAGCGCTTACCTTCTTCACGCCCCTGAAACGACACTCGTAGCGGTCCAGGCGCATCCGCGCGAGGGGATTCGGTGAGGAAAGTGTACAGCCACGGCCCCTCGTCCAATTCCACGATGGCGAGAACGGTCGAGGGGTCGCCGTGAACCGTTCGCCAGGACACGACAGTGCCGTCTCCGCAACACCGCGTCACGTCCAACCGCGCCCCACGGCACCTGGCGCAGACCGCGCTCGCGGGCGAGAGGATGACATCACATTCCGCGCAATGGGGGAGTGTCAATCGTTCGGCTCGCGACGAGCGATTCGAATATCGCCGCGATACACGCTGTTTCATCGAGCTTGCGGGATTCATGTCAGTAACGTCGGGCGAGGTAGTACGGCATCGAGTCCACGGGTGCGCGTTCGACCGACTCCCCGGACGTCGGGGCATGAACGATCTCACCGCCTCCGGTGTAGATCCCCACATGCTCCCCGCCGTAGTACAGGACCACGTCACCCGGCTGTAGATCGTCCCGGGAAACTGGAGTGCCGCCAACCGCCTGGTCGTAGCTGGTTCGCGGAATCGAAACGCCCGCTTGTGCATAGGCCCATTGAACGAGACCGGAGCAGTCGAACGAGTCCGGCCCGGTCGCGCCCCAGACGTACGGAGCGCCGATCTTGGACTCTGCGGCTGCCAATACGCGGCCTGTATCCGAGGAAGCGAAAGCTGACACCTTCGCCGGATTCGTGTCGACGGAAACTGCGGCGATGTTCCAGTCCCGAAGCACGGGGGCCTGAGCGTTCGCGGTGTCGATACTCACGGCAAGGGTTGTCAGGGAAAGAACGCCGACGACAAGCGCTCTTCCGAGTGCATGCTTCCTCGTGCGGGGGTCGGTGAATCGGTGGTGCGACATTTCTCGTGTTGCCTTTGCGTCGATGCGTCCCGAAGCAGGTGTCCAGCTGGGTGTGATCGGGCTTCGGCTTGCGACACTCAGCCTGGTTGCGCCTCGACGTGTTCGCATCGGTCAGTTGGACGGGGTGCATACCTGTTTCGAGCGGCATTGTGGGTGCAAGGCCTGTTGATCGATCGCGAGAACTTCGACGGACTTTCGTGATCCGAATCAAGGAGGGCACGGCGGCCGGCCTCACCCCGGCTCCGGTCAGGCGATTCGCAGCGGGAGCGCCGAACGCTCAACAGTGGCACGGTCGGATGGACCACGATCCTGCGCACAAATGGCTGCGCGAACAAGTACGTGAGGCAAGCGTCTGGCTGGATTCGGCGGACGTTCTGTACTCTCGCAGTCATGCAACAGCGGAGCACAGGAACGGTGACACGGTCACTGTTGCTGCTTCTGCTGCCGTTCATCGCTCTTCTCGCAGTGCCTCCGCTTGGTTCCTCGGGTAGCGCCGCGGTGCTGGGAACTGCGATTGCCGTCTTCGTGGTCGCTGCGCTCGCAACTTCCTCGAAGTACGAACTTCTGCAACTGTGCGCGGTTTCGACCACTGGCCCGTCTGATGACGAACGCTGCCTGCGTGGTGCTTTCCGCAGGCAGAGCAGCCCGGACGCGCCCGGTCGTCCGCAACCTCGAGCTCCGGGAATCGGTCTGTAGATCGGCAGTCGGCGGGTGTGAACTCGTCGTAGGTCGGTCAGACGTCTTGCGTCCACGACCATTCCCGCGCTCTCATCTCTCTGAGCGTGCCTTTCGGTGAGGTTCATTCGTCATGCTCGATTTTGTCTACTACCCCGTGTCCGGAATCCTCTGGTTCTGGCACAAGGTCTTCTCACTGGTCTCCGGATCACCCGACAACGGCGTCGTGTGGGCGTTGTCGGTCGTATTTCTCGTCTTCACGCTCAAAGCCCTGCTGTTCAAACCCTTCGTCAAGCAGGTCCGCACTCAACTGGTGATGCAGAAGCTGCAACCTCAGATCAAGGCGTTGCAGAAGAAGTATTCGGGTGACCGGCAGAAACTCACTGTAGAGATGGCCAAGCTGCAGAAAGAACATAATTACAGTCCGTTGCTCGGCTGTCTGCCGATGCTGGTTCAGGCACCGGTGTTCATTGGTCTCTATCACGTCCTGCGATCGTTCAATCGGACCGGAGCGGCATCGCACGTCCCGTTTCTGAGCCCGACCGAACCGATGTCGGTGGCGGACAACGCGAACACGGCCAACTACTTCTTCAGTGCCTCGGACGTGCAGTCTTTTCTCGACGCCAAACTGTTCGGCGCACCGTTGTCCGCCATGATTTCGAGCCCGGCAGCACAACTGGAAGCATTCGGCGACGTAAGCCGTATCTCCATCATTCTGGTAGCGGTACCGCTGATGATATTCGCCGCCGTCGCTACACATTTCACATCGCGGGCATCCATCGCGCGCCAAGTGGACACCGGAACCGTCAACCCTCAAACAGCGATCATGAACAAGCTCGCATTGTGGGTGTTTCCGGTGGGGGTGATCGCTTTCGGTGCGTTCGCGCCCGTGGCGATCCTGCTGTATTTCGTGAGTAACAACTGCTGGACGCTGGGACAACAGCATTTTGTGTACGGACGCATCGCTGCGGAGCAGAAGGAAGCCGAATCGTCGCCGACTCCCGGAATGACCGCGCCCCCGTCGCCCAGAGTGGCTGCACCGCCGCTGCCGGGCGCCAAGCCCATCCGCGCCAAGCGCAGGCGATGACGGAAGGCGACCCCTCCCTACCGGCGAGTAAGGCACGTACGCTGGAAAGCATGACCAAATGGACCGCAGAAGACGTAGTCGATCAGACCGGCCGCACATTTGTCGTCACGGGGGCGAACAGCGGACTGGGTGAGGTAGTCGCACGAGCGCTGGGCAAAGCCGGGGCCGACGTCGTCCTCGCCTGTCGTGACACTACGAAGGCCGACGCCGTAGCCGCCGAGATCGGGCCCAACGCGGTTGTCCGCAAATTGGACCTCTCGGATCTGTCGTCGGTACGAGCCTTCGCCGACGCAACGGAGAAGGTCGACGTCCTGGTGAACAACGCCGGCGTGATGGCGGTTCCGTTCCGCCGGACGGTCGACGGATTCGAAATGCAGATCGGCACAAACCATCTCGGACACTTCGCATTGACCGGATTGCTGAAGGACAAGCTCACCGATCGTGTCGTGACGATGTCCAGTGCCCTGCATCAGCTCGGAACTGTCGATCTGGACGATCTCAATTTCGAGCGTCGGAAGTACAACCGATGGTTGGCCTACGGGCAGTCCAAGCTTGCCAATCTGTTGTTCACGTACGAACTTCAACGCAGGTTCGCGGCGTCGGGATCTTCGCTCAAAGCGCTCGCTTCGCATCCGGGATACGCGTCGACGAACCTGCAGGGGCACACCGAGTCGATCCAGGACAAGCTGATGGGAATCGGCAATTCGATCTTCGCGCAGTCCGCGGAGATGGGCGCCCTTCCCGAACTGTGGGCGGCAACCGCGCCGGATGCCTTTGGCGGCAGTTACATCGGACCGGACGGTCCGTTCGAGCAGCGAGGGTATCCGAAGGTCGTGGGGTCGAACAAGAAATCACACGATACGAATACAGCCTCGGGTTTGTGGACACTGTCGGAGAAGTTGACCGGAGTCTCGTTCGGGATTTGATTCAGATATGAAGGTGGCCGCGAACTTCGAGAAGTTCGCGGCCACCTTCATATCCGTTCGAGCTAGATGTTGTTCGGGTTACAGCGTGACAACCATCTTGCCGGTGTTCGCGCCGCGCATCAGGTCGATGAACGCTTGCGGTGCATTCTCCAGGCCTTCGACGATGGTCTCGTCCCACTGAATCTTGTTGTCGGCGAGCCACCCTGCCATGTGGGTGCGGAATTCGCCACCGAGGTGACGGTAGCCGCCCACGAGGAATCCGCGCAGTGTGAGCTGCTTGCCGATCACCAGTGCCAGGTTGTGGGGAGCGGTGGGCTTCTCGGTGGTGTTGTACTGAGCGATGGCTCCGCACAGGGCAATCCGGCCACCCTGGTTCATGGCATCGATGGCGGCTTCGAGATGCTCGCCACCGACGTTGTCGAAGTACACGTCGATGCCGTCAGGGGCGGCAGCGGCGAGTAGTTCGGTGATCGGGCCGTCGTGATAGTCGAATGCCGCATCGAATCCGAGTTCGAGAAGTCGGGCAACCTTCGCCGGTGAACCGGCGCTACCGATTACTCGCTTCGCTCCGAGCAACTTGGCGATCTGACCGACGAGCGATCCGACGGCACCTGCTGCGCCGGAGACGAATACGGTATCGCCTTCCTTGAACTCCGCAACCGCGGTGAGGCCGGCATACGCGGTGAGGCCAGTCATGCCGAGGGCACCCAGGTAGGCCGTCGCCGGCGCGATGGACGTGTCGGCCGGAGTCACTGCGGATCCGTCGAGGATGGCGTATTCACGCCATCCGAGGCCGTGGACGACAACGTCGCCCACGGCGCGATCAGCCGACTTGGATTCGACGACCTCGCCGATGGCACCACCGTCGAGCGGCGCACCGACCTGGAACGGCGGAAGGTAGGACTTCACGTCGTTCATTCGGCCGCGCATGTACGGGTCGACGGAGATGGCGATGTTGCGGACCAGGATCTGGCCGTCTTCGAGTTCGGGGAGTTCTACTTCGGCGGTGGCGAAGTTCTCCGACGTGGGCCAACCGTTCGGGCGTGAAGCGAGACGGATTTCCCGGCTGACAGTGGTAGTGCTCATTCGTCGTCCTTACTTACTTCGAGGGTGACCTCGATGTTGCCGCGAGTTGCATTGGAGTACGGGCACACCTGGTGTGCCTTCTCCGTCAGCTCGACGGCCTGATCATGAGGTAGATGGGGGAGTGAAACCTCCAGCGTCACAGCGAGTCCGAAGCCTCCTGCACCGTTGGGGCCGATGCCGACCCGCGCGCCGACTGCGGAATCAGCCACGTTGGCCTTCTCGGCACGGGCGACCATCTGCAGAGCGGAGTGGAAGCATGCTGCGTATCCGGCGGCAAAGAGCTGCTCGGGGTTGGTGCCTTCGCCGCTGCCACCCATTTCCTTGGGAATGGCGAGGCCGAGATCGAGGCGTCCGTCCGAGGTGCGAGCGTGACCGTTGCGGCCTTCGCCGGTGGCAAGTGCTTCTGCGGTGTAGACGATGTTCATGACTTCTTCTTTCCGTCGGAGTGGGCATTGGATGCTTGGAGCGACTCGCCGAGACGAGTGAGAACGTCTCGAAGTTCGGTGAGTTCGTCGGTGCTCAGACCAGTGGCACCTGCGAGTTTGGCTGGGATGTCCTCGGCCTTGCTGCGCAGGGTGGAACCCGCCTCGGTCAGGTGAATCTCGACGCGACGCTCGTCGGTGGTGAGGCGTCGGCGCTCGATGAATCCCAGACCCTCGAGCCTCTTGAGCAGCGGCGACAGAGTTCCGGTATCGAGATCGAGTGCCTCACAGATCTCACGCACCCCGCGGCCGTCTCGTTCCCAGAGTGTCAACAGGACGAGGTACTGGGGATACGTGATTCCCAGGTCGTCGAGCATCGCCCGGTACGCGGCCGTCGTGGCCCGCGACGCCGAATAGAGGGCGAAGCAGACCTGGCGTTCGAGAGCGAGTGGGTTGGTCACGAGAACAACTGTAGCGCACAGTTAAGTTGTGCACAACAAAGAAGTGTCAAATAGATCTACGGATAGGCGGCCGTTCGTCTACGGCGTCGACAGGATCTCGGAGACATGCGAGAGGAAGGTGTGCACTGTCCGGGCAGCGGGCGCAGGAAACCTGGTCCGCACTGCCAATCCGTCGTGAGTTCGTGAGAACCAGAACTGAACGTCGTCGGCGTTCGAGACGCGACTGAGTTGCTGCGGATTGATCGGCGCAGGCTGTGATTCGCTGGACTTTGATTTACGGGGGCGAGATCCACCGGGCATGGTTCGGTAGTCGGCGTAGGACACCGAGAAGATGTCTCTGCGAGTGGGCGAAACCTCGGGCCCCAAGCTCCGCAACACCTGCCTCGACGAGACGGACGACAGTGAAAGTGACTCGTGGAAAGCGAGATTGACTGCCCGGGCAGTGCTGTGAAGATTGTCCATGCTCGTCACGGTGATGGGCGCATTGGCTACCAGCCATCCGAAGGTGTGGTTGTGTCGCGGTTCCCGACGCGTGTGAACAGGGAACAGTAGGTGCGTGTCCCTCTTGCCGGTCAATTGTGTTGTGGCCAAACCGATCGACGCAAGAATTGCACCGAACGACGAGTGCCGATGATCGGCGCAGTTCTGGTCGAACAGCTCGGCTTCGTCGGCGTCGAGGAGCATTCGGGTGTCTGTGCCCTGGGGCGACATCGCCCCGGCGGGCAGTCCCAGATCTACGGGAAAATGGGGAGTGTCACCCCCGCATGCTCGGAGGAAGGACCGCCAACCCGCAATCCGGTGGTCGCCGGGCTCTGGATCCGCGGTTGCCGATTCCCGGAAGCAGTAGTTGAGGAAACTCCCGGGCTCCGGAAGGAGATCAGACGCGATCGGATCACGGTCCGCCCGCGTGTATTCGCGATACAGAGTGCTGATCTCGGTAATTGCGATGCTCATGGACCAGCCGTCGCAGATGGCATGGTCGAACCCGCAGATCACTGTCGACTGGTCCTCGCGGGTGATGGCACCGAGAAAGTACGCGGGAAACGCGAAAGGATTGCACCATCGATCCAAGCGCTCGCCCAAGAGTTCTCGCACCTGCTCCGGTGTTCTCGCGTCAGCCACTGTTTCCTCACGCAGGCGCAGATCGCCGACGTCGGCGACGTCGACGAACAGTGCCGAGGATTCACCCGATTCTTCGGCCTGGGAGAACGAGCACGACAGGGCGTCGTGACGGGACGTCCATTCCTCGAAGCTGGCCTTGAGTGCGTCCGTGTCGATGGGGCCGGGAACGTCGAAAGTAGCAGCGAGCCAAGTCGTATCGCCGCGGCTGCCGGCAAGATGCAGCTGCTGATTGGAGGTCGGGGGAACCGGATACGTCGTTCCGGTGGAGATTTCGCTCGGCGTCCACTGCAGAATGCGGCCCGGCCGTGCCTCGAACCTGTCGAGAAACGTGATGTGCATCAGGCGGTCTCCACTTCCTGACGTGCATCCGCCTGACGCACGACACGGTAGTCGCCGGTATCAGCGACCGTTCTCAGGACGTTGCGAAGGTGTCGTAGGTACCGATTCACCGATGTGTGCGCCTGCTCGGTGTCCGGAAAACTGACCATCACGTACGTACGGTCTTCCTTCCGGTTGATCCACATCGACAGATCACCCGTCGTTCCTGGCCCACCCAGTGCCCGCGCCTCGAGTTCGTCATGGTGCTCGGCACCTGGAATCAGGCGCATGTCGATGTACGACACCATCGGCGGGACCGAGGTTCCACCGATGTCGGATCCGGTCAACTTCGACACCTGGGCGATCACCGAGTGAATGGACACGTCCGCGACTCCCTTCACCGCAGCGCGAGCAGCGTGGGCAAGGGGGAGTGCATCGGTAAAGTTCGTGACACCGCTCAGCGTGAACGAGACCGGGACGAGATTGATGAACCAGCCTTGGGAATAGAGGTATCTCGGATCGGAGCGAGTGCCGACTGCGTTGAGCGCGAAGTAGTTCGCTCGATCCGCAACTTCGATCTCGGTGAGGGCGAGGGCTGCGAAGATCCCCGTGGAGAAGCCGACGCCATTGGACTTGCACAGCGCTGCGAACGCGGCTGACTCGTCGCTGTCGAGAACGTCGATGTGTGTGCGGGTCGACCGGGCCTGTTCGCCCCGCGCGACACCGAGGTCGAGGGGGAACGTCGGGAGTTGGCCGGCGTTGGCGGCGAGAATCGAAATCCACTGCTGCACAGGCGCCGCGGCCAGGTCGAGGTTCCCCGCGGATGTCCGTTCCTCGCCGCTGTACTCGACGTAGCTGCCGGGAGAGGGAAGTTGAGCCTCGATGCCGGCGCTTTCGGCGATGTACAGCGCACGAAGTTCTTCGACGCCCAGCATCAACGACAGGCCGTCGGTGTGCGAGTGATCGACGCCGTAGTAGACGGTGAAGCCGGCGCCGTGCTCGACGACGCCACTGATGAACGAGGGCCATTGCAATGGGCTGGTATCGCCGGCGAAACTTCGGCTCACATGCTCGCGAACCGCATCTGTCGTGTTCAGAGAACCGACGCTGTGCGGCGTGAGTTCGATCGTCGACGCATCCACCACGTGACGGTCGATGACCCCGCTACCGTCGGGATCTTCGGATGATCTCACCTCGAACCAACTGTGCAGTGTGTTGTGCCGCAGGACAAACGCCTGGACCGCCCGACGCAGTGCCTCCCGATCGAGATCACCGGGCAGAGTGAACGTGAATCCGATCCACGGTGACCAGTCGACGCCTTGTGCGCGCTTGTGATCGGCGGTACGAATGTGTCCTTCCTGTAGGAACGAGAGCGGTTGGTCGCTCCGTGGTGCCCCGGATGCCGCCGCCAGGGATTGTTCAGTAGGCCTGAACTCGGTGAGCGTCCCGGCTTTCGGTGCCCAGAGATCGATGGGTGTCATTTCCATGAGAGTTCTCCTCGATCGGTACAGCGGTATTGATCGGTACGGCGGTGTTGGTCGGAGGTGCGAAAGTGTCGGTCGAGAAGGCAAAGTCCTCCATTTCGCGGCGTAGGAGTCCCGCGAACTGATGGATGTGGCGGCTCGTGCGCGCGTTGCCCGGGTGGCGTATGGCCAGATTGAGCCCTTCGGGAGTCCGCGTGAGCCAGATGTAGACGTCGGTTCCCGAATGATCTCGACTACGAAGGCCCCTGGTCTGCCAGCTCGTCCATTGCTCGGCACCAGGAACGTGACGAACGTCCATGTACGAGAGCACGAACGGCAGGTGCTGCGGGGAGTCGATCAGCTCGCACACTTTCGAATACGGCAGTGCCGCGGCGGGGCGGACGCGCCGTATCTCCGTGCCGGCAACCTTGGCCAGATCGCTCACGGTTGCGGCGGGGGCAATCGGAATCCTCACCGGCACAACACCGATGAACCATCCCAGCGACGCGGCCCATCGAAGCTCCGAACGGGTGTGTTGCGGCACGACGACGCGGAATTCGTCTGCACCGGTGAGATCGCCGGTCACCTTGGCCGCGCACGCGAGTATCGCGGCCAGGAATCCTTGGTTGCTGCGCTTGCTCGCTTCTGCCAGGCGTTCGGCTCCCCGGGCGCTCAGAAGCCAGGCAGACAGGCTCTGCTGAGGGACTCGGCGTCCGGTGACCGGTTCGGGTAGCGCTGGAAAGTACGGAGCCTCGCCCTGCGCGTAGAACTCGCGCCACGTCTGCACTGCCGGGTGAGAGCGGTCCGCGTGTCCCACGAGATCTCGTTCCTTGGTGCCGAAGTCGATGTAGCTTCCGGTCTCCGGCGGCGAGGGAGGGCTTCCCTCGCTCAACGATCGGTAGATCGTCTGCAGTTCGTGCGCGGTCAACGCCACCGAATATCCGTCCAGCAGAGCATGATCAGCGGCAAAAACCACGGTGAAGTGGTTGGGGCCTTCGATCGTCGCGAACTGATACGCAGGCCAGACAAGTGGATCGGTCGATCGGTCGAGCAGTTGCTGCAGATGCGTGAAGACAGACATCGAGGACGCAAGGTGTCCGACCTCGGTGCCCAGAATCCGGACGTCTCCAGACGCCGCGGTGCGTCGGACTATCGTTTCGCCCTCCACGGCGACGTGTGTTCGGAGCACTTCGTGGCGATCGATCCAGTGATCGAGAGCGGCCGCCCAGGTCCTTCGGTCGAGTCGGTCGTGGATGCGAAACGAGGTACCCAGCCACGACGGAGTGCACACGTCGGTCTGATGGTGCACCTGCCGTTTCGCCTGCTGGGCATGTTTCAAGTGTGCCTCGTGTATGTAGCTGGCGGGACGCTGGTCGACAGGCCACAGCTCGGGCGGATTCACCGCGGCGGGAGTCCACTCGGTGACGGTCCCTGGAGGTAGGGGATAGTCGGCAAGTTCCGTGAATTCCATTGGGAAACCTGATCTCTCGAGATGGCGAAAGGTGGGGATCGTGAACGGGGCGGATGTTTGTAACCGAGAGTGACAGATGATTAGTCAAGGCAAGTAGAACGCGGCCCGAGGCTCCGCGCAACTGCTTCGGTGCGGGATGTGACGAGGAACATTCCGCTCGTTATTTCGGACAATTCGAATACTGGACATCCGGTTTACGGCCCTGGTCACCTGTCAGTTGATCGATCAATCACTCTGTGGTGAAACAAATTTCAACAGACCGTTGTGAATTCCGCCGGCGACGAAGCATGTGCGCATGCGAACGTCGGAATATGTTTATGTGTAGCAAGTTTCGTATGGATTCGGCTGTATCTCTTTTAATTGCAACAGGGTTCGTGTACTGCCGTCGTGTCGTTTCGGCGCGCGGATTGTTCACCGAGTATTGACATGCTCGGCATCTGCCGGTCGTATGCAGACGGTATTTCTAAGCGATGACTGATCCGATGGAATACGACCTGGTTGTGATCGGCTCCGGCCCGGGTGGGCAGAAGGCTGCCATCGCGGCGGCCAAGCTGGGTAAACGGGTAGCGATGGTCGAGAAGGGCAACATGCTCGGGGGAGTGTGCGTCAACACCGGCACCATTCCGTCGAAGACGTTGCGTGAGGCGGTTCTCTACCTCACCGGGATGAACCAACGCGAACTGTACGGCGCGAGTTACCGCGTCAAGGAGAACATCACTCCGGCCGACCTGCTGGCGCGAACCCAGCATGTCATCACCAAAGAAATCGAAGTCGTTCGATCTCAGCTCCTGCGCAACCGCGTCGAATTGTTGATAGGGGTCGGCTCGTTCGTCGACGAGCACACCATCCTCGTCGAGGACGCCTCGCGCGGAGACAAGATGACGATCACGGCGAAGTTCGTCGTGATCGCGACCGGAACGTTGCCTGCTCGCCCGGCGGGGGTGTCCTTCGACAGTCACCGGGTGCTCGACTCCGACGGAATCCTCGATCTGACCTCCATCCCGACCACCATGGTCGTCGTGGGCGCGGGAGTGATCGGTATCGAGTACGCATCGATGTTCGCGGCACTCGGCACCAAGGTCACCGTCGTCGAGAAGAGGACGTCGATGCTGGACTTCTGCGACCCCGAGGTCATCGAATCGCTTCGATTCCATCTACGCGATCTGGCGGTCACTTTCCGATTCGGTGAAGAAGTGACGGCCGTCGACGTCGGAGCGAACGGAACGCTCACGACGCTGCGCAGCGGCAAGCAGATTCCAGCCGAGACCGTGATGTACTCGGCTGGACGGCAAGGCCTCACGGCGCCACTCGCGCTGGAGAACGCCGGGCTCGAAGCCGACGAACGTGGCCGTATCTACGTCGACGACAATTTCCGCACCAAGGTCGAACACATCTACGCCGTCGGTGACGTCATCGGATTCCCGGCGTTGGCGGCGACGTCGATGGATCAAGGTCGACTCGCGGCCTATCATGCCTTCGACGAACCAGGCGCGAAGCTGATGGATCTGCAGCCGATCGGCATCTACTCGATTCCCGAGGTGTCGTACGTGGGCGCCACCGAGGTCGATTTGACCAAGGAATCGGTGCCGTACGAGGTCGGGGTTTCCCGATACCGCGAACTCGCACGCGGGCAGATCGCAGGCGACACCTACGGGATGCTCAAGATCCTGGTGTCGACGGATGACCTGAAACTGCTCGGTGTTCATATCTTCGGCTCGGGTGCAACGGATCTCGTGCATATCGGCCAGGCGGTGATGGGGTGCGGCGGGACCGTCGAATACCTTGTCGACGCCGTCTTCAACTATCCGACACTGTCCGAGGCGTACAAGGTGGCGGCGCTCGACGTCATGAACAAGATCAGGGCTCTCAAGCAATTCCACTAGGGGTCGGGGTGTCCCCAGGTACCGGTCAGGGTCGGTCGGTGTACTTCTCGGGTAGCACTTGTTCGAATACCTGAGGGTGATGTCAGGCCTGGGGAAATAGGGCAGGGTCTATCTCTATGACCATTGCCCAGGAACTTCGTGTGGAATTTCGATGCTGATCGGACTGATTGCCGCGATCGTGGCATGCGTCGGGTACGGCGTTGCATCCGTGCTGCAAGCCTACGGCGCGCGCAAGTCGGCAGCTGCCGCCGAGCAGCGTGGCGAGGCCGGACACGTGACGGCGTCGGGTGGCCCGACCTTGCGTTCGACGTTCGCGGCCGCGCTGACGGCGTCGTTCATCCTGGGCACCGTGCTCGATGCGGTCGGATTCGCCGGAAGTGCCATCTCCGCGAGGCTCATTCCACTGTTCTTGTCGCAGACAGTGGTCAGTGCCAATCTCGTCATCACGGCAGTGCTGGGGACCGTGGTCCTCGGCATCCAGTTGCATCGTCGCGACTGGTTCGCGATCGCTGCGGTGATCGGATCGCTCCTGCTGCTCGGATTGTCGTCAGGTCACGCGGGCGGTGGGAGTTCCAACGACGTCGTCCATTGGGGTGTCCTCGTGGGCTCGGCGTTGATCTTGCTGATCGGCATCGGTTTGATCCGATGGTTGGGCTCACGCGCAGCAGTTGTCGCCGGGTTGATCTCGGGTGTGCTGTTCGGCTGTCTGGCCATTGCCGTACGCGTGGTCTACGGAATCGATCCGTTCGAAATCGGCACCATGCTCCGCGATCCGGCAGGCTGGGCGATCCTCGTCTCGGGCCTGGGCGGCTTCTATCTGCATACGGTGGCGCTGCAACTGGGATCCGTCAACGGAGCGACAGCGGCTCTGGTTGTCGGCGAGACGGTGGTTCCGGGAATCGTTGGCGTCGTGGTGCTCGGCGACGCGTCGAGACCGGGCCTGGAATGGCTTGCCGTCGTCGGCTTCGTCGGGGCAATCGCGGGTGCCGTCGCCGTGGCCGTCTTCGGCGCGGCGAGCCACGAGGAGAAACCGGTCGAAGAAGTTACCTTCTGATCCGGTAGACGAAAGTGTCCTCGAAGACACGACGGCGAACACGACTACAGACGTGTTAGAAAGGCAGTTCAGGCCGATCTCGGAGGGGTAGTCATGCAAGGGGCAGCAGCGAAGCACGAGGCCGAAGCCATCGCCGGAAATAAGGCAAATTGGGACGATCGCGCCGATGTGCATGTGCGCTCCGAAATGTATGACGTCGGCGGGTTTCTCGCCAACAGAGCGACCATTTCCACAGTTGTGCAGAACGACTTGTCGATTCTGGCCCCGCATCTGCCACAGTCAGGAGTGCAAGGTCACTCGCTCCTGCATTTGCAGTGCCACATCGGGATCGACACGATCTCCTGGGCGCGTCTTGGTGCGATCGACGTACACGGGCTTGATCTGTCACCCAACTCTCTGCACCACGCTGCTCGTATCGCAAAGGCAGACAACCGCGAGATCACCTGGGTGGAAGGTGATGCGCGATTCGCCTCGACGCTGATCGACCGACGTTTCGACGCGATCGTCACCAGTGCCGGAACAATCGTCTGGTTGCCGGAACTCACCGCTTGGGCTCAGTCGATCCACGACCTCCTCGAGCCTGGTGGGGTGTTTCAGATCCGGGACGATCATCCGATCCTCGGCGCAATGGCGTTCGAGCCGTGGATGATCACCGACGACTACCTCTCCGGAGGCGGCATGCGATCGTACGAAGACTCGGCGACTTACACCGGGACCTCCGATGGGCAGATAGCGCACACTGCCAACCACGAATGGCGCCACGACCTAGGCGAGGTCGTTGGTTCCTTGCTGGATGCGGGTCTTCATATCGAATCAGTTTCGGAACTTCCCTATATGGACTGGCCGGCCTTCCCCGAACTCGTTCCATGCGCCAACGGATGGACTCTGCCGAGCCACTCTCCGCGGATACCGTTGAACTTCGCCATCGTCGCCAGGCGAAATCAGCGAAGTGAGTGAGCAGAGCCGATCCCTTGGAAGACTTCGAATTATTCCTCGAGCGGCGTGGCCGTATTTCGTGCATGATCGTCGGATGGCTTTGTCCCGGTTGTTGCCTGTCAGCTCGCCCTTATCGCAAGTCGGCGCGTCTGGTGTGGTGCGTCCAGGAATCGAGTTAATCGTAGTTCTTTCGAGCTAATACTTCTGGTGGATAGTGCTTTTCGCTCGAACTCTGCTCGGCGTTGTTGCAACCGTTCGGCGAAGTTGCAGTATCAGGTTCGAATGAACCTGCGTCGCTGTTCGATCGGTCAATTGGTAACGGAAACCGCGTTCTCGCAGATAGTTCCAATGCGCCCCAATGTCCCGCTTACGTTGTGCGTCACGGGCAGCGGGACGAAGAACGGAGGAAAGTGATGAGCAGCTTGGATATTCAACGCTGGTCGAACGACTTCACCGCGCTGACCAAGGTCATATCGGAAGGCATCGAGCAGTTTGTTCTCCGGTTCATTTCCAGCTGAAGTGATCTGAGCTCGTTGCCGGGTGCGGATAGTTCAGTCGTCGCTTCCGCGGTTCGAGTGATGAATTGCGATGAAATAGAGGTTCTTACGGCGTCTGGGAGACCTGGGCGGGGGCGAGCAGGTAGGAGAACACGTACGTAACTGCGGCGATGACCGCCAGTACGATCAAGGACATCGGGAACCCTGCGGAATCTCGCACCGGGTCACCAGTAGCGACGACAGCCGCCATGGACACTCCGATTACCAGCAATGTCACCGCCAAGGCAGAGCACGCAGCGAACCGATGCTTCCAGCAGCAGACTGTGCGCGCCGGCCATGTGTGGCTTGTTCTCAGGGCGCAGCGCCCACCTGCAACAGCGCTCGAGCCGACAATCAGCCCTGCCAGCGCTCCGATGAAGGCGGGTATGAACAGTCCTACCCAGGACCAGGCTCCATCGCCGACTATCGGGATCATCACGGCGACACCTGTGACCGCACCTGTGAGCGCAGCCAGACTCAGTTCCTTGTCGACCCAGCTCATGGATCAACTAGAACACAGGCACGCTCCCGAGGCTGTGGAGTATCTCGGATTCAGGGGCTGAAGAACTCGAGTCGGCGGTGCAGGCGTGCGATCGACGGGTCCCCGATCGTGCGTCTGCCGTCGGTTCGGGCTTGGCTCGGGGTCATCCCGTAGAAGTCCTTGAACGCTCGCGCCAACTGGGATTTCGAGGTGAAGCCGCATCGCAGGGCCAACGCTTCGATCGTTTCGTTCGGCATCTCGGTTCTGGTCAATTCGCGGTAGACGAGTTCGAGACGCTTCCGCCGAATGACAAGAGCTATTCCGCCGTCGGATGCGAATGCGCGATAGAGCTGTGCCCGGGAGACGGACAATGCTGCGCACATGCTCGTCGGGCCGAGCCAGGTCTCCGAGAGATGCTCGGCGATGTGGGCGTGCGCACGATCGCGGAGAGAGTGATCGGGCCGCGGCGACAGATCAGGTTCGGCGATACCCAAACTGACACGAAGGAGGGACGCGACGACGTCCTCGTAGCCGGCCGCAGCATCGGGATCGAGATGCGGTAGCGCGAGTACGACCGATTGCATGCACTGAGCGAGCAAGACGGCAGGAACTCCGCGCAGTACCGTCCCGTGTAGAGAACGACCCTTCGACTCGGCCTCGACGAGGGAACGCGGTGCGAGGAGCGTGATGGTGCGCCCTGTCGATTCCGCCTCCGCGTCGGCGGTCCAGGTACGCCCGAGGTCGAAGAATGTGACATCGCCTGGACGTGCGACGAAATCGACTCCGTCGGCGTTGCCGCTCAACTGCCCGTCGAGGACGACCTGGACCATGTATTCATCGTCGAGTCCGCTCTCGGCGATCAGCCGATTGTTTCGGGTGTACTTCTGTGTGTTGAAGGTAGTTTGACCGATCAACGAGGTTCCGATGGAAAGCGCTGTGATCGAGCCTTCGAGAGATGTGTCAGGGTCAATTCGGTCGGTGACGAAGAACGGACGTGTGACACTGCGCCAGAAGTCGTCGGCGTCCGCAGGATCGACCGATCGGGTCGACACGCGGATGCGGGCGGATTTCATCGACACGCGGGCATGATATGTCAGATCCCGCAGGTCGCAGTCACTCTCCCGCAAATAGACGTCAATAGTGACCGAGCCCACATAATGAGACAAATCGGGCGTATTTGTGAGACGGCCAGTGCTCGCGTGTCGCGGCGAAGCTGTCTATGTTGTTCGTTATGGGTGGACAGGTTGGGAGTTCGATGCTCGAACGAAATCTCGAGTTCGGCGGGGATCGACTGCTCGTTCGTCGGCCATCATGAGGTCCACTTCGAATCGATCGCAGCTATCTCGAGCAAAGCGAAATCCTCGAGGAAGGGGCACGCTGCAAAGGCGGCTTGCCGGGCGTGGAGCCACGGCGATTCGTCCCCGCCTCCTCGGATTGATGGAACGCTCGGCGGGATTGACTGTCATCGATTCGCCGCTTGGGTTCGGCAAGACGGAACTCGCCGCGTTGTGGCTCACGACTCTCGGGCAGGTGCCGAGCAGACCGGTTGTCTGGGTGCCGGCGCCATCGCATCGGATGACCCCCCTCGAGTACTGGAACACCGCGCTCGCAGTAATTCAGGATTCGCTGGAATCACTCGAGGCCCCGCCACGAATGCGCGAGGATCCAGTGGGCGCGATCGAATCACTCCTCGACTCGTCGCCCGCACCATTCGTGTTGGTGTTCAACCGCATCGACCTGGTTGAGGGTGACGAGGTGGGACGCCGAATCGTGGATCTGATCGTGCGGCTTCCCGGATTGAAAGTAGTCGTCACGCTGCAGGATCGGTCTGCGACGGACTTGCTCGAAGACGTCCGCGTGGACGAGTACCTGTGCGCGAACGACCTCAGATACACACTCGACGAGTCCACCGTTCTGTTCGCGGAGGCAGGGATCCACCTTCCCTCGGGCATCGTCCATTCGATCTGTGAACGCGTTGCCGGCGTTCCCGTGCTGATGAAGGTTGCTCTGAGTGCGGTTGCGGGGCTGAGTGAACCGAGCCGTGGACGCGAACGCGTTCAGCAGCGAGTGGACCAGGCGATCCACGCGTACGTCAGTCGGACCGCTCCTCGGTCGGGCAAGTCGCTCGAGTTGTTCGACTTCGCGACTACGATCGCCGCTGCCCGCACGGTGACACCAGAGATCGCTCGTGTCTTGTCCGACGATCTTGACGTGGAGGGCAAACTGGACTTGCTCGAGTCTTTCGGTCTGATCTTCCGGAATGGTTTCGAGGGAGAACCGTCCTGGTACTTCGCGCCGTCAGTTCGACTGGCATTCATACAGATACGGGCCGAACAAGGGGATGGATTCGAAGATCCCTTCCAGGTACTCGTCGATCACGCTCTCGGGACTTCGGATATAGCCGGTGCCGTTCACTACGCCTTGGACGGACGCAAGTGGACCAGGGTGCTCGACATACTCGAGCGCCACTGGGCTGATCTTCTGGTCGATCACACCGGATTGGTCCGGACTGCGTTGCAATCCATACCCGATGACGTACTCAGTTCGAACCCTTCGATTCTGGTGGGTCGTGACCTGCTCGAATCACGTCTGCGGCCGCAGTTGATCAACGGCGATTCATTACCGACGGAACCGGCGGAATTGCGTGCGATAGGTGGTAGTCCGCATGCGCACAGCTTGTTGAACGTCGGAACTGTCCAATCGGTGGTGCTGAGAACATCCGGTAAGTACCAACGCTCTACCGAGATCACGCGCAAATTGGCGCACGTCGTGTACGGACTCGGCGACGAGTCGTTGGGCGCGTTGGGGTCTCAACTGCCCGCCCTGCGGCTGATCTGGGGGGTCTCGCATCAATTGACCGGTGACCTCGGTGATGCCGCGGTGGAATTGCGACTCGCCTATCAAGGTGCGGTGCAACATGGTCCGGAGTTCGTCCTGCGTCACGCCGCAGGCAATGCCGCGCTCAACTCCGCGCTGATCGGGGACGTCGCGCACGCGACGGACTGGCTGCACCTGGAAAGCACACACCCGGACGTTTCGGGATGGTTGGGACCGCCCTCGCACATGGGGGGAGCGATCGCGCGGGCACTGGTGGCGTGCGACAGCGTGGACCTGCACGCCGGAGCTGCCGCGATGGACGCACTCGCCGAGGTCACACCGCCGGGCGACCTGTGGGCGTTCGCGGCCTACACTTACACCAGATTTGCACTGCTGCAATCGGACCCGTTCTGGGGGCTGATTTCCCTCCAGCGCGCAGTGGCAACGCACGGGCACGTGAATCCGTGTGAACGATCGCTCGGTGACGCGCTTCTCACCGCGGCACGTATCGATCTTCTGTTGGCGTCCGGGGAGGGTACCAAGGCGCTGGAAGAATCAGTCGCTGCGCCACATACGTTTGCAGTTGTCACGGTCTCCGTGGCGCGGGCGCATCTCCTGACCGGGTCGCCGTCCCAGGCATTGGAATTGTGCCGCGAAATCGACTGGAGCGGGCAGTATCTCACGAGGTTTCGGCTCGAATCCCTGCTGATCGAATGCGCTGCTCTGTGTGAACTGGGCAGGATCCCCGCTGCCGCGAGTACATGGGAGGAAGCTCGCAGACTGCTCGAAACCTCCGGTGTCCTGTCGGCCCTGGCGACGATACCGCGTGATCTGATCAGGCAACTCGAAGATCGGGCCGAGGGCTCGAGCAGTGCCGTCGCGACCTTTCTCGAATCCGAAGCGGCGCAGATGTATCCGGCGGCCATCGTTCGGGTCCAATTGACGAAACGGGAGATGGACGTTCTCGTGGAACTGGGTCTCGGCATTCCGATCGGTGAGATCGCGCGGCGGTTGTTCGTATCCAACAACACGCTGAAGAGTCACCTCCGAGCCTTGTATCGCAAACTCGGTGCGCATTCCCGGGAAGAGGCTGTCGCGGCAGCGCACCGACACAACCTCCTCGGCAGTGGGCAGGACTGATCGACGTCAGTGCAGATTGCGCTCGGCGTAGACCTTCATCGCGTCACGGACCAGCGAAGCAGTGCCTTCTCCGTACTTGTCGTAGTTTGCAGTGAAGCGGGGATCGTCGACGTACATCTGGCCGAGCCCGGTGAAGGCGTCGGCGCTGGGAGTCCTTCCCTGCCAACCGATCTTTATCCACTCGAACTGTCTTCGGGTAATCGTCTGGACGTCGTCGCTTTCCGCGGACAGCCCCGCTGTCAGTGCTTTTCCGAATGCCGCTGCGATGTCGGCTTGAGATTGCAGATGAGCTTTACGGTCCTGCTCCGACATCGACCGCCACCAGTTGTCGCCGCTGGTGTAGGCGTCCTTGCCCCAACGCTCGATGACCTCGTCCTTGTATCGGGTGTGGTCGAACCCGTCGAAAACATCTTCCGGCATGAGTGATTCACCATTCTTCGTCTTGTTCAAGGTCCTGTTGACCGATTCGATCTGTCTCGAGATCCGCGTGCGCTCTTGCTCGAGGAGTTCGAGGTGCGTACGCAGTGCGGCGGCCGTATCGCGTTCGCCGGTGAGGACTTCGGCGATGGCCGGCAATCCGAGTCCGAGTTCCCGAAGTAGAAGGATGCGTTGCAGTCGCACCAGGGCGTCTTCGTCGTAGAAGCGGTAGCCGTTGGCGCCGATGCGACTCGGTTCCAGGAGTCCCAAATCGCCGTAGTGACGCAGCGTTCTGCTGGTGGTACCTGCGGATTTGGCGAGTTCTTGGATGGACCATTCGCTCACGTGGAGTTCCTACTCTCGGATCGGTTGTGCTCATTCAGCATGCAAGTTGACGTTGCGTCAATGTCAAGAAAGTTCTCGGTGTGCATTGTCGGGAACGTTTTATGTCCGTTTCGCCGTATCGCCACGAACGGGTCTCCAACTGATTGATTCGATGACCTAGGTCACGTGATTTGGCTCACAAATTGTCAATTTGAATAGTTGAACAAGCCTCTGTTGACGCTTTCACATACCTCGACCACGATCATCTGAACAGATCGAGTTACGCGGTTGTTGAAAATGCACGGTAGTTGAAATGCACTGCAGACGGAACGGTGGTCCACGATGACTGAACTGGTGTCGGGCGTAGCCCAGGCCAAGCCCTATGACCTCGATGATCGGTACCGGTCGGGATCGGGACCGGTGTTGCTGACCGGTGTTCAGGCAATTGCACGCGGCTTCGTCGAGCAGCACGTTCGCGACATTCGGGCAGGTAAGCGTATTGCCACCTTCGTCTCCGGTTACCAGGGCAGCCCCCTCGGTGGCGTCGACAAGATGCTTCACGGCATGCCCAAGGTTCTCGCCGAGCACGACATCACCTTCATCCCTGGCTTCAACGAGGAGCTCGCCGCCACGGCGGTATGGGGAAGCCAGACGGATCTCCCTGCCGGAACCGCGACCCACGACGGCGTGACCGGCGTCTGGTACGGCAAGGGCCCCGGCGTCGACCGCGCTACCGACACCATTCGCCACGCCAACATGTACGGCGTGAACCCCAAGGGCGGCGTCGTCCTCCTGGTGGGCGACGACCCCGCGTCGAAGTCCTCCACGGTTCCGGCCGTCAGCGAGCGCTCGCTTGCCGCGATGGGCGTGCCGGTTCTCTTCCCACGCAATGCCGAAGAGATCATCACGATGGGTATGCACGCCGTTGCTCTCTCGCGTGTCTCCGGTTGCGTCGTAGCGCTGAAGATCGTCGCCGACGTCGCAGACGGTGCCTGGACGATCGACGGCAGCATCGCGGACTTCGACATCGTGGTTCCGGAAGTGCAGTTCGAGGGCAAGCCCTTCGTCTACAAGCAGCGTCAGATGGCCGCGCCGCCGGACAGTGTCATCGCCGAGGCCGATCTGTACGGCCCGCGATGGGATCTTGTGCACGCGTACGGAACTGCCAACAACCTCGATGTGATCGAGGTCAACCCCTCCGGTGCGAAGATCGGTATCGCCGCCACCGGTACAACTTTCGACTCCGTCCGACAAGCTCTGGCAGACCTCGGCGTCGATGATGCCGCGCTGCACCGCGCCGGGATCCGTCTCCTTCGCATCGGAATGTGCTACCCCGTCGTGGGCGAGAAGATCAAGGAGTTCGCCGAAGGTCTCGAGCAGATCGTCGTGGTCGAGGACAAGACCGCGTTCATCGAAGCTCAGATCCGGGAAGTCCTGTACGGCACCGACGATGCCCCTCGCATCATCGGCAAGCGTGACGGCCAGGGCCGTCTGCTCATGCCTGCCAGTGGTGAACTGACCGCAGGCCGGCTGCTCGCCCCGTTGCGCCGCGTACTGAAGCCGCACGTCGAACTCAAGCGCACCCTCCCGGCCCCGCTGTCGCTCAACGTGCTCTCCGCCAAGCGAACCGCGTACTTCTGCAGCGGGTGCCCCCACAACCGTTCCACCGCTATTCCCGAGGGTTCCATCGGCGGCGGCGGAATCGGTTGCCACACACTCGTCACCATGTCCGGCCGTGAGGACAGCGCTGTCACCGGCCTGACGCAAATGGGCGGCGAGGGCAGCCAGTGGATCGGGCAGGCACCGTTCACCGACGTGCCTCACCTGTTCCAGAACATCGGCGACGGCACCTTCTTCCACTCCGGTCAGTTGGCTGTCCAGGCATGCATCGCCGCAGGCGTGAACATCACCTACAAGTTGCTCTACAACGAAGTAGTAGCGATGACCGGTGCACAGGACGCGGAAGGTGCCCTCTCCGTTGCTCAGCTCAGCCACAAGCTGACCACCGAGGGCGTCAAGCAGATCATCATCTGCGCCGACGAGCCTTCGCGTCACAACAAGCGCGCTCTGGCCAAGGGCACCAAGCTCTGGCACCGCGATCGCCTCGACGAGGCCCAGAAGGAGCTTCGCGAGATCAAGGGCGTCACAGTGTTGATCTACGACCAGCACTGTGCGGCCGACGCTCGTCGCCAGCGCAAGCGTGGCACGCTGCCCACTCGCAACACTCGCGTCGTCATCAACGAGGCAGTGTGCGAAGGCTGCGGTGACTGCGGTGTGAAGTCGAACTGCCTCTCGGTCCAGCCCGTGGACACCGAGTACGGCCGCAAGACGAAGATCGACCAGACGTCCTGCAACACCGATTACACCTGCATGGACGGCGATTGCCCGTCGTTCGTGACCGTCGAATTGGTACCGGGCAAGAAGGCTCCGAAGGCCGCACGTCCCGTCCCGCCCGTCGTCGCAGACCCCGATTTCGGACCGCTCACCAGCACGCAGAACGTTTTCCTCGCGGGCATCGGCGGCACCGGCATCGTGACCGTCAACCAGGTGCTCGCAACGGCTGCACTGCGCGCCGGCCTCGAGGTGGAGAGCCTTGACCAGATCGGACTGAGCCAGAAGGCCGGACCGGTTGTCTCGCACCTGCGTTTCAGCTCCAGCGCGCTCGAGCCGTCCAACCGCCTCACTCCGGGCAGCGCGGATTGCATCGTCGCCTTCGACCTGCTGACCGCGACGGACAACAAGAACCTCGACTACGGCAACGCCGAGAAGACGGTCTCCATCGCCTCGACGTCTCAGACGCCGACCGGAGACATGGTCTACGACAAGGCTGTTCGCTACCCCGAGGAGACGTCACTCCTCGCCCGTCTCGACAAGGTGTCGCGCACCCTGCGTTCGTTCGACGCACTCGCCGCGGCACAGGAGTTGTTCGGTAACACCGCAGCAGCCAACTTCCTGCTGATCGGTGCGGCCTACCAGAGCGGCGGACTTCGTCTGCCGGCAGAGGCCATCGAAGAAGCGATCGGCATCAACGGCGTTGCCGTGGACGCGAACATCGCGGCATTCCGTTGGGGTCGTGCAGCAATTGCCGACACCGCAGCGTTCTCGGCCGTCACCACGCCGGCCAAGTCCGTCCGCGAACCCGTTGTCGCACCGGCTCACATGTTCGCCGGAACCACCTTCACCGGTGAAACCCTGCGACTGGTGGAACTGCGTGCGGCGCAGCTCATCGAGTTCCAGTCCGTCAAGATCGCCCAGCGTTACATCGATCAGGTTCAGGCAGTCTGGACCGCCGAACGTGCCGCAACCGAGCGGACCGATTTCAGCGAGGCTGTTGCCCGCGGCCTGTTCAAGTTCACCGCGTACAAGGACGAGTACGAAGTTGCTCGTATGCTGGTCGACCCCGCATTCCTCGAGGACGTCAAGTCTCAGGTGCCGGCCGGGGAGAACCTGACCTACAAGCTCCACCCGCCGATCCTTCGAGTGATGGGCCGCAAGAAGAAGATCGGTCTCGGACCCAAGTCGCATGTTGCACTGAAGGTTCTGGCCAAGGGTAAGAAGCTTCGCGGTACCAAGCTCGACCCCTTCGGCTACATGCACGTCCGCAAGGTCGAGCGTGAACTGCTCGCCGAGTACGAGGCCATGATCGCTGACCTCTCTCGTACGCTCGCAACCGACGGATACGATCGCGCCGTCGAGATCGCGGCACTGCCGGACGTGGTTCGCGGTTACGAAGACATCAAGCTCGGCAACATCGAGCTGTACAAGACTCGCCTGCGCGAACTCGGTGTCGGTGAGTAGGAGCGCCGGCGAGTAGATCGAACAAGACTGTGCCCCAGTGACCGTCGTCGCTGGGGCACAGTTGCATTCAGGGCATACTCGGACCCAGGCAGGTTCAGGAGGGCGGGAACTGGCCGTCGGCAACCACGGCGCTGCCGTTCCACGTGAAGTTCACTATGTTCGGTCCGCCTTGGGGACAGCAGAATGCATCGTCGTCCAGCAGCCAACGGTATTGGACGGATACCGAATCCTTGTTGCTGTCGATGACGTGTGTGTACGAGTACGGCTCACTGGTAGCCGTGCCCAGGTATGTTCCGTCGTGGAAGAACAGGACGTGTGACTGGTAAGTCGCATCGCCGACGCCGTCGCCGTCCACCGAAACCCAGAGCAGGTCAGGACAATTCCCGATCTGTTCTTCGCTCGCGGATCTCGGTATCCAATTGCCCCCGTTGATGTCGGTGCCCAGCGTGCCGATGGCGTCGGTGACGAGCGAGGAGCCGACGTCGAGACAGGGACCCGAAGCGGGGATTGCTGTCGTAGTCGCCGTCGTGGATGCATTTGTGCGGGTGTTCGATTGTGGCGGGGGAGAGCTCGCTACCGTCGTCTCGGTTTCGTTTGCCGTCGATGTCGCCGACGCCGTTGAACTGGCTGCCGTGGAACTCGCCGCCGCTTCAGGTGTTCCTTCGGTCGACCCACAACCGGCGACCGTCAGGGCAGTGGCCGTCACCAGTGCAGCGGCTGCGACGGCGGCCGAAATCGGAGCTTTCCTGCGCATGCGTCCTCCAGAGTGTATGGGTTCACGTGTTCAAGTCCCTCCTTCGTTCTGTCGCCGGGCCGCATGCGTGCGTTATCGAACAACCGGTAACGATCAGCTATCGGACTCGGTGTTCCGTGCTTCGGTGCTCTTGGCCCCGGCCGCGTCGTATCGCACGGATCCAGCAACGACGGTCATCGCAATCTCTGTGGTCAGGAGAGAATCGACCCCTTCGGTGAACGGATCTTGTTTCAGTACGACAAAATCGGCTGCTTTACCCCGAACCAGCTGGCCGGTCACATGTTCCCACCGGCACGAGTAAGCAGCGTCGCGAGTTGCGTGAGCCAGCGCATCCGCGAGAGGTAGAGCGTACTTCGGCAGATTGGGTGCCAGCGACGGATCGATTGCGGATCGACGGGTGGTGGCTGTGAACATGTTCGGCAGCGGCGGGTGGGGAGCGGTCGGAGCGTCCGAACCCAAGGCCAGAACCGCTCCGGCCTCGGTGAATTCAGGCCAGGGGTACGCGCGATTCACCCGGTAGTCGCCGAGCATCGCCTGCCAGTTCTCCTGGATTGCAGGGTCAGCGTGAACCGGTTGCATCGAGGCGATGATTCCCAGGCGGGCAAGCCTTTCGACGTTGTCCCGGGTGATGGACTCCAAGTGTTCCATTCGGTGCCTGCGGGGAATGTCTCCGTTGGCGGCGATCGCGTACTCGAGTGCCGTCAAACCGATCTCCGACGCCTCGTCGCCGATCGCGTGCATCGCGATCTGCAGGCCTGCGGCGTCAGCGGCTGTCACGACGGGGATCAAGGACTCGAGATCCCAGATGGGCTCGGCGTTGGTGCCGTCCGAGTACGGCTCTTTCATTGCGGCAGTGCAGCTGTCGATCACACCGTCGATGATGATCTTGATTCCGGCGATACGGAGCCACGGACCTTGGACGCGCTCGTGGAGTTCGATCACGTCGTGAACTTGTCCGACGTTGTCGGCCTCGTTGTCCTCGCGGGTCATCAGCCAGTGAGCCGCGACACGCAGCGGCAGTGTTCCGTCTCCTGCGTCCAATGCTCTTTCCAGCGAGGCTAATTCGTCCGCGCCGAGTGCCATGTCGACCGCACCGGTCACTCCGTCCTCGAGATAGTGGCGGAAGGCGAGAGCGAGGGCGGCGTCCCGGTCTTCGTCGGATGCGAGCTCCGCCAGTTTCGGCCAGACGTAGAGCATCATGGCGGTCTCGTACAGCATTCCGGTGGCTTCTCCGGTGTCCGGATCCCGGCCGATACGACCGCCGATCGGATCGGGAGTGTCCGCGTCGATGCCGAGTTCTCGCAGTGCTGCAGTGTTCACCCAGACCGAATGTACGTCGTTGGCGTCGAGGTACACCGGGCGATCGGGTACGACGGCGTCGATCATCTCTCGCGTCGGGTGCCCTCCATCCAGCGCGGAGAACAACCAACTGCGACCCAGCAGTCGTGGTGCGTCCGGGTTCGATTCCGCGAATTGCTTGATGCTGGACTGAATGTCGGCGAGATCGGCGGCATCACGCAGATCCAACTTCTGCAGCGCGAATCCCATCATCACCAAATGCGTATGGGCGTCGACGAAACCGGGTAGCACGACGGCACCTTCGAGATCGATCACCTCGGCGTCTGGAGCCAGGATATCGGCATAGACGGTTTCGCCCACGAATCTGAGCTTGTGGTCCTCGACGACTATCGACTCGGCCCATCCGTCGTCGGCAGCCGTGAAGATCTTTCCGTTGCGGTAGTGAGTGATGCTGTCATTCATGACTTCTACGTGATCCTTACGCGATGACGGTAGTAGTGATGGCGGCGCTGTGGTGACGATACGCACCTTCGGTACGTGCGGAGAGTCGGGAAACCAAGGCGAACGGGACCAGTAGAACGAAGCTGATCCCCGAGATGATGACTCCGAAGGTCGGATACCCGAGGCCGGCCGTCACCGAAGTTCCGAACAGCGGCGCGAACGCGGAGCCGATGAGGTAGGTGCCCAGTAGTGGCGCCGACCATCGGCCGGCCGCGTCGAGCGCGGCCGAGATGGCAACCAGGACGATGAACGTGGCCGCGTAGATCGTGTTCCAAGCAATGATCACTACCAGGTAGATCGTGGGATCGGTGGTGAGGCCGGCAGACAGCTTCAGAATTGCCCCGAGTATCAGTAGCACGGAGATCGATACTGTCCGACTGACCCGAGAACCCAACGCGGTCAAGGTAACAGCCGCGAGCACACCACCCGCCGTTGATGCGCTCAGTGCGAGACTCATTTGTTGATCCGAGAGCCCGGCGTGCTCGGAACCCATGATGCCGAGTACTGCCCACAACGAGTCCTCGCTGATCGCCCAGACTGCAAGCATCGCGAGAAATGCGGTTCCGGCAAAAGTGAGTCGTTTCGCGCTGACCCCGGCGGGGAGAGCTGTGGTCGTATTGGCGGACTTCGCCGTCTCCGGCGACTCTTTCACCGGGGACGACGGCAACCAGGTGACCGTTGCTGCGGTAGCCAGTGCCAGGACTGCGACGATGCCGAATGCGTTGGTCATGTGTGTGCCGAGGATGGGTATGAGAGCGAGGACGGCTGTGACGACGACACGGTTCACGAGGCCGCTGATGCTTGACGCCCGGTCCGGGTTCGTGAGCGCGGCCAGTGCCGCTCCGCCAACGGATGCGGATCCACCAGCGCCGATACCGCCGACGATGATCGCGGCGCATGCGATCGTCGTGGACGGTGCGATGGCCGCAACGCCGAATGCGGCTGCCATCGCGATCAGGCTGACGCGGCCGAGGAGATGGCGATGCCGGCCCGAGGCGATTCGGGTGGTGGCGAGGCAGGTGACGGCGCAGACCAGCAGCGATGCGGTCAGAACGGCACCGGCAGCGGATTCGGTGACACCGAGGTCCTCGACCATTGCCACGATCATCAGGGGGGTGAGGTTCGCGGTGATGAACCCCATGACGCCGATACTGAAGACGGCAATACCGCGGTTGGCGGTGAGTGGAACCCGGTCGGACTGCGTATTCGTCGAAGCGTTGATCGGCACTAGGGCAACCCCATGTCCTGAAGGGGGTGGCTGAACCGACCCCTGGTGGCGTGATGCGAGTCACTTAATGAATGTGATTCGTTAAGTATGGGGATGGGCTCCGCCACGGTCAAGAGATCTAACGAATTTGATTCGTTAATTGTATGTTTCCGGATACGTGCTTCCGTAAAGTGGCGTCGCCGGTCTGTTTCCTGTTGTGAGGCTTATGCTTCCGCAATGGCTGAGATTGCGGAACGCACCCGCTACTTCGAGCGCTACGTCACTTTCATCGACGCGATTGTCGCCATTGCGATCACGCTGCTCGTACTGCCGCTGGTCGAACTCACCAGTGACCACCACGGCACCACGTCGGAACTGCTGCGCGATCACGCTGCGCAGTTCTACTCGTTCGCCCTGAGCTTTCTGGTGATCTTCCGGCTCTGGTGGTCGCAGCATCGGCTGCTTCGTTTTGTGGTCGACGCGGACAAGGTGGTCGTTCGCGGACTGGGGTTGTGGGTGATGACCATCGTGTTCCTGCCCTTCCCGACAGCGCTCGTTGCGGCGCCGTCGCAGGATCTCGGAACCAGGGCTCTCTACATCGGGACAATGGCAGCCAGTGCTGCGTGCCTGGCGGTGGTCGCGTGGGGTCTGGTTCGCAACCCGTCGTTGAGTGAAGAGAATGCGAAGCCGCATTTCACCGCTGAAATCGTCACTTTCCTGATCATGGTGGTGGCGCTGCTCGTCAGTGTGCTCGTTCCGGTGACGTCGTACTTCCCGCTGTTTCTTCTCCTGCTGTCGACGCCGATCGAGAAGCTGTGGAACCGAGTGGCGGCGAAATGGAGTCGCGGTGAAGGTGAGATGAGCTAGTCGGTGCGAGCGGTCATCGCGGATTTCTTGGCTTTGTTTCCGCAGATGTTCATCGAGCACCAGCGTCGGTTGTTGCCGCGACTGGTGTCGACGTAGAGGCCGGTGCACCCGTCGCCCTGGCAGGCTTTGACGCGGTCCCGGTCGGCTCCACCGAGCACCGCGATCGCGTCGGCAGCCACTATCGACAAAGCGTCACGGATCGGATTGTCTCCGGCTGATTTCCAGAGGGCCCGGCCACTCTCGAGGACGAGGTGGGCATCACCGAGCTCGGATGCGGTGTTGACGATCCCGACATCGGTGCGTGAGGTACGGCGGTTCTCGCATACGGCGGTTCCGATGCGATGAATGGCCTCACGTAAATCCTGCGCGCCGCGGAGGTCGTCTTCTGTCGCGGTTGCGGGGGCGCCCATCAGATCGTTGGCGCGTAACCATAATTCGAGTCGCTGCGGGCTCGTGAGTCGTTCGAACCTCGAGCCGTTCCGATTGGTGAGGGTGGCGGTGAAGCGGAAGGCGAGCGTGTCGTTGTCGAGTCGAAACACGTCCCGAGCGGATTGATCAGCTCCTGCTTCGTTCACTTTCGTCCTCCTTCGTGGCGAACCATCTCAACCGGTTCGACAGCAACTGTACCCGTATGAGAGTCTTGAACCGTCTTAGATGGTTCAGCACTTTCGAGAGGGAAATCCATGACTTCTGTTTCCGTGGTCGGCTTGGGCGCGATGGGCCGTCCCATCGCTCGAAATCTACTGGGCGCAGGCTTCGACGTGACGGTGTGGAATCGCAGCCCTGAAGCGGTAGCCGAACTGGTCGAGGAAGGGGCGATCGGCGCGAAAACCGTTGCCGAGGCATTCCAGTCCGGTGTTGTGCTGTCGATGTTGGCAGATGATTCGGCCGTGTCTTCGGCCATTCTGGATCCCGCCGTCCTCGCATCCGTTCCGAGTGGAACCGTGCACGTCAACATGGCCACCGTCAGCGTCGACCTTGCCAAGCGCGCCGCCGCACTGCACGCCGAGTACGGTATCGGGTACATCGCGGCGCCGGTGTTCGGACGCGTTTCTGTTGCTCAGGCTGGCCAGTTGAACATCATCGCCGCCGGCGACAGTTCCCTCCTCGAGCGAGTGCAACCCTTCCTCGACGTCATCGGTGCTCGCACGTGGCCACAAGGTGAGCGTCCGGAGCAGGCCAACATCGTCAAGATCATCGGCAATTACCTCATCCTCGCCGCGATTCAATCCTTGGGCGAGGCAATCACATTGGGGGAGAGGTCCGGTGTAGACGGAAGCCAACTCGTAGAACTGCTGACCTCGACGATCTTCCCGGGGCCGGTCTACTCCAGCTACGGAAACCTCGTCGCGACGCGTCAGTACGAGCCTGCAGGATTCACCACAGCTCTGGGCCTCAAGGATTTGAGGCTTGCGCTCGACGCCGCCGACAGCGTCGATCTGGATTTGCCGTTCGGTGGCGTACTTCGAGGCGTGCTCGCTCAGGCTCTGGCGAACGGTCAGGGCGAGATGGACTGGGCGTCTATTGCAGAACTGGTCCGTTCCGGCCAGTCGGGTGAAGGCAGTCCCGAAACACCGACGAGGTGAGCTCGAACTCGGACGGGACGGCGACTTCGGCACTGGCGGAGACCGATTCCGTCCGGACACTACCGCTGGCCGGGTTGTCGGCACTCGCAATGGCAGGCTTCATAGCGATCACAACCGAAACCATGCCGGCCGGACTACTGGTGCAGATCGGGTCAGGGTTGTCCGTATCAGTCTCCGGCGCAGGGCAATTGGTCACCGCATACGCATTGGGTTCCGTCGTCGGGGCGGTACCACTGATCGCATTGACCCGAGGATTGCGACGGCGTGCTGTCCTGGTGTCGGCGATTCTGGGGTTCGGTGTCTTCAATCTGGTGACAGCGCTTTCGTCGAATCTTGTTCTCACCTTGGGTGTTCGGTTTCTGGCCGGTATGGCGGCAGGTGTGGTGTGGGGGTTGCTTGCCGGGTACGCACGCAGGATGTCGCCCCCTCACCTGCAGGGGCGGGCCGTTGCGGTTGCCTCCGTCGGACAGCCGATCGCGTTGGCAATCGGCGTTCCGATGGGGGCGTGGCTCGGGACCCTGGCCGATTGGCGCGTCGTCTTCGCCGTGATGTCGGTTGCTGCGCTACTTCTGGTCGCGTGGATACTCACGGTGATGCCGGACTTTCCCGGGCAACAAGCGGATCGGCAGCTGCCGGTGCGGAAAGTCCTGGTCCTGCCTGGCGTACGACCGATTCTGTTTGTCGCGTTCTTGTGGATCCTCGCGCACAACATCGTGTACACGTATCTGGCGGCGTTTCTGGATCGCATCGGTTTCGGCGATCGGTTGGGAATCGTCTTGTTCGTGTTCGGACTTTTCGCCTTCGTGGGCATCGGTGTGGTCGGGGTGTTTGTCGACCGGGCCCTTCGAAGTCTCACCGTGCTGAGCTTGGTGGTCTTTGCCGCAGCTTTGACGGCGTTGGGCGTCGGCGGTGACAGCTTCGCTGTGATCGCACTCAGCGTTGCGGCGTGGGGTGTGGCATTCGGAGGCGCTCCCACTCTCCTTCAGACGGCGCTCGCGGATACGACGGGCGACGCTGTGGACACTGCGCAATCGGTTTTCGTGACGATCTTCAATGCGGCGATCGCAGCGGGCGGCGTCGTGGGCGGGCTGATCTTGGCGGACAGGGGTGCGGGAGCGTTGCCGTTGGTTTCGCTGGTGCTGATCGTCGTCGGTGTTCTTGTGGCCAGTATCCGACAATTCGGACATAGCTTGTGATTCACTTCACGCATGCGAAAGTCATTGCTGGTGGTTGCGCTCGTTGCTACGTGGTTTGTCGCCGGAGCGATGCCCGCGGGGGCTGCGGATGCGAATTGGTCCGGTGATTACTCGCTCAAGCGTTTCGCCGCGACCAAGACGGGCACAAGTCTGGCCGCCAGCCAGTGGGAGCCGGATTTCTCCGATACATACACGTTCGAGACGGACTGCTCGAGCGGAGTCTGTATCGCCACAGTGGTCGGCGGTCCGGCTCCCGCCAATCCGACGTTGCCGCAGCCTGCGCGATACACCTGGGACGGAACCAGTTGGGTGCACCCCTATGACTGGGAGTGGGATTGCTACCAGGGGGAAGGCGTGCCCAAGGTGTGGGCACCGGCGCACTCCGAGGCGTATTACACACCTCAGCCCGATGGCAGTCTGAAAGGTTCGTGGCGTACCGACATCAAGAGTGGTCCCTGCGGGGGATCGGTGATCATGCACGTCGAGGCGTACCCGGTCGGTCGATCTACCGGATCCTTCGGTAGTTGAGAACGATCTGTGGCCCGAAGGTGTTGAAACAAATCTGAGCCCGCGGGAATTGATCGAGCCCCATGCACGTTAATTGAGTCAGTAACGCTCAACTTTCTGCAAGGAGGCTTCGGAATGCCAGCATTCTTCGGGCCCGAGGGTCCCGGTCGCATCGATATTTCCCGGCTCATGAGCAGGGCCACCCAGCAACTCATGGCTGACGCTGCACGTGTAGCGGCTGCTCGCGGTGATTCGGATCTCGATGCACTGCACGTTCTCCGCGTCATGGCGGAGCAGGATCCGGTCCGCACGCTCATGCAGCGCGCCGGAGCCGACCCGAAATCCGTGGTCGACGCCGTCGACCTGCGGCTGCCACAAGGCCGTGAGCAGGGGGGCTACTCTGCTCCTGCGCTCAGCAGTGCCGTGAAAACCGCTCTACTCGAGGCTCATCAACTGGCCCGAGCCCTGGGATCGACGTACATCGACCCCGAACATCTCTTCATCGCCCTGGCCGGTGACCCCGATCATGTTCCGGGTCGTCTGCTCGCTTCGGCCGGCATCACGCCGGAGAAGCTGCAGGCAGCAGCGGTTCAGAATCCCGCAGCCGGTCCAGTCGAAGACGAGTCCACCACACCGACGCTCGACAAGTACGGCATCGATCTCACCGATCGCGCCCGCAACGGCGGCGTCGATCCGGTGATCGGCCGCGCCGACGAGATCGAACAGACCATCGAGATCCTCTCCCGCCGCACCAAGAACAACCCGGTCCTGGTGGGTGAGGCCGGCGTCGGCAAGACTGCCATCGTCGAAGGTCTCGCCCAACGCATCGTCGACGGGGATGTCCCGGAATCGTTGGTGGGCAAGAAGATCGTCCAGCTCGAACTCTCGAGCATGGTCTCGGGTACCCGTTACCGCGGAGACTTCGAGGAACGGCTGACCAAGGTGATCGACGAGATCACCGCACACAAGGACGAGCTGATCGTCTTCATCGACGAGATGCACACCATCGCCGGTGCCGGAGGCGGCGCAGACGGTGCGATGGATGCCGGAAACATCCTCAAGCCCAAGCTCGCTCGCGGTGAACTGCACATCGTCGGCGCCACCACGCTCGACGAATACCGCAAGAACATCGAGAAGGATCCCGCGCTCGAGCGGCGCTTCCAGCCCGTACAGGTCGGAGAGCCGTCGATCGAGGACGCAATCGCGATCTTGAGCGGACTGCGCAGTCGGTACGAGGATCACCACAAGGTGCACTACACCGACGAGGCGATCACCGCTGCGGTGGAGCTGTCGGCACGTTACATCGGCGACAGGTTCTTGCCGGACAAGGCAATCGACCTGATCGACCAGGCCGGCGCCAGGCTTCGCTTGAAGACGGCCACGGTAGACACCGCTGCGCTGCAGCAGCGTCTCGAGCAGCTCGAGAGCGACAAGGAGAAAGCCGTCGCCGACGAGTTGTACGAGAAGGCGTCGACCCTGCGTGACGAGATCAACGGCGTCGCAAAGCGTCTCGAGAAGGCAGGATCCTCGGTTCCTTCCGAGGAAACGCCGGACGTGACCGCTGAACAAATCGCCGAAGTTGTCGCTCGCGCAACGGGTATTCCGGCAAGCCAGATGACTCAGGCAGAGAAAGATCGCCTGCGCCGTCTGGAAGAGGAACTGCACGGTCGTGTCATCGGGCAAGATGACGCCGTTCGCGCCATCGCGCGTGCCGTGCGTCGTAGCCGTACCGGTATGAGCGATCCGGATCGTCCCGTCGGTAGCTTCCTGTTCCTCGGACCCACTGGCGTCGGCAAGACGGAGCTCGCAAAAGCTCTGGCTGCCACACTCTTCGGTGACGAGAACAAGATGCTGCGCTTCGACATGAGTGAGTTCGGTGAGAGGCACACGGTCAGCAGGTTGGTCGGTGCTCCTCCCGGATACGTCGGCTACGGCGAGGCCGGACAGCTCACGGAACAGGTGCGTCGTAACCCGTACTCGGTGATCCTGCTCGACGAGATCGAGAAGGCACACCCGGACGTGTTCAACACCTTGCTCCAGGTGCTCGACGACGGGCGTCTGACCGACGGTCAGGGTCGGACGGTGGACTTCAAGAACACCGTCGTGATCATGACCAGCAACCTCGGCTCGGACATCATCTCGAGCAAGTCCGGTGGACTCGGCTTCACCACGGGTGACGCAGAGTCGGCGGAGAAGCCACTGCGCGACCGCGTGATGGCCAGGTTGCGCGAATCGATGCGGCCGGAGTTCCTCAACCGTATCGACGAGATCGTGATCTTCCGCAAGCTCGACACCGAGCAACTGCACCGGATTACTGATCTGCTGCTCGACGACAGCCGGAAGCGGCTGCAGTCCAAGGGCATCGAGATCGAGTTCACCGCCGACGCAGTGGACTGGATCGCCGAGCACGGGCATCAACCCGAGTTCGGGGCTCGCCCGTTGCGTCGTTCGATTCAGCGTGTGGTCGACGACAAGATCGCCGACATGCTGCTCGACGATCTCCTCGAAGAGGGCGGCAGTATCACCGTCGCGGTTGACGAGGGTGAGTTGGTGTTCAGCTAGGGGACAGCCCCCTGTGAGCGGTTAGGGAGTCCCAGGACTCCCTAACCGCTCACAGGCGCGTAGCGCCCAAAATCTCCGCCGCCAGGGCATCGTTATGCCGGAAGAACCCTGCATTGGTACGGGGACGAGGGAAAGCCGCCGACCAGTTGTGGCCTGCAACCCACGGCCCTGCGGCGAAGCGGCGAGGATGAGCAGTGTTGTCCTGAAGAAGAATTCGTGACGTGCCGTCGACCGCGAGCTTCGCCGAACTGTCGGCGGTGGCACGTAGTTCGACTGCCTCGCCCCGACGGTGAAGCGTCCGCAGGAGCAAGTCACCGCTCGCGCTGATGGACGCAACCGGCAAGCGTGCTTCGACGAGGATGTTCGCGGCCACGATGTCGGTGTGCGACGCACTGCGCGCGACAAAGATCCCAGCCCCCGTTGCCGGGTCGATCTCGGTGGAGAACACCGAATCCGGCCCGAGGAACTGGACGATGCCCGCCTCGTTGAGGGCGATCAACTGTTCCAGTCGCTCGGGTGGCGGACCACTGGCGATGAAGCTGAAGAACGAATGAAGCCAACCCTCGACGTCCTTGGCGACGGATTCGGCCGGGATTCTGCCGCGCCGCAACAATTCTCCGACGGTCATGTACGTCGACAGCAGCGCTGAGAAGACAGCCGCGTCGGCGCTGAAATACGGGTCCGACCTCCGCGCGACATCTGCCGAGATGTATTCGGTGATCCGGGATTGGACCTCGGCAAGCCCGTCGTAGCGCTCACCGCCGAGTGGGCGGTTCAGCCGCTCGAGATCGATACGGTCTTCCGGCTTCGGGACTGCGTTCTCGACCAGTTCATGCAATCGAGGCGATCCCCAGGCCAGCGAGGCGAATTCGGCGTCGAACTCCTCCCAGGTGCCCACTGTCCGATCCGGGTGAGATGCGAACAGCTCGTGATAGTGGGCGCCTGCCAGTTCTTTCGACGCCAAGGGCCAGATGTCGTTTCGGAAATCCAACGGTCCGTCGCCGGGAACGAGATCAGCGGTGAAGAACCGCGGTAGCGGTGGCCGTGCGTCAGCGATCGAGTACGAAATCTTGGAGTGATACGGCACTCCGCGACGAGATCCGGCATACAACAGGGGTTCCCGACCCGAGGGAGCGTAAGTGAGGATGCCGTCTTCACCGCGTTCGAAGATGCCGCCACGGCTCTCGGCGAGGAGAACCATCCAGTCGACGAAAGCCAGCCCGAGTCCGGCGATCAGAACCGGTTCGCCTTCGGGAATGACATCGGCGTCGAGGTCGGCAGTGTAGCCCGGACCCACATACGTCAACCCGTGATCGGACGCGAAGCTGGTCAGCGCGGTTTCACGTGGGGCAGGCAACGCATCGGGGTGCCCTTGTGCGAGAAGGACGGTCGTCGCGTCGATGACAGCTCCGTCGTCCAGATGAACCGTCTGTGTCTCGCCGACGTTCACGATGTCGACCACGGATCGTCGATGAACTCGAACGTCGACGTGCGCTGGCGCGGAGTCGACTGCAGTCTCGAACACCCAGTTCAGGTATCGGCTCTGCAGTGACCTCGATGCAAACGACGACGGGGTGATCGTCGGAACTTCTGCTGCGATTTCTGGGAATTCGGCAAGCTCAGCCGAGCGCTCGGCGACCCATTCCGCGAGGGTCGGACCCGGCAGCACCGGGCCGATCACGGCGGTGGTCTCGTCGGTGAACATCGTGACGTCCGCTGTTGTCGAATTCATCCACAGAAGCGGCGCCTGGCTGCCTCGCCAAATACGGCCGGCGCCTGCCGGATACGGGTCGACAACGTGAATGTCGATCGGTGTGGGATCGGCGTTCACCGATTCGTGAGCGAGGATCCGCTCGAGTACGCCGGTCCCGCGGGGTCCACCACCCACGATCACGATGACAGCTGCTGTCCCCACTGAGGTACGGGGTCGATCGCCTGGCACGAGTCCTCCATCGGACCTGGCAGAAAGCACCCGCACCTCAGCAGAGGGGGTTGCTGCGACGTCACGGAGCCAGGACTCTCGATCGCTCTGGATGGTTAGTCCAGCTTATCTTCGGAGAATCGTGAGGCAAGGAATTCCGGACATCAGATCAGCGTGAATCAAACAGTTGTCAATCACTATCTTTCGGTTTGCGTTGCAGGCAGGATCCGAGCGTGAACATCCCCGAAGCCGATTCGTGATCCGCCGGCGCCGGGAGCGGTGGCTGAGATGGCGATGGTGTCGCCGTCTTCGAGAAAGGTACGGGTCTCGGAGCCCACAGCTACGGGTTCCTTGCCGCCCCACGTCAGCTCGATGAAGGCGCCGCGCTGATCTTTGTCCGGTCCGGAAATGGTTCCGGACGCGAAGAGATCGCCGGTGCTCGCTGCTGCGCCGTTGATGGTGGTGTGCGCGAGCATCTGCGCAGGCGACCAGTACATCTGGGCGTAGGGCGGCCGGGAGACGACGTGACCGTTCCATTCGACGGCCAGGTCGATGTCCAGCCCCCACTTCTCTTCACCACGCAGATAGGAAAGCGGTTCGGGATCCTGCACCGGAGTGTCGATTCGGGCTGCTTCGAGAGCGAGCAAGGGTACGACCCACGGTGAGATGGAGGTCGCGAAACTCTTCCCCAGGTTCGGACCGAGGGGCACGTACTCCCACGCCTGGATGTCTCGGGCAGACCAGTCGTTCACGACGACGGCGCCGAAGACGTACTCGGCAAATTCGTCCGGGGTGATGGAATCGCCCATCTTCGAGGGAGTTCCGACGATGAACCCCATCTCGGCTTCGATGTCGAGGCGCCGGGACGGTCCGAAGTCCGGGCTTTCCTGATCGGGTGCCTTCCGCTGTCCGCAGGGACGAACGATGTCGGTGCCGGAGACGACGACGGTGCTCGAGCGCCCGTGGTATCCGACGGGAAGATGCTTCCAGTTCGGCATCAAGGGGGCTGCGTCCGGGCGGAACAACCGCCCGAGGTTGGTTGCGTGATTCTCCGAGGCGTAGAAGTCGACGTAATCGGCCACTGCGATCGGCAAATGCATTGTCACCGAATCAACGGAAAACACTGCATTCGAGTCTATTTCGCTAGTCACGAGCTCCGTGATCCGGTTTCGCACCGATACCCACTGATCTCGTCCCTGAGCCATGAACGCGTTCAGAGTCGGTTCGGAGAAGACGGAATCACCTAGTGTCGCTGCGAGATCGACCACCGATTCGGCGACGCGCACACCGACACGCGGTAACCCTCCCGCGGGGGAGAAGACCCCGTACGGCAGATTGTCGAGACCGAACAGTGAGTCGGCGGGAATGTCGATGGTCGTGACAGTCATACGAGAGTTCCTTCGGTTTTGTCGGAGCGGACGATCAACCCGAGGCCTTCCAGCTCGGTCAGAGGGTCCGAGATGCTGCAGGTACCGAACGAGAGGAATCGGCGACGCACCTCGCCGGCCTCGTCCTCGGTGAGGTCGGCCAGGGCTTGCGCGATCGATTTTCCATCGCGCTGAGACAGTGCAGCAACAATTTCCGAACGATCGGCGCCCCGCCTCGCCGCGTCGACGGCCACCATGATGTTGAGGAAGCCGTGTTGCTCGAAGCCTGTTTCCGGATCGGTGTTGCGCACACCGTGGTGCAGTCCCGCAGTCGCCTTGAACGGGATATTCGCTCGGACAACGGATATCACCGCATCGGCGAGCTCTTCCTCGTTCGGGTACGCCTCGGCGACAATCCCGCCGGTGCGAAACTTTGCGGAATGCCCGGCAGTTTCGAGAGCTGTGAGATAGCCCGCGCGCCGATCACCTCGAGGCACCTCGACAAAAATGTCGACGTCGGGATGAGCGGCATGGACACGAGAGAGTTCCTCGAAGGCCGCATCGGCGTCCAACCCGTCAGGAATTCCCACCTCGACGGCGGCGACGTGAACACCAGGGATGGCGAGCGCGTTCGAGAGTGCGGCCGCCGTTTCGGATGGGCCGGCCGGCACGGTCAGACTCAGCGTCACCGGGCTGTCCGCTGAAACGTACGCAGCCAGTTCGCTCAGTCGCGGCGCGGGAAAAACGAAAGGCCCGACCAGTGCGTCGTAATCTGCCTGCAGGTAGGCGGCGTGGGCCGGAATTGCCTCGGCGAGAGGAGCATTGCCGGGTGGGAAAAGTGCTGCGTCGTCGCACAGGCCGCGCAGGAGTGGGGAGATGATCGTCATTGCCGAGGCCCCCGCCCTGCCCAACTCCAGGCGTACGCTTCGTCCTCGCAGGCAAGGGCTCCCTCACCCAATTCGAGGGGCCGGAACGTATCGACCATCACGGCGAGCTCGTCGAAGAACTCGGCGCCGATGCTCCGCTCGTAGGCGCCGGGTTGTGGTCCGTGGGCGTGGCCGCCGGGATGAATCGATATCGAACCCTGACCGATGCCGGAACCCTTGCGCGCCTCGTAGTCACCGCCGCAGTAGAACATGATCTCGTCCGAGTCGACGTTCGAGTGGTAGTACGGCACCGGGATCGACAGGGGGTGGTAGTCGACCTTGCGCGGAACGAAGTTGCAGATCACGAAGTTGTTTCCCTCGAACGCCTGGTGGGCCGGCGGCGGTTGGTGAACACGGCCCGTGATCGGCTCGTAGTCGGAGATGTTGAAGGTGTACGGGTACAGGCAGCCGTCCCAGCCGACGACATCGAAAGGGTGCGTGGGATAAACCATTCGGGTGCCGACGATGCCCGCCGACGTTCGGTGCTTGACCAGTACCTCGACGTCGGTTCCTTCGGCGATCATGGGCGCGATCGGTCCGTGCAGGTCTCGTTCACAGAACGGTGCGTTCTCGAGCAGCTGGCCGAAGCGGGAAAGATAGCGCTTGGGCGGGACGATGTGACTGTTCGCCTCGATGGCGTAGGCACGAAGTGGCTTGTCACCCTTGGGGATCCATCGATGCGTTGTGGACATCGGGATCAGGACGTAGTCACCTTCACTGGCCTCGAGTGCACCGAAGACGGTCTCGACGGTCGCCTCGCCAGATTCGATGTAGACCATCTCGTCGCCGATTGCGTTGCGATACAGGGGAGATGGCGCTGCCGCAACGACGTAGGACAATCGCACGTCGGCATTTCCGAGGATGAGACGACGGCCGGTTGCCACGTCGGTCTCGTTCCAGGTGCTTTCGGGAAACAGCGTGTGGAGTTTCAGATGGCGCGGTTTGAGGGGATGGTTGGGGGTTGTGCTCTGATCGCGCAGTTCCCAGACCGTTGCGTCGACGATGGCCGACGGGATCTCGCGGTGGTACAGCAACGAAGAATCCGAGGAGAAACCTTCCTCTCCCATCAGTTCTTCGTAGTAGAGGTTGCCGGACTCGTCACGGTGTTGGGTGTGACGCTTCGGTGGGATGTTGCCGAGTTGTCGATAGAACGCCATGACGGGGCTCCTTCTGTGCTGTTCTGCCTGGCTCACCTCCACCAGATAGTAAACATATTAACTAAAATGATGTGATGAGCGCAACCCTCCAAGGGGGTTGGGGTCTATGTCAGTTACGTCCGCGTACGTCGAACTGGCTGCGGTTGGTGATCAGTTTGTCCAGGAGCATGACAAGAATTCGCTGTTCGGCCTCGCTCAGGACGCTTACCCAGGCGTGTTCGCGTTCGTTCTGCTCGCGAAAGGCTTCGACCATGGCTTCTCGGCCCTTGTCGGTCAGGTACAGCTGGACGGAACGGCCGTCGTTCTCGGTGGGCCGACGATCGATCAATCCGTCTGCCAGCAGCGACTTGGACAGATTGGAGACCGCTGCCCTACTCATGCCGGTGAGCTCGGCGGCAGCCTTCGGCTCGATCGGACCGGCCAGCCAGGTGACGAACAACAGCCTGAAGGAGGACCATGACCAGCCGCGAGGGCGGTGGATCGACGACTCGAGATCGTAGGTGACCACGTTGGAAGCCCGATTGAGTGTCAGTAGTACCTCGGTGGCCAGCTGGTCGCGAAAGCCGTGTTCGGTGGCCAGTCGCTTGTTGGCCAGTTCGATGAACGACCAGAAGTTCAGCACGCCGACGGTTGGCTGGTCATCGGTTGTCCGGTCAGTCATGGACTAACCCTAGCGCGATCTGCAGTTGATTAATCCGTGTATTAAATCTCGGGGTTACGATGAAACTTCGCAACCCGGCACTGCGGTCAGGATTCTGAACTATCGTGACGCGCGTGACTGCGCGCAGCGACGAGTTTCCCTTGGACGTCGACCTCATGTCGGTGGGGCAACTCGAGCGGAGAGGACGACTGACCACGGCGGTGGTCGAGATGCTGGCCGAGATGCCGTCGGATCGAATCCAGATGAAAGACGTCTCGGAGCGTTCAGGCGTCGCACTCGGAACGCTGTATCGCTACTTTCCGACCAAACAGCAACTTCTGGCTGCGGCGATGACGGCGTGGAGCGGTCTCGAATCGGTCCGTCGTCCTGAGAAGTTGCGGGCAGACGGTGGTGAGAACAACGCGTACGAGCGGGTTCTGGCACTTCATCGCCGCGAGATGAAGGCATTCGAGCGTAGGCCCTACTTCGCTCGGTTGGAGATCGAACTCCATTCGTCCTCGGATCAGTTCGTGATCGAGTCGTTGGATCTGCGCGCAGCGGCACATCGGAGAATGCTGTTCGAGTTGATGGACGGCGTCCCGGCCGAGACGGCGAGGGTTGCGGCCGTGGCAATAGGCGGCACGATGTTGACGGCCCTTGCGCTGTGGACCAGTGGCCGGATCGGATTCGCAGAGGCCCAGCGGAACGTCGAAGACGTCATCGGACTGGTAATTCGCTGAACGGTTGCAACCTAGAATTCAGTTCTTGTTTCTGCTGTCATGAACGCGAATTATCGCTTCGGCTTTGTGAAAACGAAGACGCAGGACGAGACCTTACCTAGAATTCACTTACAAATATGTCGGGTGTCCGATCCAGGGATCGACGTATCCGTGAACTGTGAAAGTGAGTCGCAATGAAGCGCTCGTACCGAGTCCGCGCTCGAATCTGGATGGTTGTCCTGGCGTCGGCGACGCTGGTGGTGACGGGGTGCGCCGGTAGCAGCCAAGGTACGACCACGGATGCATCGGACGTGACGGTCGGAGTTGTCGGTGACCAGAACAACGGGGGAGAGCCGCGATCGGGTGGCACCGTGTCGTTTGCCACCTACAACGGGATCAGCAGTCTCGATCCGGCTGACCGTCAGGACGGCGGCGCTACCGGTGGTAGCGAAATGGCAGCCATCTACGACCTTCTCATGCGCTTCGATACGTCGGCGGGCGAATACGTCCCCCACTTGGCTCAGTCGTTGTCGGCCAACGGCGACAACACGGTGTGGACACTGAAATTGCGCGACGGCGTCACCTTCAGCGACGGCACTCCGATGGACAGTGCGGCAGTCCTGTGGAGCATCGATCACTATCTGCAGAAGAAGGGAACTCACGCGCTGGTGTGGAAGACCGCTGTGCGCGAGACGAATTCACCGGATCCGAGTACGGTCGTCTTTACATTGGCGCAGCCGTGGGACGAGTTCCCGATCATGTTCACCACCGGTCCCGGCATGATCGTCGCGCCCTCGTCGATGGCTACCGGCACGTTCACCCCGATCGGGGCAGGCCCGTTCACCGTCGAGAAGTTCGCCTCCCAGGACGAATTGGTGCTCGCTGCCCGTCCGACGTACTGGGACGGGGCGCCGTACCTCGAGAAGTTGCGCTTTCCGGCAATCGTCAACGAGAAGAGCAAACTGGAAGGATTGCACACCGACGGAATCCAGGTTGCCTATCTGAAGTCTCCCGACTTCATTCACGAGGCTTTCGAAGCCGGTGATCCCGGATTTGTGTACTCGGCCAGCATGGCCGGAGTTCTGGCAATCAATCAGCGCGACGATCGGGCAGCGAAGGACGAGCGCGTGCGTAAGGCGATTGTCGCTGCGGTGGACCCGAATACGTTCAACGAGCGAGTTCAGGGCGGCTTCGGCGAACCCGGCACCGACATGTTCGCGTCGTGGTCGCAGTGGCACGGATCGGTGGCCGGGAACGGCTTCGACCCCGAGGCGGCCAAGAAGTATCTCGCCGAGGCGAAGGCGGACGGTTACGACGGAAAACTGACGTACGTCGGGATGAACGATCCGGCGACGCAGCGCAGCGCACTGACGTTTCAGTCGCTCTTGCAGGCAGTGGGTTTCACGGTCGACATCACCTACGCAACCAGCATCAACGATCTGATTTCCATGCTGTACGCTAAGCACGACTACGACGTGTCCTACTTCGCGTTCAACGTGCTGGAAGAGTCACCGTTCGTGCGTATGTACGGCAACCTGTTCAGCGAATCGCCGTCGAACATCCTCGGTTACAAGAACGCTCGGATGGACGAGTTGCTCGGCAAGCTGCAAACAGCGTCGGGCGAGGATGAGCGGCGAGCCGTCATCGACGATATTCAGACCGTGGTCAACGAGACGGCGCCGATGGCCGTGGTCAACTCCGGCAAGGTCTTCATCCCGTGGCGCGAGAACGTCCACGGAGTGACCCCGAGTGCGGACGGGATTCTGCTCTTCGGCAACACGTGGTTGAGCTGACCCCCGTGCGCCTTTTTGGTAGTGCCCACTACCAAAAAGGCGCACAGGGGCTTTGCCCCTATAGCTCCGCTCGTACCAACTTCGCGGCTTCGACGAGGTTACGCAGTGACGCCTCGACCTCGACGGAACCGCGGGTCTTCAAACCGCAGTCCGGGTTGACCCACAACCGCTCGACAGGAACAGCTTTGAGTGCCTCACGCAGGGATTCGGCAATCTCGTCGACGCTCGGCACCCGCGGCGAGTGGATGTCGTAGACACCCGGGCCGACGCCGAGATCGAACCCGACCGAACTGAGATCGTCGAGGACCTCCATGTGTGAGCGCGCCGCCTCGATGGACGTGACGTCCGCGTCGAGGCCGGCGATGGCGCCGATCACCGCTCCGAACTCGGAGTAGCACAGGTGCGTGTGGATCGCGGTGGAATCCGCGACGCCCGAGGTAGCCAACCGGAAGGCGCCGACCGACCAGTCCAGGTAGGCGCGCTGATCCTCGGCACGCAGTGGGAGTAGTTCTCGTAGAGCCGGTTCGTCAACCTGGATGATTCCGATTCCGGCGGCCTGCAGGTCGACGGTCTCGTCTCGAATGGCCAGTGCGACTTGATTTGCCGAGTCGGCGAGGGGTTGGTCGTCGCGGACGAACGACCAGGCCAGAATGGTGACGGGTCCGGTGAGCATGCCCTTGACCGGCTTGTCGGTCAGGGACTGCGCGTACGTGATCCAGTCGACGGTCATCTGTTTCGGGCGGGAGACGTCGCCGTACAGAATCGGCGGACGCACGCAGCGGGTGCCGTACGACTGGACCCAACCGTTGGCGGTGGCGAAGAATCCGTCCAACTGCTCCGCGAAGTACTGGACCATGTCGTTGCGTTCCGGCTCACCGTGAACAAGAACGTCCAGGTCCAGCTTTTCCTGGAGCGCAACAACTTCGGCAATTTCGGCGCGCATACGGTTGACGTACTCGGCTTCGTCGATCTCGCCCTTGCGCAGTGCTGCGCGAGCGATGCGGATCTTCGAGGTTTGCGGGTACGAACCGATTGTCGTCGTGGGCAGCGGCGGCAGAGAAAGCAGTTCGTCCTGGGCAGCGCGACGTTCGGCGGCGGGCGCGCGACCGGTCGCCGAGTTCAGCACGGCGGCCAGGCGTCCCCGAACACTCGCATCATTGAGTCTGCGATCGTCCTTGCGGGTCGACGCGGCCGCTCGTGCCAGAGCGAACTCGTCTTCCACCGACTCCCGGCCCTGTGTGAGAGCGGTTGCGAGAGTTACTACTTCCTTGACCTTCTCGGTGCCGAACGCGAGCCACGAGCGCAGGGCCTTGTCGACATCGGCTTCTGCGTCGAGAGTGTACGGAACGTGCAGCAGGGAGCACGATGTGGAGACGGCAAGATTATCCACGCTGCCCAACAGAGCACCCAACGTGCTCAGTGCCGAATCCAGATCCGACCGCCAGATGTTTCGTCCGTCGACCACGCCGGCGACGACCAGTTTGCGGGCGAGTTCGGGGACGGAGCCGATCGAATCCTGACCGGCCACCAGGTCGACGGCAAATCCTTCGACGCCGGTGGACGCAAGCGCGGGCAGCGCCTCACGCAGCGAACCGAAGTACGACGCCAACAGGATCGACGGCCGCTCGGACAGCGCTGAAAGCTGTTCGTACGCAGCGCGTGCCGCTTCGATTTCCTCGTCGGTGCGATCGCCCACGAGGGCCGGTTCGTCGAGCTGAACCCAGCTCGCACCGGCCTTCGCGAGCCGACCGAGTAGATCCGCGTAGAGGGGGAGTAGTTCTTCGAGTCGCGAGAGCAGCGGCTCGTCGGTGCCGACAGCCTTCGAGAGCAGCAGGAAGGTGACCGGTCCGATGACGACCGGGCGGGCTGCAATGCCGTCGGAAAGTGCTTCTGCCAGTTCGGACAAGACCTTGGACGGGTCGAGTGCGAACGTGGTGGACGGCGAGATCTCCGGCACCAGGTAGTGGTAGTTGGTGTCGAACCACTTCGTCATTTCGAGCGGCGCGATGGTGTCCGTCCCACGGGCAGCGGCAAAGTAGCGGTCCAACGGATCGGCGACCGACGCGACGCGGTCGGGCAGCGCGCCGAGAAGAACTGCGGTGTCGAGCATCTGGTCGTAGAAGGAGAAGGTATTGACCGGGACGGAGTCGAGGCCCAGGTCACGGAGGTCGGCCAAGCCCTGCCGACGGAGGTCACGGGCGACAGCCTGCAGGGCGTCGGCGTCGATGCGCCCTGCCCAGTAGCTTTCGGTTGCCCGCTTGAGTTCTCGATGAGGACCGATGCGCGGTGAGCCCAGCACGGTCGAAGTGAATGTTGTTGTCACGGAGTTTCTCCAGATTGCCAATGCATTGATGGCCACTGCCGGCAGACGGGTACACCTCACGAGACCCCGAGTTTCAGCGGGCAGCACTGCCCGCACCGCACACGAGGTCCGATGGAGATCTACACGCCCATTCCACGAGGCGGTGGACCGTCGGGCACGGCGTGCCCGACACAGTCGGCAGGTCTTCGGACTCGCGGGCACTCGATCGAGTTGGATCGAACCTACTGGCCGTCGCTTCCCAGGCGGATGCCCAGTGCACATGAACGGCGGTCGTTCCTGCTTACCGCTGCGGGACAGTCCCGGATTTTCACCGGGTTCCCTCTCACCCCGACAGCTTGCGCTGACGGAGCTTCGACGCCGGGACCGGTCTTCGGGGCTCCTCATGACCGTGCCGGGCGAACCAGCTGCATCGACCAGCATAAGGCCAACCCTCCCTGAGCAGTCAAGGAGAGTCGGCGAAGGGCGCTATGCGCGTGACATGTAGGAATTCGAGTCCGGTGGTACGCGCGGAAGATTTTCGGAGGAACGTAGATTCTCCGCCATTTCGACAAGCAGATCCTGTGAAGACGGTGAGAGGTCGACGACACGGGAGGTGAGGTTCCGCAGGCGCACGTTGTGCAGCTGTTCGAGGAGGGAGAGGTCTGCCTCGCCACCTGAGATCGCGGGCGGAGTGTGATCGGACGGGGCGTAGAAGTAGTCCGGATGGACCTTGAAGAAGTGGGCGAGGGCGGCAACCACTTCGGGTGACGGATTGGTTCGGACGCCGGTGCGCAGTTGCGACAGGTACGGCGTCGAGATACGGCAGCCGAACTCGGTCATGCCGCGAACGACCATCGCGTTGGTGACGTGAAAGTCGGCAGTCTCGAACAGCGAGTTCAAGCGATCGTTGAACTGGTTCGACATGAGACGTCCCTTCCCCCGCTACGCACAGGCTCCGTCGGTTCAATTAACTGCATCATAGCCAGTTATCGAACGATTAGCTGTTTCAGATTCTCGCGAAGCGGTCGTTTGCAGGGAAAATCCCTAGGGTAGAAGGTCCCTACTTTGAGTGATCTGGACAAATCGCCATCACGAATCGAACGGCGAACTATTTGCCGGGGAAGGCTATTCCAGACGCGCGGATCAGAGCCAGCCGTTCGACTCGGCGATTCTGACGGCTTCCGCGCGCGTCGACGCACCCGTCTTACCCATCGCGGATGACAGATGATTTCGAACTGTCCCGGCAGACAGGAAGAGCGCCCCTGCGATGGCTGCCACGGGTGCGCCGTCGTGAGCGGCGCGCAGTACTTGGGTCTCACGCTCCGTCAGGGGCGACTCGCCGCTGACGAGGCTGTCGGCCGCAAGGGTGGGATCGACGACGCGCAGTCCGGCGTGGACACGCCTGACCGCGTCGGCAAGCTGCCTGGCGGGGGTGTCCTTGACGACGAACCCGCCGGCCCCGGCGTGCAGGGCTTTACGAAGAAATCCGGGACGGCCGAACGTGGTGACGATCAGAACCCGGGTGTCGGGTGCTGCCTCGCGAAGGGCCGCCGTCGCGGCGATTCCGTCCATGCCGGGCATCTCGACGTCCAAAAGCGCGACGTCCGGGCGGTGTTCGAGAACGGCGGACACCACCTCGTCGCCGCGACCGACCTCGGCCACCACGGACAGGTCGGATTCCAGATCGAGCAGCGCGGCCAAAGCTCCTCGCACGAGCGCCTGATCGTCCGCCAAGAGCAGCCGTATGGTTGCTCGATCGCCCTGGCTGTTCACTCTGTCTCCTGTTCGACTACCTGAAGTGCAAACCCCTGTGGCTGGGGATGAGTGATGATCACTCGTGCGCCCGACGCTCCGGCGCGCTCGCGCAATCCGATCAGACCGTTTCCGGAAGACGTCGACTCGGCCCCTCGTCCGTCGTCGACGACCGACGCACTATTTTCGTCGACCGTGATCCGGCAGTGGGTCGCACCGCTGTGTCGAACGACGTTGGTGACGCCCTCACGGATCGTCCATGCAAAGAGTTCCCGAAGACGCGTGGGAACCATGTCGGTACTGCTCGGCACCTCGTCCTCGATACCAGCCGCACGCAATGCCTCTCGCGCTCGGGCTATCTCGACGGGTAGCGAAATCCCACGAAATCCTTCGACGGCCGAGCGCACGTCTGCCAACGCGTCACGAGAAAGTCTTTCGAGGTCGTCGAGTTCGTTGCGCGCACGTTCGATATCGACATCGAGTAGGCGATTGGCCAGTTCGGCTTTGATCGTGATGACGGTCAGCGAGTGCCCGAGGATGTCGTGCAGATCGCGCGCCATCCTCGTTCGCTCCTCCATGATTGCCCGCTGCTCCTGCTCTTCGCGTTCATGGAGTATGGCGAAGTTGCGGCTGATCAGGGACATGATTCCCCAGGTCGCGAACGCGGCCGCGCAGACTCCGAGTGAGAGTCCGGAGTAGTTTCCCCATCCGGACGAGAGGCTGACTATCTCCACGGAGGCCGCGAACACCAAAGCGAGAATGCCGCCGGCGACGGTCGGCAACAGCGTCACCGCTGTCACCGCGAGGTACGGTGCTGCTGTCAAACCTGTCGGCCCGACGCTCACGATCATCACAGCGGCCAACGCGGTCAAGGCGGACAGAGCCAGTGCAGCTTCGCGAATCGTCGGCCGAGTCATCGTCATTCGACGCCGCTGCTGCGTTGTGGCGAAGGTGTAGAGGTAGAGGGCACTGAAGGCGATCGTCGCGAGAATCCCTGTCCAGCCGCGCAGTTCGTCGCGTAGATTCCATCCCTCGATCAGCGGCCCGCCGAGAAATACCATCCAGACCGCCGCGAAGAGAACGCCGAAACGATTCCGCCGCGGGAGCGCGACGGAATCTTCTCGGTCAGTCGTTTGCGACAACTACACACGCTCCGTATCTCGTTGGAACCGCCAGATCGCTCCGCCGGCGAAGATGGCGAACCACACCAGGATATTGACGATCCAGGTCCAGTGAATGCTATTGCCCGTCAACGGTGCGTGGGCGAGGGCGTTGATGCCGAACATCGGGGTGAACTGTGCGATGGTCGCCCATACGGAACCGTCGGTGAGTGGTACGAAGAGTCCGCCGCCGAATGCGAGCAGAGCCAGTCCCGGTCCGAGCAACTGCATGACGTTCTCACTGGGGAGTAGGTACCCCATGAACAGGCCGAAGGCCGCGAAGATCGACGATCCCAGCCAGGCGATCAATGCCGTTGTGAACCAGAGTGATCCGTCCATCTGCGCCGAGGTGAACGCGCCGACGACGTAGACCACGAGAATCGAGACGAGACCGAGCAGCATCGCCATGATCAGTTTGACGGCGATGTAGGCGACCGGGGTCAGGGGAGTCAGCCGAAGTTGTCGGCTCCACCCGGACGCTCGTTCGATCGAGACCATCGCGCCGCCGCTGGTGGTGGCCAGCATCGCGCCGTACAGGGCCATGCTGATCATGATGTACGCGGCGACATTGCCGTGCCCGATCCCGTGGTCGTCGTCGCCTTGACCGAGACCGAAGACGAGGAAGAAGACAACCGGCATGACGAGCGTGAAGATCATCGTGCGCCGGTTGCGAGTCAGGCGACGAAATTCCAGTCGCAGTAGCGTCGTGTTGAATCCGCCGAGAGGTACGACGGTTCGCTCGGCTCCGTAGGTATTCGCTTCGGTTGCAGTGGTCATCACTTCTGTCCTTCGGAGTTGTTCGACGTGAGTGCGATGAATGCGTCTTCGAGGCCACGCGAGACGATTTCGAGATCGCGAGCCTGCGTATTGGTCAACAGGAACCGTGCAACGGCATCGGTGTCGCCCGAGTGCACGAGTAGCGACTCACCGCGCACCTCGACGGCGTCGGAGTTCGGTATGGCTCGCAGGAGTTCGTCGGTGATGCCTGGAACAGTCGCGCGCAGGGTGCGCCCGGACGCCATCGCCTTGACCTCGGCGGTGGTCCCGTCTGCGACCACGGTGCCTTGCCTGACCAGGATGATGCGGTCGGCGTAGACATCGGCCTCTTCGAGGTAGTGCGTCGCAAAAAGCACAGTGCGACCGTGATCTGCGTCGGCGCGGATGGCGGACCAAAAGTCCCGACGCCCTTCGACGTCCATACCGGTGGTGGGCTCGTCGAGAATGAGCAATTGCGGGTTCGACAGCAACGCCATCGCAAATCGCAACCGCTGTTGTTGTCCGCCTGAGCATTTGCTGACCAGGCGATCGGAGATGTCGAGGATTCCGGCTCTCCCCAGCACTTCGTCGACCGGACGGGATTGGGAGTACAGGCTGGCGGTCAGCTGCACCGTCTCGGCAACCGTCAGCTCTTTCAGTAGTCCGCCGGTCTGCATGACTGCCGAGACGAGTCCGCGGGCAATCGCCGATCGAGGTGACATTCCGAAGACGCTCACCTCGCCTGACGTCGGCCGGGACAGGCCGAGGATCATGTCGATGGTTGTCGTCTTGCCTGCGCCGTTCGGGCCGAGGAACGCGACGATCTCGCCGGGGCGGATGCTCAGGTCGATACCTTTGACGGCGTCGACGGTTCCGAAACTCTTACGAAGTCCGGTCAACCGGACGGCGTCGTGTGCCGATCCTTCAGTGAGTGTGTGCAGTGCCTGTGGTGAATGCCGTGCCTGTGTTGAGGTCATACATAGAATCTGCTCGCTTCGAGGTCGTGATCCCTCGTCCGTCCGTCATTCTTCTGCCATGACATTTGTCATCGGGTCGGCCGGTATCTGTTTCGGTGCAACCTGGCCGAGGCGCGCGAGGACCAACCCCGCGATGATTGCTGCGCCACCTACAGCTTGGAGTGCGGTGACGGATTCCCCGACCAGGATCCACGCGGCGACGACCGCGCACAGCACTTCGGTCAGCGCTACCAGAGACCCGATTGTCGGCCCCAGCAGCGTGATCGCGGCGATGCCGGTGAGATAGGCAATGACAGTGCTGACCAGGACCAGGACCACCACCGGCAGCCACACGTTCACCGAATGGTCTGCCACGACTGCGTTCGAGGCCGAGAACTGGAGGGGGAGGACGCCTACGAGTCCGAGCGCGCCGATGACCACCGCACTGACCGTGAGCCCCGATGCCGCGAGCACAACTGGATGGAGATCACCGTCCGCACGTTCGGAAATGACGAAATAGACTGCAAGGCATGCCGCGGCGGCCAGTCCCCAGGCGACTCCGACGGCACTGATCTCTGCCGATCCGAAGACGTCGATCACCACGGCGGCGCCGATCAAGGCCACCGCCGCACCGAGAAGCGTCTGCACGCTCGGACGCGCGCCCTTGGTTATCCACACCCACCCGATGACGATGATCGGTGCAAGGTACTCGAGAAGCAATGCGACGCCGACCGAAAGATGTTGCACGGCATTGAAGAAGCACAGTTGAACGCCCGAGATCGCGAACACCCCGTACAGCAGTACCGTTCGCGTGTGGGTGCTCACCTGTCGTAGGCGAGGCCATTGGGTGGCTACGGCGATCACCATCATCACCAGTGCGCCGCCGGCAACGCGCGCGAACACTGCGCCGCCGGGGGACCACCCTGATTCGATGAGAGATTTCGCGAACGGGCCCGATACGCCGAACGTTGCCGCGGACAGCAGAGCGAAGATCAAGCCGTTGCGAGAGTTCACGTCGTCACCCGTCAGGAGTAAAAGCGATTACGATGCTGACATTAGGTTGATACGGCTCAGGAGTCAAAGTGCATTTTGCTGGTGACACGGAATCGGCGCTCGTCTTCGCCGCGTCGTTGGTCAACACGGCCCGCGGCGGGGCCGAACTGCTTCCGGATCAAGAGGAGCTGACACGGTTTCTCGACGCGGATCGCTGGACCGGCAGGCGGGACGGCACACCGGAGGAATTGACGGCGGTTCGTGCGCTGCGTCCACGACTGCGAAAGTTCTGGGAAGCCGCGGGAGTGGACGACGCCGTCGAGGTGGTGAACACACTGCTACTCGAATCGGGCGCGAGGCCGCGGCTCACCAGGCACGATGATCTCGGCTGGCACCTGCACGTCACCGCTGACGATTCGCCACTGGTGGACCGGATGGCCGCAGAAGCGGCGATGGGTGTGCTCGATCTGATCCGAACCGACGAATTCTCGAGGTTGCGATGGTGCGAGGCCCCGGACTGCGAAGCGGTCTTCGTGGATTTGTCGCGCAATCGTTCGAAGCGATACTGCGACACCGGAAACTGTGGGAACAGGGCGCACGTCGCCGCCTATCGTGCCCGTAAATCCGGGGCGTGACCAAGCGGCGTTCGGAGGGATAGAACCAGGCTGAGTGAATACCTTGTCGGGAGCCAGGATCGGTCTAGCGTTGTGAATTCGGAACAGATTTCGCGAAGCCAGGAGGATGGTCGGTGGCCGATCGTAGGCGTCCACTCAAGACGATGACCGGTGTCAGCGGGGCGGTGAGTATCTACGACGCCGCGATCGATCCGACGACTTCGACGGTCGCGTCCGCGATCGACGTCGCAAAGACGGCCGAGGCGAACAAGATCGATGGACTGTTTGCCGCCGACCTGCTGAGTTTCGGTGCGCAGGGCGCGATCGGTGCGCAGGAGCCGTTGATCTTCCTTGCCGCGCTGAGTGCGGTCACCACCCATGTGGGGCTCATCGCCACCGTCACGACGACGTTTCATCACCCATTCAACCTGGCACGGTTGTTCGGCACCCTGGACCACGTCAGCAATGGTCGAGCCGCATGGAATGCCGTCACTTCCTCACTCGGAGAAGAGAACTACAGCGACCTGGACCTGCCGAGTCCGGAGGAGCGGTACGCCCGAGCGGCCGAATCGCTCGAGGTGGTCAACGCGCTCTTCGACAGCTGGAAGCCCGGCGCCTTGATCCGGGGAGAGGGCTCTGCGGTGCTGGATCCGTCGAGGGTGGTCCCCATCGAGCACCGAGGCAAGTACTTCACCGTGCAGGGGCCGTTGAACATTCCATCCCTGCCGCAGCGTCGTCCGGTCCAATTCCAGGCAGGCCAATCTGCCGGGGGTATCGAACTGGGTGCTCGCTTCGCGGAGGTCGTATTCACTTCTCTCGCAACCTTCGAGGACGCGGTCACCTACACGAAGACGATCCGCGCCAGGGCGGCAGAGTTGGGGCGTGGGGACGAACTGCCACTGATTTTCAGCTCGTTCCACGCAACGTACGGCGCTACCGAAGCCGAAGTCGAACGATTGGTCAGAGAAGCCGAGGAATCGACGGACTTCGACGCCGGACGCACCAGGCTTGCCGACATGTTCGGCGGTGACGTGGATTTCTCGGAATTGCCGCTGGATCGGCCGATCCCGGAGTCGTTGTTGCCGGACCCGTCGTCGGTGAATCGACGACGGGGCCGGGTCGAGATCTTCGGCAAGCTCGCATCACTAGGAAAGACTCTGCGTGAGTTGATCATCGCGTCCAAGGACACCGGCCACTGGGCAGCGGCGGGCACCCCGGAACAGCTCGCGGACGCGATCGAGGAACGATACGACGCGGGCGTACTCGACGTCATCACGCTCGGTGACCTTGCCGATCCGCGTACACGCGATTTCGTCACGAACGGGCTGCTGCCGGAGCTGCGCAAGCGCGGAATCGTGGGATCCGACTACGTCGGCGGTACCTTTCGCGAAAACCTCGAGTTGCCACCGCTGCCACCGGTTTCCGGTGTCTAGTTGTTGGAAGCGAGTGAGCGCATGAAGAACATGAGGTTGGCCGGTCTTTCCGCGAGGCGACGCATGAAGTAGCCGTACCACTGGCTGCCGTAGGGAACGTAGACCCGCAGGTGATTGCCTTCGGCTACCAATCTGCGTTGTTCGCCGTCGCGGATGCCGTAGAGCATCTGAAACTCGAAATCCTCGGCTGTGCGTTCGGTCAATGTGGCGAGTTCGAGGGCGGCGTCGATCATGGTGGGATCGTGGGAGGCGACCATCGGGTACCCGTCACCTTCCATCAAGACCTTCAGGCAACGCAGGTACGACGCGTCGACTTCGCCGGCCTTTTGGAACGCGACGCCGGCCGGTTCCTTGTATGCACCCTTGCACAGCCGAATTCGTGAACCTGATCCGGAGAAGTGCCGGCAGTCGGCCTCGGTGCGGTGTAGATACGCCTGCAGGACCGTGCCGAGCGTCGGGAAGTCGCGGCGCAACTCTTCGACGATGGACAGTGTCGAGTCGGTGGTGGTGTGATCCTCCGCATCGACGGTGACCCACGCGCCCACTTCGTCTGCCGCTGTGACGATTCGGTGAGCGTTCGCCAGGGCGATCTTCTCGCCGTCACCGGGAAGTGACTGCCCCAACGCGGAGAGCTTGAGCGAAACCTCCAGGGAGTGTTGCGTCCCGGCAATCTCGGAAAGCGTTGCGTACGAGCGGAGAAGGGAGAGATAGGCATCGACGGTAGCTGTTGCCTGAGCCGGATCGGTGGTGTCCTCGCCGAGGTAGTCGACCGTCACGAACCGGCCACTGGTGAGGATGTTGCGCACCGCTGACATCGCTGCGGGTTCCGCGTCCCCGGCGACGAACCTGTCTACAAGCTTGCGGGTCAAGGTCATCCCGGAGACTGTCTTCTCCAGTCGCGACGAGCGTGCCGCCGCGAGGAGCACCGGGCGCAGTGGGTTGCTCAGCGAGACGGCACTCATCAACGGTTCTCGCTCTCGGCTGGATCGACGTCCTGGTGGGGGTAACGATGATCGGTGGGAGGAACGAAGGTTTCCTTGACGGTGCGTGTCGACGCCCAACGGAGCAGATTCTGCGGCGAACCGGCCTTGTCGTTGGTACCCGAAGCCCGCGCACCTCCGAAGGGTTGTTGTCCGACTACCGCTCCCGTCGGCTTGTCGTTGACGTAGAAGTTTCCGGCGGCGAACCGCAGACCATGATGAGCTTGATCGACGGCCGCACGGTCGGTGGCGATCACGGCGCCGGTCAGGGCGTAAGCGGATCCGCTGTCGACGCGCGCGAGGATGTCGGCGTAGGCATTCGGTGCGGAGTCGTCGTAGACGTGAAGCGAAAGGATGGGACCGAAGTACTCGGTGCTGAAGGCTTCGTCGCTCGGGTCGTCACCGAGTAGGACCGTCGGTGAGATGAAGAATCCTTCACGGTCGTCGTAGTCGCCGCCTGCTGCGATGGTGAGGCTGCTGGTCGACTTGGCGCGGACGATCGCGGCGGCGTTTCGGTCGAACGAACGTTGGTCGATGACGGCGCCGCCGAAGTTCGTCAGGTCGGTGACGTCTCCGTACTTCAGCGACGACACAGTGTCGATGAACGTGTCGCCCATCTTGGCCCACAACGACTTCGGGATGAACGCCCGTGATGCGGCCGAACATTTCTGGCCCTGGTAGTCGAAGGCCCCGCGAATCAATGCCGTCGTGAGTACGTCCGGGTCAGCGGAACTGTGTGCGAGTACAAAATCCTTGCCGCCGGTTTCGCCGACGAGACGCGGATACGTCCGGTAGTTCGAGATGTTGGCTCCGACCTCACGCCACAAACGCTGGAACGTTGCGGTGGATCCGGTGAAGTGGATACCCGCCAGTCGGGGGTCGGCAAGCGCGACCTCGGACACCAAGGGGCCGTCGCCGAGAACAAGATTGATCACCCCGGGCGGGAGGCCGGCAGCTTCGAGTAGTTGCATTGTCAGGTACGCCGCGACGGCCTGCGTCGGTGACGGCTTCCAGATCACGGTGTTGCCCATCAGGGCCGGTGCTGTGGGGAGATTTCCGGCGATGGCGGTGAAATTGAAGGGAGTGATCGCGTAGACGAAACCTTCGAGTGGACGATATTCGACGCGATTCCACACTCCCGGAGCGGAAACGGGTTGGTCGGCGAGTATCTGACGTGCGAACGCGACGTTGAAACGCCAGAAGTCGATCAGTTCGCAGGGCGCGTCGATCTCGGCCTGGTATGCGGTCTTCGACTGGCCGAGCATTGTTGCGGCGGCGATGGTTTCGCGCCACGGGCCGGAAAGTAGATCGGCGGCGCGGAGGAAGACCGCAGCGCGGTCGTCGAACGAGAGGTCGCGCCAGGCCGGGGCGGCGAGTGTAGCGGCGTCGATGGCATCACGAACATCCGAGTGCGTTGCGTCCGCATACGATCCGAGCACCGAACTGTGACGGTGTGGTTGAACAACGCTCTCTCGCTTACCTTCCGCAGTTCGGTGGATGCCGCCGATGACCTGCCTGATGTCGGTCGGCGATTCGGCCAGTTCGGTCAGTTTCGTACGGAGGCGCGATCGTTCCGGGCTTCCCGGCGCGTAATTGTTCACCGGTTCGTTGGCTGGGTGGGGGACATTGGTAACGGCGTCCATGACGATCCTTCGGCAGACTCAGGAGTGGGCAGTTGTCGTGTCGTGAACCAGTCAAGTCGAAAGACGTCGGCGAGTAATCCGCTGAGCGGCCAAACATCGGTGTCCGTGTTTGTCCGATCGGCTGAACCGTTTTCGCAGGAAAATGCACTATTCTCGAAGTTGAGGCATTGCGACGGTCCGGAGAGTGGGTGGTACGTGTCTATCCGTGGGGTCAGGCTCGACGCGGTCCTTCGGGCGCTGGGCGGAGCTTTTGTCGAGCTCGTCCTCGCGCCGTCAGGTGATGACGTCTTCGTCGACTCCGTGGTGTTCGCAGAGGTCGGGGACCTCACGCGCCCCAGAACCGCGGCCGTCGAATCCTCTGAGCTCTGGCTCGCTGTCGGTATCGGCGCAGCCGAATTGGCGGCCTGGCTGAACCGCCTCGATCAGAAGGGATCAGCGCCTCGGGCCGTCATGTCGAAGGAGGCCTCGGACACGTCGGTGCGTGCGGCGGCACAGCGCGCCGGAATCGCCTTGATAGCGGTCCATCCGGATGCTCGTTGGGATCGATTGTTCACGACCATCCGGGGCGTGCTCGATCATTCGGTGTCCCGACAGGATTCGGACGACATCGTATTCGGTAGTGACACAGACTTGTTCGAGCTGGCGCAGAACGTCGCCGCAATCACGCGGGGGATGGTCAGCATCGAGGACGAGCATTCCCACGTCTTGGCCTATTCGGCATCGGGAGATGCTGCGGACGAGCTACGTCGGCAATCAATCCTCGGCCGCGAAGGACCTCGCGAATACCTCCGAAAGCTACAGGAGTGGGGCGTCTTCGAGAGCCTGCGGCGAAGTGACGACGTAGTGGAGGTGCCCGCTCACGACGACCTTGCGATCAGGCGACGGTTGGTGGTTCCGATTCGGAGAATATCCGACAATGTCAAGGGGGAGAGCGGTTTCAGCTCTGATCTTCTCGGCACGATCTGGGTGCAGGAAGGCCCGGTTCCCATTGCCGGCGATGCCGACAGCGTGCTCCGCGGTGCCGCGGCCGTTGCTGCTCGGCTGATTTCGCGCATCCGAGACGCGCCGAGTAACGAGGCGATACAGATTCAGCGGTTGCTCGGGGTTCGCGGCGGCGGTGTCGACGTTCCTTCGCTCGCGGCCTCGTTGACCATCCCGATGTCCGGACCGGCGATGGTGGTCGGAGTGGCGAGTATCGGAAACGGTGGGCTGCCGTCTTCGGGCGAACTCGTGTCGTCTTTGCGACTGCACGCCAGCGCCTTTCAGCGTGAATCGCTGGTGAGTACCGTCGGCACCCGGATCTATGTGCTGTTTCCGCGAACCCAATCCGTGAAATCCACAGTCTCGTGGACCCGCGAAGTTGTCGCGCGTTTGGACAAGGTGTCGCCTTCGGGGCTACGGGCCGCGGTCTCGTCGCCGGTTTCGACGCTTGCGGAGGTGGCCCAGGCTCGGGCCGAAGTGGATCGGGTCTTGGACGGAACGTCGGGGGATGTTCGTGTGACCACCCTCGCGGACTCGCGCACACCGGTGCTGCTGGGCGAAATCATGGACACCATTGCGGCCGACGAGCAACTGCACGATCCGAGAGTCGACGCCCTGGACGTCTACGACAGACGCAACGGGTCGAACATGCGCGAAAGCATCTCCGTTTACCTCGCACATTCGGGCGATGTCCGACGTGCATCCGAGCAGCTTCGGATTCACCCGAACACCCTCAGGTATCGGATCAAGAGGGTCGAGGAGATCACGGATACCGACCTCTCCGAGCCGTCGGCCAGGCTGTTGATGGAGATTCAGTTGGCGGCGTCTGCTCGGGCAGTGAGTTCGCCGAACCTGTCGGACCCCAGCAGTACTCTTCGCGAATGATCGACTCAGCGAAGGTGCCAGGCGCAGCGCGCGCGTATTTCGACGGCGGCGACGTCCGCGGCGTTTTCACCGAAGACGCAGTGGTTCGTGACGACGGCCGGACGTATGTCGGGATCGAAGAAATCGTGGCGTGGAAGTCGGCCGTGTCGACGGCGTTCACCTTCACCCAGAAGATCGAGTCGGTCAACACCCCAGGCTCGGCCGTTGTCGTGTCGGTGAAGGTCGAGGGTGATTTTCCCGGAAGCCCCGTCCAGTTACATCACCATTTCACTCTCGACGGTGATCGGATTTCCGCTCTCACGGTGTGCCCCTGATGCCCACCGCTGACGAACTGCTCGGGAAATCCGTCGTCGCCGATCTGGCAGGCTGTCTAGAGCGAGCCTCCGGTCACACACGCCTCGCCCTCGTTCGGGGTAGTACATCCGAATTCGACGGTATGAGTCTCGGCGAACGTACGCGCGTTGTGCGGGACGCGATGACTGCCGAACTGCCTCAGGATCTTCCGGCCTTCGCCGAGATCATCCGCCGTGCGCTTTCAGAAGAGACCTTCACCGGTTGGATGATCTGGCCGGTGACCGAAGCCGTCGCCGTCACGGCGACACGAAGTGGCTCCGAGTCGGATTTCGACGAGGGAATGGCTCTGCTTGCCGAGTTGACGTCGCGTCTGACGGCCGAATTCGCAATTCGCTCATTTCTCGAAACGAACCTTGACCGTTCGCTGGCGATCGCACTCACCTGGACCGGCCATGAAGACGAACACGTCCGGCGCTTGGCGACCGAAGGCACTCGTACTCGTTTGCCCTGGGGAAGACGAGTGAAAGAATTGACGGCGCGTCCCGAGTCGACAATCGTCATTCTCGACGAGCTGTATCGGGATGATTCGGAATATGTACGACGTTCGGTCGCAAACCATCTCAACGATCTCAGTCGTGCTGACGCTGGGCTCGCAGTATCGACTGCGAAGCGTTGGCTGCAGACACCGGATGCCAACACACTGAAAATCGTCAAACATGCATTGCGGACGTTGATCAAGGCCGGCGATCCAGATGCTCTGTCCCTCTTGGGGTTCTCGCCGCCCACCGACGTCGTGGTCGAGGGGTTCGTCATCGACCGCGAAACAGTTGATGCGGGTGGAGAACTCACCTTCGACTTCGCCGTCACGAACAATGGCAGCGAGTCCGTCACCGTCGTGATCGATTACATCGTCCACCACGTGAAGGCCAACGGGCAGACGACGCCCAAGGTCTTCAAACTGACAACACGAACGCTGGAACCCGGGGTGCCGGCCCGTATCGCGAAGAGGCATTCCTTCAAACCGATCAGCACCCGGAAGTACTACGCCGGCGAACATGCCGTCGAGGTGCAGATCAACGGCGTACGCCAGGTGCGAGGTGTATTCCGTTTGGACGCGTGAGGAGATCCGGCCTAGACGCGGAGACTGGCAAATATCGGGATCGGGGCTATGCGGACCGTCGTCCAGATCAACACGAGTGTCAAGATCACAGCCGGTGACCAGCGCAACTGATGCCAGAGCACGACGGGTCTTCCACGGGTGCGGGCGGTCGTCCACGAGACGTACGTGAACGCCAGTGCAAGCAGCATCACGAGGCCAAAGGCATTGAAACGCATCGCTGCACCGAAATCGCCGTGGATGAGGCTGTACACCATCCGAGTGCTACCGCAACCGGGACAATTGACGTTGAACAGCGCTTTGGTCGGACAAACGGGAATGACCCCACCAGGTGTGGTGGGGTCACTCCAGGAGATGAAGGCGCACAGCGCAATTGCCGTGAACGCAACTGCCGCTGGCGCCTTCAGTGCGGCGAGTCGTGATATGTCATCGTTCTCGGTGTCACCACAATTCGGTGTCATTGCAGTTCGGTGTTTGGCCGTCGATCAGTGTCGCCGGTCGGCGTCGGCGGTCACAGGGAACTCGATCCGGCAAGGACGACGACAAAAAGGAAGTACAGAACAGCGACGGCAACACCTGCGCCGACTGACCACAAGGCGAACTTCTTGGCATCGTCAGCTGATTTTCGCGCAGCGTCGAACTGACCTTGCGCCCACAAAGTGTTGACCTGGCTTGATTTGACGATCGAGACGATGCCGAGCGGGAGGCAGCAGAACACTGTCACGAGAATCGCCCAGACCAGATTGTTGTCCGGCGGAGGGCCGACCGGTTGTTGCTGGCCGTAGTACGGGTTCTGCGTCATTGGTCACCTAGCGTTCGGAGAAACAGGGCGTTCGGAGAAACACCCTCTGACGTGCGAAGAGCACGGGCAGGTGACAACATAATCCGTTTCCGAGTGAGTCAGTATCGACTGTTCGTATGACAGAGAATCCGGTTGATTTCTGATTCGGAAGGCGATCCCGAAGACGTCAGCGCATGACCTGTACCTGCTCGGCGATGTCAGCGGCCAGGGCCATCGCAGTCAGAGCGAGGCCGTTGTTGAGGTCGTATCGCAGATGCCCGACATGGCCGTCCTGGACAGCGCGGACTCGTTTCCACGTGGGCGACTCGGCTTCCACAGCGTCGGGGTTCTGTAGCAAGACGAAGTCGGCCTGGTCGAAGATCGCAAGCTCCTCGAGGCTGTAGAAAGTCGAATCCTTCCGATCAGGTGCGGCATGGGCAGCGTCGGTCAAGACGTTCAAGCCGAGGTCCTGCGCAACCGAGACGGCGAACGTGTTGTTCTGCAGCCAGATCTGACCGCTGTCTGCGCCGGCGATCGCAATCGACTTGCCTTCGAGGAGACCACCGATCTTGGCCCGCGCTTGCGCAAGTTCGGCGTTGTATCGGGCGATGACGCGTTCGGCGACTTCGCGGCGATCGAGAGCCGTGAGCTGCGCGGTCATGGCCTGCTTCCACGACGAGCCCGTCGTGCCCTCGTCGACGACGAGCACCGGTGCGATGTCAGTGCCGAGCAGGCCCTTGTCCTGGTAGTAATCCCACCAGCCTTTCCCGACGACCAAAAGATCGGGGTCGTGGCTCAGTATCGATTCGGCATTCGGTTCGTTGTTCGTCCCACCGAGGCGAGCCGCGCCGGCGGGTACCTGGCGCATGAGTTGAGACTTCGGATCCCAATTGGTCGCGACGATCGGGTACTCGGCAAGTAGTGCAAAATCGAGGGCGCCTCGAGCTTCGAGTACCACGACGCGCTTGGGGTCCCGCGGGAGGCGGTAGGCCTGGTCCGCGACGACGATGTCGACCCACTCGTCGGAGGCTTCGGTGCCGCTGGATTCGCTCGAACATGCAGAGAGTGCGCCTAGTGCACCGAGCGCCGCCGCACCGGCCAGGAATCCGCGTCGTGTCAAGGAATCGATCAGACGGGTGAACTCGCCGTCCACATCTCTTGTCGACTGCAAGGGGGTATCGGTCGCAAAAGGGGACACCGTCGGGTGGAAGGTTTCGGTCGATTCGATCACAGGCATGAGAAGGCGCAGCTCCATCTGATGTTCCGGGCATTGGCAGGTGCCTGACCAACGTATTCGAATTCCGTAGCCGCAGCCTTGCTCGAAAGCGCCAATCGCTCAGCGGATTTGGCCATTCGTCACGGGCTCGTGCCACGGGACTCTCCCCTCGGATTCGGCTCGTTGTGGAGGGGCGCGCCCATCTGATCCGAACTCGAGGTATCGTGGCCGACATGCAGCGCGTCTATTTCTGGTTTAGCAGGCCGGCCCCGGGTGGGCCTGCCGGCGTAACCACGCGCTGACAACCTCCACCCAAGAGCCGGACTACAGACCGGCTCGCTGGAGTTTCTCTTCATCTCTGGGGTCGGCCTGAGAACAGGAAACCGAAAACCCCATGACTGTCACCATCGACACCACCGCAGCTTCGGACAGCCTCGACGATCAGCGCACTGTGAGTATCAGTCCGCTCGTGTCACCGGCGACCGTTCGTGCTCAGCACGCTCCGGACGAGGTCGCGGCCGCCACTGTGCGCACCGGTCGGGCCGACACCATCAACATCCTCAACGGTGACGACGATCGTTTGATCGTCGTAGTCGGTCCGTGCTCTGTGCACGATCCGGAAGCGGCGATGGACTACGCCCGCCGGTTGGCCGCCAAGGCCGAAGAACTGCGGGACGATCTGCACATCGTCATGCGCGTCTACTTCGAAAAGCCGCGCACCACACTCGGGTGGAAGGGCCTGCTCAACGACCCCCACCTCGACGGCACGTTCGACATCAACACCGGGCTCGGTATCGGCCGCAAGTTGCTTCTCGACGTGTCGAGCCTGGGCCTGCCTGTCGGCTGCGAGTTCCTTGATCCGATCATGCCTCAGTACATTGCCGACCTGGTCAGCTACGGTGCGATCGGCGCCCGGACCGCCGCCAGTCAGGTTCACCGTCAGCTGTGCAGCGCGCTGTCCATGCCCGTCGGTATCAAGAACTCCACCGAAGGCGACGTACAGGTAGCCGTCGACGGCACCCGCGCCGCGGCAGCGAGCCACGTGTTCCCCGGAACGGACCTCGACGGCCAGGCTGCCTTGATCCGTACCGCGGGCAACCCCGACTGCCATGTCATTCTTCGTGGTGGTAGCGACGGACCGAACTACGATGCCGAGACAGTCGCGGACACCCTTGCCCGCCTGCGTAAGTCGAACCTGCCCGAGCGCGTGGTCATCGACGCGAGCCACGGTAACAGCAGCAAGGACCATGAGCGTCAGGTCATCGTGCTCGACGACATTGCCCGACGTCTGACCGAGGGCGAGCAGGGAATCGCGGGCGTCATGTTGGAGAGTTTCATCGAGGCCGGCCGTCAGGACCTGACCTTGGGTAAGGCGGACGAGCTCACCTACGGTCAGTCGATCACCGACGCGTGCATCGACTGGTCCACCACCGCAGCGCAGTTGGACCGTCTGGCGCAGGCCGTTGCGGCTCGGAGGGGCTGACGCCCCCGTGCGCCTTTTTGGTAGCGCCAACTACCAAAAAGGCGCACAGGGCCGCTAGGCCAACACTTCTCGCGTGGCCTCGACCAGGCGTTCCAGCCAGGCATCCGTGCCGACGGCCTGACGCAGTGGCTCGTTGGGCAGTTCGATGCTGACCGACAGTCCGGCAGGCAAAGTCGACCAGATGTCGGCCAGGGCTATGCCGCCGGTGCCGGGCACCAGACGCTCCTCGCGGGCCTGACGGATCAGCTCTGCGTCCCCAGTGGGAGCGGGGGTCGAACCGTCGCACATCTGGGCGTAGTGCAACCACTCGCGCGGGATGGACGCAAGATCCTCGAGCGTTGTCGCCGAGCGGTCGGTGTGCAATGCGTCGACGAGGACACTGCGAGCCGGACCGTCTGCCGCCGAGACGATCTCGATGGCCGCACGCGCATCGGGCACCGCAGTCCACGGCATGAATTCGAGCGAGGCGACGATGCCGTAGTTCGCGCACAGTTCAGCGAGGCGGGCATAGGAGTCCGTGAGCCGAGCGCGGTCGCGGTCGTCGCCGCCCACCAGAACGGCTTTGGCTCCGAGCTGTGCTCCGGCTTCGAGCAGCGGAACGTAGTCGGCGGGGTCGAAGTCGGCTGCAAGACGGATGATTTCGAGGTCGAATACCTCGACCGGTGAATCGCCCAGTCGACGCACCAGTTCGTCCAACGACTGCTTGTCCTCGTGCAGAGGGTAGGCCGTCGTACCTGGTGCCGCGGGCATCAGACGGATACCGATGGTGTCGAAGCCGTGCTTTTCAGCCAAGGCGACGTGCTGCATCGGTGCGGTGTCGAGCACTGTGAGGGCTGCCAGTCCGAGTGAGAGTGTCATGCGTGCGCTCCAACTGTCCTGGCTCCGGCCAGTTCCCGGCCGGCCAGGTAACCGAATGTCATGGCCGGTCCGAGGTTGATGCCCCCGGACGGGTAGTGCCCGCCCATCACGCTCGCCTGATCGACGCCGACGGCGAGCAACCCCTCGATGGGGCGGTCGTTGTCATCGAGAACCTGCGACGACGAGTCCGTGACCAGTCCGGCGAAGGTGCCGAAACTCCCTGGCACGACTTTCACCGCGTAGTACGGACCCTTCTGCAAGGGCGCGAGCGACGGGTTCGGCCACGGATTGGAAGCATCTCCGGAACCTCGGTTGAACGGTGTTGTACCGCGACCGAACTCGGGGTCTTCACCGGCCACGGCCCCGATATTGAAAGCTGCGACGGTTTTCTCCAACTGCACGGGGTCGGCGCCGATCTTCTCGGCCAAGTCCCGAAGAGTGCGCCCACGCGTGAGGTACCCCGAGCGCAGGTACGGCTGGATCGGGATCGGCAAGGGCTTCGCCATGCCCAGCGGGAGGTATCGCACATACTGTTGATCGGCAATCAACCACGAGCACACCTCTTCACCCTCGGGAACCTGCTCGACCATCGCGAGTGTGTAGTCGTGATAGCCGAGTGCTTCGTTGACAAACCGCTTGCCGTTCGCGAGAACTCCGATGACACCGGGCTTTCCGCGATCGAGGATGTGCGGGAACACACCTTCCTTGCCGTTGCGGTAGCGAACGATGGAGACGGGGCAGTACGCGACGGGGGAGGCGAGGGTGCGGTCGAGTCGGCCGCCCACGGATTCGCCGAGGGTGATGCCGTCGCCGGTGGTTGTCTTCGGGGTGAGCGACCAGTGCTCGTTGCCGGTGGGGGTGCGCGGGAACAGTTCGCGTCGTCGGTCGATGTCCTGGGCGAAGCCGCCGGTGGCCAGTACGACGCCGCGCGTGGCAGTTACCGAGTACGCACCATCCGGGCCTTCGAGGCGGACACCGACAACGCGACCGTCATCGTCAGTCCGCAGCGATGTTGCCGACGTTTTCACCCGAATCTCGACGCCGAGATCAAGCGCTGAGCGAAGCATCATGCCGACAAGCGCAGTGCCGTTGACGAGTTGCTGGCCACGACGTTTGGTGGCGAGATCGAACATGTGCTTTGTCACGCGAACACCACAGTGCACAAAGGCTTTCGGTGATCGGGTCGAGTGCAGGAAAGCCTGCAGATCAGGGCCGGCCATGATGCCCATACCGAGGAATGACGTCTCGTACAACTGTCGACGTAGCAGCGCCGCGACGTCGGGGCCGAGCTTTCGCAAGCTCACCGGTTTCGGTCCGACGGAACGATGACCAGTGCCGGCTCCCGGTGTGTCGCCGTGTATGTCGGCGATCTTGGCTCCGGGAACAAACTTCAGCGCAGTCTTGCGTTCGAAGAACTCGACCATCTCCGGTGCGCCGTCGAGAAGAGCATCCACTTTGGCGGCGTCGAAGTTGTCTCCGAGTCGGTTCTCCAGATATGCCCGCGGCGCCGAACGATCTTCGACAACCCCGTCGGCGATGGCAAACATGTTGCGCGGGGTCCACATCCACCCGCCTGACCAGGCCGTTGCGCCGCCGCAGGTGTCGGCCTTCTCGACAACGAGTACCGACGCGCCGCCATGTGCTGCGGCAATTGCTGTGGAAAGCCCGCCTGCGCCGGAGCCCACGACAACCACGTCGTAGGTGAGGGGGGTACTGCTACTCATTTCTGCTCCTTGGCAGTTGTTGCGAGGGTCGGTGTCGATGTCAGCTCGACAACCTTGCCCGTTCGTGACGATTCGTAGATTGCGGCGATGATGGCAAGTGATGCGCGGGCGTCCCGGCCGGTGACGGCGGGTTCACGCCCGGTCAGGACGGCGTCGGCGAAGTCTTGCACCTGCAGGGTGTGGAAGTCGGTCAGTGCCGCATTGACCGCGCCCACATCGAGATTCGCATCGATGTCTGCGGAGTACGGCGACCGGAACTCCACTTCGCCCGGCACCGTCCAGATTTCGTTGACACCCTCGTGCCCTTCGGGGAACTCGAGGACACTGGCGATGGCACCGGTGCGCCCGATCACCGTGACGCGGTTGCCCAGGTTGTGATTGGCACCCGTTGTCGCAGTGACGGTGGCGGTGCCACCCGAGGCAAAGGAAATCACAGCTGACGCGCTGTCTTCCGTCTCGATGTGCTCACCGTGGGTGTGGGTGCGGATGAAGCCGCTGACCGAGACGGCCTCGCCCATGAACCAGACCAGCATGTCGATCTGGTGCACGGCCTGAGTCATGAGCACGCCACCGCCGTCGGTGTCCCAGCGTCCACGCCAGGCGTCGGCCGAGTAGTAACTCGATGGGCGATGCAGGATCACCGACGCCTCACCGAGCATGGGTAGTCCGATCCGCCCGTCGTCGATGGCGTCGCGGATCCGACGTGCTGCCGGCCAGAATCGGCGTTGGAAGAGCACCCCGAACGTGATACCGGCGCGGTCGGCGGCCTCGATCATGCGGTCGGCGGCAGCAACATCGACTGCGATGGGCTTCTCGCACAAAACATGTACACCCGCTTCGGCAGCGGCCACGACTACCTCTTCATGTACCGGGTGCGGCGTGCAAACGGTGCAGGCGTCGAGTCCGAGGGCGAGAAGTTGCTCCACTGAACTCACGGCTGCGGGAATGCCGTGCGCTGCCGCGAACTCCTGGGCGCGTCCGATATCGGGATCGCAGCAGCCGATCACCTCGACACCGGGGACTTGTTGCAGCGCGCGGGCATGGTTGCCGGCGATCTTGCCGCAGCCGACGATTCCGACTTTCAACGTCATCAGAAATGTTCCTCTGCTTCGACGTCCCGCGCCGCAGATTCGCCGCGGTCGAGACTGTTCAGTGCTTCGATGTCCTCGCCGGATAGGGTGACGTCGAGTGCTGCCAGGTTCTCGGCCTGACGCGTCGGGTTCGCTGATCGCGCGACCGGAACCACACCCTGCGCGACGTGCCATGCGAGCACCACTTGAGCTGGTGTGCAACCGATTCGACCGGCGATCTCCCCGACCACGGCGTTGTCGAGCACGTCACCCCGGCCGAGCGGACTCCACGACTGAGTGAAGATGCCAAGTTCGTCGTTTGCGCGGCGAACCGGGATCCGAGCGAGCGACGGGTCCATCTGAATCTGGTTGACTGCCGGTGCCTCGCCGGTTTCGGCGACGACGCGGCGCAGGTGGAGCTCCAGGAAGTTCGACACACCCACGTACCGAACCAGTCCGGCGTCGCGGCAGGCCAGCATCGACTCGAACGACGCGACATAGCGATCGATTCGCGGGAGTGGCCAGTGGATCAGGAACAGATCCAGCTGGTCGAGTCCCAGTAGTTCCAGACTCTGCTCGAGGGCGCCCCGAATGTCGCCGGAAACCTGGTCGTTGCCACGAAGTTTGGTGGTGACGAACAGTTCTTCTCGCGGCAAACCTGATTCCGCCAGCGCCACACCGACGGCGCCCTCGTTGCCGTAGATCGCGGCGGTGTCGATGAGGCGGTACCCGGCCTCGATGCCGGAGAGAACCGAGTTCGTGGCGTCGGCACCGACCAGGGGCCAGGTTCCGAGTCCAATGGGCGGCAATGCAGTTGCCACGGGTGTGGCTGCCTGTGTGGTCATGCGTGAACCTCCTGACGTGCCGCAGCGGCGGCGGTGATCGCGACGGCAACGTCGGCTGCGGTCACGAGTGCGGCATGGATGGACCCGCCGTCACCGCTCGCGTCGCCGACGGTATGTACTCCGAGTCGTGGTGCCAGTGAACGGAGTTCGGCAAGAAGTTCCGAACGCGGCTCGACGCCTTGCGAGATCAGCAGTTCGCCCGGAGCATCGACCTCGCTCAGCACACCGGCCGTCGAAATCGTGACGCGGTCAGCGGCGACTGTGGTGACGATCGAGCTGAGGTAGGTCGTGAGGTTCTCACTTGCGGCCAGGCGCGGCAGCAGCACGATCTTTCCGCGGCGTCCGACGTCGTGCGCGATGGTTTCCTGCGGGCCGATCATCACGACCTGGGTGCCCTTCTGAAGGAGATCGTCGGCGACGGCCGCAGCCTCACGGTCGGCGCCGAAGATGGTGACAGCGGCAGGAGCTGGATCGCCGGAGACGAGGAATTCGCGGACGTCGCGAACGGTACGGGTTGCTGCTCCGGGGAGATCGACCACGGGGCCGACGCCGCCGGCGGCAAGAACTATGGCGTCGAAATCGACACCGGAGAGCAAAGCAGCATCTACCCGGGTCGAGGTGTGGCAGTGGACCCCGAGTTCAGCCAGTTCCGCGGCGTACCAGTCCACGATCCGTCCATATTCGGGATACTCGTGAAGCTTCGATGCCAGAGCGAAGTCGCCACCGAGGCTGGGTCGCTCGTCGTACAGGTCGACGCGGTGACCGGCAAGTGCGAGGTCGCGGGCAGCGGCCATTCCCGACGGCCCGGCACCGATGACGGCGACCCGCACGGTGGCATCAGCCGGCTTTGTGGGCTGATCCAATTCGCGGCCGACCCACGGGTTGACGGAGCAGGGAATGGGGCCGGCGGCCAGGCTGTCGATGCAGTAGTTGCAGGCAATGCAAGGGCGGTACCGGCCACCGTCGATGGCGCGATTCGGGAAGTCCGGATCTGCGTGCAGCGTACGAGCCATGCTGACGAAGTTCGCCTGCCCGGATTCGATGATCCGCGCAGCGATCTCCGGCGACGTGATGCGTCCGGCCACTCCCACCGGGATGTCGAAGTCGCGCTGGTACTGCTCGGAGTACGGCGCGAGGAGACCGCGCGACCATTCACCGGGCTGGATGATCCACTGTCCCGCTTCGTAGTTGCCGGCCGAGACGTCGAGGAAATCGAGTCGGTCGGTGTCGATGGCGCCGATGCGAGCGCGAGTCATCTCGGCGTCGAGTCCGCCGTCGATGCCTTCGAAGGCTGAGAATCGGAGTCCCAGAGTGATTCCCGGTGCGTGCTCGTGGACGGAGGCGATGACCTTGTTGACGAACAAGGTGGGGTCGGCCCACTCGTCGTCGCGGTGATTGTAAGCAGGGGAGAGGAACTGGTGGATCAGATACCCGTGGCCACCGTGCAGGGAGATGACGTCGACGCCGGCCTGCTGGCAGCGCGCTGCGGCTTCACCGAAACACTCGATGATGTGCTCGATGTCGTCGCCGTCGAGTTGTTCTGGCATCTCGCCGCCGACAACCAAACACGGAATCGGTGTCGGGGCAACGGGAACAAACCCGCTGACAGAACCTTGCGCCGTGCGACCACCATGGTTGAGTTCGACTCCGACGAGCGCTCCATGCGCGTGAATAGCGTCGACCATCTTCTTGATGCCCGGAATCCGTTCGTCGACGTCGACGCCCATCTGCCGGATGCGACCCTTGCCGTCGGCACGCACGTAGCTCGCTTCGGTGAAGATCAGTGCAGCACCACCTTCGGCGCGGCGAGCGAGGTACGCGATGTACTCGTCCGTCATGGTGCCGTCGACTTCGCAGTAGTTGCGTTCCATCGGGGCCGACACGAACCGGTTCCGGAGGCGGACGCTGCCCATGTCGAGAGGTTCGGCGAAAGGCGCAGTCACATTCATCAGTGCTCCTGGTACTTCGCGAGAAAGTAGGTGTTCGGTTGTGCTCATGCGCATGCCGTCTCGGAGAGCAGCTCGCTCAGATGGCTGCGCATGCGATCCGTATCGGCTTCGACACCCGTCAGGAGTGTGAAGGTGTCAGAGGCTTGAGCCACCAGCATCTGGCCACCGTCGAGGACTCGACATCCGAGAGTAATTGCAGCGTCGAGCAATTCGGTGCGCATCGGCCGATAGACGATGTCCGCGACCCACAAGCCCGCGTGGAGCGCCGCGGGGTCGAACGGAGTTCCGGGATGGCCGACCATCCCGATCGGAGATGCGTTGACGACGCCGTCGCACGTCGTCAGGTTGACGGCGATCTCATCGATCGCCAAAGCCGTTGTGCGCGTGGCAGGAAAGGCCGAGGCGACGCGAGAACACACATCGGCAGCGCGATCGGGATCAATATCTGCGATGCGAAGATCCGTGGTACCGGCGGCGGCGAGTGCGTACGCCACGGCGGAACCCGCCCCTCCTGCCCCGGCAAGCACCACTCGGTCCAGGGCGGCGTCGGGCAAACCGCGCTGCAGTGCTGTGAGGAATCCACTGTGATCGGTGTTGTGGCCGATCAGAAGGCCGTTGTGGACGACAATCGTGTTGACAGCACCGAGCAGTCGGGCATTGTCGGACAGTTCGTCGAGTGCGTCCACGACAACCTGCTTGCACGGATGGGTGATGTTCAGTCCGGTGAAGCCGGCTGCGACGGCGCTCCGCACCACCTCGCCGGTCTTTTCGACCGAGACCGTCAGGTTCTCGAGGTCTACCAGTTCGTAGCTGTAATCGTCGAGTCCGAGTGCTGATGCTTCGTGCGAATGCAGCGCCGGCGAGAGGGAAGTCGAGATCCCGGCTCCGACAAGGCCGATTCGGTGACGTGTGAATTCGGTAGTCATGACATTCTCCTGCATAAGTGGGGACGGCCCCTCGCGGCAATTCAGCGCGAGGGGCCGGTCCGGTCAAGCGTTGTTGCTGGTGAGCTCCGAGTCCTGCTTGATTAGCAGGCTCGGCTTCGGTTGGCCCAGTTCAGCTGTGGGCGTGCGGTACGTTTCCGGTCCGGTCATTGCCGCGATGGCGGAGACGACGGCGAAGCCCAGGCACATCCAGGCAACCGGTGTCCAGTTGCTCTTGTCTCCGGCTGAAATCGCCTGAGCGATAGCCGGTGTGAAGCCGGCAACAAGGAGTCCGAGCATGAGGCTGACGGCCATTCCGGTGTATCGGACCTTCGCGGGAAACTGCTCCGGGAAGTACGCCGGGTACGTGCCGTTGGGCATCGCGTAGAAGATTCCGATCATGACGATTCCCGAAGCGAAGACCATGGGAACGCTTTGGGTTCCGATCGAATGGAAGAAGACGAAGATCATCAGGCCGGCTCCGATCGCGCCGACGACGAAAATGGGCTTGCGTCCGTAGCGATCCGAGAGGATGCCGAACAGCGGCTGAGTCAGTACGGCAACAAAATTGGCGGTCGCGATAGCCCACAGCATCGTGGAGCGTTCGAAGCCGGATTCGACGGCGTACGCCAGAGCGAAGACGTTGACGATGGTGTTGATCATCGCGAAGGTCGAGCTCATGCTGATGCGGATCACGGTGCGCCAGTGCGAGCGGAACATCTCGACGACGGGAATTCCGGCCGTCTCGTCCTGTTCCTTGAGTTCCTCGAATACCTCCGGCTCATCCAGGGCGCGACGTAGCCACAGCGCGACGACGGTCACGATGATGCTGAGCCAGAAGGGAACTCGCCAACCCCACGAGTAGAGGTCTTCGTCGGACAGGCTCGCCACTGGGATGAATACCAGGCTGGAGACGACGATGCCGAACATGATCCCGCTCATGGTGAACGAGGTGAAGAACGAACGACGGTGATCAGGTGCGTGTTCGAGCGTCAGTGCCGAAGAGCCGGGTGATTCACCGCCCGCAGAGAGCCCTTGAAGAAGGCGAAGCAAGACGAGAATGATCGGCGCGGCGATGCCGATCTGGTCGTAGGTCGGCAGGCAACCGACGATGACCGTCGCAACACCCATGAGGAGCAGGCAGGCGAGAAGCGCGTTCTTGCGTCCGTACCGATCGCCGAGGTGTCCCCAAAGCACCGCGCCGAGCGGGCGGGCGACGTAGGCGACACCTAAGGTGCTGATCGAGAGCAGGGTTGCCGTTGATCCGCCGCCGGGGAAGAAGATCTTGGGGAACACCAGCGCGGCCGCGGAGCCGTAGATGAAGAAGTCGTAGTACTCGAGGGTGCTGCCGAGGAAGCCCGAAACGGCGGCGCGGCGCGCGTTCGCATTCGGATGTTCCTCGGTCGAGTTCGTGGATCCGGTGGAGGTGATCGGAGGTGCCATGTGAAGTCCTTTCGTCCCGATGGGCCGGCCGTGGCGGCACGTTTGGAGATGCACCACGCATCGGTGACGTCCCTCACCTTTCGGCGGCTGAGACGACAGTGCCACGAAGGACTATGGCGCGTCCAACACTAAATGAGTCTCAGATAATGACGTTTTTGGTCTCAATCTCCGGCGTCGGCAGAATTTCCTCGGATGTCTCCAATGCGACGGCGAGCGCATCGGTCATGTGCCGCGGTGACCAGGCAATTCCGTGATTCATGAACGTCGGCTCGCCGGTGAGTGGGACGAACACACTGCCAGGTGGGGTGATAGCAGCCATACCGGACGTCATCAGCGCTACACCGACGCCGGCGGCAACGAGCATCAGGATCATGTACGGATCGGTGATCTCCTGAACCACGCGAGGCCTGAAGTCTGCGTTCATGCAGGCGCGCATCGCGGTTTCCTGGAGGGCCGAGCCGGCCGAGAGCGGGGTGGTCACGAATCCGTCGTCGGCCAATTCGCGGAGGTCGATCGCGTCTCTCTCTGCGAGGGGATGGTCGATCGGAAGCACAGCGCCGAATGCCTCTCGTCGGATGAGCCGGGTAGACAGTGATGCGGATTCCACGGGTAGTCCGACGAAGGCGAGATCGAGGGCGCCGCTCTCGAGTTGGATGACCGCGTCGCGCGTCATGATCCGGCCGAGGAGTGTCAGTTCGACTTCCGGATAACGCTGACGCAACGCGCGTGTCAGTGGCGGAAGTGCTTGATAGTTGAGCACTCCGGTGAACCCGATTGTGACTCGTCCGTAGACGCCTCCCGACGACGCACGCGTAGCGTGTCGTGCCGTCTCCATGTTCTCGATGACGCGATAGGCGTGGGGGAGAAAGGCATGTCCGCCGGATGTGAGTGCGACGCTGCGAGTGCTTCGTTCGAACAACTTGACGCCGATGTCCTTTTCGAGCTTTCGGATCATCTGGCTGAGCGGCGACTGGGCCATCTGGAGCCGTGATGCGGCCCGCCCGAAGTGAAGTTCTTCCGCAACCGCGACAAACGCGTGCAACCAGCGGGTTTCCATCGCCAAGGCCTCCAGGTATTTGACGTTGACAACAAACGCCATATATTCAGAATTTCTACACAGTGTGACGGCAATTATGCCTGTTTGCAACATAAATTGAGTGCATAGCGCACAGAAACTCAGGAGTGAATGCGATGCGGGGTTACCCAGAGGGTGTCACAGCGCTCGTTACCGGCGGTGCGAGCGGAATCGGCGCCGCCAGTGCAAAGCTGTTGACGGAGAGGGGAGTTCGGGTGGTAACGGCAGATCTTGCCGAAGGCGCGGACGAACAACTCGACGTGAGTGATCCGACAGCAGTCGATGCGCTTCGAACCAGGCTCGGCAGAGTCGACATCTTGATCAACAGTGCGGGAATCGTCGGACCATCAGCGCCACTCGTCGACGTCGACCTCGCGGCTTGGCAGCGTACGTTCCGCATCAACGTCGAAGGGACATTCCTGATGTGCCGGGCGTTCGTGCCGGGGATGGTTGCGTCGGGGTGGGGGAGGGTCGTCAACCTCGCAAGTATTGCGGCCAAGGACGGAAACCCGAATCAGAGTGCATATTCCGCGTCCAAAGCGGCCGTCGTCGCGCTGACGAAATCACTCGGCAAAGAGGTCGCCACCACCGGTGTGCTGGTCAACGCGATAGCTCCGGCGGCCGTGGAAAGTCCTATGAATGCCGGCACCGATCCGGCCATCCTCGCCCGTTCGCAGTCTTTGACGCCGATGGCGCGAATGGGGAGGGCCGACGAGATTGCCGAACTGATCTCCTGGCTGTCGTCGTCGGCGGTAAGTTACTCGACCGGCGCCGTGTACGACGCCAGCGGCGGCCGTGCAACATACTGAATTACCTTCTGGGAGAAATCGATCAGAACCGGAGCAGTGACTGCCACAGTTCGCGAGATGCGTCCTGGTACTCGAGCATGTGCGAGATCAGTTCGCGCAGTGGCTGTGTCGGTTCGAGTTCTTCCGGAAGGAGCGGATTGCGCACGATGACCGCGATCACCGCGCTGCCCAGAGCAAGTGATTCGCGGGCCGCCTCCTCGCGACTGATTGTCGCCAGGCGTGTTTGCGCCTGTGTGAGTGCTTCACGGGCCTCGGCGATGTCGGCCAACAGTGCTTCCGAGTTCCAGAGTGTGCGGATTGTCGAATCATCCTCGGGGGCAAGGTGAGCGATTTCCATGACGGCCGATTCGGGGGCGGCGCCGAGTCGGCGGAGAGTGCGGCGGGCGCTGTCCGTGCCGCCGAGGAGATTGTTCGGACGGACTGCGAGTGTGGGCTTCCACTCCTCGTAACCCGCCAGTCGCAGCGCTTGATCGTGCCGGCGGGCGGCAGTGCGGTCGCTTCGTTTGAGCCCCGAGTGCTCGACGGCGATCCAGGTGCCGTCCCAGGGGCGTATGCGATCGGTACGAGTTCGCCACCCCTCGACCTCGCTGTAGGTGGGGATGCCGTCCGGGTTGAGGACGTACGTTCCACGAGCGGTACGACGCAGTTTGTTCTCTCGGCACAGGCGGCCCGTTGCCACGCGAATGCTCGATGCGCTGACGCCGACGATCTCGCCGGCCCGGGTCAGCACAGCGGTGCTGAACTCGGTGTCCGGGCTCGCTGTTGCGAGGTCCAGCACAACTCGGGTTGCGGACATTCCTCGATCAGTTTGTAACAACTTTTGAACAACTCCTGACAAATTCTGTTACAAGTGGCATGGTGGGTACCGGGAAACCTTATCCGCGAGCAGTGAGGAAATATCGTGACCGACTCCGATCGACCAGGTGGCGATGTCTATGTGGAGCGTGACGGTGGCGTCACTGTCATCGTGATGAATCGCCCTGATCGCAAGAATGCGGTGGACGGGCCGATGGCGGCGCAGTTGCGTGATGCCTTCCTGGAATTCGAGTCGGACGAGAGTCAGAAGGTGGCAATTCTGTGGGGTGCGGGCGGCACATTTTGTGCCGGTGCGGATTTGACCGCAGTCTCCGACCCCGCGCGCGTGCACGAGTTGCATCCGGAAGGCGGCGGCACCGGCCCGATGGGGCCGAGTCGGTTGGTGTTGTCCAAACCGTTGATCGCCGCCGTCAGTGGATACGCAGTGGCCGGAGGGCTCGAGCTTTCATTGCTCGCGGACCTGAGGATCTGCGAGGAGGATTCCGTGTTCGGAGTCTTCTGCCGGCGCTGGGGAGTTCCTCTCATCGACGGCGGGACCGTGCGACTGCCGCGAATCGTCGGGCAGGGGCGAGCGCTCGACATGATCTTGACCGGTCGCCCGGTCGACGCTTCGGAGGCGTTGGCCTTCGGACTGGCCAATCGTGTTGTTCCAGTGGGGCAGTCACTCCAGGTAGCCAAGGAGCTTGCGCACCAGTTGTCCGCTTTCCCACAACTCTGCATGCTCGCGGATCGCGCATCGGCCTACCGATCTTTTGATCTACCACTTGCCGAAGCACTGCGCGCCGAGGGGGTCGCAGGAAATCCCATTGTCATCGCCGAAGGTGTGCGCGGCGCTGCTGCGTTCGCCGCGGGCGCCGGCCGGCACGGCCGATTCGAGAACAACCCGAATTCGAACGAGGAAACTGAACCATGATGCCCGTAACCCGAGATCTGATCGCCCGTGGTGCGCGACAGCACGGACCGCGAACAGCCGTCGTCTTCGGCGATCGATCGATGACGTTCACGGAAGTGGACGAACTCAGCAGCCGATTGGCGCATACATTCATCGCGCTCGGTATCGGGCGTGGCGCACGGGTTGCGTTGCTGGTCAACAACTCTCTTGCCAGCGTGCCTGTCGATTTTGCGTGTGTCAAAGCCGGCATCAACAGGGTTCCGCTCAACTCGCGACTCTCGCTCGACGAGCACGCACGAATGCTCGAGGACACCGACACCTCGCACGTCGTTTTCGGTACTGACCTTGCCGGCCGAGCTGCTGAACTGTCCGCCAGGTTCCCGGATCGGACGTTCGTCGGGCTGGAAACAGGTGCGGAGGGGCAGCTTTCGCTGTTGGATCGAGCACAGGGCATGTCTTCGGCCACTCCGGACGTCGAGGTAGATCCCGACGACGTGATCCTGACGCTGTTCACTTCCGGGACCACGGGAACGCTGAAGGCCGCGCAGCACACTCAGCGCAGCTACGCCGGAATCTGCCGCAATGTTCTGCTCAATCTGCTTCCGGCGACTCAGGACGACACGATGTTGCACGCAGCATCACTGATTCACGCCAGCGGTGTCTTCGTGCTTCCATTCTGGCTCCGTGGCGGTAAGACCGTCATCCTTCCCGGTTTCGACCCGTCGACCTTCTTGGACTCGATAACCGAGCATCGGGCTACGGCAATCAATCTGGTGCCGACGATGATTCAGATGCTCCTCGAACGCCCTGATTTTGCGAGCGCAGACATCTCGAGTCTGAAATCCGTGATCTACGGTGCGTCGCCGATGCCGCTGGCCACCATCGAACGGGCGATGCAGGCGTGGGGGCAACACCGTTTTCTCCAGTACTACGGGCAGACCGAGGCACCGCTGTGTATTGCAGTCTTACGGCCCGAAGATCACACGGAAGATCGCCTGCTGTCCTGTGGTCAGCCGGCCATCGACGTCGAGATCAGGCTGCTCGACGGCGAGGGAAACGAAGTGCCCCAGGGAGAACCGGGTGAAATCGTGATCCGCTCGCCATCGGCGATCGCCGGATACTTCAATGCACCGGAACTGAATGCGGACACCTTCACCGAAGACGGCTGGGTTCACACCCGTGACATCGGTCAGTTCGACGCCGAAGGATTCTTGTTCTTGAAGGACCGAGCTTCGGACATGATCATCAGCGGCGGATACAACGTCTACCCCCGTGAAGTCGAGGATGCACTCCTGACGCATCCGTCTGTCCGTGAGGTCGCCGTGGTGGGTACCGCCGACGCCAAGTGGGTGGAGGCGGTCACGGCTGTGGTGGTGCTCGAGGACGGGACCGTCGAAAACGACGTACTGCAAGCATCATTGGTCGCGCACGTCGGCGAGCGACTGGCGTCGTACAAGAAGCCGCGTCGGGTTGTTTTCGCAGAATCCATACCGAAGACGGCCGTCGGCAAGCTCAATCGGAAGGCGCTGCGAGACGAACTCCGCGACGCTATCTAACTCCGCGAGTGCGGAATTGAACGCTGATTCTCGGCCCGAGGGCCCGCGCACTCTTCGGGACACAGTGTTCCCACGTGCGTTGGCAGGATCCGCCCATGACGAGTAGATCTCCGTGTCCGAGATTGAAGCGGATGGATTCGCCGCCCCCACGAGGGCGCAATAGGAGCGGGCGAGCCGCACCGAGAGACAGGATGGCCACCATCGTGTCCTCGGTGCGACTTCGTCCCGTATCGTCCCCGTGCCAGGCAACGCTGTCGGAACCGTCGCGATAGAAACAGAGACCCGACGTGGCGAATGGTTCACCGAGTTCGTCGAAGTAGTGACTGCTCAGCGCGTCTTTGGCTTCGGTGAGAAGTGCGTCCGGCAGTGGTTGATTCTCTGCGTAGAAACACACCAGACGAGGGACGTCGACAACGCGGTCGTACATCTGACGCCGTTCGGAACGCCACGGCACCGTAGCTTCCAGATTGTCGAACACGGCCTCCGATCCGGTCAGCCAGGCCGGGCGATGGTCGACCCATGCGCCGGCGGTGAGAATACGTCGCTGCACCGTGCCGTCGAGATCGGCCAAAGAAACGCCGAGGTCACCGTTGTCGAACAGAGACGGTTGCATCGTGGCGGGCATAGGCTCCACCGTACACCGAAATCGAACATATGTTCCCATGAATTTTGATTGCAGTGCTGGACGGCTGTTCATCCTTGCTGGGTGATGTCCGTCGGCGTGAACCTTTGAATACTGTTCTCACGCTATTTCGCCGAAGAAGGGGACGTCATGACTGCTCCGCACCAATCTCATGCGAACCATCCTGTCCGACAGGGCTTTGCCATCGGGACCACGGTGGCGGCAGCCTGCCTGCTCTTCGTCGCGGGAATCGTCGCGTTGCTGCAGGGCATCGCGGCTCTCGCAGACAACGACCTGCTGATCGTCGGAGTCAATTACACCTTCGAATTCGATGTCACGACATGGGGTTGGATCCACATCGTGCTCGGAATCATCGGCATCGCGGTGTCGCTGGGATTGTTCGTCGGCATGGCGTGGGCCCGCGGGATGGCATTCGTCATCGCGGCACTTTCGATCGTGGCGAATTTCCTGTGGATGCCGTACTACCCGCTGTGGTCGATCGTGATCATCGCCCTCGACGTCGCTGTGATCTGGGCCGTCGCGACCTGGCGACCTGACGAGGTGTGATCCTCTGACCGAAGTGAGTGGTTCACCTGCGGTAGGTGAACCACTCACTTCGCTGTGTCCGGGCCTCCACGGTTGGCCTCATCCCTACGCGGCGTCAGCGCCGTTTCGGTGACTCGCGATCCTGGTTCTCGCGCGGACGCATGTCCTTCGTCGATCGGTGTGGGAAGCCATGGATCATCGAGCAAGAGATCCAGCAGATCACTACCGTTGCGATTCCGAGTCCGATCGACGCGAATGGTTCCTGCGTAGCCAGCCAGACGCTCAGTCCGATTGCCGTCCCGACGATCAGAATCAGGATGGTGTCGAGTCGTGTCGTTTGCATCGAAATCATCGCCTGGCACAGATAGTTTCTGGCGGCCCGCTGGTTTTGGCGGCCCGCCGCCCGGCGAGTGACAGCCGGGGGCAGACCTTGCGCGGCTGACCCCTCGCTCTGGAAATCGCCGCCGCAAGTGATCAATACCCGCGAAATTCGTCTGCGAAACTCTTGGCAGGCAGAACAGGACCTTTGGCCGGTCAGATCGATTCCGCGCGGTTGGCCGCCTCGATGAATCGGGACCAGAACGGTACGCGGACGCTAATGGGAGAGAGTGTCTTTCGGCCCTGTCCGAGGGGGAACTCATTGGCGAGATATTCGAGGAGGTTTGCCCCGTAGTAGACGATGTCGGTCTGCCACACGGAGATCACCGGCGATCCCGAGGGGGAGGGTGCGGCGGGCGTGAAGCGGTGAGCGAAGATCGGGACAAGGCGCGGCCACGCTCCGATCTGTTGACGCACGATTGTGGTGACGTCCTCGGGTGAGGCGGGCATTCTGCCCCACGATGCCGGCCAGAACGGTGGTTGTTGATGCAGTGCATCCCAAATGAAACCTTCGGTGACTTTATCTAGCCAAGTACCCAACTCGAGGTCGTCGGCGCTACGCCAGTTCGGCCAACGGTCGCCAAGTGGTAACGCAGTGGCAAGAAGGCTGCGGTGGTCTGGGTTGAAGTGAAATCCAAAGCGTTTGTGGACGGATTCGAACTCTGCGTCGGTCAGACCCTCGCTGAGTTCGATCCCGGCCCCGTTGAGCAGTGCCGCTGCCTCGCGCCCGACGTGCTTCATTTCAGGAGTCTTGCAGATGCCACGTCCAGAACGGCAACGATGCTCTGGTCGATCACCGCACAATCGCCCGGCCGGCCTGTTGGTCGAACCTACGTTGAGGTTGTACATACTAGTTGTTACAGTCGATTGGTGAACTCAAAGGACCAGCTGACGGGTGCGATGGCAGAGCTGTTGTGGGAGCGCGGCTATGCAGCGACGAGCCCACGCGACGTGATGACACGTGCCGGGGTTGGCCAGGGCAGCATGTATCACCATTTCAGTGGAAAGCACGAACTCGCGGTAGAGGCGCTGTCTGCAGTTACCCGAGAAATGACGGGCGAGTCATCTCCGTTGGGTGGAGAAGGCTCGCCCCTCGAACAGATGAAGCGCTACCTCTCATTGCCGCGGCCGGGTACTCGGGGGTGCCGGGTGGGTCGGATGACCCAGGACCCGGAAGTGGTCACGGATGCAGAACTGATCGCAGTTGTTGCGAATGCCTTCGACACCATGCTGAACCATTGGGAGCGGGCGATCACTGCCGCGATTGCTGCAGGAGAACTTCCGACGAGCATCGTCCCGGCGGATCTCGCGCGAACGCTGGCAGCCGTCCTGCAGGGCGGCTATGTACTTGCCCGCGCGCAGGGTGAACAGGGCCCGATGGACGCGGCGGTTCGTGGAGCCATTTCCCTGCTCGACGCCGCCCAGTCCGCTCTCTGCACCGATCACTGACCAACTCGAGAAAGAGAAATCAATGTCCGTTCGTATCGGAATCAACGGCTTCGGCCGTATCGGTCGCAGCTACCTGCGGGCTGCGCTAAGCAGCGATGCAGATGTCGAGATCGTCGCGATCAACGACATCGCCGACGCCGCAACCCTCGCTTCGCTCCTGGAGTGGGACTCGGTGTCCGGTCATCTGGACGGCGTCGAGGTCGACGGGGACGCGATTCTCGTTGCAGGAAAGCGCATTCGCGTCACCTCTGAGCGCGAGCCGTCCCTCATCCCCTGGAGAGTCGAACGCGTCGATGTCGTCATAGAGTCGACCGGCAGATTCACGGACTCGGTCAACGCTCGCCAACACCTGACAGCGGGAGCGCGAAAGGTGATCATTTCGGCTCCCGCCGACAGTGATGTCCCTGCAGTTGTACTCGGAGTAAACGACGACGTCCTCGACATGTCGGAGGACGTATTCTCGAACGGATCCTGCACGACCAACTGCCTCGCACCGATGGTTAAGGTGCTGCACGAGGCGTTCGGCATCGAGTCCGGACTGATGACGACGATCCACGCCTACACCAGCGACCAGCGCCTCCACGATGCTCCTCACAGCGATCTCCGGCGCGCTCGTGCCGCGGCATTGTCTACGATCCCGACTTCCTCCGGCGCCGCCGCCACCATCGGGCGGATCATCCCAGAGCTGGACGGAAAATTGACCGGACTCTCGCTGCGCGTCCCCGTGCCAGTCGGTTCTATCACCGACCTCACTGCCCATCTCTCACGACCGGCGACTGTCGTGGAGATCAACGAAGCGTTTCGCGTCGCATCGCAGACTCCCGAACTCTCGTCTTACCTTGCCTATTCGGAGGCGCCACTTGTCTCTGCCGACATAGTCGGCAATCCCCACTCGGCAATCTTCGATGCGCCCCTCACACAGGTCGTCGGCGAACAAGTGAAGGTTTTCGCCTGGTACGACAACGAGTGGGGATTCTCGAACCGGCTCGTCGAGCTTTCGCAGCGGGTTGGCCCATAGCGACCAGACGCAGGGGCGGAAGGCTTCGGTCGTGGAGGCTGTGCGACGGAAACTCATTTCCCATGGGGGACCCTCGTATGGACCGCACTGGTGCGTGGTGCCCGCAATGATTGGCCGCGATGTGCCCTCACCTGTGGCAGAGGGCGCTGGGTTGTCGAGCGAGTCCGCCATCGTTGCCGTAGATCGGTTGCCGGTGATCTCACCGTACTAGTCGGAAGGTGGTCTGGGCTCGAGGAAATCGGGAGGTGCGGCTGCCGCCGACCCGCATCAGATCGGGACGCAGTCGATGTACTGTGAGCCATGCCGACCCTGCTTCGACGTGCATTCAAGATCGGCGCGGTAGCGCTGGCAACGATTGTGGTGGCGGCCTACCTGTATGCGGCCTTCACTTATCGCAGCGCTGATGTCTTTGCGCCGCCAGGGCGCATCGAGGCTCTCGGCCGGACCTACCTGATCAGCAATTTCCCGCCGCGCACTCGTGAAGATCTCGAACAGCGATTCGCGCAGGGCCATCGTGAGCAGTACACCTTGGAACAAGTGAGTTCCGTATTTCCGTGGCGCGCTGTCTACCAGTGGCAGAACGACCAGATCCGCGGCCAGGCGACGTCGAGCGCGTACCTGAAATGGGGCGAGACGTACATCAGCTATTCGCTTTCGGGTGGCCCGTGATTCTGCGGGACCGAGTCGAACTCACATCGCTTCGTCTGCTGTCGCTCGTCGGGCTACTGCTGCACCGGACTGAGCCTGCCACCGTTCTTCGATGCGGCCGTACCGCCACACGAGTAGAGCAATCAGCCAGGTGGCGACGAAGAGTCCGACGATGATGAAGCCCATCGCGCCGAGATCCAAGTTCCCGATGGCGCCGAGAAACCCGTCGTGGATGTCGAGTTTGTCGGTGAAGATCGAGATGATTTCCTGGGACCCGATCAGCAGGGCGACTGCCACCGAGAGTCCGGTGATCACCATGTTGTAGTAGATCTTTCGGACCGGCTGAGCAAATGCCCAACCGTAGGCGAAGTTCATGAACGATCCGTCGATCGAGTCGAAAAGCGACATCCCGGCGCAGAAGAGGATCGGCAGAACGAGGATCGAATACCACGGGAGCCCTGTCGCCGCCGCGCCACCGGCGATCACCAACAGCCCGACTTCGGTGACGGTGTCGAATCCCAATCCGAACAGTAGGCCGACCGGGTACATGTGCCAGGGCTTGCGAACCATCTTCATCACCGGGCCCAGAATCTTGTTCAGGGCGCCACGGCTGTCGAGTTCCTTCTCGAGTTGTTCCTCGTCGAAGGTTCCGGCCTTGTACTTCGTGTACACCCGATGAATCCCGATGAGAGAGACAAGGTTCAAGATTCCGATCAAAATCAGGAACGTGCCGGAAATGGTGGTGCCGAACAAGCCGGTCCACTTCTCCAGATCGGAGTTGTCGTCGGAAAGGCTGGTGGCCAGTTGCCGCACACCCAAAGCCAAGAGGGCGACGAGTACGAAGACGATGGTCGAGTGTCCGAGCGAAAACCAGAACCCGACGGACATCGGTTTCTTGCCGTCCGCTACCAACTTCCGAGTGGTGTTGTCGATAGCGGCGATGTGATCGGCGTCGAAAGCATGGCGCATGCCGAGCGTGTACGCCGTGACACCGAGTCCGACGCCGAAGACACTGCCTTCGATCGTGTAGTGGCCGGGGACAACCAGGCCGAGAAGAACTGCCCACCCGACGACGTTGAGCGCTACGACGGTGACGGTCATCCCGATGATGCTTCGACGCTGGCCTCGATCCAGACTGTGCCAAGCACCGGCGATTCGGGTGCCCGTCGTTGTCATTGTCGTGGACATCGAACCTCACCGATCTTTCAGTCGCGGCCGGCGGCCACGCTACTGAAATCGTATAAGTGTTCAACTGTTCAGATAAGCGCCTGGAGGTTACAAATTGCCCATTCGGGAGTAAAGATATTTTGCTCGTCGATGGGAAATGCTCAGGCGAACACGGTATTGACCAGCGCAACGTAGATCGTCGTTCCGACGACGATGCTCAGGACGGCATTCTTTCGCCAGAGGTGCGCGGCGATCGTGGCGCACACTGCAATCAGTTCGGGTAGGCCATGAGAAGGGGCGGTGATCGACACCCCTTTGAGTGAATACATGACGAGAATCAACATGACGCCTGCCGGCATGTAGATGCCGAGGTAGCCGACCAGGGCGGAGGAGCGCAGCGGCATGAGCGCGGCGAAGGGGATTGCGCGCAGCGCGAAGGTGACCACGGCCATGACTGCGACCGCCGCAAAGATGTACGAGGTGTCAGGCATCGATCTTCGCCTTTCGTGAGTCGTAGACAAAGCGCCCGATCAGGAAGAGCACGAAGGCGCCCATCGCAATTGGCAGCATGTGGTCCGGCGCTGCGAGCCGGGCGACCAGAGCGCAGGTGACCGCGGCGACCGGCACCGCGAATCCGTTTTGTGCGCGAATCGCTTCGATCGAGAGGACGACGAACAACGCCGTCAGGGCGAAGTCGAGGCCGACGATCGAGTCCGGAATCCACTGTCCTGCCGTCGCGCCCAGGATCGCGCCACCGATCCAGTAGCCGTGCAGGTACAGCTGGGAGTAGACGATGACGCGTCCGGTGAGTGCCTTGGGATCGGCAGTTACCGACATCGCATAGGCCTCGTCGGTCAGCGCGAACATGCTGTAGAAGCGGGCGAAGGGGTTGCGAATCTTTTCCAGCGGAAAACTCAAGGCGTAGAACACATGTCGAAAGTTGACCAGCAGTGCGGTCAGAGCAACGTACGGCAGCGGTGTCATGGCCGCGACCATTCCGACCGCGAGAAACTCCAGCGATCCGGCGTAGATCAGCGAGGTGAAAGCGACTGCCCACCAAGGGCTGAGCCCTTGTTGGACCACAAGAACACCAAGTGCGATCCCGAGTGGGAGCAGGCCGAATCCAACCGGTAGCGACAGCTGGAAGGCGTGCCGCCACGCCGGGGTTCGCGGTGGGAGTTCGACGGCCGGTGCGGCCGTCGACGATGCTGGTTCGATCACGACGCAAATCTATAACAAAGATCGAGGTGATCGATTGCTCAGAATGCCCACATATTGAACAGTGCGCAATAATAGTGCGATGGATGCCATGGATGACGCAATTTTGTTTCACCTACGCCAGGACTCGAGTTTGACCAACACCGAGTTGGCGGATCTGGTGGGTCTGACACCCTCACCTTGCCTGCGTCGGGTGAAGAAGCTCGAAGCCGACGGAATCATTACCGGGTACCGGGCGATCGTCAGTCAGGAAGCGCTCGGTCGAGGATTTCAGGTGATCGTCACCGCCGAGATCGGAGTCAACGACCAGGCCACCATCGAGGACTTCGAATCCCAGGTCGCCGCCTTCGACGAAGTGATCGAATGTCGGCGGTTGTTCGGAATTCCCGACTACTTCATTCGCGTCGCGGTGAAAGATCTCGCGACGTACGAGAACTTCATGGTCACCAAGCTCAGCGGGCTTCCGGCTGTCTCGCGGGTGACATCGCTGATCACCATGAAGACCATCAAGAGCGTCGACTGACTCCCGGGCTCGGCTGAACCTTCACTAGGTGTCGGTGGTCGGCGTTAACGTCGGAACATGGGATACGAATTTCAAGTCACAGTAGATTCGGCACATCCGCACGAACAGGCGAAGTGGTGGGCCGCAGCACTCGGGTGGGCAGCGGAGCCCAGCGACGAAGATTTCATCAGGGGCCTCGTCGCCGCTGGTCACGCCAAGGAATCCGACACCACGACATTCGAGGGAGTCCTCGTCTGGCGCGAAGGTGCGGCCATCAGCGATCCGGAGCATCCCGAACGTCCCCGCGTTCTGTTCCAATTGGTTCCGGAATCGAAGACGGTGAAGAACCGGCTCCATTTCGACATACGAGTGGGCGACAAGCGCGAGGATGTCGCAGCGCACCTCGAGACGGTGGGGGCGACGATCCTGCACCGAGGAGCGCAGGGGCCGAGCGTGTGGATCACGATGACCGATCCCGAAGGAAACGAGTTCTGCGTCAGCTAGCGGTACGAACTCGGAGTGTCGCCGGTCCATCGTTTGAAGGCCCGACGGAAGGCGCTGGGCTCGGAGAACCCCAATCGCGCCGAGAGTACTTCGACGGATTCTCCGCGCCGCAAACCAGCGATGGCTACGTCGCGGAGCACTTCCTCGCGTAGTTGATTCAGTGATGTTCCGTCACGCCGCAGCAGTCGACGCAGATGGGGAACGCTGATCGAAAGCATCTCCGCGATCTCCTCGGCAGTGGAGGTTCGCCCCTTCACCCCGAGCTCCAGGACCCGTCGTACCTGCGCCGACGCAGTGCTGTCGTAATCACGTTCGGACATGAGCTGAATCGGAGATTCTCGGAGGTACTCCTCCAACGTCTCCTCGGTTTGGATGATCGGTGCACGCATGGCCGAGTTGTCGAACTCCAGTGCCGCGCGCTTCGCGCCGAAGGTGACCGGCGCTCCGAAGATGTAGTCGTAGTCCTGCGCCAACCGTGCATCCGGTGCCGAGTACGGAAATTCGACCGCCCGAAGTCGGACGCGCTTTCCGATCAACCATGCGGAAAATCGGTGCAGCAAGATCAGGACGAAATCGGTTGTGACACGTTCTGCGACATCAGGTTCGGCGACGCCTTCGCGAGCTCGGACAGCGAAACTCACCCGAGTGCTTTCCTCGCCCTTCTCGATCGACAGTGGGGCCAGAGCCGGTAGCGCACGGATCACGTCGGACATTCGAGCGAAGGCCGATCCGAGATCAGGGCAATGGATCAACGTCAGGCAGATCAATCGGAAAGTGCCACGGGGGACCGGGGCGGATCCGAGGCCGAACAATTCGTCGTCGGTGATCTGCCAGGTGGATTGGATGAACGTGGTGACCTGAGTCGGGGTCAGCCGGGCGCGCGGGTCGGACAGTGTCTCGAGGTCGATCCCGGCAGCGCGCAGTGCACCCGACAAGTCGACGTCGTTGTCCGGCGAGAACGCGAGATAGCGGTGGACGAATGCGGTCGGGATGGTCCGCGCTGTCATGGGTGCGCTGCTCCTTGGAGCAGGTGGAGACGGCGTGCAGCTTCGGACAGAATGTGGTCCTGCTTGCAGAAGGCGAAGCGCACCAGGTGCTTCCAATCGTCGCGGTTGTCCGCGAACACGTCGACCGGAACGGCCGCGACGCCGATTCGCTCGGGCAGTGCGCGGCAGAAATCTCCCGCATCGGTTTCGCCCAACGGTCTGATGTCGGCAAGGAGGAAGTACGTGCCGCCACCGGAATGCACCGTGAAACCGGCCTCGGTCAGAGCTTTACCGAGTACGTCGCGTTTGCCTTGCAAGCTCTGTCGAAGTTCGACGACCCACGGCTGTTCGTTGGTGAGCGCGTAGGCAACGGCCGGTTGGAACGGTGCACCGGCAACAAATGACATGAACTGCTTGGCGGCACGGACTCCGTCGATGAGTTCGCGCGGGCCGATCGCCCAGCCGGTTTTCCAGCCGGTGACATTGAAAGTCTTTGCCGCACTGGACACCGTGACGGTGCGCTCACGCATGCCCGGGAGCGACGCCATCGGTGTGTGGGTGAGGCCGTCGAAGACCAAGTGCTCGTAGACCTCGTCGCTCAACACGATCAGGTCGCGTTCGCACGCGAGTTCGGCGATCGCTCGAAGTTCGTGATCGGTGAATACGGTGCCGGTGGGGTTGTGAGGACTGTTGACGATCAGCATCTTCGTCTTGGCGGTGATCGCGCCGCGCAATGCATCGAGATCGACCGCAAATCCGTCTCCCGCGGTTACCAACGGAACTGTGCGACGTACAGCGCCTGCCAACGCGACGGATGCAGCGTAGGAGTCGTAGTACGGCTCGATCAGCACTACTTCTTCGCCGGGTTCGACCAGTCCGAGAATCGCAGCACTGATCGCCTCGGTGGCGCCGACGGTGACCAGAACTTCGGAGTCGGGATCACTGTCGAGTCCGTAGCGGATGCGCCGATCCTCCGCGATGGCCTGACGCAAGACGGGCATGCCCGGACCGGGCGGGTATTGATTGACGCCCTCGGCGATGGCTCGGCGCGCTACCTCGAGCATGGCCGCAGGACCGTCGGTATCCGGAAAGCCCTGACCGAGGTTGACCGCGTCGTGAAGTGTGGCCAACGCTGTCATCTCGGCGAAGATCGTGGATGCGAACGGCTGCAGACGCGAGACGGTGCGGTTGCGGGGCGTCGAAGGCATCTTTGCAGCTTAGTCGGCTGACACCGCATCCTCACATCCGCTCGGACGCGGTGCTTGTCACGTTTGAATCGCCGCCATCGTCCAACTCTGTAGAGAGCATCGAATCCGGTGCCCCAGAACATACGGAGGCTTGCCATGACTCGCATTCCCGCAGTGACACCGTCAGAAGCCAGTCCGTTGATCAAAGTGGCATACAAATTCGCCGCCAGGCAGTACGACGAAGTCCCCGAGCCCTTTGCCGTCCTGGCCAACCATCGGAAATTGTTCGTAGCGGCTGCCCGCCACGAAATGGCTGTGCAGAAGGCGTCGAAGGTGCTGCCGTCGAACATTCGTGAACTGGCCGTCTATCGCGTCGCCTGGACTGTCGGCTGCTCGTGGTGTGTCGACTTCGGGACGATGCTCTCGCGCTTGGACGGTTTGGACATCGACAAGTTGAAAGAGATCGCGAACTACCGGGATTCATCGAAGTACAGCGAAGACGAGCGGGCCGCGATCGCCTACGCCGACGCCATGACCGGTGACCCCCATGGGGAGAACGGGGTGACGGACGAACAGGTCGCGGATCTCGAGCGCAGGTTCGGGCGAGCGGGCGTCGTGGAACTGACCTATCAGATCGGGCTCGAAAACATGCGCGCCCGGATGTATTCGGCGTTGGGGATTACCGAGCAGGGGTTCAGCACCGACTCCTGCCGTGTGCCCTGGGCAGAAGAATGATGCGCTGATTCGTCTACGGCAACTATCGACAATGCTCCGCAGATACGTGATCATGATTGACTAGTTCACGCATCTGCGGAGCATTCCGGCTTGTTAGGTCCGCACTTGCGACCTACGATCACCTGGTGCCCAACATTCGAATCCGCGAAGCTGCCGGCCTGCTCGGTGTCAGTGACGACACCGTCCGGCGGTGGGTCGACGGTGGGCTTCTCACCGCGACGACGGACGACTCCGGCCGCAAGGTCATCGACGGTGCCGAGTTGGCGGGCTTCGCCCGGTCCAACGCCGGACCCGCACCGGCCGATCCGCTCACGGGTGCGAGTTCGGCCCGCAACCGGTTCGCCGGCCTCGTCACCAAGGTCGTCACCGACAAGGTGATGGCTCAGGTCGAAATGCAGTGTGGGCCCTTCACTGTCGTCTCGTTGATGAGTACCGACGCGGTTCGGGAGCTCGGACTCGAGGTCGGGAGTATCGGAGTCGCAATCGTGAAGGCCACCACGGTCATCGTGGAAACGCCGTAGTTTTTGAACATACTGGAGGAAATTCGTGAAGCGTGTAGTCGGACTTGTTGCAGCAGGTGCCTTTTCGCTTGCCCTGGTGACCGGTTGTAGTTCCTCCGACAATTCTTCGTCGGAGACGTCGTCGGCCGCTCCGACCACAACCACTTCGAGTGAGAGTGCCACGGGAAGTATCACCGTCTTCGCGGCGGCGTCACTCAAGAACAGCTTCACCGAACTCGGCAAGGAATTCGAGTCCGAGAACCCCGGTTCATCGGTCACTTTCAGCTTTGCCGGGTCCTCGGACCTCGTCGCTCAGATCACTCAGGGCGCACCGGCTGACGTGTTCGCCTCGGCTGACGCCGCCAACATGACCAAGGCCACCGACGCCGGCGTCGTCGCGGGGTCGCCCTCGGACTTCGCGAGCAACACCTTGACGATTGTTGTGCCGCCGGGCAATCCGAAGGGCATCGCGTCGTTCGCCGATCTGGCAAAGGAGGGGACGCAACTGGTGATCTGCGCTCCGCAGGTCCCTTGTGGCGCGGCTACGAAGAAGGTCGAGACGGCCACAGGCGAGACCCTCTCGCCCGTCAGCGAAGAATCGTCGGTGACCGACGTTCTCAACAAGGTGACGTCCGGGCAGGCCGATGCCGGCATCGTTTACGTCACCGACGCGAAGTCCGCTGGTGACAAGGTTCAGACCGTCGCGTTCCCGGAGGCCACCACGGTGGTCAACCTGTACCAGATTGCGGTGCTGAAGGATTCGAAGAATTCGGGAACGGCAACCAAATTCGTCGATCTCGTGAAGGGGCCCAAGGGCCTGGCAGTTCTGAGTGACGCGGGATTCGCTGCCCCGTGACACACCTAAGACCGGCGGTCCGGGCTCCGCTCGGGTTGCCGGTATGGATTTACCTTCCGGCGCTGATCGGCGGAGCGTTTGTCATCGCGCCCTTGGCGGCGATGCTGGCCACCGTGCAGTGGTCGCAGTTCTGGGAACTCGTGACTTCCGAATCGTCGGTTGCCGCGTTGAAACTGAGTTTGAAGACAGCGGCAATGAGCACGCTGCTGTGCATCCTGTTCGGGGTACCGATGGCCGCGGTGTTGGCGCGCAGTCATTTTCGGGGACTGTCCGTTCTTCGATCCTTGATTCTGCTCCCGCTGGTTCTGCCGCCAGTGGTGGGCGGTATCGCGTTGCTGTACACGTTCGGGCGCAAAGGGTTGATCGGTGAGCAGTTGGAAGTGCTCGGCATCCAGATAGCATTCTCGACAACCGCGGTGGTCCTGGCGCAGACGTTTGTCGCGCTACCGTTCCTCGTCGTCAGCCTCGAAGGTGCGCTACGCACTGCGGGCACACGATACGAGGCCGTAGCCTCGACGCTCGGAGCCCGCCCGACCACCGTGCTTCGCCGGGTGACTTTGCCGCTGGTGCTTCCCGGTCTGGTGTCAGGGGCAGTGCTGGCTTTCGCTCGCGCACTGGGGGAGTTCGGTGCAACGCTGACGTTCGCGGGAAGTCTGCAAGGGGTCACGCGTACCCTGCCGTTGGAAATCTATCTCCAGCGTGAGACCGATCCGGATGCAGCGGTAGCGCTTTCGCTGGTGTTGGTCGTAGTCGCGGTGGTCATCGTGGTTGCGGTGCGTGGACGCGGATCGGCGGGTTCGTTGTGAGTGGCCTCCACGTCGACATCGAGATTCCGGAGCGCGATGTCGTTGCGACGTTCGACGTCGCGGCCGGTGAGGTGACCGCTGTCCTCGGACCGAACGGCGCAGGCAAGTCGACGGTACTGGCGGCGGTTGCCGGACTACATCACCCGCGGCGTGGGTTGATCGAACTGAATTCTCGCGTTCTCACCGATACCGGTAGGGGAGTCGCGTTGGCGCCGCATCGGCGCGGCACTGCTCTACTCGCGCAAGAGGCACTTCTCTTTCCCCACCTCAGTGCGGCCGCGAACGTGGCGTTCGCGCCGCGCAGTGCAGGGCGGTCGCGTCGCGATTCCGCCGATTCCGCGCGCCACTGGCTCGACGCAGTCGACGCCGCCGAATTGGCTGACCGCAAGCCGTCACAGCTCTCCGGCGGTCAAGCGCAACGAGTCGCAGTGGCGAGGGCATTGGCTGCTGAACCCGAACTACTCCTGCTCGACGAACCGATGTCTGCGCTCGACGTCGCCTCCGCCCCGGCATTGCGGTCGTTGCTGCGTAGAGTGCTCCGAACAGGAGATCGCACGGCCGTGCTCGTCACGCACGACGCTCTGGATGCGCTGGCCCTTGCCGATACCGTTGTCGTGCTGGACGGCGGCCGGGTCGTCGAACGTGGTGACGTACGAACAGTTCTGACTCGCCCGCGTAGTGCATTTGCAGCACGCATCGCAGGGATCAACTTGCGCAGCGGCACGATGGCCGGAGACGGAATGCTCAGAAGTCCGGTCGGGGTGGATATCGCGGGCCAGACGGAGACCGACCTACCGGCCGGCAGTGCCGCCGTGGCAGTCTTCGAGCCGCGAGCAGTGTCGGTCTACCTGGATCCGCCTCACGGGAGCCCACGAAACGCGTTTGCGGTCACGATCGCGGAGATCGAAAATCGAGGCGATGTCGTCCGAGTCCGAGCCGAGGACGAAGCCGGCCAGCCGGGCTTGTCTGCCGACATCACGGCGAGCGCAGCGGCCGAGCTCGATCTGGTTCCGGGATCGGCCGCTACGTTTGTGGTCAAGGCCACCGAGACGCTGATCTATGCGCAGGGCGCAGGCTCGTAGACGTCCTCTACGACCGAATCCGCATAGAGGGCTGCAATTTCGGACGCGTACTTCTCGGCTATCGGCTTGCGCCTGAGCTTCATCGTCGGTGTCAGCTCGTCGCCGCCTGGCTCCCAGAACGTGGTGAGTACGTGAAACCGCTTGATCTGCTCGGCCCTCGACAGACGCGAGTTTCCCTCGGCGACAGCAGTTGCAACGATGTCGACGATCCGAGCGTCCTTGGCGAGTACCGCGGCCTCGGCCGCAAGTCCCAGTGAGCATGCCGCTCCGACCGCGGCGTCGGCGCTGAGAGTGATCAACGCTGTGTTGAACTTTCGGCCGTCTCCGATCGCCACGACCTCACCGATCAACGACGACGACGTCTTCACTGCGGTCTCGATGGCAGCGGGGGACATGTTCTTTCCCGACGCATTGATGATCAGCTCCTTCTTGCGATCGATCACCGTGAGGTATCCGTCTGCGTCGGCCGTGACGATGTCTCCGGTCGAAAGCCAACCGTCTGCACTGATCGCTTCGGCCGTTTTTGCCGGTTCGCCGCGGTACCCCTTCATGACCAACGGTCCTCGAACCAGTAGCTCACCGTCCGCCTCGATGCGCATTTCCATGCCGGGGAGCAACTTTCCGACCGTTCCCAGCTTGGTCGGCTCGGCCGGTGCGGTGCTCGCAATGCATGTCAGCTCGGACATTCCCCAGATCTCCGAGATCGGAACTCCCAGGGCTGCAAAGAATGCCAAGGTGTCCGGCGGAATCGGTGCGGCGCCAGAGATGGCCCACTTCAGTTCGGCAAAACCGAGTTTCGCACGCAGAGCGGAGAGGACCATTGCATCGGCTCGGGCGTAGTCCGCTTCCAGTTCGGCGGGGACTGTTTCACCGGCTCGCAAGTGTGCGAGCCGAGTGCGACCGACGTCGAGTGCCCACTGCAATGCCGCTCGCCGCGCGTCGTCCGGTTCGTTGGCGACGGCCGATTCGACTGCAACCTTCAGCTTTTCCCACACACGGGGGACGCTGCCCCAGATCGTGGGGCGACAGTCCGGAAGCGCAGCCGCTACCTGGCTCGGATCCGGCACGACAGTGATCTGGGTGCCGAACACCATTTGCATGTACAGGCAGGTGAGCCGATCGGCGATGTGCGCCGACGGCATGTACGAGGTGATGCGGTCACCGAACTCGACGGGGAGTACAGCACTGACGGCGGTGGTTTCGAACAACAGACAGGCATGAGTCGTCTCGACGCCTTTGGGGTTGCCGGTCGTGCCGGAGGTGTAGATCAACGTGGCGACGTCGTTCGGTTTCACCGCACGCCAGGTGCTCTCGAAATCGAAATCGGCGGCAGCAGAGGACTTCATCTGCTCCAGCGTCAGGGTGCCGGACTGCTGGGCAGACGGTTGCGCGTCGACGACCACGATCGTGTCGAGTGTGGCACCGGATCGGCGAACGGTATCCACGTACTGGGCCTCGCAGACGAGCACTCGCGCACCGGAATTGGCGAGGATGTACTGGATGCCTTCGGGTGCCGACGTGTTGTAGATGGAGAAGGATGTCGCGCCGAGGTGTTGGGCGCCGACGTCGATCGGGTAGAACTCGATGCGGTTACTCATCATCAATGCAACCGTATCGCCATGTCCCACGCCGATTCCGGCCAATCCCGCGGCAACATCGCGAACCTGTTCGCCGTACGCGCGCCACGTCAGTGTTCGCGCATCGCCGATGTCTCGCAAAGCCACCGCGTCGGGCGCTACCGCCGACACTCGCTGGAAGGCTGCACACAACGTAGTCATGATGTTCTCCTGGATGCCTTTGGCAGGGCTGATGCATTCGTCGGGGCCGCAGCGGTGGTTCTGTCTTCGAGTTCGCGGATCAGGTCGTGTGCCTGTTTGTCTTTTGCCAGGTAACCGTCGGCAAGGACATTGATGAATCCGCGTCCCCACGCCCAGGGTTCCCAGGCAGCGGGGGCAAGGGTCCGGGCGGCGCGGCGCGCGATCGCGTCGGCGATCACGGTGGCGGCACGGTCCGGGGAGATTCGATGACGGAGGGGACCAGGTAGTCGAGCGTCGAGTTTGCGCCCGATCTCGTCGTCGTCGAGTGTTGCGCGTGCAAGTTGTGTATCCACCATCCCGAAGTACGCGATGCCGGCAGTAGCGCCGTAGCCGGCAACCTCGAGACGCAGCGCCCGGCCGAGCGCTTCGACCCCAGCCTTGCTGATCATGTACGAAGCGCCGCCCAAACCGGGGGCGAACGACGCCGCCGATGACACGACGACGATGTGCCCACTGTTGCGGATCACCTCGTCGATGGTCGGATGCACGGTGTTGAAGACGCCGGTGAGATTGACGTCGAGCACACGATCGAAGGCGTCGGGATTGATCTGGCGCAATGTTGCCGGGGGAGGGGTGATTCCGGCGTTGGCCACTACGACGTCGATTCTGCCCAGCTGCTCGATGATCGTTTGCACGGCTGCGGTCATGCCGTCCCGATCTCGGACATCGGCCGTCACCGTCACGACTCGCTGTGACTCGAATGAGCGCTCGGCCGTTGCCAATGAACTCTCGTTGACGTCGACCAGTGCCACGGTGGCCCCACGCCGGTGGAGAGTGCGCGCCAGCGCTGCACCGATACCGTCGCCTCCACCGGTGATCAGTACGACCTTCCCGGCGACGTCGTAGTCGAGTCGGCGTCCGGGCAGTGGAATGCCCAGATCGCGGACTGTTCCCGCAATTGCGGACAAGCGTCCCGTCATTGCTTCAGTGCCTTCCGTGTAGTGCGCGGATGAGAACCTTGACCAGCCAGTCGATTCGGGCGGTCCTTCGAAACGTCGTCAGTGGTAGGGGCGAACGGAATCGTTGCCGAGTCGTCGAACGAGCGTAGGTGAACTCCTTCAGACCATCTGGGCCGTGAACGCGTCCGAAACCAGATGCTCCGACCCCACCCAGTGGCAGGTTGGGAACCGCGGCATACATCACGTAAGAGTTCACCGACGCTCCTCCGGATCGGAGCCGATCGGCAACAGCCGCTCCGTCCTTGCCGAACACGCTTGCTCCCAATGCGTATGGCGACGCATTGACCAACTCCACCGCCTCGTCCATCGAGGCGACCTTGGTGATCGTCATCGTCGGGCCGAAAGTTTCCTCCGTGACGGCGAGGCTGTCTTCGGGGACGTCGACCATGATGGTCGGTTGCACGTACTGGCCGGAGATCGAGCCGAGCCCTCCGAGAACGACACGTCCACCCCGCGACATCGCGTCGTCGATGTGGCGCCGGATTACAGCCACTTGCGAGGGCATGGTGATCGGACCGATCTTGTCTTCGGCACCCGGACCCGCATGAACTCGGGCAGCCAAAGTGATTGTCTTGTCGATAAACTCGCCGTAGACATGTGCGTGCACGTACACACGCTCGACGCCCAGACAGGTTTGACCGGAGTTGGACAATGCTCCCCACACCGCAGCATCCGCGGCGGCACCGACATTTCCGTCGGCATCAAGGATGAGCGCGTCCTTACCACCACATTCCATCAACACCGGTGTGAGGGTCTCGGCGCACGCTGCCATGACTTTCTTGCCCGTCGCGGTCGATCCGGTGAACCCGATCTTGTCGACACCGGCCAGGCACAGTGCCGCGCCGACCGAACCATCGCCCGTGACGACCTGCAGCACAGGATGTTCAGGGACGACCTCGGCGAAGGCGCGGCCCAACCATTGCCCGACTGCCGGTGCGAACTCACTCGGCTTGTAGACCACGGCGTTGCCTGCAGCCAGCGAGAACGAGAGCGAACCGAGTGGGGTGAAGACCGGATAGTTCCACGGACCGATCACACCGATCACCCCGAGAGGTCGATACTCCACCGAGGCGGCCTGATTGACCGTCAACAAACTGGAGCGGACGCTGCGCCTGCCCAATACCTTTCGGGCATTCTTCGACGCCCACGCGAGATGTTCTAGTGCCATGGCGATTTCGAGCATCGCGTCAGGGTGCGGCTTGCCCATGTCCCGGTGCACGACGTCGGCGAGTTCGGATGCGCGACGAGCGATGATTCCTCGCCACCGATCCAGTCGACGAGCGCGTTGCTCGAATGTCAGTTCTGCCCACCATTCGGAAGCAGTACGGGCGTCGCGCACTGCCTGTGTCACTGTGTCGTCGGACGCCTGTGTGGTCGTGTCGATCTCGGTCGCCGTCATCGTGGAGTTCCTTGAAGTGTGTGGTGGACGGCGCCGTCGGCCCAGCCGCGGGTGACGCGTTGGAGGATCGGTCGGGACAGAGTCAGAATGGGGGCGAACCACGGCTGCGCTTGCACAGCGAACGTCCAGGTGAGGCGGCTGCCAGTCGAAGTCGGTTCCAACACCAGATCTTCAGCGAAGCGTTTGAACCCCGGAAGTGACGCCGACTCCACGTAGAACGACATCCGGCGCCCCTCGTCCCAGCGGAAGAATCGCTCGTTCAGTGCAGCAAAAGCGCCGGCTCGCACGGTTCGCGTAGTCCCGACGCCGAATGGTCTGTCCGAGGTCCAGTCGGCTCCGGTGATCCCGTGCGCCCACGACGTGAGCGCTCCGTCCGAGGTCAACGTCTGCCACAAGCTTTCACATGTCGCTTCGGATTCGATCCGGTGAGTGATCACCAGCGGAGCGGAGCGGCTGAAGGCTGCGTCGGCCGCAGAAAGAGAGAATTTTCCCTTCACAGGTCCACCACCAAAGACCCACCGGTGGAACGTGATCGACAGGTCAACATCGAACCAGTACGTTCGGATTCGGTGAGGAGGGTGTCTCGATGCTCGACGGTCCCGGAGAGCACCCGGACCTTGCATGTACCGCAGAAGCCCTGTTGGCATGAATACGCTACTCCGGGAAGTACGCGTCGTATTGCAGCCAATGCACTTTCGGACTCGCCCACATCGACGGTGAGTCCGGTGCGCGCCAGATGCACCGTGAACTCCTTGCCGTCGACTACCGGGAGTGGGGAGAACCTCTCGCTGTGCACCGATCCGGTCGGGTTGGCGGCGAAAGTTGCCGCACGCACCGTGTTCATCAGCGGAACCGGTCCGCACGTGTACACCGCGGCACCTGGATCCGCAGCAGCGACGAGTGTTCCGATATCCGTCGGACCCAGCTCGTCGTCGGGTCGGATGGTTACCCGGCCGCTGGAATACTCCTCGATCTCGTTCAGGAATGGCATAGCTGCCCGAGTTCGTCCGAGATAGTCCAATCGCCACGGGACTCCGCGGCGGTGACAGCGTTGCACCATGGGAAGTATCGGAGTGATCCCGATTCCGCCCGCAACAAAGAGGTACGACGGAGCAGTGACAAAAGGAAATGCATTCCGCGGCCCTCGTACGTCGACAACCATTCCGGGTTTCAGCGACTCGTGTATCTCGCGGGAGCCGCCCCCGCCTTCGTCGATCCGCCGGACGGCGATCCGATACGAGGTCAAGTCGTCGGGGTCTCCGCACAACGAATACTGTCGTTGCCTTCCCGAGGGGAGAATGACGTCTAGGTGAGCGCCGGGAATCCACGACGGCAGGGTGATTCCTTCCCTCGGGGTCAAGGTGACACTCAGGACGTCTGCGCACTCGAACCGGACGGACTTCACGTCCAGCGTCATGTCGAATCCGCTGTAGCGGACCGGGTTGGGACGCGAAAGTATCTGCGCTGCAGGACTTGACGCAAAGATTCGACGGTATGCGCTCGTCGCCTGTGCGGCAATCCTCAACGACCGGGTCGGTGTGAAGTCTTGTGCGTCGTGAGGACGGTCGGCAGTCGTCTTGTTCATCCTTCACTCTTTTCGGAAGAACGATTGGCGGCAGGTGAGCGAGCGAGGTAGCGCATGGCTACGTCCATGTCCCCGATCTGGGACGGATGGAAGCTCGGCCGCAGATACGGAGGAATCTCGGTGATCAGGAATTTCATGTTCGGGACCAGGCCGCGGCGAGTGGCGCTGATCAGTTGCAGAGGCCACAGGCGGCCCTTCGCCTTCGACGGGTCCTGCCGGAAGAGGTAGTTCATCGAGGCGATGAACAACACGAACAACGTGAAGCTGGCGAGTAGCGCCGTGCGAACGCGGCGGGCGTAGCTACCGTCCACGTACATGTAGGCGTCGAAGGCCACGTTGCGGTGCTCGACTTCCTCGGCGCCGTGCCACTTGACCATGTCGAGCATCGTCGGGTGCATGCCGGCATCTTCGAGGGCGGGATCGGTGAGCAGCCATTCCCCGACCACCGCCGTGTAGTGCTCCATCGCGGCAAACAAGCCGAGACGTTCACAGAGCCAGGCGTGCTTGGCTTTTCCGGTCAATCCTTTGTCGCCCAATATCTTGTCCACGAGCCAGTCCATCCGGCGTGACATCGGTTTCATGTCCATGCCGAGGTCCGCAAGATGCTCGCGTGCACCTTTGTGCGACGACGCGTGTGTTGCTTCCTGGCCGACGAATCCCACCACCTCTTCGTGCAGGCGGGAGTCCTCGATGAGCGGGAGCGCTTCGGCGAGCGTTGCGGACATGGCCCGCTCTCCCTCGGGCAACACGAGATGCATGAAGTTGATGACGTGGGTGACCATCGGTTCGTTCGGCACGTAATGCAGTGGTACGCCGTCCCAGTCGAATTCGACGTCACGGGCGGCGATCGCATGTGCTTCGTCGGTGTAGCGGCGCGCGCCGGACGGTGCGACGACGGGTGTGCCTCGGAAGGCGTTGATGCCGAGCATTATCGGCTCCTCACGGTTTCTCGGGCAGTGGTGAGTGATTCGGACGAGACGGGTTGTACTTGCGCGTAGTGAGCGAGGTCGGCTCGTTTGGTCCTGGTGCGGAAGGATCGGTTGAATCCGGGATAGAAGGTGTAATTGCGGCCGCCGTCGACGAGGTAGTAACTACTGCACCCGCCGGCGTTCCATACGCTGGTGGCGAGTCGGCGGTCGGTCGCGCGCACGAACTCTCTCTGCACGTCTGCCCGGACGTCGATACTGCCGATGCCGCGCTCGTCCATTTGAAGAATGCAGCTCACGATGTACTCGACCTGCGCTTCGATCGTGACGACCTGCGAGGTGTAGACCACGGAATTGGGGCCGAGGATCATGAAGAAGTTCGGAAACCCGCTGATGGTGGTGCCGAGGAAGGCCTCGGCACTGCCGTTCCACGTCTGCGCGAGGCTGCGGCCGTCCTTGCCCCGGATGATGTCGAACGACGGGTTGTCTCCCATACGAAAGCCGGTTCCCATGACTATGGTGTCGACTTCCCGGAAGGCGCCGTCCGCGGTGAGGACTCCGCGCTCCTGCACCTCGACGATTCCGTCCGTCACCACCTCCACATTGGGTGACGCCAGCGCGGGATAGTAGGTGTTCGAGAACGTCGGACGCTTGCATCCGAATGCGTAGTGGGGGAGCAGCTTTGCGCGAAGCTCCGGGTCCCGCACCTGCCGGCGAAGGTGTGCTCGGCCGAGTGCGGCCAGCCCTTTGAGCAGTGACGGCTTGTACACGAATCCGGGTACCAGGGCTTCTTGGAGCAGGTCGAGTCCCTTGCGTGCCAGTCGTTGGGTGAGCGGCACCCGCTCGAAGAGAGCGCTCGGCCAGCCGGTCATCGGCTGATCCGGGTGCGGCAGGATCCACGTCGGTGTCCGCTGGAACACGGTCAACGTGTCCGCGAGCGGTTGCAGTCTGGGGATGATCTGCACCGCAGAGGCACCGGTGCCGACCACGGCTATCCGCTCACCGCGAAGGTCGTGGTCGTGGTTCCAGTCCGCGGTGTGGAACATCTGACCACGAAACGATTCGAGCCCGGGAAGGTCGGGTGTGGCGGGGGCACTGAACGGGCCGGTGGCCGCGACCAGGAACTGTGTCTCCCACACGGTTTCCGCAGTGTGTACCCGCCAGATCTGGGCTTGCTCGTCCCACGAAGCTTCTGTCACGTCCTGGTTGCAGTGGAAATGACCGGCCAGTCCGAAGCGATGGACGCAATCCCGGAGATAGTCGTAGATCTCGGGCTGTAGCGGATACAGCCGCGTCCAGTTCGGATTGGGCGCAAACGAGAACGAGTACAGAATCGACGGGATGTCGCACTGTGCACCGGGGTAGGTATTGACCTGCCAGGTCCCCCCGGGCTCCGCGCCACGTTCCAGAACGACGAAGTCGTCGATCCCGGACTGCTTCAAGCGGACAGCCGTTCCGATGCCGCCGAAACCGGCTCCGATGACGACGACTCGTGTTCGGCGAGTTCGAGTTTCCTCGTCACCGGCCGATGGCCCCGAGGTTGGGTCGATGTCGACCATGTGTGACGCCTCCTGATTGGTGCGTGAACAACTGAACGAAGAGTAAGTCTGACATCAAGTGATGTCAACAGCGGTTGATGTCAGAATTCAACTGATTGACATCGGGCGATGTCAGTTCGCTTGCGGAGGTCGCCGCGATAACCTGAGGTCGAGAGCGCTGCCGGTCAGTGAGAACATGGGGACATGACGGATACCGAGGCTCGGCGCACCGGCCCGCGCAGGTGGCGTGGGCAGGAACCGGAAGATCGCCGCGCCGCGCGCCGGACACAGCTGATCGAAGCCGGGTTGCAGATCATGGGCACCGAGGGAGCGGCCGCCGCGACCATGCGTGCGACCTGCCGCGAGGCCGCGCTGACCGAACGGTACTTCTACGAGAGCTTCGCCAACCGTGACGAACTGCTGGTCGCCGTGCTCGACGAGGTCGTTCTCGGTGCGCGTGACACTATTCTGGACGCTCTCGAGGCGGCGCCTTCCGAACCGTCGGCCCTGATCCGCCACGTGGTGAAGGCCTTCACCAACTACGTATTCAAAGATCCTCGACGTGGACGCATCATGTTCGTCGAATCCCAGGCGGAACCTGCGCTGTGGGATCGAGGGCGAGAATTGATGGCGGAGTTCACGAATCCGATTTCCGCGTCGCTCGAGCTGATGTACGGCGGCGAGGCAACCGACTCCGCGAACTCCGAACTCAATTCAGTGGGGCTGTTCGGTGCCCTCGCGTTCATCTATCAGGCGCACACCCCGTCCTCCAAGATCTCTCGAAAGCGTTTGGTGGAGCACATTTCGCTCATGGTCGAGGCGCAGGCGACGGTCAACAGCACGCCTGCGAGAAAAGAATGACGTCCGCGTCGGCCACAGGCGGAAGGCGTCTCGGTCCCGAAGACCGGCGTGAGCAGATCATTGTCAGCGCGGCAAAGGTTTTCGAGGAGAAGTCTTTTGCCGACGTCTCGATGATCGAGTTGGCCAAGGCGGCTGGGGTCGGACGTCCGCTGCTCAATCATTACTTCGGCTCCAAGCGGGAGTTGTATCTCGACGTCGTGCGGCGGTTCGTCTTCATTCCCGAAGTGGCGGTGGACCGCATTCCGCGATCGGCGAGCCAGGAGAAGCGGATCGGCGCCGTGATCGATCGGTGGCTCGACGTCGCCTGGCGTCATCGCGACATGTGGATCTCGACAGTCATGTCCGACGACCTCCGCCGTGATCCCGAGATGGATCGGATCCTGCAGGATGCTGACGACGTTGCTGCGCGACGCATGATGGATGCGCTCGAGATCCGACCGAGTGAAGGCAGTGAGGCTGCTGTTCATTCGATGATCGTGGCGTACGGAGGCTTGGCGAAGGCCGCCAGTAAGCAGTGGTTGGTGACGGGAGCGCTCGACCGCGAACAGGTGCACCTTCTGCTGGTACGCAGTTTGCTCGCCATCGTGCGTGACGTTCTGCCGGCGTGCGAGGCGGATTCCTGATTGCTCAGAGTGATCTCGCCACGAGGTCCTTCATGACTTCGTTCGATCCGGCGTAGATTCGCTGAATACGAGCGTCGGCATACATCTGAGCGATGGGATATTCGAGTATGTAGCCGTACCCGCCGTGTAGTTGCACGCAGCGGTCGATCACGGCGCACTGCTGATCGGTGAGCCAGTACTTGGCCATCGCGGCGGTAGTCGCATCGAGCTGCCCGGCAAGGTATTTGACGATGCAGTCGTCGATGAACGTTCGTGAGATACGAGCGATGGACGCGCACTCGGCAAGTTCGAAGCGCGTGTTCTGCAGATCGAAGAGCGTTTGCCCGAACATGTTTCGGGATTTGGTGTACTCGACGGTGAGGGCGACTGCACGCTCCATTGCCGCAGTGGCTGCAACTCCGCAGATCAATCGTTCAGGCAGTAGCTGCTGCATCAGCTGGGCAAACCCTGTGCCTTCGCGGTCCCCGAGCAGGTTTGTTGCAGGCACCCGCAAGCGGTCGAAGAACAGCTCGGTGGTGTCCTGGCCCTTCTGTCCGACCTTCTCGAGTATTCGCCCGCGCTCGAAACCCGGTGTGTTGTCATCGACCTCGGCCACGATGAGCGACACTCCACGCGCTCCGAGGCTGGGATCGGTCTTGGCGGCAATGATCACCAGATCACAATTGCGACCGTTGGAGATGAAGGTCTTTGCGCCGCTGATCAGATAGTCGTCACCGTCGCGGACGGCTCGGGTGGTGATGTTCTGCAAGTCGGATCCGGTGCCGGGCTCGGTCATGGCGATTGCGCCCACCCACTCGCCACTCACCAGCTTCGGTAGCCAGCGCAGTTTGTGCTCGTGATCGGCGTAGGCATTGAGGTAGTGCGGCACGATTCCCGAGTGCACGCCGAGTTGGAGTGAATGATCACCCGCCATGACCTGCTCGTGGAACAGCACGGCGTCGTGCGCGAAAGTTCCTCCTCCGCCGCCGTACTCGGTGGGGATCGACATGCCGGCGAGCCCGAGCGCCCCGAGTTCTCGATATGCGGATTTGTCGGGAAAACCTTGGGACGCGAAGCGTTTCTGATGCGGTGTGACGTGTTTGGCGAAGAAGTTCCTTGCCAGGTCGGCCACGGCCTCCAATTCGTCGTCCATCCACGGGGACCGTCGTTCTGCGGTCCGGGTTGCGGTAGATCCTTGCGTCATCGTGATTCTCCCGATCGATGAAGTGCGACCCGCGAGCGGATCCGACTCCACCTATCATCCACACTGTTGACATAGTGTCAATAAAGGGGTGGTCGAATCGACCTCCGGACCCGCCTCGAATTCCACGTCGGCCGCCCGCAAGAATGGGACGACACAGACACGAACAGGCCGGCGCGAAGGATGGGCAGTGGACCCCGAAGAAACATCAGCGGGTCACGAGTCCAACCTCCCGGCTCCGCGGCCGGCGCGCAGCGTCCTGTTCGGATTGCCGCCGGTGGGAAACCGGTACCCCGGAGCGGTTCGCGTCGCCCTCGCCCTGGCGATTCCGGCGGCCATCGCCACACTGCTCGGATTCGGGTCTGCTTCGCTCCTGGTCGGCCTCGGTGCATTTGCATCGATCTACGGTGAGGGTCGTCCGTACCGGAGCAGGTGGAAGGCAGTCGGTATCGCTGCGACGGCGCTGACGATCCTGTCCTTCGTCGGGGCATCGGTGGGTGAGCCCGTCCACCGAGCCATCGCCGAGGGAGCGCCGACGGTGCTGCTCGTCTTTGTCGTGCTGATCATGGCCGTCGTGGTGTCGACCTGCGCCTTCACCGTCGACGCGCTTCGATTGGGTCCACCGGGCGCGTTCTTTCTGTTGCTCACCACCGAGATCAGTTCCGTGATCGCCACTCCCGGTCAGCCGCCGGTCGAGGTCGCGATGTGGACGGCAATCGGTGGGATCAGCGCGGTGGTCGTCTCGATGACGGGAATCCTGTGGGCACCGAGAGCTGTCGAACGCAGCGCTGTACAGGCAGCCGTCTCGGCCGTTGCGGAGTACACGGACGCTCAGGCGAGGTACGCCCCACCCGAACTCACGCGAGACAAACGCCACGCTGCAGCACTTCGGCTGCACGACGCGTGGCAGTGCCTCTACCGCGGCGCAATCGTCGGGAAAGACCACCCGTTGACCCGTGAACTCGAACGAGCGCAGATCTCGATGGCCAGGGCGATCTCCGACGACCACGATCCGGAACTCATGGCCGACCCCGCGTTCGACGTCGACGACGTCGGTGCTCACCCGCCTCTGCCCGACCCGACGATCCGATATCGGTTCCTCCGCGCCTGCAATCGGTCCAGCCGAGCGTCGGTGACGGCACTTCGGCTGTCCATTGCCTGTATGGCGGCGGGAACCCTCACCGTCCTGCTCGGCATCGATCGCCCGGACTGGGCGGTGATCGCCGCGGCGATGGTCCTTCATCAAGGACCGGATCGAATACTGGGCACCTATCGCGGAATCCACCGCATCGGTGGGACCGTCCTCGGGTTGATTCTGTTGGGTGCCATCTACTCCTGGAGTCCGACCGGTCTGTGGTTGGTGGCGGTACTTGCAGTCCTGATGGCGGGGATCGAGCTGTTCCTGGTGCGGAATTACGGGATAGCCGTCATCTTCATCACCGCCCTCGCGATTCTCCTCGGCGCGGCCGGTGGTGCGCACGGGACCGTCCGACATCTGATCCTCAGCCGCATGCTCGAGACGGCAATCGGCGTCGTCGTGGCGTTGGTGGTCCTGTGGACGGTGGGGCGCGGTGCGCATCGACGCACTCTGATCTGGGTCGACGAGCGGGCGGGTAGCGTCCTGTTCAAGCTGCTGACCGAAATTCGCGCGAGGCACTATGCACCACAGGCGAATTGGTCGGAGCTTTCGGAGCTTCGTCGGGACCTGGACTTCGAACTGCGAGGTAGCGCGATGGCCGGGATCGACGCCGCCCACAACGAACCCGAGTGGGCGTCGCAGCAGTGGAGGACGCACACCGAATTGCATCATCTGGGATCGGATGTACTGCACCGACTGTGGTTCGGCACGCAGGTGTCCAGATCACACCTCGAGGAATGGGAGTCTCGCTACTTGCGTTCGGGTTCGGTGTGATCGAGCATCGGCACAGCGCTGAACTTGGCTGGATTCGCAATGTCGTAGGCTGCGCACACAACTCCGTCGCGGACAGTGAAGCCGGCAACGCGAGCGGCGAACTGCGGGTACTGGTCGTCCCCCGGTGAGCCGGCGAATACACCGCCGAGCTGTCCGTTGACGAGAACCGGTGACATCGAGAACACCGCTGCCGGTCCGTACTTGCGGGCCAATCCCAGATAGAACCGCGCGACACGATCGCTGCCGCGCACAATGTTGACAGCCGTGCGGGTAGTTCCGCCTGCGTCACCGATCAGGACGGCATCGGGATCGAGTGCACCTATCACGGCGTTCAGATCTCCACTCGCGATAGCCGTCACCAATCGCTCGACGGCAGCAGCATGCTCCTCGCTACTGACCGGGACCGGCGCCGACGCTGCGGCTTTACGGGCCCGCGAGGCCAACTGACGGGCAGTGGCTACTTCGATGTCGAGGATGCGCGCAACCTCGGCGAAGGGCACGTCGAAGCCGTCATGCAGGACGAAGGCAACGCGTTGAGCGGGAGTAAGGGTGTCCAGGACGACGAGGGCAGCAAGACGATTCTGTTCCTGCGTCACGACGTACTCCAGCGGATCGGGTGTCGCTGAGGGTGTGCCCGAGGTGGCGTCGACGGGCGTGACGATCGGCTCCGGAAGCCACTGTCCGACATAGCTTTCTCTTCTGACCGCGGCCGATTTGAGATGATCGAGGCAGATCCGACCGACAACAGTGGTGAGCCATCCGCGCAGCTCGCGGATCTCGAGGTCGCTTCCTTGTCTCGATTGTGCGACTTGCAAGCGTATCCATGCCTCCTGCACCGCATCCTGAGCGTCGCTGAAACTTCCGGTGAGACGGTAGGCCACCGACGTCAGGTGGCCACGGTGTTGCTCGAAGTCCTGCGCAGTCGTCGGCGAAAGCATGCCCTCATGATACGGACCTCACACATTAAATCCGGCATGAATGTAACCGTTGACCCAGGTAGTGGGTGCCGACGTATGGTTTCGGCACTGCTCACGGCTCGATCCTGTCTGCACATTCATTGGAGTCTCACGTGTTTCGGTCTTTCCCGCTCATGTCGCTCAACTGTTGTCGTTGAACTGACATTCCCCACACCTGCCTGTGCCGAGCGCCGCACACGGCGCTCCGGACAGGTGTAGCCGAGAACTGAACCAATCATCTTCTACAGGAAGCAACTTCATGATTCGCCCTCGTTTCGCGCGCTCGGTAGCCGCGGTCGTCGCTCTTGTCACTCTGTCCAGTTTTGCCGTTGCCTGCTCGGGCTCCTCCGACGAAGTGGTCAAGACCGCCGACGGCAAGACCGTCCTGCGGTACGAGGGCAGCACCGGACAGGTCATCTACCCCGAACTGGCCGCTGACCTCGGCTACTTCAACGACGTGGAGCTCAACTGGATCGGCGATACGACCAGCGGCCCTCAGAGCATTCAGAACGCAGCGACCGGTCAAACCGAGTTCGGCGGAGCGTTCAACGGGGCGGTGGTGAAGTTGGCTTCCGCGGGTTCACCGATCACCTCGGTCATCGGGTACTACGGCTCCGACAAGGAGAGCTTCAACGGGTACTACGTTCTCGACGACAGTCCGATCAAATCGGCGAAGGACCTGATCGGCAAGAAGGTCGGGATGAACACCCTCGGTGCGCACCACGAGTTCGTCGTGCGTGAATGGCTTGCGCGGGAGGGGCTTACACCGGACGAGATCAAGCAGGTGGAACTGATCGTGGTTCCGCCGGTCAACACGGAACAAGCTTTGCGGCAGGGACAGATCGACGTCGCCACCCTCGGCTCGGTCTTCCGTGACTCCGCGCTCGAACGTGGTGGCCTTCGCGAGCTGTTCACGGACGAATCGTTGTTCGGCTCGTTCACCTACGGCACGTTGGTGTTCCGTGACGACTACATCGCGCAGAACAAGGAGGCGGTCGCCGATTTCGTGCAGGGAACAGCGAGGGCCATCCGCTGGACGCAGACACACCCACGAGAAGAAGTGGTCGCGAAGCTGACGTCGATCATCAACAGCCGCGGACGCAACGAGGACACCAAGCTCATCAGCTACTGGAAGAGCCCAGGAGTCGCCGGCCCCGGCGGAACGATCACCGATACCGAGATCAGCACGTGGATCGACTGGCTCACCCGTAACGGCGAACTCGAAGAAGGAAAGTTGAAGCCGTCGGACATCTACACCAACGAATTCAACCCGTACGCCAACGGAACGTATTCACCCGACAGCGGCGCTGACGGACAGGCACTGGAGGCAGCAAAATGAGCACAGAACCGAAACTACGGCTCGAGCACGTCACCAAACAGTTCGACATTCGTGGGACCGACGAAGTTTTCACCGCGGTCGAGGACATCAACATCGACGTGGCGCCGGGGGAGTTCCTGGTCCTCGTCGGGCCGAGTGGTTGCGGCAAGTCGACTCTGCTGGACCTCCTCGGAGGACTCAGTTCGCCCACTTCCGGTCGAATCCTTCTGGACGGCAAGCAGATCACGGGCCCAGGCTTGGATCGGGGAATCGTCTTCCAGCAATACGCGCTACTTCCATGGCGAACTGCACGTCACAACATCGAGTTCGGACTCGAAGCGAAGGGCGTGAAGAAGAACGAGCGACGCGAGCTCGCCGAGCATTACCTCGAACTGGTCGGTCTGCAAGGTTTCGCGGATCGCTATCCGCACGAGTTGTCCGGTGGAATGAAGCAGCGAGTCGCGATCGCCCGCAGCCTGGCATTCGACCCCGAAGTGTTGCTGATGGACGAACCATTTGCTGCGCTGGACGCACAGACGCGAGAGTCGCTGCAGGACGAGCTTCTGCGCATCTGGAAGGCCACCGGCAAGACCATCTTGTTCATCACCCACGGAATCGACGAGGCCATCTACCTCGGGCAACGTGTTGCAGTACTGACTTCGCGGCCGGGGCGAGTCAAGACGATCGTCGACATCGACATCGACCGGTCCGGCGACGACGTGCGATCAGGTGAGGAGTTCCGAGTGTTCCGGCACCGGATCTGGACGCTGCTGCACGGTGAAGTCGAGCGCGCTCGGGCCGGCGAACTCGATCCTGCCAAGGAGGTTGCACATGTCTAGCGCATTGGCGACGCCGGAGGTGGTCGCCACCCCGAAACCGTTGGCCGACAAAACACCTGACATTGCGCAGCGGAGCCAGGCCGGCGGCAAGGCGGCGCGCTACATTCGTTCCACCGCCTGGCGGATTGCCAAGCCGTCGATTGCGATCGCGATCTTCCTCGGGATCTGGGAAGCGGCACCTCGGCTCGGGCTGGTGGACAAGGTCTTCCTCCCGCCCTTCACCGAAGTTGTGTCCGCATTCTTCACTCTCGCCGAGAACGGACAATTGCAAGAGCATGTTTCGGCCAGTCTGACGCGTGCGCTGACCGGATTCTTCGTGGCCATCGCGATCGCGATTCCGTTGGGAATCGCGATCGCCTGGTACCGCCCGGTCTCCGACTTCCTCAACCCGATTCTCGAATTGTTCCGCAACACAGCAGCCTTGGCTCTGCTTCCCGTCTTCGTGCTGATTCTCGGAATCGGTGAGGAATCGAAGATCGCCCTGGTGATCTACGCCTGCACCTTCCCGATTCTGCTCAACACGATCTCCGGTGTGCGAACAGTGGACCCCCTGCTGATCAAGTCCGCTGCCTCGCTGGGGTTCTCCTCGATTCGGCTGTTCCAGAAGGTGGTTCTGCCCGCCGCTGTTCCCACGATCTTCACGGGTATCCGCATGGCAGCCGCGTCGTCGATTCTCGTGCTGATCGCCGCCGAAATGGTCGGGGCCAAAGCCGGTCTCGGGTATCTGATCACCGCTTCACAACTCAACTTCCAGATCCCGAACATGTACGCGGGCATCGTCGCGATCTCGTTGTTGGGTCTGACAATCAACGCGATTCTGGTCCTGATCGAACGTCGGCTCTCGCGCTGGCGCGTCACCACCTGACCACACATTCACGGAAAGATTCTGCGAACTCATGTCCGAACGACAATTTCATCTGAACGCCTTCCTGATGGGCGTCGGCCATCATGAGGCGGCGTGGCGCCACCCACGCACAAATGCGGCCAACCTCCTGGACGTCAAGCACTTCCAGGAAGTGGGGAGAATCGCCGAGCGTGGAAAGCTGGACTCGGTGTTCTTCGCCGACGGTCTAGCAGTCGGCCCGCGGGTCAAGTACAACACCCAGGCGATCTTCGAACCCGTCACCTTGCTGTCGGCGATCGCGGCGGCCACCGACAAGGTGGGGCTGATTGCAACCGCGTCGACCAGTTACAGCGATCCATACACTCTCGCAAGGAAGTTCGCTTCCCTCGATCACATCAGTGGCGGACGAGGCGGGTGGAACATCGTGACGTCGGCCGGCGCCGACGAGGCCGCGAACTTCGGCCTCGATGCGGTACCGACGCACAGCGGTCGTTACGAGCGCGCCGAGGAGTTTCTCGACGTGACGCTCGGACTCTGGGACAGCTGGGAAGAGGGGGCAGTTGTCCTGGACGAAGAGACCGGAATCTTCGCCGATCCTGATCGTGTCCATCGCATCGACCATGACGGTCAACGATTCACGGTGGCTGGCCCGCTCAATTCGCCGAGGTCTCCACAGGGACGTCCGTTGCTCGTGCAAGCCGGTTCCTCCGAGAGCGGTAAGGACTTCGCGGCGAAGTATGCCGAGGCCGTGTTCACCGCTCAACGAACACTCGAGCAGGGGCAGGATTTCTACACCGACCTCAAAGCGCGGCTGATCAAGTACGGGCGTAGTCCCGACGAGATCAAGGTGCTGCCAGGCATCGTTCCCTTCATCGCGGATACGGAAGAAGAAGCCAAGGCACAGGAGCAGTCGTTCACGGATCTCATCTCACCTGAGTACTCGCTGCGCCAACTCTCGAACATGGTGGGCGTCGACCTCACCGAGCATTCGCTGGATGCCCCGTTGCCTCCGTTGCCGGACATCGATCGCATCCAAGGAAACAAGAGTCGATACCAGCTCGTCAAAGACCTTGCGGAGAGCGAAAACCTCACCGTCCGTGAACTGATCGGCAAACTCGGCGGTGGCCGTGGGCATCGGACATTTGCCGGGACACCGGAGCAGGTCGCGGACGAGTTGACCGAATGGTTCGACAAGGGCGCCGCGGACGGCTTCAACATCATGCCGCCCTATCTGCCCGGAGGGCTCGAGGTGTTCGTCGACCGGGTCGTGCCGATTCTGCAGGCGCGTGGGCTCTTCCGGACCGAATACACGGAATCCACCCTGCGGGGTCACTACGGCCTCGATCGTCCGGCGAATCGGTTCTCGCGGGCCGCTGACGCGGCAGAAGTGAGCGCGTGACGGAAACACTGCCTAAGGAACAGCCGGCGATTGCCGGTCTCAAGCCACTGGTCACAACGGTTTTCGTACCGGCGGCCATCTTCGGGATCGGTCAGGGTGCGGCTGCCCCCATCATGGCCGTCACCGCGCGCGACCTGGGTGCCTCGGTTGCCGTCGCCGGCCTGATCGTTGCACTCGGTGGTTTGGGCGCCGTACTCGGTGACCTCCCCGCCGGCAGGATCGTGTCGCGTTTCGGTGAGCGCAGGTCGATCATCGGCGGAAGTTCCTTGGGTGCAACAGGAGTGGTGATCTGTCTCCTTGCACAGACTCCGTGGATGCTCGGTATCGGCGCACTGTTGACCGGATTGGCGAATGCGGTGTGGGGCCTTGCGCGGCAGAGCTACCTCGCCGAGACCGTGCCACTCGGTCTACGGGCCCGAGCAATGTCGTCGTTCGCTGCGATGTGGCGGTTGGGTTTCTTCCTGGGACCGCTCATCGGGGCCGGCGTGATTCTCCTGGTGGGAGCGCGCGGAGGATTCCTTGTCCAGTTGGTGGGCGTCGTGCTCGCCGGGGCGCTGATGGCCCGCGTTCCCGACCCGCCACGAAAGGTGCAGGCAGGCAACAGCGATCACGGACACGTCACGCTCCCGGAGATCCTTCGCCGTCATCGTGCCGCTCTGTCGACGCTCGGGACAGGCTCCCTTATGATGGGCGCCGCCCGCGCTTCGCGTGAGGCCGTTCTTCCATTGTGGGCATTGCACCTCGGATTGGATGCAGCCCAGGTGAGTGTGATCTTCGGTATCGGTGCGGCCGTGGACTTGCTGTGCTCGTACCCGGCCGGACACATCATGGACCGATACGGCCGCAGGCTGGTCGCGGTGCCTTCGCTGACGGTGATCGGTGTGTCGTACCTACTGTTGCCGTTCTCGACGGGTGCAGTGGGATTGACCGTGGTCGCTGTCGTGATGGGGATCGGCAACGGGCTGGGCAACGGCGTGATCATGACCCTCGGTGCCGATATCGCCCCGCCCGAAGAACGCGCCGAGTTCCTCGCTGCATGGCGATTGACTCACGACACCGGCATGTTCGGTGGGCCGCTCGCGATCGGTCTACTCGCCGCGGTGCTCCCACTCGGGTGGGCATTCGCCGCTCTGGGCGCGACGTCGTTCGCCGGCGCGGCGATGATGTTCCGCTTCATTCCGGTCTACTCTCCGCGGGTGTCACCCCGGTCGCGCGTCGGGAAACTGTAGGTAGGCTCGCTACATGCGATTCGGACTGTTCGTACCTCAAGGCTGGCGTCTGGACCTGGTCGGCATCGACCCCGCGAAGCAGTGGGAGGTGATGCGAGACTTCACGCTGCGCGCGGAGGCAGGGCCGTGGGAGTCGGTGTGGGTCTACGACCACTTCCACACCGTTCCCCAGCCGACGGAAGAAGCGACTCACGAGGCGTGGACGTTGATGGCCGCACTCGGTGCGTCGACCTCGCGTATCCGACTGGGCCAGATGTGTACCGCCATGAGTTACCGAAACCCGGCGTACCTCGCCAAGGTCGCCGCGACCACCGATCTCATCACGGGTGGACGCGTCGAGATGGGCATCGGCGGCGGTTGGTACGAGCAGGAGTGGCGTGCGTACGGCTACGGTTTCCCCTCTGCCGGTGAGCGTCTGGGCCGCCTCGACGAAGGAATCCAGATCATGCAGCAGGCGTGGTCGACCGGCAGCTCGACGCTCGACGGCAAGTACTACCAGGTCGACGGAGCGCTGTGCCGTCCACTTCCGTTGCAAGAGGGCGGAATTCCCATCTGGGTTGCCGGTGGCGGCGAGAAGGTCACACTCAAGATCGCGGCCAAGTACGCGCAGTACACGAACTTCGACGGCACCCCGGCCGGCTTCGCGCACAAGTCCGAAATCCTGAAGAAGCACTGCGACACCGTCGGTAGCGATTTCGACGCCATCGTCCGTTCGGCCAACTACAACGTGGCCATCGGCGCGACGGAATCCGAGGTGGCTCAGCGGTTGGAGACACTGAAGGCCCGACTGACGCCGTTGGTCGGCGAAGCTGCCGCCGATGCGTCGCTCGATGCGTTCCGCGGAATGCCTGCCGTGGGTACGCCCGAGCAGATCATCGAGAACCTGTCGGCGCTCGCGGCGCAGGGACTCGAGTACGGAATCTTCTACTTCCCCGAGGCCGCGTACGACACGTCGGGAATCGAGATGTTCGAGAAGGAAGTGCTGCCCGCGCTCGCGTAACCGTTGGGGCTAGCGCAGCGAGTCAGGAAGATCGGCCGGGTTGATCAGAACCCGGCGATCGGGGTGGGTGCGAACTTCTTCGGAATCGGGAATCCGGCTCTGCAGGAAGTTCCACTCGCTCGCACTGACAGCAGCGATCGCGCGTGCCAGCACTGCCGAGTCCTTGGTCCCCCACTCGATCGGCATGGGACTGACCATCTGCCACGTGTCAGCCTTGCTGCGGGTGGAACGATCCGAACGCAGTGCGACCGACGGAATGCGGTCGCCGACTCGCCACTTCGGATTGAGTCGAACGTTGCGGCTGACGAGCGCGTACTGCGGTGCTCCGGCCGCAGGCTTCGCGATGTCGATCAATGCCGTCAAGGTCGCCGCTCGAGGGTGAACCTCGGTGACGATCGCGGGAACCAGTGGGTTGTCCGCATACAGAGATTCGACGCTTCCCACCTTGCGAGGTGCCCACACGGCAACCCACAGGGAACTGGCCGCACCGATGGCGAGGACTGCGCCGATGATGATGGACCACACCTCGCCCATGCTGATCAACCAGGCCCCGACCGCGGCGAGGACGATCGCGAAGATCACCGCAGAAATCTGCAGGCGGCGTACATCGGCCAGTGTGTCGTTGACCGACTTGGCATGAGCCTTGTCGACGGTGAACTGGAAGTCAGCCACGAAAAATTCCTTCGGGTGGTGCCGGACGATCTAGGACCGGCCCCCGATCGCCCGGGGACCGTCCACCAGCGTAGCTAGTTTCGCGCGCGCTCCCACATCTGCAGGTAAGCCTCGGCGCCGCGGCTCATGTCCTCGATGATGGTGTCGCCGTCGGCTCCCGCAGCGATGCGCATGTCCGCGATCCAGTCGGGAATCATCCCGTACTGCGCCACGCCGTCGGTGTTCACGTCGAAAACCCGGGTGCCGGCGCGCTGCTGGTCCATGACCGTGCCGTCGAAGGCGGTGTACGGATATTGCAGCGGATTTTCTGCGGCGTCGCCGCGCGGTGCGGCCTGCGGCCCGAAGCCGTTGGTGTCGGCGCCGTAGCCGAAACCGAAGTAGTAGTTCTCGCTTCGCATCGCCCGTGCGTCCCGCCACTGGTCGATGAACCCACGCTCTTCGGGCTTTTCGTCCGATGCGTCGAGTTGTCCGGCGTACAGGGCGACAAATCCGCCGAGTGCGTAGATCCGCTTGTACAGGCTCGGGTCGCTCCAGCTGTGACTGGAAACGACGCCGGAGTAGTTCGCAGCTTCGAGAATATCGAGAGCCGCTTCGGCGGTCTTGACGCTCATGTGATCGATGTCCACGATCATCCCTCGGTCCATCAAACCTCGGATCGTGTACGCGCCGAGGTCGGTCAGGCCGTGCGAATTGCATTGCGGACCAGAGGGGTACACCGGAAGCGTCACTCCGGGTGGGAGTACCGCGAGAAGATTCTGTGCGCCGTCGACCTTGGTGGGCAGCACATTGTCCTCGGCAACGCCGGTGCATGGTTCCGACTGCCAGAACTCCCCGGTGCCCAGGTAGTTGCCGATGTTGACGGCCACTCCGGTGACGCCGCCGTCGAAACGGGCACCGCCGAGGGCGTTGTCGAACTTGTGCGTGACGATCATCTGCCGGACACCGAGGTCGTACAACTCGTCCAGGCCGCGGTCGATGTCGTCCTCGGTGCACTGCGGAATACCGTTGCGCACAGAGCAACCGAAGGGTTCGGACACCTCCACCCCGAGGGTGACGGCCAGCTTTCCGTCGGCGGCCACCTGCCTGGCCTGTTCAGGGGAGCTCACGATGCGGAACCAACCCCGGCCGGGACCGCCGTACTGGGCGTCGATGTAGTCCTGGAGTTCGCGTGTCTGCTGCGCCTGGATCCGGACGGTCTCCATCTCGTCACAGGGATTTCGTTTACTCGGATACAGCTCGCACAGGACACGGTTGGCGACAAAGAGGTTGGTGAAGATTCGCAGACCGCCACGCCAGGCCCGCTCGACCCACTTGTAGTACGTCTGCTCGTGTGTCAGTGAATCGTGCGCCGGCCAGTCGGTGAAACTCGGCCAGCCGGTGGTGTCGTGAGTTTCGAAGGGATTGCCGTACGACAGAACGTTTTCGAGGAGCGCCGGTATCCCGTCGGGTTGATGGTCCGGGCAGTCGACGAGCGCTGCGGTGACGCCCTGAGGATCGAAAGGTCGGCCGCAGTGCAGGTTTCCGCCCATGAACTCGGAAGCATTCATGTGCACGTGTGTGTCGATGAATCCGGTGACTTCACCGTTCGGTCCGATTTCTCCCGGAACGCCGTTTGCGCCCAACTCCGCTTCGGGGAAGTCGGCGCAGCCGTCGCGCGGGATCAGCGTGAACGCAGAGTCGGGAACGTCACCGGGATCGGACATCGTGAGCATCAAATCTCGCGAGATCAGTTGTCGGCCGTTCGAGGTCGCTGTCAGAACGAAGGACTCGCCAGTGGACATCACGGTCCAGTCGGTGGACGGAGTTGCTTCGGAAGTGGCGAGCACCGAGTCTGCGCCGTCGTGCGAGAGCATCGACCCGTCCGGGCCGTACAGCATGAATCGACCCAACTGGGCCGCATGTAGTCGGAACGGTTCGGCGTCTGCGGCTTTCGTTACGTCGGTGAGGTACGCCGACCCGTCACGACGGACGAAATCGCCGGACTCCGTACGAAGTGCGAAGCAACCGTTCGCAAGTGCGTACACCGAGTTCTGCGTGGTGGGAGCAGGACTCGGAGCGGCCGCACTGACGCCGGTCGCGGCGACGACGACGGCGGCAGTCAGCAGCGAAATGGTCCCGGCGAGCCGACCCCGTAGACGTGGAACTGAGCGCATGGTGCAGGTGACCCCCGGCCGATGGACACGACTGTGACAGGGGACACTCTACAGATAACTGGACGTATGTCCATTTGATTCTGCAACGTGTTGCAGAAATGCTCAGCCGATTGCAGGTCCGAGCAGGTCATCGGCGTCGGTGATCCGGTAGGCGTAGCCCTGTTCGGCGAGGAATCGCTGACGATGTGCCGCATACTCCGCATCGAGAGTGTCGCGCGAGACCACCGAATAGAAGTGAGCCTGACCGCCGTCGTGCTTGGGTCGCAGTAGGCGTCCGAGTCGCTGCGCTTCTTCCTGTCTCGACCCGAAGGTTCCCGAAACCTGCACGGCGACAGACGCCTCCGGAAGGTCGATCGAGAAGTTCGCGACCTTACTCACCACCAGCGTCTGGATCTCACCGTTACGGAACTGATCGAAGAGGATCTCGCGTTCCTTGTTCTTGGTGGATCCCTTGATCACCGGGGCGTTCAGGGCTTCGCCGAGTTCGTCGAGCTGATCGAGATACGCACCGATCACCAAAGTCGGAGAATCGGGGTGCTTGGCCAGGATCGACTTCACGACCGCAATTTTCGTGTGAGCCGTCGAGCACAGTTTGTAGCGCTCCTCCGGTTCGGCGACGGCATAGGACATGCGCTCGGCGTCCGTCATCGTCACTCGCACCTCGACGCAGTCGGCCGGCGCGATCCAGCCCTGCGCTTCGATGTCCTTCCACGGAGCGTCGTAGCGCTTGGGGCCGATGAGCGAGAAGACGTCGCCTTCGCGGCCGTCCTCACGAACCAGCGTTGCGGTCAGGCCGAGACGGCGGCGCGACTGCAGATCTGCCGTCATCCGGAAGACGGGCGCGGGCAGCAAGTGGACCTCGTCGTAGATCACCAGTCCCCAGTCGCGGGAGTCGAAAAGTTCGAGGTGCTTGTACTCGCCCTTCGTGCGACGTGTGATCACCTGGTAGGTCGCGATCGTGACCGGCCGAATCTCCTTGCGCTCGCCGGAGTATTCGCCGATTTCTTCCTCGGTCAACGATGTACGCGCGATCAACTCACGCTTCCACTGACGACCGGCAACGGTATTGGTGACGAGGATGAGGGTGGTGGCCTTGGCCTTTGCCATCGCTGCGGCGCCCACCATCGTCTTGCCGGCGCCACACGGCAGCACGACGACGCCCGAGCCGCCGGCCCAGAACGAATCCGCTGCCATCTGCTGGTAGTCGCGCAGTTCCCAGTGGCCCTCTTCGAAAGCGAGATCGATCGGGTGCGCTTCGCCGTCCACGTAGCCGGCGAGGTCCTCGGCCGGCCAGCCCACCTTGAGCAGCATCTGCTTGAGGCGGCCGCGTTCGCTCGGGTGGACGATCACGGTGTCGTCGTCGACCTTCTCACCGAGCATCGGCGAGATCTTCTTGTGTCGCATCACCTCGGTGAGGACTGCGCGGTCGAGGCTGACCAGGATGAGGCCGTGCACCGGGCTCTTGACCAGCTGTAAGCGTCCGTACCTGGCCATCGTGTCGACGATGTCGACCAGCAGCGGTTGTGGAACCGCGAATCGTGAGTACGACACGAGCGCGTCGACAACCTGCTCGGCGTCGTGTCCGGCGGCGCGGGCATTCCACAAGGCCAGGGGAGTGATGCGATACGTGTGGACGTGTTCGGGGGCCCGTTCGAGTTCCGCGAAGGGGGCGATTGCCTGCCTGGCATCGCCGGCGCGCTCGTGGTCGACCTCCAACAGCAGCGTCTTGTCGGATTGGACGATCAACGGTCCGTCGGTCACGGAATCCTCCTAGTGAAGCAAACGCGGCAGCCACAGAGCGTTGCGCCGCGTTGTCGGCTGACGCCAACCCTGCCATTGTCCTGGTATCGGGGCGCAGACGCCAACAGGCGACGCTCGCACAGCCCGAAGTAGAGGTGCCCGAGTGCGAGCACCCCTACGTCAACAGGGCAGGATCGACCGCTATTCCGGGAGGCCCGCGGGTAGTACGAGGATCTTCACGTGTTCGTCGGGTGCGCGCAGAGCTGCGAAAGCGTCCGAGACTCCATCCAGACCGACCCTGCCGGTGATGATCGCTTCGGCGTCGATCTCGCCGTCGGTGAGCCTCTGCAGGGTGATGTCGTAGGCATTCTCGTAAGGACCGTGACCGAAGTTGATCGAGATCCTCCGGAACTGCCCGACGACGGGAATGATCGTCTCGTCGCCGAACGGCGCAGCCAGAACCTGAATCCGCGAGTTGAACGGCAGAGTGTGCATCAGTTCTCCGATGACTCCCGCCCGACCGCTGCATTCGTAGGCGATCAGAACTCCGTTCGCGGCCTGGCCGACAAGCTGGTTGCCTTCGGCGATCATTCGATTCCACAGTTCGATCGGATCCTGCTCGGCCGGATCGACAACGATGTCCGCGCCCATCTTCGCGGCGAGCTCGCGTCGTTTGGGGGAGGGCTCCGACGCGATGACGATCTGCGCTCCGCGCGCTTTCGCGGCGACGATGGCGCCCAGTCCGATCGTTCCGCAACCGATGACGAGCGCCGAATCGGCCGAGGTGAGGCCGGACTGTTGGAGATGCATCTCGCCGACGTGGAGAGGTTCGGCAAGTGTGGCGTGCTCGAGTGACAGGTGGTCGGGAACTTTGCGGACCCAGAACGCGTCGACGACTATGTGATCGCCGAACGCGCCGTGGTACTCGTTCGAGTAGCCGATGATCGTCGGGATCCCGGTAGCGGTGTCGGTGGCCAAGCCGATGCCGGCCACCCGATCGCCGATCGCGAAATCGTCTACTGCAGAACCGGTCTCGGAGACGATACCCGCGTATTCGTGCCCCAGCACCACTGGCGCGTCCGGATCGAAGGTGGCGAGCGGGTAGCCCCCGTCGTGCGCGACCTCGACGAATCGGCACGGGTCCTTCGACATGCTCAGGTCGCTGCCGCAGATCCCGCAGGCGACGACGTCGATGCGGATCTGATGGGGTGCCAACGGCGGCGGGTCGGCGATCTCGGTGACCGCGAATTCTCCCTGCTGGAAACGGACGGCCCTCATGCGCGCACGGCTCCCGTCTCGGCCGGCCGGCCGTAGTAGTCGGTATGGGCTTTGGTGATCGCTCCGACCAGCCCGCCGATCAGGTATTCGCGATTGTCCTCGGCGAACTGCATGCTCGCCTGACGCCCGACATTTCGCTTCCGGAAGTGCGGGACCACCTCGGAGGCGAACAATTCGTAGCTGCGTTTGGTGTCCTCCCAGCTCGCCATGTCGACGTGAAGGATCAAGAACGTGCCGAACCCTCCCGTCTTCTCGATCAGACGCTCGATCTGTGCGATCGCATCTTCGGGGGTACCGATGATCGCCTGACCGAACTCGCCGAGCGTGTCGTTTCGCCACTGATCGATGATTCCGGCAGGTGTATCTGCCCAGGCCGGGTTCTGGCCGGTCTGTCGATTCACGTAAGAAGCCATCGATCCGATCCGCCGGCTCACGGCGCGCTCGGCCTCGGCTCGGGTCTCGGCGATGAACATCGGAGTGACCACACGCCACGTCGCTCGGTCGGCGTGGTGGCCGTGCTCGGCCGAGACCTTCTCGTACACATCCCAGTTGCGATCCAGTGCGTCGAAGCCGCTGGGTGAACTCGCCGCGAGTGAGAGCAGGGAGAGGCCGTTCTTGCCGGCGAGCACCGAACCGTTGGGGGAAATCGTCGACGCTGTCACGGTCTCGATGCCGTCCGCACGGTAGGTGGGCAGTTGCGCACGTGCGTCACGCAACGTGAACCAGTCGGTTTCCATGTTGACGACCTCGCCGCGAAGCAACGCGAGAATGGCCTCGAGCGCTTCGCCCTGGCGACGACGCTGGTCCGACGGGTTGATGCCCATCATGTGCGCATCGAGGGGGATCTTGCCCGGGCCGGTGCCGAAGATGAGTCGTCCGCGCGTCTGCAGATCGAGCTGAGTGATGCGGTCGGCCGTGATCAACGGGTGGTGATAGGGCAGAGACGTCACGCCTGTGCCGAACTGGATGCGCTCGGTTCGCTCTGCGGCGGCCGCGATGAACATGTCCGGGGCAGGCACGATCTCGGCGCCGGTCGAATGATGCTCACCCATCCACGCTTCTTCGAATCCGAGGTGGTCCAGGTGTGTCATGAGGTCGATATCGCGTCTGAGTTGCAGGGCGGGATCGGCGTCGAGCGGATGGTACGGGGCGAGGAAGGCTCCGAAGCGGATGGACGATGCGGACCACACGATGACAACTCCTGTCGACAGGGGAGTGATTTGGATCACTCGCTCTGATCGAGATGTCTAACATGGATCAACTGATCCAATAAGTTGAGCCTCCCGCACAGTGGGAGATTTGTAATCACCTGTAGTTCAACGTTATCTGGTGCAATGACGTCGGATATCGTTGTTGCGAGTCGATCGACTGAACCAAGTACTTTCCGAAGGAGTATTGAAGAGGTATGCAACTGGACGTCACAATCACCCCCGACTCCTCGACCGTCGAACTGAACAGTGTCGACGACTTCACCAGTCTCTCGGTCGTCGTTGGCGGCGACGATCGATCCGAGACTCTGAGTCGGGTACTGGAACCGTGGGGGGAACTCGAGGGGGATCACGTCTGGCTCGACATCGGCCACTTGGAGCAAGCCGTCGCTGCCCGGATCGGAAACACCGAGTGGAGACAGAAGTTCTCCGCGATGGTGGACTACGCACGCGCCCACGGCTGGGTGGATCGCGACAACAGGGTGCGAGCACACCGTGAATCACTCTGACTCCGCGTTCGCCACGGTTGAGACGTTTGTCGAGCCCGTGCGAAGCTCGTTCGTATGACCGACTCCCGGCAGAACCGTCAAGGCGACGCGACGCGTCTGCGTTTGCTCAAAACTGCTGAAAGGCTTTTCGCGACAGAGGGATTGGATGCAGTTTCGCTGCGCTCGGTCAACGCCGCGGCCGGTCTCGGGCCGTCATCGGTCCACTACCATTTCGGAACCAAGGACGATCTGGTCGCAGCGGTGCTGTTGGACATGGGAACGTCGGTGCGAGATCAGATCAGCGCGAACGTCGACGCCCTCTCCGCCGACAAGACGCCGCCGACGGTCGAGGCGCTGGTACGGGCCGTCACTGCGCCCTACAAGGCATTGCTCCTTCGCCATCGCACGCGGGGAATGCGATGGATCAGAATCGTCACGCAGATCTCGCAGCCGCAGATGTCACGACCGGGCCATCCAGCCCTCGAGGCGACCGAGCTGCACCTGCGTGAACATCTTCTCGACCAGGTCCGTCGTACTTTTCCTGCTACCGATCCCGAACGGCTCGAGACTCGCTGGGCGATTGCCTTGATGGGCTTCCTCCAGGCGTTGAGCCGGGCGGACGATTGGAGCGGAAGTGGCAAGCCGCTCGCGCCGGAGCGGCTTGCCGACTTCTACGAGGACCAGGTCGTCTTTCTGGTGGGTGGTGTGCGGCAGTTATTGGGGTGAGCGCCTAATCGATGCGTCTCCTATTTCTGCGCGACCACTGACTTCCGCATTTCCATTACATGAGTAATAGCTTCGGAAATTCCGGACCGGTAACCGATATTCTTTTCGGAATCACCCGGAGTGGAATCAAGCTCCGATTCGAGTCTCGTTTGAATGCGGTCCAGGGTATGGATTGTTCTTTTCACGATGGTTGATTCTCTTTCTGCGGTAAATCCGATAGAAGTATTCCGGATTGCCGAGCGTGTTCGTCGAGGACGCAGAGTGAAGCGAGGGTCATGCCCGCTGCGTACCCTCGCGAGCGTGCGTCAGTTCCTCGATTACGTGACTTGAACAGGTTGAACGTTTCGTGCAGGTGCACGAGGGTGTCGGTGGAGGCAGGCATTGGTCAGCTTCGCAATCAGCTCGTCTTCTCTGGACTTTGCTGTCAGCTCCGCTTCCGCTTACGGATGAACTCGGAAGACTCCGCAGTTTTCGCCCGCTTCTCCGCGCGGCGTTCCTTGATCGACTGGGCGGGTTTCTTCATGTTCTTACCCGGCGCCTTGTCAGCCATTGTCGCTCCTCATTTTTCGAAGTGGCAATCACAAACTGACCTCGACCATACTTCATTTACAGAAAAAAGCCAGTTGCTTCTTTTTTGCTACTTTTTTCCGGAGTCGACGGGGCTGACGGAAGTAATTCGGTGCAACGTGAAACGGCGAACCGCGCCGCTCGCGGGGTCGAAGGCGTCCAGCTGTCCGCCGCCAACGCTGACGGGGTCGACGATGCGATGCGTCGCGACCCCCTGGGCGTCGACGTAGCCGATGTTGACGCTCGAATTGTCTCGGGCCGCCGTGGCCAGCAAGGCGATGGTGGCGGCGTTGTTCTCCCGTGAACCGTCCGTTCGCACTCCGCCGCGGCCGGGGGCGGAAGCACGGTCTCCGGCCCGCATCGTGCGGACCAACGACGCCAGCTGATCCGCCGACGGGCTCGCCGGCATCCTCGACGCCGGTCGGCTGCGACGGTTGGGTACACGTGCCCCACGTGGGCGGAGATCGACCAACGTGCCCGAGGAGTCCTCACCTGCCGGCGCGAATCCGGCGGCTCGCAGCTCGGTCAGGACTTCGCGGAGAGGGGCCTGCGAAATCGCGACGGTGGGAGCCAAGGCGCGCAGTGCCAACGGCTCGGCCACTGCGGATGCGAGGACCTCCGCCAGCAGTGACGCGTCCTCACATCGAATGAACGACGCCGCCACTCCGGCACGCAGTCGTCCGTGTCGACGGGCGACATCGTCGATCAAATACGAAAGTGATTGGGGGACAGGAGTCTTCGATTTCGAAGCGAACATCGCATGCAGTTCGGTGGCCGTCAGACCGGCGTCGAGCGCACGACGCACGCTGTCCTCGCTGATGCGGTACATGGACGCCGATCCGGCCGACTCGATGTCTGCGACCAGGCTCACCTGCTCGAGCAGGTCCGGTACCAGCGGGCCGGGCGCAACCAGAGTCAGATCCGCCTGGACCAGGATGTAGTCGATGGGCTCGGGTAGCGCGGACTGCATTTCGGCTTCGGCGTCCCCGCCGTGCAGCAAGGCTCGTCCAGGTGACGACAACGCGCCGCGGGCCACCAGCCCGAGAGCAGCGGCCTCGTCCAGAGTCCGCTCGATCGCGAACGTCCGCAGGCGCCCGCTCCATCGCGGGCGTCGCCACGCCAGCAGCCGACTTACCTCGACGGCCGACGCGGTCTGGCCGCTGTCGAGTTCGGAGAGCAGCCCCAGAATGGCCTGACGATCTCGCGGAGCCGCCGGAGCGCGGCCCTCCTCGGACAACGCCGCGATCGGCTTGTCGGTGGAATCGCGCAGCCCGATCATCCACGGGACTCGAGGTACGTCGACCCAGGCGGACGCCAGGACCTCCCACCGTCGCGCTGTGGATGCGTTCAGCCAGCCGTCGACCGCAAGCGTGGGCGTCCAGTATTCGTCCGCGTTGTCCGAGACCGGCGCCGGGTCTGGTGTTCCACTGGCGATGAGTCCGGCTGCCGAGAGCAACTCGACAAGTAGGCTCACGCGCGCTTCGTCGAGATCGGCCGTCTTGGCCACGCGTCGTAGTTCTCGAACACCGAGCCCACCGGCTCGCAGTGCGGGGGCCGGCGCTGCGCCCAGAACAGCGATCACGTTCTCGCATTGGCGTACCAACTCGAGCGCCTCGCCGGCTGCTGCGGCGTTCACGTCCGCCGGCTTGAGTTTGTCGCCCCCGATGACAGGTGCGGTCAGCGTCGTCGGATCGAAAACCGGCTCGCCGCGGATGACCTGACGAACCGTCGCCGGAAGCTCGACGGTCTGCTCGTCGAGCCACCGCAGCAGGCCGGCCGCCAGCAGTCGTTGAACCGGGCGCTCAGGCGGCGTTCCGGGGGCAGCGTCGCGGGTGCGACCGATCGGGCTGGAGTTGGCGAGTGTCTCGAGGAGATCCCGCTCGCGGGTGTCCAGAGCGTTGAGCGCAGCCGAGATCTCGGTCTCGGTCATCGCCTCGGCAGGTTCGAGGGCGCGCCCCACACGCCACGGAATCATCCCGATGACTGCCGGGACGACGCTGATGGGATCGACACCCCAGATGAGGGCGGACGCGCGCATCTTCGACAGAGACTTGTCGACGGCCTTCTTGGTGACCTTGCCCTTGCCGGTCAGGGCGCGTTCGGCGATCGCACTGTTGAGCTCCGCCCGCGTCATCGGAGTTTCCTCGGCGCCGGCCAGTGCCAACAATTCGAGAAGACCGAAATCGAGGGTGTCGAGTTCGTCCGCGGCTCGGCTGACCGACGCGCGTTGCTGTGCCCGACCGCTGAGAACCACCATCGTGCTCGGCGGCGGTACGGCCAGATCGGGGCGCAGACGCAGCAACTCCGTCAACTCGGCGTCACTGCGCGCCGAGAGCCAATCGGTCAGACTTTCGGCTGCGGAACTGCCCGCCGGGGTGCCACGTGTTTCGGTCATCAGGTATCAGATTAGAGACCTGGTCTGTACGGCGTAACGGCGTCCTGTCAAAATGACTTCGTGGCCAACAATTCGAAGCAACACTATGTAGATCCAGGATGGCCGGAAACTGCAGACGGAGATCACGCAGTGACCGAATTGTCATCGACCCGCGCAGGTGGACTTTCACCCTTCGGCGAGGACACCACCTTTCCGGTTCCGGTGGAGTCACTTCCTTACGTACACCCGCACACCGTCATCAACCGATAACAACTCGACACGAAGAAGGCCCGCACCGAATCGGTGCGGGCCTTCTTGATGTTCGAGCGTCCGAGCGGACAGTCTTGCCGGTGTTACTTGAGGAACGACTTCGCGGTGTCGGCGACTGCGAGGATCTGCGGGTCGACCGGGATACCGTTGGCCTCGGCGAATGCGATTGCCTGATCGATGGCGTCGGCGACCGGGTGTGCAACGGTCTGTGCGACCTGCTGCGCCGGAGCCGGAGCTGCCTGAGGAGCCGTCGTGGCCGGAGCGGAACGCTCGGTGGCGCCGCTGCTCAGCCCGAGGCTGGAGGAGCAGGACGGCCATGCGCCCCAACCCTGGTTTGCGAGAACACGCTCGGCAACAACGATCTGCTGCTCGCGAGTGGCCTGGTTTGCGGTGGCTGCGTACTGTCCGCCGCCGTGTGCGTTCCACGTGCTGGGGGAGAACTGCAGTCCGCCCTGGTAACCGTTGCCTGTGTTGATGGCCCAGTTTCCGCCGGCCTCACACTGGGCGAGACGATCCCAGTCGGAGTCGGGGGCAGCGTTTGCGGTTCCGGTGGCTGCAATTCCTGCTACGCCCATGATGGCGCCGGTGACGGCGACCTTGGCGACAGTGCGGCCGGTGGTGGTGGGCTTGCGATGGCGTCCGCTCATGATGGTCGAAATCCTCTCCACACGCGCCTGCGAGGTCAGCTGTCGGGTTCGGGCTGAGAGGTCGCCCGGCCTCGCCTTTCCTGGCTGGAAAGGGTCTGGCTTCACCCCAAGATTCGGTCTTGCGATCGAACCGGTGTCCACTGGAGAACTTTTCTGTTCTCACAGAGGACTTTGGGTCCCCCGTCCTCGTCCCTGGAATGCTCTGTCGGAAGTCCGGTACCCGCGGGACAAGGCTTGGCGCGGCGGGCCGGAGGTGGCCGAGTTTCCCGGCCGAAAACGACGGTAACGGCTCGAGTCGCTCGTGTCACCATTTGATAACGCGGCGTGGCGAAAGCCGTACAACGCGTCACACAAAGCGCAGGAGACTCTTCCCAGGTAGGTGGGGGTGCCCGAGTGAATGTCCGGTTGTGTCCGTTCCGTTATCCATCCGTAATGTGAGCAAGGTCACACGTTATGTGGAAATACAATTTCGGGCGATTGAGAGGTGTGTCGATCCGGGCCCAAGGTGTGGCCCGTGTCTCAACATCGAGATCGAAACTTAGGTTAGGTTTGCCTGACTTGCCTCGATTGGGCAGGTTTCGCAGAGTCTTCCAAAGAAGTAGGGCACCCCTCATGAAACTGCAATACCGTCGGCGTGCGGTCACCGCATCACTCGCCGTCGCCGCTGCTGCTGTCGGCCTGGCCGTCACTGCTCCCGCTGCACACGCCTCACCCGAGGATCCGACACACGGTGTTGTCGGAAGCTATTCCGCAACCCAGCCCGGCGACATCGTCGTCGACTCGGCAACCCACCGCGGATACATCACGCAGTACGGCGGACCGACCAGCTCGTTGTCCGTCGTCGACACGAACACCGGCAAGTCCGTCGGCACCATCGACGGCGTCGTCGGTTACCCGTCGGCACTTGCCGTCGACTCAGGCCTCGGACGCGCATACGTGTCCTCCTCCTACGGCGGCGCGATCTCGATTGTCGACACGAAGACCGGGAAGGTCGAAAAGACGGTCACGCTGAGCGAGAAGAACCCCGACGGCTCGCGTCCGCAGATCAACGATGTCGTCGTCGATCCCACAACACACCGCGCGTACTTCTCGGACTACAAGTCCGGCAACATCCGAGTCGTCGACCCCAACGCCGCCGACGCCGTGTCGAGCATTCTGGTCCACAAGTCGGCAACGCCGACCAAGCTCGCCTTCGACAGTGTCCGCGGCTTCCTCTACATCGCGGACACCAACTTCTTCGACGAGAATTACGGCCGCACGCTGTGGCAGGCGGACGTACGCAAGGGCGGAGCACTCAAGTCGATCGTGCGTGCCGACAACCTCTACCCGGTCGACGTCGATGTCGACACGAACACCGGCAACATCTACATGACCGACACCCGGGCAACCAACCTGTGGGCGATCACCCCGGCCGGCGCGGTTCTGTCGAAGACCACGCTGTCTCCGACCGCGATTCCCAACGGCGTGGTCGTCGACGCTGCGGCAGGCATTGCATATGTCGCGGACGTCATGAACGGACACCTGTGGTCGGTCGATCTGACGACCCGCGCCACCACCGCTCTGACCGATACCAAGGTTCCGGCACTGGAGAAGGTCAAAAACCTCGCGCTCGACACCTCGACCGGCGCCATCGCGTCGACGACCAACGGGGGCAAGGTGACAGTCGTTGCTGCGTACCCGCTACCCGCGACCGTCGAATTGCCTGCCGCTCAGGTAGGTAAGGCGTATTCGCAGAAGCTCACTGCCGCCGATGCGCGCGCAACCTTTGCACTCACCAGTGGCACTCTGCCCGGCGGACTGTCCCTCGCACAGGACGGCACCATCTCGGGTACCCCCACCGCTGTCGGCAGCGTCACCGTCGAGGTCACTGCGAAGAGCGTGCTTTCGCGTGCTTCGAGCGTGACCATCGTGGTCTCCGAGGGGCCGGTCGGCCCCGTCGATCCGGGCAACCCGGGAACGGGTACCGGTTCGCTCGGTAACCTCCCCGGACTCGGTAGCCTCGGCCGCTGATACGACCTGATACCAGAGAACCCGACCACAGCAACTGCTGTGGTCGGGTTCTTCGGTCCGCGGGCCCGCTATGCGTAATCGACGCGGTCCACGACTATGCGTAATTCACCCGGTCCACGTCGACGATCTCCTTGCCGAGCGGCATCAGCGAGATCGGAATCATCTTCAGGTTCGCGACCGCGAGCGGAATTCCGATGATCGTGATCGCCATCGCGACGGCGGTGACGATGTGTCCGATCGCCAACCAGATACCGGCGATGATCACCCAGATGACATTGCCGATCATCGAACCGACACCAGCGGTCGGCTTGTCGACGACGGTCTTACCGAACGGCCACAGTGCGTAGATGCCGATGCGGAATGCCGCGATTCCGAAGGGAATCGTGATGATGAGGATGCAGCAGATGATGCCTGCGGCGAAGTAACCCAACGCCAGCCAGAAGCCGCCGAAGACCAGCCAGATCACGTTCAGGAGGATTCTCATGGTCAGTGACCTTTCGGTTGGAGGCGGGAGTGATCAGCGCACGCGTCGACCGGATCTGAGCGTGTAGACGATGGCCAGGAGGAAGCCGATCGGGCACGCGAGTGCTACCAGGTACAACGCCAGGCCGGGTGGGGTGTCGCTGAAGATATGGACTGCGAAGATGGCCACGATCGCCAGGAATCCGACGATGAACAGTGCCATCGCCGTACGGAACAGACCGTTTCCGGTGCCGGAAGTGCGCGGGTTCGGTTGAGGGTCCACACCTACGAGGATAGTGCCTGTAAACCTGGGTGCCGACCCGGGTTCGTCACAGGTAGACTGTTAACAGACTGCGCGCCCCGCTGAAGCAAGTGTGGGGCGCGTTCTTTTGCATTCTTCCACCGGAAGCGATGCGAGCAAGGCCATGAGGCTCTTCCGAGAGCCTCCCGAGCACATTGGGGCAGACGCCCCAGTCGAGTGATGAGCAGGTGAACGCGGTGCCGACCGGCAAGGTGAAGTGGTACGACGTCGAAAAGGGTTTCGGCTTTCTGTCGCAGGAAGAGGGCGAGGACGTCTACGTCCGTGCTTCCGCTCTCCCCGAGGGCGTCGAAGGCTTGAAGGCCGGCCAGCGCGTCGAGTTCGGAATGGCTGCGGGCCGCCGCGGTCCGCAGGCACTGAGCCTGAAGGTACTCGAGCCGGCGCCGTCGTTGCGCGGCGCGACGGCGACGCGTCGTGAGCCCGTCGAGCGTAAGCACACCCCTGATCAGTTGCACGGCATGGTCGAGGACATGATCACGTTGCTCGAGGCGAAGGTCCAGCCGGATCTGCGCAACGGCAAGTACCCGGACCGCAAGACCGCTCAGCGGATCTCCGAGGTCGTCCGGGCCGTCGCTCGCGAGCTCGACACCTGATCGCTCGATACGAGCTGCCATACACGGCTTCGAAACAAAATGCCCTGCACACCAATCGGTGTGCAGGGCATTTTCGACGTTCCGGGGATCAAGCGGTCTTGATCGACCAGATCAGCAGTCCCTGTTCGCTTCCCTCACCGACGGCGAGGTGGATTTCGACGCCGACGAGTTGCTTGACGGGATCGCTCGAAGACTCGACCGTCACTGCCAGGGCCTCGCCGGGCTCGAAGACTCGGGGCTCACCGGTCTGGTTGCCGTCGGCATCCTCGTAGACGGCGAGCAGTGCCCACTGCGCATCCGAGACGTCCGTCGACAACGACAGCTGCAGCGGGTAGCCCGCTGGAACGTCGAGTGCGTAGATGTCGCCCACCTGGGCGCACTGGGACAGGTCGATGGTGCAGAAACCGGCAGGGTTCGTTTCGATCGTCTTGCCGTGTGCGTATGCAGTGATGACCGGCAGCTTGTCGGGGTCGTCATTGATGTTCTTGATGATCACGAAAAGAACGGAGACGTAAGCAACCAGTGCCACCACCATCAGGACACTGATCGCTGCCACGATCTTCTTTGTTCTCGAGCGCATCATCACTGCGGAGTACTTCCTTGTCCTCGGTTGGATTTACCGGTGTAAATCACTTCGGTCACTTCTTGTTCGGCCAGATCGGGTCGCTTCCCGCCGAGGCCGGGCAGGAGGCTGCTTCCTCGGTAGCTCAGGAAGGTCTGCAGAAGCCCGATCGTCAGGAACACCGATACAACAGTGAACCCGATCCAGTATTCGGTCGGAAGCAGAACCCCCAATGCGCCGCCGAGTACCCAGCTCAGCTGCAGAACCGTCTCGGATCTACCGAATCCGGACGCGATCGATTCCTCGGGCAGGTCGTGCTGGAGTGACGCGTCGAGTGAGACCTTGGCGAGCGCGCTGGCGGCCGATGCGATGAGCGTGGCAAGCGCGGCCGTCATGAGGTTGTCCGTCAGAGCTGCGATCACCGCGATGATCCACACCGACGCAGTACACCGGAGCACGATCAAGGCAGGCCGGCCGAGCTTGAGGCGCGCACCCGTGGCATTTCCGGCGAAGTTACCCAGACCGGCTGCTGCGCCGACCAGGCCGAGCATCATGGCCTGCTGGAGCGGCTCGTGATCGGTGCGTGATTTGGCGACGAACGCGATGTAGAGCGTCAGGAAGCCGGTGAGCACGCGAATGGTGCCGTTGCCCCAGAGTCCGATGATCACGGCGCGTCCGAGAGGCTGACGGACCTTGGCAGGTTTGGCGTCCGGCTGCGGTGGGGCGCTGCCGGCGTGATGCGCTTCGTCCGGGTGGTAGGTGATGGTCGCGGGTACCTCACCCTCGGTGACCTCGACCCACGACGGGATTCGCATGCTCAGATATGCGCCGAACACGGTGACGGCGACCGCGAACCACAAGGCGCCGGTGGAACCGAAAGCGAGCGCGAGCGCACCTGCGACCGCGCCGGCCCCGATCGTTCCACCGATCAGCCCGAAGACCGTCAGACGCGAATTCACGCGCACCAGGTCTATTTCCGGTGGTAAGACACGTGGTGTCACTGCACTCTTGAGCACCGAGAACGATTTACTGAGCACCATCATGCCGAGCGCGGCCGGATAGAGGATCCAACTGTCGAAGTTGAAGACCAGGATCACCGCGAGGAGCGTCCGGATTCCGAACGACGACGCGAGTGCGATGCGGCGTCCGCGCTGCAACCGGTCGAGCATGGGGCCGATGAGCGGTGCGATGACCGCGAACGGTGCGATCGTGATCAGGAGATAGAGCGCGACCTTGGTCTTGTCCTCGCCCGTCGCCGCCGAGAAGAACAGGGTGTTGGCCAGAGCGACGGAGATCGCCGCGTCGGTCGCGTTGTTCGTCATCACCGCGTAGGTGAGAGCGGTCAGACCGGACTTGTCCGCGCCGTCGGCCTTCGCCGCGCGCTGGAAGGTCGCGATGCCCTTGTTCGTCAGTTCGCGGCTGCGCATCGCTGCGACGCGAGTGACGGTGAGCTTGCGAGGCATCGGTGGAGCCTTGGGAGCGTCCGCCCCCGGCGTCTTCGAACCGGCCGCGGATTCGGAGTCTCCCCGCGATTCGGGGATCGGATGCAGCGGTGGCAAAGGCGTGCGACGGGCAGCGGGACGGGCCGAAGGTGGGTAATTGTCCGGGCGGGCCGCGGGTGGGTAATTGTCGTAACCGGGGTGCACCTGTTGCCCCTCCGGCTCGTCGTGGATTCGCCGAGTTTCGGGGTCGTAGGGTTCGCGCGGTCCGGTCACCACTCAATTCTGTCCTAGTGTCGGCGCGGCTACCACGCACACCCCTGCGAGTCCTGTGTCATGTCGGACTCAGTTAACAAAACGGACTTCGAACATCTGCGGCCAATACTTGCCGGTGAGCAGGAATCGATCGGTACCGGGAATCTGCGCGATGCCGTTGAGAACGTCGACGGTGCTGGTCGATCCGTCCGCGACGAGTTCTTCGCGTAGCGGCGAAGCGTCGTACACGTTCGTGACGCTGCCGTCCGACGGATCGATTCGGACGACGGTGTCCGTGGTCCAGACATTGGCGTAGACGGAGCCGTCTTCGGCGCATTCCAATTCGTTCAGCTTGCCGACGGACTCCGAAGATCTGGTGACGTCGACGGTCGAGATCGACGCGAAGGTTTCGGGATCGCGAAAGGTCAACGTGGCCGAACCGTCGCTCGAGACCAGCCGATCCCCGAGCGAACAGATTCCCCATCCCTCGGTGTCGAGTGGGAACCGCCCTCGTTCGGTCAAGGTGTCCTTGTCACGGGCGATGGCAACGCCGTCTTTCCAGGTGAGTTGCCACAGTGTGTCTCCGGCAACCGTGATGCCCTCACCGAACAACGGCGGGTCGAGATCGGCACGCGCAACTTCCGGTCCCGAAGCGGGGGACTGCTCGTCGGAGATCTCGCTCGAGCGCACCCAGGACTGCCCGACGCGTCCGGTGCTTTCGTACAACCGGTTTCCGTCGATCTCGAGGCCCTGCGTGAACGCGTCGGGATCGTGCGCGGACACTCGAACGATCTCGACGGAGCCGGTTTCGGACGTGAGGTTGTCGGGAGCGCCGGGGGAATCGGAGCACCCCGCCAAGGCCGAGGCGATCACGGCGACCACTGCAAAAGTGCGCACGGAATTGGCGTGTGACCTACTCATCTGCCCAGCATGGCAGCCCAGTGCGTTGCGGACTTGCGGTGGTGCGGCAAACTGGAGGAGTGAGTGTTGCTACTTCTCCAGAGCGTGCAGTGCCGCGCCCAGTACTGGCCGATGCGGTCGAGCTTGCCCGAAAGGCAGTCGTCGACCTGCATGAAGGCGGTGTGGGGGCATACCTCGGCGTGACGTCGGAGGACGAATTTGCCGCCACCCATCGATTTGCAGCAGACATTCCGGGATACCGCGGTTGGCAGTGGGCGGTTGTCGTCGCTGCCGGACCGGAGGACACCCACGCCACGATCAGTGAGTTGGCGCTGTTGCCGGGTCCCGACGCGTTGGTTGCGCCGGAATGGCTGCCATGGGATCAGCGGATTCGTCCCGGCGATCTGTCCGTCGGTGACCTACTCGCCCCGCCGGCCGAGGATCCTCGCCTCGTTCCCGGCTACGTCGCCACCGGTGACCCGGAAGTCGACGAGGTAGCTCTCGAAATCGGGCTCGGCCGCAAACAGGTCATGAGCCGCGAGGGCCGACTCGATGCCGCGCAGCGTTGGTTCGACGGTGACTTCGGCCCGGAGTCGGAGATGGCGAAGGCCGCGCCGTCGACGTGTGGACTGTGTGGATTCTTCCTTCCACTCGCCGGTTCGCTGCACGCAGCGTTCGGTGTGTGCGGAAACGAACTCTCCGCAGACGGCCGTGTGGTCAGCGTGTCTTACGGTTGTGGCGCGCACTCGGACACCAGCTTGCCGCTCGGTGCGGGCTCGCCGCAGTTCGACGCATTCGACGACGGGGCCGTCGAGCTGATTGCGGTGCCCGCTCGCCCGTCGAGCGCTGTTGCAGTTGAGGATTCGGTATCCACCGAGTAGAAGATCCGTTCGGTACGGACGCACTCCGCGAGGCGACGCTGCGCGCGTGGTCGGAATCTCCGACGCGATTGCGTGAAGACGCGGCTGCGGAATCCGACCTCGCGAAGGCCGGGTACCGCGACCGTCTGCTCACCGAACTGGCGCAGAACGCTGCCGATGCAGCTGCACGCGAGGGCGTCGAGGGCTCTTTGTGGGTGGACGTGGACGGTCGGACGCTGACGGTGGCGAACACGGGCCGTCCACTGGACGAACCCGGTGTACATGCGCTCACCGCGCTGCGCGCGTCGAACAAGGTCGACGCCGACGAAGGTGTGACGGGACGGTTCGGCGTCGGATTCTCGGCAGTTCTCTCGGTCAGTGACGAGGTGGAACTGCGCTCGTCGACGGGATCGATTCGATTCTCCGCCTCGCACACTCTGCGCGAGATCGAGTCTCGCGAACTCCCCGTGCCGGAAACCGGTGTCCCCGTACTTCGTTTGGTGTGGCCCTCTGGCGAATTGCCGAGCGACGGTGCCGATTCGGAAGTGGTGCTGACGCTTCGGCCGGACGTCGATGCCGCAGCGCTGCTTTCGCAGATGGCACGTGAGGCTGTCGACCTGGTCCTCGAACTCCCAGCTCTCGGATCAATTCGTCTGGGTGAGAAGACTTTTCGGCGATCGGAACGGGTGCTGGATTCCGGCCTCGTCGAGATCGCTATCGGTGATCGCACGTGGTGGCAGTACACCGCGCCGAACGCACGATGGTTGGTGCCCGTCCGCGACGGGGTCGTCGAGCCGGTCGCAGACGACGTCCTGCGGGCGCCGACGCGATCCGACGAGGAACTGTCGATCCCCGCGATCATCATTGCCGACATTGCAATGCAACCCGATCGGCGACGCCTCATGCCCGCTGCACCGATCGCTCCGCTTGCCGAGGGGTACGCGAAGTTCCTTGCTGCACTACCTCCTCGGCAGCGAACGGCACTCGTTCCGATCCCTGCCTTTGCCCGCAGCGAAACCGATTCGCTTCTGCGCGAAGCGCTTCTGAAGGAGCTGCAGGAAAACGAGTGGCTTCCGGTGGTCGGTGAACCCGACCGCGCGCCGCAGCGAGCATCCGTGGTGCCCGGGCTCGGTGATGACCTTGCCGAGTTGCTCACCGATATCATCGGCGGCCTGGTTGTCCCCGAGCTCTCCGGCCCCAAGCACGAGCGAGCACTCGCGGCAGTGTCGACGCACCGCATCGGGCTCGCGCGCATCGCGGAACTGCTCAGCGGTTCGGAACGTGAACCGAAGTGGTGGAATCGACTCTATTCGGCTCTCGAGCCCTTGGTGATCGACACTCTTGCGGTGGAAGAGCTTGGAACACTGCCGGTTCCGCTCTCCGACGGACGGACGGTGACCGGGCCGCGGACCGTCGTCGTCGGCGTCGAACTGGGCGAAGACGCGCCGTCGGTGCAGTGGACGAGGTTGGTTCATCCCGTCGCGGTTCACCCGTTGCTGTCTCGATTGGGAGCGCAGACCGCGAGTGCCACCGACCTGCTGTCCGATCCGGCGCTGCGCGCATTGATCGAAGATGCTGCGGACCAAGATGATTCGGTAGCGACGGAGTTGGCGCAAGTGGTGCTCGGATTGGCGGCCCACGTGGCGCCAGGGGCGCTGCCGTCGTGGATCGGTGAAGTGCTGCTTCCTGATTCGGAAGGCGAATTGCGGTCCGCCGACCAACTTCTGCTTCCGGGAGCTCCCCTTGCAAGCGTCCTGGTCGAGGATTCTCCCTTCGGTATCGTCGACGCTGATTTTGTTCAGCGGGTGGGGGAGCAGGCGCTACGGGTAGTCGGTGTCGGGTGGGGTTTCACGGTGGTCCGTGAGGAATTGCCGTCCGGCCCCGATCACGATCTCGACGCCGAAGACGCATGGTGGGACACCCTCGACGAGGACCCCGAATACATCGAAGCCGTGCGCGATCTCGACCTCGTGGACGAAGACCGCTGGCCGCAGGCGTTGTCGCTGCTGGTCGAGTCGCCGGCGACGCGGGCGCTGCTCACCGACCGTCGTGGATACACGGCGTGGTGGTTGCGTTCGAATGCCGAACTCGGCGGTGAGGTGCTGGGCTTGCTGCGCGCTCCGGGCGATCGCACCTTCGAGGGATTGCTCGATGCTGCCGAACACCCCGACGCCGGATTCTTCTCCGGATTGCTGGCATCGGATACCGTCGACGATCCGGAACTGGCTCAGCTGCTGCTCGATCGGCTTGCCGACCCACTACGGATGCCGGCCTCCGCCGTCGTCGCGCGGACGCACCGACTGCTGGGTGAGGCAGCGCAGCGACGGGTTCTCGACCTGGAGGAACTGCACCTGCCTCCGTTCGTGCGAGGCCTTTCCGGCGATCTGGTCGATCCCGGCGACGCCCTTGTTCTCGACCGACCGTGGCTGGGAGCAGCACTACCTGCACAACGAGTCGTGCTCGGCAGCTTCGAGACAGCTGACGCACTGGCAGATCTGCTCGACGTCGCGACGGTGTCCACGTCAGTCTATGGACGAGTGAGCAGCACCGGCGTCGTGACGACGTGGGCGAACGAACCGCAGGCAGTTCTCGGCTTCGCAGCCCTCGGCCGTGAGGTACCCAGCGGCGAGGTAGTGATCCATCACGAACTGTCGGTGGAACTGACGGGGGCGGTCGAGACGACGGTGATCGTGCCGTGGTGGGTGGACTCGGACGGCGTTCATCACGTGATGCGTACGTGGACTCTGCCGCAAGGAATGTGAGGGCAGATGTCTTTTGATCAGTGGGTACTCGACAGCGCAGTGAGTCAGCGGACGGCGTGGCTCGTGGACGTCGTCGACGTCATCACCGACAGCGGCGGAACCCTCGCGTCGTGGCTGATCGCGACGCTGCTCACGATCGTGCTTCTGGTCCGGGGACTACGCACCGAAGCTCTGCTGATCGCCGGATCGATGTTGACCGGTCTGCTCGTGATGAGCGGATTGAAGCGCATCTTCACGCGAACCCGTCCACCCCTGCCGGAGCGGTTGATCGAAATCGATTCGTATTCGTTCCCGTCGGGCCACGCGATGATGAGCGCGATCCTCGCGACTTCGGTTGCCGCCGTGATCCTTCGTCTTGCCTTGCCGAGGCTCGCGAAGACGGCAATGCTCGCGAGCCTCGGCCTGTACACGATCGCCGTCGGATTCTCCCGCGTCTACCTGGCTGCCCATTGGATGACCGATGTACTGGCAGGTTGGGCGTTCGGGATGATGTGGGCCGGGGTGTGGATCTGGGGAACCGCGCAGATCAGAAAGCGCCGGGCGCTGGTTACTTCGTGAGCTCGGCGAGTAGTTGGCTCGTGGCCCACGGCAAGCTCAGTGCCGAGCTTGCGGTCAAGGCCGCACCGACCTGCGGAGCCTGATCGTCGTTGACGTAGACGACGCGATTGTCCTTGACCACGTCGAGTTGCTGGAAGCCAGGGTTGTTTCGGACCGCCTGTGCGGCATCGGGATTGCCGATGACAACGAGACGGTCCACGTCGAGAAGATCCAGTCGTTCGGTGGAGATCGGCGCGTAGAACTCACCGTTCATCAAGGCCTCGACCGCGGGAGCAGGTTTGAATCCGAGACTGCCGAGAACCCGTCCGCGGGCGTCCTCGGAGGAGAAGGCGTAGAACTCCGGGGTCGCGTCGACGCTGATGATCACCGCGGTCTGGTCTGCAATTTCCGGGTGAGCGCTTCTGGCGTCGGCGAACTGCTTGTCGATATCGGCGACCAACTTCTCGCCGTCGGCTTCGCGACCCACTGCCTTCGCTGCGGTCTTCGTCGTGATCTGCCACGGAGTTGCGTAGTCGCCGTAGGCCGGATCCTTCGCGACGGTCGGGGCGATCGCGGAAAGTGTGCTGTACAGGTCTTTGTCGATGCTCGAGTAGAGCGCGAGGATCAGGTCGGGCTCGAGCGCAGCGATCTTTTCGACGCTGATCGTGGTTTCGGGATTGCTGCCGACGACGGTCGGTTCGGTTCCGCCCCAAGGGCCGGTGACCCATGGCCACGTGCGGTTGACGTCCGGTTCGCCCGGGTACTGGTTGACCATTCCGACGGGCTTGATGCCCAGAGCCAACAGAGCCTGCTCGTCGTTGTAACCGACGGTGACGATCCGTTGTGGTTCGGAATCGATCGTGGTGCTGCCGAAAGCGTGATCGATCGTGACGGGGAAGGCGCCACCACCGGAACTCGACGGACTACTTGCTGCGTCGTCGTTCGAACTGCAGGAGACGAGTGCTGTGCCGACCAGGGCGACCACAGCAACGGATGTCAGTCTCGTCCAACGTCCTCGGCTTTTCCAACGATTTCGGTGGGAGATCTTCACGGCTACGTGGTTCCTTTCAGCATTGACAAGCTAAGACCGACACTGGAGTGAAGGGTAGGCTTACCACGCTGAAAGGGTGAATCGACCTGCTCAGTCGACCAGACCGGCGCCCTGCTGTGCGCCCTTGTCACCGCGCACAGCTGCGCGTCGTTGAATGGAGAACAGAGCGAAGCCGAGGAAGCCGACTCCGATACCCGCGTAACAGATCGGGAGTGCATCCGACCAACGATCGCCGCTCACCGCGACCACGATCGTGGCGATCACCCACAACGCGGTGCCGATGATCAGTGCCGGCGCGGGTGCGGACAATTTGCCGATCAGGCCTGTTGTGTTGCGAGTCTCCGTCACAAAATTAACGCTACCCGTACCCCGGTGGCCTACTCTCCCTAGTGCGACCGGCTTCATGTGCGCCGGCACACGGCGACCTACAGCGATGGGGAAAGAACAAACATGGCGGCACCCGGCAAGATCCTCGACACCTATTTCAAGATCAGCGAACGAGGGTCGACGATCTCGACCGAGATTCGCGGCGGTGTCGTCACCTTCGTGGCGATGGCCTACATCGTGGTCCTCAACCCCCTGATCCTCGGCAGTTTCTCGGCTGACGACGCTGCAGCGAAGACCGACGTTCTCGGCAACATCCTTCCGGTCAACCAGGTGGCTGCGGTCACCGCTCTGGTTGCCGGCCTGATGAGCATCGTCTTCGGTGTCGTTGCCAACTATCCGTTTGCCATCGCCGCGGGTCTCGGCATCAACAGCCTGCTCGCCGTCACAATCGCACCTCAGGTCACCTGGCCCGAGGCGATGGGCCTGGTGGTCATCGACGGTGTGATCATCGTTCTGTTGGCACTCACCGGTTTCCGAACTGCGGTGTTCAATGCGATTCCCTCGGCATTGAAGTCCGCGATCGCGGCCGGTATCGGCATGTTCATCGCCTTCATCGGACTGGTCGACGCCGGATTCGTCCGCCGTATCCCCGATGCCGCCGGTACGACTGTTCCCGTCGGACTCGGAATCAACGGCTCCATCGCTTCGTGGCCGACCGTGGTGTTCATCTTCGGTGTGCTGCTCATGGGTGTTCTGGTAGTGCGCAAGGTTCGTGGTGGACTGCTGATCGGCATCGTCGTCACGACGATCCTCGCCGCGATCATCGAGGCAGTTGCCGACGTCGGACCCTCGCTCGGAACCAACCCCAAGGGCTGGAACCTCAGCATCCCCGCGATCCCGGAGATGCTCGGTGGTATGCCTGATCTGAGCCTGGTCGGCGACGTCAGCATCTTCGGCGCATTCACCCGCATCGGTGTTCTGGCCGCCAGCCTGCTTGTCTTCACCCTCGTGCTCGCGAATTTCTTCGACGCCATGGGCACGATGACGGGTCTCGGTAAGGAAGCCGGCCTGACCGACAAGGACGGAAACCTCCCCAACGTCGGTCGCGCGCTTGTCGTCGAAGGCGCGGGCGCGATCGTGGGCGGTGGCGCTTCGGCGTCGTCGAACACCGTGTTCGTGGAATCCGCGTCGGGTATCGCCGAAGGCGCCCGCACGGGCCTGGCAAACGTCGTGACCGGACTGCTCTTCCTCGTCGCGATGTTCCTGACGCCGCTCTACTCCGTCGTGCCGATCGAGGCAGCTGCGCCTGCCCTCGTCGTCGTCGGTGCGCTGATGATCGGGCAGGTCCGAGACATCGATTTCACCAAGTTCTCGGTTGCTCTCCCGGCGTTCCTGACCATGATCGTCATGCCGTTCACCTACTCGATCGCCAACGGCATCGGCGTCGGCTTCATTTCATGGGTGGTCCTGCACGCTGCCAGCGGTGGTATCAAGAAGATCCACCCGTTGCTCTGGATCGTGGCGGCACTTTTTGTGGCCTACTTCACTGTCGGACCCATTACCGACGCCCTTACGTGAAATCAGGGTTGACCGGTATTCGATTACGTGAGCTACCGGCCAGCTCTTGACGTATTGTCTGACGCGTGACCACCGAAACTCGTGCGCTGGCCAGCGATCTTTCCCTGGCTGTAGTGCGTCTCACCAGGCATCTGCGCGGCCGCAGAGTCGACGCTCAGGTATCGCTGACGCAACTGTCCGCCTTGGCGAGCCTGGATCAGTACGGCCCGATGACTCCTGGCGTACTCGCAGCACGTGAGAAAGTGCAGCCGCCGTCGATGACGCGCGTTGTTGCTTCTCTCGCCGAGCTCGGTCTGGTCGAGCGCTCGCCGCATCCCACGGATGGTCGTCAGATCATCGTGAATCTGTCCGACGCCGGGCAGGCGTTGCTCGCGGACGAAACTCATGCGCGTGAGGCGTGGATGAACGAGCAGCTGGCCGGGCTGGGTGGCGAAGAACTCGCGACGCTGCGCGGTGCCGTCGAGATCATCACCGAGATGGTCAACAAGACGGAGTAGCTCCGTGAGTTAGAGGTCGCGTAGCTCCGCTACCTAGAGGTCGTTGCCCAAACGAATTACTCGAGGGGCAAGATAGTGGGGTGCCCCGAGACCCCGATTCCGGCATGTTTGCCGCGCTCCACAACCGCAACTACCGCCTTTGGGCTTCCGGACAGATCGTTTCTCTGGTCGGCACGTGGATGCAACGCATCGCCCAGGACTGGCTGGTACTGACGCTCTCGGACGGCAACGCGCTGGCGGTGGGCATCGTCATGGCCTTGCAGTTCGGCCCGACGCTGTTCTTGTCGGTGTGGGGTGGGGTGCTTGCCGATCGGTACGACAAGCGTCGGATCCTGATCTTCACGCAGTGGGCGAGTGCGGTATGCGCACTCGTGTTGGGCCTGCTGGACGTCGGTGGGCTCGTCGCGTTGTGGCATGTCTTCCTGATTGCCTTTGCCCTCGGCTGTGTCTCGGCGCTCGACGCACCCGTGCGTCAATCGTTCACCATCGAAATGGTGGGCAAGGAACACCTGTCCAACGCCATCGCGCTCAACTCCATGACGTTCAACACGGCCCGCATCGTCGGTCCGGCCATCTCGGGTGTGCTGATCAACCTGATCGGAACAGGGTGGGTGTTCCTGCTCAACGTCGCGACATTCGGTGGGGTGCTCATCGCGCTCTACCTGATGAACAAGAAGGAGTTGATCCCGTCGGAACCGGCCCCGCGCACCAAGGGGCAGGTGCGCGACGGGTTCCGATATGTATGGGGCCGCAAGGACCTTCGCGTGATAATGGTGTCGGTCTTCATGGTCTCGACCTTCGGCCTGAACTTCGCGATCAGCCTGGCGGTGATGGCGCGCAACACGTTCGGCCTCGAGGCCGACGGTTACGGATTGCTGTCCACGACGCTCGCCGTGGGCACCCTTGCCGGCGCTGCGTACGCCGCAAGACGGAAGGAAGCGCCGCGGTTGCGGACGTTCCTCGGTGCCGCCGTGGCTTTCGGTGTGTTCGAGGTCGCGGTGGGATTGATGCCCACCTACGCGTTGGTGGCGCTGATGTTGATCCCCACGGGCGCACTGACGTTGACGTTCACGACGTCCGCGATGAACATCCTGCAGATGTCGGTGCCTTCCGAGATGCGCGGGCGGGTGATGGGTATCTACATGCTCAGTTTCCTCGGTGGCACACCGCTAGGAAGCCCGTTGCTGGGTTGGCTCGCCGACTCCGTGGACCCACGTGCGCCCTTGATCGTGGGCGGAGTGATCTCGCTCGTCTCGGGCACTGTGGCCGGGGTGTACCTGCTACGCAGCGAAGGGCTGAAACTTCGTCTTGCGCGACCCGAAGACGGGGGCAGGCTACCGGTTTTCGTCCTGCGTCCGGTGATCGTATGCGACGCGACCGAACAGGCAGTCGAGGCTAGCCGCGCGCCGTGACCTTCTCACGCTTGGGAAACACCGTGTAGCTCAGGGCGATTGCTCCCCAGATTGCGAGTACCACTGTCAGCTTGCTGATCCATCCGTCGAGGGCTCCAGTACGGGTGGGGTCGTCGACGAGGAAGATGGCCGCGCCGAGAAGTCCGCACGCGACGGCCCAGGCGATCGCGGCTTTGCCGAACTCGCGCCATTCGCGCAGTGCTCGCGCACTCCCGTACTTGGGTGGTGCGACGGGAGCCGGGCCGCCGGCGAATCGGTAGGCGAACCTGGCGTCGGCCCAGGAGATGAGGCTGTGTCCGAACGCGACGGAGAATCCGATGTAGGCCGCGGCAAGCCCATGGGTGAAGTTCGCCTCGCCACCGCCACGAAGATCGAGGGCTGTGGCGACGAGCAGTACGACATCCACCAGGGGCGCGCAGATGAGCAGTGCGGCGCCCAGCGTTTTGCGGCGCAGTAGATAGCGGGCCGCGAGACCTGCGGCGATGAACACCCAGAACATGATTTCGCACGCGATGATCAAGTGGACGATCATGACATCAGCTCATTTCTAGTACGACTGTGTTAGTGATTGAAAACTAGCACAGCTGTGTTAGTTTTGTGAAGTGGTGAAACGTAGCAGTCCGGATGAGCGGCGTGAAGAGATCGCCGAGGCCGTGTGGCGTGTGATCCGTCGAGACGGTGTGGCGAGCGCCAGCGTCCGGGCGGTCGCGGACGAGGCGAAGATGTCGACGGGGTCGCTACGGCACTTCTTCGCGACGCAGTCCGAACTCTTGCTGTTCGCGATGACGCTCGTGACCGTCCGGGTGGAGGAAAGGATTGCCGGCATCGACTTCGATCCCGACATCCGCCGCGCGATCCGTCAGTTCACCGATCAGTTCGTTCCCCTCGACCAAGATCGGCGTGAAGAAATGCAGGTTTGGGAGGCCTTTGCTGCTGCCGCCCAGACCGATTCGGCGTTGACGGCGGTGCGTGACGAGACAGACCGGACCTTGTTCGAGCACTTTCGTTCGTTCGTGGAAGCGGCGCATCGAGCGGGTTTTCTACGGCCGGGTGCCTCGGTCGACATCGAGGCGATGAGATTGCATGCGCTCGCCGACGGGCTCGCGTCGCACGGCGTCGACAATCCCGAGCGAACCAATCCAGAGGTGATCAGCCAGGTGCTCGACGCGCATTTTGTCACGCTGTTGCGTTAGGTCGGGAGTAGTGGTGGGGGCTCGCGGTGCGTACGGCACGATAGACCCGTGGTTCACGTCATCGACATCTCAGATCCCGCCGACCCCCGGCTGGATGACTTTCGCGATCTCAACTCTTCGGATCGGCGCCCCGACCTCCCGGAGGGCAAGGGACTGGTCATCGCCGAGGGAGTGTTCGTCACTCAGCGACTGCTGACTTCGCGGTTCGAGCCGATCAGTCTCCTCGGCGTCGAACGACGGCTCCTGGAGCTCGCTGACGATCTCGACGGTGTGGACGTGCCGTTCTACCGTACGAGCGCCGAAGTGATGGCCGAGGTCGTCGGATTTCACCTCAACCGCGGCGTCCTCGCTGCAGCAGCGCGCCCGGCACCGCTCGCGGTCTCGGACGTGTTGAAGGACGCGAAGACCGTCGTGGTTCTCGAAGGCGTCAACGATCACGAGAATCTCGGCTCGATGTTCCGCAACGCGGCGGGGCTCGGTGTCGATGCAGTTCTGTTCGGGAAGGGTTGTGCCGACCCGCTGTACCGGCGGTCGGTCCGTGTGTCGATGGGGCACGTGCTGCGAGTGCCCTTCGCGCATGTGGCAAAGTGGCCACACGACTTGGATGAGCTGCGTGGCAACGGTTTTCAGCTCATTTCCTTGACTCCGAATCCGGAAGCGGTCACTTTGGCCGAAGCGATGACCGGGGAGAAGGTAGCGCTACTGCTGGGCGCCGAGGGGCCAGGTTTGACCGAACATGCGATGCGGGCCACCGATATTCGTGCCAAGATACCCATGGCGCCCGGCACCGACTCGCTCAACGTCGCGACCGCAGCGGCGATGGCCTTCTACGAACGTGTCAGGACCGGCCGGTGACTCAGGACCGCACGCCCTGGTTCACCGGAATCGCGGTGTCGGTGTTCGCAGCCATGCTCTCGACCAGTGCCGTCGCGGCGTTCTGTGTCGCGCTGGGCAACGTGAACGTGCTCCTGGCGGTTGTCGTCAATGTCATTGCGGTAGGCGGACTTGCGCCGACCGTCTGGCGCTGGCGAGCCGTCCCCGTCTGGCGATGGGTGGTCTACGGCGCGGTAGTCGGCGTACCGCTCGGGTGGATCGCAGCGATAGCCGCGTGAACCTGTGAGGCTGCTCGGCGCTACTTGAAGCCGAAGTACCGAGCGAGGCGGCCGCGCGGCTTGGCCACCGGTGCGTCGTGGATCGGCGGCATGTTTTCGGGCATGGGTACCTCTGTCGGCGCCTGCTCGGGCATCGGCGCGGGGGCTGGGGGTGCAGGTTTGGGTGCCTCGCCGGGTCGGTGAATCTTGAAGCCCCACAGGAGAATCTGCGTTGTGTCGAGTTCGTGTTCTCGCGGCGCGCCGGTGTATCGAAATCCCAGCCACTCGAGGTTGGCGGACTCCGCGAACTGTTGCGGGTGGAACGGAAGTGACTGCGGATCAGGCAGGATCCCGGGCGGGTAACGCAGGGGATGGTTGCCGGCCCAGAATTCCAGTTCCCAGGTCTGTGGGATCCCCAGATTTTCGACGATGTCGATCGGGATGGCACTGAACGAGCGTCGTAGCTCGCCGTCCTCCCACAGTGCAAACGAACCCTGCGCGGTTTCGGGGACGGAGCTGATCAACAGCGTCGAGCCACCCTCTGCCGAAAGGTGCCAGGAATCAGGCAGTTTCGAGGGGACGAAGGTGCTGAGTTCGGAGCTGCAGACGACACTCACTCGACCGTACGCGCCGACGAAGACGTAGCCGGGGCTCACCGTCGCGGCCATCGACAGCGGCTGAGGCCCGAGCGACTCGAACTCCTTGTCCGGGTACAGCGACATGGCGATTTTCAGGGCCTCGGTCTGATCCGGCTGTGGGTACCTGCTCAATTCGGTGCGAGCGTCTGCGCCGCCCAGAAACCAGATCGTCGATACCCGTGCAGCCACCGGCAGCCCTCTCTCCTCAGCCTCGCTCGAAAGAAGAATACTTTCCTTCGGGTCAGCGACCGCTGCTGCGGACCCCGAGGAGTACGTCGTCCCACGAGGGAAGAGCAGGCCGTCCGCGCTTGTCCTTGGTCTGCGTCTGCTGCGGAGCGGTTTTCGGGGTCACATCCGGTGCGGGTTCGGGAACCTCTTCGGTGACGACGGTTTCCGGCTCGACAGCAATCGGTTCGGGCGCCACGATCCGTTCCGCCACCACCGTCCGCTCGGGGACTACTGTGCGCTCGGAAACTGCTGTCCGCTCGGAAACTGCTGCGGGCTCGGGCTCGATCTCCGCCACCGGTTCGACGTCGAATCGGGACAGTTCGAGCTGCTGCGGCTCGTTCGAGACCACCGGTACCAGGCCGCGGAGCGGGCGACCGAAGTCGGGATCGATCAAGTCGAATGCCGCGTCGTCGAGTGCGACGATCGTTCCGCCGTGCGCGTCGGGCTGGTAGCGCCAGTGCGCGGCGTTGGTGGTGCGGCCGGCCTGCCACTGCAACTGCGCGACCCACTGATTGTCCTCGTCGCGCCAGGCATCCCAGGTGGCCTCGTCGATACTGTGGCCGCGGGCGCGGAATGCGTGGGTCACGATTTCGGAGAGGGTGGGAACTGTCGGACCGTTGTCGCGCACCGGGTGTCCGCCCTGCGCCATTTCCGCGGCGCGGGAGCGCTCGAGCAGAACGGGGTACGCAAAGCGCTCGACCTTGCTGATGGGGATCTTCGCTTCTTCGGCGACCTGCTCTACGGAAGCACCGGAACGAATGCGCGCCTGAATTTCGCGGGGACGGAGTTGGCTTTCCATTTCGATCTCAATCTGGCCGAGTCGAGCCACGTCTCCGCGGGAAGCTGCACGAAGTTTGTCATCGGCGGGAAGCCGGAATTTCTGGCCGGTTTCAGCATCTGCGCACACCACATGCGATCCATCGGGTTCAAGTCCGATCACTCGAAGCTCTCGCACATTGACCTCCTTATCGCGCCGGCTCGCGACTTTGCGCCGCGCTCAACTGTAATTCATTCGTGACCATGGACTCGGCAGGACACGCAGGGCGAGATGACCTCGGATCCGCCCACCGGTGTGGTAGCTCACAAGGCCTGGCGCAAACGACGCTCGGCCCCCGACGTCATGCCGGGGGCCGAGCGGTGAAGCAAATGTGAAAATCAGCCGAGCTGAGAAACGACCCAGTCGATGCTCTTGGTGAGAGCGGTGACGTCATCGGGGTCGATGGCCGGGAACATGCCGACGCGCAGCTGGTTGCGGCCGAGCTTGCGGTACGGCTCGGTATCGACGATTCCGTTGGCGCGCAGGATCTTTGCCACCTCGGCAGCGTCGACGTCGTCGTTGAAGTCGATGGTGCCGACAACCTGCGAGCGGTGTGCCGGATCAGCGACGAACGGCGTTGCGAACTCACTGGCCTCGGCCCAGTTGTACAGGCGCGAGGACGAATCCGCGGTGCGAGCGGTAGTCCAGTCGAGGCCGCCGTTGCTGTTCATCCACTCGATCTGGTTGGCGAAGAGCAAGAGGGTGGCCAGGGCCGGGGTGTTGTACGTCTGATCCTTGGAGCTGTTGTCCACGGCGATGGGCAGCGAGAGGAAGTCAGGCGTCCAGCGTCCCGAATCCTTGATCTCCGCGACGCGTTCGAGGGCGGCCGGGCTCATCAGCGCGATCCACAGTCCGCCGTCTGCAGCGAAGCACTTCTGCGGAGCGAAGTAGTAGACGTCGGAATCGGCGACATTGACCGGAAGTCCGCCGGCGCCCGAGGTGGCGTCGATGGCGATCAGTGCGTTCTCCGAACCCGCGGGACGCGAGACGGGGATCGACACACCGGTGGAGGTCTCGTTGTGCGCCCAGCCGATGAGATCGACGGACGGGTCGGAGACCGGCACCGGTGCGCTGCCCGGATCGGCGGAAACGACGATCGGGTCACCGATGAACGGGTTGGCCTTGGCGACCGAAGCGAACTTGGAGCTGAATTCGCCGTTGGTCAGGTGCAGCGACTTCTCGCGGATGAGGCCGAATGCGGCCGCATCCCAGAACGCAGTGGTTCCGCCGTTGCCGAGGACGACCTCGTAGCCCTCGGGCAGTGAGAACAGATCGGCGAGGCCGGAACGAATGCTGGCCACAACGTTCTTGACCGGCTTCTGGCGATGGCTGGTGCCGAACACCGAAGCGCCCACCTCGACCAGGGACTGCAGCTGCTCGGGGCGAACCTTGGAAGGACCGCAGCCGAAGCGTCCGTCGGCGGGCTTGAGGTCGGCGGGGATGATCGGTGTGGAGGTCATCGCTTCTTTCTGTTCCTTCACTTGTGTTCTGTACTACCGTGATTGGCGAATTCGAGCGGGGTACTACGCGTGGCTGATCTGGTCCCAGCCCTCGACCGACTCCGGAGTACGGGGCGCCGGGCCGGTGTAGATGGCGGCCGGGCGTACCAGTTTACCGAGACGCTTCTGCTCGAGGATGTGTGCACACCAGCCGGCGGTGCGGCCACAGGTGAACATGGCAGGCATCATGTGCGCGGGAACCTCGGCGAAGTCGAGGATGACGGCGGCCCAGAACTCGACGTTGGTCTCGATCGCGCGATCGGGACGACGCTCACGCAGTTCTGCCAGTGCAGCCTGCTCGAGAGCTGCGGCAGCCTCGTAGCGGGGAGCGTTGAGGCGCTTGGCCGTGGCGCGGAGCACGCGTGCACGGGGATCTTCGGCGCGGTAGACGCGGTGTCCGAAGCCCATGAGCTTTTCCTTGCGGTCGAGGATTCCCTTGACCAGTGCGCGGGCGTCGCCGGTCTTCTCGGTCTCTTCGATCATCGGAAGAACGCGGGCCGGTGCGCCGCCGTGCAGCGGGCCGGACATCGCGCCGATGGCGCCGGAAAGCGAAGCCGCGACGTCGGCGCCCGTGGAGGCGATGACGCGGGCCGTGAAGGTGGAGGCGTTCATGCCGTGCTCGGCTGCCGAGACCCAGTACGCGTCGATTGCCTCGACGTGTGCCGGATCGGGCTCACCCTTCCAGCGAACCATGAAGCGTTCGGTGACGGTCTTGGCCTCGTCGATGCGGCTCTGCGGGACTGCCGGCTGGTAGATGCCGCGAGCGGACTGCGCGACGTACGACAGCGCCATGACGGATGCGCGGGCGAGCTGGTCGCGGGCGGTCTCGTCATCGATGTCGAGGAGCGGCTGGTAGCCCCAGATGGGAGCCAGCATCGCCAGTCCGGCCTGAACGTCGACACGGACGTCGCCGGTGTGAATGGGGAGGGGGAACGGCTCGGCCGGCGGGAGGCCGGGGCCGAAGCGGCCGTCGACGAGAAGGGCCCATACGTTGCCGAAGGTGACCCTCTGGCCGACCAGGTCTTCGATGTCGACTCCGCGGTAGCGCAGTGCGCCGCCGTCCTTGTCAGGTTCTGCGATATCGCTGGTGAAGGCGACGACGCCTTCGAGTCCGCTCACAAAATCGTCCGGTGTTGCTGCGCTCGCTGCCATTCTCGTGGACTCTCCTCGTTCGAGTGCGCCAGGTCTACAGTCGCACTGCCTCAGCTTCAGTGACTGCGCCTCGGTGCTCGCAGGGATAAGCACGCACCGTGTTTTGTACTGCGCAATCGTCTCGTCCCGATTCGGCGCTGTCGCTGGTGCGGCTCGCGGTCCGGGTCGGGTCTAGCCACGGCAAACTTTAGCGCGTGCCGCGTAGCCGTTGGCCAGTGAGTACCCGGGAGTAGCGTTCTCGGCTGTGTCGAATGAACGTCAGGACCCGCAGGCGGTGGACAACGAACTCGCGGCCATGCGTGTGGGCTATCCGCAAGCAGGCAGCGAATCGGAGTCCGTCGAGGACCGCATGAGTGCGGAATTGGATACTTCGGTTGTCGAAACCGGTTGGCTGCCCCTCATGCGCCAATGGCTCGTGGACGCCGTCGAAGCTGACGCGCCGGAGCCCAACGCCATGACTCTGTCGACGGTGGACGACGGTGGCCGTCCGGCGTCGCGCACCGTGCTCTGCAAAGGGCTCAGCGAGGACGGCGTCCTCTTCTTCACCAACTACGGATCCGACAAGGCTCGTCACCTCGACGCCCACCCGTACGCGTCGGCGAACTTCACGTGGCTGACCCTTGCCAGGCAGGTGATCGTCCGCGGCACCACCGAGCGGGTGAGTGTTCAACTGACGCAGGAGTATTGGCGAACCAGGCCTCGAGGTTCACAGCTCGGCGCGTGGGCGTCGTCGCAGTCTCGTCCGATCGACTCGCGTGCCGATCTCGACGAGCAACTGCGTGAGGTCGCTGCTCGATTCGGCGTGGACGGTGAGATTCCGGTGCCACCGAACTGGGGCGGGATTCTGATTCGGCCCGAGTCTGTCGAGTTCTGGCAAGGACGCGCGAACCGCATGCACAATCGAGTTCGCACGAGCCTGGTCGACGGACAGTGGTCCGCCGTCCGTCTCCAGCCGTGAGCCGGCTACTCGCGGACACGACTCCGCTCGAGAATCGCGACTATCGACGGCTGTGGACGGCCGGCATCGTCACCGTCATCGGCGCTCAGCTCAGCGTGGTCGCCGTACCGCAACAGGTGTACGAGATCACCCGAAGCTCGGCCTACGTCGGTCTGACGGGAATCTTCGGTCTGGTCCCGCTGGTCGTTTTCGGTCTGTGGGGCGGCGCACTGGCCGACGTCATGGATCGACGACGGCTGTTGATGATCACCTCGATCGGACTCGGCGTCACGTCGGTACTGTTCTGGATCCAGGCTGCCCTGAACGTGAACAACGTGTGGTTGGTGCTCGGATTGTTCTCGGTTCAACAGGCGTTCTTCGCGGTGAACCAGCCGACGCGAGCGGCGATCATCCCTCGGTTGATTCCGGGCAGGCAGTTACCTGCCGCGAACTCGCTGAACATGACTGTCGTGCAGTTCGGTGCGATAGCCGGCCCGCTACTGGCGGGTGTCCTCATACCGTCGGCCGGTCTGCAACTGCTGTACCTGCTCGACTCGATCTTTCTTCTCGCCACACTGTGGGCGGTATGGAAGCTCCCGGCGATTCCGCCGACCGGAACGTCTCGGCGAGCCGGATTGAGCGAGGTCCTCGGCGGTTTCACGTATCTCGCGACGCAGAAGGTTCTGCTCGCGTCGTTCGTGGTGGACATCATCGCGATGGTGTTCGGGATGTCGCGAGCATTGTTCCCGGAGATTGCCCACGAATCCTTCGGTGATCCCGCCAGCGGCGGTTTTGCGCTGGGACTGCTGTTCGCGGCGATGTCGGTGGGAGCCGTTCTGGGCGGAGTCTTCTCGGGTTGGTTGCCACGGGTTCAGTACCAGGGGCGAGCCGTTCTGGTCTGCATCGCGCTGTGGGGGCTGTCCATGGTCGGCTTCGGCGTTGCCGTGTACTTCGCGAGTCCCGGTTCCAGTGTGATTCTGCTCTGGGTGGCGGTCGCGTTCCTGGCATTCGGCGGAGCCGTCGACATGGTCTCGGCGGCTTTCCGCAGCACGATGCTCCAGCAAGTGGCAACCGACGACATGCGCGGACGACTGCAGGGCGTGTTCATCGTGGTCGTGGCAGGTGGTCCGCGTATCGGTGACGTGCTGCACGGCGGTGCAGCCTTCCTGTTCGGGACCGGTGTCGCGGCAGCGGGCGGCGGCTTCCTGGTGATTGTCGGTGTTGTCCTTTCTGCCCTCGCATTTCCGGCATTCGTTCGCTACAAGGTGGGACGCGCCGTCTGACGTCCTGGTTAACCGGTCGCTCGTGGTGGAAACTGGTACGTATGACTGCGCCGCACAGCACGGGTAGGGGAGGGTTCGAGATCCGTGGTGGAGGCTATCGAGCCGAGATCGCCGCGGCCGGTGCCGGGTTGCGGCTACTCGATCACGAAGGACCGAACGGTCAGCGCGCGCTGACCGAGACCTGGGCACTCGGATCGAAGCCACCGCTGTCGGCCGGATTGGTTCTCGCGCCGTGGCCCAACCGAATTCGCGACGGGCACTTCATGTTCGACGGGATCGAGCATCAACTCGAGATCACCGAACCTGCGCTGGGGAACGCGAGCCACGGGTTCGTCCGGCGTCGCAATTGGAGCCTCGTGGACCACACGTACGAGCGCGTCGAACTGTCGGTCGACGTGGGACTTCACAAGGGTTGGCCCTATCCGTTGCAGCTGACGGTCGCCTACGAGGTCGGTGCCGACGGACTGACCGTCACGCACACGGCCACGAACAAGGGTGCGACCTCGTCGCCGTTCGGGCTCGGAATGCACACCTTCATTCGCGCCGGCGACTTTCCGCTCGACGAATGTGCTCTGCATCTGGCAGCAGGCACGCGGTTGCCGATCGATCCGGCGAGGATGCTGCCGAACGCGTATTCGCAGGCAGTCGCCGGTACGGACTACGACTTCCGGACACCGAGACTGCTTGCCGGGGTGCAGTTGGACACTCCGTACAGCGCATTGGACGTCGTCGACGGCAGTGGTCGCACGCAACACGAGCTGCTGGCTCCGGATGGAACGGGCACTGCCCTGTGGACCAACCGCGAGTTCCCGTGGATTCAGGCATTCGTCGCAGATCCCGCCAACGACAAGGGGTATCCCGATCGCGGCCGCGCATTGGCTTTGGAGCCGATGACCTGCCCGCCTGACGCCTTCAACTCGGGCATCGATCTCCTGGTGCTTCATCCGGGTCAGACGTGGACGGGTAGCTGGGGCATCAAGGCGCTGTGATCCGTCTCTCATACCGTGGGATCGTGTAACACCAAGTAGGCATCAGCCGATAACAATCGGTTTTCGGTACCCCGTGTCAGTGGTCCGGAAGGTCCGACGTTGCTCCCATTTGCGAATTGCAGCCGAGATTTGCAGATCAGTGTGGGTAAATGCGCGATTCCGTAGACTGGAGTACCGGTCACGCGAGTGGGAAAGCCCAGACTGGAACATGTTTCAGTTTCGGTGGGTATGTCGGGTTCGTGAGTACCCGAAAAATAGCCGTGGAGCGACCCTCCTTCGGCACGATCTCTCCCGTGCGACTAGTTTCTAGTTGATCGCATGTAGTTACTCGTTGGTTCGAGCTTGAGAGGGATCCTTCGTGCCCGCTGACAATGACACAAAGCCCACGCTTACTTACCCCGGTGGTGAGTACACGATGTCCATTGCCAGGGCAACAGAGGGCAATGACGGCATCGAGCTGGGAAAGCTGCTGGCCACAACGGGGTACACCACCCTTGACCCCGGTTTTGTGAACACTGCATCCACCAGTTCTGCAATCACCTACATCGACGGTGAGAAGGGAATCCTGCGTTACCGCGGATATCCCATCGAGCAGTTGGCAGGTAAGTCGACGTTCATCGAGGTCAGCTACCTGCTGATCTACGGCGAACTGCCGACCGACGCCCAGCTCGAGTCCTTCACGGACCGCATCCGTCGACACACCCTGCTTCACGAGGACCTCAAGCGGTTCTTCGACGGATTCCCGCGCAACGCTCACCCGATGCCGGTTCTCTCGTCCGCAGTGAACGCATTGTCGGCGTACTACCAGGATTCGCTCGATCCCGAGGATCCGGAGCAGGTGGAACTGTCCACCATCCGTCTTCTCGCGAAGCTGCCGACCATCGCTGCGTACGCGTACAAGAAGTCCGTCGGACAGCCGTTCCTGTACCCGGACAACTCGTTGAACCTGGTCGAGAACTTCATGCGTATGACGTTCGGCTTCCCCGCCGAGCCGTACCAGGGTGATCCCGAGGTCGCCAAGGCACTCGACATGCTGCTGATCCTGCACGCAGACCACGAGCAGAACTGCTCCACGTCGACCGTGCGTATGGTCGGCTCGTCGGACGCCAACCTGTTCACCTCCGTCTCGGCCGGCATCAACGCACTGTGGGGCCCGCTGCACGGCGGCGCCAACCAGGCAGTGCTCGAGATGCTCGACGAGATCAAGGCCAGCGGCAGCACCGCAGCCGAGTTCGTCCGCAAGGTCAAGAACAAGGAAGACGGCGTGAAGCTCATGGGCTTCGGGCACCGCGTCTACCGCAACTACGATCCGCGCGCTGCGCTGGTCCGCGAAACCGCGCACACCATCCTCGCCAAGCTCGGCGGCGACGACGAACTGCTCAACATCGCAATGCAACTCGAAGAGGCCGCCCTCACGGACGACTACTTCATCGAGCGCAAGCTCTACCCGAACGTCGACTTCTACACCGGTCTCATCTACCGCGCGATGGGCTTCCCGCCGCGCATGTTCACGGTGCTGTTCGCCATGGGCCGTCTGCCCGGCTGGATTGCGCACTGGCGTGAAATGCACGAGGATCCGGCTACGAAGATCGGCCGCCCGCGCCAGATCTACACCGGCTACACCGAGCGTGACTATCGGGACATCACCACCCGCTAGCCCCTGCCCCCCAATTTTCGCCTCAACGAGGAGGACCCATGAGTAGCAAGCCCGTAATCGAGTTCCAGGAAGGCCCCGCGCCGACCGATCTGGTCATCAAGGATCTGGTTGTCGGAGAAGGCGCCGAAGCCGTTCCCGGTGGCACCGTCGACGTTCACTACGTCGGTGTCGAGTTCGAGTCCGGCGAAGAGTTCGACTCTTCCTGGAGCCGTGGCGAGTCCATTCAGTTCCCGCTTCGTGGCCTGATCAAGGGCTGGCAGGACGGCATCCCGGGCATGAAGGTCGGCGGACGCCGTCAGCTCACCATTCCGCCGGAGCTGGCATACGGCCCCGCCGGTGCAGGGCACCAGCTTTCCGGCAAGACCTTGGTCTTCGTGATCGATCTGCTGGACGCCAAGTAATCCACTGTGCGCCTTTATTAACCCCCCGCGGTTAATAAAGGCGCACAGCACAAGCAGCCCCGCACCGTCAGGTGTGGGGCTTTCTTGTGTGGTCAGCTCGCGGTCTTTCGTCGGTAGAGCCAGTTGGACCACACGAATCCCACGGCGGCGATGCCCAGGCACCACGCGAGGGCGATGGCCGCGCTGTTCCCGATCGGCGTGCCCATCAGGAGTCCGCGCACAGTCTCGATGATCGGAGTCACCGGTTGGTGCCGGGCAAACCCCTGCAGCCAGGACGGCATGGTCTCAGCCGGTACGAAAGCAGTGCTGACGTAGGGCAGGAACATGATGGCGAAGGTGAATCCGCTTGCAGCCTCCGGGTTCTGGGCCAAGAGTCCCAAAGCTGTCGAGAGGTACGACATGGCAAAGACGAAGGCGACGATCGCAGCGGCGACGCCGAGCCAGCGCAACGGATCGCTGGTCGGGCGAAATCCCATGATCAGCGCAACCACGACCACGATCGCCGTAGTCAGGACGTTGCGGACGACGCTGGCCAGTACATGACCGGTCAGGACCGACGACGGAGAGATCGCCAAGGTCCGGAAACGGTCGATGATCCCGTCCTTCATGTCGCTCGAGACGCTGACCGCGGTGGTCGAGGCGCCGAAACCGGCGCACAGAAGGATGATTCCGGGCACTACGTAGTCGATGTACTCGCTACCGGTGTTGATGGCGCCGCCGAAGACGTAGACGAACAGCAGCATGAGCATGACCGGAAGGGCTATCGCGGTGATCATCGAATCCGGACTGCGCAGAACGTGTTTGAGATTCCGGCGGAGCATCACCGCGGAATCGATTGCAATGGTGGAGGTCATCGAACGCTCGCAATCTCGGGTTGGCCCGATCCGGTGAGCGCGAAGAACACGTCGTCCAGATCCGGAGTGTGAACGGAGAACTTCTCGACGGTGATCGACGGATCGTCGATCGAGTCGAGGATCGCTTTGATCGACGGAACTGCCCCGTCGGAAGGGATGTGCAGGGTCAAGGTCTCGGCATTCGAATGCGCCTGCGGCAGTGACGCCGCGGCGAGTTCGAGTTGGGCCAGGTTCTCGAATTGCAGTGCGACGTGGCCGCCGGGAACAAGGCGTTTGAGTTCGTCCGGTGTTCCCTCGGCGACGATGCGGCCGCCGCTCAGCACGCCGACCGTATCGGCCAATTCGTCTGCCTCGTCGAGGTATTGGGTGGTGAGGAAGATGGTGACGCCTGACGCTGTGAGTCCTCGAACGATCGACCACATGTCGTGGCGGCTTCGCGGGTCCAGGCCGGTGGTGGGTTCGTCGAGAAAGACGACGTCCGGTCGGGCGACGAGGCTCATTGCGATGTCGAGTCGTCTGAGCATGCCGCCCGAGTAGTTGCCGGCGCGTTTGTCGCCGAAGTCCGTCAAAACGAACTGGTCGAGCAATTCCTCGGCACGGCGACGGGAGTTCTTCCGGCCCAGGTGATTCAGTTCGCCCAGTAGGGTGAGGTTCTCGAATCCGGTCAGCAAGGTGTCGACGGCTGCGTACTGCCCGGTCACGCTGATGCGCCGCCGAACGTTCTGTGGATCTCCGGGCAGTGAATGCCCCGCGACCATGACCTCGCCTCCGTCGAAGGGGATGAGGGTGGTGAGAATTCTTACGGCCGTGGTCTTTCCGGCGCCGTTTGCGCCGAGGAGGGCGTACACCGATCCGGCCGAGACCGCCAGGTCGAGTCCAGCCAGTACCTGTTGATCGCCGTAGTGCTTACGGAGTCCGCGGACCGAGATTGCGGGGATCGTTCCTGACATCGAGACCTCCAAGTAAGAACTGTGTATGTCATAAACTCGTGTTTATAGCGTACACAGTTCTAGGATGATGACAAGAGTGAAGAGTGGGAGCTTATGGATCGCGGAGCGCTACCGAGAGCAGTTGAACTGGCCTGGGGACTGGACCAGCCGGGAACGCGGGGTCCGAAGAAGGGGCTCAGTCTCGAGCAAATTCTCGACACCGCGATCGAATTGGCCGACGCAGAAGGCGTCACAGCTCTGTCGATGGGCCGCGTGGCCAAAGCGCTCGGGTTCACGACCATGTCGCTCTACCGCTACGTGGCAAGCAAAGACGAACTGATCGAACTGATTTCGGATCGGGTGATCGGGCCGCCGCCGGTGACTCCCGACGGCGTGACCTGGCGCGTCAAGCTCGAGGCGTGGGCGAATCAGGAGTATGCCACGATGCTGAGTCGACCGTGGTGGCTCAAGCTGCCCATCACGGCTCCACCGACCGGGCCCAACAACATGGCGTGGCTCGACGCGGGTCTGAGCGCCCTCGACGGGGTCGCCCTGAGCGCCGCGTCGAAGTTCCAGGTGGTGACCAACGTGTCGTTGTTCGTCATCGGCCGCGCTCGATTCTCGGCTGACCTGGCGTCTCGTTCAGCGCAGTCGGCAGACGACGACGTCGCATACGGCGCTCTCATTGCTCGTGTCATCAATCGGGAGGGATTCCCCTACCTGAGTGCCGCAATCGAGGAAGGTGGCTTCGAGGACGGCAGCCCGGAGGGTGAGGCCGCCGGCGACGATGCCTTCGATTTCAGTTTCTCGCTCGGCTTACTTCTCGACGGAATCGAGAAGCTGGTGCAGCGGTCAGGACACCAGCGCGGTGGCGCTGACGTCGTCGATGATCAGATCGGTGATCAGCCCGCCCCGTAGTGCTCCCTCCAGGGCCGGCAGTTTTGCTGTTCCGGCGACGATGCACACGCGCCTGGCGACCTTCTCGAAAAGGTCCAGTCGCGGGCCGCTCGCGCGCTCGTTGAGTTCGATTCCGCGGTAGCTCCCGTCCGACCGGAAGAAGACGGTTGCGATGTCGCCGACCACTCCGTCGCGTCGAAGTGCTTCTGCTTCATCGGGTTCGAGGTATCCGGCGGTGTAGACGTGACTCGGTACGTTGCCGCCCGGTACGCCGATGCTGAAGACTGCCAGGTCCATTCGCTTCTGCATGTCCAAGACGCGTTTGATGCTTCGTTCGCGCCACAGTTGCTCCCGAGTTTCCGGGTAGTCGAAGAAGGCAGGCACCGGAAATCCTTGTGGCAGAGCACCGTAGGCGTCGGCGATGGTTCTGATGATGTCGCTGGCGTAAGAGATCCCGGTGGTGCGAGTATTCGCGGCGCCGTTGAGTTGCACGACGTACGAGTTGTATGTGCGTTTGGGGGCAAGGTGCTTGCTGACTTCACTGAGAGTGGTTCCCCAGGCGATCCCCATCACCATGTCGCTGTCGAAGAACGACGCCAGCAGGCGTCCGGCAAAGGTTGCGACCTTTTCGAGTCGCTCGAGATCTCCCACCAGTTCCGGCACGGTCACCACGTGGGCGCGCACTCCGTACCGTTCCGAGAACTCGCGTTCGATGCGAGGAGCCTGGCCGTGCGGGGTGCTGATCTTGATCTCGACGAGACCCGAGGTGCGCGCGTAGGTGATCAATCGGGAGACGGTGGATCGGGACACCCCCATGTCGCGGCCGATGGCAGCCATGGTCTGGTCCTGGAAGTAGTAGAGGCGTGCGGCCTGAACTGCGTCGGCGATGCGCGGGTCCGCCGGATCGGAGGTAGCGGAGTCCGAAGTGGGAGTTTCCATGGGTTCGTCCTGTCTGCACGTACGTGCAAGAGCATTGAACCGAATCCTATCCGAGTAGGCCCAGGCCGAGGCGCTCGATCACGCAAAGTCCCAGAAGTGTGTCTGTTACCCGCGTTACGGTGCGCAAATGGGGTACTTGCACATATGTGCACGAGCTATGCGTGAATGTGCAAACGGCCTTACGCTACGGGTGCAGCAATCCAAACTATGACATGCATCACAACGAAGTGAGGGTGGGGATGGAGAAAGCCAAGCGATTAGGGCTTCCAGGCGAGTTGGCAGCCGAGTTCGCCGGAACGATGATCTTGATCTTGTTCGGCGTCGGAGTTGTGGCGCAGGTTGTGTCCGGCGGGAGCGGTGGGGGTCTCGGCGGACACGACAGTATCGCGTGGGCCTGGGGACTCGGCGTCATGTTCGGCATCTATGTCGCAGGCCGGGTGACGGGTGCTCATCTGAACCCCGCAGTGACCTTCGCCTTTGCGATCTTCCGGGGATTCTCCTGGCGCAAGGTCCTGCCCTACACGCTGGCGCAGACCGCTGGAGCCTTTGTCGCGGCCCTGATCGTCCGGTGGAATTACAACGACATGCTCAATGCCATCGATCCCGGACACACAACGGCGACTCAGACGATCTTCTCGACGATGCCCGGAAACGGAACGCTCCCGGTCAGTCTGGGATCAGCGCTGATAGATCAGATCATCGGCACGGCGATCCTGTTGTTCCTCATCGTTGCGGTGACCGATACTCGGGGAACTCCGCCGCTCGCGAATCTTGCGCCCTTCGTCGTCGGTTTGATCGTGGTGGCAATCGGATTCGCGTGGGCGACCAACGCGGGTTACGCCATCAATCCGGCCCGTGACTTCGGTCCGCGGCTGGCGTCGTATCTCACCGGTTACGGCAGCGCCTGGCGAGATCAGTACGGGAGCCTGTATTTCTGGGTGCCCATCGTGGGGCCGCTGATCGGCGCTCCGATCGGGGTGTTTCTCTACGACAAGCTGATTGGTCGATTCCTGCCTGACGAGTCGGTGGAGAAGGCAGCCGAGGAGCCGGCCACGATACCGGCCTGATGGCGAATCATCATCTCTGACAGTAAATCTTTCGCACTTTCTTCGACACCAAAGGGGTAGCACGATGGCGCAGTTCGTAGCCGCGATAGACCAGGGAACCACCTCCACGCGATGCATGATCTTCGATCACAGTGGGCACGTAGTCGCTGTCGAACAGCACGAGCACACACAGATCTTTCCGCAGGCAGGCTGGGTCGAACACGATCCGATCGAAATTTGGGACAACGTCCGCAACGTCACCGCGGGCGCCTTGGCCAACGCAGATCTGACCGCGGCCGACATCGCATCCGTCGGCATCACCAATCAGCGTGAGACGGCAGTGGTCTGGGAACGAGCAACCGGAAAGCCCGTTTACAACGCCATCGTCTGGCAGGACACACGCACCGATCGAATCTGTACTGCACTCGCCGGCGAAGACGGCCCCAGGAAGTACACCGAAGTCACCGGATTGCCGTTGGCCACGTACTTTTCGGGCCCCAAGGTCAAGTGGATTCTCGACAACGTCGAGGGCGCGCGTGAGAAGGCCGAAGCAGGCGAGTTGTGCTTCGGCACGATGGACACCTGGGTGCTGTGGAACATGACCGGCGGCGTCGACGGCGGAGTGCACGCTACCGACCCCACCAACGCGTCGCGCACTCTGTTGATGGATCTCGACACTCTCGCTTGGGATTCGGCGATCTGCGCCGACATGGGCATCCCCGAATCGATGCTCCCCGAGATTCGCAGCTCGTCCGAAACTTTCGGATTCGTGCGCGAACGCGGAACGTTGTCCGGCGTGCCGATCGCCGGAATCCTCGGCGATCAGCAAGCAGCGACTTTCGGTCAGGCCTGCCTCTCGCCCGGAGAAGCGAAGAACACCTACGGAACCGGCAACTTCGTGCTCCTCAACACCGGCACCGAAAAGGTGATGAGCAAGAACGGCTTGTTGACGACGGTCTGTTACAAGATCGGTGAGCAGCCAACGGTTTACGCACTGGAAGGATCGATCGCCGTGACCGGTTCGCTGGTCCAGTGGCTTCGGGACAACCTCGGCATGATCGACAACGCGGCCGACATCGAGGTGAACGCGCGCTCTGTGGACGACAACGGTGGCGCGTACTTCGTGCCCGCGTTCTCGGGCCTGTTTGCACCGCATTGGCGCGCGGATGCACGCGGTGCGATCGTCGGTCTGACAAGGTTCGTGAACAAGGGGCACCTTGCCCGGGCGGTGCTCGAAGCGACTGCGTACCAGAGTCGTGAGGTGATCGAGGCGATGAACCTCGACTCGGGTGTCGACTTGAAGGTTCTCAAGGTCGACGGCGGAATGGTCGCGAACGAACTCCTCATGCAATTCCAGGCCGATCTGCTCGACGTCGAGGTGATCCGCCCTGTCGTTGCGGAGACCACGGCATTGGGCGCTGCGTACGCCGCTGGTCTCGCGGTCGGGTACTGGGAGAGCGAGGACGACATTCGCAGCAACTGGGCGAAGGACAAGAGCTGGACGCCGTCGATGGATTCGGCCGAGCGTGAGCGCCTGTATGCAGGTTGGCAGAAAGCCGTCACTCGGACACTCGACTGGGTCGACGCAGACTGATCGCGGCGCCCCCATTTCTACCTATTTTCAAGTGAAGGAACAGTTTTCATGAGCACAGCACAAGCATTGAGTCCGTCCTCGCGGGCGGAGTCGCTGAAGAAGTTTGAAGAAACCGAACTCGACGTCCTCGTTATCGGCGGTGGCGTGGTCGGAGCGGGTAGCGCGCTCGACGCCGCAACTCGCGGTCTGAAGGTGGGCTTGGTGGAGGCTCGTGACTTCGCGTCCGGAACCTCGAGCAGGTCGAGCAAGCTGTTCCACGGCGGACTGCGTTACCTCGAGCAGTTCAATTTTGCGCTCGTGTTCGAGGCACTGCGTGAGCGGTCGCTGGTTCTGAATTCGCTGTGCCCGCATCTCGCGAAGCCGGTGCCGTTCATCTACCCACTCGAGAAGTTGATCGACCGGCCGTACGTCGGTCTGGGCATCGGCGTCTACGACGTGATGGGCGCAGGCCGCGGGGTTCCCTCACACCACAAGCATGTGGGCAAGAAGAAGACTCTCGAATCGTTCCCTTCCGGAAAGCGCTCTGCTATCCGGGGTTCGGTCAAGTTCTACGAGGGTCAGGTAGATGACGCCCGCCACACGATGATGCTGGCGCGCACAGCAGCCGAATACGGCGCACTGTGCGTGAACAGCACCCGCGTAATCGGCTTTCTCCGTGAGGAGGACCGCGTAGTCGGGGTGAAGGCCGTGGATCTGGAAACGGGTCGCGCGTTCGAGATCCGTGCTCGTCAGGTCATCAACGCCGCCGGGGTCTGGACCGACGAGATCCAGGAAATGGTCGGTGGGCGAGGGCAATTCCAGGTTCGCGCTTCGAAAGGTGTGCACCTGGTCGTCCCGCGAAACCGCATCAACTCCTCTACCGGAATCATCACGCGGACCGAGAAGAGTCTGCTGTTCGTGATCCCGTGGGGAAGCCACTGGATCATCGGTACGACGGACACCGACTGGAACCTCGACCTCGCCCATCCGGCAGCGAGCCGAAGCGATATCGACTACATCCTCGGACATGTCAACAAGCTGCTTCAGGACGAGTTGACGCACGAGGACGTCGTCGGTGTGTACGCGGGGTTGCGTCCGTTGCTGTTCGGCGAATCGGATTCGACCAGCACTCTCTCGCGTGAGCATGCGGTGTCGAGTCCGGTCCGAGGTTTGACGGTGGTCGCCGGTGGCAAGTACACCACTTACCGCGTGATGGCCAAGGACGCTGTCGATTCCGCGGTGCACGGATTGGAACAGAAGGTGCCGAAGTCCTGCACCGAGCGTATCCAACTTGTGGGTGCCGACGGCTACTTTGCCGCGCACAACAATCGGCATCTCACCGCTGAGCGCACGGGACTGCACGTTTCGACCATCGAGCACCTACTGGGTCGGTACGGCACTCTGGCTGACGAGTTGTTCGAACTCGTCGAGGCGCGACCGGAACTGGGGCAGCCGTTGGACTCCGCCCCCGAGTACCTCAAGGCGGAGATCCACTACGCTGCGAGCCATGAGGGTGCGCAGCATCTCGACGACATCCTCACCCGTCGTACCCGCATCTCCATCGAGGTTACCGATCGCGGCGATGCGGCAGCTGCCGAAGTGGCGGAACTGGTTGCGCCGGTGCTCGGTTGGACTCCCGAGCACATTGCCGAGGAGATCGAGCACTACCGGTTGCGCGTCGCAGCCGAGCGGGAATCTCAGGAGCAGCCCGATGACCTCACAGCTGATGCGGCGCGCCTCGGTGCACCGGACGTTCGCACCGGAGTCACTGTCGGACAGGTTTGAGTCCGGGACACCACCAATGATCGGCCGGGACGCTGTGTCCCGGCCGATCGACCGAACTGCCTCGGTGTCAATCGAACTCGTCTGCCGAACATTCAGGGAGGTCGATCGTCACAACCGCGCCCTCGTTCGGATGGTTCGCGAAGTCGATACGAGCGCCGATGACCGCCGCTTGTCCCACTACGATCGTCAAGCCGAGGCCCAGGCCTGAGTTCGGGCCGCGTTCGACGGAGTTGGTCTGAAATCTCTTCGGCCCCTGGCGAAGCCACTCTTCAGTGAACCCGACGCCCCGATCTCGGACCGTGATGCGGGAGTGGTCGACGTGGACATTGATCGGCGACTTTCCGTGATTGCGAGCATTCAAGATCAGGTTGGCGATGATCCGCTCCAGTCTGCGCGCGTCGGTGTACGACACGGGGGTGCCGTGAACACTCACTTCACACTCGACTCCTGTGGTGGAAATCGCGTGACGCACCACCGGCGCCAGTTCCACCGATTGGATGTCTGCCTGCTCGGAGGTGGTGTCGAGGCGTGCCACTTCGATGACGTCCTCGGCGAGCCTCCTGAGTTTATGGACGCCGTCGCGCACCAATTCGGTTGGCCTACCGGGTGGCAGGAGCTCTGCGGCGCCGACCAGTCCGGAGATGGGCGTCCTGAGATCGTGCGCGATGTTGGCTGTCACGCGCTTTTCGGCGTCCAGTTGTCCCCGTAGAGCATCGGACATCGCGTCGACTGCATCCGCCAGTTCGGTGATCTCGTCGTCGAAAAGCGACCAGGTGACCGAGCGGACGCGGATGTCCGCTCCGGTAGACACTTTGCGAGCCGCACGGGCGGCCGAGCGCAATCGATACGACATCGCGAGTCCAAGCAGCACACCCAGGACGGCACCCGCTGCGATCACTGCGATGGTGGCGTTGCGAAGTGTCCGATCGACGCTGGCGATCGATTCCCGCTGCGCGGTGTACGGGACGCGAATCGCCACCACCTGAGTGTTGACGTCGGCAGCAGCCCAGACAAATGGCTGGTCCCCGCTGTCGACAAGGTAGGTGGCACGTTTGCCGCCCACCACGGCCTGACGCAACTCTTCCGGAACGTCGAGACCATCTGTGGTGGCGCGGAACAGCGCACGCATGCTGCCCGTTTCGTCCTGCAGCACCAGTTGGAGATTGCGATCAGCTGCCGCCCGCGCTGCATCCTCTTGGTTGTGTGAAAAGGTTTGATGCATCACGGTACTGAGCGTGATCGAGGCGACGGCAATCACGAACGTGATGGCCGCCGCGATCTTCCACTGAAACGACAACCGCCTCCCGGTGGACGGGAGCTTGGCGGCGAGATCCCGCGATCTCACCGATGGTTGTCCATCGTGTAGCCGAACCCCCGGACGGTCCGGATCTGTTCGGAGCCGATCTTCGTGCGCAATCGCTGAACGTGAACGTCGACGATGCGCGTATCGCCGCCCCAGTCGTAATCCCAGACGTCCGACAGCAGTTCGGAGCGAGACCAGACTTTGCGCGGCACACTCACCATGACCAGGAGCAGCTTCATTTCGGTGGGCGTGAGAGCCACTTCGGCGCCCGAACGCGTGACGGTCACCAACTCGCGATCGATCTCCAGATCGCCGAGAGTCACGATGTCTTTCTCCGTACCGGAATGGGATTCGACCCGCCGGAGCACACTTCGGATGCGTGCCACCAGGACACCGCTGTCGAAGGGCTTGGTGACGTAGTCGTCGGCACCGGCTTCCAATCCGAGAACGATGTCGACCGGGTCGTCGCGCGCGGACAGCATGATGACCGGCACCGACAGTTCCTCACGAATGCGCCGGCACAGGCTGATTCCGTTCAGGTCGGGAAGCATCACGTCGAGGACGGCGATATCCGGCTTGGCGTCGAGCGCCATATCCATTCCGGTCAACCCACCTGATGCGGTGATCACCCGAAACCCGTTGCGTTCGAGATTCAATTGCGTTGCTTCGCGGATGACAGCGTCGTCTTCGACCAGCAAAATCAACGGATCGGTCATCGGCCTTCGCTTTCATGGGAACGGAACACTCTCAAACCCTTCACCGGTCCACTTGTATGCAGTCGACGATTGACAGAACTCCGGAATGCCGGGGTCTTTGCACAGGTCGACCATGACCGACAATCCTCCGGTTGAGCCGACGACGTAGCGTCCTGGGTCTTGCACTCCGAAGACTTTGTGAGCGCCCGATTCGTCGATCTGGTAGACGAATCCGGCGACCATGAAGCTGACCGGTGGGGCCGGTCGTCCCCAGATGCCGACAGACTCGCAGGTGAAGACATTGACGACGGCATCTTGCCAAACGGCGCCTGTCACGGGGGAGTACCGGATTTCGTAGGGGAAGTTCGCATCACCGCACAGTCGGAGACTGTCCTTGACCGCATCGGACACTTCCGGGTCTGCTCTGAGGAGGGCAACAGGATCGATGCTCAAGCCCTGTGAGAGATCCGAGGGGTCGAGTGATGCTGCGATATTCGGAGTGGGTTCTGATTCAGGCTCGGTGGAACAGGAGGCGAGAGCAAACGCGACCGGCAGGCAAACACCGGCGAGCATCGCGCGGCGACGGCGATCAATCACGGATGAACTCCATTCCATCCCAGTGGAACTCGGTCCGAAGCGGTGGACGGGGGCAACATTCGAACTCCGGTGGCCGCGGATCCGTTTCCAGGACAGACAAACTCGCGGCGCGTTGACCGCTGACGATGAACTTTCCGCGCTCTTCGACGGAGAACAGGCGCTCACCCAGTTCGGGATCGTCTTCACTCGAACCGGCCTTGCCGCTGCGGTAGACGTAGCCGGCAAGGTTGACCGAAATCGACACTCCGGTCCCGGGTTGGTGGGCCGGTTGGCACGGATACACATTCATGACGACGAGTTCGGTCTCCGGCACGATACGCGGTGCGCCTGGATCGAGAAGGATGGACCCGACCGAGATCGGATACCAGTCAGGGCACGACCGAAGTTCTGTCTTCACTCCCTCGGACACCCCAGGATCGTCGAGGAGCGCCCGTCCCAACCTCGAGTTTTCGGCAACCCGTCTGGCCAGGTCTGCAGGTTGTGTGACGGGCAACCCGGTGGAAGCGACATCGCCTTCGATCACAACGCCCTGGGTGGACGCGCAGCCGGTGATCACGGACGCTCCGAGGGTTGCTGCCGCGAGCGCTGTACCGAACAGGCTGCGAGTACGGTCTGATCGACCGCCGCAGATGTCACTCCGATACAACACGTTCCCCTCCCCGGCCGCTGCGAACCCTCTCATCGGCATGTGCGTTTTCATACGATCACAGGTGATCTCGATATCGGAGTTTTGCCACCCACCGTTACGTAATCGTATGAATGTCAGGACCGTCGAGAGTTGGTACGCGACCGACGGAATTCTGTTACGAAACCGATGGAATCAGGCTCCTAGAGTGAGTCACGTCGGTGTTCACCGCTTGGGCGGAACGAGCTGATCCGCGTATCGAGGAGTGTGAGAGCAAATGCCTGAAGTATTGCTGACCAACAAGACTCGGCGTCTGCGAGTGCTGCTCGCCGTACTGACGATCGGGGTGGTGTGCGCGATGACAGGGTGTTCGAGTGATGACAACAGCGCTCCAGGAGACGAACCGACGACTACATCGGTGGTTGCGGCGTCTACGACCCCACCGCCGCTGACCGCAGCGACCACTTCGGAGACAGTCGAAGGCTCGAACTCGGTGGGCGGCGGTACGGACGCATCCACCCCCGGAGTCCCGGCGGGCGGAGCTGCGCCGGCCTGGACCCCGGTCTCGACCAGCGCGGCTGCCCCTGCGGCCCCTGGTCCGGCTACCGAGTCGACCAAGTGCACCGATCAGATCAACTATGTGGGTGACCCTCGTTCGAATGCGGAGATCAACAGCATCGGAGAGCGGATGGGTTCATGCCCGGCGCCCCTCCCGCCCGATGCCGTCGAGCCCCCCGAGAAGTGCACCGACCAGATCAACTACGGCGCTGACCCTCGTTCCAACGCCGAGATCAACATCATCGGGGAACAAACCGGGATCTGCCCCGAGCCGATACGCCCCTAGCGACTTCAAAACCTGAGCATTAGTCGGGAATTCGACCAAGAGCCGAACCAGGGGGAGATCGGAATGACAAGCAGGGCAGGTGGACGTTCGATCGACAGTGTTGCCGACGATGCGTCCCGAGGGGATCGGGACGCGATTGCAGAACTCCTTCAACGCATCGTGCCTCTGGTGACGCGGCGCTGCCGTGCCGAACTGCGACCGCTCGACGCTGATCGTATTGCCGTCGGTATCTGCCGATCCGTCCTGTCCGACATTCGGCGACGTAGACGTGCCGGAGAAGCGTTCCTCGCGCATCTGTACGACGCGATCAGTCGCGAAATCGATTCGCTACCTGCCTCCAGTCGACTCACTCTGCCCTTCGGTGATCTGTCGGCCGCAGAACGCAACGTCTTGGTAGCTCGCATCGTTGTCGGCTTCGACGTGCGCGAGACGGCGCTGTCACTGAGAACGACAACGAGCGCCGTCGAACTCGCCCAACACCGCGCGCTGGCCAAGATCAGACGCGACAGCCTGAGCGGCGCCTGAATCAACGCTCGAAAGTCAACAGCTGCAACCCTTCGCAACTCCCGGCAACCTCACGCAACTCTTTCCCTTCGCCCGTGACCTACACGACACTGCATGGCGACGAGTGATCGAGAACGAGGAGTGTGACTGTGGTTCAACGGACGGCGCAGAAGCCGACAACCCCAGGATCGAAAAGGACCGGCGCCAAGCCTCATTCAGGGCTGGACCGGGATGCATTGCTGAAGGCGTACGAGAAGATGTCGCGCATCCGTGCGTTCGAGGATCGACTGCACGAAGAGAATGCAACCGGTGACATCCCCGGCTTCATTCACCTCTACTCGGGCCAGGAAGCCATCGCGGTGGGAGTGTGCGAGAACCTGAGCGACGCCGATTACATCGGATCCACTCACCGCGGTCACGGGCACTGCATCGCCAAGGGCTGTGATCTGAACGGCATGATGGCCGAGATCTTCGGCAAGGACGACGGCCTGTGTCGCGGTAAGGGCGGCTCGATGCACATCGCCGACCTGTCCGTGGGAATGCTCGGCGCCAACGCGATTGTCGGCGGAGCCCCGTCATTGGCGATCGGTGCAGCACTGAGTGGTAAGACGCTTCGAAACGGTGTCATCGCAGCGTCGTTCACGGGTGACGGTGGATCCAACCAGGGAACCGTCTTCGAGGCGATGAACATGGCTGTGGTGCTGGACCTTCCGATCGTCTTCGTGATCGAGAACAACGGATTCGGTGAGGCCACCGGAACCGACTACGCAGTTGGTGCACCCGACATCGCCGCGCGCGCCGCATCCTTCGGCATGCCTGCCGTCAAGGTGGACGGCACCGACTTCTTCGCGGTCTACGACGCAATGGCGGAAGCATCCGAGCGCGCCAGGATCGGCGGCGGCCCCACCACGATCGAGGCGGCGGCATTCCGTTGGCACGGTCACTTCGAGGGTGACGCGCAGCTGTACCGCACGGCGGAACAGGTTGCGCAACTACGGGAAACCAAGGATCCGCTCAAGAATTTCCGTAGCAGCGTGGATGTGAAGAAGGTCAGCACCGCTGATCTGGACGCGGTGGACGAGCAGTCGCGAGTGCTGGTGGACGAGGCGGTAGCGAAGGCGCGTGCCGCGGCGTATCCACCCGTCGAGAATCTGCTGACCGATGTCTACGTGTCGTACTGAGGAGCCCGAGATGACAAGCGTGGAAGCCGAGAACGTGTCGAAGAAGACCTACCGCGAGGCCGTCAAAGAGGCCATCGCCCAAGAAATGCAACGCGACCCGAGCGTCGTTCTCATCGGTGAGGACGTACGGGGTGGGCATGCCGGTACCAATCCCGATCTGGAGACGAAGAAGATCGAGGCATTTGGCGGTGTCCTGGGTGTCACCAAGGGATTGTGGACGGAGTTCGGATCGGAGCGTGTAATCGATACCCCGATCACCGAATCCGCGATCATCGGAATGGCTGCCGGAGCCGCACTGACCGGACTGAGGCCGGTCGCCGAGCTGATGTTCATGGACTTCTTCGGAGTCTCCTACGACGCGCTCTACAACCAGGCTGCCAAGTTCCGCTACATGTTCGGTGGCAAGGCCAGAACCCCGCTGGTGGTGCGAGGCATGATCGGCGCAGGGTTCTCCGCCGCTGCGCAGCACTCTCAGTCTCCGTACAACGTGTTCGCGGCGGTGCCTGGTCTGAAGGTAGTCGCTCCGTCCAATGCCTACGACGCCAAAGGCCTTCTCATCCAAGCCATCCGGGACGACGATCCCGTCGTCTTCTGTGAGCACAAGGTTCTCTACGACCTCAAGGACGAAGTGCCGGACGAGCCGTACGCGATTCCGTTCGGCGTCGCCAACTACACCAGGCAGGGCGACGACGTCACGATCATCGCGTTGTCCGCAATGGTGAACCGCGCCAACGACGTAGCAGACAAGCTGGCCGCCGAGGGTATTTCGGTCGAGGTTGTCGATCCTCGTACCGTCTCACCATTGGACGAGGACGGCATCCTCGAATCCGTCGCATCGACTGGAAGGGTCGTGATCGTCGACGAATCCGCCGCCCGCTGCGGTTTCGGGCACGACGTAGCCGCGCTGATCGCCACCAAGGGATTCAACTACCTGAAAGCGCCGATCGAACTGATCACGCCGCCGCACACGCCGGTTCCGTTCTCCCCGACCCTCGAAACTGCCTGGCTGCCTGACGCGGCGCGCATCGAAGAGTCGGTTCGCAAGCTGGTGAGAGCCTGATCATGGCTGACATCAAAGCTATCGACATCCCCAAATGGGGGCTCTCCATGGAGGAGGGGTTGGTCAACGCGTGGCTCATCGAGGAAGGTGACTCGTTCACCAAGGGCCAGTTGATCTGTGAGATCGAGACCAGCAAGATCACCAACGAGCTGGAGGCGCCGTTCGACGGTGTTCTCCGCAAGATCGTCGGCACACCGGGGCAGACTCTGCCCGTCGGCGCCGTGATCGGTGTGTCCGCCGATGCGTCCGCGACGGATGCGGAGATCGAGCAGTTCCTCGCCGCCCGCGGCGCAACCGCGCCGGCGAAAGAGCCGGCACCGTCCCCAGCTCCTGCGCCGGCGGCTCCCGTGACACCTGCGGCTTCACCGGCTGCGAAGGTGGTTGTCGCACCGAAACCTGTACCAACCGGTTCCACCGTCGTACCGAGCGTTCTGCAAGGCACGACGCAGGACGATGTGTTTGCGAGTCCTCGCGCACTCCGACGTGCCGAATCGCTCGGAATCGATCTCGCCGCCGTAGTGGGTACCGGTCCCCTCGGGCGGATCAGTGTCCGCGACATCGACGACGCGATTCGTGACGCCGGTGGCACTGTTGCGCCGGTAGTGCCGGCCGCGAGATCCGGCCTCCCGCTGCGATCGACCGCCGACGACAGTGCCGTGCCTGCCACCCCGGTCGCACGCAGAACTGCCCGATCACTGGGCGTCAACCTGCATGACTGTCGTCCGACGGGTTCGCGGGGGCGCGTCTGCGTCGCCGACGTGCACGACGCCGCTCGTTCCGCGCAGCTCCTGCCCGAGGCGGCGGCTGAGACCGAATCTGTTGCGGCCGAACCCGATTACGACACAATTCCTTTCGCCCCCATGCGATCGGCAATCGCCGGTAGGTTGCAGGCGTCCAAGCAGCAGGCACCCCATTTCCGGCTCACCGCAGACCTCGAGCTCGATGCGCTCCTCGCTCTGCGCAAGGAGATCAATTCGACCGTCCCGGCGGTCAAGCTGTCGGTCAACGACTTCATCGTGAAGGCTTGCGCCGCTGCACTGATGAAGGTGCCGGACGTGAACGTCCAGTTCGATGCCGCGAACGAATCGGTTCTTCGATTCGCGTCGGCGGATGTCTCGGTGGCAGTTGCACTTCCGACCGGGCTGATCACGCCCATCGTGCGTGGCGCGAATACCAAGTCGTTGGCGGACATCTCGGGTGAGGTGCTCTCGTTGGCCACCAAGGCGAAGACCGGCAAACTTCGTCCCGAAGAATTCCAGGGCGGAACCTTCACGGTGTCCAACCTCGGCATGTTCGGGATCAAGGCATTCGACGCGATCATCAATCCGCCCCAGGGAGCGATCCTTGCCGTAGGTGCGGGGGAGAAGCGCGCGGTGGTGGTCGGTGACAGTGTTTCTGCCCGGACCGTGATGACCGTGACCCTCTCGTGCGATCACCGGGTTATCGACGGAGCCCTGGGTGCGACCTTCCTTCGGGAGCTCCAGCGCTTTGTCGCTTCTCCCGCGCTGATGTTGGTGTAAGGGGCTGTGGTGGAAAACAATACGTCGCATAAGTACGACGTTCTTGTCATCGGTGGCGGCCCCGGTGGTTACGTGGCGGCGATCCGGGCTGCCCAGTTGGGGTTGAGCGTCGCGCTGGTAGAACGTGATCGCCTCGGAGGTATCTGCCTCAACTGGGGTTGTATCCCCACCAAGGCGATGCTGCACGGCGCGGACGTTGCGCATACCTTGAGTGAACTCGACACATACGGATTCAGTTCGGCGTCTGTCCAGTTCGACATCTCGAAGTTGGTGTCGTTCAGCCGAGGGGTTTCGGAGAGGTTGTCCGGCGGTGTTGCCTATCTGATGAAGAAGAACGGCGTCGACGTCATCTCAGGCGCCGCTAAGTTGGTGGACAAAGGCGTCGTATCCGTGGGAGGACAGACGTATCGAGCCGACCACGTGATCATTGCAACCGGTGCCCGGCCGCGTTCGATTCCCGGCGTTGCCCCCGACGGTGATCGGGTGTGGACCTACTTCGACGCGCTCGTCCCGAAGGAACTGCCGAAGTCGCTGCTCGTGATCGGGTCCGGCGCGATCGGAGTCGAATTCGCCAGCCTGTACCGCGATCTCGGAACCGAGGTGACCATCGTCGAGATGGCACCACACATCATGCCGGTCGAGGACGAAGAGATCTCGGCCTTCGTTCGCAAGCAGTTCGAGAAGCGTGGCATCACGATTCACACCGGAGCCTCGGTGTCGGCGGTGACCGTCGGCGACGATGCCGTCCAGGTGAATGTGCAGACGAGCGACGGTGTCGAGTCGTTGACCGTGGACCGGGTGTTGGTGGCGGCCGGAATCACCGGCAACGTCGAGGATCTGGGGTTGGAGGCTCTGGGCGTCGAGATCGAGCGCGGTGCGATCGTCACCGACCAGTGGTGCCGTACCAGCGCTTTCGGGATCTATGCGATCGGTGACGTCGCGGGCGCTCCATGTCTGGCGCACAAGGCAAGCCACGAAGCTGTCCTGTGCGTCGAAAAGTTGGCAGGCGTGCCCGACGTTCATCCGCTCGATCGCGACTACGTTCCGGGATGCACGTATGCCCGCCCACAGGTGGCGAGCCTGGGTCTGACGGAGAAGCAGTGCGCCGGTACTGGTCGCGCGCTGCGGGTCGGACACTTCGACCTGCAGGCGAACGGCAAGGCACTGGCGATCGGCGAGGCCGAAGGCTTCGTCAAGACGATCTTCGACGCCGATACCGGGGAACTTCTCGGCGCGCACATGGTCGGTCCGGATGTGACCGAGCAGATTCAGGGTTTCGGTATCGCTCGATCCCTCGAAGCCACCGGCGAGGATCTCGCCGAGGTCGTGTTTGCTCATCCGACGCTCTCGGAGGCAATGCACGAGTCTGCGCTCTCGGCGCTGGGGAGACCCCTCAACGCGTGAGCACCGTTCGCGTGCGTGAACGCCGTCCTTTCGTTCACGCACGCGAACAACTCTGCAACCGGGTGCAACGCTCGCTTTCGATGACCCCGTCACATAGGACTGGAGTGTGATCGGCGAAACGAATCGACTCGAACCGGCCCTGGCCAGTGGTGAAGACCCGGCGCAGTACGCACGTGTTCTCGAATCCGTCTACGAAGCAACGATGTCGGGACGCAAGCCGCCTGCGCGTCCGCGCTCCGTCATCGCGAATTCGTGGTCGCGTTTGCGTGCGCTCGGACTCGATCCGGACCGGTGCTCGATCACCGAGACGGGCCGCGAATCCGAGATCGAAGAAGGCAGACGCGCAGCCGGCATGGCGGAGATCTTCGACGAGGCGGTGCACGGTCTGGCACCACTCGTCGGCCCGGACGACGCGAATCTGATCGTGGTGGCGGACCGCTACGGACGTATCCTCTGGCGACACGGGTCCAGTCGAATGCTGGATCGGGCCGAACGGCTCGGGATGATCGAGGGTGCGTCGTGGACCGAGGAAGCTGTTGGTACCAATGGGATCGGTACTTCCTTGGCATCAGGTTCGGCAGTGCAGGTGTTCTCGGCCGAGCACTACTCGCGCTCGCAGCATCCGTGGACCTGCTCCGGGGCGACGGTTCGAGATCCGCGTAGTCGCCGGGCCATAGCCGTCGTGAACGTCGCCGGCGCAGCAGACACGGTCCACCCGTCGACTCTCGCTCTCGTGGACAGTGTGGCCAGGCTGGCGGAATCCGCACTGCGGGAGAAGCATCGAATCGGATTGGATCAGCTCCGGATGATCTCGGCATCGACGCTGGCTCGTGCGAGTCAGCCGACAGTGGTCGTGGACCGCAGTGGCTGGGTCGCGGCGGTGGACTCGATGGCGCCGATCTACAGAATCGCACTGCCGAAAGTGATGAGCAGCGGCGAGCATTGGCTCCCGTCGCTCGGACTATGTATGTGCGAGCCGCTTCCGGGTGGTTGGCTCGTCCGCCCTCAGATGGATCCGGCGTCCGGAACGGTTTGTGCCGAAGTCGAATTGGATGTGCAAGATCCGAATGCGATGGAATTGCGGTACTCCTCGGCAATGGGGAGCTGGAGTATCGACCTCAGCCCGCGCCATTCGCAGATCCTCGTGGCTCTGACACAGGCGCCCGAGGGCCTCACGGCCTCGCAGCTCGCCTCACAGTTGTTCGGCGATCCGCGCAAGACGGTGACCGTCCGGGCCGAGATGTCGAGGTTGCGTAAGCGATTGGCCGGAATCCTGTTGGCTCAGCCCTATCGCTTCGACCCGGCGGTGAGGGTAAAAACCGCCCCTGCTGTGCGCCTTTATTAACCGCGGGGGGTTAATAAAGGCGCACAGCAGAGCGGCGCGAACGCCGCACCTGCGCGTACTCGTAGCCGTTCTGCCAGGTCACGGTGGCCACCAGCACCCAGATGATCCACGTGGCGCTCATGTGCGTGCCGACGATGCCCATGACGATGGGGACGGCGGTGCACGGGAGCGCCCAGCCGAGCAGCCACCGTCGGTCCGATCGCGCGAACAGCCCTGCCACCAGGCTGATTCCGAAATAGACTGCGATGCTTCCGCACAACAACCACCGCAGGTTCGCGGGCGTGTGCTCCGCACCGTGTTCGGTTGCCGCTCCGAGCCCCGCGACCAGAACCGCGATAGCGCCGGTGGTGAAACAGTGCAGCGCCATGTCGATGCGAGCGGGAAACTTCTCGGGCTGCAGGTGCGGAACACCGGCGTGGCCGTAGAGAAGCGAGAGAGCCCACATGCCCGAGAGCAGGACAAACGATCCGACTGCGAGGCTGACCACCGTCGAGTCCCAGGTGAGCTTCGAGGCCGCAGAAATCACGAGGATCACACCCTCGCCCAGCACGATGATGACGTACAGGCCCAAGCGCTCGGCAAGGTGAGCCCGATCGGAGTGCAGGGCTTCGAGTTCGGGCATCCGGTCGTCCTTGAACCCCCGAACCTTGATGATGCGGTCGAGCTTTTCCTGCGCGTCTTCCATGATCGCGCTGCCGGAGACGACGAACATGATCAGCAGGTCGATGGCCACACCGGCGGTCCAGAGCCAGAACCGAGTTTCGCCCTCGAACCAGAACGAGACGATCCACGGGATCACACCGAGAGACATCTGGGCGATCGGCCAGTCCACGACTATCTGGCCGTTGTGCCACACCCGACTCGCCAGCAGACGTACGGCCACGTAGGCGACAGCGAAGGCCAGCGCATGGTTGTCGTGGATGCCGGCCACGGCCGCCATCATGACGGCCAGTCCGAACATGGCGATCAGCATGCTCGGGATCCGGACACGGTCACCGGCAACGTTGCCGTACATCGTGAACGTCGCCCACGCGGTCCAGAACGCGAGATAGAGCAACGCGTAGAGCGCGACATCCGACCACGACGGCGAACCGTGGAGCAGGTGAGCCAACTGACCGATACCGGCAACCACGACGAGGTCGAAGAACAATTCGATCCACGACGCGTGTCGCTCGAGCACCGCCTTCTGCTTCGAGTCTGGTTCATTTCCGAGTTCCGACATACAGCTCAGTATCGGCTATCGGCATCAACAGTGCTGGTAGGCGGCGAAGTTGTCCGTTTTCTCGAAGTAATGCATATGCTGTCCGATGAGTGATCTGGATCATAGTTCGGGTGAGGTGGTCGACGTGCACGGTAGCGGTGACGTCGCTCTGTCCGCTGCGGACTACGACCGTGTCTTCGCTGTCTTCGACTACTGCTCGGCCGCGAGAACGCTCGATCAGCTCAAGGATCTCCTCATGGTCGCGCTCCATGATCACTACCGCTGTCCCAACACCACCTTCCTTGCCGGCCCGACCTTCACGACGGCTTTCGCCGACCCGGATCCGGTGACGACCGGGCGGATCACGCCGATCCTCGACGAGTACCAAGCGCACTGGTACCTCGACGACGTTTTTGCGACGGCGCAATCGCGGGCAACGCTGTTGGCATCTCCCGCCATCACGCACACTCAGTTGGCCGACGTCCCTTCACAGTCGGCGACGTACCTGCGAGATTTCCTCTATCGCAAACGCCTTCACAGCGCGTCGGTGATGCATCTCCAGTTGGCCCACGGCGGTCACGGTCTGGTGGGGATTTTCGATTCAGAAGGCAAGGATCTGTCGGGGCGCGACATCGTGGGCTTGGGCATTCTGGGCAAGCAATTGTCGCTGTTGTGTCAGACGCTGCCCGGGCAACGCGAGCCGGGATGGCGAGAGAAGCTGACGCCCCGGCAGATCGATCTCGCGGAGTTGTTGGCGGACGGCCATACCAACGACGAGATCGCGGTGATCCTGTCGCTGAGTCCGGACACGGTGAAGAAGTATGTAAGCCGCATCCTTGCTCTTCTGCGCGTTCGCAACCGTGCCGAGTTCGTGAAGTTGGTCTACGCGCAGAAACTTGCCGATCAACGCGCTTGAGATTGTCCACTTTCGTGCACTGTGACCGCGGTCACGGCACGGATAGCGTTTTCGGTGCACGGCCAGGAGTTGGCCCACAGCACTAGGAGAACTCATGAGTAGGCTTCGTTTCGGGTATTTCATGGCACCGTTCCACGTCCCCGGACGCAATCCCACCGCCGCACTGCAGCGTGATCTCGAACTGGTCGAGTACCTCGACCGGTTGGGCTACGACGAGGCGTGGTTCGGTGAGCATCACTCTGCCGGAAGCGAGATCATCGCGTCGCCGGAAATCATGATCGCTGCAGCCTCGCAGCGCGCACCTCGGATTCGTTTCGGCACGGGTGTCACGTCGTTGTCGTATCACAACCCGCTGTGGGCAGCGGATCGAATCATGCAGTTGGATCACCTGACTCAGGGGCGCACCATCTTCGGAGTCGGGCCCGGTTCGTTGCCCACCGACTCGGCGATGATCGGTCTGAACCCGACGGACACCCGAGAGTTGTTGCAGGAGAACCTCGACATCGTCGTGCGCCTTCTTCGTGGCGAGACGGTTTCCGCGAAGACACGAACCCACGAGCTGTACGACGCCAAGCTGCAGCTCGCTCCGTACTCGGAGAACGGCATCGAAATCACCGTGGCCGCAGTGGCCTCCCCGACAGGACCTCGCCTGGCCGGTACGCACGGTCTCGGTCTGCTCTCCATCGGAGCAACCTTGTCCGCCGACGGTTTCGACGCCTTGGCGCACCACTGGAATGTGATGGAGGAACGCGCTGAGGTCAACGGGACGACGGTGGATCGTCGGCAGTGGTCTCTTGCCGGACCTTTCCACATCGCCGAAACCGAGGCGGAAGCACGCAAGCAGGTCGAGTACGGCATCGAGGAGTGGTTCGACTATTTCCAGCACGTCGCGGCCTTCCCTCAGATGGCGGTCTCCGGTGCGCGTCTGAGCGAGATGATCGACTTCATCAACGAGGCCGGGATCGGTGTCATCGGCACACCGGAGCAGGCCAGACGTCAGGTACAACGGCTGTGGGACCAGTCCGGTGGTTTCGGCTGCATGCTGCAGATGGGTCACGATTGGGCGAACCCGCAGGACACCCGACGTTCGGCAGAGTTGTTCGCGCAGGAGGTCTTTCCGCACTTCCAAGGGCAGGCGCAGGCGACGCTCGACGCGGCAGCTCACGCGCGCGCTGTCAGGGAAGGGCATGCAAAGGCGCAACTCGACGCCGTCGACCACATGACGAAGAAGTACGCACAAGAGTTGGCAGACAAGGGCTGACATCGTGAATGTCCCGCAGGGCAACCGGGCGTTGCGTTTTCGAGAAGCCATGGCGCACGTGTGCTCACCGGTCGCCGTCGTCACGGCAATGGACGGCGACCGGCCGCACGGCACGACGGTCAGCGCATTCATGTCGTTGTCGATGGACCCGCCGATGACCGCGGTGGCTCTGGACCGACAGTCGGAAGTTCTCGGCCTCATCGAAGGAACGCGGAGGTTCGCGATCAATGTCCTGGGGACCGCGCAAAGCTCACTGGCGGTTGCCTTTGCGAGGAAGGGCCGTGCGAAGTTCGACGGTGTCGAGTGGGCGGAGCATCTCGGTGTTCCGAGACTGCCGGACGTATCCATCTGGATCGCGTGCACCGTTGATGCCGTCGTGGACGGTGGTGATCACAAGATCGTGACAGGATCGGTGGACGAGGTCGAGCACCGCGAGTCGAATCCACTGACCTACCACCGGCGTGTATTCGGTACGCACGCACCGACGTCAGTGCTCTAGGAAGGAGAGCCATGTATGTACTGGTGGACGACGGCCGCGTCAGCATCCACGATGTGGACAACCTGAAGGACTTTCACGTCGAGGTGAGTGCCGACATCTCCGAAACCGAACTGGACGAACTCTTGCGCCTTCAGGATTACGGATACGTCAGCGGTGGTAGTGCATTCATCTCGGTAGCCCGCGTTCGCGAGAGCACCACGGACGTCGAAGGTGTTGCCGCGATGGTCGAATACGCCCAGAGCAAAGGCTGGGTGGACGAGGACGGCGAAGCACTGCAGGCTCACGTCGTTCGCCAGAAGTAGCGGAACGGCTCAGACCATGTCGTTCTTCTGCAGCCATCGCAGCGTCGGCCAACCGCAGAACACCGGGAGCCAGCAGGTCAGCACTCGGTAGAGCAGGACCGACGGGACCGCGATGCTTGCCGGCAGTCCGAATGCGGACAGACCACCGATGAGGGCGGCCTCGACGGCTCCGACGCCACCCGGTGTCGGAGCCGCCGAGGCGAGCGTCCCACCGATCATCGTCACGATGGTGACGGTGATGAACGTCGTTCCGCCGCCGAATGCCTCGACGCTCGCCCACAAAGCCAGGGCGGCACCCAGAGTTGTTGCGGCGCTGCCGCCCACGATGATGAGGAAGCGCGTGGGATTTCGCGCGAGTTGGCTCAGTTCACCCAACACCTCGGTGATCTGAGGACGCAGATCGTCGCGCAGCCACCCACGGAGTTTCGGGATGAACATGAATGCACCGAGAACTCCGAGCGCGACGCCGCCTGCCAGATACAGAACAGTGGATCCCGGGATGAAGTGCGAGAGGTTCGTATCACGTCCGGCGACGATCGAGAAGAAGATCAGCAAGCCGACGTGGGTGACCACCTGGACCGTCTGCTGCAGCGCGACTGCGGCCGTTGCACGGACGGTACCGAGCCCGCCCTTCTGCAGGAACCGCACGCTCAGCGCGAGCCCGCCGACTCCGGCCGGAGTTGTCGTCGCCGCAAAGGTGTTGGCCACCTGCATGATCAAGAGGTTGCGGTAACTGACCATCGACGACGCACAGGCCCACAGGGCCGCTGCCGCGCCGACGTACGTCAGTGCGGAGACGCCGAGGCCGAGCAGTGCCCACCACCAGTTGGCCGTCTTCAGTTCGGTGATGAACGCGGGGACCTGGCTGATGAAGGGGTAGGCGACGTAGACCAGACCGATGAGCAGAACGAGCTGGATCAGCTGGTTGCGACTGAATCGGGTGACCTGTGCGGGAGCGACCTTTTCGATCCCGTTCTTGGCACCGACCTCGTCTCGGATCTCGGTCATCAGTTTCGCGGAATCCGTGACCGTCCGCCGAATTCGGTTGGGCAATGCAGCGGTGGTCAATCGGCCGGAGGCGGCGAGAATCGTGTCTGCGCCTTGCGCTCGAATCGCGGCGTCCACCGCTGCATCGACCCCGAACAATGATGCGGTGGCGAAGAGAAGTTGTGCGTTGTCGGACTGCATCTGAACTTCGGTGGCGCCGAATTCGGAGTACGCGTACCCGCCGAAGAGGATGGTTCCGCCTTCGACACGAATTTCGGAAGCGCGCAGGTCGCCGTGCGCCATCTGGTGCACGTGAGCGGTATGCAGTGTTTGCCACAGCGCGTCGATCAGTTTGGTGGATTCTTCCTCGCCCGCCTGGTTCTCGACGGCGACGGCAAGGGGGATGCCACGAGGACTCGGGCGCGCGTACATCTCCCACCCGCGATCGAGTACCGAGATTGCGACGGCCTTGGAACTGGCCAGACCGATGTCGGCGAACGCGATACCCATGAGCGCTCGGTGTTCGACGGCGCGACGAAGTGATCCGTAGGGCGGCGGAGTTTCACGGTTCCGGAACGAGATCCAACGGAACGTCTGTCGAATTGCTCCGCTGCTTCGCTGGTTCTGTCCGTACAACTCGACGACGAGTTCGTCGAAAGGTTCGTCGTCCGGTGCTTGGTCGATGGCTGCGGACATGACAAGAGGCCCGATTCCCGAGGGACTCACGACGCGGAATGCGGTGACGCGGTAACCGCGCCGCGCGAGTACGCGTACTGCCGAGTCCAACGGCACTTCGAGGGCAGGGGTGCCGACGGCGAGAACGATCACCGCGCCGATCAGGTAACCGACGGCGAGACCCAGCATCGATCGTGCGGGAACGATCGAGCTGACGATCAGATGGATGGGAGCGAAGAGCAGAAGCAGCGTCCACCAGGCTCGTCGCCACTTCTTCGGAAGCCACGGGCCCGAGACGGTGAGCACCGCCGCGAGCATCGCGATCCATCGCGGATCGTCGAGGAATTGAGACAGGAAGGTGGCGTCGAGTCGGTCCGGCACGTCGAGGTGCCATTTCGGTGCCGCCAGGCCTGTTCCGGTGAAGGACAGCGCGACACCGGCGCACAGTCCGGCGGCGGCGTATCCGGCCAGCAACTTCCACCGGCGCCCGACGATCAGGCCGATCAGGATGGCGAACGGTAGCGCCAGAATTGCGATGCCGTAGAGCAGGTACACAGTGTCGGACAGGCTCGGCGAGAGAACACCGACGATGTTGGACACCGACGTTTCGAGGGCGTCCCACTGACTTCGAGTGATCAGAGATCCCGCGATCACGCCGCCGAGCAGCACAGCAGCGATCGCAACCCGCATGATGTCGCTCGTACGGCGGTGCAGTGGTGGCAGGAGGCTTCCCGTTACCGGGATCTCCCGTCCGTCTACTCGCATCTCGCCAGAACTCTCTTCTCTCGGGGTTACCGACCGTCTCAGTTACCTCGATCAAGGTACCGCGTGAGGGTTCGGCGACTGGGAAGCCGGACCTGTCGTTACCTCCTCGATGCCAAGCAACATTCTCTTCGGACCCGCGGGAGCGGGCTTCGGCGCGTAAAATTCACTTTCCGGACGTTCGTTCATTTCGACGACAGGGAGTGCGTATTCATGAGCCCCGACGCCAGCGGTGTGGACGGTCGGGTTCCTGACCTGCCGACCCCGTCGACCAGAATTTCCGTCACCGAGGATTACGCGGCCGAGATCGACGAGCTGTCGAGTCTCAAGCACAAGCTCGGCGTGCTGGAGCCTTCGGAGTTCGCGGATGCCTGGAAGCAGGGCTATCCGTACGAGAAGAAGATGTCGCGCCGCGAGTACGAGCGGAAGAAGCGGCGTCTGCAGATCGAGTTGCTCAAGCTGCAGCTGTGGGTCAAGGAAACCGGTCAGAAGGTGCTCATCATCTTCGAAGGTCGCGATGCTGCCGGTAAGGGCGGGTCGATCAAGAGATTCACCGAGCATCTCAATCCCCGTGGAGCCCGCGTGGTCGCGCTCGAGAAGCCCACCGACATCGAGCGGACGCAGTGGTATTTCCAACGCTATGTCGCACACCTACCCAGCGGCGGCGAGATAGTGATGATGGACCGGTCCTGGTACAACCGCGCCGGCGTCGAACGAGTGATGGGTTACTGCACGCCGACGCAGTATCTCGAGTTCATGAGAGAGACCCCGGACTTCGAGCGGATGCTCGTCAACTCCGGGATTCATCTGCACAAGCTGTGGTTCTCGGTCAGCCGCGAAGAGCAGTTGGCGCGGTTCGCGGCCCGCCGAACGGACCCGGTGCGTCAGTGGAAGCTCTCACCGACCGATCTGGCTTCGCTCGACAAGTGGGACGACTACACCCAGGCCAAGGAAGCCATGTTCTTCTACACCGATACCGGGGATGCGCCCTGGACGGTGATCAAGAGCAACGACAAGAAGCGCGCTCGCCTCGAGGCGATGCGTCACGTGCTCGCCAGCTTCGACTATCCCAACAAGGATCACCGGGCTGTCGGTACTCCGGATCCCTTGATCGTCGGGCCGGCGTCGGCGGTATTCGAAGAGGGCGAGCACGTGAACGTGGAGTTGCCTCAGCTCTAGCGCAGGTGATCGCTCAGATCGAACTGGCCTCTGCCCACAGATTGATGCCGCTGTCCTTGGCGTGCTGATCTATGGAGGCCAGTTCGGCTGCGCTGAATTCGAGATTGTCGAGCGCGCCGACGTTGGCTTCGAGTTGGGCGACACTGGACGCACCGATCAGTACCGAGGTGACCCGCGAATCGCGGAGTGCCCAGCTCAGTGCCAGCTGAGCCAGCGACTGGCCGCGGTCTGCCGCGATGTCGTTGAGCGCGCGGATGTGGGTGAGAGCGTCGTCGGTCAACCACGACGGATCCAGTGACTTACCTTGAGCTGCACGGGAATCCTCGGGGACGCCGTTCAGATAGCGATCGGTGAGCATGCCTTGAGCGAGTGGTGAGAACGCGATGACGCCGACGCCGAGATCGTCGACAGCCGACAGCAGGTCCTGCTCTATCCAGCGGTTCAGCATCGAATAGCTCGGCTGGTGGATCAAGAGCGGAACCCCCGCAGCGGCGAGCAGTGCGGCGATTTCACGGGTGCGCTCCGGCGAGTACGAACTGATACCCGCGTACAGGGCCTTGCCCTGCTGGACAGCGCTGATCAGGGCGCCTGCGGTCTCGTCGATCGGAGTTTCGGCGTCAGGGCGATGGCTGTAGAAGATGTCGACATAGTCGACGCCGAGTCGTCCGAGCGACTGATCGAGGGACGACAGCAAATACTTTCGGGAACCACCGAATCCGTAGGGGCCGGGCCACATGTCCCAGCCGGCTTTGGACGAGATGACCAATTCCTCGCGGTACGAAGAGAAATCCTCACGCAGGATCCTGCCGAAGTTCGTCTCGGCGCTTCCGTACGGGGGACCGTAGTTGTTCGCAAGATCGAAGTGGGTGATTCCGAGATCGAATGCCCGCCGCAGAACTGCGCGCTGGTTCTCGATCGGTACGTCGTCGCCGAAGTTGTGCCAGAGGCCCAGCGAGATGGCCGGGAGTTTGAGACCGCTCCGACCGGTTCGGCGGTACGGCATGGCTTCGTAGCGGTCCTGCGTGGCGACGTACTGATCGGACATGGTGCCTGCCTTCACATCGTTGTGTCTGCGGTTGAGCGTTCACTCCCGACCATTATCGCCGACGGCGCTCAGGTGTGCCGGCCGCTGGAGGTGTGTCAGTCAAAATGCTTGCGGTTTAAAGCAATTCGATCGATCTTTTGGACCGATGTTCAGGTTCGAGTCACAGTGCCGGGCGGCGGTGACGTCGACCACGTCTGGGCTCGCATCTAAGGGAACGGTAAGGAATCGCGGTTACCATGGTCACAGTCGATCGGCGATACCGATCGCCGATTCGCTTCGAACATGTTGCCCAGCAGCCGGATCCGGGGTCCGGCGAGGAGATCTATGTCGACGCAGTCCGTAGTGCACGCACAATCATCCGCAGACGAGAGCGTCGTGGGGGATTCGTCTCCGCCGGGTGGTGGAAGCCGGCGATATCTCGAGCAACTGATCAGATACGACGTGCCGGCGTCGCTGGTCGTATTCCTGGTGGCGCTTCCCCTGTCATTGGGAATTGCGATCGCCTCCGGGGCGCCGATCATGGCAGGTCTGATCGCCGCAATCGTCGGCGGAGTGGTGGCCGGAGCTGTGGGAGGTTCACCGCTGCAAGTCAGTGGTCCCGCAGCCGGCCTGACCGTGGTGGTCGCCGAACTGATCGGCAAGTTCGGGTGGAAAGTCACCTGCCTGATCACCGTCGGCGCCGGAATTCTGCAGATCGTGTTCGGGCTCAGCCGAATTGCCCGTGCGGCGCTGGCTATTGCTCCAGTGGTGGTGCATGCGATGCTCGCCGGTATCGGCATCACCATTGCGCTACAACAGGTTCACGTGTTGTTGGGTGGAAGCTCGGCCAGCTCGGCGCTGGACAATCTACGGCAGTTGCCCGCACAGATCGGTGCCTTGCATGTCGAGGACCTGATGATCGGACTCGTCGTCATCGCCACCCTTCTCGGGTGGCGCTATCTCCCTGCCGGTGTCCGCAAGGTTCCGGCGGCGTTGGTGGGCATCGTATTGGCAACTCTCGCTTCGCTGGCGCTGCCGATCGACGTCGAGCGTATTGCTCTCGACGGATCTTTGCTGGACTCGATCGGACTCCCCGCTCTGCCCGACGGCCAGTGGCTCGGCGTCGCAACCGGCATCCTGACCATCGCCCTGATCGCCAGTGTGGAGAGTCTGCTCTCGGCCGTGGCCGTGGACAAGATGCACTCGGGCCCGCGGTCGAACTTCGATCGCGAGATGCTCGGCCAGGGCACCGCGAACATGGTGTCCGGGGCCATCGGCGGCCTTCCGGTCACCGGGGTGATCGTGCGCAGTGCGACCAATGTCGAGGCCGGGGCGAAGTCCCGCGCGTCGTCGATCATGCACGGCCTGTGGATTCTGCTGTTCTCGGCTGCGCTCGCCGGGTTGGTCCAGCAGATTCCGAAGTCTGCACTGGCCGGACTGTTGATTGTCATCGGTATTCAACTGGTCAAGCTGGCGCACATTCGGTTGGCGCGACGGACCGGTGATCTGTGGGTGTACGGCACCACGGTGGTCGGCGTCGTGTTCTTGAATCTGCTCGAGGGCGTCCTGATCGGGTTGGCGCTGGCCATCGCCCTCCTGGTGTGGCGTGTCATCCGCGCAACTGTCACCGCAGAAGAGTTGGGCGACAACGATTCCGGGAAGTGGCGCGTCCTGGTCGAAGGCTCGTGCACCTTCCTGGTGCTGCCCAAGCTGACGTCGGTGCTCGCCGGACTCCCACCGCGGTCGGACGTCACCGTCGAGCTGTCTGTCGACTTCCTCGACCATGCCGTCTTCGACGTCATCGAAGAGTGGGCGAGGCAGTACGAGTTGGCAGGTGGTTCGGTGGTCATCGACGAAGTCGGCTCGGTGAGTATGGAGAGCGCGACCACCGGTCCGCCGAAGCGCGGCGCCGCAGTCACCGACCTGCGCGGCTTGCTCGCGCCGTGGGGCAGTTGGCAACCACAGGCTTCGGGGAGGAATCTGAGCAGCCCGCCGGCCTTGCGGCCCATTCTCGACGGGGTGTCCAACTATCATCGCCATCGCGCCGAAGCGATACGGCCGCACATGGATCAGTTGCGCGACGGGCAGAACCCCGACTCTCTTTTCCTTACCTGCGCAGATTCGCGAGTGGTGCCGAACATCATCACGAGCAGTGGCCCCGGCGACCTGTTCACCGTGCGCAATGTCGGAAACCTGGTTCCTGCCGGCGGCCGCGATACGTCGGTGGAAGCGGCACTGGCCTTCGGGATCGACGAGTTGGGTGTCAGCTCGGTGGTCGTGTGCGGACATTCGGGCTGCGGCGCGATGCAAGCACTCCTGACGAACGGTTCGTCGGAATCGGGAGTCGTCGGGGAATGGCTGCGGCATGCGGAGACGAGCTTGCAGGCCTATACGAGTGGCCATCCGGTCGCGCGTGCTGCGGCCGAGGCAGGTTTCTCGGAGGTCGATCAGCTCGGAATGGTCAATGTCGCAGTCCAATTGCAGACTCTCGAACGCCATCCTCTCGTCGGTCAGGCCCGTGTGGATGGTCGCCTGCGTATCGCCGGACTGTTCTTCGACATCGGCTCGGCTCGGGTCATCGAAGTGACAGCGTCAGGGATCGGCCAGTTGATCGAGACCTGAAGGGGCTATTCGGGTCCGGGCTGATCCCTGAGTTCGACCAGCAGGCGAGCCCCGCCGAGTGGACTGTCGTGAAATGTCGTCCGTCCGCCGTGCAGGGCCGCCTGCTGCGCCACCAGCGCCAGGCCCAAACCGGAGCCTGTCTTGCCTGCCGTCGATCCGCGAGTGAAGCGCTCGAACACGCTCGAGCGTTCCTCGGCCGGTATTCCGCAACCGTTGTCGTCGATCGTGATCGTGACGGTGTCCGGTGAATCTGCCGGGCGAGCGAGGGTGATGCGCACCGCGCTCGCGCCGCCGTGGCGGACTGCATTGGTGATCGCGTTGTCGAGGATCAACCGGATTCCGCCGGGAAGGGCCCGGATGCAATAGGGGAGTGGGGAATCCACCGTGACGACGCCGACGTCGAGCCCAGGATGATGTCGGCGTGCGTCGTCGGCAGCGATGTCGCAGACCTCGGTCAAATCGGTGTCCTTGAAATCCTCGGCCGTCGAGAGTTCACCCTTCGCCAGGCGCTCGAGGTCTCTCAGAGTTGACTCGACGCGGCCCTGCGCGCGGGCCAGATCTGTGAGGATCTCGCGTCTTTGTTCGTGATCGAGGTCGTGAATGGACAACACTTCGATGTCGGTTCGCATTGCTGTCAACGGAGTTCGGAGTTCGTGAGCCGAGGCGGACGCAAAATCTCGGGCGGCGGCAAGGGCGGAGTTGGTTGCGGCTTGCGCTCGAGCGACGTCGCTGAGCATCGATTCTGCTGCTGCGGCAAGCTCGTCCGCTTCACGGATTCCGGAAACCTCGGTGGCGAGATCGGGATCGCGCCTGGCGATCCGGCGGGTCAACTCCACGAGGGGGCGCACCGCCGGGCCACCGAACAACCATCCCAACGCAGCTGCGGCCGCTACGGCCCCGACGCCGAAGAACGCAACCTGTCGCTGTTGGTCGACTGTGATGTCTCGCGCTTCGGCATAGGGAACCGCCAGCGAGACAAGGGCATTGATCCCGTCGGCCTCGGCGGTATATGCCCGGTACTTCGTACCGTCCACGTCGACGGTCGCCGAGCCGACCGGTAGTTCGGGCAGTCGCGTCGGAGTACTGGATTTGACGGTTCCGTCGGTATCGGAGCGGATGGTCACGGAAAAGGCGCCGCCGTCTCCGAACGCGCCGAGAAAAGGTCCCGCTGTTGCAGCATTGGCCACGATGACCGTCGATGCCGTCTCGAGTCGGCGGTCCAATTGCGCTAGATTATTTCGTGCGATAGCCAGTGCAACGACCACACCGAGTGCGATGACGATGAACGTCGCCCCCAGTGCCGCGGCCGCGGCAACGCGAGTTCGTAGTGAGAAGCGGCGACGCTTCACGGGTTCTCCCGAAGCACAAACCCGACGCCGCGAACCGTATGCAGCAGACGAGGTGAACCACCGGATTCGAACTTTCGACGCAGATAGCCGATGAAGACGTCCACGACGTTCGTGTCGGCGACGAAGTCGTAGCCCCACACCAGTTCGAGGAGACGTTCGCGAGTGAGCACGATGCCGGAATTGTGTGCGAGCACTTCGAGTAGCTCGAATTCGCGTTTGGTGAGCGGTACTTCCTTGCCGTCGACACGAACCCGGCGACCGGAGAGATCGATGTCGAGGTTTCCGACGCGCAGGGTATTCGTACCCTCGGAGTGATCGCCGGCCAGAGTGTTGCTGCGACGGAGCATTGCGCGGATCCGGGCAACCAGTTCGGCAAGAACAAACGGTTTGACCATGTAGTCGTCTGCACCGGATTCGAGCCCGGCGATGCGATCGTCGACCGAGTTGCGCGCACTGAGCACGCAGATCGGGATTTCGTTGCCGGCGGCACGAAGCGCCGTCACCACACCGGTGCCGTCGAGCACCGGCATGTTGATGTCGAGGACTACCGCGTCCGGTCGCTTGTCGGAGATCACTCGGAGCGCGTCGGCGCCGTCCACCGCCGTCAGTACGGTGAATCCCGAGAGCCGCAATCCGCGTTCGAGTGAGGTCAGGACGTCTGCGTCGTCGTCGACTACGAGGATTTTCGGTATCTCGGTCACAGCCCCATTGTGCCTTGCCTGGTACGTCGGGTTTCGCCGATCAGACCGGCAAGTCGGTACCGTCCGGACGCAGACCGGCCATGAACACCGCGACCAACCGCGGGACCAGGTTCGGCATGGCCTCGTCGGACAACTCGATTTGCGGGCGCGTCAGTTTGGCCAGAGCCATGACGAATTCGAGCGGTTGCAGATCGGCGCGAACCAGTCCGGCGCTCTGAGCGGCGCCGATCGTCGCGGTCATCTTCGTTTTCGTCACCTCACGCACCGCCAGAACTTCGGGCGCCAGCTCGGTGAAACTGCGTTCCACCAGTGCAGGAATGAGCGCACCCAGGCGCAGTTCCACGAGGCGGTCCACCAGCGTGTGCCACGCGTTTATCGGATCGGTGGACATTGCCGTGAGTGCGATGTCGGCAGCCTCGCGGACATCGGTCAGTGTTGCGACGGCAACGGCGGTCACGAGGTCCTCGCGCGTCGGAAAGTTTCGATACAGCGTGGCGATGCCCACTTTCGCGAGTTCTGCGACTGCATCGAGCGGCGCGTCGTGCCCGCGCTCGGTGAACACCGCTCGTGCGGCGTCGACTATTGCGTTTCTGCGTTCACGGGCATCAGCTCGCACATCCACCTCCGGTATTGACAGTTCATCATAACCGGAGGAATATCTTCCACAAATAGTGGAGGAAAACCTTCCACTTAGGGAGGGTAGTTATGAACGCCGAAGTCGAAGCACAGGACCGCAAGAAGTTGGTGGCTGTGGTGTTGGGCTTGTCCGCCGTGATCGGGCTGATGCTGCTTGCCTTCGTACTGCCCTCGGTCAACAGTGGCCCGCACGAACTGAAGTTGGGCATCACCGGTCCAGCTGCGGCAACCGAACAGATCAGCACCTCGCTCGAGGCGAGTAAGCAAGGCGCCTTCGATACTCGAGAATTCGCCGACGCCGACGCCCTGCGTGACGCGATTCGGAATCGCGACGTGGTCGGCGGAATCGCCGTTGATGCCAACGGTCCTCACGTGTTGATCGCGACTGCAGGCGGAACCCCGATCGCCCAGACCCTGACCGGGGTGGCCAACGGCCTCTCGGAGGCCTCGGGGGCAAAGGTTCCCGTCGAAGACGTTGTGCCGTTGACGGCGGACGACCCGACCGGTGCTGGGCTCACGGCATTGGCCTTGCCCTTGGTGTTCGGCGGAATCATGCCCGCTGTTGTTCTCGTGCAACTGTTTCCGCGCAGCATCGTCAAACGAGTGTTGGGCGCTGCCGGCGTCGCGGTGGTCGCGGGTTTTGCACTGACTGCCATTCTGCAGTTCGGCACCAACAGTCTTGACGGAAACTACCTGCTCACCGCGCTCGCACTCACCATGGGCATGTCGGCCATCTCGCTTCCCATTTTGGGGCTCGAATCCCTGCTCGGGATGAAGGGGTTCGCGTTGGGCGCCGTCACGATGATGTTCATCGGAAACCCACTCTCGGGGATGGCGACAACTGCCGCGTGGTTGCCCGCAGGCTGGGGCGCATTGGGGCAGCTGCTCCCACCCGGCGCCGCAGGAGCATCCGTCCGTTCGATGGCGTTCTTCGACGGCCATGGCGCCACCACGCCACTTCTGGTGCTGGTGTGCTGGATTGCCGTCGGGATCGCGCTGTGCGTGGCTGCCGGCCGGAAGAAGGCGTCGGCGCCGGTTATCGAACCGGAGGCTGCGCTGGTCTAGCCGGCGCAGCTTGCGTACGGGGTCAGGTCGGGAATCGGCCAGACCCCGTCAACGCGTTCCACGGCCAGTTCGGCGACCACGGTGTCCTCGTCCATCGGTAGAGGTCGGAGGATTCGGGGCTTTTCCGCCTCCCATTCGACGTCGATGCCCGCGGAGGTCAGGGCGTCCTGATCGATGACGGCGACGACCAGCGGCAATGTGAGGTCGCCGAACACCAGATCGAGCACCGAAGTGAGTGCGTCCGGGGTCGTTGCGCGAATGAATCCTGCCTCGTCGTAACTGATTCCGCGCGTCGAGACCTCGTACTCACCGAAACGCTTGCATGCTTCCCAGTCGTCGGCGATAGCGACGTGGACGAGTCGTTGTCCGGTCATGCAGTGCTCCTGTAGTATTCGAATTAATGAAACGTCAACGTAGCATTAATTTACCGGCACGGTAACAGGGGACTTTATGGAGCAACCGCGCAGACGTGGGAGAACCAGTGACGCCGAGCGCGCCGAACGACGCAACGAGATTCTCGACGTCGCTGTCGACTCGTTTCGAGATGTCGGGTTCGCCCGAACTACCATCGAGGGCATTGCCACGGTGGCCGGCGTCGCCAAGCGGACCGTGTACAGCTACTTCGGCGACAAGTCTGCGGTCTTTGCAGCTGCGGTTGCGCGTCAGCACGCGTACGTCGACAATGCCGGCGAGGGCCAGTCCGACCTGCTCGCCGCTGCAGTGGACATCGTCATCGCCCTGCACAGCGACAACTCGATTGCGCTGCACCGCATGATGATCGGCGAGGCCGTGCAGTTCCCTGAATTGGCCGCAGCGTTCTACGAATCCGGCCCGGCCAAGTCGATTGCCTTTCTGGAGAAGATTTTGATCGATCAGCACGGCCAGAAGGCTGCGCTGTGCGCGGATCAGTTGTACACCTTGCTGCTCGGGGAGGAGCACCGGCGGCGACTGCTCGGGCTCACCTCCGAACCGACAGCCGAAAGAGCGGCGCAACTGGCGGCCCGCGCGGTGGGATGCGTTCTGAGATCTGATCGGTAGGCTCGACTGGGTGAGTAACTCTGTGATCTGGTTTCGACGCGATCTGAGGGTCGGTGATCTTCCGACTCTGACTGCAGCGGCGGATGCCGGCGGACAGACGTTGGGTTTGTTCGTCCTCGACGAGAAGTTGCTCGGACCGGCAGGCTCACCCCGCCAGAATCAACTGTTCGCCAACTTGTCGGCACTCGACAACCAGCTCGACGGACGATTGATGGTTGTTCGAGGTGATCCGGCAGACGTGGTGCCCCGCGTGGCGGAATCCGTTGGCGCCGAAGAAGTTCACATCAGTGCCGACTACGGGCCCTACGGCCGACGGCGCGACGCGGCCGTGGCCGAGAAGGTGGAGTTGATCGCCACCGGGTCACCATATGCCGTGGCGCCCGGACGCGTCACCAAGGCGGACGGTGATCCGTACAAGGTGTTCACGCCGTACTTCCGTCAGTGGATGGAACATGGTTGGCGGGGCCCCGCGTCGACCGATGCGGGGACGGTCCGTTGGTTCGATCCGAGCGAGAAGGACGGTGGCCCGCGCCGGGTGAGTATCCCCGCGCCGTCCGGCACCGTCAGCGATGTCGTCGGTGAGGCCGGTGCGCTCGAACAGTGGAAAGAATACTGCGAGAACGATCTTGACCGGTACGACGACGAACGAAATCGACCCGACCTCGACACCACGAGTCGGATGTCGATCCCGCTCAAGTACGGCACGATTCATCCGAGAACCATGTTGGCAGATCTCTCCAAGCGACTCGGAGACGGCGCTCAGGCGTACCGTCGCCAGCTTGCTTGGCGAGACTTCTACGCAGACATCCTGTTTCAGCGCCCCGACAGCGCGCGGAAGAACTACGACGACAAGTTCGACCGTTTACGTCACGACGGGGGAGTCGACGCAGACGCCGCCTTCACGGCCTGGTGTGAAGGCAAGACCGGCTTCCCGATCGTGGATGCCGGCATGCGGCAACTCGCCGCCGAGAACTGGATGCACAATCGGGTCCGAATGATCGTCGCGTCATTCCTGGTGAAGGACCTGCATATTCCGTGGTGGCGCGGCGCACGGTACTTCATGTCGCAACTGGTGGACGGTGACTTGGCCTCCAATCAGCACGGGTGGCAGTGGACTGCCGGGTCGGGTACGGATGCTTCGCCCTTCTTCCGCGTCTTCAACCCGATCACGCAAGGGGAGAAGTTCGATCCCGACGGCACATACGTCCGTCGGTGGGTCCCCGAACTTCGCGATGTTCCCGGGAAGGCCGTCCACTCGTTGAAGGCGATGCGCCCAGTCGACTACCCGGACCCGATCGTCGATCACGCGCACGAGCGTGAGGAGGCCTTGCGCCGGTACGGCGAGATCAAAGGCTGAGTGCTCAGTGATCTGCGGGCGCTACGCGGACGCGGTTTCCGTCCAGATCTGAAATGACGAACGTCAGACCGAAGACATCTTCGTTGGGTTCTTCGACGACCTCGACTCCCTTGGCCACCCACTCGTCGTGGATCGCCCGAATTTCGTTGCTCCCGCCGTCGACCAAGATGCCGACTTCGAAATTGCGCGGTGTCGCGGGATCGAGGTCGCGGGACTTGCCGCTCCACAGTGCAAGGACCACACCGCCGCCGAGGTCGAAGGTCATGTACCGAGGGCTGAGGACCTCAGGCTTCGCGTCGAACAATTCGCCGTAGAACGCTGCTGCGGAGGCGGCATCGCTGACGTAGATCAGAAACTGGTTGGGTAGTCGCACTGTGGTTTTCCCTCTCCCGTTGATGTTCGGGCCACCGGCAACGGGGCGTGTGCCTGGTCGTGCGGGGCTGCGTTCAACAATCCCCGCGCGCCGGACGAATGTCCAAGAACAAGTGCGTCTGAGAGGCAGATGGATTACTTATGACGACTGCTGCAGTCACACCGCACTGAGGTGGTACCCGACGCTCAGGTTCGGGTAGTAGCCGTCGATGTAGCTCGAGATGAAGTAGTGATCAGGGTCGGTGGTGCGGGTTCCGTCGGTGTCGAACTGCGGATAGTCGTTGGCCATGAAGACGGCTTGTCCGCCGCCGGGAGTGGAATAGACGACGTCGACCGTCAGGCCGCGCGGGTCCTGGTTGTACGCCGTGACGATTTCGGTCTCGTGGGGCGCGAGCGACTGGCGTGGGCTCTGCATCCACTGTCCGTAGGGGTTGTCGGCGCCTTCGAGATGAATTGTCTGTTCGGTGTCGTTGCTGATCGTCATCGTGATGCTGTTGCCGGTTGTGGGAAGGGTTCCGGCACTGGCGATTCCGCTCAATCCCAAAGTGAGGGCGCCGGCGGCCAGAGCTGTGATTGCGGCAACTACGTAGCGTGGGTTCGTCATCGTCGGTGTCCTTTGTCCGGGTGAGCGTTCGGTTGGCTCTCTCGAAGACAACTATGTCGGAGCAGATCGATGTCGTATGTCCACTCCCCGGACCCTGTGCAGGCGGAACGGTGTGTCCACCGATCGGGGGACACCTACTCCGACACCGAGACGGCTTCGACCTTTCGCTCGCCGGTGACCAGCAGTCCGATCAGTGCGGCCGCCGCGAGCACCATGACGAGTGCTCCGTAGCCACGCGTCGTATCCACCAATCCGACCTTGCCGACCAGGTAGCCGGCCAGCAAGGCGGGAAGACTGTTGGCCAGATATGCGATGACGTAGACGGTGGACAACAAACCCGCGCGTTCGTGGTTCTCGGCCAGCGGCATGACGGTGAGGATAGTTCCTTGGAATCCTGCTCCGAAGCCGATACCTGCAACAGCCGTACCGACCAGAATCAATACGGCAGAGGATGTTTCAGCACCGATGAGTGTGACGGCCACCCCGAGCACCAAGGCGGTGGTTCCGATCAGCATCACGGTCCGGCCGCCGAGTTTGCGGAAGGTGAGTACTGCTGCCGCTCCGAATCCTGTCAGTGTTGCGACCATGATGGCACCGATGAGGGAGCTGTGAACGTCAAGTGCGTTGCGCGCCAATGCAGGTCCGAGTGAGAGGTAGAAACCTCCCAGCGCCCAGACCGCGATCAGGCACGGTGCGGTCAGGGCAATCATCGTGCGCGCCTGACGAGGAACGGCCAGTGTGGGGCGCAGGGACTGCCAGGCTCCGGGGCGTCCGCCCGAAGTCTCGGGAGCGGCCCATACTCCGAAGATCTCGAGAATGACAAGCACGAGAAGGACCAGGTAGACAGTGCTGGTGGGCCGGGGCAGGTGCTCGCTGATGAGGCTCGAACCCACTGCTCCGACTGCAAGCCCCATCGTCGGAGCGACGCTGTTGATGATCGATCCTCGGCCCGGAGTGCGTTCGAGGTCGATCAATGCCGAACCCAGAGCGCTGATTGCAGCGCCGGTGGCAACACCCTGTACGACCCGGGCGATGAGCAGGATGGTCAAACCGTCGGCCGAGGCGAACAGCGCGAGCGAGACTGCCTCGAGCGCGAGTGCTCCGAGCAGGACCGGGCGCCTGCCGATGTGATCGGACAGGGATCCGGCGGTCAGGAGCGTGGCGAGCAACGCGAGAGCGTAGATGCCGAACACGAGCGTCGACGCGAGCGAGGAGAATCCCCACAACTGTTGATAGTGCTCGTACAACGGTGTCGGGGTCGCGGATGCGCCCAGGAACGTGGCGATGATGACGGCGATGAGTGTGAAAGCGACGCCTCGCCCAAGGCGTGGGCGTGAAGTGCTCTCGGTCTGTGGTGAAACGGTCGTTGTCATTGTCGTAGCGCTTCCCGTGCGGGTGGTGAAGACTTCAAACGCAAATACTTTGCGTTTGGGACGCTACGCCTGGCCGTAGCCTAATGCAACATCTTTGCGTTAGTATTGGATTTATGAGTCCGTCCGCAGGTCCGCGCCCCGGTGGCCGTAGTGCGCGCATCCAACAGGCCGTGCATGCGTCGGCGCGCAAGTTGTTGGAACAGCGTGATCGAGCCGAGATCACGGTGCCGATGATCGCGACCGATGCGGGAGTGACCCCGTCGACCATCTATCGGCGGTGGGGTGACATCAACGAAGTCTTTGCCGACGTCTCGATCGAGAGATTGCGCCCGGACGCCGACCCGCGTGAAACGGGCTCGCTCCGAGGGGATCTGACGATTTGGGCGCAGGAGTACCTCGAGGAGATGTCTGCGCCTGTCGGTCGTGCTTCGTTGCGTGACGTGTTGATGAGCGACGATCAGACGCATGCACCGGACGGTACGAAGAAGTTCAAGTGTGCCTTCTTCTGTCGGACGCAGATCGACGTGATCCTCGCGCGTTGGCCGGAAGCTGCCGGCGTGGATGGTGATTCGGTGGTCGACCATGTAGTGGCGCCGATCATCTACCGAATTCTGTTCGACCTCGAACCGGTCGTGCCGCAGCGAGTTGCGGAATTGGTGGATCAGACGCTTGCCCTCGCGGCGCGCGTCGTTGCCGAAGGCTGATCGCTACGTAGTCGGGCGTGGACGTGCATGTCGTGCCAGCCGTCGGCGTGCCTGGCGGAGCTTCGTCGAACACCTTCTTCGCTGAACCCTGCTTTGGTGGCGACTCGGCACGATCGTGGGTTGTGGATCGAGTGCTCGAGTTCCAGTCGATGAAACCCCGCTTCGCGGAATGCCCACTCGGACAGTGCGGTTACAGACTGGGTGCACAGTCCGCGGCCGCGCGCCGCTGGGGTCACCCAATACGCGAGCTCGGCAGTGCCGTCCCACAAATTCACCCCCTTTGCTGCGATTCGACCGAGGAGTTCATTTGTCTCGGGAGCGGCGATCGCCCAATGGCATTCGGATTCGCTTGCCCACCCGTCTCTCCACTGGGTGAGCCAACCCCGTGCTTCGTCGATCGAGTCGGCGCGGCGGATGTGCCAACGCTGAATCGACGGATCGCGAAAGGCTTCCATGACGGCCGGTGCGTCGTCGCGGGTCCAGGGTCGGAGAATCGCGAAAGTCCCGACGTGGATCGAGGGTTGGTCCATTCCCCGGAGATATCCAGCGGCGATAGCGGGCGTGGTCAACTTGGGCACGTGAAGCATCATCGCCTACCCGCCTGATGGCGGGCAATGGCGTGAGCTTTCCGGTCATTATCCCTGCCACTCTGCGTTCAGTCGGCGCGCAGATTCCAGAGTTGCGATGGCCTCTTCGGTGTCAACTCGTGCGAGTACCAATGCACTTACCGTGCAGGAGAGAAGGATTCGAGTGCGATCTGAGAGCGTGGCGTCTGTCTCGGTTGGAAACGCGGCGTGTAATCCACTGTTGATCGCGTCGGCGAGTTCTCGGCGGTACGCGCGGATCACTGCGGCCGCCGCATCGTCGTGCGCGCCGAGTCCGGCAGCCGTATTGAGAAGTAGGCAACCGCGCCGAGGCGAGTCGGCTGTCATGGTGCCGATCGCGTGCGCAAGCGAGGAAAGGTAGTCGTCGACTGCGTCTGCCCCGGGATTTGTCGTGAGGCTGCGCAGACGTGGCCGGATGACGTGGTCGAGGTACAGCTGCACGGCGGCGTCGAACAATCCGCGCTTGTTGGTGAACGAGTTGTAGAGACTTGACCGACTCAGCCCCGTCGCGGATTCGAGGTCGCCGAGTGAGGCGCCTTCGTATCCGCGTGCCCAGAAAACGTCCAAAGCGGCAGCGACCACGGCTGTTGTGTCGAATTCTTGTGATCTGCCCATCAAAGCCTCGCTCTTTTTATATCGTTCGGTCCAGTATATATTGGACCGAACGATACAGAATTCACTCGAAGCAACAGGAGCTCAACGATGAACGTCGCCGGCTACATCTTCGCGGGACTGGCCGCAGCAGTGCACGTATACATTTTTGTCCTCGAATCGATTCTCTGGACGGCCCCGAAGACCCGCGCCACGTTCGGCGTGAAGTCCGAGGAAGAGGCGATCACCACGCAGCCGCTCGCCTTCAACCAGGGCTTTTACAACCTTTTCCTGGCGATCGTGTCGGCGGTCGGCATCGTGATTGCGGCGACCGGCTCCGCGTCGGTCGGAATTGCCCTCGTCCTGGCAGGCGCAGGATCGATGGTTGCCGCGGGATTGGTGCTGATTCTCTCGTCTCCCGACAAAGCCCGCGCAGCCGTCGTGCAGATGCTTTTCCCAGCTATTGCCGTTGTTCTGCTGGTAATCCACCTGCTTTGAGTGGTCTCTATCCGCCGCCGAGCACCAGTGATTCGATCAACGCAAAAGCCCCGTTGAGTGCTCCGCAATCGAAGGCTTCGGCCAGGGCGTAACCGATGACAAGTTCGTCGGTGCTCGGCGTACTCGACCAGACTGCGTCGGTCTGTCTGGGATCGGATTCCTCGTTCTTGGAGAAGTGCCCGATCCGCAATCCGTCGCGGGTGAATGCACTGTTCGCGTCGTCGACTGGGGCGAAGTTCAAACTCACGCCGTCGACGAGTGCCGAGACAGAGTACGAGCGACGGGACAGAAACCCTTTGCCGACAGTGAGTTCGACTTCGTCGCCACCGACAGTGAAGAACAAGTCGGCGGCGGCGCGCGTTCCGATGGGTGTGCCTTCACGGCGCGGGGCATCGACTCGACGCGTCAACAGAGCGTGTGAGTTGCCGTTTCGGACGTCGACGACCCCCGTGTCGACATCGAACGAGATCTCGACTTTTCCGTGAATCGGGTCCATTACGGCGTATTTGACCGTCACTGTGCCTACCCCCTGTAAGTGTGAACTCGGGTCCATAATACGTGGTGGGAGCGTTGTCCAGTATGCCCGAATCCAAAAAAATAGTGCCGAATGACGCGCGTTTGCGGCCAAATGCTTCTACGCTGGGTCTTGGGTTTGTTGCGCATCCCACAACGGTTTTTCCCACACCAGACGAGGAGCGCCTATGAGGTTGTCGACTACTTGTTCTGTTGCTACGAAGGCTTGATCAAGCCGGAATTGCCTCTGCCGGATGGTGCTCGAGACCCATCCGGCAGAGGCAATTCTGCATCAGTTCGGGCCTTCAGCCGCCGGCGAATTTTTCCGAGGTACCGAGATCGATCGGCAACGCGATGCCGGTGATCCCGCGCCCGGCCGGCCCCACCAGATAGAACACCGCATCCGCAATCACTTCGGGGTCGACCCACGGGTGGGGCAGCAGATTCAGCTTCGACATGATCGGAGCGGTATCGGCGAGGACAGGATTCTCCAAGTCTGGACGGAACGCACGAACCATCGGTTCGTTGTCGATCATCGTCGTTCGCACATTGCCCGGGTGTACGGAGTTGACTCGGATGTCTGCCCAGCCGAGTTCGTTGGCCAGAGACTTCGCCAACCCCCGAACGGCGTGCTTGGACGCGGAGTAGTGTGCAATCCCCGGCACGCCTCGAAGCCCGGCCATCGAGCTGATCAACACAATGGATCCACCTCGATTGCCGTTCATGATGTGCGGAATCGACACCTTGGTCGTCAACCAGACGCCGGTGACGTTGATATCGATCAGCTCGCGGAACTCTTCGGCGCTCAGGTCCCAGGACAATTTCGCCGACGCCGCGATTCCCGCGTTGGCGATCACGATGTCCAGTCGGCCGAGTTTCTCGACTCCGGCGTCGACCGCTGATTTCAGGGCATCGAGGTCGCGAGTGTCCGCGACGGATGCGACGATACGCCGGCCCTGAGCTTCGACCAGGGCGACGGTCTGGGCGAGGTCGGCTTCGGTGGCCATGTCGTACCCCGCCGTTGCGACCGGCGCGCAGAGATCCACCGCGATGATGTCCGCGCCCTCGGACGCGAGCTTGACGGCATGCGCGCGCCCTTGACCACGCGCCGCTCCGGTGATGAATGCGACCTGACCGTCCAAATTGCCCATCGAACTTCCCCTGCCCGTGTGAATCGCCGAAACTGGAACGTGTTCATACTGCTACGTCCGGAGGCAGACAGACAGGGGAATTCGCTGAATCCTTATCCGCGAAGGAGTTTGGACAACTCGTCCAATACGCTCGCGTCCTCGATGGTGGACGGGACCGTGTACTCCTCGTTGTCGGCGATCTGCCGCATGGTCTTGCGGAGGATCTTGCCGGAACGAGTCTTCGGTAGTGCGGCGACGACGGTGACGTCCCGGAACGTGGCGACGGCACCGATCTGGTCTCGCACCCGCGCGACCAGTTCCTGTCGGAGTGTTTCGGGATCGATGTCGACGCCGGACTTGAGCACGACGTAACCGCTCGGCCGTTGCCCCTTGAGTTCGTCGTGAATGCCGATGACCGCGCATTCGGCGACAGCCGGGTGGCCGGCGACGACGGCCTCCATGCTTCCGGTCGAAAGGCGATGTCCGGCAACGTTGATCACGTCGTCACTTCGTCCGAGCACGAAGACGTAGTTGTCCTCGTCGATGTACCCGGAGTCGCCGGTGAGGTAATACCCTTCGAAAGTCGACAGGTAGGACTTCACGTACCGGTCCTCGTCACGCCACAGTCCGGCGAGTGTTCCGGGAGGAAGCGGCAGGCCGATCACGATGTTGCCCTCGGTGCCCGGACCCACGAGTTCGCCCTTGCCGTCGACGATTTCGACGCGGTATCCGGGGCAGGCGACGGTGGGTGAGCCCGCTTTGATCTCCATCGGTTCGAGGCCGCGCAGGTTCGCGCAGATGGCCCAACCGGTTTCGGTCTGCCACCAGTGATCGACCACCGGGCGATCGAGAATCCGAGTAGCCCACTCGTAGGTGTCGGGATCCAAGCGCTCGCCGGCCGCGAACAGTGTGTCGAGCGACGAGATGTCGTACTTGGCAAGCTCTTTTGCGTCCGGGTCGGCCTTGCGGACCGCGCGGATCGCTGTCGGAGCGGTGAAGAGTGCCGACACGTTGTATTCGGAAATGATGCGCCAGAACGCACCGGCGTCGGGGGTGCCGACGGGCTTGCCTTCGTACATGACCGTCGTGGCTCCGGCGAGCAACGGTCCGTAGACGATGTAGGAGTGGCCGACCACCCAGCCGACGTCGGAGGCGGTCCACCACACCTGTCCTGGGCTGATGTCGTACAGATTCTTCATGGTCCACGTCAGCGCAACGGCATGGCCACCGTTGTCCCGGACGACGCCCTTGGGCTTACCGGTCGTTCCCGAGGTGTAGAGGATGTAGAGCGGATCCGTCGCGGCGACCGACACCGGGTCGGCCGGGGTGGCGTCGGCGATCAGCTCGTCCCAGTCGAACCAGGCTGCGGCACTTGACTTGTAGTCGAAAGCTGCACCGGGAATCTGCTCGCGATTCTTCACGATCACGGTGTGCGCGGGAGTGGCGGACAGTTGCAGAGCCTTCTCGACCATCGGCAGGTACTCGATTGTTCGTCCGGGTTCGAGGCCGCCGGACGCCGTCACGAGCACCACTGGACCGGCGTCGTCGATACGGGTTGCGAGCTCCTTGGCCGCAAAGCCGCCGAACACCACCGAATGCACCGCGCCGATTCGCGCACACGCGAGCATCGCGATCGCAGCCTCGGGGATCATCGGCATGTAGATGATCACGCGGTCGCCCGCCACCACACCCTGATCTTTCAAGACGCCGGCGAAGAGTGAGACCTGCTCGAGCAATTCGGCGTAGGTGTACGTGGCCTTGGTGGGGACCATCGCGGAGTCGAAGATCAACGCGGTCTGATCGCCGCGGCCGTCGCGGACGTGCCGATCGAGGGCATTGAAACTGGTGTTGAGCGAAGCATCCGGGAACCAGCGATAGATCGGCGCGGCAGAATCGTCGAGAGCCCTCGTGGGGGCGACATCCCAGTCGACGGCCCGCGCAGCGTCGAGCCAGAACTTCTCCGGCTGATCCATGCTCTCGCGATATGCGTCGGCATACGTGGTGTGGGACGCCTGCTCGGAAGAGCTCATCGACGTGTGTCCTCTCGTGAACTTCGCTTACCGGTGACCTGAAACACCTTAGGTCACCGTCAGTGCGGTGCGCCTCAGTAGCGGTGCGGGTACCGTCCCTTTGCGCCGGGCGGGCCTGTCCCGTCGGCCAGTGGCGCGCAGGGGTGGGATAGGGCAGGGACTGAAAGGGGGGATCGATGTGACAGGTGCAGCGCAACGCGCAGGCTTCTGGGGAGTCCTCGCTCTGCGTGACTTCCGACTTCTGTGGACCGGCGACGCAGTCAGCGGTATCGGAAACGGTGTCACGACCGTCGTACTGCCGCTGATCGCGCTTCGCGAACTGGACGCGAGTAGCTTCCAGATCGGTGTGCTGGCATCAGCAGTGTGGTTGCCGTGGTTGATCGTCGGACTACCAGCCGGTGCCTGGATCGACCGGCTGCCTCGGCGCCCGATCATGATGATCGCGAACGCTGCGTGCGCTCTGTTCTTCGCGAGCCTCGCGATCGCCGGCTTCCTGGAGGCGATGACATACGGCCACCTGCTCCTGGTCGCGCTGCTCACCGGTACAGCCACCGTCTTCTTCCAGGCGGCCTATCACTCGTATCTCCCCACGGTGCTCGCCGAAGCGGATCTTGTCGAAGGGAACTCGAAGATTCAGGGCGCTGGCCGCAACTCGGGTGATCGGCCCAAGCGTCGGTGGGCTGGTGGTTGCAACTGTCGGGCTCGCGGCCGGTCTGGTTGTCGACGCGTTCACGTTCGCCTTCTGCTTTGTATGCATCTGGCTGATTCGTGTGCAGGAGACCGTCCATCGCGGACAGAATCAGCGAGAACCGTTGCGACGCCAGATTGCGCTCGGACTGCGATTCGTCGCCGGTGATCCGTATCTGCGGTCGATCGTCGTCTACGGCACTCTGCTCAATTTCGGTCTCACCGGGTACTCCACGATCCAGATCGTGTTCCTGGAAAAGACGCTTGGCGTGGGGGAGTTCGGACTCGGGCTTCTCTTGGCGATTGCCGGGGTGGGCGGAATTGTCGGATCGATGATCGCGCGCCCGCTCGGCCGCAGATTCGGCACTGCCCGAAGCGTTCTCATCTGTCAGTTGGTGACGGGACCGTTCATCCTGTTAGCACCTCTGACGACGTACGGTGCCGGCCTGTTCTGGTTCTGCATCGGCGGCATGGTGATGGTTGCGGGCGTCGTGTCGTGCAACGTGGTGCTCGGCAGTTTCCGTCAAAGTTACTGTCCGCCGGACCGCCTCGGACGAGTGGTGGCAACGAGTATGTTCCTGCTGCACAGCAGCATTCCGCTCGGTGCGCTGACGGCAGGCTACCTCGGCGACGCAGTGGATCCGCGCGGGACGATGTGGATCATGGCCTGCCTGATCGCGCCGTGCGGATTGGTCCTGCTCTTCAGCCCGCTCCGCGGGATCCGCGATCTACCGAGTCGGCCTGCGGTCCCACTGCGGTAGAGGATTACTGCGGTAGAGCTGCGGCGGACTCTTCGCTTCGAATCGCGATGCGGAGAGTCGCGAGCATGAACAGTGACACCGCGAATCCGAAAAGCGCGCCGAACTGGTCCTGTGTGAACAGATAAACCTGCGTCACCAGGAGGCTCACGATGAGGGATGCACGCAGGAGCCTTAATGCTCGCAGGTACGGACCTCGGAAGAGGAACCACACTCCCAGAACCACAAGAACTCCGGTTGCGACGGTGGAGATCTGGACCACCAGGTCGGAGACGTCGTCGGCCTCGACGACGTTCTCGGAAACCAACGCGTAGATCACCTGGACAATCGCCAGAAGAGCCTGCAGTACGAACAGGGTCAGTACCAGTCGGCGGACGACCCGGTGCCGGAGCAGTTCCTCGGCACGGTGGAAGAACGCGTTGCGGCCACGAGTGATCTTCGATTCGATACCGCCGGTCGGCGGAGTCTGTGAATGCAGGCCGGCTTTGATCGAATCGACGAGGTCGGTGAGGCTGCGGTCTTCGACGCCGTCGAGTACGCGGAGGGCGTGGTTGTACTGGATCTCGTCGAGCTGACCGAGAGCGAGGTCCGAGAGCGCTCGCGCCCCGATGGCGAGCCGATGACGATCATTCATTCCGCGCCGAATCACCACCTCGCGCGCGGCAAGATAGAAGAGAACGAAGACGACGTACATGATCGCGATGGCAGGCTGGTAGAAGTAATCGACGTCGGCGGTGACGAATTTTCCGACCTCGTCGATAAAGAGACCGAATCCGAGTCCGCCGACGAGCGTGGCCAGGTCACGCGTGCGAGAGCCTTCGGTGATGGCGGTCGCGACGATGGCGACGGCCATCAGCAATCCGCCCCAGAGAACGTGTGCGATGTGGAGGGCGCCGCCCCCGATCTGGGGATAGCCCGTTGCCGCCAGATAAGCGCGGGTGATCAGCACGGTGGCGATGCCCGCGAACAGGAACAATTCGAAACGAGCGAGTGCCGCGCGGTCGTAACTGTGCGGCAGCGTCAGCGCATTCCGGTCCTTCGTCGTCATTGCGGAACTCCCAGGTTTCGATAGCGCGCGATACGGGAGGACTGGCGATCGGTGTCCGACTCTTCGGCAAGCACGAAGAGTTCGTGCGCTATCGCAGCCCCTACCCTCTTGGAGAATTCCACGGGTTCGTCGGCCGCGTCAGGCGTTTCGGGAATGATCGCGTCGACCACGCCGTCTCGAAGCAGATCCAACGAACGAATGCCCTGCGCTGCCGCCATCTCCGGTGCGTGACTGATGTCGCGATGGACGATCGCGCTTGCGCCTTCCGGTGGCAGGGGAGCGAGCCACCCGTTCTGTGCCGCGAGTACCCGATCGGCGGGCAGCAGCGCGAGAGCCCCACCGCCTGTTCCCTGGCCGAGCAACACCGACACTGTCGGGGTCTTCAGCGTCACGAGGTCGGCGATGCAACGGGCGATCTCAGGGGCCAGTCCACGTTCTTCAGCTTCTTTGGACAGCGACGCGCCCAATGTGTCGATCACGAGGACAAGCGGGAGTTGTAGTTCTTCGGCAAGTTTCATGCCCCGTCGCGCTTCCCTGAGCGCGGCCGGTCCCATCGTGGTGAGCGCGGATTGGCCACTGCGGTCCTGGCCGAGCAGGATGCACGGAAAGCCCCGGAAGCGGGCGAGCGAGAGCAAGATCGTCTTGTCGGTTTCACCCTGCCCGGTGCCGCTGAGCGGTACCTGTTCAGTTGCGGCATGGCGGAGCAACTGCCGGATGCCGGGTCGATCGGCCCGGCGCGAGAGCATCACCGACTGCCAGGCGGGAACATCGGGAATCTCGGGTGAGGGAATCGGGTCCGTGGCCGCCGGGGCCGGGGGATCGGTGAGCACGCACAACGCTCGGTTGACCAGCAGACGGAGGCGGTCGACGGGTACGACGCCGTCGATAACGCCGTTGCGATACAAGTTTTCGGACGTCTGGATACCGTCGGGAAACTTTTCGCCGTACAGGGATTCGTAGACACGGGGTCCGAGGAATCCCACCAGAGCACCGGGTTCCGCGACGGTGATGTGGCCGAGGGATCCCCACGAGGCAAAGACCCCGCCGGTGGTGGGATTGCGCAGGTAAACCAGGTAGGGCAGGTGTGCCGCTTTGTGAACAGCCACTGCCGCAGCGATCTTCACCATCTGAACGAACGCCACGGTGCCCTCCTGCATCCGCGTTCCGCCGGAGGTTGGCGAGGCCAGCAGCGGGAGTTGTTCTGCCGTAGCACGTTCGACGGCGGTCACGATCCGCTCGGCCGCAGCGACTCCGATGGAACCGGCGAGAAAGCTGAATTCACAGGCAATTACCGCGACCCGACGTCCCCGAACGGTACCGACACCGGTGACGACGGACTCGTCAACTCCGCTCTTCTCGCGGGCCTTCGCCAGGTCTTCCGCGTATTTCGCGCCAGGTCCGACGTCGACGGGCGGGGAGTCCCAAGAGACGAAGCTCTCGGGATCGAGTACCGCAGTGAGTAGTTCTTCGGCCGAGATTCGCACAACGTCCTCCAAGTAAGCAGCACCCCGTCCAGGATGAACCTACCTGGGCGGGGTGCTGCCGTGATCGTGTGGCGTCAGTTGTGCGCCGGATAAATCAGCGTCCGAACGCCTCTTTCCACGAAACGACCTTGCCGATGCGAAGGATGGAGCGCTGGTAGATCTTTGCCGCGATCATCGACAGCGCAGCAGTCACGACCAGCATCAGCAGAATCGTTCCCACGATCTGGAACGGAGAAGCAACACCGGCGGAAATGCGCAGGGGCATGAGGATTGCCGAGAACGGCGGAATCCAACTCAACACGTTGCTCAGGGTTCCTTCTGGATTGCTCACCGAAACGAAAGCCACGCTGACCATTGCCATGACGAGCAGCGCGAGAGGCATCGCGGTGGCGTTGACGTCTTCCTGTCGCGAGACCATGGACCCGGCCGCGGCGTACAGCACGGCGAAGAAGAGGAAGCCGAGAATGAACCACCCGAGAGTGCCGAACAGAACGCCGATTGCGGTGCCCGTCACGGTCAGGACGCCCGTCGCCAGTCCGGTGGCGACGCCCGCGACGGCATAGGCAGCCATCTGCATCAGGCCGACAGCACCGATTCCGAGAACCTTGCCCCACAACAACTGCAGTGGACGGAGAGTGGAGAGCAGCAACTCGACGACACGGCTGGACTTCTCCTCGACGACGCCCATCGCCACGTACGTTCCGAACAACAGGATCTGCATGTACAGGAGCACCACAGCAGCGATCGACATCGCTATACGTTGGCCCTGTTCGGGATCCGGGGGATCGATGGCATCGATGGTGACCACTGCGGTGGACGTGGCTTCGGCGAGCTGAGCCGGGTCGATCCCCGCAGCGGAAAGCGCATTCGATTGTGCCTGCTGTGCAACGGAACTCTCGATGACGGCCCGCAGATTCGTGGCTACTTCCTTCTTGGTCACGACAGTGACACCGCCGCCCGATCCAGCGATCACGGCCACGTCGAGGTCGCCGTCCTTGACTTGATCACGTGCGGTGCCGTCGTCGGAAACCTCCGTTACCGTCACCGGATTTCCGAGGGTGTCGCCGATGGACACCATCGTGGCACTGAGTGATTGGTTGCCGACCAAGCCGATCTTCGACTTGTCCTCGTCGCCGCCGGAGAAGAGCGAGAAGGCGATGATGCCGCCGATGATCGCGACCAGAATGATGACGTTGCTGATCACAAAACTCTTCTTCGAGATCTGCGTCATGAATTCGCGTCGGGCGACCAACCCGATGGCTCGACCTCCGCTCAACTGGTTGCTCATGCGGCTACTACCTCTCGGAACAGATCGGTCAGTGACGGACGTCGTAGCGTGAACTCGTGCACCGGTCCGGTTTTCAATGCTGCGTGCAGGATCTGCTGATCGTCGGCCGTGCCGTCGACGCTCAGGAGCGTTCGGCCGTCGAGGTGGCTCAGTGTGGTGACACCGATCAGATGGTGTGCCCAACCGACCGGCGCGTCAGGGGCGAAGACTTCGATTCGGCCGTCGCCCTTGCCTCGTAGCTCGTCGACGGTTCCGATCTCTCGCATGCTGCCGCGGCTGATGATGCCCACGCGATCGCACAGGCGCTCCACCAGATCCAGCTGATGGCTGGAGAAGATTACGGGAACGCCGGTGCGAGCCTTCTCGACCAGCACGTCACTCATGACATCGACCGCTACGGGGTCAAGGCCCGAAAACGGTTCGTCCAGAACGAGTACCGATGGGTCGTGAACCAGCGCCGCCGCGAGCTGCACACGTTGCTGATTACCGAGGGACAGGGAATCGACGGTGTCCTTGACGCGTTCGGCGATGCCCAGACGTTCGGTCCACCGCTCAGTGGCCGCGTGCGCGTCGGCCTTCGAGAGTCCGTGTAGCTCGGCCAGATAGGAAAGTTGCGCTCCCACCTTCATCTTGGGGTAGAGGCCGCGTTCCTCCGGCATGTATCCGATAGTGCGACGCACGTCGAGGTCGACAGGTTTGCCGCCGAGGCGAACTTCTCCCGAATCTGCTCCGAGCACACCCAGCGCAATGCGCATCGTGGTCGTCTTGCCGGCGCCGTTGCTGCCGACGAATCCGAAGATCTCGCCTGGGCGCACTTCGAAACTCAGGTTGTCGAGTGCGACGACGTCGCCGTAGCGTTTCGAGATGCCGTCGATCGTGAGGGTGGCTGACATGGGTCCTTCCCATCGGTCGAGTGGTGCGCTTCGGTAATACGGGTCAGAGATCGAACTCTTCCGAATCAATCGGATCCGGGTCTGGATTGGTCCACGAGAGAATCATCGCGGGCGTGCACGCGCCGATCAGCATTGCAGTCAGTGCCAATAAACCTCCCGTGTAAGGCAGCCTCTCTACATTCCACTGCACCGACGAGGTGAAAATGAGGAAAATGGCGACAATGAAGACCAACGTTTGGGTCACGCTGAGCCCGACGGAGCGAGCGTCGTTGCGTTGCTGGATCTCCCATTCGTCCAACGCCTGCCGCGGAGCATCCCCTTGCCGGCCCGACACGATTTGAAGTGAGGACCACGTCGGCAGGAACAGCAGGGTGAGGACCGGCCATGCCACGGCGAAGAGCGGATTGAACAGGCATGCTGTGCTGACGGCAACCATCGTGGTGAACAGGACCGCCAGGGCGACGACGAGTACGCGCCGACGTCGACGGGTTCGCCAATTCGGGAGCCAATGTCGGAACGTCTCCTCGTTCTGCAGGAACCGCCGAGTGCGGTGGGCCTGGTAGCGGTCGATCAGATTTGATTCAGGCACTTGGCTTTTCACTCCCCTCGGTAGTGCGGTCAGATCGGTAGACCTCCGTCGACGGTGCATTCCGGTAGACCTCCGTCGACAGCGGCCCGAACTCCGTCCGGGAGAACACCGCCTCCACCGGGAGGTCGAACACCCAGCAGATTCGGAATGCAAGATCCAGGCTGGGGTAGTGGTCACCGCGTTCGAGTGCCCCCACCGTCTGCGGATTCACGTCGACGAGTTGCGCAAGCTGTGCCCGGCTCATCTTCCGCTCGGCGCGAAGCACTCCGATGCGATTGAAGATGGGGAGCGCGTCTCCCCGCCGGACTGGGCTCATGCATCAAAGTGTTGTAAAAACCCAACAGTTTGTCAACACGAACCGCGATTGTTCCGCTTCTGGGGCGTGCCGGCGGATAAGGTTCGGGCAACGGAAGGGGCTTGGCATAGTGGTCGAACAGTTGGTGCTCGAAGAGTCCGGCCTGGTCGTGCAGGTGTGCGAGGATGGTAGCTACTGCGTGGGACCGCAAGGGCGCGAAGCGGTCTGGCGCGATCCGATGGAGAAGGGTGCAGTCATCGGTATCGGGCAGCACACTCCGGGGGATGTGGAAGGCGAATCGTGGTGGGTCGTGTACGGCCAGTCGGACATCGGGGCGGACGTCACCGTTCGACTCGAGGACGGGTCGCACGTGCCGGTTTCGCGCCTCGGTGAGATCTTCGCCAGTGAATGGGTGAGTACCCCGCAGCAGGCGTTGCTGTACCGGTCCGATCGCCCGGTGGAGTCGCAGCCCACTAAACTGTCTGTGCTGTTCGCCAGGCCGAAGTTCATGCCCAAGGCGGCGTTTCCGGAGAATGATCGCTTGTAGTTGAAGCGAGCTGCCGTCGGGAGGCTGGCAGCCATTTTCTCGAAACATTACGGTACGTACTGTACTGTTTTGGAATGACAACTTGGCCGAACGACCTCGCAGTAGTGCAAGTGCGCGTAGCGCGACCCACCGACAGGCTCGACGACGTGATTGCGTTCTATCGCGACTGTCTGGGATTGCCAGAGCTCTACCGGTTCTCCGGTCATGCCGGGTACGACGGAATCATGCTGGGTCTGCCGGATTCGAACTATCACCTCGAATTCACGACCCACGAAGACGGAAGCTCGTGCCCGGCGCCGACGCAGGACAACCTGTTGGTGCTCTACTTCGCCGGCGAGTCGGCGATGTACGAGGTAGTTCAGAGGTTGGGGGAAGCAGGGCACGAACCCGTTGGCGCCGAGAATCCGTACTGGGAGGAGAATGCGGGGATGACTTTCGAAGATCCCGACGGCTGGCGTCTGGTGCTCATGCCGCGGCCGGTGCTGTAGATGGTGCGCGCCCGCGACGAGCGGATCGACGACGCCGTTCTGGCGGCAACCCTGGAGTTGTTGGGGGAGAACGGATATGCGGAGCTGTCGATCGGTTCGGTGGCGACGAGAGCGGGCGTGCATCGACCCGCCATCTACCGGAGATGGCCGTCGAAGCGGCATCTGGTGGTGGACGTCGTCGTGGCGCACATCGGCACTGATCCAACGCCGGACACCGGCGATCTCAGGGCAGACCTGGTCGCCGGCATCACGACATTGGTTGTGGGGCTGAGCGAAACGGTAGTCGGGCGGATCCTGCCCGCGTTGGTCGCGGATCTGGCGGCGGACCCGGAATTGGCGCGGGATTTCCAGTCGGCATTCTTTCAGCCACGACGCGATTCCACTGCGGCAGTGCTGGAATCGGCGCGCCTACGCGGCGACATACGGAGCGACTTCGACCTGGACTTCGTCCTGGACGCGCTGGCGTCGCCGATCTATTACCGAGCGTTGTTCCGTCACTTACCGCTGGACGCGCTCCTGGCCGAGCAGTCCGTCGATTCTGTGCTGCTGACGTTGACTCCCCACGAAAATTCTTGAAGCCGTTTCGATTCAGTTCAATTCGACTGGATCAGGCCCGACACGGCTGTCGGTGTTCAGCGCTGCGATGGCCGCTGACTCGTCGGCATCGAGTGCGAAGTCGAAGATTGCGGCGTTGTCGCGCATGCGTGCAGGCGTGACCGACTTCGACAGAACGGTGTGACCCTGTTCGAGATGCCAACGCAGAATTATCTGTGCCGGGCTCTTGCCTTGTGCTGCAGCAATTTTCCCGATGGCCGGGTCGTCGAGGATGGTTCCCTGTCCCAATGGGCTCCAAGCCTCGATTTCGATGCCGCGACTTCGCGCGTACTCCCGTGACGCGTGCTGTTGCAGTCTGGGGTGCAATTCGATCTGGTTGACGGCCGGGGTGATCGAGCTGTGCTCGGCCAGCAGTTCGAGGTGCTCGGGCAGGAAGTTGGACACGCCGATCGCACGGGTGCGGCCGGAGGCGAGAATTTGCTCTAATGCCGCCCAGGTCTCGACGAACAGGCCCTTTGCCGGCGCGGGCCAGTGAATCAGATAGAGGTCGACGTAGTCGAGTCCGAGCTTGTCGAGGCTGGTGTCGAAAGCGGCGAGTGTTCGGTCGTGGCCCTGATCGTCATTCCACAGCTTGGTGGTGACGAACAGCTCTGACCTAGGGATATCCGAACCTGCGATGGCGCGGCCGACTCCGGCTTCATTTCCGTAGATCGCGGCCGTGTCGATGTGGCGGTAGCCGATCTCGAGAGCTGCGGCAGTGACCTCTTCGGTCTGTGCGTCCGGTACCTGGAAAACGCCGTACCCGAGTTGCGGGATGGTGATCGGCTCGCCGGTGGTTCCGTGAGTCAGTGTGCGGTCGGGGATCGACAACATTGAAGAGTGCCTTTCGGGACTGGGATGTGGCAGCTCGACGGGGGATCATGTCATCCGCGGGCCACCTATGCCGCGCATGCAACTATTGCGTGCGCCTGATAAATAGTTGCACACGCGGGTTGTCTGCGCAAGCAGAGTCGATCGGCTACTCCTCGAAGAGCTGTCCGTTCTCCATTCGCCACCGGCGCGTGCTTCGGGTGGACTGCAGCATGCGTCGATCGTGAGTGACCAGAAGGAGGGTTCCCTCGAACGACTCCATTGCCTGCTCGAGCTGTTCGATCGCCGGAAGGTCGAGATGGTTCGTCGGCTCGTCCAGTACCAGTAGGTTCACGCCGCGAGCCTGGAGCAAAGCAAGTGCAGCCCTTGTTCTCTCGCCGGGGGACAGGGAAGCGGCAGATCTGAGTACGTGGTGTCCGCGCAGGCCGAACTTGGCGAGGAGAGTGCGGACATCGGCATCGGGCCAGTCCGGAACCTGCGCACCGAAGGCCTCCACGACTGGTTGATCACCTTCGAACAATCCACGCGCCTGATCGATCTCACCGATCGCGACACCGGAACCCAGCGACGCGATGCCCTCGTCCGGGACGAGTTTGCCGAGCAGGACGTTCAGGAGGGTGGTCTTGCCTGCCCCGTTCGCGCCCGTGACGAGAATCCGATCACCCCAGTCGATCTGCGTCGTGACCGGACCGAACGTGAACTGACCGCGAGTTACCTTGGCGCCGTTCGTGGTCGCGACAACGGATCCGGACCGCGGCGCCGCCGCGATCTCCATACGAAGTTCCCACTCCTTGCGCGGTTCCTCGACCACTTCGAGTCGCTCGATGCGGCGTTGAGTCTGGCGGGCTTTCGCGGCTTGCTTCTCCGTCGACTCGGTCCGCAATCCGCGTCCGATCTTGTCGTTGTCCTTGGCTTTACGACGCGCGTTGCGGACGCCGTGTTCCATCCAGTTGCGCTGCATCTGTGCGCGATCTTCGAGATCGGAGCGGGTGCCTGCGTATTCCTCGAACGCCTCGCGTGCGTGCTGGCGGGCGATCTCGCGTTCGGCGAGGTACGACTCGTAGCCGCCGTCGTACACGGCGATGTCCTGTTGTGCCAGATCGAGTTCCACGATTCCGGTGACGGTGCGCGAGAGGAACTCGCGATCATGGCTCACGACAACCAGTGCTGCGCGCGTCTCGGCGACAAATCGCTCCAACTGCTCGAGACCGCGTAGGTCGAGATCGTTGGTGGGCTCGTCCAACAAGAGAATGTCGTAGCGCGAAAGCAACAGTGACGCGAGGCCGGCGCGCGCGGCCTGACCGCCGGACAATGCCGTCATGTGAGCATCGAGTGGAACTCCGAGACCGAGTTCTTCGACCACCTTCTCGGCGCGCTCGAGCAGGTCGGCGCCGCCGAGAGCGAGCCAGCGTTCGAGAGCCGGGGAGTACAGATCCTCTTCGGCTTCGGCCAGGGTTTCGGCTGCGGCGTTCATGACTTCCTCGGCGTGGGCGACGCCGGTGCGGCGGCCGAGGAACTCGAGGACGGTCTCACCCTCGATGCGATCGGGTTCCTGCGCGAGGTAACCGACCGCAGCATCCGGCGGGCTGAGGATGATCGAACCTTCGACGTCGGCAGTTCCGATTCCGGCCAGTGCGGTGAGAAGCGTCGACTTGCCGGCGCCGTTCGCGCCGACGAGGCCGATGACGTCGCCGGGGGCAACGGTGAGGTCGAGGTCGGAGAACAGGGTGCGTTCTCCCCGGGAAGCAGAGAGGCCGCTGATGCGTAGTGTTGCAGTCACCTGAGAAGTATCCCCGGTGCTGTGCGCCTTTATTAACCGCGGGCGGTTAATAAAGGCGCACAGCAGTCAGCCACGGACCAGGTGATACCAGCACGGATGTGCCGCACGGACCGGAAGTGGCGATTCACTCACGTCCGCGGCCATGCTCGAGGCCATCGACCAACCGTCGAATGCTCGCATGACGTCCTCCTCCGAGACGCCGTGTGGCATCGGCCAACGGTGCCCCGGTCCGAATGCGAACATCACCATGGACGCCCCGGGTGCGGTGATCGCGTTGACCGACCTCCCGTAGTCCCGTCGTTGATGATCGGTGAGCCCGTGAAAACAGCCGATGTCGAGCACCAGCATGTGCCCGCCGTCGACAGCAATGTGCAGGTCTGCCGCGTCCTCGTGGAGGAACCGGACGTCGACGTGTGCTTCACGCGCGTGTATGCGCGCTTTGTCCAGCGGTTCCTGTTCGGCGTCGACGCCGGTGACGTGCCAACCGCGTTGCGCCAGCTCGATGGAATGGCGTCCGGTGCCGCAACCGATATCGAGTGCACGGCCACCTTCCGGGACGGGAATCGCATCCAGAAGGCCGGACAGTTGAGCGTCGAACCCGTGCCCGGTGTGCTCCCACGGAGTGACACCGACCTTGTAGGCGAGACGATATGAAAGATTCATCGCTCTCTCTTTTCTCGAGGCGATTCCAATACTTGTCTTCCAAGGTAGACCGGCATTTCGGGCGGTACAAGGGCACTGCCCGGAGGTTCGGCGGGGAATGCCTCCCGGCCCTCGCGCGTTGGATCCATATATGACCGAGACCAACGATGTGACCTCTGTACCGACCATTGTTCTGAACGACGGTAAGACGATCCCCGCACTCGGATTCGGTGTGTTCCAGGTTCCGGACGACGAGACGCAGGAGGCCGTCTCCACAGCCCTGAAGACCGGCTACCGCAGTATCGACACCGCCAAGATCTACGGCAACGAGGTGGGCGTCGGCCGCGCGATCGCCGAATCCGGCATCGCCCGCGAAGACCTCTACATCACGACAAAACTGTGGAACGACGACCAAGGCTACGACTCGACGCTTGCGGCATTCGACGCCAGCCTCGACAAGTTGGGTCTCGAGTACCTCGACCTGTACCTGATCCACTGGCCGGTTCCGTCCAAGGACCTGTACGTCGAGACGTTCAAGGCATTCCAGAAGCTCAAGGCCGACGGACGGGTTCGATCCATCGGTGTCTCCAACTTCACCATCGAGAACCTCGAGCGTGTCATCGGTGAAACCGGTGAGGTGCCGGTCCTCAACCAGATCGAGCTTCACCCCAAGTTCAACCAAGCCGAACTGCGCGCCTTCCACACCGGCAAGGGAATCGCGACGGAAGCGTGGAGCCCGCTCGGACAGGGAACCGTTCTCGGCGACCCCGTCATCACCGCTATCGCCGACGCTCATGGCGTCACCGCGGCTCAGGTGATCATTCGCTGGCACCTGCAGATCGGAAACGTGGTGATTCCGAAGTCGGTGACCCCCGAACGTATCGCCGCCAACTTCGATGTCTTCGGATTCGAACTGACACCGGAACAGATCAACGCGATCGGTGCTCTCGACGACCCGGCCGGCCGCATCGGCCCCGACCCGGTCACGCTCGGCAGCTAGTACTTCCGGCAGACCCACAAACGGCACTCCCACAATTGCGGGAGTGCCGTTTTGTCGTGCGAGGTCAGTTCAGGTGTGTGCGATGTTCTGCGGTGAATGCGATGTGCTCGTCCGCGCGTCCGGTGCGGAGCTTCTCGACCCACTCGGGATCGGCGAGCAGCGCGCGCCCGATGGCAACCATGTCGAATTCACCCCTCTCGTACTGAGCTTCGAGACGCTCCAGTCCGGTGACAGCAGATGCAGCTTCGCCGGTGAATGCCGTCGTGAACACGGAATCGAGTCCGACCGAACCGACGGTGATGGTCGGCAACCCGGTCAGCTTCTTCGTCCAACCGGCGAGGCCGAGTGTGCCGTCTTCACCGTCGAGTTCAGCGAATGCCGGTTCCCAATGACGCCTCGTGGACGGATGCAGAACGTCGACGCCGGCGTCGACCAGGGGAGTGAGGATGCGGCCGAGTTCTGCCGGGCTCTGGGCGATACGAGCGTCGTAATGGCCGGACTTCCACTGCGAGAATCGGTAGACGATCGCGAACTCGTCCCCGACGGCCTCTCGGATTGCGGCGACGACCTCGGCCGGGAAACGGGTGCGGGCCTCGAGTGATCCGCCGTAGCCGTCGGTTCGGACATTGGTTCCCGCCCAGAGAAATTCGTCGAGCAGGTAGCCATGTGCTCCGTGCAACTCGAGACCGTCGAACCCGGTGTTCTTCGCGTTGAGTGCGGCGTCGACCCACGACTGCTTCAAGTCGTCGAGGTCAGAGGTGGTGAATTCTCGTCCCAGGCGGGTGCCGTCCAGTGCCAGGCCGGAGGGGCTGACGGTTTCGACCTCGGGGTTCAGGCGTGAGTTCTCGCCGCGTTCGACTCCGAGGTGCCACAGCTGAGGAATGATCGATCCGCCTTCGGCGTGGACGGCGTCGACGACCGACTTCCAGCCACCCAGGCTCGAATCGCCGTAGATGCGCGGTACGCGGGTGTGCGGGCCGGCTGCCGGGTCCGGGATGTACGTGCCTTCGGTGATGATCAAGCCGACACCCCCTGCTGCGCGACGACGGTAGTACTCGGCTACGTCGGCGCCGGGGATTCCGTCCGGCGAGAAGGCGCGCGTCATCGGGGCCATGGCGAAACGGTTACGCAACGAGAGTGATTTGACCTCGAAAGGCTCGAAGAGGCCGCGCAACGCGGAGGCCTCGGGTGCTGTCGATGTGTCGGGAAGAGTCACGGGTTTGTTCAACGCGGCGGACCCTCGACCTATTCCGCCGCCTGACTTTATCTCACCGAAATCTGCAAAAGGTTGCGTACGTTCGGTTTTCGATAGTTGCTCACGTCGGCCACACTTAGTTTGTGCATTAACTATTAACATGCGATATGGTCGTGCGGAAAGTTCTTGAGGCGGTATCGAGCACGAAAGAGGACGCGCGAGCATGACGACAACGGTGCCGGACGAGCGGACCGGAGAGTTGGAGCCGATTCCGGAGCGGCCGTACCCGAAGCGCCGTGATCCCAAGGGGTCGTGGATGTTCGACATGATCAAGACCACCGATCACAAGAAGATCGGGATCATGTACATGATCACGGCTTTCGTGTTCTTCCTGATCGGCGGCCTGATGGCCCTGTTCATGCGTGCGGAACTGGCTGTCCCCGGGATGCAGTTCCTCTCGAACGAGCAGTTCAACCAGTTGTTCACCATGCACGGCACGATCATGTTGCTGCTGTACGCGACGCCCGTCGTTTTCGGCTTCGCGAACTACATACTTCCGCTGCAGATCGGTGCCCCGGACGTGGCGTTCCCGCGTCTGAACGCATTCGGATTCTGGCTCTTCACTTTTGGTGGTCTCATCGTTCTCGGCGGATTCCTCACGCCGGGCGGCGCTGCCGACTTCGGTTGGACCGCGTACACCCCGTTGTCGGGCGCGGTGCACAGTCCCGGCGTCGGCGCCGACCTGTGGGTCTTCGGTCTGACGGTCGGTGGCCTCGGCACCATTCTCGGTGCGGTCAACATGATCACCACCGTGATCTGCCTGCGCGCACCAGGTATGACGATGTTTCGGATGTCCATCTTCACGTGGAACATCTTCATCACCAGCATTCTGATCTTGATGGCGTTCCCGCTCTTGACCGCTGCGTTCATGGGTCTGTTCGTCGACCGTCATCTCGGTGGGCACATCTTCGACCCGGCGTCGGGTGGAGTTCTGTTGTGGCAGCACCTGTTCTGGTTCTTCGGTCACCCCGAGGTGTACATCATCGCGCTGCCGTTCTTCGGCATCGTCTCGGAGATCTTCCCGGTCTTCAGCCGTAAGCCGATCTTCGGGTACACCGGATTGGTCTATGCGACACTGGCGATTTCAGCTCTGTCGATCGCGGTGTGGGCTCACCACATGTACGCGACGGGTGCTGTTCTCCTGCCGTACTTCTCGTTCATGACGTTCCTGATCGCCGTGCCGACAGGTGTGAAGATCTTCAACTGGATCGGCACGATGTGGAAGGGGCAGTTGACCTTCGAGTCGCCGATGCTGTTCTCGGTCGGCTTCTTGATCACCTTCCTCTTCGGTGGTCTGTCGGGTGTCATTCTCGCGAGCCCGCCGATCGACTTCCATGTCACCGACACGTATTTTGTCGTCGCCCACTTCCATTACGTGGTCTTCGGTACGGTCGTGTTCGCCACGTACGCCGGTATCTACTTCTGGTTCCCGAAGATGACCGGTCGCATGATGGACGAGCGTCTCGGCAAGTGGCACTTCTGGACCACGTTCGTCGGTTTCCACGGCACGTTTCTCGTTCAGCACTGGCTCGGCGGCGAGGGGATGCCGCGTCGCTATGCCGACTACCTGCCCTCGGACGGGTTCACGGTGCTGAACTCGGTGTCCACGATCTTTGCCTTCGTGCTCGGTGCCTCGACGCTTCCGTTCATCTGGAACGTTTTCAAGAGCTACCGCTACGGCGAAGTTGTCACCGTCGACGATCCGTGGGGTTACGGAAACTCGCTGGAGTGGGCAACCACCTGCCCGCCGCCGCGTCACAACTTCACCGAGTTGCCGCGCATCCGCAGTGAGCGTCCGGCGTTCGAGCTGCACTACCCGCACATGGTGGAGCGAATGAGGGCCGAAGCGCACGTGGGTCTCACCGGGCAACCCACGTCGACGTTGGAGAAGAGTGACGATCATCGCCAGATTGATTAGTGCAATAATAGTTGCTGCACTAATTAATCTGATAACATCGGATTCATGACGACGAAGGCTCCGCAGACGCAGATGGATGATCCGCTGGCTCTCGACCGGCAGGTGTGCTTTGCACTTGCGGTCGCGAACCGGGCGGTGCTGTCCGTCTACCGGCCACTGCTCGAGCCGATGGGCCTCACGCATCCCCAGTACCTGGTGATGCTGGCACTGTGGGGAAAGTCGCCGATGGCGGTCAAGGAAATCGGGCAGGCACTGCAACTCGATTCGCCGACGCTGTCGCCGCTCCTCAAGCGACTCGAGGCGTCCGGGCTGATCACGCGAACCCGTAGCCGCGCCGACGAACGGCAACTGGACGTGGACCTCACCGAAGCCGGTGTGGCACTGCGCGCGGAGGCGGAGAAGATCCCGCCGGCGGTTGTCGCGAAGCTCGGCGTCAGCCTCGCCGAACTCGAAGAACTCCACAACGTTCTGACGCGGGTCAACGAGGCCGCGCTCCGCGCCGGAGCCTTGGACCAATGAGAGAAATGTGATGACTGCATCCGAAAGAAACGTGATGACTGCGTCAGTACCGTCGATGCGTACCGAACAGGTGACTTCCGTGACTTCCAAAAAGCAACGTACGAGCCCGAATCCTCTTCAGTGGTTGGGTTATTCAGTGGGGCGCAAACTGCCCGATTCGATGCAGGACTGGGTACGAAACGACCTGATCGGTGACTGGGCCGTGCCGCGTCACCTGATCCGAAGCATGGTGCCGTTCATTCCAGTGTTCGCGGCCTTCATGCTCTTCCCCGGACCGTGGGCCCTGCGGGCATCGATGGTGCTGCTCGGAGTGCTTCTGGCACTGTTCTATTCGGTCTCCTACATGGCTCAGAACAGGTCGCGTCGCCTCGAGCGTCACGGTTTGCCTTCCGACCTCGAGAACCCGAAGAAGATCTCGCGCCACGACGCCGAGAAGGCCGCCTACGAGAAGTTGCACGGCGGCCCCGCGACGTAGACACCTCGGTCACAAGCCGTGGAGGGCGCTGCCGCCGTTCAACTCGCAGACGCGTTGCTCCACGGTCGCCGAGAAGCCCCCTTCCGGCTCGGTCGAACGAAGAGCCGATTCGACATCTTGCTCGACCAGATATCCGTTGATCGCGATTGCCGCGGTCGAACCTGCCGCCGCAGCATTGATTACCTGGGCGCGAGGGTCGACGACGTTGCCGGCGCCCCAGATACCAGGAACACTGGTGGCGCCGGAACGATCGACAGCCACGAATCCCGTGGGGCTGGTTTTGCAGCCGAGTCGCGTCAGATGTGCGTCGTTCGGAACGAAACGCGGCGCAACGAACAGTGCTGAGCGCGCAACAAGTTGGCCGTTGTCGAGTTCGACGGCTTTCAGTTTGCTTTTCTCGCAGACCAATCCAGATACCGATCCGTCGGCAACCGTCACTCCTCGGGCAGCCAGTCGCGCGCGTTCGTCGGGGGTGAGCGAGATCTTGTCGGGGAAGAACGTCACATCCGACGACCACTGTCGGAGTAGAAAGGCCTGGTGAAGTGACATCTCGCGAGCGTCGCCGCCGAGAACGCCGATCGGTTGGTCGCTGATCTCGTACGCATGGCAGTACGGGCAATGGAGCACGCTTTGTCCCCAAAGCTCCTGGATGCCTGGTATTTCCGGGAGTGAATCCCGTAGACCGGTGGCAACCAGCACAGTACGAGTTTCGAGCGTCGTGCCTCCTGAAAGTTCGACGACAAAGCCGGGTTCGATACCGCGCCAGGAGATGTCGACTACGTCATCTTGTGTCAATTCCACTCCGTACGTCTGCAATTCGCTGCGTCCGACGGCGAGCAACTCACGTGGCGCCATGCCGTCGCGCGAGAGGAAGCCGTGCATGTGTGCTGCCGGTGCGTTGCGCGGTTTGCCGGAATCGATGACGGCGACCGAGCGCCGAGCACGACCCAACACCAGGGCTGCGCTGAGTCCGGCGGCGCCACCGCCGACGATCACGGCGTCGAGGATCTCAGTTTCAGTGTGTGTTCGCATGAGCACAGATTGCTCGCGGAGGGGGTTCTTCAGCAACTAATGTTGCCATTTCTGGGAATCGTCGTCAGACTCGGCACCATGAATGTCAACGGTCCGCACATCGATGCCGCCATCTCGCAGATCGGCGCGCGCCTCAAACGCATTCGTACACAGAGGAACGTCACGCTCACAGCGCTGTCCGAGTCCACCGGTATTTCGAAGAGCACCCTGTCGAGGCTCGAAGCGGGGGAGCGTCGCCCGAGCTTGGAGTTGCTGCTTCCGATCGCGCTTGCCCACCAAGTGCCGTTGGACCAACTGGTGGCGGCACCGCAGGTCGCCGATCCACGCATCCAGAGTGCGCCTCGAAGCGTCAGTGGGCGAACGGTATTGCCGCTGACTCGGCAACCGGGTGGGTTGCAGGCATTCAAGATGACCATCCCGGCAAGCCAGACGGAACCGGATCCCCAAGTGCACGACGGCTACGAATGGCTGTACGTGTTGTCGGGGAGGTTGCGGTTGGTGTTGGCCGATCACGACATCGTGATGGGTACGGGTGAAGCTGCTGAATTCGACACCCGAAACCCGCATTGGTTCGGCAGTGACGGGCGCGGCCCGGTCGAGGTACTGAGTCTGTTCGGCCCCCAAGGAGAACGCATCCACGTTCGGGCCAGGCCTTCGGCGAAGTGACGGACAGTCATACTTTCATTCGATGCTGCCGGAAGCGAAGAGGACAGTGAGGGTCTGTGCGAATCGAAATTGACGACCTGAGTCGGGATGCGGTCCGTGCTCTACTCACCGAACATCTCGCCGACATGCACGCGACCTCGCCCTCGGACAGCGTTCACGCGCTGGACGTCACGGGGCTGATGGATATCTCTGTGACCATGTGGACGCTGTGGAGCGAAGGTGACGAGTTACTCGGTTGCGTCGCGCTCAAGGAACGGTCGTCGGCGGGCGGCGAGATCAAGTCGATGCGAACGTCATCGGCAGCAAGGGGGCGTGGCGTGGGAACGCGACTTCTTCAACACGTCGTGGACGAGTCGAGACAACGAGGTTACCGGCAACTCGAATTGGAGACCGGTACGCAAGAGTTCTTCGATCCAGCTCGCCGGTTGTACGCGAAATTCGGGTTCGTGCCTTGTCCACCGTTCGGGAACTACCGCGAAGACCCGAACAGCGCATTCTTCGTTCTCACCTTGTGAGCAGCTCGCACGCTACAGCATCTTTGCTGTGATGCGTCGTACTGCACTGTCGGAGTCCATGATTGCGGTGTCGAGCACCAGCCGTTCCGTAGTCCACGGCTCGTAGTCTCGATCCAGAATTTCCTGCCACGTCGGTAGTACGAGATCCGGGATGTCGACGACTCGCCGTTCAGCGCGTCTGCGATGCTCGCCGGGATCCGAACAGATGACCTCGACACCGAGCAGGCGCGCCGAATTATGTTGTGCGGTAGCGGACCAGGCGTCTCGTGTCGCCTCGACGGGGTTGACGCATTCGACCACGACCGAAAGTCCGAGTCGCAATTGTTCGGCGGCGAGCGCGTACCCGGTGATGTATCCGGCGGTCCCGGACCCGTCAGCGATACCGCTGCGGATCAGCGCCTGTTCGATGGTATCGATCCGCACGAAGGGGATTTGGTGACGCTGCGCAAGCGCCCGCGCGATCGTCGACTTGCCGGTGGCCGGCAAACCACCGATCACGACGAGCGTTGCGCGAGTCGATGGCTGGGGGTTGTGTCCGGCATCCACCATCCCCGAAATGTACGGGGCGTTGTCGATTTACGTGAACTCGCCCCGTACTCGCCCCGTACTCGCTCAGTTCGAGATCGCGAACTCTCGTGCTTCGAACGCCAGATCGTCGGCGGCGGATTCCATTCGTGCCGTCGCGCGGTTGGGTGCTGTCAGCACTGCGACAATCGGAACTGCCAACGCCAGCAGGCCGAGAACGAAGACAGGGAAGAGGAACGAGAACACTTCGAGTCCCTGTGGCGCCGGGGCTGCCGCGTCGTGAACAACCTCGACAGCGGCCATTCCGGTGTAGTGCATACCGACGACAGCGATGCCCATGATGATTCCGGCGACAAAACGCAGAATCGTGGACTCGAGCACCATGGTGAACCACAGTGCAGCGGTTCCGGCGACGACTGCGATGAGAACCGACAGTGCAACGAAGAGCAGGTCGTAGTGGATCTCGCCCTGAAAGCGCAAGGCGCGCATACCCGTGTAATGCATGATGTTCACGGCGAGACCGGTTACCACGCCCCCGATCAGAAGCCGCGTCCAGCGAAATTCGGTCCCGATGATCAGCAGGCCGACAAACACGGCCCCTACTGAGATGATCGCGGAGATCACGGTCCATCCGAGGTTGTATCGAATGGGACTGCCGGGGACCGCGAAGCCGAGCATGGCGATGAAATGCATGAGCCAGATGGCGACGCCACCGATCGACAAGGCAGCCATGGCGAGCCATCGCATGCGTGTGGCGGTTGTCGTCGCGGACGCTGAATGCCTGGTGCACGCCAGGCCGACTACCGACCCGACCACGGACACGACGTAGGCGAGTCCGAGCAGCCAGATTCCCATCGAGAAATGGTGCATTTCATCCGACATGCCAGTTCCTTTCGGCGACGATTCGCATCTGGTGATTCATCTAGACGACTGCTTCAGCTGCAAGTCGTTCGAGGGAGTATTCGGTGACGGCGATCAGCGCGCGTTTGGCCGATTCGCGGTTTCGGGCGTCGATCTCGATCATGGGAACCCGGTTGGGTAGAGCCAACGCCTGGCGGAGATCGCTCGCCGAATGGATTGGTGCGCCGTCGAAACGGTTGACCGCCACGATGAACGGGAGGCCTCGCGCCTCGAAGAAGTCGACTGCGGCGAAGCTGTCTTCCAGGCGACGCGTGTCGACCAGAATGACCGCACCGATCGCACCGGTGATCAGGTCGTCCCACATGAACCAGAAGCGGCGCTGTCCCGGGGTTCCGAACAGATAGAGGACCAGGTCGTCGGCGAGAGTGATGCGCCCGAAGTCCATCGCGACCGTCGTGGTGCTCTTGTCGGGAGTGGATCCGAGATTGTCGATACCGTCGCTGGCGTCGGTGACCATGGCCTCCGTGCGAAGGGGGACGATTTCGGAGACGGTCCCCACAAGTGTTGTCTTGCCAACACCGAAACCCCCGGCGATCACGATTTTTGTCGATTTCACGCGAGACGATGAGTCAGAGTGCCCGAAGTCCACTGAGGGTCCTTTCGATCAGTTCGCGTCGCTCGACTCGAGATGCGTCGCTTCGCAGAGTGGCATGTATTTCCAGTGATCCGGCTACTACGAGGTCGGCGACCAGTACCCGCACGACTCCGATCGGAACACCCAGGTGGGCAGCGATCTCGGCAACCGAGATCCGCTGCTCGCAGAGTGCGACGATCGATGCACGAATATCCTGCGGTGCAAGATTGTTCGAGACCGCGTCTTCGATCGTCGCGATGATCGCTTCGAGTGGGAGGTCGATGGACGGCAGGGTCCGACCTTCGGTGAGCGCGTACGGCCGGACCAAGCTCGGTTCGGCGTCGTCGTACTCGGATTGATGGTGAGGCATCGAACTCAAATACCCTGCGATGTTCTCGGGGCAATGTCCATGGTGGTGCCGACGCGATCGACGAGAGTCGCCATTTCGTAACCGATCTGGCCGATGTCGCATCCGGCGACAGCGAGAGCAGCAAGGTAAGCGCCACTACCGACGCCCATGAGAAGCAGGTAGCCGTTCTCCATCTCGACGACGGACTGCATGACGGCTCCACCGTCGAAGAGGCGTGACGCCCCCGCGGACAGGCTGGCGAGTCCGGAAGTGACAGCGGCTAATTGATCGGCCCGATCGAGCGGAAGATGTGTGCTCGAGGCCGTCAACAACCCGTCGGCTGAGACGATGATCGCGTGACTCACACCCGGCACGTCTCGGGCAAAAGCCGATACCAGCCAGTCGAGTGCGCGGGGAGTCTCTTGGGCTCCGACAGTGTTCACTGTTCTCCTTCATCGTTGTGCAACATCGTGGACGATTCGAAAGACTGTCCGCCATCGGGCTGATGGTCGGCGGCGCGCCGACGCCCTCGTTGTACTCCGGATTGGTAACTGCTCCAACCACGTTGGACGTCCGCCGGATTGGATGCATGGCGCTGTGTCGTTCCACCTCTCCCGACTGCGCCGGGAACCAGGCGGGCTCCGCGGTCTCGAATGGGAAGTCCGGAATCGGCGATCTTGGTGACCGGCATCTCGAACGAGGTCCGAGCGGCCAGCCAGCCTTGATCCGCGTCGGTGGTCCACGCACTGCCGGTGGAAGCAGCTGACGTCTCCGCCGTCGGGTCCACGAGCCACTCGGACACCATCCGGGCGAAAATCGGCATCGTGGTCGGGGCAGCGAGTACGCCGTTCGAGTTGCCGTCTCCCGCGCCGTCAGCGCGCGCCGATGCGCGAGCAGAGAGCCCGTCACGGGTGCGCGAGGAGAAGAACGCCGCAGTGTTTGTCGGCGTCGGGGCTGAGAGCCGGTGCCGTGGCGGCGGGGTTGTCGACGGGTGTGGACCCACCGGGATCTCGGGACCCTGTGCCGGCGAGGTGAATTCCGGCGACGGAGTACGCACGGGAAGGGACGTCGATGCGCTTGTGCCTTCGGGATCGGGCAGAGGAGCGAAGGACGACACGGAGGTGGCGGGTGCAGCAGTGGTCGGAGTCGAGGTACTGACCGCCGGTACTCCACTTGTGCCCGGAGTGCGACGTGGCAACCCCGAAGGCGCTGTTGTCGTGGGAATGGATTGCGGTGTGATCGGGGCGAACGTCTCAGTCCGGTCGGTGCTGTTGCTGGGCGTTCGACGCGGGAGATCTGCGAAACTTCTGGTCGCAGGCTGCGGGGGTGCCAATTCGGTCGGGACGGGCTGTGACCAGGACGGTTCAGACGGTGCGGGCGGCGGAGTCCGATCGAGCGTGGGCACGGGTCCGGTTCGCGGCGTGCGGATCTCGGGTCCCCGAGAAGAATCGAGTATCGACGTCGGTAGGAGCACCGTTGCGGTGATGCCGCTGTGCGTCGACGACGTTGCCGTCGGGCGCAGGCGCACAGAGATGTTGTAGCGACGACTGATTCGGCTCACGACGAACAAACCCATGCGACGCGCTGTATCCGCGCTCATCTCGCCGCCGGCGGCGAGGCGCTCGTTGGCATCGAGGATATCGGCAGGCGACATGCCGATACCGAGATCTGCGATCTCGACGATCATGGAGCCGTCGATGGTGCGGGCAGCGTTGATGGAGACGGTGGTCTCCGGCGGGGAGTACCGCAGAGAATTGTCGAGCAGTTCAGCGATGAGGTGAACGACGTCCGGGGCAGCATGACCGGTGACGACTCCGGGCGGTATCTGCCCGAGTTCGACGCGTCGATATTCCTCGACGCCTGATACCGCCGCACGAAGGATATCGCCGAGAGCGACGGGGGCGGTTCTGGCGCGGCGTACATCGGTTCCGGCGAGAACCAACAAGTTGTCGCCGTTTCTACGCATTCTCGCGGCGATGTGGTCGAGCCGGAACAGATTCTCGAGGCGACGAGGGTCGTCTTCGTCCTGCTCCAACTGTTCGATCAAACCGAGTTGCTGGTCGACGAGGGACTTGTTACGCCTCGACAGCGTTTCGAACATGTCGTTGACCTGGCGCCGCAGGGTGGCCTGCTCGCCGGCCAGCGTGATGGCCTGACCGTGCATGTCGTCCACCGCGCGTGCAAGCTCGCCGATTTCCTCGTGGGTGCGGATCGGTACACGGGCGAAGTCGACGTCGTCGATACTGGCACCTGCGCGAATTCGTTCGATCGCGTCGGGGAGTCCGCGTCGTGCTGCTTGCAATGCGGCAAATCGCAGCCGACGGATCGGATCGATGAGCGATCGGCTGATGACGAGGGCGATGGCCAGTGCCAGCAGGACCGCGCCGAGCACGATTGCAGTGTCACGAAGTGCTGCGGTTCGTGCTGCATTGGATTCAGCGGTGACGGTATCGCCGAACTCGGTGACGGTGGTGTCGGTCAGGCTGTTGTACTGGTCGTTTCCGGATTTCAGATCGGTACCGACGCGGCTCCCCAGAGGAGAGGTCGACGGGGTTGATCCGAGTGCGTTGATCCGGTTCTGAGCGGAGTTGCTGAGGGTCCGGACGGTGTCGTTGCTCCCGTCGATGGCGAGAATGTTGTTCAGAGCGACCAGTTCGGCACCGGCGGCACTGACCATCGAGGTACGAGCCTGCTGGTCCGGATCACCTGAGCCGAAGAGGATTCGTTGTTCGGCCAGTGCTCGTCGCGCATCCCAGAGTGCTGAGAGTCGGCCACCCTCTTCGCGCAGCGCCGGACGCTGAGAATGCTCGACGACGCTGGTGAAGGTGCTCGAGAGTGCGCGAGAGACTTCGCCGACCCGCGAAACCAAGCGTGCGGGAGCCACCGCGCCGGCGGCGACCTCCTCCGTGATGGAACGGCTCTCTGCGAGCGCCGAAGTCACTTGGTCGTTGAGATCGTCGTCGGACTGGAACGCGCGCGCGGCGTCGACCAGTTGATCCATTGCGTCCGAAACCGCTTGTGTGGCGGGGCCGGTGTCAGTGCGTGCCGATGCGGCTTCGGCGAGCTCGTACAGCGCGGATTCGAGATTGATCGCGGCGGGCACAGCGAGGGCGCGCTCGGACGAGGAACTCAGCTGTGCGGCTTCTTCGAGTTCCGTCTGAACGCGAAGGGCTCCGAGGACGACGGCGACGATCATCGGCAATGCGAGAACGGCGATGACCTTCCATCCCAGGCGCCATTCGCCGATCGACCACCAAGAGGTTGTCGTGTGTGAATCGTGTTTCATGCGGAACATGGCCCCTTCACGTCAACCCCCCCGTGGGTCATTGCCCGAACCCCTTCGATCCGGTTTGACCAGAAGGGGTAGTTAGCTGAACGGTAACAGACTGTTCGCTGGCTCGCTACATCCCAGTTGGCTTCTTGGATCGCCGATGACTATATCCGGATTGTAAGGCCAGGTGAAAGGGTAACCGGACAAGTGCGGCGAATGGGATAGCCGGATAGTCCAATTTGGTAGCTCGGCGAGTAGTGCTGCCCGGGAATTCGCGGAACTCACGGCAAGCATCTGGCTCGTGTCCCGACATCGAGGACACGTCCGAACGAGGCGCACACGCATGTCAGAATGTGGAAACCGCACCGATGACCGAATTGAACTTGGAGCCATAGTGAGTGGAACTGCTCGCGACGCGTTGCGCGCGATCGCCGAACTGCTCGCCCCTGACAGCGCTGTTGTCATCGATCGTGTGACTCTCGCGATCGACCAACCGGAACGGTATGTCGAAGTACAGAACGAGTTGTACTCACAGACGCTCGAGAAGCCACACCCGGAAATGGCGTGGTTTGCTCTCGTCGACGCATTGCACGAACAAGAACGCCTGGTCTGGGTGGACTGGAACGAGGATGCTGCCGAGGTTCTGGGTCAGCTGCGAGTGCTCACGTCGGCGCCGGCGGGATCGTGGGAGTGGTCGGACAGTCTTGTCGTGGCCTTCGATCGAGCTGCCGGACTCGAATCGCTTCTCGCCCGTATCGGCGACAACATCACCGATACGGGCGTTTCACTTGCCTGGCTCGACAGCGACAGCGATACGTTTCTCCTCGCGCTCGTCCCGAGTGTTCACGGTGCAACGCTCGTCGAACTCGCGCTGGCAACCGGGCACTGCGTGCGCGTGTTCTAGAGTCTCAGCGTTTGCCGAGCAGGCGGCGCAATCCTTCGATTCGATCGCTCAGTCTGGGTGGCGTGCGCTCGGGATCCATCAGTGCATTTTCAGCGAGCACGTGGTCTTCGCCGTCGACTGTGTTCCGGTCGAATTCGCGCAGACTGCGAGCGTCGGAGGTCGCGAGAGCGCGAACCGTCGACAACAGTGACTGCTCGCCCAACGCGTCGTCGACTTCTTCCTCGGTGACGTCGAGGTGCTCGCTGAGTAGGCGGCGCCTCAATCCGATGATCGAGGCGCGCAACTCGACATCTGCGACGTCGTCGGATTCGACGGCGATGTCGCACTCGGTGTCGAAGCCCATCGAACGGTTGTTGAGATTCGACGACCCGATTCGCAGGAGGCGATCGTCCATCACGAGAACCTTGGCGTGTACGTAAATAGGTGCGCCAGAAGAGGTCACGGGATAAAATGCACCGAAACGGTCGTGGATATCGGCCGACCACAGCAAATGCAGCAGGTCGTGGCGTGCCCCGTCCATCGCCTTTTGTTCGAGCCATCCATCGGCATTGCGGGGAATGACCAGAACGATTTCCGGCCCGTCGGCCTCACGTAGACGCGCGGCAATCGCCTCGGCCAGCGTGCGTGATGCGAGGTACTGGCTTTCGATGTACAGCGTGTGTTCGGCGCCGGCGATGGCGGCGAGATACAGCGCCTCGATCTCACGAACCTCCGCGCGCTCGCCGAGTTCCGGCAATGTTCTGGCGACGGCTACGTCGACCACCCGCAAGGTGGGAGCCAAATTGACGGGCCACGGAGTCGCAGTGCTCTCGACCGGTGTCAGATCCTCGCCGGTTGCGGATTTCCAGCGTGCCCGCGCCAATTCGCCGATGGCCGCAGCCGCATTGCCGTCGACCGCCGTGGTTGCGTCATGCCAAGGGCCGTAACGCCTTCCGCTCGGCGTGATTCGATAATCGTTTCGGTCGACGTGATCCGAGGTGTCCCAGCGGTCCACAGTCATGTCGATGCCGCCGCAGAACGCCAGAGCGTCGTCGATGACGATGATTTTCTGATGGTGCGCCGCACCAACCGGGTGGGCGCCGTCGATCTCGAACCGTAGGCGCTCGTCGGTCAGCCAGTTGGACACGAAGACGGGAGTCATGCCGCGGCCGATTGCGGTGAACGCGCCGATGTTCCATTTGAGTACGAGGATTTCGAGGTCGGGTTTCTCGCGGACGAGCCAGCGGAGGAACATTCCCAACCGGTTGGGGCCGTCGAGAGTCTGCTCGCCTGGTTCGAGTTTGATGCGCGTGTCGAAGTCCCAGCCGATCAACATGATTCGCTTCTCAGCTTGCAGCATTGCGGACTTCGCATGATGAAAGTAGTCAGCGGCGTCGACGATGCAGGCAAGATTGTCCGCCGGTTCGATGCGCCAGCAGGTTTCGCCCGGAACAAGGATTCTGTTCATTCGCCGATTCCCAGGTACGCGGTCAGTTCGCGCGCTGCCGCTTGGCCGGCGCGGTTGGCTCCGATCGTCGACGACGACGGTCCGTATCCCACCAGGTGCACGCGAGGGTCGGCTTCGACCTGCGTGGCGAGGCGCCCGGTCATCGGGATTCCGCCACCCGGTCCGCGCAGGTGCAACGGCGCCAGGTGATCGAGTGAGCTACGAAAACCGGTGCACCACAAGATGACATCGGCGTCGGCGACGGTACCGTCGGCCCACTCCACGCCGTTCGGAAGAATTTCGGAGAACATCGGCAGTCGATTCATCACACCACGCTCACGTGCTGCCCGGATGGCAGGCGTTACCGGGAGGCCGGTCACCGAGACAACGGATCCCGGTGGCAGGCCGCGTCGTACACGATCTTCGACCATGGCAACCGCAGCGCGGCCGATGTCCGGCGTGAACGGCTCGTCGCGGAACTCGGGTTCGCGCCGCGTCACCCAGGTAGTGGTCGTGACGCGTGAGATCTCGTCGAGCAGTTGGACAGCCGAGATCCCGCCGCCGACCACGACGACATGTTTGCCTTCGAACTCGGCAGCGGTTCGATAGTCCTTCGTGTGCAGTTGTCGGCCACGGAACGACTCGGCCCCGCGATAGTGGGGGATGAAGGGCCGCTCCCAGGTCCCCGTCGCGTTGATCAAGCCTCGCGCCGCGAATACTCCCCGGTCGGTCTCGATCCGCAGGCGCTCTTCCCTCGGACACACCACTCGCGTGTGTACCGGGCGGTGGACGGGAAGTTCGAATTGCTTTTCGTACAGTTCGAAGTAGTGGGGGACCGCCACCGATGCAGGCACCTGTTCGGCGTCTGTACCGGTGGTTTCCGCGAAGGACATTCCCGGGAGGTCATGGACGCCGTTGACGGTGCTCAGTGTCAGGCTCGGCCAACGGAACTGCCACGCCCCGCCCGGCCCCGACGCATGATCGAGCACCACGAACCCCGATTCGGGCTCGATTCCGAACTTGCGCAGGTAGTACGCGGCGGAGAGTCCGGCCTGTCCGGCGCCGATCACCACCACGTCAACCGGGTGTGGTTGCTGTGCGGCAAGGTCGTCTGTACTCATCGGTAATCTAACCTCCTGATGTACAGAACTTAGCTGCAGAGAAGTATGCGGACGGTATCGGCGCCTCGGAACATCCCTGTGTCGAGCCTTCCAGAAACGAAAGTGAGCGGACATGATCGGGTTCTCCCGTGACGGCAACGTCGTGACCATCGAGTTGCAGCGTCACGAGCGTCGTAATGCGCTCAGCGCGGAACTCTGCATCGCAATACGGGACGCGATGAACGCGGCGGTAGCCGAGCACGCGCACGTCGTCGTCATCACCGGTGAGGGATCGGCGTTCTGTGCAGGCGCGGACCTTTCCGGCGACGTCTACATGGAGGGCTTCACCGATCGCCTGTTCGAGATGCTTCGCTCTATCGACACGGCGCCCATCCCGGTCATCGCTGCCGTCAACGGTCCGGCCATCGGCGCGGGCACGCAACTGGCCATCGCGTCGGACCTTCGCGTCGTAGCGCCGAGCGCTCGCTTCGGAATCCCGGCCGCCACCCTCGGTGTCTCGGTGGACAAGTGGACGATGCGTCGGCTCGCGTCGCTGGTCGGCGGCGGTCCCGCGCGCACCATTTTGCTCGGCATCGAACAGATCGGCGCCGAAGAAGCCTTCACTCGCGGCCTCGCCAACAAAATCGGAACCCTCGACGACGCTCAGGAATGGGCACACCGCATCGCGAATCTCGCACCGCTGTCGTTGCGGCACATGAAGATGGTTCTGAACGACGACGGCACCATGGAGGAGCAGTCTCCCGAGCAGCTCGACGCGCTTCACGCCGCCTGGCTCAGCGAGGACGTCCAGGAAGCCCGCGCTGCCCGCATCGAGAACCGCCCTCCCGTATTCAAGGGTAAGTAAAGCTGGTTGCAGGGAAAACAGGCGCCGGGCACGCAGGGCAGATAGTGGCTACGCTCGTCTGAATGAAGAAGACGACGGTTCTCGGAGTTGCTGCTGTTGCCGCGGCGACGGGGTGGGTGGCGCGAGCCGCATGGGGCATCCCGACGCAGATCGGGGCCTCGCGAAACACGGTGCAACCGTATGCGGCGATGTCCCCGCGATACCGGGACCGCCAGTTCCACAACTCGGAGCCCAGCAGCACACTGGTTCCGGGCACCGATGTCGGAATGTTCAAGTCGATGGCCACGCGAGGGTCGACGGGTCGGCCGCGTCGGCCGATTCCGTTGGCCACTCCGCTGGCACCGGCGGCAGCCGGCGACGCGGCGGTGACGTGGTACGGCCATTCGAGCGTTCTCGTCGAGGTCGACGGCTACCGCGTTCTCGCCGATCCGGTGTGGAGTGAACGCGTATCACCCTCGGCCACAGTAGGTCCCGCGCGCATGCACCCCACTCCGGTGGCTTTGACCGAACTGCCTGCAGTGGATGCGATAGTCATCTCTCACGATCACTACGACCATCTCGACATGGCTACGGTCAAGACCCTGACTCGTACACAGACCGCTCCGTTCGTCGTGCCGATCGGTATCGGGGCTCACCTGCGGCACTGGAAGGTGCCCGAGAACCGGATCGTGGAATTGGACTGGGACGAGTCGACAAAAATCGACGACCTGGTCCTCACGTGCACGGAGGCTCGTCACTTCTCCGGTCGTGGCCTCGTCCGGAACACGACGCAGTGGGCGTCGTGGGTATTCGCCGGGCCGAAGCACCGGGTCTTCTTCGGTGGTGACAGCGGATACACATCGCGTTTCGAACAGCTGGGTGAAACCTATGGGCCTTTCGATCTGACGCTTCTCCCCGTCGGTGCGTACGACGTGCGCTGGCCGGACATCCACATGAATCCGGAAGAGGCAGTGCAGACGCACATCGACCTCAACAAGGGCGACGGGTCGCGCGGTGTCTTCGTCCCGATTCACTGGGCGACGTTCAACCTCGCGTTTCACTCGTGGTCGGAGCCGATCATTCGCCTCGACGAGTCGGCTGCAGATGCGGGCACAACAGTGTCGGTCCCGATGCCGGGCGGCAGGATCGACGCGTTGTCACCGACACCGCCGTCGAAGTGGTGGATACCGCTGGGCTGAGCGGCGAAGTGTCGCGGACGTGGTTGCCTGTCGAGTCGCACCCTGATTAGTTGCTCCGGGTGCGTAATCTTTGACCATGGCTCACGAGCACACCAGTTCAGAAGAGACAGCAGTGGCGGTAGCGCCTGAGCGATTGCCGGACGACGTCGACGTCGCCCGCGGTCTGACCGCCGATCAGGTTGCAGCAAGGATCGCGTCGGGACAAACCAACGATGTACCGGACCGGGCGTCCCGCTCGGTCAAGGACATCATTCGCGGCAACGTCTTCACTCGCATCAACGCGATCCTGACCGTGTTGTTGGTGATCGTGCTCGCGACGGGTTCGATCATCGACGGTATGTTCGGACTGCTGATCATCGCGAACAGCGGTATCGGCATCATCCAGGAGATCCGCGCCAAGCGCACGCTCGACGCTCTGGCCATCGTGAGTCAGGCCAAGCCCATGGTCAGGCGTGACGGCGTCGCCGTGGCGATGGCGCCCAAAGATGTTGTGCTCGACGACATTATCGAACTCGGATCCGGTGACCAGATAGTCGTCGACGGTGAGGTGGTCAGTTCGGCTGCACTCGAGGTCGACGAATCGCTGCTCACCGGTGAGGCCGATCCGGTTCACAAGGCGAGTGGCCAGCAAGTGTTGTCGGGCAGTTTTGTTGCCGCGGGCAGCGGTGCATACCGCGCCACCAAGGTCGGCGGCGATGCATACGCGGCCAAGCTGGCCGAAGAGGCGAGCAAGTTCACCCTCGTGCATTCCGAACTGCGCAGCGGCATCGACAAGATCCTGAAGTTCATCACCTACCTGATGATTCCGGCGGGTGCGCTGATCATCTTCAATCAGCTCTTCACGATCGGCCTGCCGATCCGACCGGCACTCAACGGCATGGTGGCAGCTCTGGTTCCGATGGTTCCCGAAGGCCTTGTGCTCATGACGTCCATTGCATTTGCGGTCGGTGTGATCCGGTTGGGCAAGCGCCAGTGCCTCGTTCAGGAGTTGCCGGCGATCGAGGGTCTGGCTCGTGTCGACGTGGTGTGCGCGGACAAGACCGGAACGCTGACCGAGAACGGTATGCGCCTGTCCGAGGTCGACGTCGCACCGGGTGGATCGGGGGAGACTGCGGTCAAGTCCGCGTTGAGCGCGATGGCCGCGTCCGACCCTCGCCCCAACGCGAGTGTCCTGGCGATTCGCGAGTCTCTCTCCGACGACTCCGGGTGGGGCGAAGCGACAGCGGTGGCGCCGTTCTCCTCGGCGAAGAAGTGGAGCGGCCAGTCGTACGGCAGTCACGGCAACTGGGTACTCGGTGCCCCGGACGTGCTGCTCGATCCCGACTCGGAAATGGCCCGCAAGGCCGAGGAAGTGGGTTCGAGCGGACTTCGTGTCCTCATGCTCGGCAGCAGCGACCTCCCCGTCGACGACGCCGACGCCCCTGGCACCGTCACCCCCGAAGCTCTGGTCGTGCTCGAGCAGAAAGTGCGCCCGGACGCCCAGGAGACGTTGGAGTACTTCGCCAGCCAGAAGGTCGCGGTCAAGGTCATTTCCGGCGACAACGCGGTTTCCGTCGGCGCCGTTGCCGGATCCCTCGGACTCGAAGGCGGCGACCGTCCCATCGACGCGCGAGAGCTGCCGAGCGATCAGGAAAAGCTGGCGGACACTCTCGACGGAGCAACGACGTTCGGTCGAGTGCGACCGGATCAGAAGCGGGAAATGGTCGCGGCCTTGCAGTCTCGCGGACATACCGTCGCGATGACCGGTGACGGCGTCAACGACGTGCTCGCCCTCAAGGACGCCGACATCGGAGTCTCGATGGGTTCGGGCAGCCCGGCTACCCGAGCCGTGGCCCAGATCGTGCTGCTGGACAACAAGTTCGCGACGCTCCCGTACGTCGTCGCGGAAGGCCGCCGAGTGATCGGCAACATCGAGCGTGTGTCGAATCTGTTCCTGACCAAGACCGTCTACTCGGTGGTGCTTGCGTTCCTGATCGGCATCACCGGCGTCCTGTCCCAGGTCTTCGACTTCGAACCGCTGCCGTACCCGTTCCTGCCCCGCCACGTCACGATCGCAGCGTGGTTCACGATCGGTATCCCGGCCTTCATCTTGTCTCTGGCACCCAACAACGAGCGCGCGCGAACCGGTTTCGTCTCGCGCGTGATGCGTCTGGCGTTGCCGTCGGGCCTGATCATCGGCATCACCACGTTCATCTCCTACGTATTGGCTTACCAAGGCCCGGACCAGACGGAAACCCAGAAGATCCAGGCCGGAACCAGTGCGCTCATCACGTTGATCATGATCGCCGTGTGGGTTCTGGCCGTCGTGGCTCGGCCGTACGTCTGGTGGAAGCTCGTTCTGATCGGCGGGTCGGTGGCCGGATACCTCATCCTGTTCGCGCTGCCGTTCACCCGCGAGTTCTTCAAACTGGATCCGAGCAACGTCGCTGCGACGACGCTCGCGATCACCCTCGGCGCGATCGGCGTTGTACTCGTGGAACTCTCGTGGTGGATCAGCGCACGCCTGCACGGGGAGAAACGAAAGATGTTCGCGACACCCGACGACCTGCCCGGCGAGCATCACCATGCCCACAGTGAGTGAGTAGTTTCAGCGCCTGAACATCTGCACCCAGGCAATGCGATCGCCGCCCCGCTTCTTGGCTCGGTACATCGCATTGTCTGCGTGCTCGATCAGTTCGTTGACAGCCCGATCCGGTAAGTCCGTCTCGGGACTCAGATAGACACTGACGCCGGTACTGGCGGACACAGGATAGGGATCGGAGTCGGACGAAACCGCCGAATGTATCTCGGTGGCGACCTGCTCGATATCTCCTCGATCGACTCCGCGCAGGACGACGAACTCGTCTCCACCGATTCGAGCCACCACCGCATCGGGGCCGGCGGCAGCGATGAGGCGGTCGGCGACAGCGGTCAACGCGTCGTCGCCCGCGACGTGCCCGTGCGTGTCGTTGAGGTTTTTGAACGAGTCGACGTCGATGAGTAGTGCGATCAGAGCCTGCGTTCGATCACTGCGCAGCAGATGCTGTGCCTCGTCCTGGAGTCCGCGGCGATTGAGTGTCGCGGTGAGGTAGTCCCGGTGGGCGTTGCGTGCGTCGTCGGTCAGGCGCAGCCAGACGATCTGCAGAATCCACGCGGTGGAGAAAACCACACCGGCAACCATCAGATAGAGATTCACGACCACCCAGTCGTCGTTGACCGGCTCGGACATCGCCATGGCAGCGAGCGTCGTGCAGACAGCAAGAGCCCAACCGATGTGGCTGATGGCAACGCGAGGGCTGTGAACTATCGCCGCATAGAAGCCGATCATGATGAACAGGATGCAGCCGATGGTTCCGACGAAAGCGGTGCGTACGGCGAAGAAGAGAGTGACGGCGAGCCACAGGTCGGCCCAGACGACAAAGGCCACGGATTGTCGCCAAGTTGGCCACGATTCGTTACGCGCCCAGCGGTAGCCCGCATAGGCGCCACTGATAGTTCCGAGGGCGAAGATCGACCGCGCCAGGGCGGTGTCGGAACCGAAGCGGCTCAACTGCATGGTCGCCGCGATCAGGGCGAAGAGAAAACACCACACCGCGACTAACTTGCGGCCGGGAACGGTCAGCCCGCGAGTGTCGAGGAATCGGGGGAGCCAGGTGTAATCGGTGCGATCCGACCACCACCGGGACAGCAGTTCACGCGTGGGGTAGGGGTCGCTCCCCGTCCCGCGCAGTCCTGCATTCAAACCGGGCACCTGTCGATGTCGATGGGTGGTCAATCAGCTATTGGCGGGTTAACGCTACCTCGAGTTGCGCACGGCTCGAACGCACGGACCTGCTTTCTGGCGCAGAGGCCGTCGACCTGTGAGAATCGAAGGGCGCGGAGGAACGATTCCGCCGAAGGATGTGCGTCAGCACCGGGAGAGGACACGGACATGGGTTTCTTGGACAACGTCAAGGGATTGGTCGAAAAGGGCCAGGAGCTCGCAGCGGAGAACTCCGACAAGGTTCACGACGCTATCGACAAGGTCGCCGACATCGCCGACGACAAGACCGGCAACAAGTACGGCGATCAGATCGACAAGGCAGCTGAGGCCGCCAAGAAGGCTGTTCCCGAAAAGCAGTAATATCGCATTCGGCATACCGTTTTTCGGTAGCACCGTTGCTCAGGGGCCCGTCACCGAAAAGGTTGCGGGCTTCTGTGCGTCCGCTGGGTGAACTCCCAGGGTCGGCGGGCAGAATGAACGCGTGAACTTCACCTGGATTCTGCTGGTCGTCATTGCCGCCATCGCAGTCACCGGGCTGTCCAATCGACGAAACCTGCAGGCTCCGCTGGTTTTGGTGACGGTAGGTTCGGTCGCATCCTTCATACCCGGTATGCCGCGGCCGGAACTCGATCCCCACGTCATTCTCGGTGTGGTCCTGCCGCCGCTTCTCTACTCGGCCGCTCTGAAATTCTCGGTGGCGACCTTCAAACGCAACTTGGCCCCGATCTTGCGCCTCGGCGTCGGAATGGTGTTGGTGACGGCGTTCGTGGTTGCCTTCTTCGCCGAATGGATGGTGCCCGAGTTCACGATCGGCGCCGCCCTGGTGCTCGGGGCCGTGATCGCGCCGACCGACGCCGTCAGCGCGGTGGCGGTCGGTCAGAAGCTCGGGCTCCCGAAACGGGTGATCGCCATCTTGACGGGCGAGGGGCTCGTCAACGACGCCACCGCGCTCACGCTCTTCACCGTCGCCGTCGCAGCAGTGACCGGAACGCGAATTGCCACCGATTCGCCCCTGTTGTTCTTCGCGTACGAAGTGATCGGCGGCGTTGTCGTCGGCTTGGTGCTCGCGTTTGTCGTCAAGTTCGTTCGTGCCCGCATGTACGACTCTCCACTGGAAACCGGCTTGGGGTTGGTGCTTCCGTTCGCTGCCTACCTGGCCGCCGAAGAACTACACGCGTCCGGTGTTCTGGCCGTTGTGGTCGCTGGTCTGGTGATCGGGCACTATTCGACGGACGCGTCGATCATGACGCGATTGCAGGAGCGCTCGGTGTGGTCGAGCCTGGACACTCTTCTCGAGATGTTCGTCTTCGCATACATGGGGCTCCAGCTGAGCTTTGTGATCGACGATGTTGTCGCCGACGGACTTCCGGTGCTTCACGTGTTCGCGTACGGTCTCGCAGTCCTGGCCGTTGTCATCGTGATTCGGCCGGTGTGGCTGTTCCTGAGCTACTCGCGTGTGCGATTCGGTGTAACCCTGCGCCGTGATCGCGAGAATCAACTGACGTGGAAACAGAATCTGGTGGTCTCGTGGGCTGGAATGCGCGGCGTCGTCACTCTTGCTGCGGCCGGCGGTATCCCGTTTGCACTCTCGTCCGGCGAGCCGTTCCCCGGACGCGGCGTCATCCAGGCGATCGCGTTCATCGTCGCGGTCGGGACATTGCTCATCCAGGGATCTACCTTGCCGTTCATGATCCGTCGCCTCGACGTCGCGGATCCTTACGAGCAGTTGCGCACGCAGGAACAGATGGAGTTGGCCCGCAACATTTCTCGCAAGGCGGGAGAGAAGGCGTTGGCAGACGCGGCCGCGCACCCTCCGCCGGGGATCGACGGGAAGGAACTGCAGGCGATCGTCGAACGCGTACGACGCTCGATGCAGGCGAGGCTTCAACTCCAGGAGGTCGACGAGGACGCCGATCGCGAGGCCGCCTTGTGGAATGCGGGAGCTCTGTTCGACAAGTTCCGGCATCAGTCACTGCGCTCGCAACGAGTTGCGCTGATCGCCGCACGTGACGACGGAGATCTCGACGACGAGGTATTGCGTACCGTATTGGAAGGACTCGACATCGAAGAGGCCGCAGCAGAGGAACGTGTCAGGCGTCGCCGAGCAGGTAGCGGTGCGGGCAAATAGAGGGGAACACTGCGTATGACTGTTCGGAGTTCGAGGGTTCGCGCAGTCTGGGGAGTCGTGGTGGCGAGCGCACTTCTCGTGAGCGTCGGCTGCGGATCGGATGCCTCGCCGGATGTCTCCGTCACCGACACCTCGACCACGACAACCCCGTCGGTCGAGAGCAGTGCGCAACGTGGCGTCGTGTTCGACAGTGAACCCTTCACCAGCACAGCCGAAGTGGCGGCGTCCGGAGCAAGCGCGGTGAAAATCCTGTACGGCTCCACCTCCGGTATCGACGGCCGAGAGACTCAGGTGTCGGGAACGGTGTTCACGCCGCCTGGAACTCCGCCGGAGGGCGGTTGGCCGATCGTCTCCATCGGCCATGGCACGACGGGTATTTCGGACGACTGCGCGCCGTCGGCCTCGCCGACCCTGTTCGGCACGATCGGCCTGGTCGCGCCGTTCCTCGACTCGGGATACGTGGTCGCTGTCTCCGACTTCGAGGGCCTCGGCACTCCGGACCCGCATCCTTACCTGCAACCGGACACCGCGGCGTTCAACGTCATCGACGCGGTTCGAGCGGCGCGCAACGTCGTTCCGGACACCTCGACTCGTTGGGCAACTCTGGGGCTGTCCCAAGGCGGGCAGGCATCCTGGGCAGCAGCCGAGGAAGCCGACACCTACGGCGACGGACTCGAATTCGTCGGTGCAGCAAACCTGTCCCCGGCAGCGGACATCTCGCCGATCATCTCGAGTGATTCCGAGGTGAATCTGTCACTGCCTCAGCAACTGCTGCTGCCCTATGTACTCGAAGGGCTGTCCCTCACCCATCCGGACCTCGAACGAACCGACTACGTGCGCGGCGCATTCGAGCAGAACTACGACCTGCTCACCTCGTGCCTGACCTCTCGGGCGACGGAGAAGTTGGGTCTGGTCGGAAAGGTGACGCCCGCCGACACGCGGCCGGCCACCGCCGAGGATGCGGACCGAATTCACGCGTGGCTCAGCGATGTTGCTCTTCCCCGTCAACGCGCGAGCGGTCCGATGTACGTAGTCGTCGGTACCAACGACAACCTGATCCGTCCGGAATGGACCGAGGCGGCAGTCGAACGCGCCTGCGCCGACGGTGACGTCATCGAATTCCAGGCGCGACCGGGTGAAGGTCATGCGGACGGCGCCGCTGTGCCGGGAGCTGTCGCGTGGGTGAAGGATCGATTTGCAGGTGTTCCGGCACCGAATACCTGCGGGTCGTGAATCGATGACGCCGTTGGAGCGAATCCGCGCTCTTGCACTGGCATTGCCGGAGGCGACCGAGCGGGTCAGCCACGGTGAAGCGTCGTGGTTCGTGCGCAAGGCGCCGCAGTTCGTCACCATGGCAGATCACCACCACGACGATCGCGTCGCGATCTGGGCCGCGGCCCCACCTGGGGCGCAGGCAGATTGGGTCAGTCGTGACCCGTCGAGGTTCTTCGTCCCTCCGTACGTGGGTGGCCGGGGATGGATCGGCGTGTACCTCGACGTTCCGAGTGCCGACGAGACCGAGGACGAGAAATTCTGGAACGACGTAGCCGACGTCGTCGAAGATGCGCACCGCACGGTGGCTCCGAAAACACTGATACGGAAACTGGACGAGGACTCGCGGTGAGTCCGGCCGTGGTCGCGCTTCTCAGCGTGCTGATTCTCGCAGTGGCCGGGGCGCTGACGGCTGTGTGGATGCGCACCAGACGTGAGGTGACCACCCCCACCGAACGTGCCGTCCATGCCGCTCTCCATACGGCTTCGCTTGCCGCGCGGCCACTTCGGCGTGGACTCGACGAGAATTCGGCCGCCGAGGCGGCGCCTCACCTACGTGAGCTGACCGGCGGCTCCGGTCTGGGCCTGGCAGACGCGTCGGGAAACCTGTTGGCGTGGGACGGCCGTCACGAAGCGTTGTCCGAACAATTCCACGACGCCGCCATTCGTGCGATCGCAGGCGAACGCCGGGTACTCGTCACGCACTCGGACCTGGTGCGCGGACCGAGCGATCACCATGTGCGAGCGCTGATCGCTCAGCCCCTGCTGATCGAGGACATCGGCGTGGTCGGCGTACTGGGAATCGTCACCAGCGAGGACCCGTGGCCGGGAATGCTCGGAGCGGTCACCGAGGTGGCACGATATGCCTGCAGTCAGATCGAACTCGCCGACCTCGACGCGTCCAGAGCCCTGTTGGATCGAGCCGAAGTGCGTGCCCTGCGCGCACAGATCAGTCCTCATTTCATCTACAACGCGCTCAACACGGTCGCATCGTTTGTTCGAACCGATCCGGCGCGGGCCAGAGAACTGATCCTCGAGTTCGCGGACTTCACGCGGTACTCGTTCCGATCTGCGGGTGAGTTCACCCTGCTTGCCGACGAGTTGCGCAACATCGATCGTTACCTGACCCTCGAACGCGCGCGATTCGGGGAGGCTCTGAACGTCCGCCTTCAGATAGCACCCGAAGTGCTCAACGTGGTTCTTCCTTTCCTTGCCCTCCAGCCGCTGGTCGAGAACGCGGTTCGTCACGGCATTTCGAGTAAGCCGGAGGGCGGGACCGTGAGCATCGTGGCTGCGGACGAGGGACCGGACTGCATCATCAGCGTCGAGGACGACGGTGTGGGGATGGACCCCGAACTACTGCGCTCCGGTTCGCTCGACGCCATCGAGTCGGGATCGGGGCGACCCAGCGCACGAGAAGCTGCTCACGTCGGTTTGGCCAACGTCGACGACAGACTTCGTGCCGCGTTCGGCAACGACTACGGACTCGTGGTGGAGACAGCGCCGGGTGCCGGTACGAAGGTCAGCATGCGTGTTCCCAAGTTCAAGCAGGGTATTCACGTCTGATTCTCGCCTTCGATGATCAGGCTGAAACCGTCGTGGGAACATGGACCTGTTGTGAACGAGACTGACACTGATGCCCAGCTGACCGTCCTTGCCGTCGACGACGAGAAACCAGCCCTCGACGAGCTGGCCTTCTTGCTGCGCGCCGAGGACTCGGTGGCGCACGTTCACACGGCATCGGATGCGACGACAGCGTTGCGGATACTGCGCGGTGGAAGCATCGACGCGGTGTTTCTCGACATCAACATGCCCGGACTCGACGGTCTCGAACTGGCCGGCATCCTCTCCAATTTCGCGACGCCACCGCCCGTGGTGTTCGTGACAGCGCACGACGATCGAGCGGTTGACGCATTCGATCTCGGCGCCGTCGACTACCTACTCAAACCGCTCCGGGAGGAGCGTCTCGCTCAGGCCGTTCAGCGGATCGTGGGGCTGGCCGGGCGCACCAAGAGTGAGAGCAAACCCGAAGCTGCGCCCACGGACGAGGTGATCCCGGTGGAACTGGGCGGTGTCACGACGCTCGTTCAGCGTTCCTCGGTGGAGTGGGTGGAAGCCGACGGGGACTACGCGCGTTTGCACACCGCTGGAAAGTCGCACCTGGTGCGCATCCCGATCTCGACGCTCGAATCACGCTGGGCCGACGCGGGCTTCTTGCGTGTGCACCGCTCCTACCTGGTATCTCTGGCGCTGGTCACCGGCATCCGAACAGTAGGCAGTGGATTGGTGGTCTGTCTGCGCCCGCACGGTGACAAACCTCCCGTCGAGCTTCCGGTCAGTCGCAGACACACCCGTGAACTCAAGGATCGACTGGTTCGTGCGCCCAAGCAGAGTTGGTTGTCGCGGTGACGTCGCAGTCCGATCCTCCGCAGCGTGAGCGCGTTGTGTTGGCGCAACGTAGTGGCGCACGGATCGTGCGAACACGGGTGGAGGTGCAGGAACAGACCGAAGTCGGTGACGCCATGATCCGCGGTCTCGTTCGCGCGCAGTTGGGACTGGCGATTCGCCTTGCCGTCGTGGCAGCCGGGCTCCTGTGTGCGGTGCCGCTTCTGACGCATCTCTTCCCGACGCTCTCGGAGGTCGCGGTCCTTGGCATCCGGTTGCCCTGGCTCGTGATGGGCGGCGCCGTGTATCCCTTGCTGTTGACGACCGGTTGGGTGTTCGTGCGTCGTGCGGAGCGAAACGAGCAGGACTTCAACGACATCGTGGACGACTGAGCGCGGCACTGTGGGAGGACAACCTATCCCGGTGTTGACGGTGCTCGGCATCGTGGCAGCAGCTGTCGCGACGGTGGCTATCGGAATCTACGGCGTTCGGCTCGCTCGTACCACCTCGGACTTTCTCGTCGCGTCCAGAACCGTCAGTGCGCGGTGGAATGCGACGGCCATCTCCGGCGAGTACCTCTCTGCTGCTTCGTTTCTCGGTGTTGCGGGGCTGGTCGCCAAGTACGGCGCCGACGCACTCTGGTATCCCATCGGCTTCACCGCCGGATACCTCGCCCTGCTGCTGTTCGTCGCAGCGCCGCTTCGGCGTTCCGGTGCGTATACCGTCCCCGATTTCGCCGAGTTCCGTCTCGGCTCACCGCGATTGCGCAAGCTCGCGATGCTCGTGGTCGCGATGGTGTGCATCCTGTACCTGATCCCGCAGTTCCAAGGCGCGGGACTGACGCTCAATATCTTGCTCGGGGTTCCCAGTTGGATCGGCGGCGTAGCGGTCGGGGTCATCGTCATCGCCAACGTCGTCGGCGGCGGGATGCGCTCGATCACCTTCGTTCAGGCCTTCCAGTACTGGCTGAAACTGACTGCCGTCGCGATTCCCGCTGTGGCACTGACCTTCTACTTCTTCGGCGATCACCACGACGTCGGCGCGTCGATGCCGCCGACGGTCACCACTGCGACGACCGTCGACATCACCACCGACGTCGTCGTCCAGGTGTCCGAGCCGGTGACGGTCAGCGGCGGCACAGTCGACGGGCGAGCGGTCGAAGGCACGATGACCCTGGGGCCGGGGGAGCACACTCTCGGTGAAGGCATGTCCATGGTCCTCGACGCGGGAGCCGCCGTCCCTGTCGTCGCCGGAGCGCCCGCGCAGAACTCTGACTGGATCACCCCGGGTTGGGGTTTCGGTGGGCCGCACCCGATGTACCAGGTGTACTCGCTGATGCTCGCGACCTTCCTCGGAACGCTCGGCCTTCCTCATGTTCTCGTCCGGTTCTACACCAACCCCGACGGCCGGGCAGCCCGTCTGACGTCGCTCGCCGTTGTCGGTCTGGTCAGCGTGTTCTACCTGTTTCCGACACTCCTCGGCGTCTTCGCTCGCCTGTACGTTCCGCAACTTCTGATCACCGGCACCTCCGACGCGGCGGTGCTGCTGCTGCCGGGCTCGGTGTTCTCGGGGTGGGGCGGACAACTGCTGGCAGCCCTCGTCGCGTCCGGTGCCATTGCCGCCTTCTTGTCGACGTCATCCGGATTGCTCGTCAGCATCGCGGGCGTCGTCAGTACCGACGTTCTCCGTGGGCGAGTTCGAGACTTCCGTATTGCAGCGCTACTGGCCGGGGTCGTTCCTCTCGTGCTGTCGCTGGCGGTGGTGTCGGTCGACCTCTCGAGAACCGTCGGTTTGGTGTTCGCAGTCGCTGCGTCGACGCTCTGCCCACTGCTCGTATTGGGTATCTGGTGGCGCGGTCTGACTGCCGTCGGCGCGGGGGCGGGGATGGTTGTCGGTGGATGTGTTGCGGGCACTGCCGCTACTGTCGCCGTCCTGGGTGGTTTGTCGGAGGACGTCCTCGGTGGCTGGCCGGCAGCCATTTTCGCGTTCCCGGCCGCGGTGAGCGTGCCGCTGGCGTTCCTCACGATGATCGTCGTGAGCAAGGTGTCGTCGAAGCAGATACCGGCAGATATTGCGCGAATCTTCACGCGGATGCACGCCCCGGAACGGCTCGGAATGGGCTCCGATCGCGAAGGCGATCTCCGCCAACCCTGACTTTCACCGCCCGAACCCTCTGCCGTTGGTCGCGCCTGCCTGACCGTTCGGCGCAGCGCGCGACTGCTCACCGTGTGACTGGCGCCACAGCGTCTTCATGTGACTCCGATCTCACTAACGTCTGTGCGTAGTTCACTTCACACGCGAGGCGAGGAGCCGGCAGTGTCCACAGCAGAAATCAGTGAGGGGTCGCCGCAAGAGCGACGCACCCCGGATGCCCAGGCATTCATAGACATGCAAGCGAGTCCCGAATTCCAGGAACTCCGAACGCGTCTGCGCAAGTTCGTTTTCCCCATCACTGCATTCTTCCTGCTCTGGTATGCGGTGTACGTCGTCCTGGCTACCTATGCCCACGACTTCATGGCCACCAAGGTCCTCGGCAACATCAATCTCGGCATCATCCTCGGCCTCGGGCAATTCGTCACGACCTTCGCCATCACCGCGTGGTACGTGAAGTTCGCCGGTCGTGAGCTCGATCCCCGCTCCGCCGCCATCCGTGAAGAACTGGAAGGTCCCGCACAGTGATCACCACACTCGCCGCGTCCGGAACGGACGTAGGAAACCCAGCCTTCAACATCGCGATCTTCCTCGCTTTCGTCGTCGTGACCATGACGCTGGTGATCCGCGCCAGCCGGACCACCAAGAAGGCGTCCGACTTCTACACCGGTGGTGGGCAGTTCACCGGCCCGCAGAACGGGTTCGCCATCGCCGGTGACTACCTCTCGGCGGCATCGTTCCTCGGTATCGCAGGTGCGATCGCCGTGTACGGCTACGACGGCTTCCTGTACTCCATCGGCTTCCTTGTCGCCTGGTTGGTTGCACTGCTCCTGGTCGCCGAATTGCTCAGGAACACGGGCAGATTCACGATGGCCGACGTGCTGAGCTTCCGACTCAAGCAGCGTCCGGTGCGCATGGCGGCGGCCCTGTCCACTCTGGCCGTTTCCCTCTTCTATCTTCTTGCCCAGATGGCCGGCGCCGGTGGACTTGTCGCGCTGCTGCTCAACATCGACGGCAAGGTGGGACAGTCGATCGTCGTCGCGATCGTGGGTGTGCTGATGATCGTGTACGTCTTGGTCGGCGGCATGAAGGGCACCACCTACGTACAGATGGTCAAGGCAGTTCTGCTGGTTGCCGGAGCCGGAATCATGTTCGTACTCGTTCTGTGGGCAGTGCGCGGCAACTTCTCTCAGTTGCTCGCCAATGCGCAGGACATGGTCAACAGTTCCACCACCAAGGGTGTGCAGGGACGCGACATCCTCGGGCCCGGTGCCAAGTACGGTCTTTCCGGAATGACGAAGCTCGACTTCATCTCTCTCGGAATCGCTTTGGTGCTCGGCACGGCGGGCCTGCCGCACGTGCTGATGCGCTTCTACACGGTGCCCACTGCCAAGGAAGCTCGCCGCTCGGTGACCTGGGCGATCGCGCTGATCGGTGCCTTCTACCTGTTCACACTGGTTCTCGGCTACGGCGCGGCCAGCATGGTCGGACCGGACAAGATCTTGGCAGCGCCTGGTAAGGAGAACGCGGCCGCTCCGCTTCTCGCCTTCGAGCTCGGTGGCACCATCTTCCTCGGCATCATCTCCGCGGTGGCGTTCGCGACCATCCTCGCCGTCGTTGCCGGTCTCGCGATCACTGCTTCGGCGTCGTTCGCTCACGACATCTACGCCAGTGTCATCAAGCGCGGCAACGCAACCGAGGAGCAGCAGGTTCGAGTTTCTCGAATCACCGTCGTGGTCATCGGACTCGTCTCCATCGTTCTCGGCATCATGGCGATGGGGCAGAACATCGCCTTCCTGGTGGCTCTCGCCTTCGCAGTGGCGGCCTCGGCGAACCTGCCCACCCTGCTCTACTCGTTGTTCTGGAAGAAGTTCAACACCACCGGTGCGCTCTTCAGCATCTACGGCGGTTTGATCAGCTGCTTGACGCTGATCGTGTTCTCCCCGGCGGTGTCGGGTAAGCCGTCGTCGATGTTCCCGAACTCCGACTTCGCCTGGTTCCCGCTCTCGAACCCCGGCATCGTCTCGATTCCGCTGGCATTCGTCCTCGGCATCGTCGGTACGTACATCGGACGTAACAAGATCGAAGATCCGGCAAAGCAGGCGGAGATGGAAGTTCGCTCCCTCACCGGCGTCGGCGTCGAAAAGGCTGTCAGCCACTAAGAGGGGCAAAGCCCCGTGCGTCTTTCTGGTACCTCTGGTTACGGAAAAGGCGCACGGGGCTTATTGTTCTGCCATGGCAAAGCTCACAGTGAAAATCGACGTTCCGCTTCCTCCTCAGGAAGTGTGGGACAAGGCGTCCGATCTCAGTGGATACGAAAACTGGCTCGTGGTTCACGACGGATGGCGCAGTGAACTTCCCGAACAACTGGGTGTCGGCACCGAGATCAGCTCGGTCGTGACTGTGAAGGGCCTGCGCAACCGCGTTCGGTGGACCATCAAGAAGTACGACGTCCCGAAGGCGATCTCGCTCAAGGGAGACGGCAAGGGCGGGGTCAAGCTCGGTCTCGAACTCGACGTGAAGGCAAAGGGCGACGGGTCGGAACTCGCGCTGACAGTCGAGTTGGGCGGCGCGCCGTTGTTCGGCCCGATCGGTTCGAGTGTGGCGCGGGCGCTCAAAGGCGATGTGGAGAAGTCGCTGGCCCAGTTTGTCCAGATCTACACCTAGTTGTGGAGATTTCCACATCGAGCTACTTCACCGCTAACATGAGATAGGATTCTTTTCGGCGGGATAAACCGGGCATCGGTTGGTTATTGATGCGGGTCCCGCCGGAAAGGATTCGATCAATGTCGTCTCGTCATGGGTACGGCGCACCACCTGCGTCCATGCCTCGATCCGTGCAGGTTCTGATCGGACTCTTGGCAGTAGTCGCAGTCGGTGGCACCGCAGCATTCGCCGTGACGTTCAAAAGCGTCAGCGACAAGGGAGAACTCGGTGCGAGTGCTGTCACAGCGGCGACGGCAACCAGCTGTGAGAACCCGGAGACCGTGACCGTGGCGGCCGATCCGTCGATCGCCTCGGGACTCGAAGCTGTCGCCGCTGCCATCCCCGCTACGGAACTCGGGTGCAGCTCGCTCAGCGTGACGCCGCAAGATCCCGTGCTCACCGTCGCGGCGATCGCCGACGGTTCGGCGCCCGCACTGTGGATCCCTGATTCGAGCGAATGGTTGGACAAGGTTTCGGCGAGCGGGCAGGAGATTCGCCGGATCAGCAACTCGGTCGCGTCCACCCCTGTTGTCACTGTCTCGGCGCCGGGTAGCGAGGCACCCGCCGCTTGGACGGATGTCCTCGGCGCTCCAGCACTGCACATCGGCGATCCCCTCACCAGTGCCGTCTCCAGCGCACCGATCGTGGCAGCCTTTGCCGAGGCCCAGTCGCGGGGCGGGGACCTCACGTCCATTTCGGCAGCCCTGGTCCCGGTGGCGCAAGCGCAGTACGGAAATCTGAAGGAAACCGGTTCGACCGGACGCATCCAAACCGTGGACGCGGACGGCGGGACCGCGGTGACGACCGAGCAGATCTTCGAGGCTTATCTCGCCGCACATGCGGACAGTCGACTCACCGCGTCGGTACCGTCGTCCGGTTCGGTCTTCATGGACTACCCGATGGCAAGTGTGGGTGCAGACTCGTCGGCGGCGGTCGACGCCGGCAAACTGCTGGCGGCAGCGCTGACATCGGACACCGGGCGCTCCGTACTTGCCGGCCTCGGGTTCCGCGGCGCGGATCAGGCCCCGCCGGTCGCCGGTGGAGTGGGAAAAGTTGGCTCGCTGGTGCCGTCCGATCCGACTGTGGTCGCCAAAGCGCTTGCGCGGTACGAGATTCTGTCCAGGCCTTCCCGTGCACTGGCAGTTGTCGACGTCTCGGGGTCCATGGACTACATGCAGGACGGGGTCACTCGAATGGCCGCGACTGCACAGGCCGGTGACATTGCGATCCGAATGTTTCCCGCCAACGCACAATTGGGTCTCTGGGCATTCTCCGTAGACCTCGGCGAGGGCACGGACTACCGCGAACTCGAACCTGTCGCCCGTATGGATGCAACTGAAGGCGACACGGATCATCGGAGCAAACTGCTGTCTCGGATCGACAGCCTCTCTTCGATCGTCGGCGGCGGAACAGGTTTGTACGACAGCGTTCTCGCCGCGTATCGGTCCATGCAACAGACCTACGATCCGGCCTCGATCAATTCGGTGATTCTACTGACCGACGGTGCGAACGATGATCCGTCGAGTATCTCGCTGCAGGAACTTCTCGACACCCTGACTCGCGAGCAGGACCCGACGCGGCCGGTACCGATCATCACCATCGGTGTCACCGATGACGCCGATACCGATGTGCTCGAGCAGATTTCGGCTCTCACCGGCGGCAACAGCCACTTCGCTCCGACACCGGCAGACATCCCGAAGGTCTTCGTCGGCGCGATCAGTGGGCGCGCCGGCTGAACTACTCGAGGACTGGCGCGTCGGCGCTGTCCGTGATCCATTCGGTTGCGAGTCTCTCGAGGGTGCCGTCGGCGTAGAGCGCATCCACGGCGGCAGAGACGCACGCCGTCAGAGGACTGTTCTTCTCGAGCACGAACCCGAAGAATTCGGTGACCGCGTTGGGCCGCGGAAACTGACCCACGATGACCGACCCGGGCAGTTCGTTCTCGGTGATGTGAAATCCGGTCGGGATGTCGACGACCAATGCGTCGATCTCGCCCGCGGCCAGCGCAGCTTTCGCATCGTCCGTGGTCGCGAACTCGCGTGGCGCAGTGGTCGGAACAATCGTGTCGGTGATCGCCGCGAGGCTGGTGGAACCGGTCTGAGCGCCCAAACGGTAGCCGGCCAGATCCGCAAGATTCTTTGCCTCAGCGGCTTTGCTCCCGCGCGAGGCGATCACCGACTGCGCCACTGCGTAATACGGCGAGCTGAAGTCGACGTTCTCGCGGCGATCCCCGGAAACCGTGAACTGATTGACGTCGAAGTCGAAATCCTTGGGGCCTGGTTTCAGTGCGTCGTTGAAGGCGACCGTGGTGAAGCGAACCTGATCGGCGTTGTACCCGAGTTTGTCGACGACGGCCCGGGCCACCGCCCCCTCGAAGCCCTTGCCGTTGGACGGAGTGTTGTCGACGAACCACGGCGCGTACGCCGGCGAATCGGTGGCGATGGTCAAGACACCGTCTTCGAGGGTGGTCCCGCTCTGGGGTCCGCACTTGTCCACGGCGGTGGTCGAGGGCAGTTTGGTGAATGCCTCGGGAACCGTGGTCGTGGTGTCCGCTGCCGCAGTTGCCTCCGGCTGCGACGAACACGAGCCCAACAAGATCGAGCAAGCGAAGATCGCGGTCACGGCAACAGCGCGTCGTGTCATAGGCACAAGGCCATCTTGCCTGTTTGTCCGGTACGGACGTGACGGGGGTCTCGTGTGAGCGGAGTTCACGCAGCTGAGCGTCGTAGTGCAAGGCGCTCCGACGGTGTCGTCCCACCCCATACTCCGTGTGGTTCAGCGGTGTCGAGTGCAAAGGTCAGGCAGTCCCGAATGACCGGGCAGCGGAAGCACACCTGCTTCGCGGAACTCTCCCGTGCAGCCCGATTGCGTCCGCGCTCTTCACCCGGCGAATAGAACACCGCCGGGTCCACTGTTTTACAGGTGGCGAACATCCGCCAGTTGTTGTCCACCAACGGCTCCACGGAACTGCGAACTGTCATCGTGGTCTCCTCTCCCATCGAGAATCCAGTCTTGCCCGTGGCCTGGCACAGCGGCAGGTTTCCGATCCATCAGATTTCTACTGCCAGACGCAGCGCTATCCAGACACAGTGCTATCCAGCACAATGAGGAGATGGCAACGACGGATCGGGGTCAGATCACGCTCGATGGCACAACGGTGTCCGTGACCAATCTGGGCAAGATTCTCTACCCCGAGAGCGGCACCACGAAGGCCGAAGTCATCGACTACTACACCCGTATCGCCGCAGTCATGCTTCCGCATGTCGTCGGTAGACCGGGTACTCGAAAGCGTTGGCCCAATGGCGTGGACGGTCAGTCCTTCTTCGAGAAGAACCTGGCGTCGTCTGCCCCGCAGTGGCTCACGCGTGCGTCGCTGCAACATTCTGATCGTGTCGTCACTTACCCGGTCTTCGATTCCGTTGCATCCCTGGCGTGGCTGGGGCAGCAGGCCGCACTCGAATTGCACGTTCCCCAATGGCGATTCGACGGTTCCGAGCGTGGTCCGGCGACACGACTGGTATTCGATCTCGACCCGGGCGAAGGCGTCGGATTGACCGAGTGCGCCGAGGTGGCGAGGTCGATTCGAGATCTGGTCGCAACTCTGGGGTGGACTGCCTATCCGGTAACCAGTGGTAGCAAGGGAATTCACCTCTACGTTCCACTGGATCGAGCCTTGGACGGCAGCGGTGCGTCGACTGTCGCCAAGCAGATCGCCACCGGACTCGAGAAGCTTCACCCGGATCTCGTCACCGCGACGATGGCTCGAAATGTGCGGGCAGGCAAGATTTTCGTGGACTGGAGTCAGAACAACGCAGCCAAGACAACCATTGCGCCGTACTCGATGCGCGGTCGCGATCAACCCTATGTTGCCGCGCCGCGCAGTTGGGACGAACTCGACGATCCGAAACTACGACATCTGTTGTTCGACGAGGTTCTGGAGCGCGTCGAATCCGATGGTGATCTGCTGGGCGATCTGGATCCGCCGGTCTCGGCGGCTGTAGCCGACACGTTGACGCACTATCGCAACAAGCGGTCGGCCGACCGGACGCCGGAGCCGATCCCTGCTGCGGTGACCAAGGAGACAGCGGGCAATACCTTTGTGATTCAGGAACATCACGCCAGACGATTGCATTACGACGTTCGGCTGGAGCGGGATGGTGTGCTCGTGTCCTGGGCTGTTCCGAAGGGCGTGCCGACCAGTGCCGGAGAGAATCGGTTGGCCGTGCACACCGAGGATCACCCGCTCGAGTACGCCACGTTCTCGGGCACGATTCCGAAGGGGGAGTACGGCGGCGGTTCGATGACGATTTGGGATTCCGGGACGTACGAGACCGAGAAGTGGCGTGAAGACGAGGTGATCGTGCGCCTGAGTGGGAAACGGGTGCAGGGACGCTTCGCGCTGATCCGGACGAAGGGTGACCAGTGGTTGATGCATCTGATGAAGGATCAGAACGCGAGTTTCGGAACGGAGTTTCCCAAGAATCTCGAGCCGATGCTTGCCACCGCTGGAACGCTCGAAGGTCTCGACTCGCAGGAGTGGGCTTTCGAAGGAAAGTGGGACGGGATCCGAGTGATTCTCGAATATCATTCGGGCACAATGTCACTTCGCAGTCGCGCGGGTAACGACAAGACCGGGGACTATCCCTCCCTTGCCGGGTTGGCCGAGGTGCTGGACGGTCATGACGTGGTTCTCGACGGTGAAGTGGTGGCGTACAACGACGCGGGGGTCACCGATTTCGGTCTTCTCCAGCGAGGTGGGGAGCCGGTGTTCCTGGCCTTCGATCTTCTGTACCTCGACGGAGTGTCTTTGCTGCGGAAATCCTACTCGGACCGGCGCACCGTGTTGAATGCGTTGGCGGGCAAGGTCGGTGAGCTCGAGGTACCTCCACAGATCGAGGGCACGGCGGAGAACGCGTTGGAGGTGAGTACCGATGCCGGATGGGAAGGGATTGTCGCCAAACGTCGTGCATCGGTCTACCTTCCGGGGCGGCGTGGGTCGAGTTGGATCAAGGTGAAGAACTGGCGCACTCAAGAGGTGGTGATCGGAGGGTGGCGCACCGGGCAGGGCAATCGAGCACAGGGGATCGGGGCGCTGCTCATGGGAATTCCGGGTGAGGATGGATTGACCTACGTTGGGCGCGTCGGTACCGGCTTCAGTGATCGCGACTTGGAGTCTTTACTTGCGACACTGGAACCGCTGCGTCAGAAGGAAAGTCCGTTCGGGGAGGAACTTCCAGCAGATGACCGCAAGGGTGCGGTGTGGGTGAGGCCGGAACTCGTCGGTGAGGTGCGGTTCATGGATTGGACGAAGACCGAGCGTCTGCGTCATCCGAGTTGGCGAGGTCTGCGGGAGGACAAGAAACCGGGCGACGTGGTGCGGGAAACAGTGCAATGACGGCCAACGCACCGACGAACGCGACTGCGGCACAGATTTGGATTCCGGTACTCATCGCCGAGGTGTAAGCCTGGTTCGCTGCGTCGGTCAAGGCACTCGCGGGGGGAGCGCCGGCATGGATCTGCGCCGGATCGGCTGTGGAAGTGCCGACTCCGGGTTCGAAGCGGGACCGGAAAACGGTGGCTACGACCGTCCCGATGACGGCGACGCCCAGAACTCCACCCAACTCTCGCACGACGCTGTTGATCGAACTGGCCATCGAAGCCTGCTGGGGCGCAACCGAAGACATCGACGTGGTTGTGGCCGGAGCCATGACCAACCCCATCCCCGCGCCGACCAGTGCCATGATCGCAGCCAGGATTCCGAACGGTGCGTACCTATCTGCTGCGATCGACAGGACCAACAGTCCCGCGGACATGACTGCGAGACCGGTCGCGATCGAACTGCGCACGCCGAATCGGCCGACCATACGATCGCTGCTGGAGGCGACAGTCGCCATCACTATCGCAAACGGAACTGCACCGACGCCGGCGACCAATGGACCGTAACCACGAACTAATTGGAGGTATTGCGTGTACGTGAAGAGAACTCCGAAAAGGGCGAAGAATGTTACGGCCAAGATGGCATTGGAGGTGCTGAACACTCGACTGGTGAAGATGCGCACGTCGGTCATCGGCGCCGAGGCCCGCAGCTCCCACCAGACGAATCCGGCGAGAAGTGCTGTTGCGCTGACGATCTCCAGCACCGTGACGGGCGACGACCATCCGCGAAGGCTTGCCTGGGTGAGGGCATCCACGATCAAAGCCAGTCCGCCGGCGGACAGCAGGAGTCCGGGGATGTCGAACGAACCCTTCGTGATCCCTCTTGCCGGGGGCACAAGAAAAACCGTCGCGGCGATCACACCGGCGACCAGTGGGACGTTTATCCAGAAGACGCTTCCCCAACTGAAATGTTCGAGAAGTACGCCACCGGCCACGGGGCCGATCGCGATTCCCAGTCCGGCGGTTGCAGACCAGATTCCTATCGCCCGGCCTCTCTCGTGCGGGGCGAACATCGAGACGACAAGTGACAGCGTCGCCGGCATGACCAGTGCGGCGGCTGCCCCCATCACTGTTCTCCATCCGATCAGCTGCATTGACGTGTGAGAGAGGGCAGCGAAGGCTGACCCGAGGGCGAACAAGGTGAGGCCGGTCAGAAGTATCCGACGGTGACCGAATCTCGCGCCGAGTCCACCTGCCGTGATGAGCAAGGCGGCGAACGCCAATGTGTATGCGTTGGTGATCCATTGCAGGTCGACGGTGGTCGCCCGCAGTTCGCGGGCAAGGGTCGGGATAGCGGTGTTGAGGATGGTGTTGTCGATCGTGACTACGACGAGGGATGTGCAGAGGGCGCCCAGTGCTGCCCATCGTCGCCGGTCAGTGGGTTCGAGGGAATTCATCATGTCCTTACGAATGTAACCTTACGAATGTTTAGTGATGAGAACGTACCCCCACGCCTTACATGTGTAAAGTTTGTCGGGTGAGTGATGTTTCCGAAGATGCCGATGAAACTGGGACGGGTGGTTCTCGGAGTACTCGCGCCCGAAATCCGAGAGGAAGCGGCGCACGGCTCCGCGGAGAGATCGTCGCCGCAGCGGCGACGCTCATCGCCCGCACCGGATCGGATCAGGCGGTGACGCTCCGATCAGTCGCTCGCGAAGTCGGGATATCCGCACCATCTATCTACGGACACTTTTCCGATCGCGATGCCATTGTCGAAGCGGTGGTCTCCGAATCGCTGGAGCAGTTGCATCTCGCCGTGGCCGACGCCGTTTCCGCACACCCCGACCCGGTCGAGGGTCTGTATGCCGGGTGCTCGGCATACGTCGAGTTCGGCATTTCCGAGCCCGCTCGGTATCGGGTCTTGTTCGGGTGGTCCAGGCCGAAAGGTCAGTCACCACAATCGGATACGCGAGGACTGGCCGCCTTCAACACGCTGGTGACCAACCTCGACGCGTGCGTCGCCGCTGGGAGGTCGGCCAGCACAGACACTTTTGTCGATGCGGTATCGATCTGGACTTCGCTGCACGGACAGGTGATGTTGCGGGCCGATCTTCCGGAATTCCCGTGGCCGTCGACCGACACCGTCGGTGAGATGGTGAGGAGCCTTGCGCGGCTTGTGAACTGACGCCTCAACCGTTTGCTGATCGGCAACCAGGCGAGGTCTGATCCAGCATCGTGAGATAGGCATCGAGCTGAGCCGCGCCGGCGAGAAGGTTGCGACTGCGTGTGGTCAGCCGGTCCTGCCAGGATTCGAGGAACGCTGACAATGCGTCTGCTCCGCCGGCCTCGCGCAGCGAATCGAGAAACTGGGCGACTTGCGACAGCCGATAGCCACCGCGCCGCAGCTGCCGTGCGATCTCGGCGTCGCGCACACACTCCGAACCGTATTCGCGATAACCCGTTGCCTGTTCGCGCTCGGGGCGCAGGATGCCATGCTCTTCCCACGTGCGCAGTGTCGCCGGGTGAACGCCGAGACGGCGCGCCAGCTCACCCACCGTCAGCGCTGGACCGTGCACCAGTGCCGGTGCCATGGTGGACAGAGTCCCCAGCGCTGTGGCTACCTCGGTGCGAGTTTTTCGCTCGGCGAGCAGCGTCACGTGCGCACTGTCGATCAGGCGGTAGGCGGACTCGGTGTCGCCCTGGTTGGTTGCCCGCATGATTTCCGTGGCCCGCTGGTGCCCGTGACCGCCGCGCAATGCGAGGAAAGTGCGCAGGGCTTGCGCGTGCACTGGGGTGTATCGCCGGTAGCCGTAAGTGCTGCGCTCGGTCGGAGGGAGGATGCCGGCATCGTCGTAGTTGCGGATCGCCTGTGCGGACAACCCGTGTTCACGGGCAAGGTCGATGGGCCGCACTGATCACCTCCGATTGAGGCTTTTCACGTCATACCCCAGGTAATTGCCGGTAAAAGTTTAACCGGAATCTTCAACGATACTGTCGAAGGCAGTCCACCTTCGAAAGGGATGATCATGTCCACTGCCCCAGCGCTGAGTGAGTTCGGCCGCCAACTCGAAGACGCGGCAAGTCTTGGTCGTGCCGTCGACGAACTGCTCGCAGCGCGAACCGAGGTGCCGGCTCTGCTCGCTCTCGGCGAGCCGACTCATGGGATCAAGGCTTTTCCGTTGCTGCGCAACGAACTTCTCGGCCAACTGGTCGAACGAGGATATCGGTCGATCGTGCTCGAAACAGATGTCTTTGCGGCTTTGCTCGTGAACGACTACGTGAACGGGGGAGAGGCGGACATCGAGAAGGTGCTCGCCACAGGCTTCAGCCACGGATTCGGTGCGGTACCGGGAAACCGCGAACTCGTCGAATGGCTACGCGAGTACAACCACGGCCGCGCTCCGGCCGACCGAGTTCGCTTCTACGGCTTCGACGCTCCGGTGGAGTACTCCGGCGCACCGAGCCCACGTGGCGCGCTGTCTGCAGCAGGTGACTTCCTGCCCGCTGCGATGCGGCCGCACTCGTTCGACGACATCGACCTTCTGCTCGGGCAGGACCCCGACTGGACCAACCCGGCGGCGATGTTCGAACCGGCTGCGTCCGTCGGCAACTCCGATCAGGCTCGTGCCCTGCGCATCATTGCGGACGACCTCGCCAGCGTCCTGCGGCGCGCCGCACCTGTGCTGCGGCCCGCCGACCCGGGCGGATACGACCTGGCCCTCGCACACGCACGCACCGCTGTAGGTCTTCTGCGCTACCACGCCGCGATGGCGAGTTCCGCTCCTGATCGTATCGGCACTCTGCTCAGTCTCCGTGCCGAGATGATGGCCGAGAACCTGCTGGCCGTCGTCGCCCAGGAGCAGCGACGCGGGCCGATCCTGCTCTTCGCACACAATGCCCATCTCCTGCGAGTGCCGTCCGACATGCCCGTCTACGGCGACGTGGTCAGCTGGGGGAGCGCCGGCTCACTTGTCGGACTTGTCCTCGGAGAGCGCTACGTATTCGTGGCAACCGACGCCAACCCCGACAGTGATCCGGGCACTCTGCAGGGAGCGTTGGCCGATGCGACCAGTCGGCGTGCCCTGTTTCCGACCCCCGCACTTCGCGCAGCACTTGACCTGTCCGTCACCGCGGGAGAGGCGATCCTGCCAGGGCATCTGCCGCTGAAACCTTCGGAGTTGGACGGCGCCGACGCGGTCATTTTCGTCGCGGACACTGATGGAAAACGTCATCAATACTGGTAACAGCGTCAAGGGCAGAGTGCGTGCGAGAGTATCGCGACGGTGTCCGGCTGGTCCTTCGGCGTCGACGTCAGCGTCACAGTGAACGCGCGGTCCGGCGTCGCACCGGACAGTGTGTAGTACCCGTAGATCCCACCACTGTGGCCGGTATAGGTGACGCCGCAGGGAAGTTCGGTGGCGCCGACGCCCATCCCGTACCCGAGCCCCTCGGCTTCGGTGGCGCCGACCTGAGGGGTGGTCATCTCGGCAAGCTGCTCGGCCGGCACCACCTGCCCGTCGAGTAGCGCGCGCCAGAAGGCGTTCAGGTCTGTGCCCGTCGAGACCATCGCTCCGGCAGACCAGGGGATCGACGGTTCCGTGCGGGAAACGTCGGTCAGGCCACCGTCGAGATCCTGATAGCCCGTCAGGTGATCGCCCCTGATGTCGAGCTCACCGGCCGGCGGGAGGTACGTGTCTTCCAAGTCCAGCGGATCGAGTATCCGAGACCGGAGTTCATCGGCGTAGCTGCGGCCACTCACGGATTCGACGAGCATTCCGAGAACGATGTAGTTGGTGTTGGTGTAGACGAACGACGTTCCGGGGACGAATTGCGCCGGTTTGCCGAGGGCGATGGCGACCGCGGCGGACGGCGTCAGCGTTCGGTTCTCGTTTGCTGCAATCCATTCGTCGGCGCCGGGTTCTCCGGCGAACTCGGGAAGGCCGCTGCGATGTTGCAGCAGTTGCCGCACGGTGATCGCGCTACCGTCGATGCCACTGCCGTCCATGTCACTGCTTTGCAGTAGGCCCGGGAGATACTGCTCGATCGGTGCGTCGAGGTCGACCTTGCCCTCGGCGACCAACTGCAGAACGAGCGAAGCTGTGAATGTCTTTGTCACACTTCCGATCCGGACGCGATCATTCTTGCCGATCGAATCGCCGTTGGTCCGGTTGGGCACGCCGCTGGTCATGACAGCCGTCGTGGTGCCGTCGTCGAGTGTTGCGATCGACCCGACGACACCCGACCTGGTGAGTCCGTCGAGATCCGATTGAATCTCCACTGCGCGCTGGAGCGTCGAGCAACCGACGAGTGCCGTGGTGGCTCCGATGATGACCGCGGCGACGAGCAGGTATGGGCGCATGAGTCGAATCTATGGACCTTGTCGTGCCGCGGGATCCAGGAAATCCCCCATCATTCCCTGATCTTCTGCCAGCCCGGGACGTAAGGCCCGTTTGTTCAAAACCGACAAATCGGATCAATCATTCCTGTCCGAACACCACGTCCACGCCGTTAACATCCGAACGAAGTGTTTGTTTTCACGTGTCTTACCAGTTCACGGCTATCGAGGTGCGCTGCCGCGCGCCGAAACGACTCCCACGAAGGACGGATGCATGAAGAAGTCGACACTCCGCACGGGAACGGTCGCGGCTTTGCTGACCGGAAGTGTCCTGTTGCTCTCCGCTGCCCCCGCCTCAGCCGACCCGGGAAGCCTCGGTAGCGGTGGCAGTAGCGGGAGTTCCGGAAGCTTGGGAAGCACGGGCAGCATCAGCAGCGGATCAGCCGCCCTTCCGATTCCGAGTCCGGCAGGGCTGATCGCGCTGGCAGCGGCGAGCACTCAGACCGGAAAGCCCTACCAGTGGGGCGGCGTCGGGCCGAACTCGTGGGACTGCTCCGGGCTGGTGCAATGGGCGTTTCGGCAGGCCGGCGTGAATCTGCCACGGACCAGCCAACAGCAGGCCAACGTCGGACAGCCGGTTCCCCGGTGGGCCCTCGCCCCCGGCGACGTCATCACCTTCTACCCCGGTGCGACGCACGTCGGCATCTACGCTGGGTTCGGAATGGTGTTCAACGCCTACGGAGTTGGTGTTCCGACCGGACTGACGCCCCTGGCGGATCTGCCGATCAATAACATCCGCAGGTTCTAGAACCTGCACAGAACCTTCACAAGTCCTCCCAGGTTCATCCACGAGGGCCGAATACAGTCAGTTCCATGAGTCAGCGAAGAGTGCTCGTGGTCGACGACGAGGTCAGCATCTGCGAGTCCATCGCGGCGAGGCTGCGTGCCGAGGGCTACGACGTCGAGCTGGCGTTCGACGGTCCCAGCGCGGTGGCCCGCTGCGAGCAGATGGACGCAGACCTGGTGGTACTCGACGTGATGATGCCGGGATTCGACGGACTCGAAGTCTGCCGCCGCATCCAGGCCGTGCGCCCGGTGCCTGTGCTGATGCTGACCGCTCGCGCCGATGAAACGGACATGCTGATCGGTCTCGGCGTCGGGGCCGACGACTATCTGAGCAAGCCGTTCAGCATGCGTGTGCTCGTCGCCCGGGTGCAGGCTCTGCTTCGGCGTGCGGATCGCGCGGAGCACGCTGCTCGCCCGGTGGCCGACCTCCTCGACCGCCGCGAGTTGATCGGCAACGTCTCCCATGAACTGCGCACGCCCATCACCGCTTTGCAAGCCATGCTCGAGAACGTCGTCGACGGTGTCGAAGAACCGGATCCGGCGATGATGAAATCGGCGCTGCGGCAAACGGAACGACTGGGCGCGCTGGTAGCCGACCTTCTCGATCTCTCGAAACTCGAGGGTGGCGCAATGCCGTTGAAACGCCGCCGTTTCGAGGTCGAGCCGTTCCTACGCGAGCTGTCGAGTGTGAGTGCGGGCGACATCGAGATAGACGTCAAGCCTCCACAATTGTCCGTGGTCGCCGATCCGGATCGCCTCCACCAGGTGGTGACCAACCTGGTGGACAATGCGGTTCAGCACGGGAACGTCGACACCAAAGTTGTCATCCGAGTACGTACCGGCAGCGCGGGGGAGTTGGTGCTCGACGTCCACGACGACGGCCCCGGCATCGAACCACAGGCCCGTGAGCGAGTGTTCGACCGCTTCATCCGCGGCGGCTCGACCGACGGAGGCACCGGACTCGGCCTCGCGATCGCGAAGTGGGCGGTCGAATTACATGACGGCAGGATTGCCGTCGTCGATGCCCCGTCGGGTTGTTGCATTCGAGTAGTGCTGCCGCAGAACTGAATCAAAGTCCCTGACGAGATCGAGAGATCTCGCGATGGCGCGTGTCTTCATCGGCATTCGTCTGTACTTCCGACCCTGAAAAATTGAACCAGACACATAGGAGATCACATGAGCGCTCCGATAGTAATTCCACCGAAACCGCCGATGCCGGCCGTAAAACCCAAGCGTTCCAGCCGGTTCTGGCGTCCCGATCGCACTTCGATGGCCACCCGCTCGATGCTCCTCGGCGCGGCCGCAGTAGGGGTGCTTGCGGCCCTGATCCTCGACCCAGGGTTCGCGAGTATCGCGTACGTGATCGTGGGTGCCGGTGTGGTGATCGTCTTCGGGATTCTGACGCCGCCGCGGATGACCGTGACGCAGTGGGTCGCCGCCATCGGGATGCTCGCACTGCTGGGTGTTGCCGCCGTTCGCGGTGCGGAGTGGTTGGTGTTCCTCTGCGTCGTAGCTGCGTGGGTTCTGTTCACGTGGACTCTGATCGGCGGGCGGACGTGGACCGGAATACTTCTGGGAACGGTCGCTCCCTGGCGGGCACCGCACCGGACGGTCAACTTCGTTCGTCGTCGAAAACTTGCTACCCGCTCTGCTCCGCGGGTGCCGGCGGCGCGAGTTGTCGTCGTAAGCGCAGTATCGATTATTCTCCTGCTGATTTTCGGATCTTTGTTCGTGAGTGCGGATCCGGAGTTCGCGAAGATCTTCGACGGCTTCGCTCCGGCCATCTCGGTGTCGAACCCGGGAGCACGGATCTTTGCCGGCGTCGTGATGGCGTTCGGCACGCTGGTTGCGGTGTATCTGCGCCGCAGAACGCCGACGGTGGACGCGTTTGCACCTGCGCAGGCGACGCCGTTGCCGATGTGGGAGTGGGCGGTCCCGCTCGGAGTACTCAACGTGCTGTTCCTCGGTTTTGTTGCAGTACAGACGAAGACGCTGTTCGGGGGAGACGAGCACGTACAGGTGACCGATGGACTGACCTATGCGGACTATGCGCGTGAGGGTTTCTGGCAGCTCATGGCGGTTACCGTGCTGACGCTGCTCGTCATCGCCGTCGCAGTGCGGTACATCGACCGCCGCGACGCTGGATCGAGGCGTCTTGCCCGCGGACTGCTGGGTGCCCTGTGTGTTTTCAGCCTGGTGATCGTGGCGTCCGCTGTGCACCGGATGTGGTTGTACGAGAATCAGTACGGTTTCACGGTGCTCCGGGTCAGCGTCTTCGCGACCGAGCTGCTTCTTGGCTTCGTGTTCGTGTTGTTGCTCGTCGCAGGTATTCGGATGTCCGGGAAGTGGCTGCCCACAGCTGTTCTCGCCACTTCGTCCGTCGCGCTGCTGGCCTTCGCGGTGTTCAACCCCGACGCGTACATCGCGCAAAAGAACGTGGAACGGTTCGAGGGCGGCAAGAGCATCGACGTTTCCTACTTACGCGGGCTCTCCGTCGACGCGGTACCCGCCTTGGATCGTCTACCGGAACCGCAGCGTTCGTGTGCCTTGAGCAGATATCGATTCGGAGTGCCGGGCACCACTGCGCCCTGGGAGTTCAACGCAGCGCGTGAGAAGGCCCGCGACGTCCTGGAAGCTCGCCCGGTGGGGCCGTGCCTGCAGATGTACACGGTCGGATAGACGCAGGGCGATTGTGCAGCCGCACGGCAGATATCGCGCGCGGCTGCACAATCGGCGAGCGTCGCCTGGTCGATCAGTGCACGGCGAGTGAGATTTTCTCCCGTTCCTCTGCGGACACCACGTCTCGGGTGGATCGTAAGTCGACGGTCACGCTGTGGAGTTTGCCGCCGTAGCGGAACGTGCCCTTCTCCGCAAACTCCTCCGCCACCGGGCTTCCCCGGTTGATGCCGACGTCGAGCTGTTCGTTCATGCTGAAGATCGCCCGAGTGGTCTTCTCGATCCGGCCTTCGGAGATCACCTCGCCGTCGACAATCAGGGTGGCGGTTCCGCCCTTGCCGATTCCGCCGCCGTCGTACTCGAAGTGGACGGACACCTCGCGTGCATCGGGTGCCAGCGGGTTGCGCCCACGCACGAAGGTCCGACCACTGCCGCTGAAGTTGTAGCAGTAGACGGGGACGGAATCGAGTATGTACAAAGCGAATCCGCCGAACCGGCCACCGAGGCTGACCAGCATGCCGTCGGCGACGCTACCCAGACTTGCGGTCAGCGTGTACGAGCGGTTGAAGAACGTCGGCGCGGCTTTCTCGACCAGACCGTTCATGTGTGGGTACAGCGTGAGGGTCTTGCGGCCCATCATCGGATGCGGGGGTCGTGATTCCGCGGTGGCGTGGCGACCGACCGTTCTGTCGTCCAGCGGCAGCACCTGATATTTGGCCGCCTCGACGAGGAACTTTTCCTTGAGCCGGGCGAGGATCTCGGGATGCTCGTCCGCGAGATCGCGGGCCTGCGACCAGTCGACCGAGGTGTCGTACAGCTCCCAACGGTCCTCGCTCATCGGTGTGAGCTCGAGGCCGTGAGTGGCCATCAGCCAGGGTGCGCGGTGGGCCGTGACTGCGGTCCAACCGTGATCGTAGATTCCGCGGTTGCCGAAGATCTCGAAATACTGTGTGGTGTGGCGCTCTTCGGCGTCGGGCTCGGCGAAGGTGTAGTTCATCGCCACGCCTTCCATCGGTTTCTGGGTGACCCCGTCGACGCTGGTCGGTGCCGGAATACCGGCAGCTTCCAGGATTGTCGGCGTGATGTCGACGCAGTGATGCCACTGCTCCCTGATTCCTGGCTTGTCGATCCCCTTGGGCCAGTGGGTGATCAGACCGTTTCGGGTACCGCCGTAATGGGACGCAACCTGCTTGGCCCACTGGTAAGGGGTGTCGAGAGCCAGAGCCCACGACGCCGGATAGTGCGGGTAGCTGGTTTCGGTCCCCAATTCGTCGTAGCGCGCCAGTACGTCGGATGTCGCACTCTTGTAACCGTTGAGGCCGGCGAGGTAGTTGAACGAGCCCTCCATTCCGCCTTCCGCGGAAGCGCCGTTGTCACCCATCATGTAGAGCACCAGAGTGTTGTCGAGTACACCCATGTCCTGCAACCGGTCGACGAGCCTGCCTACCTCGTCGTCGGTGTGCTCGAGAAACGCCGCGTACAACTCCATCAAACGGGCCGAGACCTTCTTCTGGTCGTCGTCGAGTTCGTCCCAGTGTGGGAGCCCTGGAGCCCAGGGGGCCAATTCGGTGTCAGGAGCGACGACGCCCAGTTCCTTCTGCTTTTGGAGGGTGATCTCGCGTTGGCGATCCCACCCGTGATCGAATTCGCCGACGTACTTGTTCAGGTATCGGTCCGGAACCTGCAGTGGAGCGTGGCACGCGCCGAAGGGGAGGTAGCAGAACCACGGCTTGTCGGGGTCCATCGTGTTGACGCCCTCGACCCATTCGATCGCGTGGTCGACGAGATCCTCTGACAGGTGGTAACCCTCCTGTGGTGTCTTGGGTAAGTCGACCATCGTGAAGTCCTCGTAGAGAACCGGGGTGAACTGGTCGGACTCGGCACCGAGGAAACCGTAGAACTTGTCGAAACCCTCACGGACCGGCCAACGGTCGAACGGCCCGGCAGCGGTGGTCTCCCACGTCGGGGTCTGGTGCATCTTGCCGAAAGCACCTGTCGCATAGCCGTTTCCCTGTAGGACGCGTGCGACCGTGGCGGCAGAGGCGGGGCGGGTCCCGTTGTATCCCGGTGCCGCGTTGGCCATTTCGGAGATGACACCCATACCGACACTGTGGTGGTTGCGCCCGGTCAGTGTGGCGGCACGCGTCGGCGAGCACAGAGCCGTGGTGTGGAATCGGCTGTATTTCACGCCGGTTTCGGCCAAACGCTCGGCGGTGGGGGTGCGGCACGGGCCACCGAACGCGGAGGGTGCGCCGAATCCGACGTCGTCGATCATGATCAGCAGCACGTTCGGGGCCCCGGCCGGCGGGCGAAGCGGTTCCGGGCGGGTGTACGGGGGATTCTGATCGGGGTAGTACACGGCGGCCGCGACGTTCGGCGTCTCGGGAATGATCGGAATGGAATGGCGATTCACCAGCAGGCTCCTTGGCGTGTGCAAAACCGGGCGGATTAAGCAGTCGTCTTAATCTGGAGCGTATCGATCGGAATTCAGTTGGCGGCGTATGTCTCGTTGACTGGGACAACTACCCCCGTGAGTGGTTAAGGAGTCCCTGCACTCCCTAACCGCGCGTAGGGGGTGGGGCTTGCGGAATTAAGACAGTGACTTATATGGTCGGTGTATGCCCGCTTCGTTGGATGCCAAGAACGCCATGATCGCCGTCGCCGAGCGGATGTTCGCCGAGCAAGGTATTCACGAAGTGTCCATGCGGGACGTGGCGACTGCGGCCGGGCAGCGCAACAACTCTGCAGTTCAGTATCACTTCGGTGGGCGAGACGGTCTGGTGCTGGCCGTATTCCGGCATCGGATGGATCAGATCAACGCAGCGCGACTGACGTATCTCGACGACATCGACGCCAGTGGGCGGACCGACTTGGTCCGTGCTTTGGTCGAAGCCTTTCTGTACCCGCTGGCAGATTTTCTGGCGACGGTCGACGGGGCCAACTATGCGCGGTTCATCGCGAGAATTTCACCGTCAGTGGATACACAGAGTGCTGAGTTTCGCGAGGTCAGTGAAGGAATCAACGAGGTAGTCGGCAGGTTGACGCGGGCGTTGCCGCATCTGCCCCGCCGCGTCGCGGTTGAACGGATCGATCTGACGTTCAACATGAGCGTCTCTGCTCTGGCCATCTTCGAGCAGCGCCGCGAAGACGAAAACCCCGTTGTGCAGGCAGATTTCGATACGACAGTGGATCATCTGGTCGATCTCGCGGTAGGAGCACTGACCGCGCCCCAAAGCGCACACAAACGCACACGAGCAAAGCGGGTGCACGCGTCGACTGACGTGTGACCCCGCGACACGACACGACAGGACGGAGTCATTCGATGGCTACCCTTACATCCTCACGAACAGTCCAAATCGGCAATCACACAATCGAATTCGGACCACGCGGAATGAGGCGAAACCCGGAAGGCGTTGAATCGAGGCCGTACGAGCGGTTCACTCTGACACCCGTCACACCGTTCATCGGTGCCGAGATCAGCGACATCGACCTGCATGATCCGTCGGAGGAGCAGATCGAGGACGTGCGTCGGGCCCTGCTCGAATGGAAGGTCGTGTTCTTTCGGGACCAGCCGATTTCGAGCGTGAATCATCGTGACTTCGCTGCCCATTGGGGCGAACTCGAGGTCCATCCACTTCTCCCACAGGGAGAGGTCCCGGCAGTCGTCAGATTCGAACGCGGAGAGGACAGTCCAGGAACGGAGAACATCTGGCACGTCGACGTCACCTGGACGAAGACGCCGCCGCTCGGTTCAGTACTTCGGGCGATCGACGTACCGCCTGCCGGTGGTGACACGCTCTGGGCCGATATGGGTAACGCCTTCGACTGCCTCCCCGACGAGATCAAGGACTTGATCGACGGCAAGGACGCCATCCACGATTTTGTACCGTCCTTCGGACGCGGCATGAGCCCGGAGAAGTTGGAGCAGATGAAGGAGCAGTACCCGCCGGTTCTGCATCCGATGGTGCGTAAGCATCCGGAGACCGGGCGTAAAACTCTGTTCGTCAACAGCCTCTTCACCACCCACATTCCGGATATGGATCCTGTCGAAGGCAACGATCTGCTCAACCTATTGTTCGCGCAGGTCAAGGTCCCGGACTTTCAGTGCCGCTTCAAGTGGGCGCCGAATTCCATTGCCTTCTGGGACAACCGGGCCACCCAGCACTACGCTGCGAGCGACTACTTCCCGCATCGTCGCGTCATGGAGCGGGTGGCCATCCTGGGGGACGTGCCCTTCTGATCTACTCCTGCGGAATGCGGATGATGCACCGGAAGCCGACGTGGCAGGTCGAGGACTCCTCGGATTCGCCCTGCCGCGCGGCGGGGCGGTATCGCAAGCAGTAGTTCGGTGCACACAGATGTGAGCCGCCTTTGATCACCCGTCGTGCGTAGGGTTCGCCCACCAACGCCTCCGTGGCGAACTCCGCTCGGGGATTACGAGGAATGCAGCACGACGAGGCCGGCGCGACGTTCTTGGAACTGTGGGCGTGGTCGGACGTGTAGTGATCGGCCGTCCATTCCCACACGTTCCCGGCCATGTCGAACAGTCCGTAGCCGTTGGGCCGGAACTTTCCGACCGGAGCGGTGCGCTCGTAACCGTCCTCGAGCAGATTCTCCCAGGGGAACTGGCCCTGCCACACGTTGCCACCGGGTCGCCCGCCCGGAGAGTCGTGATCGCCCCACACGTACGCCTGGCGATCGAGTCCACCGCGGGCGGCAAACTCCCACTCGGCCTCGGTCGGGAGTTCCTTGCCGGCCCACGCGGCGTAGGCCTGGGCGTCGAAGTACGACACGTGGGTGACGGGGTGCCGTTCACGTCCCCCGATGTTGCTGTCGGCGCCCTCGGGATGGCGCCAATCGGCGCCGGGAGTGAACGACCACCACTGGGTGTAGTCGTCAAGTGAAACCGGGCCGGGTGGCGAATTGAAGACCAACGATCCCGGGACGAGGAGGGCTGGATCGGCCTCGGGATAGTCGGCGGCGTCCGGGGCGATTTCAGCAGTGGTGACGTGGCCGGTTGCCTTCACGAAGCGTCGGAACTCGGCGACCGTCACCGCCGTCGTGTCCATCCAGAATCCGTCGACGGTGACCTGGTGAACTGGGCGTTCTTCCGGATAGAAGTCTTCGGAGCCCATCCAGTACGTCCCACCCGGGATCAAAGACATGTTCTTCGGGGGAGTTGCCGTGGAGTGAGGCGTCGTCATGAATTCAAGAATGGCACGTTGGTCACGCCGATGTGGGGAGAGTCCCACCTGGTGCCCTCGGCAGGATTCGAACCTGCGACCCTTCCTGTCGCAGGTTCAAATTCAGGTACTTCCTGGTAGTGGCTGTAAATCGAGTCCATCTGGACTCTGAACTCAACTAAAACTCAACGCTTTGCCTAAAGTCCCTGCGCTGCAGCAGATTCCAAAATTTCGGCGACTTCATGCCTGATAGTGCCACGAGACATGTACTTGTCCTGCGTCATTGAAACCTTGGCGTGACCGAGCTGATCTGCCGTCGCGCGAGCCGTCAGCTTTGCGTCATCGAGAATCGTCGCCACAGTTCGCCGGAAGGTATGTCCGGTAACCCAGTCGAGCTCGAGCACTTTACGGACTCGACGCCACTGCTGATTGAACGCGTCCGGATCTCGCAAGGTGCCCTTCGCACTCGGGAACACGACGTCGTCATCGCTCGGTCCTGCCGCCAACTTGCGGGTGCGCAACATTGAGATCGCGTAGTCCGGCAGCGCGAGAACGCGGTGACGATTCTTCGGGTCGAGCTCGGCCGTCGTGCGGACCATGCCCTCGCCAGGAACGCGGGAGACCTTGCCCGTCAATGCAACGGTCTTCCCTTTGAAGTCGATATCCGGCCATGCGATGCCGAGCAGCTCGGACATGCGAACGCCAGTGGCCGTGAACATTGTGATCGGGTCGGCCAGGTCTGCGCGCCGACAGTAGTCGGCGACGGTAGGCACGGAGTACTTCGACCCCTGCAGTGGAGGGCACTCCAACTTGGACTTGCGCACATCGACGAGCAGCTTCGACAACTGCTCAGGAGTGAGAGACCTAGGTGTCTTCTTTGCGGTGGACTTCGCGCCCTTGGTGTCGCGGACGAGGTTGGATTTCATGGCTCCGAACCTGACTGCCATTCCGAGCATTCCCGACAGAACTGTGCGCGTCGTCTTGAGATTGCCGGGGCCGTTTTTGACTTCGATGGCGCGCAGGAACGCTTCTAGTCGTTGCGTCGTCAATTCGCGCAGACGGACGCCGCCCAGGCCGTTCTCGATGAACTTGGCAACTTCGTCATAACGCGTGAGTGTCCGGTGTGCCTTCTTGTCGGCCACGAGTTCGACACGGTACGCGGTCCACAGTTCCATCACTGAGGTATCCGTTGTGATCGCGTCACTGCCTTCGATATGTGTCCTAGTTGCAAGGTGCTTCGTCAGCTCTCGCTCGGCCGCAGCGCCAACCTTGTCGTACACGCCGGCGGGGGAGTAGCGGCGCGCCTGCCTCGTTACTCCGTCATGGTCCCTCACTCGGCAGTTTGCAAACCAGTGGCCAGGTTCGATCTGGTGGCGCTTAATCTTTCCCCAAGTGCCAATTAGGAGTGGCGGCCTAGCCATTGCGACCTCCATTGCGGTTCTGTCGCCTTTGCATTGATTGCCAGGCGTAAATCATCGGTGCGGTAACTCCGAGCTGTACCGCGAGAGTCGGGACATGCGGCCCGTACATTCGTTCAGTCACTTCGTAGTCGTACGAATTAATCAGCAGCTTTGCTGCAAATTCATCAGCCATACGCTCCTGGCGGATAGCAATGATCGAACCCGGCTCGTCGTCGTGTTCGTGGCCGTAGTGGGCATGCCCGAGCTCGTGGCCGAATGTATGCGCCTTTTGTCGAGACTGAAGTCGAGTATTGAGAACGATTCGCCGTTTGGAATGGATGTACCGTCCCCACTGGTGACCGGGTAGGAATCGCTCGACCACGGTGATTTCCATGGATTTTGCAGCGGTGTATAGCTGATCCATGGGTACCTATATGTCGTACTTCGACTCGTCGTCATCCTCGTCTATGTCCTGACCCGGCTCATGTGCCACATAGGGCAGGTCGAGGTCGTCGATTTCATCGTCAACCTCCTGGGGTGGATTTGTGCGAGTCAACTGATGCACATTGTCGGAGCTCCCCGTACGTTGCGACTTCCCTGCGTATTCATCGATAGGCATCTCAAATGCTGGATGGCTGCCGGCCAGCATTCGACGGAGGACCTCGTCAGCGATCTGTTCGTCCGTGACTCCACGGAGAGCGGTCATTGGATCGACCTGCTTCGCATACTCTGGCGCAAGGTAGCCGGTCTCCACCAGGGCGCCAACCGGGTTGGCCCCATATGCGATCGCCAAGGAGATTACCGCCTCGGCTGGGATCTTCCCTCGCTCAACGTAATTTGCAAGAGACCTCGGTGCGACTCCGGACCGGCGCGCAACACTTCGCACGCTCTCATCTCCCCAGAGTGATTGCATCCACTTCGTGTGATCCATGCGTGTCACTATGCCAACCCATTGATAGGTGCGCAAGTTTGGCACACCCTCAACCTGGTGAAACACATTCATGGAATTACATGTTTGCCAATCAGGCTCACCATGTGCTTGACTGGCACATGTCAGGCAAGAGAGGCACGGCAGGGAGGTGAAAATGATCCGCCTAGATCCCGAGGTTCTTGACGACGCTCGTCGCATATATCGACTGAGTAGCGATGAGAAGCTCGCCCACAAGCTAAATCTTTCGGGTAGCACGGTCGCCAACCTGCGATCGGGACGCACGACCCCCACGATTTCCACACTGATGGCACTCAAGAAGGCCACTGGCAGGCCACTGGACACCCTCGTTCAGGAAATTGCCATTCCGGCCGCATAGGCCACTCTCGCAACATCTTTCGCCAGGCGACCACCTGGCGCGACCTTTGACATCTTCATAGTGAACAGACCGACCTGGCGAGCGCGCCGCTCATACACCTGCCAATGGTTCAAAGGTGCAGACCCGCAGCAACATTCGACACTGTGGAGGTAACGCGCCGACCGATGCCGCCAGGTCCAATTTTCGCCTTAAACCTCATCCGGCACGAAATGGAGGTGACATGACTCTTCTCAATATCCATGGAATCAGTGAACGTACAGGGGATTCCCCGCAGCGCATTCGGGTGCTCCGAGTTGAAGGTCACGAGTTGTACTCGCAGGCCTGGAAGACGGGGACCGCTCAAAGCTCCCCTCTGAAGCTCGAGTCCGAGATCGTTGAAGCATGGGTGGCTAAGCAGCGCGCCGCCACAACTCACTCACGCTCCGCATGAAAAAGCCGTCATCTGCGCGAACAGATGACGGCCAACCGAATCCCAAGCAAAGGAATCTGATGACAGAGACTACCGCACAACCGCTTACCAGTGAAGACATCATGGCGGCAGTGATCGACGCACTCAACAACAACACCATAGACGTGATGACTTCAGCCAAGCCGAATCGCTTTCGCCTGATTAGTAAGCCTGAGCAGGCGGCGCGTGATCGACATCCCGCAGGGCGAGCAAACCGCAGCCCCGCCGCCCTCGACGTTGCACCGCCCAGCTACTCGCTCGGCCCATGCACGGCAGAAGAGTCGCGACGTTTCGCGCGCATACTCCGCGACCTACTTGCTGCGCTGGATGGGGAGATCGTCGTTGCGGCCTTCGTCGGAGAGTGCGAGACCGATCTGCTGGACCCCGAACGACAGGAAGTGCACCGCGTTCGCGAGTTCCTGAATGGCCGGATCACTATGCGATCGGAGCTGAGCAACCTTCGCGGTTGCGCTCTGGCAGTTCTGGATTCCCTCGCGGACCAGTTCGAGACGGGTGCTGATCACAGTTCTTCTCCTTCTGTTGATGGTTGTGGTGACCTAACAGTAGGAGAGGCCGGATCCGTCGGGGGCGCCTCGGTGTCCTCGACGGGCAAGGTCGACGATCCAAAGATCTCGGCGCGCTATGACCGAGCGCTGAACATGATTGCGATCAGCGTCGACGGCGAGGATGCCGTCTACCTCCCGCGTGACGACGCATTCACCTTCATGGATGACATCGCCCAGGCGCTCGAGGTCCAGGCGAAGCTCGGCGGTGCGGCATGAGCATCGAACTGTTCTCCTATGAGTCCACCGAGATCCGGACCGTCGACATTGACCGACAGCGATGGGCAGTCGCCGCCGACATCTGCCGAGCGCTCGACATCAAGGACGTGCGTCGAGCAGTCGAGCGGCTCGACGAAGCTGATCGGCGTTCTACGCCAATCAGGTCCGTCGGACAGAACCGCAACATGTGGGTCGTGTCCGAGGATGGCGCAACCGATCTCGTCCTCGACTCCCGCAAGCCCGAAGCTCGCCGCTTCCGTCGCTTCCTAACCCACGAGGTGTGGCCCGCAATTCGGGACACAGGCACCTACTCCACGGCGCCGGCACTCACGGGCCCCGCTCTCTTGGCGCAGGCCGTTATCGAGGCTCAGGCGATGCTTGCAGCGAAAGACGAGCAGATCGAGGCGCAGGGCGCACAGATTGCAGCCCTCGAGCCGAAGGCAGCGTACGTCGACATCTTCGTTGCCGGTAGCGATGTGATGACGGTGCGCACGGTCGCCTCGACGCTCGGCGTAGGGGAGACGTGGCTACGCGCCGAGTTGATTGCACGCAATTGGATCTACGCCGAAAAGTCGTCCAGGTTCTCGGAGAAGCACGGCAAAGTCGTACCCCAGACGCGCTACTCCGAATACGCCGACAAGAAGGCATATTTCCAGCGTTGCGAGGCTCATGACGCTCCACGGTTTCGAGGCGAGGTCATGCACACGCTCAAGATCACTCCCACTGGTGCGCAAGCGATTGCACGTGCGGTCGGACGCTGGACGAAAGAGGCTGCAGCATGAATGCTATCTCGAATAGATCGGAATTTTCGTGCCATGAAATGGAATCCGGGCGAGCTGACACGAGAGCAGCGGCAATCTTGCCTCGTCCTACTGGGCGGACTGTCCGGGGAGGTTGCAGCATTTCAGCGGAGCGAGCTGGGGTCCGGTCCGGAAGTTCTGGCGCTCGACTTCGCGTATGCAAAGGTGGCGGCGATGATCGACGACCGAATGTCGTCGATCCTTCAGGCCTACGACTAGCTTTCGAGCGCCAAGCTGACGCCTTGCTCGATCGCGGTCGTTGCTCCCGACATCAACAAAGGCATGCCAGCGCGAGTCCAGAATCGGGAGAATCTATCTCGCCAGGTCGCGTCGGTCGACCCCGAGGCCTCGGCGCGGGCAAGTTCGGCATACAGGCGGTCGACAGCCTGGCGAAGCGCGAAGTCTCCGAGAATTTCATACTCGTCGATGCAGCGCCTGCAGTGCTCAGCGACAGCAAAGAGATGCGCCTTGAGTTCGTTCGGCATCTGTATATCTTCGTGAAGCGCTTCCAGGATTTCGGTCACCAGATCGGATATCGACGAGCGCTCCTGCTGGGATGCGACTGGTACCAACGATCCGATGACTTCGATCAACGCTTCGAGCGTATCGAGGTCCCCTTGGTCGAAAGTCGAGGCACGGTTTGTCCAGCCGTCTGGATAGGAAAGAACCATCGCGGTCCAATTTGGATATCTGCGTCGATACAGTCCCGTATTGCGCCCGGCTGCTTCCATTGCGGACAGCAATTCTCCGATCTCCGAGAGATAGCCGACCGCTCGGATAACCCGCGATACGCCATCCTGATTTTGCATAACTCGCATGTCGGTAGCAGAGCGACCGGAACCTCTCGGATCCCACTCTTTCAGGGCTTCGTGAAGAAGCTGCGCGGGGTTTGCCATGGCGTGGAGTTTACCCCAGCAAATATTGGGGTGACGTCGACAAAACAACGCGCCCGCACGCGCACAACCGGTGCGAACTCGACCCCACAAACGCCGGTGGCGTAACCCAAGTACGGCTTTCGCCGGTCCAGATGGCCGGCAACCCGACGCCACCGGCCCAAACTTCCCACACTCTCATTTCTCCTGCGAAGGACATTTTGTGATGACGCATACCCAAAACACGCCCAAAACGGCACCGGTGCAGCCTGAATCGTGCCTGGAATCGTCGCCGCTCGCAGTGCTCGGTCCAAGCGATCCGCTCGTCACTGCGCAGGCTTTCGACTGGCCCGGCGATTCCGACGTCGACCATGACGACGATCTCGACGCGCTCACCATCGAGAACGGAGCGATCCGCTTCGCTGACGAGGTGAAGCCGGTTGTGGTCGACCGCGACACCTGGGCTGAATGGGGACTGGAGCCCGCGCCGAAGTCGTCCCGCCGCATCAAGGTTGCCGCGATCGTCATTGTGGCGGTAATCGCGATCCTGCTGGTAGCCGCTATGGCGTCGCTCGGCCCGATCGGTGGTGCAGCATGAGGCGCCCGACCGCGACTCAGCGCGCAGCCCGGATGGCGGAGCGAGTCCTCATCGAAGGCCGACTGGTTCACCCTCGCGCGAATCACGGCACCTTGTCCGCCTACAACAACTTCGGCTGCCGTTGCCTCGATTGCTCAGCGCGTGAGCTCGAGCGAAAGAAACGAGCCAGGCAGTCGCGGCCCGACGGCGAGTGGACGCGTTTGGATTCCATGCGCGTAGACGAATGGGCTCGATCCCATCCGAACCGCACTCCACTGCAGTGTGATCCGCATCTGTACGCGTTGCTTCACGACGCTGAGTCGGTGGCGGCATGACCGACCACATTCACAACACCGAATGCACGAAGCTCGGTCAGCCCTGCCACGGCCGCGGACTCCCGTGCAAGCAGTCTCACCCAACGCAGCCAGATCTCACCTGCGCCAAGCTCGCCGGCCACGGCCCCAATCACGAGGGCTGGGGCAACGCAATGAAGCGAATCGAATGGACCACGGAGGCAACAGCATGAGCATCACATTCAGCATCAGCCGCGGCGACCTCACGAAGGCGGTCACTATCGGGCTCAAATTCGCAGGCAAGGACGACACCCTTCCGATGCTGCATGGGATTGACTTGCAAATCCTCAGAAGCCGGTTCGTGATCGCCAGCACCGATCGATTCCGTGGAGGCGTCGTCAGACTCCCGGCCGTCGACGATCTTACGGGCGGCGACCAATACCTTGGCCATCTCAGTCGAGGTTCCGCCACCCGAATACTCAAAGTCTTCGGCGGTGGGCGAGCTCCGGAGCGGTCAATGCGAGTGCAGGTCACTGCGGATCGAACCACCCTCACTGTCGGTGATGGTGAAACCAGCATCACCGTAACTTTCACCGGAGAGAAGTTCCCCAATCTGGCCGAGATCCTTCTGGTCGAGATGGAACGTCCGATCGAAGTCGAGAACTGGATGGCGAACTCGGCGTATCTCGCAGCCTTCAAAGACGCTGCTTGGAGTCCGAATCAAGCAGTGAGCATTCGACTCTCGACGCCGAGTCGTCCAGCAGTAGTCCGCATAGGTGAACACTTCATCGGCATCCTGATGCCTGTGAGGTCCGGTACTGACCGAGATCCGGTGTCGGACTGGAAGGAGTTCCTCACACCGACGCCCGAACCCGAACCTGAGAAGCCGGAGCGCGCACCGCGAAAGAAGGCTCCCGCCAAGGCCGCGACGAAGACACTGGCCAAACGCGCCCCGACGAAGCGCACCGCGGCAAAGAAGACTCCGGCCAAGCGTGCATCCAAGGCGGCGAAGTGACTGACCCGCTGCAGGATCCGGTCAATAGTCCGGACTGGTACGAGCAGGAGATCGGCGAGCAGGTCGACCGCGCGTACGAGAGCCTCGTTGCTGATTGCGTCGAGGAGTTCCCAACCCGCGAGCCTGCGACGTTCCCCGCGGTGCCGAGCTTCATCACCTGGGGGTGTGGAACGTGCGGGAAGTGGCGGTCCGCGCCGTGTGCACCGAGCTGCGTGTTTGGCGGCCAGGGCGATCCGGCCGACTTCAAACGCGCGCGTGTCGAGTCGGAACGTCGCGAGGACGTCCAGGCTGCAATGCGAGGTGAGTGGGAATGAAACTCTCCGAAGCCATCGAGAACGTCGGCAAGCGGGTGATCTACACGCACCCAGCAACTCTGGCGACCGAGCCCGGAATCATCCGCAGCGCCGACATTGCGAACCGCGGACTCGTGAACGTCCAGTACGGCGCCAATATCTGGGCCACCCATCACGACAACCTCACACTTGATCGGAGCAGAAGATGACCTCCCGACTCGTGACGACGAAGGCCGTACCGGGCTCGCCGGAGTGGCTGAAGATAATCACCGCGTCCAAGATCCCGTCCATTCTCGGTATCTCGCGGTTCAAGTCGCAGTTCTCGCTGTGGCACGAGATGGCCGGCACCGTGACGCCGGAGCCGATCGGCAAAGCGCAGCAGGACGATTTCGACTACGGGCATGCGGCGGAGCTGGCGGCCGCCGAGTACTGGCGGTACAAGAATCCCGGGTGGAAGCTCTCGCGAGCCGAGGTCCAATACACCAATGACGCACTGGGATTCCCCAACGCCGCCACCGTCGACGCCCGCGGTTCACGCGGATCGAAGCGCCGCGGTGTGGAGAAGAAAACAGCACGCGACCTCGCCGAGTGGGGCGACGACGGAACTGGTGAAGTGCCCGCCGACTACACCGCGCAGGTGATCTGGCAGCAGATCGTCACCGGCTGGCTCGACCCGTCGGACGTCGTCCTGTGGCCGCAATACGGCAAGCCGAAGATCTACACGATTGCGCACGATCCGGTGGTCGCGGAACTCATCCTCGAGCGCGTCAGGGAATGGAATGCCAGCCTGGCCGCAGGGATTCCGCCGGAACTCGACGACTCGATCAGCACGTACGCGACGGTTCGGCGCCTGCATCCCGACATCGATGACCGAGAGGTTCAGCTCGATCCGGATCTCGCTCACGACTACCTGACCACCGTCGCCGAGGAGAAGGACGTCGCGAAGCGGCTGACTGGCGTCAAGTCCCGAGTGCTCGACGCGATGGCCGGGGCGAGGACCGCGAAGGCCGGTGGACTGCTGATCGCAACCCGCGGCCCGCACGGTAAGGGCATTGCACTCAAATCCAACACGAAGGCCGATCCGGCCGAAATCGAAAGGCCTGCAGCATGACAAATCAGATCGCAGTACGCGGAAACACCACCGATCTCGTTATCGACCCGACTCAGTCGACGTTCACCGATGTGCAGGTGGCGGCGCTCCGGCAGCTCGGTGTCGAGGATGCGCCGAAGGGGGACCTCGACCTGTTCTTCCATCAGGCGAAGCGCACCGGGCTGGATCCGTTTGCGAAGCAGATCTACATGCTCGGTCGCCGCACGAAGATCAAGGTGTGGAACGAGCGGGCTAAGCGTCAGGACGAAGAGTGGGTCATGAAGTACACGATCCAGACGGGGATCGACGGCTACAGGGTGACCGGTCACCGGCTGGCGCGTCTCGCTGGTGACGACATCGCGGTCGAGGGTCCGTTCTGGCGCGGCGCCGACGGTGGCTGGGATGACGTCTGGCTGGACCCGAATCGTCCACCACTTGCAGCGAAGTACATCGTCGTCAAGAACGGCGTGAAGTACTCGTCGGTCGCAATGTACGGCGAGTACGTGCAGACGTATTCGAAAGATGGCCAGCAGGTTCCGAATTCGATGTGGGCGAAGATGCCGGCCAATCAGCTCGCGAAGTGCGCAGAGGCTGCGGCATGGAAGAAGGCGTACCCGAACGACTTCTCGGGCATGGTCCTCGAGGACGCTGTGCAGGTGATCGAGGCCGAGTCGACGTCGGTGACGTCGGAACGTGTGCCCGCGCCGAAGGGGGGCACCGCTGGTTTGGCTGCCGCGCTCGGTGTGACGGCAGAGCCTGAGCAGCCCGCGATCGAAGCGCGTGCGACGCCAGATGAGCTGCAGGAGTTGCTCGCGGCGCTGGACAAGCACGGGATCGAAGTGTCGGAGCGGGCGGCATTCTTCGCTAGTCGACTCGAGAGGCCGCAGGGGCAGGAACTCTCCGGGCTCGAAGATCTGACGAGCGCCGAGGTGGCGACCACGATCCAGTTTCTCGAAACCGGCGAAGAACCGGCCGAGTAAGTCCAACTGCAACAGGCTTGGTCCGTCTCTTCGGTGGCGGCCCGGGCGAGCAAGGTGAGAACTGAACCATGACGGCAGAGCCAGCGATCGAGTTCGAGGACGGGCAGCAGTCGGTCGATCGGTTCGTCTGGGAGGGCATCGTCCGACGTGTCAGCATGCCCTCGGGCGCGAAGTATCTGGCGCTGATGTTGGCGACGTTTTCGGACAGTGACGGGTCGCGAATTTATCCCGGCGTCGACCATTTGGGTCGTGTGCTGGAGGTGTCGAATCGGACGGTGATTCGGAACATGTCGTGGCTTCGGGAGAACGGTTTCGTGACTCGTTCGAAGAAGGGGAATCGGTACCAGAAGTTGGCGGACGAGTACCAATTGACGGTTCCGCCAGACGTTCTCGATCGGCTTGTTCTGGATCCTGATGGCGCAGAGTCTAAGTGACATGGGTGTCACCTAGAGATTGTTTCCACAGGCTGTGGATAGAGGTTCGAAATCCTGTGGATAACTACCGATTTCAGAGAACAGACCGAGAAGTCTAAGTGACATTTGGAGCAAGTCTAAGTGACATTTCGCAAAGTCTAAGTGACATTTCGAGCAAGTCTAAGTGACACCCATGTCACCCCACCATATTTACCAACCCATAAACACCAACCACATACCAATCCTTCTAGTTGCTCTAGGTGAGTACCTCACTTGTGGATGTGGATGAACGAAGGAAAATCGATGTCAGCAGTCGGCACGAAAAGACGAGACCTACTGGCGCACGCCAAGCGAGAGTTCGACCTGTCGGTCACCGAACACGAAATGACGATCCTCCGCGACGACGAGCTGTACCGGCACCTCCGATTCCGCAAGCCCGGCACGGGGCTCTATGGCTGGGATCTGATCACCTGGCCCGGCCACCTCGTCGTCACCGGTGACCTCGAGTCATTCCACTTCGCTCGCATAGACGACATGTTCGGATTCTTCGCCGGCAGTGGCCACGAATCTGAAGGTGGAATCAACCCGCACTACTGGGGCGAGAAGATCCAAGGCACCTCGCAGTGGCGGGAATTCTCGTCGGAGATCTTCAAGCAGTTCGTCGTCGAGGACTTCTGGGAACGCCGGCACGACTACGAAGGTGACGTCGTCGAACTCTGGCGATCGATCAAGGATGACGTTCTGGACTACACCGAGTTCGAGAGCGAAGCCAGAAGCGCGCTGCACAACTTCCGGCACCGGGGCCTCCGGGGCGGCGATTTCGAGTTCTTCGACACCTGGGAATGGTCCTTCACGGACTACGACGTGCACTACCTGCGATCGCTGCACGCGATCGTCTGGGGCATTCGGAAGTACCGGGCAGCGAAGGCGGAATCGTGAGAACCGTCCTCGGGATCGATCCCGGAGCGCGCGCAACGGGGCTCTGCGTCCTCTCGGGCGACGAAATCATCGCCCACCGAACAATCACCTCAGAAGGGGAAATATTTCCCGCAGAACGGCGCTACGTCCTCGCAGTCCTCGAAGCAGGCGCGACACTCCTGCAAATCCACGACGTCGACCTCGTCGCCGTCGAGACCATCACCCGGCCGAGCTGGCACATGAAAGGCCGCGCCGCAGTCGACCCCACCGCACTGCTCGCCACCGCCGAAGTGCTCGGCGCAGTCCTCGGAGTCGACTGGCCCGTCAACGTCACCCAGATCCGACCGAACAAAAACGGCTCACAACCACTCGGCACCTACCCCGGAGTCCTCGTCTCACCCGGCGAACGACGCAAGGCCGGATGGGAAGCCCGAATCGGAGGCGGCCAACTCAGACACGCACGCAGCGCTTACGACGTGGCACGACTCGCAACCAAACTCGCCCGCAGAACCGCACTGACGGAAGGCAAGTCATGACCGCAAGCATCAGGCTGAAACTTCTGTCCCTCGGCGCAGGCGTCCAATCCACCGTCCTCGCGCTCATGGCCTGCGATGGCACCCTCGCCGGACTCGACGGCGCGATCTTCGCCGACACCGGGTGGGAGCCACCCAACGTCTACCGTCAGGTCGACAAACTGGAAGTTGAATTCAGTCGCGCCGGAATCCCGCTCTACCGGGTCTCAGTCGGCAACATTCGCAACGACATCACCGACCCCGAAAGTCGATTCGCTTCTGTCCCCTGGTTCATACGCAATCCAGACGGCTCCGAAGGCATGGGTCGCAGACAATGCACCAGCGAATACAAACTGCGCCCAATTGGGCTGAAAGTCCGCGAACTACTCGGAGCCAAATACCCCGACTTCCGCAGCGTTCCAAGAGGAAACACCGCTGAGCAATGGATCGGATTCTCCACCGACGAAATCCACCGCGTCAATGACAAACAGGCAAACCTCTACACCACCAAGCGCTACCCGCTGCTCGACCTCGACATGTCCCGAAAGGACTGCGAACGGTGGCTCAGGGCATCCGGGTGGGGCGATACCGCGAAAAGCGCATGCATCGGCTGCCCATTCCACGGCAACGCTGCATGGCGAGACCTCCGCGACAACCATCCCGAGGAATGGTCCGACGCTGTGGAATTCGACCGACTCATCCGAAAGGGTGGCGCACGAGGTGAACCACTTCGCGGCGAAGCCTTCCTCCACCGGTCGCGTGTCCCGTTGGACCTTGCGCCGATCGACCGCGTGACAGCCAACGAATGGCACGACCGACAGACCGACATCTTCGACGAACTCGCCGAGTTCGGAGACCCAGATGGCTGCTCGCCATACGGGTGCAGATCTGGAGAGGCAGCGTGACCGCGCCTGATCCGGGGTGCGACTCCTGCACCAACCGCGCCCGCTGGGCGATCCAGAACTTCGAAGGCAAAGACATGCAACCCACGACACGGTGGTTCGCATGCGGTCGACACCTCCACTCCATCCTGCTCAACGACCAATGGGAATGGGATTCCGTTCAGCTGATGGAGATTCCACGTGACCTACAGAACTGGGAATGCTGATGACTGACGCGCCTGATCCGGGGTTGACCGACCTCATCGCAGCGCACACATTGCGCGTAGTCGAGTTGAACGAAGAGGTCCGCTATCCCGAATGTAACGGATGTGACTGGGTAGGCGGGCTTGTGAAAGATCATGCCGTACATCTCGCGTCTGTGGTGGAGCAGCACACCAACGGGCAGATAACGGAAGTCGATGTTCGCGCCAGAGCCAGAGTGAAGGCCGCAAACAACCGGGCCAGCATCCGCATAACTCAGATCCGCAAAGAAGAAGCGGCGCGGTTGGAAGCCGAAGCGCGCGCCGCGAAGGCCGAGGCCACGATCGCCAGGGTGGAGAAGCTGCAAGGTGACCTCTTCCAACAAGGCGGAAATCTCATAGCGCAATGGGGAGCCGCACGACTCATCCGCGCAGCTCTGCAAGAGGAATTCATCCGCGCAGGGGTGGAAGGGGAACAGCAATGAGCACCAAGGCACTACACACAGTCACCATCACCGGCGACGAAGAGCACCCACGGATCGAATTCACCTGCCACGGTGGCACCGAGTCCGCCTGCCACAACTACCCCGGATGTGACTGCGAGAGCTGGGACGACGATCACCACCACCCGAAAGTCACGCACGAACTCTGCTGGATGCAGCACTGGTTCGACAACGACTGCATCAGCCCAATGGCCGAGCAGGGTGCTCTCGACGATTGCGAATACAGAGTCGGCATGAGCGGCCCGATCGGCACGATCTTCTGCAACGACTACGTCGAGTGGGAGTTCCTACCCTTCAAGTCCTCTGTGGGTAATTCTCCGTGAAGGTGCGCAGTGCGGGAGAAAGCTCGTATCATGAGACCCGCACCAGCAGCGATCAATGCAGCGCATGCAACAGCGGATGTTACGAGAATATGGTTGGCGACGAACTCGACGAAAAAGATGGTCGACCACACGCCGAGAAGCCCGGCAATGAGGATCATTGTGCCAACGGTTGCGGTACAGATGCGCTTCATATGGGAGGGCTCCTCGGGAGTGCGCTTTGCCTTTGTCGGTACGCATTTGATGTGTATCCCTTGCCGGTGTATCGCTGCCCGACTGCCCTGGCAGCGATACACCAACTGGGAAAGGGACTTTCATCCCTTCGCCTATTCCTTCTCGGACGGTCGCCCCTGTTGAGCGGCCAACGCGAAGCAGAATATGAAACCTCCGACTGCCGCGTAAACCCAGCTCGGAGTCCCGTCAATCCCCAGGATCGCCAAGACGAGGAACAGGATCAGTAAGGCCAGAAACTGCAATCCAAATGCGGTTGCAACCTTCAGCAGGCGTGTTTTCATGAACCATCCTTACCAACGGGCGATAAACGTCTTCCAATGCCATACAGCAGCATTGATCGCCTGATTCTTCAAGAACTGCGGCAGTAGCTTCCATGCAAGGGACCCGATATTACCTGCCGCGCAGCCAGCTACGACTCCGTAGATGTAATTGGTCCACGCTGTGTTCGTGCCGGCGAGGAAGTTGCTGATTGCAGTGGCGGGGACGGAGCCGAGGGCGCCACTTGCGCACCAGGCGACAGCAGCCGCGGCGATGACTGGGAGCGCTTGGGGTGTTACCTGTCCTTCTCCCGGTGTCACCGGCGCGACTGGCGCGACTGGATCGACTGGCGTTTCGATCGCTACGGCAGGCGGTGTTGGGGGACTGATGATTTGGACATCGACGATCGAGGTCGGGGGCGAGACTGGTTGAGCAGACGCTATTCCGTTAGTGCCAAACAAGGCGGCAGAAGCCACGGCGGTTGTGGTGACGGCGCTCAGAAGGATCCTTCGAGCACGTATCGGCATTCGCATTAGTTTTCCTGTCGTTTGGTCCGGACTGTCTCGATGTCGCGGTTCGGTAGTGACTCTATAAATTCCAACCGGTTGGAAAAGGTGCGCAAACACACAGTAAAGGATCGAGGGTGAAAATGGGGAACTCGGTTTGGTTTCGGTGATTCGCGCAAATTTAGGACAATTGTCCACTTGGGCAGAGTGATTGAAAGATGCAACAGGTGCTCGGATTACGTAAAGCGCAATATCGAGATGGTGGAGGTTGATGAAGCGTGACTGATTCGGTTGCCGCACACTTTGACATGGTCGCCGCATGTGAATACGGGACCTCTGGGTGGTGCACGACCGGGCGACACGAAAAGTGCGCCCACCGCATCGGCGGACCGCAAGAGTCCGGAGTCTGGTCGCCCGAGTGTTACGTGACGATCGGAAACAAGCCCAACGGAAAGACCGCCGTTCCGGCCGGATGGCCAACCGTCATCCGGCCATCGCACATCTGGCGCTGCCCGTGCGAATGCCACAGTGTGCCTGTGGACGACGAGCCGAATGACTTGCTCGAACTGTTGGTAGTAGACGGATCGTGAAAGACATTGCGACACAAATAGATTGGTTGAGTATGGCGATAGAATCGGGTAGAATTGGGTAGAAGTGTCCGACGGCTTGAAAGCGGGGATCGTAATGGCCACATCAGCACTCAAGGGGGAACGATGAGCATGGATACTGCTAGCTTCCGCGCCTTCCTCGAATTTTTCGAAGCGCGGATCGCGGACGATGAAGCTATCGCGGGTGGCGCAGTCCGTTGGTCGCACGGGGCGGCAGAGTGGGCAGATGGCGGTGAACCGGATTTCATACATATTGCTCGGCATGATCCTGCTCGGGTGTTGCGTGAGGTAGCGGCAAAGCGGGGGATTGTGGCAAAGGTGCGGCAGGGCATGGTCAATATCCGGATATTTCCCGGGCTCTGGGAGTCGATGCAACTTCTCGCCGTGCCGTACGACGACCATCCCGACTATCGCGAGGAGTGGCGACCTTGAGCTTCGGTGCTGGAGCGGATCACTTCTACCTTGATCGAATCGGGCAGCGGCAGCTTGTCGAGATCCTGCGATCGGTGCCCACTCTCATTGCCGGTCTCGACGTGGCTGTTGGCAAGCAGGAGAAGTTCGGGTCCGGTGGACCTCGGGTTGGCCGAGTTGAACAGGCACAACCGTTGCCGTTCAATCCGCGAGTATCCGACGCGGCAACTGCCTTGCATCACGAGCTGGCGACGTGGGTGCGGTTCGTGTGTGAGCCGCGCGGGATCTGGTACTGGCCGGAAGGCTGCACGCACTCGGCCAGGTTCATCGGACCACTGCGTGAGCGGGAGACGCGTGCGCCGGTTCACTTCTCGCCGCCGAGCACCTTGGAGTTGGCAGAGTGGCTCGATCGTAACGTCGCGGCACTTGCGCTCACTCCCGGTGGTGAAGAAGCGCTCGACGCGATCCGTAACGTCGTCGTGGCCGGGTTCGCGACCCTGCGGCCGCCGCGAGAGGAAGTGATTCCACAGCTCGACGAGGATGCAGTGAATGAGGCGCGCGATTACGAGATGCATCGGCACGCGATCGCGAAGGCTGCACGAGGATTGGGCGAGGATTACGCGGGTCTGACGGCCGAGCGAGTGAACACTCTTCGCCGAGCAAAGAAGATATTCGGCACACGGTGCATCGTGGCAACCCGGGCGGAGCTATTCCGATTCGGCGATGTCCTCGACGCGCATTTGGAACACAAGAGTCGAAGCCGCAGTAAAGAAGCGGCGTGAAACCTTAACCACGCCAGGTGTGTTAAGCTTCGCTCGCAAGGGCGTGAGAGGTATCCGAAAGGGTAAGTCTCACGCCCCTTCTGCATCCAGGGGCCGTCTGGGTCTGTCGATGCACTAGCCGAAACATCACCGGCGGGTGCTCCGGGAATCAACGCCACAATCTTCCGCTCAGGTCAAAGTCGCCGATCCGGTTCTGCTCACGCGCCGGATATGGAATCCAAGCTCGCACCAAGACGGCCCCCGCCGTAGTGCGCTGCTGCCTGGGCGGGCTCAAACGTCCCCGCTGTCGTGGGGCACACGGTGATCCGGGGAGAGCGGTAGCCGAACAACTGAATAGATTCCCCTACAGCTCATGTTAGGAAGAGCATCCGACCGTTAATCGGATGGGCGCTGGTTCGAGTCCAGCAGGGGAAGCGGGTCGGCATTCATCCAACTTGCAGGCGCAGGCGGTGACGTTCCTGCATTGAATCGGCGGATTGCGTCGTCGAGAAGTTGGCTGTTGGCCACTGCGATTTGAACAGTACGACTGGCTGCAAGTGGCCAATCCGCCTCAGCACGGGCGGGGTCTTTGCTTGAGATGCACTCAATTACAGCATCCAACGCGAGGTGCACTAGTGCAGCATCGCGCAATAGAGTCTTGTCGGCCAATTGAGTGAAGGCCAACTGGACTTCGAGTATTGCCCGGCGGGCGACCATGATCACGTGCCGCTGCGCTGACAGCAGTTCGGCCGTACTCAGATCTCCCGGGAACTTGGCCTGAAACTTGGCGATTTCATTGAAATGATTCACCTCGCCAATGACGTTCCCTGCATGCTCGATTATTGCGCGGACGGCGCCGTACTCGCGCGCATCGATTCCGCTACCCACTTGGATGTCGATTGAGTCCTGCGCTTTCGAGGCCGAGGCGGCGGCATGACGATTGGCGTTGTTCGTTTGCCAAACCGCCACTACCACAGCGGCGAGCGTGCCAATGCCTGCAATCCAAGTGCCGAGATTGCCGAGCTGGTCAGCTCCCCAGTCGACTTTGTTTGATATGGAAACTATTAGTCCACCGACAATGACGCCGGACAAGATTCCGACTGATATCGACACGATCAAGTGCTTGGTCTTAGGCATTCCTCAATTCAAGCATTTCCGCAATTCAGAAGGCTGATGGATCAGCACGTCAACCCTGTGAGAGAGGCCAGAAATGACGAGTACCGCCCTGAAATCCGATGCCAGGCCGAAGGTTCAGTTCCCGTCAGGGTCATGCGCCATTGACAACGCCTTGCTCATCGCGGACATCGTCGAGGCAACAGGTGTGTCGACTGCCGTGGTCTGGACTCAGATCGAGAAGGTCTGCTGCCAAGGCAAGGCATACGTTGACAACGTCAACTCACTTGCCAATCTTGGCCTGCCCACCTGGCAGTGGCTGTGCGATCACAACGGCGTCGACCTCGATGCACTGCATGTGATGATCCGCGCAGGCAAAGTCACCGACCAGATGTACATCGCCGCTATCCGCGACAACCTCGGAGGTCTCGCAACACTCGGCAATGACAAGCAGCTCTACGGCGACGGCGGACTGATCTCCGACAACTACTCAGTCGTGCCGATCCCGAACAACACCGGACGTCCCGAGTACATCGTCCCGAAGCGTGAAGGCGAGAAGGCCGCGCGCCGACTCGAACGGATGCTCCGGATCGTCCTCGCCCCCACCAAGGCTGACCCCTACTTCCGTCGGGGTACCCCGCACTACGAGGAGGCCACCCGGGTACTGGGTGCCAGCGCAAGATGGACGCTCGATGAATCGGTTCGTCAAATCAGCCGACGTTGGCTCAAGGTCGATCGCTTCGTCCCCGATGTCGACGGCTGGCCGCAACTCACCGCCGCCAATGACGGGACCCTCGTGACCGAGTCCGTCCGAATCCGGATCCCTCGCGACTCGTGGCTCGCCCGTGGCTACTCCCATCGGCGACACCGCAAGGGTCTTCCCTCCGTCGGGTAGCCGACCCTGACTGCAGTCCTCAGTGCATCAGGGCCACATCGGCGTCAGGCTGTCGCGGTCAATCGCCGCGGCGGCCGGCGCCGTACCCATGTCGAACTCGGAAGTGAAAGGCAGGAACGCATGCCAACACTCGAAGACATGATCGTCGACGACCTCGCTCATCTCCGACGCGAGCGAAGCCGAGCGAACAAACCGGCAGTCGCCGCCCTCACTGCGACGCTGAACGGTCGGCTCACACTGCTCACCGGTGATGGGCAGGACCACTGATGGCCTGGGAGCGCGGAGGCCACAGCCGCACCAGCACCGCAGCCCACCGACGCTGGGCCAGACAGGTCAAAGCCCGGGACGGATACCGGTGTCAGAGGTGCGGGTATCAGGGCAGCGCGACGGCCCAACCGCATGACATCGAGGCCAATCACATCGTCAACACCAGGTCCGGGGGTACCGACACGCTCTCCAACGGAGAGGCCCTCTGTTTGCCTTGTCACGCCACGGAAACTCAACGTGAGGCCCAGGCCGGACGAGCAAAGAACGGCCGCCTCCGACCAGCTGAGCCGCACCCGGGCCGACGCTGATGTGATCTCCGCACCGCCACTCCGGCCCGCCCCGTGACCCCCTGGGGGGATGCCCCTACCCCCACCCCACGGGCCCACGGTTGGCATAGCAGTCAAAAACATGCGTGCGCCGCTTCTGGTTTTTTGGAGCGAGGAGGAGGTCTGCGATGGTCAAGCCAAAAGCGCCGGCAGGCTTTCGCGCGGCAGGAAAAAAGCTCTGGTCCGGAATTTCCGGTGCATACGAGTTGCGTCCCGACGAGCTCCGGATTCTCGAAGATGCTTGTCGCGAGGCTGATCTGATCGACTCGATGGTCAAGTGGCTCGAAGACGACGACATCATGACGACCGGGTCGACCGGGCAGCCGGTGGTCAATCCGCTGGTGTCCGAAGTGCGTCAGCATCGGACTGTTCTGTCGTCGTTGATGCGGCAGCTGAAACTGCCCGACGACGGCAATGTCGAGAAGGAGGCGGGCGAGCGCTCAGCCTCCGCAAGGACCGCGGCGAACGCCCGGTGGTCCAGGCGTGGCGCGTAGTCGCGCGGCGACTCTGATCAAGTCTGCGGATTCCGAGTTCGCCGAGATCATTGCCTGGTACGAGGAGCAGCTCGACGACGCTACTCCGCCAACGGGGTTGTTATGGGAGCCGGTGAAGATCGGCCCGACGTGGCAATGGGACGAAAACGGCTGGGTGTTGCCCGAGGCCAGTCTCGGATGGCGGGTCCTCGCCTGGTCAGGAAAGTGGCTCAGGGACAAGCGTGGACAGCCATGGCAGTTCACTCCCGAGCAGACTCGTTTCATCCTCTGGTTCTTCGCGGTCGACGAGAACGGCGGATTCCTCTATCACTCGGCGGTCCTGCAGAGGCTGAAGGGTTGGGGCAAGGATCCGGTTGCGGCATGTCTCGCGCTCGCAGCGTGTTTCGCCGAGGTGACGTTCGACCACTGGGACGGCGATCGTCCGATCGGTCGCGAGGAACCGAACGCGTGGGTGCAGATCGTCGCGGTCAATCAGGAGCAGACCAAGAACACGATGAAGCTCCTGCCGTCGTTGGTGCCGGCGGAAACCCGCCAGCATTACGGCATCCAGATCGGCAAGGTCAATCTCTACGGCCTCGGCGACACTCGGCAGATCGAAGCGGTGACCTCGTCAGCGATGGCGATCGAGGGTGGCCGGCCGACGCTGATCATTCGCGGCGAGACACAGAACTGGAATTCGTCGAACGGCGGCCACGAGATGGCGGGCGCTATCGAGGGCAACGCCGCGAAATCCGAAGACGGTACCGCTCGGATGCTCGACATCTGCAACGCCTTTCGCCCCAACGAGGGCTCAGTGGGGCAGGTCGTTCGCGAAGCATGGGAAGCGACTCAGGGCGAGGAATCGGAGTTTCAGGACTTCGGTCTGCTGTACGACTCACTGGAAGCGCCACCGAAAGCGCCACTCAGCGCCGAGGCGGCACCCGATGTGGTGCGCGCAATCGCGGGCGATTCGACCTGGCTCGACACCAAGCCGCGCGGTCGCATCGTCAAATCAATTCTGAACTCTGCGAACCCTCCGAGCGAGTCACGGCGCAAGTGGTACAACCAGATCACGGCCGCCGAGGACGCCTGGGTCGTCCCGCAGGACTGGGATGCCAACGCTGATCCTCGTGTGCTCGAGCGCGGCGATCGCATCGTGATGTTCTTCGACGGATCGAAGTCCGATGACGCGACCGCCCTGGTCGGGTGCCGAATGTCGGACGGGTACATATTCCGGATCGGTATCTGGCAGCGCGGCCCGAAGGACAAGGACTGGATTGTCAATCGGGACGCGGTCGACGTCCGGGTTCACGAGACGTTCGCGAAGTACTCGGTTGTCGGCTTTTGGGCTGACCTTTCCGACGCTCGCGACGACGAAACAGGTGAGCGCTACTGGGAGCCATACGCCGACGCCTGGGCTCAGAAGTATGCCCAGAAGCTACGGCTACTCCCGGCAGTTAAGTCGGGAGACTCTGCGCACCTGATCAATTGGGACATGCGCTCACCGGCCCACATGAAGGTCTTCATCGAGCACGCCGAGCGATTCACCTCGGATGTGAAGAACGGCGCAACGGAGGGGAGTACGGGCGTGATCCCTCATGACGGAGACAAAATCTTGCAACAGCATGTGAAGAACGCGCGCCGGCGCCCCGCTCGTGGAATCGGCGTCGGTCTCGGCAAAGAGCATCGCGAGTCGAAGAAAAAGATCGACGGCGCGGTCTGCGCGGTTGGCGCTCGAATGATGTGGCGCATTGCCATCCGCAGTGGAATCAAGGCGACATCGCGTTCGCGGAAGGCGGTCACCCTGTGATGAAAGGGATTTCGCAGCTGTTCGGCGGGCGTGGCATCCCGGCTCTGTTTCTCCGGACGCTCGCCCTCGACGACGACGAGGAACGCCTCGTCGGACAGATGCGCGCGCAGATCCGGAAGTTCGCGGCGAAGAACGCCATCAAGAATGCCTTCTACGAGGGTAAGCAGAAGACGCGACAGCTCGACATTGCGGTGCCTCCGGGCTTGCAGGATCTCGCTGTGTCGATGGGATGGCCGGGTACAGCAGTCGATGTCCTCGAGGAGCGGCTCGACTTTCTGGGATGGACGTCGGTGCAGGACCTCATGGGGCTTGATGACGTGTTCCGCGAGAACAGCCTCGGCGTGGAAGCCGGGCGAGGGCATTTGGATGCACTGATCACCGGAACCGACTTTGTGACTGTCGGCCGCGGCGACACCAACTACGGCGAACCTGACGTTCTGGTCACCGTGGAGTCCGCGTCGTCTGCGACGACGTTGCGGAACTATCGAGCGCGTCGGTCGGAGGCCGGATTGTCTCAGACGCGCAATGAATTCGGCGCGGTGGAGATGGAGACGCTCTATCTGCCGAACTCGACCATCGGGTTTGCCCGCAATGAGCGAACGAAGAAGCTCGAGGTCATCTCTCGAGACGATCACAATGCCGGGCGAGTGTTCATGGCGCGCTTGGTCAATAGGGATCGAGCGTCGGATCTTGATGGGCGATCGGAAATTACTCGCCCGGTGATGTATTACACCGACGCAGCAATTCGAACAATGCTCGGAATGGAGATCAATCGCGAGTTCTACACTGCTCCTTCGCGATATGCGCTCGGCGCGGACCCGGAGCAGTTCGGTGTCAATGAGGATTCGACCGAGTCGGAGAAACGGCAGGCTGGCTGGAAGGCGGCCATGGGCCGATTCAACGTCATACCGCGAACCGAAGACGGGCTTGCGCCGACGGTGGGGGAGTTTCACCCAGCGCCACCGACACCGTACATCGATCAGGTCAAGATGTACTCCCAGCTACTGTCCGCCGAGACCGGCATTCCGTCGACCTACCTCGGTTTCTTCACGGACAATCCCGCGTCTGCCGACTCGATCCGACAGGCAGAGTATCGACTGGTCAAGCGCGCAGAGCGTCGGCAAGGAACATTTGGCCAAGGGTGGCGCGAGATTGCGTACCTGTCACTGCTCGCTCGTGACGGCAAGGTGGATGCAGATGCGTTCCGCAAGATCGGCGTTCGATGGCGTGACGCTTCGACTCCGACTCGTGCCGCAACTGCTGATGCCGGACAGAAGTTGGTGGGAGTGAAGATCCTGCGTCCGGACTCGCCCGTGACGTACGACTATATGGGTTTCTCGGAACAAGATCAGATGCGCTTAGCCGAGGAGAATCGATTGGCGATGGCAGCTGAACTTCCCGACCTGCTGCGCAAGGCTGCTGGCCAAGTTTCAAACCCTCAGGTGATCGAGTTGTCGAGTAGGCGCAATGCCAACGAGCCTGCTTGAGCGGAAGGAGATTCTGGGCCACCTGGACCGGCTAGCGATCAATGAGATCGTCAATGTCTGGGACACGGCGCAGGGTCTCCCTTCTGCGGAGTTCCGATCGGTGATGGTGAATTCATTGCCTGCGGTGACGGATCCGTATGCCGCTGCTGCGTCGAATCTGGCTGCTGCTTGGTATGACGAGTCTGCGCCGAATTTGCCCTATCGAGCGAAGCCGTCGCCACTTCCCGCGTCGGAGGGCTTGCTGTCTTCGGCTGATTGGGCGATGGGTGCTCGTGGCGCGGATGCGCTTGCCCGGCTGGCTGAGGTTGCGCAGAAAGCTATCTGGAGTGGTAATCGGCAGACGATCTTCGACAATGCGAAGGCAGAGCCTGGCGCGCGCTATGAGCGGGTTGCCGAAGGCAAGTGCTGCGCATTCTGCGCGATGCTCTGTACGCGAGGCGCCGTTTACCTGGAATCCACGGTGGGGTTTCGCGCTCACGGAAACTGTCGCTGCGGCGCGCAAGAAGTGCGGCCAGGCAGGTCCTTTGATCGGCCTGCCCACTATCAGCGCTTCGATGAGGCGTATGCCCAAGCTTCGCGTAATGCCACTGGCACGGACGCGATTCTCGCCGAGATGCGAATCATTCTCGGCTCTTCCTGACCATTTTCAGTGCTGCATGGTGCTGACCTATCCCGCACGGGAGTAGAAGATGAGTAGTGAACAGTTGGAAATCCCTACAGCTGAAGCGTTGTCGCGATATGCGCGCGAGCTGAAGGAAGGGGGATTCTCGCAGCCAGTGATCGACCAGCTCGTGATTCACGCGTCGGAGCACCTCGTGCTGGGTCGCGCACGACGCGACGAGTGCGGCCAGGAATCCGGCGTGCTGCGAGTGAAGGTGATCGCGAATGCATAACCCGAGAAAGTCGCTGCTCGTCGTTGCCCCTGCGGCTTTGGATCCTTTCGGCCAGTTCGGAAATCGCGCCGCTCGGCGTCACCCTCGACGAGATCCGAATGGGCACCCGAACGGCAATCCGAATCCGAATCCGAATCCGGAACCTGAGCCGAACCCGAACCCCGAACCCAATCCTGACGCGGCTAACTGGGCAAAGGTTTTCGAGGGTATGACGCCGGCCGAGGTGAAGGCACAGTTCGATCAGGCGAAGGATAATCGCGAGGCCGCGGAGAAGTGGAATCAGATTCAGAAGGCCTTCACGGGCGAAGGCGGCGACACGCCACCGGATCCCGCGCAGCTAGCCACCGACCTGTCTGCCGCAAGGGCCGGCGAACGCGAAGCGAAGGTCGAGAACGCGATTCTGCTTCTCGCCCCCACTGAGGGGGCGAATCCCAACTCGTTGATCGACTCCCGATCGTTCATGACCAGGATCGCCTCGCTCGACCTCGATCCCACAGCCGCCGACTTCAACGAGAAGGTGACCGCAGAGATCAAAGCAGTTGCGGCGGCGCATCCGCTCACGGGCATTCCCCGCGGCCCGCTGCCCAACCCGCAGCAAGGTAACCCCGGCCATCAGAAGACGGAATCTACCGTCTCGGCAGGCCGTGCGCGATACAAGGAACGAAACCCCAAGTAGACCAACACATTCAACGAAGGAGGGATCCGGATGGATCTCAACATCAGGACCGAACGCTTCGGCCAGGATGACCAGTCCTGGCTGGCATCGGCACATGGCACCGACACGGCACGGGCAGTCAACATCGACGTGTCGACGTTCACGGCCGCCACTCACTACCCCGAGGGGTACCTCAAGTCCGGGTTTCCACTCAAGAAGGTCGGCAACCGGTACGGGCTGCGAACCAACGCCGACACCGAACCGATCGAGGGGCATCTCTTCACCGCGGTGAAGATTCCCCCGGGCGCGACCGTCGTGGTCGGTGCTCTCTTCTGGCATGGCGCCGTCCTGGCGGCGAAGCTGCCGTCTTCCGTCGACGTCGACGGTCAGGCAACTGCCCGCGACATCCGATACTTCTGAGGAGCCTGACTCATGGCACTAGTAATTAACAGCGACTTCATCACCCCGGCCGAACTCACGGGTTACATCCGCGAGGCTCTGGCCGATCAGGCAGTCAATGATCTGTCGCTGATCGACAATTTGCTTCCGGACACCCTCGTCCCTGATGTGGACTTCCGGGCGAACATCACGCAGCACGGCCTGAAGCGGGCTGCGAAGTTCCGTAGCTGGGACACCGAGGCTCCGCAGTCGCCCCGCAAGGGTCTGACTCGAATTTCCGGTGAGCTGCCTCCGCTTTCGGAGAAGAAGCGCCTCGGTGAGTACGACCGTCTGCGGCTGCGGAGGGCGAATTCGGCGATCCTGGACCTGATCCTCAAGGATGCGGTGGAGCTCGCGGACGCGATTCGCACGCGCCTGATCATCGCGAAGGCGCAGGCGCTCGTGACCGGCAAGGTCAGCCTGGCGCAGGATGGTCTCGAGATCGAGGCCGACTTCGACCGCAAGTCGGGACATTCCATCACTGCGGCAACTCTGTGGTCCGGTGCTGCTGATCCGATCCTCGATCAGGAGTCTTGGTTCTCGGTCTTCCGGGTTTCGAACTCCGGCAACCCGGGCCGCGCGATCACTTCGCAGCGAGTCATTTCGACACTCATGCGGAATGAGGCGATTCGCAACGCAGTATCTCCTCCGGGTGCTGCCGTGCCGTCCATCGTCACACTCGAGGCGGTGCAGGCCCTGTTCACTTCGTTCGGGCATCCGCGTTTCGAGATCTTCGACGCACAGGTTGAGGATTACAACGGTGACGCCACGCGCCTCATTCCGGACGACTCGATCCTCTACGTCGGCGGATCGAGCATGACGTCGACGAAGCTAGGCGAAACCCTCTGGGGTATCACGGCCGAGGCGATCGAACCCGACTACTCGATCGACGAGGACGAGGCTCCCGGCATCGTCGTCGGTTCGTACATCGATCAGGATCCGATCGCACGTTGGACGAAGGCTTCGGGAATCGGCTTGCCGATCCTGGGCAACTCCAACGCGACCATGATCGCCAAGGTTCTCTGATGGCGCGCCTGATCACCTCTGTGCATGTCGCGGACGAGTCGGGCGTCAGTCATGTGTTCGGGCCAAGCGATGCGGTTCCGTCCTGGGCTGCTGCCAGGATTACCAATCCCGCGGCTTGGGACGGCCCGCCACCCGAGCCTGAGGTCACGGAACCCATCGTGGTCGAGACCGAGACGACAACCGAATCCGAGACCGTAACGGAAGAGGTCGCACCGGAAACCGCAAGTGCGCCGGCCACCGAAGAGGAGCTGACGCCCGACCTCGCAGCGGAATCCGTGTCTGAACCGGAGACGGTGGAGTCCGAGCCGGAAACGGTTAAGCCCGAGCCTGTAACAGCGGCGCCCAAGCGTCGCGGTCGACCCGCCAAGGCTGCGACCAACAACTGAAAACTAGGAGGTGCCGATCCGATGGCATGGACAATTCCGAAGGATGTTCGCGACCGTTGGATCGGCCCTCCGACCGAGGCGACCGACGAGCAGATAGCGGTCAAGATCGCCGACGTGGAGGATGACATTCTTCGCGCAGATCCGAATATCGAGGACCGCATCACCGCCAACAAGCTGCCACTGATCCGAGTAAAGAAGGTCGTTGCCCGGATGCTGATCCGGCACCTTCAGAACCCCGAAGGTGTGCGCAGTGTCCAGCAGGGCGCCGGCCCGTTTCAGACGTCGACCACATACGGCGGCGCCGAGCCTGGCGCGCTCACACTGACTGATGACGATCGCGAAGAACTCGGCATCCCGAAGCGGAAGACGCGGGCGTTCTCCGTGGACATGACGCCTCCGGGTGCGTATCGATCGAGAACTCCTGACACGGAGTGGTTCTCGTGAAGCCCTTTCCTCGAGCTCACACGATCGGGATCCGTCGGTTCCAGCAGTCCGATGAACTCGACGCGGGCCGCAACCGGAAGAAATCATGGTCCGATCCGGAACCGACTCTCGTGTACGGCTACGGCTCACGTTCGGACTACGGCATGTCGGAGCCAAACCAGCCGAACCGAGACATGGTCATAGAAGGCCTCGTGGTGCTCGCACCGCCGGAGGTGACGATCAGTGCTCTCGATCGCGTCGTGATTCCCGGCTACGACCACGACTTCGAAGTCGACGGCGAGGACTCCGATTGGACGAAAGGCCCATTCGGGTTCACGCCCGGCCGCTCAATCGCACTGAAGAAAGTGGAGAACTGATGAGCAAAGCTGACATCGTCTGGAACCCTCACGCGCTCGAGCAACTCCGTCGCGGCGCCGAGGTCATGGGTCATCTGCATCGAACGATGGAGAAAGTCCATGCCGCGGTCGGCGGGAACGCTGCCGGGTACACCCTCTCGTCCGTGCAGGGGCAGAAGCGGCCGCAGGGCCGCGGATTCGTATCGGTTGCGGCAACCACCGCGCAGGCGAAGCGATCGGAAGCCAAGCACAACAACCTCATCCGCGCCGCGGGAGCGTCCAGTGGTTGAGGTCATCGAGTTCGACCCTGTCGAAGAAATCGTCACGAACTATCTCTACGACAACCTCGGCGACAACACGGACGTTTCGACTCGCGTCCCAGTGCCCCGGCCCAATACGTTCGTCACAGCGCGCGCTGCAGGCGGTGGTGATCGCAACATCATCCTCTCCTCGCGGATGGTGATTTTCCAATGCTGGGACAACGACGAAGACCGCGCGCGCAGGCTCGCCGAGCGATCGTTCTCGATTCTCAAAGCAGCGCAGCGTGATTCGACCGAACCGAGGATCCGTCAGGTGACCACGATCGGTGTCCCGCAATCGTTTCCGGATCCCGAATCGTCGACGCCGCGCTACCAGTTCACCCTGCAGTTCGACATCAGGGGACACATCACTTCGTAGGCCGTGCACCGCCATTCGCGGCACGGCCAACTCTGCCTGAAAGGGGCATCCCATGGCATCTTCTGCCGGCAACATCCTTACCTCCGAACCGCTCGCCAACGGCGTCGTGTTCCGTTCTCCGCTCGGCACTCCGGCGCCCGGCCCGGCCGGCTCTGCCCTTCCGCCCGCCTGGCTCGATCACGGCTATGTCGGCGAGGACGGCATGACCGAGTCGGAGACCCGAGACAAGACCGAGAAGAACGCCTTCGGTGGCGCGGTCGTCAAAGTCCTTCAGACCAAGTACGGCCTGGTCTTCAAGTTCAAGTTCATGGAGTCCAAGAACGCGACCGTGCTCAAGACCGTTTTCGGTGAGAGCAACGTCGTGGTCTCCGGCAACGTGATCACGGTCAACAAGAACAAGAAGACGCTGCCACACTCCTCGTGGGTCCTCGACACCGTCGATGAGGACACGAACGTGCGGAACTACATTCCCGACGGCCAGCCGAGCTTGACTGGCGACCGTGTGTACGTGCACACCGACACCATCTCTTACGAAGTGGAAATCACCTCGTTCGAGAAGAACGGCAACAACGCGGTCATGACCATCAGCTCCGCCGATGGTTCTGTGACGAAGCTGTTCACGCTGCCTGGCGGCTCCACTGCAGGCACGTGGAATGTGTACGTGGACGGCGAGACCACGGACGGCATCGCTTTCAATCCGACGGCCACAGCAGTGAGGACCGCACTCGAGGCTCTCCCGACCGTCGGCGCCGGCAATGTTGACGTGACCGGCTCCACCGGGGGCCCGTTCACGGTCGTATTCAAAAACGGCGCAGGTCTTGTGACCGCATCGGGATCCGGTCTCACCCCTCCCGGTGCTGTGACCGTCGCCGCGGTCTGACCGCATTCTCCCGCCCCGTGAGGTGTCAACACCATTGGACCGGGCCTGCCCTTCACGGGGCGGGACACCAACAGGCCCGTCCGTCAAACGCTTTCACGTAATCGACGTTGAGCAAATCCGTTCTCGAAAGGCTTGGTCCAACCATGGCTATCTTCCGTGTCACTCCTGCCCACGATCCTTCGATTCAGATCGAGTTCGAGATCCCGATCAAGGGCCGTCAGAACCCGCTTTTCTTCACGGTTCCGAAGATTCAGTACTTCCCGGTCGAAAAGTCTAAGGAGTTCTACGATTGGCTCTCGGGCAAGAACGAGCCGCAGCCGGAAAATGGAGAGCCGTTGGAGCCGGTCCGTCGGTCCGGCCGAGACATCGTCCTGAAGATGCTCAGCCTCCATGTGAGCGCCAAGGATTACGCGATCCTCGAGAAGCTCACTGACGGTGAGCTCGGCCAGATCGACACTCACTGGGAGAACGAGTCGAAGACGCCAGTGGGGGAATCCTCAGCCTCCTCGGATACCTAGAGGACGAGGAGGAGGTCGCCGAGGCGATCCAAGCTGATCTGCTCCCAATGGGTAGATCGCTGGATTTCCTCGGCACCGCGAATCTTTCATGGTGGGACCTCAAGTGCTACCTCAAGTACCCCCCACCAAACGGCGCGTATATGCGCCGTTTGAATCCTGATCTTCACTGGGATCTGCACGCACACTTGCTCGCTGGCATCTTCGACGGAATCCAGGGCGGCAACTGGCAGCGCGGCGGCAACTCGAAGGCCAAGCGCCCCGAGCCGATGCCACGCCCGGGCGTTACACCGCCCGAGGAGAGCAAGCCGAAAACGGTGCTACCAGTCTCTGAGCTTCGCAAGAGGCTCAAAGCAGACAACCGGGAACAGGTTCCGCTCGCAATTGCCGACCGACCCGAGATCCTCGACGCCGAATCCAGCGAAACCTTCGACGACGAACTCAAACCAGGGACTCCGAAGCTCACCACGCAGCAAGTGTTGGCAGTGCGCGCGCTCGCCACGAGTGGATGCACCTACGCCGATCTTGCTGCCCTCTTCCACGTTTCACGGTCGACGATCGGCCGCATTGTGACACGCAAAACGTGGAAGCACCTCGATGACAACTGAATAACTGGAGGTGGCCCATGGCCGGTGGCATTGAACTCGCGACCATGTACGTCCCGATTGCCGCGCGCACCGATGGCATTCCGGCCGCAGTGTCGAAGTCTTTGTCCAAGGTTGTCCAGCAGGGCGAAAAGGCCGGCGACAGCATGGGCTCGAAGATGTCGGCAGCCATGGGGAAGACCCTCATGGCGGGGGCCGCGGCTACGGGCGCCGCGGTATCGACGGCAATTGGTACGGCGCTGTACAAGGGCTTCGGCCGCCTCACTGCGATCGATAACGCCGAGGGCAAGCTCGAAGGGCTTGGGCATACGACCCTCAGTACCGCGAAGATCATGGATTCCGCCCTCGCTTCGGTGAAGGGCACATCCTTCGGTCTCGGTGAAGCTGCAACGATTTCAGCGTCGGCCGTCGCCGCCGGAATCAAGCCCGGCCAGGACCTGACGCGCTACCTGTCGCTGACTGCCGACGCGGCAACGATCGCCGGAACATCCATCGAAGAGATGGGCGCGGTGATCAACAAGGTTCAAACCAAGGGCAAGGCATACACCCTTGATCTGAACCAGCTCGCAATCCGCGGGCTGCCGATTTACCAGTGGCTCGCCACCGAAATGGGCGTCACGCAAGAGGCGCTCTCGGACATGGTCGCCGAAGGCAAGGTCGACTCCGCAACATATTTGGCGGCGATCGAGAAGAACATCGGCGGCGCCGCCACCGCTGGCAATACCGTGTCGGCTGCGTGGGCGAACACGATGGCGGCGATGGGCCGCGTGGGCGCGGCAGCGCTTAAGCCGACGTTCAGCCGCTCGGCGAACTGGCTCAAGGATGTCACGTCCGGAATCGACGTTGCCACGCCGCTCGTCTCGAAATTTGCTGACACGCTTGATCATCGCGTGTTCAACCAAGGACTGCCGAAGCTGCAGAAGTTCGGCGAGGAAGGCAAGAAGGCATTCGCGACGTTCCAGTCGGAGAACGGTGCGAAGATCGGCTCGGAGTGGGACCGCTTCACGAGCGTGTTTGATTCACTCGGCGACACAGCCGTGAAGGCCTGGCCCGCGGTGAAGGGCATCGTCGGATCGCTCGCCGAAGCATCAGGCGCGCTCGGGGTTTCGTCGTGGACGTTGCTCCTCTCGACTCTCGAGCTCACAGCGCAGCTCGCGGACGGGGTGCTCGTTCCTGCCCTGAGCACCCTGTCGAGCCTGATGGAGAACAACCAGGGTGTAGTCACCGCACTGGCTGCAGCGTTCTTCCTGTTCAAAACCGTGCCCGCGATCATGGCACGTATCGCTCCGTCGATGGCATCTCTGACGGCGCAGGCCGCCGCCGGAACGCAACCGCTGAGCGCATATCAGCGGATGTGGCAGAGGACAGGAAATGCCGTTGACGGTGTCCGTGGTGCGTTCTCGCGGTTCAACGCCGATGTGCGCACCAATGCCGCAACATATGGCGCTGCGAGCGGTTCGATGAGCCGTTTCAGTGGCACGATGCTCACGCTCAGTGACCGGGCGTCGAGTTTCGTAGCCCGCATGACTGCAACCAACACAGTCTTGGGAAAGATGGGTGCGGCGTATACCAACGCAATGCCGGGGCTTCGGGCGTACGCGGCGCAGGAGAAGGCCACGGCCGCAGCGATGCAGGCATCCGCCCTGCAGGCGAAGGGTTATGCGTCGGTTCACCTGTTGGCCGGTCAGGCAGTTCATGGGACGACGTCGTCCATCTCGAGGATGGGCGCTGCTGCGGGCGGCGTCGGCGCTGCTGGTCTCTCGGCAATGAGTTCGGCTGCAAGCGGCTTGAGTCGCGGAATGAGCGCGGTGTCCGGCGCCCTGGGGGGTCCGGTCGGCATCGCGCTCATCGGTGGCATGGTCGCGTACTCGGGAATCAATGGCGAGATTCAGAAGTCGAAGCGATTCCACGAAGCGCTGACGGTCGCCACACAAGGCACCGCCGAATCTCAGTTCGAGTTGGCCAAGGCGCTGCAGGCGTCCGGTGGTGCCATGTCGGAACAGGCCACAGAGGCCCTGACGAGCCGAATCGAGGAGGCACGCACAGCACAGAAGACGCTGATCGCCAACGGTCCAGGAATCTGGGCCCAGGCCGGCGGCGCATGGCAGAACGCCGGCAATGCGCTCTTCGGTACCGGCGATTCGTTCAACCAGCGCATGAAGCAGGATCTTGCGGTTCGAGATTCTGCTGAAATGGTTGAGGCGACACTCAGCGGCCTGGGTGTCACCAACAAGGAACTTGCCGGCGCAATTTCGGGGACGAACGGCGAGTTTGGTTACCTGACATCGCAGTTGGACCGATCAACCGAAGCTGGAATGGAAACATTCATCTGGCTCGACGGTCAGAGGCGACGGTTCCAGAACACGCGTGCTGCCGTTGCGGAACTCACGCCAGGCTATCTGGAGATGTCCGATCTCCTGAAGACGATCGGCGACGAAGCGGCCACTGCCACCGAGAAGAGCGATGCAATGTATCGCTCATTGCAGCTGATTGCGGGCATCAACCCCGATGAAAAGCAGGCCACGAACGACAACAACAAGCTCACTCGTGAACTGTTGCAAGCGGCGCCGATTGACCAGACGAAGGGTGCAAGCTCCGAGCTGCTGGATAACGGGCGTATTTCGACACTGACCGAAAACGGTCAAGATCTCGAAGATACCAGCGTCAAGATCATCCAGAACGCAGTCCAGATGGCAAACGCCGGCAAGGACATCAACGAGATCTTCTCGAGCGTTCAGCAGCAGGTCGAAGGCACCAGTAAGTCGTTCGGGATCGAAATCGGCGACATGCGAAATGCGCTGGAGTATCTCGGCTATAACGAGCGTGCCATCCAGATTCAGGTTGGTCTCCAGGGCGCCGACGATGTGACCAAGGGTCTTGCTGAGGTCTGGTCTCAGATGATGCAGATCGAGCCAGGTAAGCCGAAGGTTCTAACGGTCGAGAAGGATTTCGACCCGAGCATCCTGGCGGAACTGCGTCGCATGGGCGCCGACGTTACGGATTTGCCTAGCGGCCAGATCCGGATCGACATGGACGACAACGAATTTCAGATGAAGTTGAGCACGGCCATGGACAACATGATCGCATTCGACAATCTGAAGGCGATGGCCGGGATCGATCTCGACCTCAAGCAGTTCGATTTCAATGCGGGCAGCGCCGACGCCTTCATGAAGTACCTCGACGAGCTCGAGGTAAAGCCGGGCGCCGATCTTGATATCGAGAAGCTCAAGGATCAGAAGAACATTGGTTTGCAGGAACTGTTCGACCTGTCGAGCAAGGTTGCGGACCCGAAGGCGTTCATTGCGGGGATTGAGAAGTTCCTGATCGACGGCGGGGCCGCGAAGGCAGCCTTGGACGCGCTGAAGGACAAGACGGTCACCGTTCAGTTCAACCAGCTCTACACCGTTGCGCAGCAGAGTGGCGGTTGGTCGAACGACGCGATCAATGAGTTGTATCGCCAACAGGGGCTGCCTCAGGTCGCTGGCAGATACTACGGTGGGCGGCTTCCTCGAAATGCCGACGGCGCACGACTTCCCACGTCAGGGCCGGGCACCGATCGTGTTGACGGCTTCCTCGGAATGGGCCGCGATGGCGTACCGACAACCTGGGTCGACAAGGGCGAGTGGATCGTCAACGGCCGCTCGTCGGAAAAGTGGGATTGGCTGCTGGGGATGATCAATCGCGATGATTCGCGGTTGAAGAATCTTCCACGGTTCGCCGAAGGTGGCCGCAACGGCGTCGAGGCAGGACTCGCGGCCGGTCGATCAGTCGAGGGCAACGCGTACCTGTGGGGCGGTACGGGGCCGACGCAATTCGACTGCTCGGGATTTGTCGGCTGGTTGCAGCAGATCGTCATGGGCATCACCGGATCGGTGAAGCGTCTGTACACCACGTACGACTTCTTCAACGGTCGTGGCGGCGTGGCGGGTCTGCAGGCCGGTTTGGGTCCTGCGGGCACTCAGTTCCAGGTCGGCATCTCGAAGGAACACATGGCGGCGACCATCGCCGGCATGTCGGCGGAATCGGGCGGTGCTCACGGTACATCGGGCATCGGCGGAAACCGTGCGAATGCTCAGTCGTCGCAGTTCCCGGTGAAGTTCCACCTGCCGAACGAACTCATCGACGGTTGGGACAGCAAGTCGGGTGCGTATCTGCGTGGCGAGAAGCCGGTGGAGTGGACCGAGAAGGATGCTCTTGCACTCGAATCCGCCCGTGTGGCGGTAATTCAGGCGCAGGAGGCTCGGGACAAGATCAACGCCAACGACAAGAAGTCGCAGGCCGATCGTGACCAGGCGGAGCTGAAGGTTCAGCAGGCCGAGCTCAAGGTTCGCGAGCTGGAGCAGAAACGTGACGGAAAGAGTTCGACGTCGAACGATCCTGCTCCTGTTCTGACCGGCGAGATGGGTGACGATGCGATTTCGGTGCGCAATGCCGAGATTGCTCTGCTGGATGCGCAGTTGGCCCGGGACAAGGTGTACAACGATCCCGAGTCGACCTCGCTCGAGAAGGAGAAGGCCGATATTTCGGTGTACTCGGCTCAGAACTCGCTCGCCGCGACTCGCAAGAAGGTCGAGGAGGACAAGGACAAGGAAGCCAACGGCGATTTCTCGCTGAAGGATCGACTCAAGAGGTACGGGGCCGATCTGGTGGGGATCGCGGTCGATTCGGCGCTTGAGATATTCGGCATCAATTCTCGTTGGCTGGATATTCCGCTTCCGGAGTTCAAGAAGCCGAAGCCGGGATCCACCTTGCCGGAGTCCTCGGCTGCGGAGGCAATGCGAGATCCGCTGGGTGACTTCGTGACGCGTTCGTTCCCTCGGAGCGAGATCGACGGACAGCTGCCGGTCACGATCGGTGCGGGAAATTGGGTCGAGGATTGGCTCAAGACCTTGCCGATCAAGCTCTACGACCAGGGCGGAATGATCCCGCACGGCGGGTTGGCGTTGAACAAGTCAGGCGCTCCGGAGCCGGTGTTCACGGCGCCCGAGTTCGCGAATATCGCCAAGATCGCGAACTTGGACACGCTCGCCATCAATCCGAATGCCGGTGGTGGAAACGACTACTCGGTCAACATCAACAACCCGACATTCTCTGACGGCATGGCCGCGGTGCACAGCGCTCAGCGTGCTCAGGGTCGCCAGATGATGCGGCATGCAGGAAGGCCATTCGGATGATCGGTAAGGCTGGGAGGTCACCATGGCATCGATGACGATCAACATCCACGGCACGGATGGAAGTTTCTGGCCTGTCCATGGCGAGGATGCCGGCACCGAAGGTGTGGACTTGGGAGTCGATCAGGTCAAGGGCTTGTTCGACTCCCCGGTCCGCACTTCGTGGGTGGCGGCGAACGCCGAGTCGGGCGGAACGATGAAGGGGATGTGGAACGACTGGCGAGATCTTGCGCTGGGGTTCCATGTTTCCGCGGATCGGGTTGCCGGCGGCGATCAGGAGGACATCGATTCGCGGTTCCGGCAGGCGTTCGACTATCGGGTCGATCAGTGGGACCACGATGCGAAATTGGCGTGCATCGAGGTCATTACAGAGAATTCGACACGGTTCCTCGACGTGCAGTTGTACGAGCAGCCCGATTTCGATCCGGGGATTGACCCGCTCGTCGTGGAGTATTCGAATCCGATCATTCCGCTTCGGGCGGGTCAACCGCACTACTACGAGGATGACTACGTCACGAAGTGGTCGACCGGCAGTTCGTCGGGGTCAGGCGAGATCGAGGTCTGGAATCCGACGGATCAGCCGATGCGGCACAAGTGGATCGGCACTCGCGGTGACTGGATCCTTCCCGACGTGTCGTGGGAGGGACCGCCAGGCAAACGCCGACCTGGCGTGTCGAAGTTGTCGGGCCGCAATGACGCGAACCGCTCCATCGTCATGCCGTCCATCGGTGCGCTCGAGGGTGGGTTCACGGTCGATCTGGATCCGATGAAGCTGATGGTTCGTGATGCTGCGAATACGAACTTGCTTGGCCGGATGCCCGTTCCCGGGCGGTTTTTCGAGTACGTCATCCCGCCGAAGACGCAGAAGCAAACTCTGCGGGTTTCGGTGACAAACGCGCCGGCGGGCGGCGCGATGATCCAGCTGATTCAGCCGCGGCGATGGTCGCGGCCTATCGGCATGCAATGACAGGAGGTGGCCGCCGGTGACCGTGATCGATCACGGACTGTCTCTCGAAGAGCAATGTGAAGCGATCTGGGAAGCAACCCGGGCCGAAGAGCGGCGTGAGCAGAATCAACGCCAGATCCCGCCGGTTGCATTGCTGTGGGACGGCGAGATGCGGTTGCAGCATCTGGTGCAGGCCGAGTACGGCGGAACCTTCGATCTGATCGAGGGGGACACCGGTCCTGGGCAGTTGGAACATCCCCTCGATCATCCTGTGGGCGAGTGGCTCTGGGACGAGTGGGGCCGCATGCAGCGCGGCGAGAAACGCAACGTCAACATCACCGTCGAGTACACGGGTTCGCGGTGGGGCGGACTCCTCGAGTACATCGAACTCGACAAGCGGGACAACGGCGATCAAGTTGTCGTGGCGACGTTTTCGAGTGATTACGAGCGGCTCAAGTGGTACACGGTCTGGTCGAACAGTTTCTTCAGTGAGCACTTCCAGGCGCCGCGCGTGTTCATCCTCCCGGGGCCGATCCCGTGGGTGCTGTCCACGATGCTCGACCTCCAGTGCCACCGGGAACGAAACTCGACCTGGGCCATGCCGGACGATCCGATGGATCCGGCGAACCGCACCAACTTGGATCAATCCACCTGGTCTCTGGTCGTCAAGCCGATCAAGTTCATGGATTCGCTCAATTCCGGTGCGCTGTGGGGGATTGCGGGCTCGCGCTTCAAGAATTTTCACGACATCGCGAAGACGATGATGCAGGACGGCGAGATCACCCCGATCGTGCGCCGCTACCTGCATGGCGATCCGCCTCCGTGGCCGGGTGCGAACCTGCGTCACGGGACGGTGGTCGTGTCGTTCGAAGATCGGTCCGGACGGTTCACGGGAACGTCGCATGGTGGCACTCGATTCGACGGGCTGAAAATGACCGTCGAGAAGTTCATCGGCGATTTCATCGAAAGCACGTCGCATCTCAAAACCGACACCACAATCCCGGCCGAGTACTACATCCCGGGTAGCAAGCGGACGAATAAGTCGCTGCCGCTTGCGGTGTGGCGCGACGGCGAAGAGACCGGGCTGGACAGGTATCGGTTCCGCAAGACTCCGTCGAAGGGCATACAAGTCGTCACGGGCGGTAGCTCAGCCCCAGGCGTCGACGAATTGATGTCGGCGACAGTGCAGATGTTGGGCGATCTGACCGCCATGATTCCCGGCGTGCCACCCATGGGCGGTGTGGCGGACGCCGTGCTGAAACCGTTCTACATGGGGACCGTGCTCGCCTGGATGGTCGCACGGTTGGTAGCGCGGGCCAACAATCAGGGCTGGACGAGATACTTCGAGTACTTCCAGGACGGTGCGGGCAAGGCGTACACGATTTCCTCGCTCATGGTTCTCCGAGCGGGAATCTGGGCGACACGCTCGTATGAGTCGATCGAGTTCGGTGCCCGCGACGCTGCGCCGTTCCTGATCGGCGAGACCGGCCACGTATGGCTCGGCGACCGTGCAGGTTTCACGATGCAGAACGACAAGACCGGCCGCATCTACATCGACCGGATTTCCAAGGTCGGGCTGTCCTGGTCACGTGAGCAGCCAGTCACACGCACCGTGACCATCGGCGACAGTCGCGCGCTCGAGGACCCCGTGCAGAAGGCATGGGAGCGGATCGAAGCGTTCGCCACCTCACTTCAACAGTTGGGAGTCTGACGATGGAACAGCAAGGACTTGTTCGCGGCAAGACGTTCGACCAGTGGCCGGCATGGGAAGGCCAAGGTCTTCCGTTGCGGGAGAACTGCGATCTCCGTAATCCGCGCCAGGCGTTCCTGTGGATGTTCACGGGAATGCCGGGCGTGGTCGGAGCTCCTTTGATGCTCGGAACTGAGTACTGGGAAATGCAGTCCTGGCGTATGTGGATCCTCGGCGCCAGGCCATCGGCGAAGCCAACACTCAAATATCAACCACCCAAGAATGCGGTGGCGGACAGGTGGACTGCACAGGGTGAGTGGGTGTCCATGGAGACCCCCGACCTTCCACAGAGCTCCTGGACGGAAGTCGTGGCGCAGCTGCCACAGTCCGATCGAGCCGAGCTCAAGCAGGTGGTGCTCGAAAAGATGGGATTCGAGGACGTTCCCGAACCCTCCGCTCCCGCCGGTCATTTGCAGGTCAGTGAATTGGCGTCGCGTCTCGACGTCGATACCGACGAGGTGGTCGAACTTCTCGGAAACCTCGGCTTGGACGTCGACCCCGACGCCTATGTCGGTCGCGAGATCGCTGACCGGCTCGTCGCACATCTGGGCCTCTAGAGCCCGTCCATTCCTACATCCCGAAAGGGGTAGTCATGACACGCACTTTCACGCGCGCGCAAGTCGACGCGACCCGCGCATACATTTGGTCGAAGGACTGGCTTCCGTACGCGTACGGCGGATCCGGAAATCCTGGCGGTGACTGCAGTTGGTTCGCGTTCGCAGTCGCAGCACACGTTCAGGGCATGCAGGCTAATCGGCGGTACGGATCGACCGAGAACTGCAACCGGCCAGGCGTTCTCGGTGCGTCGGCTACGGGTGACGCCGCTCCGCTGGGACTTGTCCACGCCCGCAACAAGGCTGACGTGCCGCCGAATGCTCTGCTCAAGCTGGGCTTCCTGCATGGCGGCGGCGGATACGACTCGCACGTTGCCGGGACTTTCGACGGCTTGAACTTCGAATCCCGCGGCATGTACATGGGCCGCTCCGGACATGTGGTCGCGGCCTCCGCTAGGGCATGGAACGACCCACTGTTCCACGACTTCTGGTACCTCGACGCCACTGTCGGCGCAGGCGATCCCGATGCGTTCCCGCTGCCCTCCGGCTGGTTCTATGGACCGCTCGACGGCCCCGAGGAATCGGTGTCCGGGGAAGCGGGCGAACCGGCGTATCAGATCGCCGGCATCAAACATATGCAGGCAAAGCTCGCCATCCCGCAGTCGGGGAAGTGGCGAGATGCCCAGTCGGCGATCGCGGCGCTGCAGCGCACCGATCCGGCGCTGACACCCGACGGCACTGTCGGACCCAAAACCTGGGCGCTGATCATGCGCCTGGGCTCCACACCCGCACCGAATCCAGGAGGCCCCGTGGCACTCTCGTACGAACAGCACGCTGCCCTGCAGTGGGGCCAGCCCGAACCTGTTCGGCAGATCTCTGCAGCCGGACGTGATTTCGTCAAGGTCCAGGAAGCAGAGATGTGGCCGCGCGCGGGTCTCGCCGACGTCTGGAACGAAACCGTCTGGGACGGGTACAAGTCCCACGTCGAGGGTGACGATCGCACCGGCTCCCTCGTCTTCTGGGTGCTCGAAGCTCACCGCGAGGCATTCGAGTCGAAGACGCTGCTCGCATCACTCCAAGCCCGTTTCGCATCGGGCGACACTCGTCAGCAGCCCACAGCTGCACAGAAAGGCTGAATCATGGCTGAATCAAACGGAACTCTCACTGTCGGCGTAGAACTCGTCGGCACGCGTTCGATCGACACAAAAGCTTTCTGGCTGGACGTGCTCGATCGCACCGGCAAGACGTTCGTTCAGACGGTGCTCGTCTTCCTGGCGGGCGGCGCGACCATTGCGTCCGTGTCATGGACGACTGCCATGTCCTCGGCAGCCCTGGCAGCGCTCGTCTCGTTCCTCTTCGCGCTCTCGACGTCGACGGCACTGACCTCGGGGAACTTCCTCATCGACTTGCTCGATCGTGTCGGTCGCACGTTTGTCAGCGCGCTGGTCGGCGCGATCCCTGCAACGGGAACACTGTCGGATATCAACTGGCGCTATGCGCTCACATTGGCTGCCACGGCGGCTCTCGTATCGGTGTTGACATCGCTGGCCTCGAGCAACTTCGGATCGACCAAGGGTTTGCCGTCGCTGGCACCACTGCACCCGGACGTGATCGTGATCGACGAGGAAGAGTCGCCATCTTCGAGCTCGCTGGCTGCAGAGGCAACCGCGCGAGGTCTCGCGGGCTCTGAGGCCAACCGGGTTCGGGCGGTAGAGGCTCGCCATCGTCGGCCGGATTCGGAGTCGGGCAACGCCCCATATGACGGCGTCGACGGCAGCTATCTCGCCTGACCACCTCGACTGACCCCGAGGAGGGCCGGTGTTCAATCACCCAGCGTTCTGGCCCACAGCTGGGACGGTGATCGTTGCGGCGATTACCGCCCTCGGCGGGTGGCTGGCCGGCCGCAGATCGGATCGAGTGAATCTACTCGAGCAGCAGCGCAAGGACTTCGAGGTGATCCTCGGACCGATGCGCGACGATCTCGCCGCCGTCCGCGAGGAAAGCTCTGCCAACAAGGCGGAAAATGCAGCATTGCGCGCCGAAGTTGACGCACTCAAAGCAACTGATCGTGAGCGCGACGGACTGCTCGACGACCTACTCACGTGGGCACGGGCAACGATTCAGTGGATCGCGGACCGAATCCCGGGAAATGAAGAGCGACCGCAGCTTTCGCAGCGAGCGTGGAATCACCTGAATCGCCCGGAAGGTCCGCCACTGTGATCGGTCCTGGCTACCGAAGGGGGAGGTGAACTGTGGGAGCTGCACCGGATGGCGCCATCCCCGACGGCTCGCTCGTGCGCGGACTTTTCCGCGCTCGGCAGTTAGAGACGGAGGAGCAAGCCAAGGCGAAACTGACCAACGGCGCGCTGGGCAAATGGCAAGGTGCGCAAGATAAGTTCAAGTCTGACGGGAAGTCCCTGTCTGAGCAGTTGGAGAAGGTCAATGATCATTCGCGGTCGATCAAGACTCTCGTTGACCAGTTCAATCAGCTAATCCTGCAGGGCAACGCGATCGTGTATGCGTCCGACCACGAGTACACGCCGACCACCGGGGTCACGTCGATCGATGTGATTATTCTGGGCGCCGGTGGTGGCGGCGGGGCTGGACAGTGGAATATCGTGGCGGCGTCCGCGAGCGGGGGCGGTGGTGGTGGCGGTGGCGGCGAAGTCCACACCACCATTCCCGCAACACTTCTGCCGAAGAATGCGGACGGCACCTTCAAACCCATCGCCATCACGGTAGGTGAGGGCGGCGAGAAGGGCGTGGGATCGCAGGGCGCGGGCCGCGGCGGCGGCGATACCCGCTTCGGGGATTGGCTCGCTGCTGGTGGCGGACAGGGCGGCGGCGGCGGAAAACCGCAGATTCAAGGCATCGGCGGCATCGGCGGCGCGGGCATGATTCCCGGCGGTTTCGGTGGAAGCGGCGGTGTGGGCACGTCGGTGCGATCTACGCAGGCAGGAAACTCGACCTCCCCGTACGACCTGCACGGCGGTGGCGGTGGTGGTGGCGGTGGAGGGACTGGAATCGCAGCCATTGAATGCATCGGAACGAACGGCGGCATCGGTGGGATTTCCCCAGGGGGCGTTGTCGGCACACCCGGCGCCCCGGGCACGCCACCCTCAAAGGTCATTGCTACTGGTGGCGGTGGTGGTGGCGGTGGCGCATATGCCGCTGCAAATGCCGGAGATGGCGCGTACCCGTCTGGTGGCGGTGGTGGCGGAGCTGGGCGCTGGAACCCGGGATCGGTTGGGGATGGTGGCATCGGAGGCGCCGGCCTCATTTTCGTTATCGAGCGGATGAGCTGACATGGCCGTCAAAACCAATCTTCGCCTATTCACCGCTGGCAATTGGGTGTGGGAGAAACCGGACAACCTCGCCAAAGTAGATGTCGTCCTTCGCGGCGCGGGCGGCGGCGGATCGTTCAGCGCCTCAGACGGAAGTGGAGGCACCGGAGGGGGCGGAGGAGCAGCGGTCGACAAACTGCGCATTCCTGCCGACCTGCTGCCAGACCGGGTGGACGTTGTGGTCGGCGCAGGAGGCACATCCGGCGGCGACGGCGGCGACTCCACCTTCCTCGACCTCACCGCATTCGGCGGGCACGGCGGGAACTCCGACAGGCTCGGCGGGTTGTCGTACATGCGCGGCGGTACGGGCGGCGCACGTGGGCAACCCGGTGAATCGGTCACCTCAGCTGATGTGCGACTGCTCGCGGGCGGGGGTGGCGGAGGCGGCCGGGGCAGCGTGGGCGGCAAATCCGGTCGCGGCTTCGGAAATTCATTGCGTCCATTCTTCTGGGAATGGTGCCAGTCAGGTGGCGGTGGAGACAGCGGCCAACCAGGCGGATACCCCGGCGGCGGCGGTGGTGCCGGCGCGGTCGGAGGAGACGGCCTCGTCACCGTCATCGAATACTTCATCGGAGAGGAACACTGATGCCAACAGCAGAACTGATCGTCGAGAATGTAGGTGGGTTCGCCGGAGAAGCGAACTGCTACAAGCTGTCCGAACCATTGAAAGGTCATTCGTACGTGACAGTGCTCTTGCAGATGGCGTTCGGGCCGCAGGATCGCGAAGCGGCAATTTTCCCCGCCTACCCGTCCGGTGCAGCAGTGAGGATGACCCGATTGCCTGGCTCGTATGTGCATCCTGAGCCGTCGAGGGAGTGGGCACTGCTAATGGCCGGCGGCTATGAGGTTGTGGTGCCCGATCCGGTGGTTGACGAAAATCCCGCCGAGATTGACGAGCCGACAATCCTCGAATCCGAAGTGGCGAAACCGGTCCGGGTTCACGCCCTGGCAAAAGAACTTGAGACTACGTCCGCCGAACTGCTTGAGACTCTCGCCGATCACGGCCACGACATCACCAGTGCATCCGCCAACGTCACGCCGGATATCGCCGACGTCATGCGCGATATCTACGGAAAGGGAAGCTGATGGGCGACATCCGCACACCCACACCAAAGTTCGCTCTGAATCTGCCGACTGTCGGTGACTTCGTGTACTGGTACCGATTCGACGACGGCGCCGACTTCCCTGACGGGCACGAGCTGTACTTCCTTCTCGGCGAACCTGGCACCTCACAAATCAAGTGGGAGTTCACCATTGCAGGCGGCACAGCATCGCTGAAAATCGAGTCCGAAGTCGTCGCGACCATTGCCACAGGAACCAAATACTGGCTGATGTACCAGGACACCACTGCGACGCCGACAGTCGAGATGGAACTGCAGACCGGACAGGTAAAGAAGGTGAACAAATGATCCTCGTGGGCAGTGACGGTGAACGAATCACACTGGGGGAGGAGGCGTCCGGAGGTGGTGGGATCCTCGTCCCGTCGCCGGGTCCGCCCGGGAAGGACTCGACGGTTCCTGGTCCTGCAGGCAGGAGTGTCGACGGCATCTCCGTGTCCGGTGACAGCCTTGTGTTCGACATGTCGCAGGGACCAGACATCACACTTCCCGTTCCTGCGGTCGCTGAGGCCACTGAGGCAGCTGGGCGTGCCGAGGAAGCGGCGGAGTTGTCGGTGCGGACAGCCGCTGGAATCCAGGACGTCGCCGAGGACGCTGCACAGGTCGCCGAGGATCGCCTTGCCGTGGAGTCCGCAGCCTCCTCGGTCGCGATAGACCGTCAGACCGTCACCGACGCGCTTGACGTTGTGGTCACAGCGAAGGGTGACGTAGAGCAGATCCAGACTGATCTCCATCAGACGAAGACCAGCATCGAGAACACGGCAACCCTGGTCGACCAAACTCTCGAGCAGTACGGCGCCCAGTTTGTCGCCGAGCGCGAACTATCGCAAAAGGCCGCGACAGACGCGACAACGCAGGCGCAGCGCGCAGAGGACGCAGCCGAGGGCATCATCGCGGGCTCCGTGCTCGACAACGCGGTCACGACACCCAAGATCTTCGACGAGGCGGTCACGAAGGCGAAGACCTCACCCGGCGTGCAGACTTCACTCGACAAAGCGGACACTTCGGTGCAGGAAGGCGATTCGCGGCTGACCAACGCCCGCCCGCCGACCGCTCACTCCCACGCCGTCGCAGATGTCACCGGCCTGCAGAGTGCACTCGACGGCAAGGCTCCGACGACGCACACGCACGCCGAAGGTCAAATCACCGGACTGGCAGCGAAACTCGCCACGAAGGCGGACCTCGACGGCACCGGCAAGATCCTCGCCGCACAGATCCCCACCGAAGCTCGCGCATCATTTCGCGGCGTGGCCTACTCCGAAGCGGGAATGATCGCGCTTGGTGGTGAGCGCGGCGACTGGTGCACTCGTGGTGATCGGGGAACCGATTTCCGACTCATCGCAAATCCGGCGTCTGTTCCGACGAACTGGCTCGAGGCCACCTACCCCGCATCCCCGGTGCTGTCGGTCAATGGGCGCAAGGGGGCAGTCGACACCTCCACGGCGGACATCACGGATGCAACCGCGGTAGGCCGGGCATCAATGCGGGCTGTCGACCAAGCAGCAGGCCGAGCTGCGATCGGAGCAGGAACGGGCAACTCGAACCTCGCGCTGGGTACGACGTCGGTGACCGCGAGGCGTGGCGACCTCGACCAGATCGTTACAGCGCTGCCGACAACGGGCCAGATAACGGGCGCTATTTACCACGTGACGGAGTAGCCGATGCCTGCACACGCCTGGGACGGGAACTCGTACAAGAAAATCACGCAACGCGCCTATTGGACTGGTTCTGAATGGAAGAACATCAAGTCGTCTCACCTCTGGACGGGGACGGGGTGGAAGCTTCTGTTCAGCTCTTTCACGCCCACTGGCATCATCCTCGGCGCCAACTTCCAGACATCGGCAGTGGCAACGGTGACCATCCCTGGAATGATCTCCAATCCAGGACTTCCCGGAACGGTCGTTCAGGGCAACGGCGTTGTCAGTGCAACGTCTGGCCCTGTCCGCATTGGGTTCACTGGGCACTTCACCACGACCTCCAACAACACCGCCTATCTCGGTATCTACAAGAACGGCACGTTGATCGGCACCGAGTCCGCAGGGTCTGTGAACTACAACGGCGCCCTTCAGCTGATGGGGATGGCCAACACAACCCTGGCAGTCGGCGATGTGTTGACCCTGGGATATCGGAATCAGTCCGGAGCTTTCGCTACGACCGTTGTGGCCAATCGGACGATGATGACCATCTCGGCGGAGGATCAGCCCGTAGCCATTGGCGGCACTGAGGTCGATCAGACTCCGCCCGTAGGTTGGTCCGACATTGCCTTTACGCCCAATCCTGGCACCATCATGGATGGCACTTCGTTCGTGGTTCAGAAGAGTCATCCGAGCGCTATCTTGACTGCCAATGTGAACTGCCGTTCGGATAATAAGTCTGCAATCCGGATCCTCGTGAACGGCAATGTGGTGAACACCAGTTCCGATATCGGGGGTTATGACGTTCGCGGCGGAACCGCAGTCAGCTACCCGTTGGCCGCCGGGGACAGGGTGAAGGTTCAGTACAACCGAATCAGCCAGTTCGGAACCACTATCTACACGCGAAGCGGCTTCGCCGTTCTGTAAAAAAGGCGCCCCTACCGGGAATCGGTGGGGGCGTCTTTTGCTGTTTCACACGGTGTGATGGGCCGAATAAACTGGGCCGAGTTTGTTGGCCCCGCAGCTGCGGTGGATGGGCTCTGTTAGGTCTTCATCGGACGAGGCGGTGCCCGAGAGGTACGCCGAAGGGCTGAGCCGCGGCCAGTGAACCGAGTGATCGGGCTACGAAGGCGATGACGAGAGCTCCGGTTGTGAGGCAAAGCGCTTTCCGTTTCACGACATCTCCGTTTCGAGGCCCGTTAGATTCTGCAGGTTCCGGTCGCAGAAAGTTGCCGAGGGTAACTAGATCCGGGCTTTTTCATTCTGTAACAGGGCAGCCCTGACGGCCACACAAGATAGGGGACCGTCAGGGCTGGTAAACGAACAACAGCAGCGCTATGCGTTTACAATCCGACCATACCTGCAACGGTAGCCGTATCGTAACTTTGGGGTCTTCTTCATCTCCGACTTCACCCTCTGCCGCAATTAGGCGGGGCGCGTGAAGCGTGAGCTCACAGTGGCAACCCGAGACGAAGCCGAGAGCGGCTCTCGGATCGAAATGACATCCGCAGGACAGGAACTTCGGTGATCTTGCTGCAGTCTCAGCCGTTCGGCCGGCGAGATCCATGGGCCGTCGTACACCACACTGCTGCAGCGTCGACATTGCGTGCGGTATGCACCGTTCTTCATCAGCTAATACAACTCTCGCTGTCCGGGGCCCGACCCAGGGTGAATTTTAGTAGCTCCAGTCGAAGCGAGGCAGCCCACCTCCGGGGAATGACACCCGGCAGGTGGGCCGATGCGGCTGACCGTGTTACCGACATCGAAAAGCCGCAAGTCAGCAGTACCACTCAATGGAATCGCCAAACCCGAATCGAATCAAGAATTTGTTAAGACTTCGGCTTCTGCTGATAGAGGCCCGCCAGCGAGTGTGTGATCAGCACGCTGGCGGACCTGAGTGCGCCGAGAACCGAGGCGGAAGCGGCGCACCGTTTATGGTGCCCCGCCGACAGCCTGGGAGATCGTGTCGGCAGGGCTACGCCATACCCGAGTTCGGAGTCAGGTGATGCCGCCGAGGGAAATCTACGGATCCGAGGGTTCCGATACCAGTCTTCGCCGAGTCACAGATACTTGAGTGTTGAACTATCCCCAATTCATGCACAGCACATGGGGATAACTGATCCGAGCGCGAAACTCTCGAACTGTTTCGCTGCGCGAACATTCAGAAATGCCGTGGGAAAATAACGCCCATGGCTTCAGGATTCGCAGCTTGGGTTCGAGACCAGATCGTGGCCCGCGGCTATGAAAGTCCAGAGGAAGCAGCTCGGGCGCTCGGTGTGTATCCATCCCAGATGCGTCAGTGGACAAGGATCGCTCGGTCCCCAACGCCGCAGGTACTGCGGCGCGTCGCAGCGTTGTTCGATGCGCCGGTGCAGGAGGTGTTGATAGCCGCCGGGTTCATGACTGAAGACGAAAACGTGCCGTTGTCGCCGACACGAATGTCGTTGCAGCAATTGTCGAACAAGCAGATTCTCGACGAGATTCGACGCCGGACTGCGGGAGACGCGGGAGGGCCGCCGATTCCTGTGCGGGTAAACGGAGTTCTTCATACTCCAGATGGCCCGCCCACAGCGTTCGTCAGTAACACCTAGGCGGGCCGTGCACGTCGAGCCGGCAAAGGCGAACGTGCACGAGCGATACTACTTCTCGGGCATATGGCCGAACCACGATTGGTGGTTGTATACGGTACTCAAGTACCAGGCAGGCAATTCGCCGACGCATCCACAGTGCCTATCGCGCAACATGGCGGCGCGAGGAGTTTGGTGAGGCCCACCCCCGGCGAGTGCACAGCCGGAGGGCAGGCCTTGCGCGGCCGAACTGACCACTCAGAATCGCCGCAGCAATGAAATGATATCCGACTTCCGTGTTCAAAATGCCAGATTGCGGGGCCGAGCTGATCTTCCCTTACCCACCCGACCTCGCGCGATGCAGTGTAGGTGGGCGCGCCGACAACTTAGCCGGTACTACTTGTCGGACTCAGCCCATTTAGCTTTGGCGTCGATAAAGAACTTGTCGAACCGAGCTTTATCCGAAGGTAGATCGCAGTCGTATGGCCACGTCCGCTTCTTGTCCGCCATCATGGACATTGCATCGCGGCGCTGGGATGTCGTCGACCCCGGGTCGGCGAGGATGTCCATGGCTTCGGACGTTTCATAGACGCCAGGTGTAGCCGTCGCGAATGCCTCACAAGCCCTGGCTCGCAACTCGGCCTCACTGGGCGCAGGCGGCTCGTTCGAACCGCAACTCGTCAGCACCAATCCGGCGGTGACCAAAATCCCCACGAATGTCTTCTTCATGGGGGTATCCAACCAGACAAACCGGAGGGTTAGTAATCGATTAGCAAAGCGCAACCCAAGTAACACCGAAACTTGAACGAGTGTCGCCATGCAACAACCGCCGCACTGGTGCCGTTCATCGCGCCTGGTGGCCGGCCCGGCCAGATAAGTGGGGGCCAGGCCCGGCAATCCATGCGCACCGAACCGTTGCACTAGACGGTACGCAGTTCCGGGGCCCGCCCGCTGGAGAGTGGCACCTGGTAGGCAGGTCGACGCGGCAGATCAGCGCCCGTGAAGTTGTGGCGGTAGAGAAATGCCATCCCGTTCTCTGTTACCGGAAACAAGCCGCTTGAGGTGCTTCGCTGGGCTTAAACGATCCAGACGTTCAGACTGGTCGGTTCGAGTTAGTCTGAGTCGATTTCTTTGAATTTCGAGACTAGAGGGGTTCCAATGGCTGACTACCAGCTGACACCGTACCGGGTTACCGTCGCTCCGGCTGGCGATCCGGGCTCGCCGAGGCGTATGGGCCAGGTTAGCCCCAAGCATGAAGGCATTTCTGTGCTCGACGCAGTAACAAATGCGTGGGTCGCACTCAGTCGGGAAGCTGATCCGAGGAAGCGTTCAGACGACAACACTCGGCAGCTCGATGTTCAGAGTGTTACTCGCGTAGATCACCAGGTCGAATGCGGCTGCTTGCTTGGAGTGAGTGGAATCAACAGCAATCTTTCGCTGGAGGCTTTAGAGATTCCTGCGGTCAGGCGATATTCGGATGCCGAGTGGTTCGATTTACGGGTGCTTTTCGCCGCGTCGCCGTCAGCTCGGGCAGGCATCTTGATTGTGGAGAGTGTTGGAAATTTCGCGATCGGGAAACATGTCTCCGACCTCCTTCGGAACACAATTAGAGCGAACGTCGACACTGGTGTGATCGTCAAAATAGATCCGATGCAAGAGGCGTTAACTTTGGGTCAGTCTATCGCTGATCTGCAGACGCAATCGGTGGAGTTCAAAACGATGCATAAGAGTGGTGATCGTGCTCGAAATGCACAGGGGGGCAAGCCAACCCCGTTCTCCAAGGTGGTCAAAATTCAACGTCGCGGTGGGCTGGGTCCGTTCGCCAATTTTAAGGGAAAGAAGGCCTCTGAAATCGGGGCTATGTATGGATTTCTGGATCACGGAGAAATAACAGATGAGACCACAGTGTCCGCCAATGTAGTGATGGTGAATGGACGTTCTCGAAAGGTTAATGTCGAGGAAGGAACACCCAATTCGATCTCTTTTCCGATCGATCGGGAATCGCTTGAACGTAGACCGACGTCTGAAGAGTTCTATAAGGTCGCAATAGCCATTGTCGACGAAGTGAAACAGGGAACGGCGCTCGGCAGTCTGACTGTCGTTGACCCGACGGGGGATCCTCGCGTACAATCGCAAGACGATCTCCAAGTGGACTGGGTGGTGACTGATGAAACTCCTACCAACTGACGTCGTTCGAGATCAAATTGATACATTTCGAGATGGTCGGGACGATGGTCGGTCTTTGCAGGACTTTTTGATCTTTTACTTCATCCCCCTCGTTTTCGGATTGTTGGTCGGGTTTTTCGGTGCTGAGAAGTTCGATATTGCTGCAATTTTGGCGTCAGTGGCGGTTTTCACTGGTCTGATATTTAATCTCGCCTTCAATATATTCGACAAGAGCCTGCAGATGCGGCGAGACCCGTTTCAAAGTGCCGACCGAGATGCGATCCAATTAGTCGAGGAGCTGCGAGCAAACGTGAACTACACAGTTCTTGTTGGCATCGTGCTGACTGGGACCTTGGCAACTTCTCTGTTCTTCGATATGCCGAACGACTGGACCATCGTTACTCGCGTTGGGAACGGGTTGATCGCGGCCCTATTGCTCCACATGCTCTTCATGAGCGGGATGGTACTGAAGCGGTTCACGATATTGCATGGCGTTCTCAAGCCGTGATCGTCGGCAAAATCGAAAATGTCCCGCTCAATCCTCATTGGTTGAGTGGGGCATTGTCATTGCGGGGCCACGCGCGGGTTGTGCGTGACTACCTTTTGGGTGACATCGCGTGCATCGGAACCAATGCGTGAGTCATGCGCAGCCCTCAGCGGCCCATAGGGTGGCGTCCGACCGTCATGTCTAGTGGACTCTTCGTGCAGGTCGCTGGTCAGAGCGAGCAGCAGTCCTGATGGCCCGCCCGCATCCACCCGACCGGACGGGCCGGGCGCACCGGAACTGATGCGAGTTCCGCCGGGCAGTCTTGTCGACCCCCGCCGCCGGTTGAGTGCGTTGAGGTACGCGGCGGGGCCGTGCACGGTGACGAGCCCTTGATTCTCGTCAACGCACAGTTCTGGCGACCCGCCTGTTACCACTCAGCCAGGCGGCCGTGCGCACAGAAATGCCGATCAGAGCCCTGCTCGAAGTCTTGGAGGCCTACCTCAATCCGTGGTGAGGTAGGCCGTGCGTGCCGGAACGGACAGGAACGACACGCAACGGCGACCCGCCGATCGATGGTGACGAAGTCAACGGGTCGCCTACATCCCAGACTGCGAGGCCAGGATGCCTGATTGACATTACCAATTCATTACCTGTAGTGCTGGGATCGGCGTGTCAATGGCCACGAAGTTCTCCCCGTAGGCGGCCAGTAGTTCTCCCCGCTGGTGGCCACGGGTTCTCCCCGGTGGCGGCCAGTTGTTTTTCCCCACCCGCTTTCTGATTTGGGTTAGCTGAAG